>NZ_JAMTCN010000003.1:0-200197 GCF_024171865.1 Prauserella aidingensis | reverse complement strand
GAGCAGAGCGCAGCAGCGAGCAGAGCGCAGCAGCGAGGAGGACGCCCGTTGTCGGAGCAGCGGACCGAGCAGCCCGCATGGTCGGCGCTGGCGCTCGAAGGCGTGCGTGTGGAGCGGCCGAAGGTGGTCGTGAAGGCGGACCTGCTGCCCGCGATCAGTGTCGTGTCGTTCGTGGCGCTGCTGGGCATTCCGGTCGGCTGGCTGTGGTCGTTGCTCGCGCCCCCGCAGCGGATGCGTGTGATGGGCGGCGACGCGGGCGAACTGCCGTTGCAGTTGGAGAGCTGGCACCGGTTCGACGCGCTCGCCGTGTTCCTGCTCCTCGGCCTCGCCGCGGGGATCGCGGTCGGGCTCGTGGTGTGGCTCCTGCGTGAGCGGCGCGGACCGGTGATCCTCGTCGCAGCGGTCCTGGGATCCGTCGTCTCGGCGTGGTTGGCGATGCAGATGGGCCTGTCGTTCGCCGGTGGCCGGTACGCGATCACCGAACCGCCCGAGGTGGGCACGGTGGTCGAGGCCGCGCCGGTGCTCGAAACCGGGTGGGCGGTGCTCGCCCAGCCGCTGACGACCGCGCTCGTGTACGGCATGGCGGCGATCTGGAACAGCCGCGACGACCTCGGGCGCAGGCTGGGCTGACCTACCGGCGTCCCATGTGAGCGTTCGGTACGGGCGCGTGCGTCAGTTGAGGCTCCTCGCCGTGCCCGCCCCGGTGCCGCCGTCCATGTCGGGCAGCGACGTCGGAACGGCGCGCAACAGCGACCGGAATCCGGCCTCCCGATTGAGCAGCCGGCACACCTCCCGCAGGCGCGGCAGTGGAGCCCGCTGTTCGAGCAGCGCCTGGCGGTCTGTGAGAGGCAGCCGGCAGTCCGCCGCGAGCAGGTACGACAGCGTGGCCGGGTCGGTGTCGGACGGGGGTGTGCGCCTGCCCTCGTCGGGCCAGGCGGCGTCGCAGTAGCGGCGGTGCGCCGCCCGCGCCAGGTCGCCCAATCGCGAGGCGGCCTCCTCCGCGGCCTCGTCGTCGTCCGATTCGCCCGCCAGAGGCAGGTCGTCCAGGCGGCTCACCGTGCCGATGAGGTACGGGGCGGACCGGGTGTCGATGTCGTGCAGCACGAATCTCCGCATGCCGGTCGTGGTGAGGTCGTAGCGGCCGTCGGGGAGCGGCTTCGCCTCTTCGAGCCGTGCGGCGCACCCGATGGTGTGGACGTGGTCGAGGTCGTCCACCTCGCGCAGCAGAGGAGAGCGCAGCGCGACGACGCCGAACGTCCGGTCGGGGACGGCGCCGGTGAGCAGGTCCGCGGTCAGCTGGCGGTAGCGCGGCTCGAAGACGTGCAGCGGCAGCGACGTGCCCGGCAGGAGGACGGTCTGCAACGGGAACAACGGCAGCGCTTCCCGCGCGGCATCCGGTCTCGTGTCGGCCACGGCTTCACGTTACGGCGTCGCGGCGGGCCGCGCCTGTTCATCAGCGCCGGACCCCGCCCGTTCACGAGGTCCGGGCCCGGCCGGCCGCGGGTGGTCGGAAGGCGGCGAACGGATCGGTGACCTGCATGTCGTCGTGGACGAACGAATACAGCGTGGCGGGTCTGCCCCCGCTCCGCCCGGACGGTGCGGTGTCACCGGTGTCGGTGAGCAGCCCGCGCCGGGAGAGGACGCGCTGCAGGTTGGTCGCGGAGACGCGGTAGCCGAGCGCGGCCGAGTAGTGGTCCCGGAGTACGGAGATCGGGAAGCGGCGGGGTACGAGTGCGAAACCGAGGTTGGTGTAGCTGAGTTTCGCCCGGAGCCGGTCGCGGGCGCCGGTGACGATGTCGCGGTGGTCGAACGCGGTGCGGGGCAGGTCTTCGACGGGGTGCCACGCGGTGTCCTCGGGGACCTCGGGGTCGACGTCGGAGGGGACGAGGCCGAGGAACGCCGTGGCCACCACGCGTGGTCCGGGAACGCGCCGTGGGTCGCTGAACACGGCGAGCTGCTCGACGTGCCGGAGCTGGCGAATGTCGACCTTCTCGGCGAGCTGCCGTCGGATGGAGGTCTCGACGTCCTCGTCGGCGCGCAGTCTGCCGCCGGGGAGTGACCAACGTCCGAGGTGCGGATCGAGAGCCCGTCGCCACAGCAGGACCTGCAACGACGGCGGACGGTCGCTCCCTCGGGGGCTGCGGACCTGGAGGACGGCGGCGAGAACCTCGTGTGCCAGCGGGTCGCGGCTGTTAATATGGGACCGCACGGTTTTCGATTGTAAGGCGAAAACCCTGGGAATGCACGGACCGGAGGCTCGACATGCCGACGCTCGACACGGCGATCAACGGCGACCCTGACACCGGAGCGGACCTGACGCCCTACGGCGGCGTGACCGCCGATGCGGCGTGGGTGGAGGAGATCCGCTCCCTCGCGGAGCGGCGGGACGCCGTGCTGCTCGCGCACAACTACCAGCTGCCCGAGATCCAGGAGATCGCCGACCACACCGGCGACTCACTGGCACTCAGCCGTATCGCCGCCGAGAGCGACGCGTCGACCATCGTGTTCTGCGGCGTGCACTTCATGGCCGAGACGGCGAAGATCCTCTCGCCGGACAAGACCGTGCTGATCCCCGATGCCCGTGCCGGCTGCTCGCTCGCCGACTCGATCACCGGTGAGCAGCTGCGGGAGTGGAAGGCGCAGCACCCCGGCGCCGTCGTCGTCTCGTACGTCAACACCACGGCCGAGGTGAAGGCCGAGACCGACATCTGCTGCACCTCCTCGAACGCGGTCGACGTCGTCGCGTCGATCCCGGCCGACCGCGAGGTGCTGTTCTGTCCGGACCAGTTCCTCGGCGCGCACGTCAAGCGGGTCACCGGCCGCGAGAACCTGCACGTATGGGCGGGTGAGTGCCACGTGCACGCCGGGATCAACGGTCCCGAGCTGGCCGAACGCGCCGAGGAGGACCCGGGCGCCGACCTGTTCATCCACCCGGAGTGCGGCTGCGCGACGTCGGCGCTGTACCTCGCGGGCGAGGGTGCGGTCGCCGAGGACCGCGTGAAGATCCTCTCGACGGGCGACATGCTCACCGCGGCGCGCGAGACGAAGGCGGAGTCGGTGCTCGTGGCCACGGAGGTCGGCATGCTGCACCAGCTCCGCAAGGCCGCACCGGAGATCGACTTCCGCGCCGTCAACGACCGCGCGTCCTGTCGCTACATGAAGATGATCACCCCGGCGGCGCTGCTGCGGTCGCTGCGGGAGGGCGCCGACGAGGTGCACGTGGCCCCCGAGATCGCCGAACGCGGCCGCGCGTCCGTGCGGCGGATGATCGAGATCGGCACGTCGGGCGGCGGCGAATGAGCGATCCGGCGGTCGACGCGGTTAGCGACCGTGAGGCGAAAACCGATTTTCCCGGTCCTCGGTGGGAGGCCGCCGCGGACGTCGTCGTTCTCGGCAGCGGCGCCGCGGGCCTGAGCGCCGCGGTGCGGCTCCGCGAGCGCGGCCTGCGTGTACTCGTCGTCACCAAGGGGGCGATCGAGGACGGCAACACGCGTTGGGCTCAGGGCGGGATCGCCGCCGTCCTGGACGGTGTTCCCGGTGTCGCCGGTGCGGCGGGGGAGGGCCGCGACAGCGTGGCCGCGCACGCCGAGGACACGGAGACCGCGGGAGCCGGGCTCTGTGACCCGGAAGCCGTCGCGGAGATCGTCGCCGGGGGAGCGGAGGCCGTGGCCACCCTCCGCCGCTTCGGCGCGGTGTTCGACCGGTCCGAGCACGGGCCGGGGCCTGCACGCACGCGGGAAGGCGGGCACAGCGCGCTGCGGGTGATCCACGCGGGCGGCGACGCGACCGGGGCCGAGGTGCAGCGCGCCCTCGTCGCGGCCGCGGCCGACGACGTCGCGGTACTGGAACGGCACGTGGCGGTCGACGCCGTCCGCACGCCCGCGGGCCGGATCGCCGGGGTGACGGTCCTCGACGACCGTGGCCGGGCCGGCGTCGTCCACGCCCCCGCGGTGCTGCTCGCCACGGGCGGACTCGGCCAGCTCTACGGCGCGACGTCGAATCCCGAACTCGCGACCGGCGACGGGGTGGCCCTCGCGCTGCGGGCGGGCGCCCCCGTGGCGGACCTGGAGTTCGTGCAGTTCCACCCGACCGTGTTGTACGCGCCCGGCGCCCGGGGCAGGCGCCCGCTGGTCACCGAGGCCGTCCGCGGGGAGGGCGCGGTACTCGTCGACGCCACCGGCGCACGCGTGATGGAGGGCGTGCACCCGCTGGCGGACCTGGCCCCGCGGGACGTCGTGTCGGCGGCCGTGATCCGGCACCTCGCCGCCGCGCCGGGCGGTGTCGACGACCACGTGTTCCTGGACGCGACCGGTATCGACGGTTTCGCCGCGCGGTTTCCCACGGTGCTGGCCGCGTGCGCGGACGCGGGGATCGACCCGGCGACGGAGCCGATCCCGGTGGCGCCTGCCGCGCACTTCGCGTGCGGCGGGGTCGTCGCGGGCACCGACGGGCGCACCCCGGTGGCGGGTCTCTACGCCGTCGGCGAGGTGGCGCGCACCGGTCTGCACGGTGCGAACCGGCTCGCGTCGAACAGTCTCCTCGAAGGACTCGTCGTCGGCAGGCGCGCCGCCGACGCGGTGGCGGCCGACCTGTCCTCGTGCAGGCCGGTCCGGTCGGGGGACGGCACCGCGGCCTGGACCGGCACGGGACGGGACGCCGCACCGTTCGAGTCCGCACCCCGGGACGACGTGCAGCGTGTGATGAGCCGGTACGCCGCGATCGGCCGTGACGCGGACGGCCTCGCCGTCGCCGGGTCGGTCCTGGACCTGGCGACGGCGAGGCGGACCTGCGAATCCGGACCGCGCGCGGCCGCGTGGACCCGGGAAGGGGTCGAGGACGCCGCGCTGACGCTGGTGGCGCGGGCGCTCGTCGCCGCCGCGTCGGCCCGCACGGAGTCCCGGGGTTGTCACGTCCGCACGGACTTCCCCGACCGGGACGACGTGTCCTGGCGGCGCAGCCGGACGATCCGGCTCGGCCCGTCCGGTCAGCCCGTGCTGGCCGAGACGGCGGCCCCGGCGGCGGCGTGAACCCCGCCGACCCGAACCACAGCGACACGAACGACGGCGACACGAACGATGCGGACGGGAGCGAGGACGGCGTGAGTGAGGGTGACGTGGTCGAGGTGAGCGGGAACGGACCGGACGTCGAGGATCTGCGCCGGGTCGTGACGACGGCGCTGGCCGAGGACCTGCGGTACGGCCCGGATGCGACGACGGCGGCGACGGTCGGTGCCGACGTGACCGCGACGGCCGCGCTGACGCCGCGGGCGCCGGGTGTCGTGGCGGGCGTGCCCGCGGCGCTGGCGGTGTTCGACGAGGTCCTCGGCGACCGGTACGACGTCGAGTCACGGGTGGCCGACGGCGCCCGCGCCGAGCCGGGCGAGCCGGTGCTGGTGGTGCGGGCAGCGGTGCGGGACCTGCTCACCGCGGAGCGGACGGCGCTGAACCTGCTGTGCCACCTGTCGGGCATCGCGACGGCCACCGCGGCCTGGGTGTCGGCCGTGGACGGAACGGGGTGTGCGATCCGCGATTCCCGCAAGACGTTGCCGGGGTTGCGGTTGCTGGAGAAGTACGCCGTCCGGTGCGGCGGCGGGGTCAACCATCGCATGGGGCTCGGGGACGCCGTGCTCATCAAGGACAACCACGTGGTCGCGGCGGGATCGGTGACGGCCGCACTGAACCTGGCGAGGGAACGCGCCGCGGGCCTGCCGTGCGAGGTCGAGGTCGACGACATGGACCAGCTCGCCGAGGCGCTCGACGCGGGCGCGGACGAGGTGCTGCTCGACAACTTCACGCCCGAGCGGTGCCGGGAAGCGGTGGCACTGCGCGACGAGCGCAGCCCGAAGACCCGACTCGAATCATCGGGCGGGCTGCGCCTGGGCAACGCCCGCGCCTACGCCGAGTCCGGTGTCGACTGTCTCGCCGTCGGTGCGCTCACGCATTCCTCGCCTGCGCTCGACGTCGGGATGGACCTGACTCGCTGACGACACCCGGCCGCCGACGGGCCGGGTGTCGTCACCGGAGCTTGCGGTTGGCGAGCGCGCCGGTCGCCTTCCGGGATGCCTCGGCGGCGGCCGGGTCGATGTCGGCGACCACGAGTTCCGGCGCCGCTCCCGCCCGGGCGTGTGCGCCCCCGAACGGGTCGGCGACCGTCGAGTACCCGACGCCCGTGGGCGCCTTGGGGTTCACCTCGACGCCCGCCGCGGCCGGGTCGGCCTGTCCGCACGCGAGGATCCAGTTCCCCGAGTCGAGCGCGCGGGCGCGCGTGAGCAGCTCCCACTGCTCCCGCTTGCCGTCGCCCGCGCCCCAGGACGCGGGGACGGCCACCGCGTGCGTGCCGGCCTCCGTCAGCTGCTGGAACAGGGCGGGGAACCGCACGTCGTAGCAGGTCGCGACGCCCAGTCGCACGCCGTCGACGTCCACGGTGACGAGCTCGTCGCCGCCTGCGACCGTCTTCGACTCGTGGAATCCGAAGGCGTCGTACAGGTGGATCTTGTCGTAACCGCGGTGCTCGCCGGGGCCGGTGAGCAGCAGGGTGTTGCGCACCCGGTCGCCGTCCGGGGTGAACATGCCCGCCACGACGAGCACACCGTGCTCGACCGCGATCGCGGCCACCTCCGAGGCCCACGGCCCGTCGAGCGGTTCCGCCAGCGGTGCGAGCGTCACGCCGAAGTGCGCCATCGTGGCCTCGGGGAACACGACGACGCGGGCACCGCGCGCCGCGGCGTCGGCCGTCCACGTGCGCACGAGTTCGAGGTTCGCCGCCGGGTCCGCCGTCGACGTGACCTGGCACAGGGCGATGCGCAGCGCCGCGTCCATCAACCGGTCTCCTTCGTGTCCGTGTCCGAGCGTGCAGGGGTCAGCGTACGTGGGGCGCGGCGGCGACGGGCCGCCCGAACGGTGCCGTCCGCGGGTGTGGTGTCCGGGTCGTCACCGGGGCAGGCGGGACCCGGTGCGGCCGTGGTGGCGGGTGGTGGCCCGTGCGCTGGTGGCGGTCCTCACCTCGTACCCTGGTGACATGTTGAACCGCACCGACCTGCGAGGTCGCGTCCCCCGGCCTGCCGAGCTGCGCGCCACGTTGCCGCGCGCCGAGGTGAACGTGGACGCGGCGCTGCATCAGGTGCGGCCGGTGGTCGAGGCGGTCCGTGACCGGGGCGTCGAGGCCGTGCTCGAGTACACCGAGAAGTTCGACGGGGTGCGCCCCGCGACGGTGCGCGTGCCGCAGGCCGCGCTCGACACGGCGCTGGCCGAGCTCGCCCCGCAGGTCCGCGCCGCGCTGGAGGAGGCGATCACCCGGGCCCGTGCGGTGCACGCCGACCAGCGGCGCGGCGACGTGACGACGCGGGTCGCCGACGGCGGCACGGTCACCGAACGCTGGCTGCCGGTCTCCCGCGTCGGCCTGTACGCGCCGGGCGGGCTGGCGGCCTACCCGTCGAGTGTCGTGATGAACGTGGTGCCCGCCCAGGCTGCGGGTGTCGGGTCGCTCGTGCTGTGCTCCCCGCCGCAGGCCGAGTTCGGCGGATTGCCGCACCCGACGACCCTCGCCGCCGCGGCGCTGCTGGGGGTCGACGAGGTGTGGGCCGTCGGGGGTGCCCAGGCCGTCGCCGTACTGGCCCACGGCGCGGTCGACACGGACGGTTCGGAGCTCGACCCGGTCGACATGGTGACCGGACCGGGCAACGTTTATCTCACCGCGGCCAAGCGCATGCTGCGCGGCATCATCGGCATCGACTCGGAGGCGGGGCCCACGGAGATCGCGATCCTCGCCGACGAGACGGCCGACGCGGGGCACGTCGCGGCGGACCTGATCAGCCAGGCCGAGCACGACACGCTCGCCGCCAGCGTGCTGGTGACGACGTCGGAGCAGCTCGCGGACGCGGTCGACGCCGAGCTGGAGCGCCGGGTCGGGACGACGAAGCACACCGAGCGCGTCGACACCGCGTTGCGGGGCGCGCAGTCCGGAACCGTCCTGGTGTCCACTGTGGACGACGGACTGACGGTGGTCGACGCCTACGCGGCCGAGCACCTCGAGATCCAGACGGCGAACGCACGTGAGGACGCCGCGCGGGTGCGCAATGCGGGCGCGGTGTTCGTCGGGCCGTACGCGCCCGTGTCGCTCGGCGACTACTGCGCCGGGTCGAACCATGTCCTGCCCACGGGCGGTTTCGCACGGCACTCCTCGGGTCTGTCGGTGCAGACGTTCCTGCGCGGCATCCACGTGATCGACTACAGCGAGGCCGCGTTGCGCGAGGTGGCCGACAAGGTCGTCGCGCTGGCCGACGCCGAGGACCTGCCCGCACACGGCGAGGCGGTGCAGGCACGATTCGAGGGAGAAGCCCGGTGACGGCTCCGGATTCGCAGGGTTCCGACGAGCTGCGGAACTCCGACGAGGTGACGCTCGACGATCTGCCGCTGCGGGAGGACCTGCGCGGCAAGAGTCCGTACGGCGCGCCGCAGCTGGACGTGCCGGTGCTGCTCAACACGAACGAGAACCCGTACCCGCCGCCGCCCGCACTCGTCGACGACGTGACCGAGGCGGTGCGCGACGTCGCGGCGCAGCTGCACCGCTATCCGGATCGGGACGCCGTGGCGTTGCGCGAGGATCTGGCGGCGTATCTGACGTCGTCGGTCGGGGTCGAGGTCACCAGCAGGCACGTGTGGGCCGCCAACGGGTCCAACGAGGTGCTCCAGCAGATCCTGCAGGCGTTCGGTGGCCCCGGCCGCAGCGCGCTCGGGTTCGAGCCGTCGTACTCGATGCACCCGATCATCTCGGCGGGCACGCGTACCGACTGGGTGCCCGCGCCGCGCCGCGAGGACTTCTCGCTCGACGCCGCCGAGGCCGCGCGGATCGTCGACGACCACAAGCCGGACGTCGTGTTCGTGACGAGCCCGAACAACCCGACGGGTGGTTCGATCCCGCTGGCGGAGCTCGACGCCGTACTGCAGGCCGCACCGGGCATCGTCGTGGTCGACGAGGCCTACGCGGAGTTCTCGTCTCAGCCGAGCGCGCTGGAACTGTTGCCGCGGTACCCGGCGAAGCTGATCGTCTCGCGCACGATGAGCAAGGCGTTCGCGTTCGCGGGCGGACGGCTCGGCTACCTGGCGGCCTCGCCCGCGGTGGTCGACGCGCTGCAGCTGGTGCGGTTGCCGTACCACCTCTCGCTGCTCACCCAGGCCGCCGCGCGTGCCGCACTGCGGCACGCCGACGCCACGCTCGGTTCCGTGGCCACGCTCGCATCCGAACGGGACCGCGTGGCGGACGCGTTGCGAGGACTGGGTTTCGAGCCCGTGCCGAGTGACGCCAACTTCATCCTGTTCGGACGGTTCGCCGATCCGTCGGCGGCTTGGAAGTCCTATGTGGACAAGGGTGTGCTGATTCGTGACATCGGGATCGACGGGCACCTGCGGGTGAGCATCGGTACCCCGGACGAGAACGACGCCTTCCTGGAGGCGAGCAAGGAGGTCGGCCGGTGAGCCGGACGGGCAAGGTCGAACGGACGACGAAGGAGTCGTCGATCCGGGTCGACGTGGATCTCGACGGCACGGGGCAGGTCGACGTGTCGACAGGTGTGCCGTTCTACGACCACATGCTCACCGCCTTCGGTGCGCACGGCTCGCTGGACCTGACGGTCGCCGCGACCGGTGACGTGCACATCGACGCGCACCACACCGTCGAGGACACCGCGATCGTGCTGGGACAGGCGATCCGCCAGGCGCTCGGCGACAAGAAGGGCATCCGCCGCTTCGGCGACTGCTGGATCCCGATGGACGAGACGCTCGCGCACGCGGCGATCGACGTCTCCGGCAGGCCGTACTGCGTGCACACCGGCGAGCCGGAGCAGTTCGACACCTTCACGATCGGCGGCAACTACCCGTTCGTGCTGACCCGGCACGTGTTCGAGTCGCTGTCGTTCCACGCGCAGCTCGCGCTGCACGTCCGCGTGATCCACGGCAGGGATCCGCACCACATCGCGGAAGCCCAGTACAAGGCGGTGGCCCGGGCCCTGCGGGCGGCCACGGAGAACGACCCGCGCGCCGGGGGCGTGCCGTCGACGAAGGGTGTGCTGTAAGTGGATCAGCAGTGGGTCGGCGTGCTGTTGCTCGGCGTCGCCGGTTTCCTTCTCGGTGGCGTGTACAGCACGTGGCGTAACGGTTCGCGTGTCCTGGCCGTCGCGTTCGGACTCGCCGCGCTGGTGGCCGTCGGCGGTGCCGTGGCCTGGCTGGTCTGATCAGCGCGCGCCCGCGGTGCGCACGGGCACGACGACGGGATGGCCGTCGGCCGTGGTGAGTACCTCGACGTCGGCGGCGTAGTGCTCACGCAGCCGCTCGGTGGTCAGCACCCGTGACGGCGGGCCGGCGGCGACGACGCCGCCGCGATCGATGAGGACCAGTTCGTCGGCGTACTGCGCGGCGACCGTCAGGTCGTGCAGCGTCGTCACCACCGTCGTGTCGTCCTCCCTGCGCAGCTGGTCGAGCCGTTCGAGCAACGTCTGCGCGTGGCCGATGTCCAGGCCGGTCGTCGGCTCGTCGAGCAGCAACAGTGGGGTGCGCTGCACCAGCACGCGCGCCAGCACCGCCCGTTGCGCCTCGCCGCCGGAGAGCGTGCCCAGCCGCCGCCCGGCCAGACCGGCGAGGTCGAGCCGGGTGAGCGCATCTTCCACGATGGACAGGTCGGACGCCGATTCCCGCGCCAGTGCGCCGAGATGGGGCGCCCGGCCGAGCAGGACGTAGTCGGTGACGGTGAGGCGTTCCGGTAACGCCGGGTTCTGCGGGGCGTAGCCGACGCGGCGGGCCAGTTCCTTGCGCGACAGGTCGCCGGTGTCCGTGCCGTCGAGCAGCACCGTGCCCTGCCGAGGGACCAGGCCCGCGACGGCCTTGAGCACGGTGGACTTGCCCGCCCCGTTCGGCCCCACGATCGCCAGCCACCGGCCGCGGCGAGCCTCCAGCGACACGTGCCGCACGACGGGCTCGGCGCCGTATCCCGCGCTGACCTCGTGCAACGACAGTGCGGTCGTGGTCGCGGCGCCCGTCACGACAGCCGCTCCCGGTTCGTGCGCAGCACCAGCGCGAAGAACGGCGCACCGGCGAACGCGGTGACCACGCCGAGCGGCAACTCGCCCGGCATGATCGTCCGTGCGACCAGGTCCGCGGCGATCACGAACGCGGCGCCGCCGAGGAGGGAGAGCGGCACGATCACCCGGTAGCTCGCGCCGGCCAGGAGCCGCACCAGATGAGGCACGACGATCCCGACGAAGCCGATGAGCCCGCTCACCGACACGGCCGCGGCCGTGGCGAGGGAGGCCGCCGCCAGCACGACGAGACGGATGCGGCCCGGCCGCACACCCAGCGAGGACGCCTCGGCGTCGCCGAGCGTGAGCAGGTCCAGCAGCCGGGCCGCCGCCACCAGGACGAGTGCGGCGAGCCCCACGTACGGCAGGACGAGCCACACGTCGGTCCAGCCGGTGATGTTCAGCCCGCCGAGCGTCCACGTGTAGACCTGCTTCAGCGTCTCGGTGTTGAGCTGTTGGACGAACGTCTGGACCGCGGTGAGGAACGCCGTCACGGCGACACCCGCCAGGAGCAGCCCGGCCGTCCCGGCGCCGCCCGTCGACCTGCCGAGTCCCCAGCTCAGGCCCACGCCCAGCAGTGCGCCCGCGAACGCCGCGAGCGGCAACGGGCCCACGGGACCGAACGACCACGCCGTCACCGCGGGGACGAACACCATGACCGCCGTGGCGGCCATGCCCGCGCCTGCCCCCGCGCCGAGCAGGTACGGATCGGCCAGCGGGTTCCTGAACACGCCCTGGAACGCCGCGCCTGCACCGGCGAGCGCCGCGCCGACCAGCGCCGCCAGCAGCACCCGCGGCATCCGCAGCTGCCATACGACCGCGGCCTCGGACTCCGACAGCGGTGACACGCCGCCCGTGAGCTGGGCCAGGATCTCCGCCAGCACCCGGTTCCCGGCGAGCTCACCGGGGCCGATCAGCATCCCGAGCAGCGCCACGCCCACGAGCACCACCACCGCGACGACGACCGCGAGCGGTGTCAGCCGCGTGGTGTTCGCCGCCGCCCGGGACGGAGGTTCGGCCGCCGTGTCGCGTTGCGTGGCCGCCGTGGCTCGTTGTGTGGCCGCTGTGGCCCGCCGGGAACGGGGGCGCAGCATCAGGCCTCCGCGACCGCGTCGGCCACGACGCGCACGAACTCGACCAGCCGCGGGCTCCAGCGGGAGGCGATGTCGTCGTCCAGCGGGTGCACCCGATCCTTCTCGACCGCGGTCATCGTGTCCCAGCCCGGGCGTTTCGCCACCGTGTCGGCGTTCTGCCCGCAGCACTTCGTGTCGGCGAGGAACACCAGGTCCGGGTTCGCCTCGACGATCTTCTCCGCCGACAGCTGCGGGTAACCGCCCATCGCGTTCGGGTCGCCCTGGTCGGCGATGTTGCGCAGGCCGAACAACTCGTAGACCTCGCCGAGGAACGTCGCCGACGTGATCGTGTAGTAGGTCGGATCGACCTCGTGGTAGTAGCTCAGGTCCTTGTCCGGGGCGGAGTCGGCGAGGTCGGTGATGGTCTGCTCGGTCTCGTCGGCGAGCCGCCTGCCCTCGCCCGCGTGCCCGGTGGCCTTGCCGACGAGCGCGAACTGCGCGTAGGCGTCCCGCAGCGTCTTCGGTGCGGGCAGCACCAGGGTGGGCACGCCGGTCTTCTTCAGGGCGGAGGCGAGCTTGCCCTCGGCGTCGGAGCCGACGATCACGAGATCCGGCTCGTGGCTCGCGAGCTGCTGCGGGTCCGGGTCGATGCCGGACATCTCGGTGCGCGGCGCCTTCGAGGGATGGGTCGACATCTCGTCGACGGCGACGACCTGCTCTCCCGCCCCGACCTCGTACAACGTCTCGGTGACCGACGGGACGAGGGAGACGATCCGTTCGGGCCGCTCGTCGAGGGTCACGGCGGGAGCACCCGAGGGTTCGATCGTCACCGGGAAGCCGGCGCCCGCCTCACCGCCGCTGTCGTCGTCGGCGCGCTGGGCGCAGCCCGCGAGGGCGAGCACCCCCAGCAGGGGAAGCAGGGCCAGCAGCCGGACGAGCCGGTGCGGCGCGGGCCGTCCGGCGGCGCGCGGGGCGTGCGCGCGGAGTTCCGGCGCGGGCGGCGCTGCGAGTGCGCGCAGGCGGGGTCCGTGCGGGTGGGGTCCGCGCAGGTGCGCGCCGGGTCGGGGAGTCGGCTGGTGAGCCATCGGGGGCCTCGGGTCTTCAGGTCGGCCGGCGGAGGCGGCGGGCGACCGCGTGGGGCGGCGGCCCGCGCCGGTGCGGAACCCGCGGGGAGTCCTCGAGCGCCCGAGGCGGCGGTGGAGGGCCGTCCCTGACGCCGCACCTCTGCGCCGGAGGTGGGCAAGGCGTCGACACGGGCGAAGGCGACCTGGCTCGTCCCTCCGGAACGGGAAAACCCCAGGTCGTCCCGCTTCGGTGGGCATCGCAGTTGCGGCACAGCGCCGGATTCGCACCGGACTTCGCTACCGCCCGCGTCGAGCCGACGTTACCAGCCCCACGTCCGCGTTCCCTGCGGATGCCGGGTTCGCACGACGTACACTCGGGGTGAGGAACGCTCGCAGGCGAGCTCTTGCCGCGACCCATCAGCTCATCAGAAACTAAGTCGTCCGGGGTCGTCGGATCGTTACGGTTCGAGCGAAAAAATCGGCCGCTGATCCGGCACCGGGACGTTTCCCGGGTGTTAAGGTCGCGATAACAAGCGGGCCATCGTCGTCCCGTGCCCCGAAGAACCGAGCACGAAGACGACGCAGGAGGTCCGACTTGATCTTCTCCGCGATTCCGTCGCAGCAGGGCCTGTACGACCCTGCGACGGAACAGGATTCCTGCGGGGTCGCCATGGTCTCCCACATCCGTGGCGTCCGCTCCCACAGCATCGTCAGCGACGGCCTGACCGCGCTGACGAACCTCGACCACCGCGGTGCCGCGGGGGCCGAACCGACCAGCGGCGACGGAGCCGGGATCCTGGTGCAGCTGCCCGACGAGCTGTTGCGCGCGGAGGCCGATTTCGACCTGCCCGCCCCGGACGCCTTCGGTGCCCACCACTACGCAGCGGGCATGGCGTTCCTGCCCGCCGACCCGGACCTGCGCCGTGACGCCGTCGCGATCGTCGAACGCATCGCGGGCGAGGAGGGGCTCCGCGTCGCGGGCTGGCGCGACGTGCCGACCGACGTCGATGCCGCCGACATCGGCTCGACCGCACGCTCGGTCATGCCGCACCTGGCCTACCTGCACGTCACCGGCGAGCCGGACGCCGACGGCGAACTCCCGTCGGGCATCGACCTCGACCGGTCGGCGTTCTGCCTCCGTAAACGGGTCGAACACGAGACCGTCGACGCCGGGTGCGGGGTGTACTTCCCGTCGCTGTCGGCGCGCACGTTCGTCTACAAGGGCATGCTCACGCCCGCGCAGCTGCCGTTGTTCTTCCCCGAACTGCGGGACGAGCGCATGCTCAGCGCGATCGCGCTCGTGCACTCGCGGTTCTCGACGAACACGTTCCCCTCGTGGCCGCTGGCGCACCCGTTCCGCTTCGTCGCGCACAACGGCGAGATCAACACGGTGCGCGGCAACCGCAACCGCATGCGCGCCCGTGAGGCGTTGCTGGAGAGCGACCTCATCCCGGGCGACCTGTCGCGGCTGTACCCGGTGTGCACGGAGGACGCCTCCGACTCGGCCTCGTTCGACGAGGTGCTGGAACTGCTGCACCTCGGCGGGCGCAGCCTGCCGCACGCGGTGCTGATGATGGTGCCGGAGGCGTGGGAGAACCACGCCGAGATGGACGAGCAGCGCCGCGCCTTCTACCGCTTCCACGCGAGCCTCATGGAGCCGTGGGACGGACCGGCGTGCGTCACGTTCACCGACGGCACCGTCGTCGGCGGCGTGCTCGACCGGAACGGCCTGCGCCCCGGGCGCTGGTGGCGTACCGCCGACGACCGGGTCGTGCTGGCCAGCGAGTCGGGCGTGCTCGACATCGAGCCCGCCGACGTCGTCGCCAAGGGCAGGCTCAAGCCCGGCCGCATGTTCCTCGTCGACACGGCCGCGGGCCGGATCGTCAGCGACACGGAGATCAAGGACGGGCTCGCGAGCGAGGCACCGTACGCCGAGTGGCTGCACGCGGGCCTGCTGTCGTTGGAGGAACTGCCCGACCGCGACCACATCACGCAGACGCACGAGTCCGTGCTGCGCAGGCAGTTGTCCTTCGGCTACACCGAGGAGGAGCTGAAGATCCTGCTCGGCCCGATGGCGTCGGGCGGTGCCGAGCCGCTGGGGTCGATGGGCACCGACACCCCGACCGCGATGACGTCGCAGCGCTCGCGACTGCTCTACGACTACTTCAAACAGGGCTTCGCACAGGTGACCAACCCGCCGTTGGATGCGATCCGCGAGGAGATGGTCACCTCGATGAGCCGGATCATGGGCCCGGAGCGGAACCTGCTGGACCCCGGCCCGGCGTCGTGCCGGCACATCGAACTGCCGCAGCCGGTGATCGACAACGACGAGCTGGCCAAGCTCATCCACGTCGACAACGAGGGCGACCTGCCCGGCTTCGCGTGCGCGGTGCTGTCGGGCCTCTACGACGTCGAGGGCGGCGGTCCTGCGCTGGCCGAGGCGATCGAGCGGGTGCGCAGGGAGGCGTCGGAGGCGATCCGCGCCGGTGCGCGCACGCTGGTGCTCTCCGACCGCGACTCGGACCACCGCATGGCGCCGATCCCGTCGCTGCTGCTGGTGTCGGCGGTGCACCACCACCTGGTGCGCACGAAGGAACGGCTGAAGGTCGCACTGGTCGTCGAGTCCGGCGACGCCCGCGAGGTGCACCACATCGCGCTGCTGCTCGGTTACGGCGCGGCGGCGGTGAACCCGTACCTCGCGTTCGAGACGATCGAGGACATGATCGCCCAGGGTGCGATCACCGGGATCGAGCAGGCGAAGGCCGTCCGCAACTACGTGACCGCTCTGGTCAAGGGCGTCATGAAGATCATGTCGAAGATGGGCATCTCGACGGTCGGTGCCTACACGGCCGCGCAGGTGTTCGAGGCGCTGGGCCTGTCGCAGGACCTGCTGGACGAGTACTTCACCGGCACGTCGTCGAAGCTCGGCGGGGTCGGCCTGGACGTGCTCGCCGAGGAGGTCGCGATCCGGCACCGCCGCGCGTACCCCGACAACCCGACCGAGCGGGCACACCGCGGTCTGGAGTCCGGCGGCGAGTACGCCTACCGGCGCGACGGCGAGTTGCACCTGTTCACCCCGGAGACCGTGTTCCTGCTGCAGCACGCGAGCAAGACGCGCCGGGAGGAGGCGTACCGCGCCTACACGGCGAAGGTCGACGAGCTCAACCGGGCAGGCGGTGCCGTGCGGGGCATGTTCAGGTTCCGCACGGAGGGTCGCACGCCGGTGCCGATCGACGAGGTCGAGTCCGTCGAGTCGATCTGCAAGCGGTTCAACACCGGTGCCATGTCGTACGGGTCGATCTCGGCCGAGGCGCACGAGACCCTCGCGATCGCGATGAACCGGATCGGCGGCCGGTCGAACACGGGTGAGGGCGGCGAGGACGTCGAGCGGCTGTACGACCCGGAGCGTCGCAGCGCGATCAAGCAGGTCGCGAGTGGACGGTTCGGTGTGACGAGCGAGTACCTCGTCAACGCCGACGACATCCAGATCAAGATGGCGCAGGGCGCCAAGCCCGGCGAGGGCGGTCAGCTGCCGCCGAACAAGGTGTATCCGTGGATCGGCAAGACCCGGCACTCGACGCCGGGTGTGGGGCTGATCTCGCCGCCGCCGCACCACGACATCTACTCGATCGAGGACCTCAAGCAGCTGATCCACGATCTGAAGAACGCCAACGACCGGGCACGGGTGCACGTCAAGCTGGTCAGTTCGCTGGGCGTCGGCACGGTCGCCGCGGGGGTGTCGAAGGCGCACGCCGACGTCGTGCTGATCTCCGGTCACGACGGCGGTACGGGTGCCTCGCCGCTGAACTCGCTGAAGCACGCGGGCACGCCGTGGGAGATCGGCCTGGCCGAGACGCAGCAGACGCTCATGCTGAACGGCCTGCGCGACCGCATCACCGTGCAGGTGGACGGCGCGATGAAGACCGGAAGGGACGTGGTCGTCGCCGCGCTGCTCGGTGCCGAGGAGTACGGCTTCGCCACGGCCCCGTTGATCGTCGCGGGTTGCATCATGATGCGCGTCTGCCACCTGGACACCTGCCCGGTCGGTGTCGCCACGCAGAACCCGGACCTGCGCGAGCGCTACACCGGGCAGGCCGAGCACGTGGTGAACTACTTCCGGTTCGTGGCGCAGGAGGTACGCGAACTGCTCGCCGAGCTCGGGTTCCGGTCGCTCGACGAGGCGATCGGCCGGGTCGACGCGCTCGGTGCCGAGGAGGCGGTCGAGCACTGGAAGGCCGACGGGCTCGACCTGTCGCCGATCTTCGCGATGCCGGAGGAGACGCCGTACGGCGACGCGCGGCGCAAACTGCGCGAGCAGGACCACGGCCTGGAGCACGCGCTGGACCACACGTTGATCCAGCTGGCCGAGGCGGCCCTCGAGGACGCGCATCAGCTGCGCCTCGAGTTGCCCGTGCGCAACGTCAACCGCACGGTCGGCACGTTGCTCGGCGCGGAGATCACGCGCCGCTACGGCAGCGCGGGTCTGCCGGACGACACGATCCGCGTGGCGCTGACGGGGTCGGCGGGCCAGTCGCTCGGTGCGTTCCTGCCACCGGGGGTGACGCTGGAGCTGACCGGTGACGCGAACGACTACGTCGGCAAGGGCCTCTCGGGCGGACGGATCGTCGTGCGCCCGCCGGAGGGTGTGGCGTTCTCCCCCGAGGGTCAGGTGATCGCGGGCAACACGATCGCCTACGGCGCCACGGGCGGCGAGGTCTTCCTCAGCGGCCAGGTCGGCGAACGGTTCGGTGTCCGCAACTCGGGAGCGCTGATCGTGGCAGAGGGCGTCGGTGATCACGCCTTCGAGTACATGACGGGCGGCCGGGCCGTGGTGTTGGGCGCGTCGGGCCGGAACCTGGCCGCGGGGATGTCCGGCGGCGAGGCGTACGTGCTGGACCTGGATCGCGGCAAGGTCAATCCCGGCATGGTCGAGCTCGAGGAGCCGAGTGTCGCCGACCTGGAGTGGTTGCACGACGTCGTCGCCCGGCACGCGGAGCTGACGGGGTCGGCGGTGGCGACGTCGCTGCTCGGCGACTGGCCGCGGCGGTCGGAGGCGTTCACCAAGGTGATGCCGCGCGACTACAAGCGGGTGCTGGCGGCGACCGAGGCGGCGCGCGCCGAGGGGCGCGACGTGAACGAGGCGATCATGGAGGCGGCTCGTGGCTGATCCGACGGGTTTTCTGAAGTACGAGCGTTCCGAGCCGCCGAAGCGTCCGAAGTCCGAGCGCACGCAGGACTGGCACGAGGTCTACGCGGACCAGGGCCAGGAAGCGCGCAACGAGGCGGTGCGCACGCAGGCGAGCCGCTGCATGGACTGCGGCATTCCGTTCTGTCACAACGAGCGGTCGGGGTGCCCGTTGGGCAACCTGATCCCGGAGTGGAACGACCTGGTGAGCCGCGGCGACTGGTTCGCGGCGAGTGAGCGGCTGCATGCGACGAACAATTTCCCGGAGTTCACGGGGAAGCTGTGTCCGGCTCCGTGCGAGGCGGGGTGCACGCTGTCGATCTCGCCGTTGTCGGGCGGCCCGGTGGCGATCAAGCGGGTCGAGGAGACGATTTCCGCGCAGGCGTGGGAATCGGGTTACGTCGAGCAGATCACCCCGGAGGTGGCGACGGGCAGGCACGTCGCGGTCGTCGGGTCGGGTCCCGCGGGTTTGGCGGCGGCGCAGCAGTTGACGCGTGCGGGGCACGAGGTGACGGTGTTCGAGCGCGACGACCGGCTGGGCGGGCTGCTGCGGTACGGCATCCCCGAGTTCAAGATGGAGAAGAAGGTCCTGGACCGGCGGCTGGCGCAGCTGCACGGTGAGGGCACGACGTTCGTCACCGGCTGCGAGGTCGGGGTGGACATCGCCGTCGAGGAACTGCGGGAGCGTTACGACGCAGTGGTGCTGGCCGTCGGTGCGCTGCGCGGCCGGGACGACGCGGCGACGCCGGGGCGTGAGCTCGGTGGCGTGCACCTGGCGATGGAGCACCTGGTTCCGGCGAACCGGTGGTGTGAGGGCGACGGTCCGCCGGAGATCACGGCCGAGGGCAAGCACGTGCTGATCATCGGTGGCGGTGACACGGGTGCGGACTGTTACGGCACGGCGATCCGGCAGGGCGCGCTGTCGGTGACGCAGCTCGACCAGTATCCGGAGCCGCCGCACACGCGGGACGACGAGCGTTCGCCGTGGCCGACGTGGCCCTACATCCTGCGCACCTACCCGGTGCACGAGGAGGCGGGGGAGCGGCTGTTCGCCGTCGCGGTGAAGCGGTTCGTCGGTGACGAGGACGGCAGGGTCAGGGCGGTCGAGCTGCACACGGTGCGCGTGGAGAAGGACCCGGAGACGGGGCACCGCGAGGTCGTGCCGACCAGCGACGAGGTGCAGGAGCTGCCTGTCGACCTGGTGTTGCTGGCGATCGGGTTCGAGGGTGTCGAGCACATGCGGCTGATCGACGACCTGGGGCTGTCGCTGAACCGGCGCGGCACTGTGTCGTGCGGTGCGGATTGGCAGACCGACGCGCCGGGGGTGTTCGTGTGCGGTGACGCCCACCGTGGCGCGTCGCTGGTCGTGTGGGCGATCGCCGAGGGGCGGTCGGTGGCGGCGTCGGTGGACGCCTACCTGATGGGTGGTTCGGAGCTGCCGTCGCCGGTGCACCCCACGGCGCTGCCGCTCGCGGTCGTCTGATGTAGACGTCCGATGTAGACCGGAAATGGGAGGCGGGGCCGTGCGGCTCCGCCTCCCGTTCTCGTGTGGTGCCCGTGGCCGGTGTGGGTGCCTGGCTGCGAACGACGAATGGGCTCAGTGGCCGGCTTCCTGGGAGAGGCCGAATTCGACGCCTTGGGCATCGGTGCAGTGGGCGTAGGCGCCGGACGGAATGGTGACCGGGTCGCCTGCCGTGCCGCCGAGGTCGCGCACTCGGGTCACGGCGATCTCGATGTCGTCGACGGCGAAGTAGATCCTCGGGTGCCGGGACGTGTCGTCGTGCGGCGACCCGCCCATCGGTTCCGGCCCGTGGATCATCGAGTAGCCGGGGAAGTTCCCCTCCTGGAACGTCCAGCCGAACAGTGAGCCCCAGAATCGCTGCGTCGCGTCGATGTCGCTGCTGGGCAGTTCGAAGTACGTGACCCGTCCGTTCATGATGGCGCCTCCTGTGGTGTTCGTGCAGTGGTGTTCGTGTTCCGGTGTTCGTGCTCTATGTCAATGTCCTGACATCGATCGTATGTCAGAATGCTGACATGGAGCAAGCGGAGCAGGTCGGCGACCTCGGACTGTCCGTGGGTTACGTCCTCAAGCAGGTTCACGCGTCACTGCGGACGGCGATGGACGAGGCGTTGCGGCCGCTGGAACTGACGGTTCCCCAGTACGCGTGTCTCGAACTGCTCGGTCAGAACCCCGGCCTGTCCAACTCCGAACTGGCCCGGCACGCGTTCGTGACCCGGCAGTCGATGAACCTCGTCCTGCGGCGGCTGCAGGAGCGCGGCCTGCTCACGCGACCCGAGCAGGCACCGCAGGGCCGGGCGCTGCCGACCGAACTCACCCGAGAGGGACGGGCGCTGCTGCGTAAGGCCAGTATCGAGGTCCGTTCCGCCGAGAAGCGGCTGTTCTCGCCTCTCTCGCCAGAGCAGCAACGCCGAATACGGGAGGAACTCGCCGCATGCCTCGACTCCTCCGCCGTCGAACAGGACTGACGGTTCCCGGTCGGGGTGAGCGTCAGAGGGCTCGGGCCGATCGGACGACGCTGCAGGCGTCCTCGCCTCGATGTCGAACGGACTCCGCTGCGGCAAGGTGCGAGCGTTAGGATCTGCGCCGCGAAGGCCAGTGTCGGGCACCGGAAAGGTTGGGGGCGGATGACGGACTTCACGGTGGATGTGGGCGGTCTCGACGCGTTGGGCAAAGATTTGGACCGAACGTGCGACAACATCGATACGGCCACCAAGAAGCTGGCTGACGCGGCGGAGGACTCGATCGGGACGGCCGAGCTGGACGAAGCCTGTGAGAACTTCCGGTCCGACTGGGAAGAAGGCTGAGCAAGCTGAGGGAAGCCGTTGACGAGGTCCGGGACGGGCTTTCCGAGGCGCAGAAGGCGTACGCGGACGTCGAAGGCGATCTGCAGGACAGTCTCGGCAAGATGGCGCAGGGTATTGAATCCGCCGGACTGAACGGAGGGAAGTCGTGAGCGACGAGCAGTTCCCTTCTCTCGGTTTCGACCCCGCCCCCGGAAACCCCGGAACGGTGGCGGGCCTGGCGAAGCAGATGAGCGACACCGGCGTCTACGCGAGAGAGGCCCACGAGGTCATCACCTCGATCCAGAACAAGAAGGACACCTGGATCGGTGAGGCCGCGAAGGCGTTCGCCGACAAGGTGGGCGAACTCCCCGGATATCTCGACGCCGCCCACACCTCATTGCGGGATGCGGGGAAGGCGTTGTCGACCTGGAAAGAGTCTCTGAAGGAGCACCAGAGCAACGCCACGGAGCTCGAGGAAGAGTGCCGCAAGGCCATCCAGAACGCCGAACAGGCCGATGCCGCGGCACAACAGGCGACCACACAGGCCAACACTCCGGTCGCCAGTGGCAGTGATCCCGCCTCGGTCGAATCGGCACGGCAACAGCAGCAGGCAGATGTGGACGCCGCCGCCGATGCCAGGCGCGCTGCGGGGCAAGCCTGGGGCAAGGTCGAAGACATCCGTCGGAAAGCACGTGAGCTGAGGAGCGCGTGGGAACAGGACGCGCGCAGCTGTGCCGAAACGCTCCGAACCGCCGCTGACCGAGCACCGGACAAGGGGTTCTTCGAGTCGATCGGGGACGCTTTCTCGGCTGCGGGTAGCTGGATCGGTGACCACCTCGGTGAGATCGGCGACGTCGCCGGGATGATCTCTGCGGTCGCGGGCGCGTTGTCGTTCATTCCCGTGCTCGCCCCCGTTACCGGGCCGATCGCGCTTGCCGCGGGCGGTGTCGCTCTCGCCGCGCACGGCGGTGAGATGGTCAAGGAAGACAAGTGGGACGAGCCCGGCGCGTGGGTTGGACTGGGGGCGGACGCGCTCGGTGTGCTTCCGGGAGTCGGAGCGGTGTCGAAGGGAATGTCGATGGCCACCGACTCCCTGCAAGTGGTCGACGGCCTGGCTCCGGCAGCGATGAGCGGAGGCAAGGTGTTGCTCCAGGAAGCCGGCCAGGTCGCCAAACCCGCGCAACTGATGAGTTCTTTCGGTGAAAAGGTTGCGAGCACGGTCGGCGGTAACGCGGACACCATCGCCAAGACGGTGCAGAACACCTTCAGCCTGGGATCGCAGGTGCCGACCGGTCTGGACATGGCGATCGGCAACGACACCACCAACGCGATCAAAAGCGGCACCGGTTACGCCGCGGGAGGAATGGCCGGCGTGCAGAGTGTCGGGCAGTGGGGTCAGACCGGTTCGGCACTCAGCGATCTGGGGAGTTCGCTCGCAGGTTTCGCCAGTGCGGTCGGCTGAGGCCCGGCATCGCCGCAGCACGAGAGTTGGATGACGTTGGATACCGAGACCCCGAGCCCCCAACGAGGTTTTCCGTTGGCGTTCGCGTTACCCGCCGAATTCCGGCCGGTCGACCTTTCCGCTGACGCGGCCACTCGCGCGGCGAGGCTGCAGGAGCAGTTGGCATCGAGTCTGCCGGGGCTGTCCGGTGAGCAGCTGCTCCACGTGATCATGGCCAACCAGTACGCGGTCGAGCGGATGATCGACGAGGGCGTCCTGTATGCGGCGACGTTCCTGGGACGTTCCGAGCGGGAGCCGGACGCCGCGTCGATGGCGCAGTTCAGCGTCCTCACAAGGGATATGCCCGGACATCTTCGGCAGCCGTTGGAACCGGTCCTCGAATCGATTCGGCGCGAGCGCAAGAACGCAGAAGCTCGCTATGTCGACCTGGAGATAGGGCGGTGCCTCGTCGTCGTGGAGGACGACCGGTTCCGGAATCCGGTGCACGTGACGGGTGAACCTACCGACACGATGCGCCACGTGCGCCAGATTCAGGTCATCTTCCCTCTGGTCGACCGCGGAAAGATCGCCTTCTTCGCACTGAGCACGGAGTGTCTTTGGGACTGGGACGACTACGTGGCGATGATGGCGGAGATCTGCAAGACGATCCGCTGGGCGGACGGTGCCGACGAGCCCGGTGCGATCGGCAACGTGTTGGACGGGTGACATGGACATCGCGCTCTGGATCTTTTTCGGCCTGCTCTGCGCACTGGTGGTCGCCGTCATCGGTGTCGCCGGATACGCGACCGTCCAGCAGCGGCGGACGCCGATGGAGCAGCGCAAACAGCAGGTGCTGGAGAAGTTGCGCCAGGAGGAGACGGCCACCGGGACGACGTCGATCCTGTCCGGATTCCGGAGCGGGGTGAACGATGACGCGGTGCGCGAGGTCGCCGAGGCGGACGGCTACCGCTGGACCGGGTATTCGGGCTTGAACAATCGCCAGCTCAACTTCCAGCGGGACCTGCCTGGGCAGGGGCCGACGTGACGGACCACGACTCAACGGCCGCCGAGGCGGAGTTCGTCGCCCGGCTGAGCGCGCTGCAGGCCGACCTGGGTGGTACCGCTCGGATCGACGTGTCCGACATTCCCTGCGCGTCCTGGCCTCGCTGTCGTGAACTCGCCGAGGCGCACGGCTGGGAGTTCAAGACCGTGGCCCCGGAACGCGGCGGGCACCACTGGATACTCGCCCGTCCCGGGACGGAGAGCGTCGACCGGCGTGATGCGCTGTTCGTCACCGGGCCACCGCTCGAACAACTGCGGCAGTACCCGCGTGCCCGCGAGGTCGCCGAGCAGGTCCGGCGGGAGCTCGGGGTGGACCCGTTGTCGCAGGTCGCACTGAACGAGGCCCGCGCGGCGCACAACGCGCACCGGAAGACGACCAACCGTGCCGTGGCGCTGGCCGTGCTCAGCGGGATGACGTTGCTGATCGTGTTGGTGACCGCCGGAAGGCTGTTCGCCGACGGCGGCACGACCGCGCTGGTGCTCGCGGTTGTGTGCGGCCTCCTGCTCGTCGGGACGGTGGTGGGCACCATCGGCATCGTCCGCCGCGAACGCGCTCGCAAGGCCGCCGTCCGGCCGTTCACCGAGGGCTACGAACGGGTCGTCGCCGCGGTGCTGCAGCGCGGCAGCTGATGCCGATTCCTCTGCCTGCATGGTGTCGGTTACTCCGTACGGAGTCAGAGGGGAGCCCGAACGGCGTCCGAGCACCTGGGTTACTCGGCGGTACAAAACGACTGTTGCCCACGTCACTCTTGCGGAGTTCTGTGAATCTCCGACGAGGAGGCGTGATCGTGCGGTTGCGTTGGGCGCGAGGAGTGCGAAGGGTCGCCGCCGCGGTGGCGGGTGCGGCGATGGTGACGTCGGCGGCGGTGGTACCGGCGGCCGCCGCACCGCAGGAACACGACGAGCCCGGGGACGTCGCGGTGCATCGGATGGACGCCGATGCCGCGGACTGGACGCCGCAGCGGATGCGGGCGGCTCTGCCGCTGGACAAGGTGCTCTCGCTGTCCACGGGACTGGCCAGTGAGGTCCTCGGCTCGCTGCCGGACCTCCTCCCGGGCGCCACGTCGACGGGCGACGAGTGGACCGGCGGCGGCGCGGTCACGAAGACGGCGGGCCGGGTGTTCTTCACGATGGACGGGCAGGACGCGTCGTGCAGCGGCAACGTCGTGGAGAGCGGTAACGGCAGCGTGGTCGTCACCGCGGGCCACTGCGTGAAGTACCAGGGCGGGTGGCACACCGACTGGGTGTTCGTCCCCGGCTACGACAACGGCGCTGCGCCACACGGGGAGTGGGCCGCCGAGCAGACAATGACCACCCCGCAGTGGGAAGCTGACGAGGACATGAACCACGACGTCGGCATGGCCGTGGTCGAGGAGAAGAACGGCAGGACCGTCGCCGACACGGTCGGCACGCAGCAGATCGCCTTCAACGGTGAGCGCGGCCGGGAGATGTACTCGTTCGGGTACCCGGCGGCCGAGCCGTACGACGGCAGCACGTTGACCTACTGCAACGGCGGCACGTTCACCGATCCGCTGCTGACCGACGACCACGGCATGAACTGCGACATGACCGGCGGCTCCAGCGGTGGTCCGTGGTTCAGCAGCTTCGACCCGGAGACGGGCACGGGCGTGCAGGAGTCGGTCAACAGCTTCGGCTACACGTTCCTGCCGAACGTGATGTTCGGTCCGTACTTCGGTGACGAGGCGAAGGCCCTGTACGACAAGGCGTCCGCGGCCTGACGCGGGTTCAGCGCGCGTCGTCCGCGGCGGACCGGTCGCCGATTCCGTGTCCGCCGTGGACGACGGCGTGTGCGACCTTCTCGTACGCCTGCTTGTAGGGAGCGAGGTTCGCCTTGCGGCGACGGTGGGCACGCGTCAGGCCGACGACGCCGACCGTCGCCAGTTCGGCGAGCCCGACCCAGATGCCGGCGACCACGGCCGCGGTGGTGCCACCGTCGCCCAGCAGTCGCCCGGTGGCCATGGCGACGACGATCAGCGTCAGGAACGGCAGGGTGAACAGAGCAGCCCAGCGGTTGCCTACGTAGCGCTGGCCGAGTCGCTGGAGGGCCCCCTGCTGACCAGAGACACGCGGTTGGCTCGCTCGAGCGGACACGACGTTCGGATCGAAGTGCTGTAGGAGATCTCCAGGTCCCCGACCCGGGGCGGGGCCGTCCCGGCATGTGACATTCGTATGCTGAGGGGCGTGAACTGGACTGTGGACGTCCCCCTCGACGCATTGCCCTCGCTGCCGCCGCTGCCCGCCCCGTTGCGTGAGCAGCTCGACGACGCGCTCGCCCGGCCCGCCGCGCAGCAGCCGGAATGGCCCGACGCCGACAACGTCACGGGCGTGCGGTCGCTGCTCGAAAGCGTGCCGCCGATCACCATGCCCGCCGAGGTCGACCGGCTCCGCGAGCGGCTCGCCATGGTGGCCCGCGGCGAGGCGTTCCTGCTGCAGGGCGGTGACTGCGCCGAGACGTTCGAGTCCAACACCGAACCGCACATCCGCGCCAACCTGCGCACGCTGCTGCAGATGGCCGTCGTGCTCACCTACGGCGCCAGCCTGCCGGTGGTGAAGGTCGGCCGGATCGCCGGGCAGTACGCCAAGCCGCGGTCGAACTCGACCGACGCGCTCGGGCTGCCCGTCTACCGCGGCGACATCGTCAACTCGCTGGCCCCCGAGCCCGAGCTGCGCGTGCCCGACCCCGGCCGCATGATCCGCGCGTACGCCAACGCGGGCGCCACGATGAACCTGGTCCGCGCCCTCACCGGTGCCGGCATGGCCGACCTGGCCCAGGTGCACGACTGGAACAAGGACTTCGTCCGCACCTCGCCTGCGGGCGAGCGTTACGAGGCCCTGGCCGCCGAGATCGACCGCGGCCTGCGGTTCATGTCGGCATGCGGCGTGCAGGACAGCTCGCTGCACAGCACCGAGATCTTCGCCAGCCACGAGGCGCTGCTGCTCGACTACGAACGCGCCATGCTGCGCCTCGACGAACCGGCCTCGCCCGACGCGCAGCTGTACAACCTCTCGTCGCACTTCCTGTGGATCGGCGAGCGAACCCGGCAACTCGACGGTGCGCACATCGCGTTCGCCGAGATGCTCGCCAACCCGATCGGCCTCAAGATCGGCCCGACCACCACGCCGGAACAGGCCGTCGAATACGTCGAACGCCTGGACCCGCGCAACGAGCCGGGCAGGCTCACGCTGATCGCGCGCATGGGCAACGGCAAGGTCCGCGAGGTGCTGCCCGGGATCGTGGAGAAGGTCGAAAGCTCCGGCCACAAGGTCATCTGGCAGTGCGACCCCATGCACGGCAACACGCACGAGACGTCCAACGGCTACAAGACGCGGCACTTCGACCGGGTCGTCGACGAGGTGCAGGGCTTCTTCGAGGTCCACAACCGGCTCGGCAGCTACCCGGGCGGTGTGCACATCGAACTGACCGGCGAGGACGTCACCGAATGCCTCGGCGGCGCACAGGACATCTCCGATCTCGACCTGTCCGGACGCTACGAGACCGCCTGCGACCCGCGGCTCAACACCCAGCAGTCGCTCGAGCTGGCCTTCCTCGTCGCGGAGATGCTTCGCTCCTGACTCGCCGTCCCGGGCCGGGGCGGACACGCACCCGGCCCGGAACCGGTCACGACTCCAGCTGCAACAGCGTCATCGACTTGCTCACGGCGTCGGCCAGCGACCCCACGTCGCTGACGGCGTGCCCGTTCGCCTGCAGGCCCACGTGCACGCCGTCGCGATACGTCGCCACCGCGATGCCCACCGACTGGTGCGGCGCCAACGGCACGAACGGATACACCTCCCGCAGCCGCGCGCCCGCCAGCGACAACGGGATGCTCGGCACCGGAACGGTCGTCACGACCGTGTCGAACAGCAGCGGCGCCGCCTGCCCCGCCGCCTTCGCGGCCAGCCGGTGCAGCCCCGCCGGAAGCCTGCCGGCCAGCACCGGCAGCGCACCCGCGCCGCGCGTCGGACCGGCCTCCTTGTTGCGCGCCATCGCCTCGCGCACCAGCCGCAGCCGCTCCACCGGATCGTCCACCTCAACGGGCAGGTCGCACAGATAGCCGGACAGGCTGTTGCCCGCATCCCCGCCGTTGCGCCCGCGGAGGCTCACCGGCACGAGCGCGCGCAACGACCGTGCGTCCGCGCGCTGCCCCCGGTTGATCATCCACTCTCGCAGCGCGCCCGCGAGCACGGCGAGCACGACGTCGTGGGTGGTGCCGCCGTGCGCGCGGCGGACCGCGCGGAGGTCGCCCGCGGGCAACCGGACGAGGCCGATGCGGCGGCTCGGCGAGTTGACGGTCGCCGTCGGCGACAGCGGATACGGACGCGCCGACGTCACGATCGACCCGGCGATGCTCGCCGACTCGGCGGCCTGGCCGAGCAACGCCGTCGCCGACTCCGTCACCGCGCCGAGCGGGGACCGCGGCTTCTCCTCGGGCTCCTCGTCGACGGGCCTGCGCTGCCACGGCAGCGTGATGTCGTCGAGCAGTGCCAGCGCGAGTTCGACCGCACCCATGCCGTCGGCGAGCGCGTGGTGGAACTTCACCAGCAGCGCGAAATCCCCGTCCGGCAGGCCCGTCACGAGCTGGACACTCCACAACGGACGGTCGAGGTCGAGCGGTTCGGCGATCCAGTGTTCGGCGAACGTCGCGAGCGGATCGGGCGCGTACCGGTCGTACAGGCTGCTGACGGCGACGTGACGTCCCGGATCGAACGCCGGGTCGTCCTCCCAGTGGGCGCCGCTGAACGGGAGGAGGCCGGTCCGCACCCGGCGGCGGAGCCGGGGCATGCGGGCGGCGCGTTCGGCGAGCAGCCCCGCGACGTGGTCGGCGTCCCACTCCCGCCTGGGGCGGAACGTCGCGACCGCGCCCATGTGCATCGGCGTCGCGTCGCCTTCCAGGCAGAGGAAGGCCGTGTCGAGTGCGCTGAGCCGTTCCGGTGCCATAGGAGTCTCCCGGAAGATGGTGTGCATGCGGCTGGGTCTCAGTGCACCAGCCGCGCGTGACGCCGACGTGGTCGTGGTGTTACCGACCCGGAAACGTCCGGCAGGGCTGGTCGTGGTCCCCGCCGACGTTGTCGGCGCATCCCACCGCGCGACTTGAGGGGTGTGGGTGCGACGTCACACTATCGCCGGTCACGGCAGCGTCGAGAGGGCCACCTCGGAACCCTGCTCGACCCGCGTGCCCGGTTCGGGATTCTGGCCGACGACCACCACGAACCGGCCGCCGCCGAGGCCGCCGTCGTCGTCACCGCCGGAATCGCCCGCGATCCTCAGCCCCGCGTCGGACAGCAGTTGCCGCGCATCCCGCAGCGGCCTGCCCTTCACGTCCGGCACGTCGACCGCGTTGGACACGTACACGCCGATGCGGCTGCCCTGGTCGACCGTCTCGCCGTTCGCGGGCTCGGTGCGCACGACGTGCCCGCCCGCCACGTCGGCGGAGAACTCCTCGCCCGCGTCGTACGGTTCGAAACCGGCCTCCTGCAGCGTCGTGAACGCCTGGTCGCGGGGCATGCCGGCCACCGAGGGAACGGGCAGCGGCTCCGGGCCCTTCGAGACGACGATGGCGACGTTCGTGCCGATGTTGACCTGGGTGCCGGGCTGCGGTGACACCGAGATGACCGCGCCCTGCTGGACGTCGGTGCTGTACTGGTCGGTGCTCTCGTCGCGGGTCGGCGTCAGCTGGGCCTGTTTGATCGCCTGCTGCGCCTGTTCCACGGAGATGCCTTGCTGAATGTCCGGCACCACCGGCTTGCCGAGCGACATCATCACCGTCACCTGGTCGCCCTGCAGGGCCTGCGCACCCGCGGGTGGGTCGGTGCGGATGCTCGTGCCGCTCGGCACCGTGTTGTGCCGCTCCTCCTCGAACGTCGGCGTCAGCTCCGCGTCGCGGAGAGCCTGTGCGGCCTGCTGCCGGTCCATGCCGGAGATGTCGGGCACGCCGACGTAGCGGCCCGACAGCAGCCACCAGCCTCCGGCTCCGACGCCGGCCACCAGCAGCAGTGCCGCCACGAGCCAGAGCGCGAGCCACCCACCGCTTCGCCGCGGCGTCGCGGGTTCCTCCTCCCCGGGAGCGTCGGGGGCCGCGGGGGACGTGGCAGCCGCGGACCGGGGAAGGGCCTGGGTTCCGGTCGGCCCGCCTGCCGTCGGAGCGGTCACCGCCTGCATCGCGGGGACGGTGCGCTCGGCGTCCGATTCGGGCGCGGCCTGTGCCGACGGCGACGACGGATGCTGGGGGTGCCGCTGCGCAGGGACGGGCACCGCGGTGCGCTGGATGCCCAGCTGACCACGGATCTCGCGGAGCTGTTCCAGGAACGACGTCGCGTCGGCGGGACGGGCCTCGGCGTCCCTGCGGGTCGCGCGGAGCACGAGCTCGTCGAGCGCGGGCGGCAGGTCGCTGCGGGACGCGCTCGGTGCGGGGACGTCGTCGTTGACGTGGCGGTAGGCCACGGAGATCGGCGTGTCCGCGGTGTAGGGCACGTGCCCCGTGAGCATCTCGTACAGCAGGATGCCCACCGAGTAGACGTCGCCGCGCTCGCCCGCCGAGCCGCTGGTGACCTGCTCGGGAGACAGGTACGCGACGGTGCCGAGGATGACGCTGCCCGTCGTGTTGGCCGTGGCGGAGACCGCGCGGACCAGGCCGAAGTCGCCGACCTTCACCACGCCGCTGCCCGCTTGGCCGCCCCGGCCGATGAGCACGTTCTCGGGTTTGACGTCCCGGTGCACCAGTCCCGCGGCGTGGGCGGCGCCGAGCGCGGAGAGCACGTCCTCGGCGATCGTCAGCACCTGCGGCAGGGTGAGGGCGCCGCGTTCGTCGAGCAGGTCGCGCAGCGTGCCGCCGTCGACGAGCTCCATGACGAGGAACGCGCGCCGCTGCTCACCGCCCGGCGTGTCGTCGAACCCCTGGTCGTGGACGGCGACCACGTGCGGATGGTGCAGTTTCGCCGCCGATCGGGCCTCGCGTTCGAACCGTTCGACGAAGCTGCGGTCGTCGGCGAATCGCGAGTCCATGATCTTGATGGCCACGGGCCGGTCGAGTCGGGTGTCGAGCCCCCGGTAGACCGACGACATGCCGCCGCGGGCGAGTAGCCCGTCCAGGCGGTACCGCCGGTCGAGCAGCGCTCCGGCGAGATTTTCGTCCGTCCGTGTCACACCGTGGGATCCTACGGCCGGGCGATGCCGGTGGTGTCCGGTGTCCCCGCTACGCCATTAGCCTGGCACGACACCTCCGCGGCGTGGCGTGTGGCAGGGTGGAGCACGTGAGTGCAATCCCTCTGGCTGACGATGTGCTCGATGCCGACGTCGCGGTCGTACCCGTGGCCGAGGTCGCGGAGACGCTGAACGTGGCGCAGAACAAGGTTCGGCAGATGCTCCGGGACGGTCACCTCATCGCCGTCCGCCGGGACGGCGACCTGATGATTCCCGGCGATTTCCTGCGGGACGGGGCCGTGATCAAGGGCCTCGCCGGCACGATCACCGTGCTGTCGGACGCCGGTTTCACCCGTACGGAGATGCTGCGCTGGCTGTTCGCCGAAGACGAGTCGCTGCCCGGTACGACACCGATCAACGCCCTGCGCACCAGTCACGGCACCGAGGTCAAGCGCCGCGCCCAGGCGATGGCGTTCTGACGGGCGATTCCACTCCGGCCGCGCGGACGACGGCGCCGCGCGGCCCTCACTCGCGCCTGCGGTGCGCCGCGACACGTTCGCGGGTCGCACACCGCGTGGAGCAGTAGCGCCGCGGACTCCCGCCGCCGAGTTCGGCGAACGCCCTGCGGCAACTCGCCGAGGCGCACAGTCCTCCCGGCGCGTGTTGCCGGTCCGCGAGCAGGTTCGCCAGTGCCAGGCAGGACGAGGCGATCAGCCACTCGTCCCACGGCGCGTCGTCGTGGGAGTCCACGTGCACGTGCCACGGGTGCGCTCCCTCGTGAGTGGTCAGCCGCGGCGGACGGGCGTGACGGACGAGCAGCTCGTTGAGAGCGTCGGCCGCCGCCGTGACCGTGGTCGCCGCGAACACCGTGCGCAACCGCTGTGCGGCCTCGCGTAGGCGGGGAAGGTCCGCCGCGGTGAGGTCGAGCGGTTCCTGTTCGCCGTGCGACACGAGAACCGCGCGCACCGCTTCCACGTCGGGTTCGCCGGTCAGAAGCACGTTCACCAGATCGGCGGCCCGCGTCGCGGCCGCGCGTGCGGAACTGCCGAGTGGTCGGTCGTCGCGTCCTGGCACGATCACAGTGTAACGTCTCGTATGTGTCAGGGCGTTACTCGTGGCCTCGATGTGGCCTGCCCGGGTACCTCGCCGGGGCGCTCGCGGCGCGCACCGGCGACGAGATGTCCGGTCCCGCGCTGCTGCTGGCGGCCGTCGCCGTGACCGGTTCGATCACACAGGGCCCGGCCGTACTGACGGCGTTGACGGCGGCCGCGGCAGTGGGCGGTCCCGTGATCGGCGTACTGCTGGACCGCACCGGCAGACCCGGCCCCGTGCTGGCCGGGGCTCTCGCGGGCTACGCCGCGGGGCTCGGCCTCGTGGTCCTGTGCCTCGGCCACGTGTCCGCACCCGTCGCCGTGGCCGCAGCGGTGCCTGCCGGACTGCTCAGCCCCGTGGTCGCGGGTGGCTGGTCGTCGCAGCTGCCCGCCGTCGCCGGATCCGGCCTCGACCGCGCGAGCAGGCTCGACGCGATGACCTTCAGCGTCGCGAGCCTCGCCGGCCCAGCGGTGGCGGGCCTCGTCGGCGGACAGGCGGGCGTCGTGGTGTCGGTGGCGGTCGTGGCCGTCGGCGTGCCTGCGGCCCTGGGGCTGCCGTCCGCCAGTGCCGGTCGCGGGCGCGGGTCGATGCCGGGTTCCCGCGTGCGCACGGAGGTCGTCGCCGGGCTGCGCGCGATCGCGGGGAGCACGTCCCTGTCGCGCGCGACCACCGTGTCGGTCGTGTCGTACGTCGGGGTCGGCATGTTCGTCGTGTGCTGTCCTGTGCTGGGGATGCGGTGGTTCGGCGACGCGGACCGCGGCGCGCTGCTGCTGGCAGTCCTCGCTGCGACCGGACTGCTCGCCAACGCCGTGCTGGCGCGCCTGAAACGGCAGCCGCGGCCCGATTCGACGCTCCTGGTGAGCACCTTCGTGCTCGGCGGCGGTGTCCTCCTGGCGGTCGCACCCGGCCCCGGTTTCGCGATCGCGGCCGCGGCCGTGTGCGGGATCGGTGAGGGACCGCAGCTGGCCGCGTTGTTCGCCGTACGGCACCGCGAGGCGGACGCGGAGGTGCGCGCCCGCGTGTTCATGCTCGGTGCGAGCCTGAAGATCGGTGGGATCGCCGCGGGAACCGCGCTCGCCGGTGCGTTGCTGGCCTGGTCGTTGACGGTGTGTCTCCTCGTCGCGGCGGGGACGCAGCTCCTGGCCGCCGGGCTTTACCCGGTCTGGGACTCGCGCCAGCGCTGCGGGGTGATGCCGTAGCGCTGGCGGAAGCGGCGCACGAGGTACGACGCGTCGCGCAGGCCGGTCCGTGCCGCCACCACCCCGAGCGGCAGGTCGGTCTCCCGGAGCATCCGGCGCACCTCCGTCAGCCTTCGCTCGGTGATCCACTCCAGCAGCGGTCTGCCGGTGCGTTCACGCATCAGCGTGGTCAGATGTCCCGGCGTGTACCCGAGTGCGGACGCGACGTCGGCCGCCGACACCGGCTCCCGGAACGTCTGCTCGATGCGGTCGAACACCCGCTCCACGAGCGCGTCCCGCGTGTCGGGCTGCGGCGGGGCCAGGCGGGCCGCGTCGATCAGTACCTGCGTGAGCAGGCTGGTGACCGCTTCGCGCGCGCCGAGACATTCCGGGGCGGCCAACTCGGCGGCGAGCTCCGCCAGGTGCCGTGACCAGCGGTCGCGGTCGCGTTCGGGGACGAGAGCGGTCGGTGCGTCCGGTGTGAACAGGGCGAGCAGCGGATGTCCGCTCCACGTCAGTGGGGACACCGACGCCAGTGCGGGCACGGCGTCCGGCGTGAACGAGACCGACCACGCACTGCCGTCCGCGGGCGCGGATCCCGCGACCGGGGTCACGGCCCGCCCCGGTGCCAGGGCGAGCACCTCGCCGGTCCGCAGCGGCCGGACGACGCCGTCGACCTCGATCGCGCCGACGTCCCGCTCGACGTACGTCAGCACGAGGAAGTCGTGGGCGTGCCGGTGCTCCGGAGGGGCGGCCGTGTCGTGAGAGCCCGGATCGCCGTCGGCGGGGTCGCACGGGGGTGGGGATCCGAGCCGGGTCACCGTGACGGCGGGCATGCTCGGCGGCTGCTCGTGGCGGTAGACGGGCGTGCCGTCCGGGCGCACGGTCCGCAGCCGTCGGGTGCCGCCCACCTGTCGGCCCGCGGCGTCGGCCGTCGACGTGGTGGAGGCCGCGGCGGATTCCGCATCGCCCGACGAATGTGCCATGCCCACCAAGGTATGTCCTGCCTCGTGGCCGCGAAATGTCCAACCCTGGGATCGGTACACCACACACGCCGACACGGGGAGCGCCGCCATGACCGACGTACGCATCGTCGACGAACGCACCACCGACGAACACGGCCGCCCGTTCCTGCCGGGAATGGGCAAGACCTGGCTGATGCCGATCTACGACCTCTTCTCGCGGGCGCTGGGCGTCGGCGAGCTGCACCGGCGCGGCGTCGACGCCGCGGGCGTCGCACCCGGTCAGGCGGTGCTCGACGTCGGATGCGGCACCGGAAACCTCGCGCTGACGCTGCTCGAGGCCACACCGACGGCGGCGGTCACCGGACTCGACCCCGACGCCGGTGCCCTGCGCCGGGCGGCCCGCAAGGCCCGCAGGCGGCGGGCGTCGCTCACCCTCGCCCAGGGCTACGCCGACCGGCTGCCCTCCGGCGACGGTTCGTTCGACCACGTCGTCTCGGCGTTGGCGCTGCACCACCTCGCCGACGAGGACCGCACGGCGTTCGCCCGCGAGGCCTTCCGCGTGCTGCGGCCGGGCGGCACCGTGACGATCGTCGACTTCGGCGGTCCGTCACCCGGCCCGCAGGACGCCGGGCACGAACACGGCCACGCACACGACCACGGGCACGACCACGGGCACGGCCACGGGCACGGCCGCAGCCCGGTGCAGGCCGTGCGGCGGCTGACACGGCTGCTGCGCGCGACGGCCGAGGAAGAGCCACGAACGGCGCGCAATTACGGCAACGCCCTGGTCGACCTGCTCTCCGGCGCCGGGTTCGCCGACGCCGGAGAGGTCGCCCACGTCGACCGCTCGTTCGGGCGCGTCAGCATCGTGCAGGCCACCCGCGAGGACCCCGCCGCGCCGTAACGCGTCGTCGAGAGGTGGTCGGAGGAATGCCGGGCGCAGAACACGCGAGCCCGAACGCAGAACACGCGTGGCCGGGTGCGGAACACGCGAGTGGAGAGGTCAGCCGTTCTGCGCGTCGCGCCAGGCCAGCCACTTCTTGAGGGTCGACAGGTCGTAGTCCGGCCCGCCGGCACTGACGGTGAACATGGTGATGCCCAGGTCCAGCAGCTGGTCACCCGAGTCCTCGGGGGCGCCCTGGACGCCGACGGAACGTTCGATCGTCGACGGGTCGCGGCCGATGTCGGCGCAGTGGCCGTCGAGCACCGACAGCTTGTGCTTGGCCGTCTCGACGTCGCCGAAGCCGTGCCAGACGTCCGCGTGCCGGGCCACCAGGCGGAGCGTCTTCTTCTCACCGCCACCGCCGATCAGCATCGGGATGTCGCGGGTCGGGGCCGGGTTGAGCTTGCCGAGCCTGCTCTCGATCCGAGGCAGTGCCTCGCCCAGCTCGGCGATGCGGCTGCCCGCGGTGCCGAACTCGTAGCCGTACTCGTCGTAGTCCTTCTGGAACCAGCCCGCGCCGATGCCGAGGATCAGCCGGCCGCCGGAGATGTGGTCGACGGTGCGGGCCATGTCCGCGAGCAGTTCCGGGTTGCGGTAGCTGTTGCACGTGACGAGCGCGCCGATCTCGATCTCCGACGTCTGTTCCGCCCAGGCGCCGAGCATCGTCCAGCACTCGAAGTGCTTGCCGTCCGCGTCGCCGGTGAGGGGGAAGAAGTGGTCCCAGTTGAACAGGATGTCCGCGCCGAGTTCCTCCGCCGCGGCGGCGGTCCGGCGCATCGTGTCGTAGTCGGCGTGCTGTGGCTGCAGCTGCAGTCCAATTCGGACGTTCCTGGAGGTCATGTCACCAGCCTAGTCGCCAACGCCCGTGCGGCAACGCCGCTGCGGCGGGCTTTCCCCACGACCACTCTCCTGTTCACGATGTCGTAATCGGCTCGCGAGATCTCGTCGAGAATTCCGCGGTAGAGAGTCAGTGCCGTTCTCACGCACGGCCTCGACTCGTGCCGTAGCAACGCGACACCGGGCAGGGCGCGCCGATAGACGGCGTGGTTGTGGGCCACGAACCAGCGCAATGCGCGGCGGATGCGGGCGTCGGTGCGGCCGGTCGCGGCGGACCACTCCAACAGGGGACGGTCCACATCGAACGCGGCGAGTTCCTCGGTGGGCAGGTACACGCGGCCGCGGCGCAGATCCTCGCCCACGTCGCGCAGGAAGTTCGTCAGCTGGAACGCCTCGCCCAGCGCGGCGGCGTACGGCTCGGCTTCCTCCCGCGGGGCGGCCGTACCCAGCACCGGCAGCATCTGCAGTCCGATGACACGCGCCGAGCCGTGGACGTACTCGCCGAGCGCGTCGAACGTCGGGTACTCGGTGATGTGCAGGTCCATCCGCATCGAGTGCAGGAACGCGTCGAACCAGGCGCGCCGGAGGCGGTAACGCCGGACCGTGTCGGCCAGTGCCGTCGCGACGGGCCCGGTGACGTCGCGGCCCGCGTAGACGTCGTCGAGCAGTCGCGTGGCGTCGTCGAGGGCCCGGTGCGGATCGCCGCCGGGCAGGTCGACGGCGTCGTCCACCTGCCGCGCGAAGGCGTACAGCGCGTACGTGGCCGGCCTGGCGTGGGCGGGCAGCAGCAACGTGGCGAGGAAGTAGGTGCGGCCGTGCCGCGCTGCGATCCGTCTGCAGACACGGAACGCGGGCGGCAGGGACCGGCCCGTGACGGCGGGGCGTGCGGTACTCACGGTCGTCCGGCCCGCTCCGACGTCGCGCGGCCCGTGATGCGCTCGGCGGCGAGCCGCCCGGAGATCAGCACCGGTGGGATGCCCACGCCGGGCCGGGTACTGGATCCCGCCAGCACGACGTTGGCCGCGCCGCGTACGAGGTTGCCCGGCCGGAACGGCCCGGTCTGGGCCGCCGTGTGCGCGAGCGAGAACGGCGTCCCCGCCGCCATGCCGCGGGCGGCCCAGTCGTGCGGGGTGTCCATGCGATGGAGGTGGAACTCGTCGGCGAACCCGTCGAGGCCACGGGCCTGCAACGTGCGCAGCAGCTCGTCGCGGTAGGCCGGGGCCAGGCGCGGCCAGTCCAGCGGCCCCGTGTGCAGATTCGGCGCGGGCGCGAGCACGGACACGAGCTGCCTGCCGTCGGCGGCGAGCGCAGGGTCGGTCGCCGTGGGACGGGTGACCAGCAGCGACGGATCGGCCATCGGCCTGCCGTCGCGGACGATCTCGCGGAACGTGTCGTGCCAGGCGGCGCCGAAGAAGATCGTGTGGTGGTCCAGCGCGTCCCAGGTGCGCGAGGTCTCGCCGTGCAGGACGACCGCCGACGGCGAGTACCGCGGCCGGACGAGCCTGCGCGGCCGGATGCCGAGCAGCTGGTGGGCTGTGGTCGGCTCGGTCGCGAGCACGACGGTGTCGCATGCGATGCGTTCGCCGTCGCCGGTGCGGACCGCGCGCACCCGGTCGCCGACGCGTTCGAGCCACGCCACGTGGGTGCCGGTACGGACGGTGGCACCGGCCTGGTCGGCCGCGTCGGCCATCGCGGTGGCGATGGCGCCCATCCCACCTTCCGGATACGACACGCCGCCCACGGTGTCCATGAACGGGATGGCGCCGTACGCCCCGAGCGCCCACCGCGGTTCGAGCCCCGCGTACAGCGCCTGGAACGAGAACAGCCTCCGCACCCGGTCGTCGGTCACGAACCCGGCGACCTTCGGCCACAGCCTGCCGAACCCACCGAGCGCGACGAGCCGGGCGAGCGCGGGCCGCGCCTCGGCGCGCAACAGGTCCAGCGGGCTGTCGAAGTTGCCGCCGATGAAGTGTTCCGCCTCGGCCGTGTACAGCTCGGTCATCCACCGGCGCAGCCTGCGATACCCGTCGACCTCCCGCGGCCCGACGACGGCGCGCAGCTCGGCCTCCATCGCCTCGGGCTCGGTGTACAGGTTCAGCGACGAACCGTCGGCGAAGTGTGCCCGGTACGCCGGGTCGAGCCGCGTGAGGGTCAGCCGGTCGGCCGTCTTCTCGCCGACGGCCGCGAACGCCTCGTCGAGCAGCTCCGGCATCGTCAGCACCGTGGCACCCGTGTCGAACGCGTGCCCGCCGATCTCCTCGGTGGCCACGCGGCCGCCGGGCTGTGGCGCGCTGTCCAGCACCGTGACGCGCCTGCCCGCACCGGTCAGGTGCAACGCCGCCGACAGGCCGGACAGGCCCGCACCGACCACGACCACCCGGTCGGTGGCCCCGGACACCGTCCGCATCAGTGCCTCGCCGCCGTCACGTGCGCAGGCCGAAGCGCATCCGGCCTGCATGTCGTCGAGCGGTTCGTCATGGTTGTGCGTCGCATCAGTGGGAGCGCTGGGTCGCCTTGACGGCCAGGTCCGTGAGCCGCTTCGGTGCGGGGTCGGCCAGGCCCGCGGTGTCGAGCGCGGTCAGCGCCGAGTCGGTGAGTGTCTCGATGCGACGTTCCACCTCGGCGACGGCACCGACCTCGGTCAGCACCTCGCGCACCCGTTCGACGGCGGTGTCGGTCAGGTGGGCGTCGCCGAGTGCCGAGTCGATGACGCCCGCCGCCGCGGACCCCGCGCCCGCGTGCTGCAGGCCGAGCGCGACCAGCAGTGTCCGCTTGCCCTCACGCAGGTCGTCGCCTGCGGGTTTGCCGGTGACCTCGGGGTCGCCGAACACGCCGAGCAGGTCGTCACGCAGCTGGAACGCCACGCCGAGGTCGCCGCCGAACGACAGCAGCGGGTCGATCACGTCGTCGCCCGCGCCCGCCAGCGCCGCGCCGAGGTGCAACGGCCGCTGCACCGTGTAGGCGGCCGTCTTGAGCAGGTCGATGCGCAGCGCCGCGTCCACCGACGCGTCGCCCGTCGCCTGGGTGCGCACGTCGAGGTACTGGCCCGCGAGGACCTCCGAGCGCATCGCCCGCCACGCGGGCCGGGCCCGGTGCAGCACGTCGGCGGGCAGGGGAGCGTCGGCGAACATGTCGTCGGCCCACGCGAGCGCCAGGTCGCCGATCAGCACCGCCGCGGCCAGCCCGTACTGCTCGGCCGAGCCGAGCCAGCCGCCCCGGGCGTGCTCGCCCGCGAACGCCACGTGCACCGTCGGCGACCCGCGACGGGAATCGGACGAGTCCAGCACGTCGTCGTGGATCAGTGCGCACGCCTGGATCAGTTCGAGGCTCGACACGGCGCGGAGCACGCCCACCGCGTCGTCGCCGGAGGCCGCGCCGCCTGCCCCGCGCCAGGCCCACCAGGAGAACGTCGGGCGCAGCCGCTTCCCGCCGCCGAGCACGAACGCCCGCAACGCGTCGGTGGCGCCGGTGAACGCGGGTTCGGTCCGCCCGATCGACTCGCTCGCGTCGCGGAGGAACTCGGTCAGCGCCTCGCCGATGGCCGCGGGCAGGTCGGCGTCGAAGTCGGGCTGGGTCATGGCCCCATCGTTCCAGGCGCCGCCGGCGGACCGTGCGGTGCGATCGCCGACTGTGGCGCGCGGAACGACGAACCGGGCACCGGGCAGGTGGCGCGCGCCAGGAGAATCGGCCCGAAACGCCGCGCGACGCGCGCGGGCGTGCGGGTAGCGTGCCGGGCTATGAGCGTGCACGACATTGCCAACCAGTACGTCGACGACTACGCGGCCGCCGACCCGATCGGTGCGACCGCGATGGGGATCGTCGGGTTCGACGACCAGCTGACCGACTACTCGCCCGAGGGGCACGCGAACCGTGCGGCGCTGACCCGCCGTGCGCTGCGCGACATGGAGGCCGCCGAACCCGCCGACGAGGCGGAACGCGTGGCGAAGGCCGTGTTCACCGAACGGGGCCGGGTCGGCGTCGACACCCACGAGGCGGGTCTGGACCTGGCCGACCTGAACGTCATCGCGAGTCCCGTGCAGGACATCCGCCAGGTGTTCGACCTGATGCCGCAGGAGACACCGGAGCAGTGGGAGACGGTCGCCAAGCGCATGGCGGGGGTGCCCGACGCGCTCGACGGCGTGCGCGCGTCCCTGCTCGCCTCCGCCGACGCCGGGCGCGTGCCCGCCATCCGCCAGGTGAGCAAGGTCGCCGAGCAGGCCGAGACGTGGGCCGGGATGAGTGGTGACGGGTACTTCCGGACCCTCGTCGCCGACGCCGACGTGCCCGACTCGCTGCGCGGCGAGCTCGACCACGCGGCGCAGGCGGCCCAGGAGGCCTACGCCGAGTTCGCCGGGTTCCTCCGCGCCGAGCTGGCCCCGGAGGCACGCGAGAAGGATGCCGTGGGCGAGGACGTCTACCGGCTGTCGTCACGCAACTTCGTCGGCGCCGACCTGGACCTGCGGGAGGCCTACGAGTGGGGCTGGGAGGAGTTCTCGCGCGTCGAACGGGAGGCCAAGGAGGTCGCCGAGCGGATCAAGCCGGGCGCCACGCTGGCCGAGGCCGCCGCGGCGCTCGACGCCGACCCGAAGTACCGCGTCACCGGGCAGCGGGCGTTGCGCGAGTGGATGCAGAACCTGTCCGACGAGGCGCTGCGGTCGCTGCGCGGCACGCACTTCGACATCCCCGACGAACTGATGGCGCTGGACTGCCGCATCGCCCCGCCCGGCGGCGGCGTCGGCGCGTACTACAACGGGCCGAGCGAGGACTTCTCCCGTCCCGGCACGATGTGGTGGTCGGTGCCGCCGGACAAGGAGGACTTCTCCACGTGGCGTGAGGTCACGACCGTCTACCACGAGGGCGTCCCCGGTCACCACCTGCAGATCGCCTCGTCGGTGGCCGAGCAGTCGCTGAACCGCTACCAGCGGCTCATGGCCTTCACCTCGGGTCACGCCGAAGGCTGGGCGCTGTACGCCGAGCGGCTCATGCGCGACCTCGGCTACCTGTCCGACGACGGCAACCTGCTCGGCATGCTCGACGCGCACCTGTTCCGCGCCGCACGTGTGATCGTCGACATCGGCATGCACCTCGAGTTGGAGATCCCCGCGGGGACCGGGTTCCACGAGGGCGAGCGGTGGACCCCGGACCTGGGCCTGGAGTTCATGCTCACCCGCACGATCACCGACGCCGACCACGTGCGCGACGAGATCGACCGCTACCTCGGCTGGCCCGGCCAGGCGCCGTCCTACAAGCTCGGCGAGAAGCTGTGGCTGGAAGCGCGGGAGGAGGCCCGGCGCCGTGAGGGCGACGCGTTCGACCTGGCCGCCTTCCACCGCCGCGCACTCCGCATGGGCGGGATGGGCCTGGGCACCCTCCGCGAACTCCTCGTCGGCTGACCTGGCGGGGGAGGTCCTGCATCCGGACGTGCGTGTCCGTGCTCGGACTGTCCCGAATCCGTCCGGGACCGACCGGGCGTCAGACGCGGATTCCCGCCCAGCGGGCGAAGCCCGCGAGTGTGTCGTCGCGGCGGCGTTCGCGTTCGGCCAGTGCGATGACGGTTTCCCGGACGCCGGGGTGTTGGCGGGTGCGCCGGGGTGACACGCGGCGAGCGTGCTGCAGGTGCTTGAGAGCCCGTTCACGGTCGCCGTGCAGCGTCCAGGCGCGAGCCTGGTCGATGTGATGGTGCCCGACCCGCTCGGGGCGTGCGCGGTCGCTGACGCGGACGCTCTCGCCCCGGCGGGCCGCTTCAGCGCCGTCGTATTGCTCGACCGGTAGCGCGCACCAGTGGACGGTGACGTTCAGCGCGGATGCGTCGATGTTGTAGTACGGCCGCTGGGGCGGCTGGTGCTCGCCGACGATGGCGCGGGCTTCCCCGACCCACTCGTCGCCCTCGCGGACGTCTCCGGCGCGGGCTGCGAGCATGGCCGATCGTAGGTTGAGCTGGATGGCCATGGCGTGTCCGGCGGGGCTGTCGTCGATGTGGTCGCGGGCGCGGTCGAGCATGCGCAGCCCGGCGCGGAAGTCGCCGTGTTGCAGGTACCGGGCGCCCCGGTGCCATGCCGAGACGGCGACGCGGAGCGGGTCGCCGGTGCGCGGGGCCAGTGCGATGTGGCGTTCGGACGCCAGCGCTGCCACATCGGCTTGCCGGAGTTGTCCGGCGACGCTGCCGGTGAGTCGGTAGGCGTCGTGGAGTGCGGCTCGGGCTGCGTCGCCGTTGGCGCCGGGCTCGTCGGCCAGCGGGTACAAGTGGTGCAGCAACGGCGGCAGGGCCGATGCGATGTCGGTGATCCGGTCCGCACGCAAGTTCCCGGCGAGCGTGTCGAGCCGGGTCGCGATCGCGCCGAGCGTGAGCGGGCGCCCTTCCGGGCGGGGGTCGTCGTAGGCATCGAGCGCCATGCGCAGTTCGGTCACGACGGCGGCGAGCGTGCTCGGTTGCTCGACGACGTCTTCTGCGTGGGTGTCGTACAGGTGTGCCGGGGTGACCCCCAAGGCGCGAGCGACGGATGCCACGAACGACGCCGATGCGGGGATGCGCCCTTGCTCGACGTGGCGAATGGTGCCGAGTCCGACGTGCGCGCGGTCGGCGAGCCGGCGTTGCGTGAGACCGGCCAGACGGCGGGCACGGGCGACGCGCGGACCGACCCCGGCGGGTTGGGCATCGTCCATGCGTCGGCTCCCGGCTCCGTGGGGCTGCGTCCAGGCTCATCGTAGCGTGAGTACTTCGTGAGTACTTGCCGTTGTTGATCGTCTTTAACGTCCGTGCGCATGGGGAACGCACGTGAAATGCCGGACGACGACACGCCCGAACACGACGGCTACCGGGGGGGCTCATGCTGGCCGCATCCGGGCGGGTGTACTGGATCACCGAGCGCGGCTGGACGGTGCCCATTGACGGGTCCGACGAGCACGGCGGCGAGTCGAGCGCGCCGGACGACGAGCACGGCGCCCGCCCGAGCGCGTTGTCCCGGCTCACGTGCCGAAGTGTTGTCGTGGAGACCGGGCATGTCGTCGACCCGGAATGGCCATGCTTCGATGGCGTGCCCGGCGTCAAAATCGTCAGTGGCGGCGTGCGGCACCTTGCCCGCACCGATGTCGAGCTACAGCGGGGCGAAATGGTTACGTTGTTGTGCGGCGCCCAGTACATCGCCCCGCGGCGTGCCGAGACATACGTGCGTTTCGACTGCCGATGGTGCGCGTATGCGTTGGTCGAGCCGGATCAACCGCCGCCGATCGGCTGACCGGACTGTGAATCGCGCTCACGCGCCGTCGTGAACGCGTTGCTGCCACGACGAACACGCTCGACGCGGGGAAGGCAGTGTGACGTGCTACCTCGGTGAACAGCCACGGCGTGCCAGGGACCGACATGGCGTGTCGGCACGGTAGGGCGGCACGGGCGGGAATCCGGTGTCCCGGAGCCCGGGCGCTCATTAGGATCGCGGCATGCACCGGCTGTTCCCGATCACTCCGCCGCCCCGCCCCGTTCGCGGGGCGTAGGCGTGCAGGCACGCCGCGCGGGAAGGCCCTGATCGAGGGCTGCCCGCGCGGCCAACGTGTGCCGTTTCCCGTCGGAGCGAGGTTGCCGTGTCATGACGAAGCCTTGCGGCGCAGAGACACCGCGGCGTAGAGACACCGTGACGTAGCGACACCGCGGTGTAGCGACCTCGCCGCCTCCGACGGTTCCCGAGGCCGAAGCGCCCCGCGTCGAAGAGTTCCCCTTCTCTGTTCCGACGCTGGAGCGTGTTCATGTCTGTTGTCGTTTCCACGTCCGCGCGTCCTCGTGCGGGCACTGTGAATCTGCTGGCGGCCGGGGTGCTGTGGGGCACCGGCGGGATCGCCGGTTCGGTCCTCGCCGCCACGACCGGTCTGTCGTCGCTGTCGGTGGCGGCGTGCCGTCTCGTGCTGGGCGGTCTCTTCACCGTCGCGGCGCTCGGTGCGCTGGGCCGGTTGCGGGGTGTGCCGCGCACGTCGGCCGTGGCGCGCCGCGTGGTGGTCACCGGTGCGCTCCTGGCGTTGTTCCAGGCGTGCTACTTCGCATCGGTGGCGGCCACCTCGGTCGGCATCGCCACGATGGCGACGATCGGTAGTGTGCCGGTGTTCGTCGCCGGCGCCTCCGCGGTGCGGCAGCGACGGCTGCCGGACGTCGTCACCTCGCTCTGCGTCACCGGTGCCGTCACGCGACTGGTGTTGCTGACGTGGTCGCCGGAGGCGGCCGCGGATCGCGGCCGGTTCGTGGCCGGGCTCGTCGCGGCGCTGGTGTCCGGCGCCGGGTTCGCAACGTTGACGCTTGCCACGCGGTCCCGGGTGGCCGGGCTCGATCCGGTGCGGACGACCGGGTTCGGCTGTCTGCTCGGCGGTGTGTTGCTGCTGCCCGCGGCCGTGTGGTCGGGGTTGTCGATCCCGCTGCACTGGGACGTGCTCGCCCTCGCCTGTTACCTGGGCGCCGTGCCGACGGCGTTGGCGTACGCGGCCTACTCCTCGGCCGAGCGGTGCCTCGGGGACTGTGGTCACGTTGACTGCCATCGCAGTCCCCGGGGCGCACAGGCAGTCAGCCTGGGACCGTGCTGGAGGGTGTTCAGCCCGCGATGGTGCTGTACCGGAACGACCGCGAGCGGTACGCGATCATGGCTGTGGCCAGTAACAACGCCGCGCACGTGAGCGTCGCTACGGGCGGGCCGACGGCGGCTGCGAGCAGGCCGAGGACGTTGTTCGCGAGCAGCAGCGAACCGCTCTGCACCACGAGCATGCCCGCCTGGACCCTTCCGACATAGCCCGCTGGACTCCGACTGATGAGCAGTGGCGCGAGATGCGAGACGAAGAGCCCCAGGCCGAGACCCGCCAGCATCGCCCCGCCTGCCAGTGACACCACACCTGGCGCGACGGCGATCGTCGCAACGCCGAAACCCGCGACGGCCACGCCGATCAGCGCTGCGAGACCGGGAAGGCGGGTCGTGCCGAGCCGTGCGACCAGTACTGCGACGAGGATCGATCCCACCGCCTGGCACCCGACGAACAGACCGGTGACGTCGGCGGCAAGACCGGCCTGTCGGGCCAGAAGCGGCACGAGCAGCGTCGGGACCGGCAGGGCCGCCGCAGCCGTCACTCCCAGCACGATCAGGCCCGGACGGAGAACCGGATGGCGGCCGACCAGTCGGATTCCGGCGCGCATGTCGGACAACACGTTGCCGTCCGACGGTGCAGGCACGTCCTTCGCCGGCGCGCCGATCAGCAGTAGCGCGACGGCGACGACGGTGAAGGCGAGTGCGGCCAGCACAGCCGTTCCGGCCATTCCGGTCCACCCGAGCAGCGCGCCACTGATCGGAGCGCCCACCAGCTGAATCAGTTGACTCCCGGTCTGCCTCACGGCGAGCGCACGGGGCAACGACGCGGAATCGACGAGCCGGCGGGGCATCGAATCGGCTGCCGGAAGGTAGAACGCACCGACGGAGCCCATGACCGTTCCGAGGGCGATCAGGAACCAGAGCGGCGTCCCGCCGAAACCCGTGATCGCGGCAGCGGCCGAGTACAGCGGGATCAGTACCGCACACGAGCAGAGCATCGTTGCTCGTGGTGACCAGCGATCGCTGACGGCGCCTCCCACCACGGTGAGGACCGTGCGGGGCAGCGTGATCGCCGACAGTGCGACAGCAGCGATGCCGGCACCGTACGCGGTCGCCGTCCATCCCACGGCGAAGATGACGACGGCGTCGGCGAGCTTCGACACCAGGTCGGCGCCGAGCCAGCCGAAATAGCGTGGAGGGATTCCGGAGGAACGGCCCGTAGCCGAATCAGTGCGGGTCACCCGCGCAGCGTCGGGCTTCGTGTGGCGTGAAGGTCAACTGCTCGCCGGGTGTCGCGAACGGCGGTGACGCCGCCCCGGGTTCGCGGTGCCCACTCCGCGAACCCGGGTGGGGCCGGTGCCTGCGCCGGTTCAGTCCAGCGGGAGGGTGCGGCCCAGCACCGCGAACGGTCGCGGGTCGCCCGCGAAGCGGTACTGCCGCAGGACGTCGCCGAATCCGACCCGGCGGTAGAGCTTCCAGGCGCGGCTGTCGCCTTCCGGGGTGGACAGCAGGACGCGCCCGTCCGGGACGCCGTCGAGCAGCATGCGCAGCAGATCCTCGCCGGTTCCGCGCCCCTGACCGCCGGGGCGCACGTGGATCTCGGTGAGCTCGAAGTAGTCGTCCAGCCACGCGTGGGCGGTCTGCTCGCCCTCGCGGTCGGTGACGCCGCGGCGCACCTGTTCGTGCCACCACTGACCGGGCATGCCGCGGTAGCCGTAGGCGATGCCGACGAGGCGATCGTCGTCGTCGAGGGCGGCGACCGCGCGCCAGCCCTCGCGGAGCACGTGGGTGAGCCACATCGGGGCGCGCTGCTCGGCCGTACCCGGCGGGTAGTTCATCGCGGCGACGTAGATGTCGAGCGCCTCCCGCAGCCGCATCCGGAACTCCTCGCCGGAGAGCCGGACGTAGCGCTGCGCGCTCGGCATCGCCGTCATCGGTGCTGTCCCGGTTCGGCCGCGACGTCCGCCGCGGTGCCGCCGGTCGCCGCGAGCAGTCCGTCGAACGTGGTGGGGTAGACCGACTTCGGATGCCCCGCCGCGGCCCACACGACGTCGTGGGCGGCCAGGGCCGTGTCGACGAACGTGAGGATGCGCTGGGGGTGGCCGACCGGGGCGACGCCGCCGATCGTCTGTCCCGTCGCGGCCTTGACGAACTCCGGATCGGCCCTGCCGACCTTCTCGGCGCCGGCGAGCTCGGCGAGCGTCGTCGTGTTCGCCCGGTGCGCCCCGGAGGTCAGCGCGAGCAGCGCGCGGTCGGTGCCGTCGGGCAGCGTGGCGCGGAACACCAGGCTGTTGGCGATCGCGCCGACCTCGATGCCCAGCGCCGCGGCTGCCAGCTCGGCCGTGCGGGCGTCGTCCGGGAGAAGACGGATTCCCTGCGCAGCGGCGCCCTGGTCGGCCTCGGAGAGCGCGGCCGCGACCTTCGCGACCGACGGATGGTCGAGGGTGCTCATGACTTCATGAGATCACGTCGGCGGTCCGGGGTGCGACGCAGATCGCTCGTGGGCGGCGCTTGTCGGGAAGCCGATGGCGCGCTACCGTGAAGGTGTCGAACAGATGTTCGGCATCGGGGATCCCCGGGCGTCCGGCACGTGGATGGGGGAAGCATCCCGTGCCGGACGCCGCTCGAGCGGGGAGTGCACGAGCGGCAGAACTGGGAAGGGGGCGGCCGTGTCGGTTGCCATGACGCCGCAGGATCCGTCGGTGCGGAAGCAGGCCGCGCAGCCCGCGCTGCCGTTTGCGCAGGCACCACCCGCCGCGCCTGCGACCGCTCCGCTGCTGGCTCAGGCCCGCCGCGGCGTCCAGGAGGCGCGACGGGAGTCCGATCTGGTGGAGCGGTTCACGGGTGCGTACCTGTCCGCATTGCGGGCCGCGGCGGCGGTGCTGACGGCGCGGGGCAGGCCGCACCGGGGCCGCGCCAAGCCGGAGAGCACGTGGTCACTGCTGGAGACGGCTGCTCCGGAACTGGCAGGCTGGGCCGCCTACTTCGCAGCGTTCTCGGCGCGGCACGCCGCGCTCCAGTCGGGCGTGTCCCGTGGTGCGGACGAGGAGTCGGCGAACGAGCTGGTGCAGCGGGCGGGCGAATTCCTCGCGATCGCCGACGTGCTCGTGCGCGGGCAGTCCGGGCCGGGTGGACACGGGGCTGCGACGCAGTGCGACGCCACGGTGCCGTGGCCGCGGTCGCGGAGACGGTGACGGTGGCGGGTGGCGGCCCGGTGGTCGATCACCGGCGGCTCGCCGAGGCGTTCGGCGCCGAGGTCACACTGCTGATCGAGGCGTCGCGAGGTCTCGCACCGGAGACGCCGGTGCCGACGTGTCCGGGGTGGACGGTCGCGGACACGGTGCGGCACGTCGGCAGCATCTACCGCGTGGCCCAGGCGTGGCTGATCGACGGCCAGCGACCACGGGAATGGCAGCGTGTCCCGGCTCCGGGGCAGAGCGAGGAGAGCTACGTCCGGCAGGGGTACGCGGACCTGCGCGAGATCCTCGACTTCCACGGTCCGGACAGGCCCGCGGCGACCTGGTGGCCCGAGGACCGCACCTACGGCTTCTGGTGCAGGCGCATGGCGCACGACACCACGGTCCACCGGGTCGACGTCGAAGGTGCCGGAGGAATGACCTGGTCCGGGGTCGCCGCCGATGTGGCGCGCGACGGGGTCGACGAGGCGCTCATGCTGTGGTTCGGCCACCGGCTGCCCCGGCTCGGACTCCGGGGAACGCGTGCGGGAGAGGTCGGTGTGTGCACGGGTGGGCGCGGTTGGCTCGTGTCCGCGGGGCCGGACGAGACGGCCGTGCGCCGCTGCCGCGAGTCGGAGGCGCGTGACGCCGCGGCCGTGGTGTCGGGCGGGCCCGAGGCGGTCTACCTGTGGCTGTGGGGCCGGAATCGGCCCGGAGCGGTCGACGTGGCCGGTGACGAGGACGCGGCCGGGCAATTGCTGGCGCTCATGCGGCTGGCGACGCGATGATGATGTTGCGACCACCCGGCGCCGGCCTGTGCTGCGGGTGCCACCGGGACGGAGGTGCACGGTGAACGGTATGCCCGGAGTGGTGTTCGAAGCCGAACAGCCGCGGGTGGTTGCGGAGTTCTGGGCCACGTTGCTCGTCGGCGACCTCGCCGGAGACGACGGCGGCGGGTGGAGAGTCCGGCTCCCGGACGGTCCGACGATCCACCTCGTCGGTGCCACGGCGGGGAAAACGACCAAGAACCGGATTCACCTCGACCTCGCCTCCGGCGACGACGACACCCCCGGTCCGGGGACGCAGAACGCCATTGTGGACAGAGCGATCCGGCTCGGCGCGGCCCGTGTCGACATCGGGCAGTACGCGGGTGCGGTCCCGGTGCCGTGGCAGGTGCTGGCCGACCCCGCGGGAAACGAGTTCTGCGTCCTCGAACCGCGTCCCGAGTACGCCGCCACCGGGGCCCTCGCCGCCGTGGTGATCGACTCACCGGACCCGCACCGGCTGGCCGAGTTCTGGTCCGGTGCCACCCGGTGGCCGATCGTGCGGACCGAGCCGGAGTTCGTGAGCCTGCGCGCCGCCGACGGCCGCGGTCCGTGGCTGGAACTGTTGTCGGCCGATCCGTGTCCGCCGGTGACTCCGCGTTGCCGGCTCGAACTGGCCGTCCCGGCGAGCGACGGGAACTCCGCGGCCGGAACCGCGTCGTCGCCCGCGGCTCCGGGGGAGTTCGCCGCCGAGGCGGACCGGCTGCGCCTGCTCGGTGCGACCCGCCGCGGTGCCGGGCGGCTCGTCGACCCGGACGGCACCGTGATCGACCTCGTCCCCGGCCGCTGACCCCACCTGGCGGTGTCGCCGGTGCCGGCGTACGGCCGTCCGACGTCCTGGCCGCGCAGGCGGAGCCGAAGACACGCGATCTCGGTGACGTGCGGCGCCGTGGTGCGTGGCGTCCTCACGTGTCGCCGCCACGCGGTCACTGCCACACGGGTCTCTGCCGCGCGGTGGCTGTCGCTGTCACACGGCCGGGTGGCGGGGCGTTTCCGGAGCGTTGCCCGCCCGGCCGTGTGCTGACAGAGGTGAAACACCGGCGCCGCCGACCGGCAACACCGCTGCGGAAGTGTGGCCGACATGAACACGAGTCGGAAACCCCTGCCCGCGCGGCAGGAGACGGTCCGGGCCTCCCCAGCCGGCGCGGCCGGGGAGGATCCGGCGGCGGTCACCTGGCGCCTGCGGATCCGTATGGACGACCGTCCGGGCACTCTGGCCAGGGTCGCCATCAGGTTGGCGGACCTGGGCTGCAACATCCTGGCGGTCAACGTTCTGCCGGTGCCCGGCGGCGTGCTGGACGAGCTCGTCGTCCGGCCCGGTGCCGGCCTCCTCCGCGACGACCTCGTCACCGCGCTCGGCCACGAGGACTGCGCGTGCCTCGCCGTCACCGACGCGGAGGTGCGGGAACTCGTCGACGCACCGACCGCGAGCCTGGTAGCCGCCACCCGCGCCGTCGACGCCCCTGACGAGCTCGCCGACGCGGTCCGCGACCTCCTCCCCGCCGACGTCGTCACGGTCGTTCCCGTCGACGAGGCCGCCCCCGGACGTGACGAGTCCGGGCACCGCGCGGTCCTGCCGGTGGGCGACGGCCGCGCGCTCGTCGCGCGCAGGCGCTGGGCACCGTTCCTCGGCCAGGAGCTCGCCAGGGCGGAAGCCCTGCTCGCGTTGCTCGCGGCCGTTCGCACGAACCTCGCCGGTCCCGCGGTGGCGACCTGCGACGACGGTGCGGCGCTCGTCCTGCGCGAGGGCACACTCGCCGACACCGACGCGGTCGCGCTCCTGCACGAGAACTGTTCGGCCGACACGCTGCGCCACCGCTACGGCACCGAACCGGGTTCCGTGCCGCGCCGCATGATCCGAGGGCTGCTCGGACCGCCGCACGGCAGGAGTGTGGTGGCGGTGTGCGGACGCGAGATCGTCGCTCTCGGGCAGCTGATCACCACCCGCGGCCGGCCCGCCGAGTTCACGCTGCTCGTCGAGGACGGGTGGCAATGCAACGGCGTCGGCACCGCCCTGCTGCGGCGGATCGCCGCCCTCGCCGCGTCCGACGGGTACCGGGAGATCAGAACACCACCCGCGCCGCACGGCGCCACGACGCCGGAGGTGTCCCCTCACGCCGAGATCGCGCGTGTGGCCGAGCGGGCCGGGCTCTCACCGGCAGGCCGGGATCAGGACGGCCCGCTCCGCATCGCACTCTGACGCCGCGGTCGGCTCGGGGCCCACCGCGGCGTCATGAGGGGGCCGGTGTCGTCGACGCCCGGAGTGGCGGATCAGCAGGTGACGTCCACGTCCGCGTAGTCCTCGAACGACACGTGCACGTGGTCGTAGTGGTTCGCGGTGTCGCTGCCGCGGTCCTCCATGTACGACCAGCCGCTGCCGTCGTTGTACCGCTGCTCCCAGATCACGTATGTCACGCCGAACTCGGACTGGTTGGCGAGGATGTACTCGGCGATCTGGTCGCCGGTGGCGCCGGTCGTCATGAAATCCAGTGCGAGGCCGCTCGGGTGGTCGCTCGCCCCGGACCGGCTGGCGACGCCACCGACCGAGTCGACGTCGAACTTCGTCAGCACGTGGTTTCCGACCTGCGCCACGTGCGGCTGCGTGCCCTCCAGTTCCGTCGAGCACGGCTCGGGCTCCGGCGTCGGCGGCGGGGGCGGAGGGGACGGCTTGCGCGTCGTCGTCGGCGTCGTCGTGGACGGCTTCGGTGTCGGCTCGGGGGTCGGTTTCGCCGTGGTGCTGCTCGGGATGGGCTTGTCGGTCGACCTCCTCGACGTCGTGGTCGTCGATGTGGTCGAGGACGTGGTGGGCGCACTCATGGCGAGTGCGGCGTTCGCGGGGTCGGTGTCGGAGCCGGCGAGACCTTCCGTGATCGACACGGTGCCGCCCAGCAGAGCGGCGGCGGCCAGGCCCAGTCCGACGGGGAGCGGCCACGAGCGTCGGGATCGCTCGGTTCCGCGGGGGTGCGGCGTCGGGATGTCGCCGGGGGTGGGTCTTCGGGATTTCCGGGCGCGCGGATTGGCCGCGCGGTGTCGGCCTGCCATGGGGACCTGCCTCGGGGTTGCTCGGGGTGGGCTATCGGGGTGGGGACAGGTTACGAACCGGCAACGGGCGCGTCACGTGCGAGTGGCAATGCGCACAGCAGGTCGAGACAACCTTTCCGATCATCGCTGGTCAGAAAGGTGAAGGAAGGTCTCCGGTGGTGCGCACCACCGGGCGGGAGACCGAGACTCCGGGCGTGTCGGCTTGACCCGGGTGAGGGTGTGGCCGGCGGATTCCGGACTGGTTCAGCGGAGGCGGAACCAGTCGCGGGAACGCATGTCCCGCAGCGCGGTGCGACGCCGGTCGGCCTCCAACCGGTCCAGGTAGAGCATGCCGTCGAGGTGGTCCACCTCGTGTTGCAGACACTGCGCCGTCACTCCGTCGCCCTCCACCGTGACCGGTTGTTCGCGCAGGTCCACACCACGCACGACGGCGTAGGTGGCGCGCCGCACCGGGTACCGCAGTTCCGGTACGGAGAGGCAGCCCTCGTCGATGTCGTGGGTGGTCTCGGCCAGTTCGACGATCTCGGGATTCAGTACGTAGCCGACCGTGCCGTCGAGGCGGTAGCTGAATGCGCGCAGTCCGACCCCGATCTGCGGTGCGGCCAGCCCGGCACGACCGGGCATGTCCACCGTGTCCAGCAGATCGTCGACCAGCCGTTTCACCGCGTCGTCGAACCGGGTCACCGGATCGGCCACGGTCTTCAGCACCGGGTCACCGAAATACCGCAGTTCGCGCACGGCCATCGCCAGTCGTCCTCCGCCGAGCTCGTGGTCGGATGCGGCGCAGGCCGCGCCGCGGGGTCGGGGCCAGCTTAGGGCCGCCGCTCTCGGCGACCGCGCCCGCCGCCGGTCAGGCCCGTAGCCGCAGGCCCTTCGGGGTAGCGCGGAAGCCGGCCTCGCGCAGCACGTCCGCGAGCTGCGACGTCAGAGCCTGTTCGCCGTCGGCGCGCTGCACCTGCAGTTTGCCCAGCCAGCCCTCGCGGACCGCGGTCGAGAGCGCCTCGGCAGCCTGCCGCAGCGGCTCGGTGTGTTCGGTGAACGACAGCAGCGACCGGCCGCCGCGTTCGACGTACAACGCGGGAACACCGTCGACCAGCACCACCAGGGCACCGGCCTTACGGGCGGGCCGGTGTTTCGTGCTGCCGAGCGGCTGCGGCCACGGCAGCGCCGCACCGTAGGGCTGGGCGGGGTCGCTCGCCGCGAGTACGACCGCACCCTGGGCATCCCGTGTCCCCGAGGTGTCGCTCGCCGCGCGCAGCCGGTCGACCGCCCCGCGCGCGGCGAACTGTGCGGCGCCCAGCCCGTCGACGACGTAGCCGCGGACGACCTGCCCCGAGTCCTCCATGCCGCGCAGCACCTTGTAGATGCCGGAGAAGCCGCCCGTGACGCGTTCGGTGTCGAGGGCGCCCTTGGTCAGCACGCCGTGGCGCTCGAGGAACGACTCGGTGCGCGCGTGCGCCCGCCGGGTCGGGTCGGTCTCCCGCGGCGGTGTCGGGCCCCACCGGCCCGCGACGGTCGGCGGCCCGGTCCGCGACGGCATCGCAGGTCTGCTCGCCCGCATACGTGCGTAGCGGCCCCGCGGTGCGGACCGCCGCGCCTTGTGCGCCGCACCGCCCCCGGAGACCTGTGCCCGCAGCGGCGCGAGCGTGTCACCCGTGATGAGACCCGCCCAGGTGAGATCCCAGAGCGCGGCCACGACCGTGGCGTCGTCGGGTGGGCTGTCGAGCAGCGGCGTCACCCGGTCGACGAGCTGCCGGAAGAACAGCGCGCCGTGTTCGACCGCCGCCAGCACGGCTCGGTGGACCGGGCCGGTCTCGCCGACGTCGTGGTCCGCTTCGGGTAGCAGCAGGTCGGCCACGTCGGCCGGCGCGAGTGCGACCCAGCCGTCCCCGCCGGACAGCGCGCCGCAGCCCGCCCAGACCACCTCGCCCGCGGTGGTCAGCTCGTCGAGCAGCGCCGGGTGATAACCGGGCAGTCGGCTCGGCAGGATCAGCGATTCGAGTGCGCTCGCGGGCAGCGGCGCCCCGGCCAGCTGCTCGACCACCGACAGCACGTCGTCGGCCGTCGGAGCCGAACGCAGCCGTGCACCGATGCCGTGCCAGGTGGGCAGGAACCGGCCGAGTGCCGCCGGTTCGACGGGTTCGACCTCGGCCCGCAGCTTCGCCAACGACGCGCGCCGGAGCCGCCGCAGCACCGCCGCGTCGCAGTACTCGACTCCGCCGGGTTCGAGGGGTTGCGGGCTGAGTTCACCGCGGACGAGCCTGCCGTCGGCGGTGAACCGGTCGAGGACGCCCGTGGCGACGGCCGTGCCGATGCCGAACCGTGCGGCGAGTTGCCCGGCCGCGAACGGCCCGTGGGTGCGTGCGTAGCGGGTGACGAGGTCGCCGAGCGGGTCGTCGACGGGTTCGGTGAACGTCTCGGGGACACCGACGGGCAGCGCCGCTCCCAGTGCGTCCCGCACCCGCCCCGCGTCCTCGATCGCGAGGTATCGGTCCTCGCCTGCGATGCGCACCACGATCGCGCGGCGGCTGTCGACCAGCTCGGTCAGCCACTCGGGGCGCACTCCGCGCTCCGCGGCCTCGTCGGCCGTCATGTCGCCGAGGAAACGCAACAGGTCCGCGGTGTCCTCGGGGCCGCGGGCGTGGCGGTCCTCGTCGAGGCGTTGGAGTCCGCGTTCGACGTTCGCGACGGCCTCCGGGTCGAGCAGTTCCCTGACCGCTTCGGTGCCGAGCAGTTCCGCCAGCAACGTGGAGTCGAGCGACAGCGCCGCCGCCCTGCGTTCGGCCAGCGGGGCGTCCGTCTCGTAGAGAAACATGCCGACGTAGCCGAACAGCAGACTGCGCGCGAACGGCGATGCCGACGGCGTCTCCACCTCGACGAGTTTCACCGTGCGGCTGCGCACGTCGGCCATCAGCTCGCGCAGGCCGTCCACGTCGTAGACGTCCTGCAGGCATTCCCGCATCGCTTCCAGGACGACGGGGAAGCGCTCGTACTTGGCCGCCACGCTGAGCAGCTGGGCGGCGCGTTGGCGTTGTTGCCACAGCGGGCTGCGCCTGCCGGGGTTGCGCCGCGGCAGCAGCAGCGACCGCGCCGCGCACTCGCGGAACCGTGCGGCGAACAGCGCCGATCCGCCGACCTCGGTGACGATGAGTGAGTCGACCTCGTCCGGGTCGAGCAGCACGTCCTCGCCGGTCAGGGTGACCTCCTGGCCGTCGGCGTCGAGCGCGTCGGGCAGGCGCAGCACGATGCCGTCGTCGGAGTGCGCCGCTTGGACGTCGACGCCCCGCGTTTCGCGCAGCCGCGCCGTGATCGCCAGCGCCCAGGGTGCGTTGACCTGCGCACCGAACGGGGAATGCACGACGACGCGCCAGTCGCCGAGCTCGTCGCGGAACCGTTCGAGCAACAGGGTCCGGTCGTTGGGGACGTGGCGCGTGGCTTCGCGTTGTTCGCGCAGGTAGGTGAGCAGGTTGGAGGCCGCACGGTCGTCGAGGCCCGCGTCGGCCGCGCGGCGCAGGGCTGTCTCCTCGCGGGCTCCGGACACCTCGCGGAGGAACGCGCCGAGGGCTCTGCCGAGTTCGAGCGGTCTGCCCGGGGCGTCGCCTTTCCAGAACGGCATCCGTGCGGGCACGCCGGGGGCGGGGACGACGATGACGCGGTCGTGGGTGATGTCGGTGATCCGCCACGACGACGTGCCCAGCAGGACGGTGTCGCCCACGCGGGACTCGTAGACCATTTCCTCGTCGAGTTCGCCGACGCGACTGCCCGAGGTACGTTTTCCCGCCGAGGGCACGGGGCCACTGCCCGAGGTACGTTTTCCCGCCGAGGGCACGGAGTTACTGCCCGGGCCGTCCGTGGAGGCGCCGCCTTCGCCGGGCGTGGTCACGGTGAAGAGCCCGCGGTCGGGGATGGTGCCGCCCGAGGTGACGGCCAGTCGCTGCGCGCCGGGTCTGCCGTGCAGTTCGCCGGTGACGCGGTCCCAGGTGATGCGGGCGCGCAGCTCGCCGAACTCCTCGCTGGGGTAGCGCCCGGCGAGCATGTCGAGCACGGCGTGCAGGGCGTCGTCCGGCAGTGCGGTGAACGGTGCCGCGCGGCGCACGGTGGCGGCCACGTCGTCGACGGTGCGCGGTTCGAGCGCCACCATCGCCACGATCTGCTGGGCGAGTACGTCGAGCGGGTTGCGCGGGTAGCGGGTCGCTTCGATCGCGCCGGATGCCATGCGCTCGGCGGTGACGGCGCAGGAGACGAGGTCGCCGCGGAACTTGGGGAACATCACGCCGCTGGAGACCGCGCCGACGTGGTGTCCTGCGCGGCCGACGCGCTGGAGGCCGGAGGCGACCGTGGGCGGCGCCTCGATCTGCACCACGAGGTCGACCGCGCCCATGTCGATGCCGAGTTCGAGCGACGAGGTCGCCACGACGCAGGGCAGTCTGCCGGTCTTGAGTTCCTCCTCCACGCGCGTGCGCTGCTGGCGGGACATGGAGCCGTGGTGGGCTTTCGCCACGGTCGGTTCGGCTCCGGTGGTGAGCCCGGATTCGCCGATGGCCTCGGCGGGGAATTCGTCGCCGGGTTCGAGTTCGGTGCGTTCGGCGGCGAGTTCGTTGAGCCGGGCGGTGAGCCGTTCGGCCAGCCGCCGGGAGTTGGCGAACACGATGGTCGACCGGTGGGCGCGCACCAGGTCCAGCACGCGCCCTTCGACCGACGGCCAGATCGACGGTTTCGGTGGGGCCGCGGCCGGCACCTCGTCCTCGAGGGAGCCGGGTTCGGCGGCCGGGGCCGGGCCGTCGAGTTCGGCCATGTCCTCGACCGGGACCTCGACGCGCACCTCGACGGTCTTCGCCGCGTCGGGCTGGACGACCGTGACCGGCCTGCCGCCCGCGAGCAGCGAGCTCACCTCGTCGACGGGGCGGACGGTGGCCGAGAGTCCGATGCGCTGCGCCGGTGTCGGCAGCAGGTCGTCCAGGCGTTCCAGCGACAGCGCCAGGTGTGCACCGCGTTTGCCGCCGGTGACGGCGTGCACCTCGTCGACGATCACCGTCTCCACGCCCCGCAGCGACTCCCGCGACGACGACGTGAGCAGCAGGAACAGGGATTCCGGCGTGGTCACCAGCACGTCGGGCGGGGTGCGTTGGAAGGACCGGCGTTCGGCGGGCGTGGTGTCGCCGGTGCGCATGCCGACGGTGATGTCGGGTGCGGGCAGGTCGAGGCGTTGCGAGGCCTGCGCGATGCCGGTGAGCGGGGAGCGCAGGTTGCGCTGGACATCGACGGCGAGGGCCTTGAGCGGGGAGACGTACAGGACCCGGCACCGGTGCCGGGTCTCCTCGGGCGGTGGCGTGGTGGCCAGTCGGTCGAGGGCCCAGAGGAAGGCGGCGAGCGTCTTGCCCGACCCTGTGGGTGCGATGACCAGCGAGTGTTCACCCGCGTGTGCGGCCCGCCACGCGCCTTCCTGCGCGGAGGTGGGCGCGGCGAAGGCCCCCGCGAACCAGTCCCTGGTCGCGGGGGAGAAGAGGTCGAGTGCGCGGGTGGTCACGTCTCCATGATGCGGCGGGTCACCGACATTCCGGGTGCGGGCCGGGTGCGGCCGGGAGTCCGGCCCGTGGGCCCGCACCTCCTGCGGCGGTCATTTCCGCCGGTTACGCCGGGCCTGTACGAGCAGTACGACGAGTGTGGCCGTCACCGTGGCGATGGCGGCCAGCGTGAGTGCGGTGGAGCCCAGGCCGGAGTCAGGTGGCATGGCGCCCACGATACGACGCCGGCCCGCGACTACGCTGGCCTCGATGCGGATCACGGTGTTTCGTCGGCTGATGGCCGACGAGTTCGGCGCCACCAGGGCGGAGATGCTGGCCAAGGACCACGTGCTGAGTGGTCTCGACGGCCGGACCGTCGAGCAGGCGCTCGAGGCGGGCGTGCCCGCGAAGGAGATCTGGAAGCAGGTCTGCACGGAGTTCGAGGTCCCCGCCGAGCGCCGGTGAGGGGCGAAAGATCTTACCGCATCGGGGTGTCGCTTCCGATCTCGAACAGATGTTCTCTAGGATGTTGTCCACATCGGGGTTGGCTGTCCACAGATTCAGCGTGACTCGCGCCGACTGTCGGACCCCGCCCGTAGTGTCGGCCCCCGGCGACCGGCACACGTGACCCCGGCATGCGTGCACCGACCCGGTGCCGCCGCGAGCACGACCCGGACACGGCAACGTCGGTCCCGGCAATGTCGGACCCGGCAACGTCGGACACACAGCAACGTCGGATACAGCAACCGCGAAGGCCAATGAGGTGGGTTCCATGGCAGCAGCATCGGACAAGGGTGCACCGGACAAGGGCAAGGCGCTCGACCTGGCGCTGGCCCAGATCGACAAGCAGTTCGGCAAGGGCTCGGTGATGCGACTGGGCGAGGACACCCGTCCGCCGGTCGAGGTAATCCCGACCGGGGCCATCGCGCTCGACATCGCGCTCGGCATCGGCGGTCTGCCGCGGGGCCGGGTCATCGAGGTGTACGGCCCCGAGTCGTCCGGTAAGACCACCGTGGCGCTGCACGCCGTGGCGAACGCGCAGAAGAGCGGCGGCATCGCCGCGTTCATCGACGCGGAGCACGCGCTCGACCCGGAGTACGCCAAGGTCCTCGGTGTCGACACCGACGCGCTGCTGGTGTCGCAGCCCGACACCGGTGAGCAGGCGCTGGAGATCGCCGACATGCTGATCCGGTCGGGTGCGCTCGACATCGTGGTCATCGACTCCGTCGCCGCGCTCGTGCCGCGCGCCGAGATCGAGGGCGAGATGGGTGACTCCCACGTCGGCCTGCAGGCGCGGCTGATGAGCCAGGCGCTGCGGAAGATCTCCGGTGCGCTGCACAACTCCGGCACCAGCGCGATCTTCATCAACCAGCTGCGCGAGAAGGTCGGCGTGATGTTCGGCTCGCCGGAGACCACCACGGGTGGTAAGGCGCTGAAGTTCTACGCGTCGGTCCGGCTCGACGTGCGCCGGATCGAGACGCTCAAGGACGGCGGGGAACCGGTCGGCAACCGCACCCGCGTGAAGGTCGTGAAGAACAAGGTCGCCCCGCCGTTCAAGCAGGCCGAGTTCGACATCCTCTACGGCTTCGGTGTCTCCCGTGAGGGATCGCTCATCGACATGGGCGTGGACCAGGGCATCCTGCGCAAGTCCGGTGCCTGGTACACGTACGAGGGCGACCAGCTCGGCCAGGGTAAGGAGAACTCGCGCAAGTTCCTCAAGGACAACCCGGATATCGCCAACGAGATCGAGAAGAAGCTTCTGGAGAAGCTCGGGGTCGGCGCGAAGGCCGATGCCCCGGCCGACACCCAGACCGATGCCAAGGCGGACGGCAAGGCCGGCGGCAAGGCGAATGCCAAGGCGGGCACCAAGGCCGGTGGGGATGCCGTTGCGGCCGAGCCCGCGCCCGTCGAGTTCTGAGGGACGTGTCGATGAACGAACCGGATGCGGAGGGTGCGGGGCGTTCGCGCGCTCGTGCCCCCGTGCCCGAGCTGCCGCCGGAGGAAGCGAGGCGGAAGGCCAAGGAGGTCTGCTTCGACCTGCTGGCCGCCCGGCCTCGCACCAAGCAGGAACTGCGGTCGGCGCTGGTGCGGAAGGGCTTCGACGGCGAGGTCTGCGACGAGCTGCTGCGCAAGCTCGACGACGCCGGACTGATCGACGACGCGGCGTTCGCCGAGACCTGGGTGCGTTCGCGCCACACCTACCAGGGCCTGGCCAAGCGGGCGCTGGTCGCCGAGCTCCGCAGGAAAGGCGTCGACAGCGAGGTGGCTGCCGAGGCGACGGGGGAGATCGACGCGAACGCCGAGGAGGAACGCGCGCGGGAACTCGTCCGCAAGAAGCTGCGAACGATGACGGGTGTCGACGAGCAGAAGGCCACGCGCCGGCTGCTGGGCATGCTCGCGCGCAAGGGCTACCCGCAGGGGCTGTCCTACGGCGTCGTCCGCGAGGAACTCCGCAACGCCGGAGCCGAATCGACCCCGCTCGACGACGCCACCCCGGACTGACCGCGGCGGGCCAACGCCTGCCCCGTCGGACCGCCCCGAGCACAGGCGGTCCGGTACATCGCCGTCGGCTGCCTCGCCATCGGCTGCTCCGCCATCGGCCTCGCGATCGGTGCCTTGTTTCGGCGGCGACTCGAGGCGAACGAGAACTCGAGGCGTATGAGAAAGGGTCGGCCGCCTCGCCATCGACGAGGCGGCCGACCCTTCTTCGTCGGAACCCGAACCGGTCGGACCGGCTACACGTTGCGGCCGTTGTCGTCGACCGGCTTCACCACGGCGCCCGTGCTCGTCTTGCGCTGCCGAGACCACTTTTCCAGCCAGCCCGCGCCGAACGTGAGCACATTGTTCAGCACGATGTAGATCAGCGCGACGATCGTCATGGTGGCGATCGTGTTCGCGAAGTAGTTGTTCGCGATCGGCCGGATCTGGTTGAACAGATCCGCGAAGCCCAGCGCCGCACCACCCAGCGCGGTGTCCTTCAGGATCACGACGAGCTGGCTGACGATCGCGGGCAGCATCGAGGTGACCGCTTGCGGCAACAACACGTTCGTCATGGTCTGCGTCTTGCGCATGCCGATCGCCTTGGCCGCCTCGGTCTGGCCCGCTGGCAGCGACTGGATGCCCGCACGCACCACCTCGGCGAGCACGGCTCCGTTGTACAGCACCAGCGCCGTGACCACGGCCACCAGCGGCCGGTAGTCCGAGTCGATGTCGGTGTACTCGGAGTAGAACTGGTCGGCGAAGACCATGAGGATCAGCACGGGGACGGCGCGGAAGAACTCCACCACGGTCCCTGCCGGCACGCGGACCCACACGTGATCCGACAGCCGGAGGATGCCGAACAGCGAGCCGAGGGGCAGGGCGATCACGATCGCCAGCCCTGCGGCGAGCAGAGTGTTCAGCAGTCCCGGGAAGATGAAGGTCGTCCACACCTGTCCGTCGGTGAAGAACGGCCCCCATTTCTCCCACGTGAGCTGGTCCTTCTCGGCCAGCGTCGCAATGATCCACCAAGCGACGCCGGCGAGGGCGGCGAGGAACAGCACCGTGTAGACGGCGTTGCGTGCCTTGGCCTTCGGTCCCGGTACGTCGTAGAGGACGGAGGGAGCGCTCATCGTTTCACCGCCGCTTTCTTGGCGAGCCGGCCCAGCAGAAGTCCGGCGGGCAGGGTCAGGATCACGAAGCCCATCGCGAAGACCATGAACACCAGCCCGATGACGTCGCTCTCGTTCTCGGTCATCTCACTCATGAGAAGCGAGGCCTCGGCGACTCCGATGGTGCTGGCCACCGTCGTGTTCTTGGTGAGGGCGATCAGCACGCTGGTCAACGGGCCGATCACGGACCGGAACGCCTGCGGCAGCACGATCATGCGCAGGACCTGGCCGAAATTGAGGCCCAGCGCCCGCGCCGCCTCGGCCTGTCCGACCGGGACGGTGTTGATGCCCGAGCGCAGCGACTCGCACACGAACGTCGACGTGTACAGCACGAAACCGAGAACGGCCAGCCGGAAGTTGGTCGTCGTGATGGTGCCGCCGCCCAGCGCGATGTTCAGCGTCTGGTACAGACCGAGGGACATCGCGATGATGACCAGGGTCAGCGGGATGTTCCGCACGATGTTGACGTACGCCGTGCCGAACGCCCGCATGATGGGGACAGGGCTGACCCGCATCCCGGCGAGGATCGTCCCCCAGATCAGCGAACCGATCGCCGAGTACACGGTGAGCTGCACGGTGACCCAGAAGGCGCCGAGTACGTCGTACTCGGTCAGGAAATCGAACACGTGGTGCTCCTCCGGACACCGAACGAGCCCGGGCCGACCCGGTTGAGGCGGGCCCGAGCTCGATCCGGTTGCTGTCTCAGGTCAGTTACTCGACCACTTCACCGACGGTCGGCGCCTCCGGGACCTCGTAACCGGCAGGCCCGAAGTGCTTCTCGGCGGCCTTCTTCCACTCACCGGAGTCGATCATCTTCTGGATCGCCTCGTCGAGCGCCTGCTTGCCCTCGGAGTCGCCCTCACGCAGGCCGATGCCGTAGTTCTCGTTGCTCAGCTCGGCGCCCGCCAGCTGGAACTTGCCGGGCTGCTGGGCCGCGTAGCCCGCGAGGATGGTGTCGTCGGTGGTCATCGCGTCGATGGCCTTGTTCTCCAGGCCGGTGAGGCACTCGGAGTAGCCGCCGTACTCCTGCAGCTGCGCGTTCGGCGCGAAATCGTTCTTGACGTTCTGCGCCGAGGTCGAGCCGCGGACCGAGCAGAGCTTCTTGTTCTTGTTGAGGTCCTCGGCACTCTGGATCGAGTTGTCGCCCTTCCGGACGAGCAGGTCCTGGTGGGCCAGGAAGTACGGGCCCGCGAAGTCGACCGCCTCGTCCCGCTCGGGAGTGATCGAGTAACTGGCGACGATCATGTCGACGTCGCCGTTCTGGATCATGTTCTCGCGCTGAGCGGACGGGGTTTCGGTGAACTCGATGTCGCCCTCCTCGACACCCAGCTCCTTGGCGACGTACTTCGCGACGTCGACGTCGAAGCCCTCGTACGAGCCGTCGGGCTTCTTCAGGCCGAGCCCGGGCTGGTCGATCTTGATGCCGACGGTGAGGGCACCGTTGTCCTCGGCACGCTGGACGAGCGACTTGTTCGCGTCCTCCTCACTGTTGGGCTGACCGCAGGCCGCGAGCGTCAGGCCGACCGCCGCCACCAGGGCGCCGGTACGCAGTACTCGGCTGAAACGCATGTCGTGTTCCTTCCATGTGGTTCGCCCCGCTTGTGGCGGGGTTCCGGACAGGACCCGCTCGGCGGTGCCTCGGGGTCGGGACGTGCAGGTGATCAGTGGGTGAGGATCTTGCCGAGGAAGTCCTTCGCCCTGTCGGACTTCGGGTTGGAGAAGAAGTCCTCGGGGGTCGAATCCTCGACGACCTCGCCGTCGGCCATGAAGATCACGCGGTGGGCCGCCCGCCGGGCGAAGCCCATCTCGTGCGTGACGACGACCATCGTCATGCCCTCGTCGGCGAGCGAGGTCATCGTGTCGAGCACCTCCTGCACCATCTCGGGGTCCAGCGCGGAGGTCGGCTCGTCGAACAACATGACCTTCGGCTTCATCGCCAGTGCGCGGGCGATCGCCGCACGCTGTTGCTGACCGCCGGAGAGCTGTGCCGGGTACTTGTCGGCCTGGTCGGCGATGCCCACGCGTTCGAGCAGTTCCATCGCGGTGGTGCGCGCCTCGCTCTGCGACACCTTGCGGACCTTGACCGGGCCGAGCGTGACGTTCTCGACGATCGATTTGTGTGCGAACAGGTTGAACTGCTGAAACACCATGCCGACGTCGGCACGCAGCGCGGCGAGGGCTTTGCCCTCGGCGGGCAGCGGTTCGCCGTCGACCTCGATCGAACCCGAGTCGATCGGCTCGAGACGGTTGATGGCGCGGCAGAGGGTCGATTTACCCGACCCGGACGGCCCCAGCACGACCACGACCTGCCCACGCGGGACCTCGAGGTCGATGTCCTTCAGCACGTGCAGGTCGCCGAAGTACTTGTCCACGGACTCCGCCTTGATCATCGGCGGGGTGGTGGCCGTGGCCGCGTCGCCGGAGCCGGACGCCTCGGTACTCAAATCTTGCCTCCATAACGGTGAGCTGCCGGTTCGACGAGCATGTCCGGCAACCCCGGAATTGAACACCATGGGGCCAATCCCGGTGCGCCATTTAAGTCAAATCGCAATCTTTCACCCGGCTTTGCCTACTGCGCGTGACCGGAGTCGCTGGGCGGAGAGCCTAAGCCACCGGGCCCTCGGCGCTGAGTCGAGGGGCTGTTTACCCTGGAAGGCGTGACCCGCTCGTACTCCATCCGCACTTTCGGCTGCCAGATGAACGTCCACGACTCCGAGCGTCTCGCGGGACAACTGGAGGACGCGGGGTACGTCGCAGCGGCCGAGGGCGACGCCGCCGATGTCGTCGTGCTCAACACGTGTGCCGTGCGGGAGAACGCCGACAACAAACTGTACGGCAACCTCGGTCACCTGCGCGCCCGCAAGAACGAGAACCCCGGCATGCAGATCGCGGTCGGCGGGTGTCTCGCCCAGAAGGACCGCGGCGACATCGTCAAGCGCGCCCCCTGGGTCGACGTCGTGTTCGGCACCCACAACATCGGGTCGCTGCCCACGCTGCTCGAGCGCGCCCGCCACAACGCCGAGGCCGAGGTCGAGATCCTCGAAGCACTCGAGACGTTCCCGTCCACGCTGCCCGCCCGGCGCGACTCGGCCTACTCGGGCTGGGTGTCGATCTCCGTCGGCTGTAACAACACGTGCACGTTCTGCATCGTGCCGTCGCTGCGCGGCAAGGAACGCGACCGCAGACCGGGCGAGATCCTGGCCGAGGTCGAGGCGCTCGTCGCCGAGGGCGTGCTCGAGGTGACGCTGCTCGGCCAGAACGTCAACTCCTACGGGGTCGAATTCGGCGACCGGCACGCCTTCGGCAAGCTGCTGCGCTCGTGCGGTTCGGTCGAGGGGCTGGAGCGCGTGCGGTTCACCTCGCCGCACCCGGCCGCGTTCACCGACGACGTGATCGACGCGATGGCCGAGACGCCCAACGTCTGCCACCAGCTGCACATGCCGCTGCAATCCGGCTCGGACCGGATCCTCAAGGCGATGCGCCGCTCGTACCGCTCGGAACGGTTCCTGTCCATCCTGGACAAGGTGCGCGCCGCGATGCCCGACGCCGCGATCACCACCGACATCATCGTCGGCTTCCCCGGGGAGACCGAGGAGGACTTCGAGCAGACACTCGAGGTGGTGCGCCGGGCCCGTTTCTCGAGCGCGTTCACGTTCCAGTACTCGAAGCGGCCCGGCACGCCGGCGGCCGAGCTCGAGGGTCAGCTGCCCAAGGAGGTCGTCCAGGAGCGCTACGAACGCCTCGTCGCCCTGCAGGACGAGATCTCCTGGGAGGAGAACCGCAAGCAGGTCGGCAGGCGCGTCGAACTGCTCGTCGCCACCGGCGAAGGCCGCAAGGACGCGGAGACACAGCGCATGAGCGGGCGTGCCCGCGACGGCAGGCTCGTGCACTTCACGCCCACCGGCCCCGAGATCGACACGGCCGTGCGCCCCGGCGACATCGTCGAGACCACGGTCACCTACGCCGCGCCGCACCACCTCGTGGCCGACGGCGACCTGCTCAGCCACCGCAGAACCCGCGCGGGCGACAACGCAGAGGCGGGACAGCGGCCCAAGACCGACGGCGTCAGCCTCGGCCTGCCGAGCTTCGGCGCACCCGCCGAACCGGTCGCGGCCACCACGGCGACGGGATGCGGACTGTGACCGACGAGGAACGTGACCAGGCGATCGAAGAGCTGGGAGCCGACGTCGACGCCACGGTGTCGAAGGCGGCGAAGACCATCGAGCCCGGCCGGTCCGGGTTCGCGATCGCCGTCGTCGTGTTCGTGGCGCTCATCGCGCTGCTGCTGCCGTGGGCGGGCGGCGAACCCGGCTGGCGCATGTTCGCGGGCGACGGCGGCGCGATCCCGCTGCTGTTCGCATCGACCAGCGCGCTGTTCGGCGTGCTCGGTTCCGCCGCGGCGCTCGTCACCCGCCGCTGGGGGCTCAGCTGGGTCTGCACCGTCGGCTGCTGGGTGTCGTCGGTGGACGGGCTGCTGGCGATCTGGTCGCAGCAGTCGTCACCCGTGAGCGGCCACCCCGGCACCGGCCCGGGCCTGGGCATGATCCTCATGTGGATCTGTGTGGTCGTCCTGGCCGTGCAGTGGACGCGCCTCGCCTGGTCGCGTACCTGATCGGACATCCACCCGCCCGGCGCGGCCGGTGACGCGCCCCGCCTGACACGGGACGTGTCACCGGACACGGATCGGCTCAGCGGTCGGCGATCGCGGCCTCCGCGGCCGACAGCCACTCGCGCCACTGCGCCGCCTGCTGCTCGGCCTTCGTTGCCCGCTTCTCGTCGCCCGCGCTTCGGGCCTTGGCGGCCTGGTCCTCGAACTGCGCGACCTTCTCCCGGAACTGGTCGACGCGCGCCTGCGCCTCGGGGTCGGTCCGGCGCCACTTCGCCTCCTCGGCGCCGCGCACGCGATCCTGCACCGCCTTGAGCCTGCCGTCGAGCTCGCGGATGCGCTCCCGCGGCACCTTGCCGATCTCGTCCCACTGCTCCTGGATGCGGCGCAGCTGAGAGCGAGCCGCCTCCAGATTCGCCGACGGGTCGATCTTCTCCGCCTCGGCCAGCAGCTCCTCCTTGCGGGAGGCGTTCTCGGCGAACTCGGCGTCCCGCTCGGAGAACGCCGCCGCCCTGCGCGAGAAGAAGGCGTCCTGCGCGGCACGGAACCGCTGCCACAACGCGTCGTCCGAGTCCTTCGGCGCCCGGCCCGCTGCCTTCCAGTCCGCCATGAGCTGCTTGTACCGCGCGGCCGTCGGGCCCCAGTCGGTCGACTCGGTCATCGACTCGGCCTCGGCGATGAGCTCTTCCTTCCGCCGCTTCGCCGTGGCGCGCTGCTTGTCCAGCTCGGCGAAGTGTGAACCCCGCCTGCGGTTGAACGCCTCGCGTGCCTTCGAGAACCGTTTCCACAGCTCGTCGTCGGTCTTGCGGTCGATGCCCTTGATCGTCTTCCACTCGTCGAGGATCGCCTTGAGCCGGTCGCCCGCCCACTTCCACTGGGTCGACTCGGCGGCGATCTGTTCCGCCTCCGCGGCGAGCTCCTGCTTCCTGGCGACGGCCTCGGCGCGTGCCTGCTCCCGCTTCTCCTTGACCTGTGAGACCGCGTGCTCGGCGTGGGCGATCACGGCGTCCAGCTTCGCGGCCAGCGCGTCGACGTCTCCGACGACCGCCGCGTCGGGAAGCCCGTCCTTGAGCTGGGTCGCGCTGCTCAGTGCCTGCTTCGGGTCGCCGGCGCCGGAGGAGAGGCGGGTCTCGAGCAGTTCCACCTCGGTGCGCAGGTCGTCGAACCGCCGCGCGAAGTGGACCAGGCCTTCCTCGGCGGTGCCCGCCTGCCACACGCCGACCCGCCGCTCACCCTCCGAGGTGCGGACGAACACCGCGCCCTCGTCGTCGATGCGGCCCCAGCGTTCGGGATGCGGCTCCGCTGCGGGAACCGTGGATGCGGCCTGCGTGTGCGGCACCTCGCTGGGTGCCGGGACGTGCGTCGTGTTCTCCGGGGTGTCCTGCTCGGCCATGGCCGGCTCCTTCTCACCTAGGCCCGTGGGTGCGGGCGCCCCGCCGCGGGCGGGGCCGGGTGGTGCTGTCGGTGTCGCTTCCTGGGATCGCGCGCGATCCGGTGGGTCGTGTTGTCCGCATTCAAACAGGTCAGCGCGGTTCTCGGTACTCCGTTGCCGGAAGAATGCCTCACCACGTCCCGCGGAAGGGGTGGCCGGTAACCTCTGGACGCGTGATCTCGTGTGCCGTCGTGGTTCCCGCTGCGCCGCTTCTGGTGCCCGAGCTCGTCCCGGGTACGCGGCTCGCCGACGAGGTGCGCCCCGCCGCCGTCGACGCGGCGTCCCGCCTGCCGTCGCGCTGGGTCGCGGTGGGTGCGGGTGACGCCGGGAGCGCGCCCGTGACGGTCGACGCCGACCGGGCGGGTACGTTCCGCGCGTTCGGCGCCGAGGTGGTCGTGCCGCTCGGCGCGCACGCCGCGGGGCAGCCCGAGGACCTGCCCCTTCCCGCGCTCGTCGCCGCGTGGCTGCGCGTGCGAGCGGGTGCGGAGTCGGTGCGCACGGAGCTGATCGCCGGCGACGCGAGCCCCGCCGACTGTGTGACGCTCGGTGAGAAGCTGGCCGCGTTCGACGACGGCGAGCCGGTCGGTCTGCTGGTGGTCGGCGACGGCTCGGCCCGTCGCGACACCGCGCCACCCGGTGAGGAGGACCCGCGGGCCGAGGGCTTCGACGCGGCCGTCGCCACCGCGCTGGCCCGCGCCGACACGCAGGCCCTGCTCGACATCGACCCCGCACTGGCCGCCGAACTCCGGGTGGCGGGCCGCGCCCCCTGGCAGGTGCTCGCCGGCTTCGCCCGTGGCGGCGCGTGGCGCGGTGAGTTGCTCTACTCGGAGGCTCCCCGTGGCGTGGGCTACCACGTCGCCCACTGGGAGGGTGCATGAGCGTCAGGCCGGTCGCGGTCGTCGGCCCGACGGCCACGGGGAAGACGGCGCTCGGCGTGGAACTGGCCCTGTCCCTGGGCGGCGAGGTCGTCAACGCCGACGCGATGCAGCTGTACCGCGGGATGGACATCGGCACGGCGAAGGCGACCGTGGAGGAACGCCGCGGAGTGCCGCACCGCCTGCTCGACGTGCTGGACGTGACGGAGACCGCGTCGGTCGCGGCCTACCAACGTGACGCGCGCGGCGAGGTGGAGCGGCTGCTCGCCGAGGGTCGGCCGCCGGTGCTGGTGGGCGGATCGGGCCTGTACGTGCAGGCGGTGGTCGACGACCTGCGCTTCCCCGGCACCGACCCCGAGGTGCGGGCCTCGTTGGAGGACGAGGCGCAGCGGCTCGGCGCGCAGGCGTTGCACGAGCGGCTGGCGGCACGCGACCCCGACGCGGCCGCGGCGATCCTTCCGGGGAACGTGCGGCGCATCGTGCGTGCACTGGAGGTCATCGAGATCACCGGCGAGCCGTTCTCGGCGAACCTGCCGACGCCGGGCGAGCCGCGGTACGGCACCGTGCTGGTCGGTGTCGACCGCGACGTCGCCGAACTCGACGTGCGCGTGGACCTGCGCGTGGAGCAGATGTTCGCCGACGGGCTCGTCGACGAGGTGCGCGCGCTGGAACGGCAGGGGCTGCGGGAGGGCAGGACCGCGTCGCGGGCACTCGGGTACCAGCAGGTGCTCGCGGCGCTCGAGACCGGAACCGACGACTTCACGCAGGCCGCGGACGAGACGGCGCAGGCGACGCGACGGTTCGTGCGCAAACAGCGCAAGTGGTTCCGCCGCGACACCCGCATCCACTGGTTCGACGGTGCCGACCCGGAGCTGGGTGACCGCGTCCGGCGCCTGGTGACGCCGTAATCTGGACGGCATGGGTGGAATCGAGTTCCTCAAAGGGCACGGCACGCAGAACGACTTCGTGATCCTGCCCGACGCGGCCGGCGGGGTGGAGTTGACGCCGGAGCGGATCGCCGCGCTGTGCGACCGGCAGCGCGGGCTCGGCGCCGACGGTGTGCTGCGGGTCGTGCGCTCGTCGGCCCTGTCCGGGGACGTCGCGGGCACCGAGGACTCGGCCGCCGAGTGGTTCATGGATTACCGCAACGCCGACGGTTCGGTGGCGGAGATGTGCGGCAACGGGGTGCGCGTGTTCGCGCGCTACCTCGTCGAATCCGGACTGGAGACGCGCCGCGAGTTCGCCGTCGGCACCCGCGCGGGTGACCGGCCGGTGCAGGTGCACCCGGACCTGTCGGTGACCGTGGCGATGGGCCCGGCGCGGATCACCGGCGCCTCGGTCGCCGTGGTCGACGGGCGTGAGCTGTCCGGCGTCGCCGTCGACGTCGGCAACCCGCACCTGGTGTCCACACTGGACGACGACGTGGCGGGCCTGGACCTGCGCGAGCAGCCTCGGTTCGACCGCGAGTTCTTCCCCGGTGGCGTCAACCTCGAGTTCGTCAACACGGTCGAGCCCGGCGCGCTGCGGATGCGCGTGTACGAACGGGGCGTGGGGGAGACCCGCGCCTGCGGCACCGGCACCGTGGCCGCCGTCGCGGCTGCCCTGCACCTCTCGGGTACCGACACCGGAACATCCACAGTGGACATCCCGGGTGGGAGGGTGACCGTGACGGTCGACCCCGAGGGTTCGACGCTGACCGGGCCTGCCGAGTTCGTCGCCCGCGGCGAACTCGACGCGGGCTGGTGGGCCTCCCTGGCCTGATCTCGCTCCGGGTCCGAGTGCAGCACACGCGGTGCTGAATGCAGGACACGCGGGTCCGAGTGCAGGACGCGCGGGGACGTAGACTCGGAGTCGTCAGTTGTAGTACCAGCAGCGGTTGCAGTACCAGCAGGGAGTGTGTGCGTGTCGGACGACGAGCAGGAGTTTCCGCCCGAACTCACCGAGGGCGACAACTTCATCGCCGGTCCGTTGCCGGACGATCCCGAGCCGCCCAGTGACGAGGACGAGGCCGCCATCGAGCAGCAGTCCCGGCGCGAGCTGCAGATCGTCGAGGCCGAGCTGAACGAGCGGTGGCCGGAGACGAAGCTCGAGCCGTCGCTGACGCGCATCTCCGCGCTGATGAACCTGCTCGGTGACCCGCACCGCACGTACCCGGTGATCCACGTCGCCGGCACCAACGGCAAGAGCTCGGTCTCACGCATGATCGAGGCGCTCATGACGCGGATGGGCCTGCGCGTCGGCCGGTACACCAGCCCGCACCTGCAGCTCGTGACCGAACGGATCAGCATCGACGGGCAGCCGATCTCCGCCGAACGCTACGTCGACACCTACCGGGACGTCGCCCCGTTCGTGCAGATGGTCGACCAGGCAGGCGGTGCCGACGCGCCGCCGATGAGCAAGTTCGAAGTGCTCACCGGTATGGCGTTCGCCGCGTTCGCCGATGCGCCCGTCGAGGTGGCCGTGCTCGAGGCCGGGATGGGCGGCGCCTGGGACGCCACGAACGTCGCCGACGGTCAGGTCGCGGCCATCACACCGGTCGGCATCGACCACGCCGAGTACCTCGGCGACGACCGCGCGACGATCGCGGGCGAGAAGGCGGGCATCATCAAGGCCGACTCCGTGGCCGTGATCGCCGAGCAGGAGGACGACGCCGAACGCCCACTGCTGGAACGCGCCGTCCAGGTCGACGCCGCCGTCGCGCGGGCGGGCAGCGAGTTCACCGTGCTCGAGCGCACCAAGGCCGTCGGCGGGCAGATGCTCACCATCCAGGGTCTCGGCGGCGTGTACGAGGAAGTGTTCCTGCCGCTGCACGGCAAGCACCAGGCCGACAACGCCGCGCTGGCACTGGCAGCGGTCGAGGCGTTCTTCGGCGCGGGCAAGGAGCGGCAGCTCGTCGGCGAGTCGGTGCGCGAGGCGTTCGCCGAGATCGTCACGCCGGGCAGGTTGGAACGTGTCCGCGCCGCGCCCGCGGTGCTCGTCGACGCGGCGCACAACCCGCACGGTGCCGCCGCGCTGGCCGCCACGATCGACGAGGAGTTCGCGTTCCGCAGGCTCGTCGCCGTCATCGGCGTCCTCGAGGACAAGGACGTCCGCGGCATCCTGGAGGCGCTCGACCCGGTCGTCGACGAGGTCGTCATCACCGTCAACTCCTCGCCGCGGGCCATGCAGGCCGAACAGCTGGCCGAACTCGCCATGGCCGTGTTCGGCGAGGAGCGGGTCACGGTCGAGCCCGCGCTCGACACCGCCATCGAGACCGCCATCAGCCTCGTCGAACAGCCCGACGACCCCGAGGAACCCCTCTCGGGCGGCGGTGTGCTGGTCACCGGCTCCGTGGTCACCGCGGGGGAGGCCCGCACCCTGTTCGGCAAGGAGCCCGCATGAGCGACGACGGCACCCCCTCCGCGGGCACGGCGGGCGCGGGACCGGGCGGCGACGCTCCGGCGCCGGCGACCGACCCGATGAAAGGTTTCCGCGGGGTGCAGGCCGGCACGCTGGTCATCGAGGCCGTCGTCGTGGCGCTGGCGCTGCCGGTCGTCGGCACGCTCGGGGACGGCGTGACGAGCTTCCAGGGCTGGACCGTCATGGCCGTCGTTGCCGCGTTGCTCGTGCTGTGCGGGTTGCTGAAGCAGCCCTGGTCGGTGTGGGCGATCCTGGGCGTGCACGTCGTGCTGTTGGCGTTCGTGGTGGCCCTGCCGTCGATCGCCGTGATCGGGCTGATCTTTCTCGGGGTGTGGCTGTGGCTGCTGTGGTTGCGCCGCGACGTCGCCCGGCGCATGGCCAGGGGAACGCTGCCCGGCCAACAGCAACAGCCGGAGTAGCCACCGCCGCGGGAGTCGTTCACCGTCCGGCCACGCCGCGTTGATCCGGTGGCCCCGCCCGCGCGGTAGAAGTGCGGCATGACTGATCTTCCTCCCCACCACGACGTGTCCCTGACGAGCGACGGTTTCGAGCGCCGCAGTCTGCTGAAGGCGGGTGCCGTCGGCGCGGGCGTCCTCGCCGCCACCACACTCACCGGCGGTACGGCCGCCGGCCTCACCCGTTCCGGTCGTCCTGTGCTCACCCACGGCGTGCAGTCCGGCGACGTCGACAAGCACTCGGCGATGGTGTGGACGCGCGCCGACCGTCCGTCACGCATGCGGGTCGAGGTGTCCGCCGACCCGTCGTTCCGCCGCAGCCGCGTCGTGCGCGGTCCCGTGCTGAGCCCCGAGACCGGCGGTACCGGCAAACTGCGGGTGCGTGGCCTGCCCACCGGTGCCGACGTGCACTACCGCGTCACCGCCGAGGATCTCGACGGCCGCGTGGCCTCCGAACCGCTCACCGGCCGGTTCCGCACCGCCCCGAAGGGCCGCTCCGACGTCCGCATCACCTGGTCCGGCGACGTCGCGGGGCAGGGGTGGGGCATCAACGCCGACATCGGCGGCATGCCCGCCTACACGGCGATGGCCGAGCGCAGTCCGGATCTGTTCCTGCACAGCGGCGACACCGTCTACGCCGACGGCCCGCTCGAGGAGTCGGTGACGCTGCCCGACGGCCGCGTCTACCGCAACCTCGTCACCGAGGCCAAGTCGAAGGTCGCCGAAACCCTGGACGAGTACCGCGGCCAGTTCGCCTACAACCTGCTCGCCGACAGCGTGCGCGAGTTCTACGCCACCACCGCGAGCTACGTGCAGTGGGACGACCACGAGGTCGTCAACAACTGGTACCCCGGCGAGATCCTGGACCTGCCCGAGTACACCGAGAAGCGCGTCGACGTGCTGGCGCAACGGGCGTTCCAGGCGTTCCACGAGTGGCACCCGATCGACCCCAAGGCCGCCGAGGACGGGCGGGTGTACCGCAACTTCGCCTACGGCGACCACGTCGAGGTGTTCGTGCTCGACATGCGCAGCTACAAGGACCGCAACGACGGCGATGCCCACCGCGACGGTTCCGTGCTGGGTGAGCGGCAGGCGGCGTGGCTCGTGCGTGCACTGGCCCGCAGCAAGGCGACGTGGAAGATCGTGCAGGCGGACCTGCCCATCGGCCTCGTCGTCGCCGACGGCGACTCCGGTGACATGGAAGGCGTGTCCAACGGCGTCGGCGGTGCGCCGGGCGGCCGCGAGACCGAACTGGCGTGGGTGCTGTCGGAGATCGCCCGAAGGCAGGTCCGCAACGTCGTGTGGCTGACCGCCGACGTGCACTACACCGCCGCGCACCATTACAGCCCGCAGCGCGCGAGCTTCACCGACTTCGCCCCGTTCTGGGAATTCGTCTCCGGCCCGCTGCACGCGGGCGCGTTCGGCCCCAGCGACCTCGACGGGACGTTCGGCCCCGAAGCCGTGTTCACCCACTCGCCGCCCGCCGACGGGCAGAACGCCTCGCCGATGGAGGGCTTCCAGCACTTCGGCGAGATCAACGTGGACGGACCGAGCGGCGCGCTGACCGTCGACCTGCGCGACGGCACCGGCGCCTCCCTGTGGTCGAAGACCCTGCAGCCGGAATGAGCCGGACGGGTGGCCTCCCGCCCTCGCGAAAAGGCGCGGGGAGAGGCCGCTACGCTTTTTCCACTGCCGTTTTGTGTCGAAGGAGAAATACCCCGTGATTGAGCGCACGTTGGTTCTGGTCAAGCCCGATGGCGTCAAGCGGGGCCTGGTCGGTGAGGTCATCTCGCGCATCGAGCGCAAGGGACTGTCGCTCGCCGCGATGGACCTGCGCACCGTCGAGCGTTCCGTGGCCGAGGAACACTACGCCGAGCACAAGGACAAGCCGTTCTTCGGCGAGCTCGTCGACTTCATCACCTCGGGTCCGCTCGTGGCGATGACCGTCGAGGGGCCGCGCGCGATCGCGGCGTTCCGCCAGCTGGCGGGCGGCACCGACCCCGTCGAGAAGGCGACGCCGGGCACGCTCCGCGGCGACTACGCCCTCGAGGTGCAGTTCAACCTGGTGCACGGCTCGGACTCGCCCGAGTCGGCCGAGCGCGAGCTGAAGCTCTGGTTCGGCAGCCTCTGAGCTGTCGGCGTGGCTGAGGCACGCCGAGTATTCGAGACACGGTGGCGGCTTCCTCCCGCGAGGAAGCCGCCACCGTCGTTCGTGCCCCGCTGTCTCCGGATCCGTCGTTTCCTGTCGGTGGGTTGTGGCAATGTTCGGCGGGTGAGCGGTGAGACCACATGAGCGGTGAGACGGCGGACCCGAGAACAGCGGCCCCGACGGTGACGGCCCCGATGGTGGAGGCCAAGGCGCTGGTGAAGCGCTTCGGTGACGTCGAAGCCGTCCGCGGGGTCGACGTACAGGTGCGAACGGGCGAGGCGTTCGGGTTCCTCGGCCCGAACGGCGCGGGCAAGTCGTCGACGATGCGGATGATCGCGTCGACCTCGCCCCGGTCCGACGGCGACCTGCGCGTGCTGGGCATGGACCCGGACCTCGACGGGCCGCGCATCCGCGCCCGCCTGGGGTCGGTGCCGCAGCAGGACACGCTCGACACCGAACTGACGGTGCGGCAGAACCTGCAGATCTACGGCCGGTACTTCGGCCTGTCGCGGGCCGAGGTGCGTCGTAAGGCGACCGAGTTGATGGAGTTCGCCCAGCTCTCGGACCGGGCCGACGACCTGGTGGACGCACTGTCGGGCGGGATGAAGCGGCGGCTGACGATCGCCCGCTCGCTCGTGAACGACCCCGACGTGCTGCTGCTCGACGAGCCGACCACCGGGCTCGACCCGCAGGCGCGGCACATGCTGTGGGACCGGCTGTTCCGACTCAAGGCCGGTGGCGTCACCCTCATCATCACCAGCCACTACATGGACGAGGTCGAGCAGCTGTGCGACCGCCTCGTCGTCATGGACGACGGCCGCATCGTCGCCGAGGGCTCGCCCTCGGAACTCATCGCGCGGTACTCGACCCGGGAGGTGCTGGAACTGCGGTTCCCGCCGGGCGAACAGGGCGGTGTCGCGGACCGCGTCGCCGAATTCGGCGAACGGGTCGAAGAGCTGCCGGACCGCGTACTGGTCTACACCGGCGACGGCGAACGCGCGCTGGAACAGGTCCACGGCCGCGACGTGCGCCCCGTGTCGAGCCTCGTCCGCCGCAGCACACTCGAGGACGTCTTCCTGCGCCTGACCGGCCGGACACTGGTGGACTGACATGGCCGCCGGAGCAGAGACGAGGGCCGCCACCGGTTCCCGCGCCACCGGCCGGGTGGTCGGATCGTGGCGCGCGGCCTGGCTGCGCGTGGAGGCGCACTGGACGTGGTACCGGCGGTACTGGCGGTCGAGCCTGTACTCGTCCGGCCTGCAGCCGGTGCTGTTCCTCGCGGCGATGGGCCTCGGCTTCGGCTCCCAGGTCGAGGCGGGCCCTGCCACGGGCGGGCTGGCGTACGTGCACTACGTGGCGCCCGCGCTGCTGGTCGCGGGCGCGGTGCAGAACGCCATCGGCGAGTCGAGCTATCCGGTGCTGTCCGGCTTCAAATGGCAACAGGACTACTACGCGGTGACGGCGACGCCCGTGACGGCGGGACAACTGCTCGGCGGGCAGATCATCTGGATCGCACTGCGAGTGGGCATCGCGTGCGTGGTGTACACCCTCGTGGCGCTGCTGTTCGGCGCCTGGTTGAACGCCGGGGCGCTGCTCGTCGTCCCGATCGGTGTGTTCGCGGCCGTGGCGTGCGGCGCGGCGATCATGGCCGTCGCGGCGACGACGTACAACGAAGGGGAACGGTTCGCCGCCATCTTCCGGTTCCTCGTCATGCCGATGATCCTGTTCTCCGGCACGTTCTTCCCGATCGAGCAGATCCCCGCCGCGGTGCGGTGGCTCGCCTGGATCTCACCGGTGTGGCACGGCACCGAACTCGCACGCGGCGTGACGCTCGGCGGACTCGACGTGTGGCCCGCGCTCGGGCACCTGACGTTCCTCGGCGCACTGCTCGGGGTCAGCGCGGCGCTGGCGCGGCGCTACTTCTACCGGCGACTGGTGGTGTGACGCGGATGGCCCCGACGACCTCGGCGACGACCCCTGACGCCACCGCAGCGGCACCCGCACGGCGCGGTCTGCTGCTGCGGATGCTGCCCGCGCCGCTGTACACCGGGCGTGCGCGGGCGCTGCTCGAACGCTCGGCGATGGTGTACTCGCGGGCCTGGCTCGTGTTCGTCTCCGGCGTGGTCGAACCGCTGTTGTACCTGCTGGCGTTCCAGGTCGGCTTCGGCAAACTCGTCGAGGAGGTCACCGGCCCCGGCGGTGAGCCGATGAGCTACGTCGCGTTCGTCGCACCGGCACTGCTGGCCGCCTCCGCGATGAACGGCGCCGTGTTCGACTCGACGTTCAACGTCTTCTTCAAGTTCCGCTACAACAAGACCTACGACGCGATGCTCGCGACGCCGCTCGGCCCGCTCGACATCGCCCTCGGCGAGATCGGCTGGGCCGTGCTGCGCGGCGGGCTGTACGCGGTGGCGTTCCTCGGCGTGATGGCCGGGTTCGGACTCGCCACCTCGCCGTGGGCGCTGCTGCTCGTGCCGGTCGCGCTGCTGGTGTCGTTCGCGTTCGCCGCCATCGGGATGGTGTGCGCGACGTTCCTGAAATCGCCGGCGCAGTTCGACTTCGTCCAGCTCGCCGTGATGCCGATGTTCCTGCTGTCCACGACGTTCTACCCGCTGTCGGTGTATCCGGAACCGCTGCAGTACGCGGTGCAGTGCCTGCCGCTCTACCACGGGGTCGAGCTGACCCGGGGTCTCGCCGTCGGCGTGCTGGACGTGAGCATGCTCGGCCACGTCGCGTACCTGCTCGTGCTCGCCGCGGTCGGTGCCTACTTCACGGCGAAACGGCTCGCGGGCCTGCTCCTGCGGTGACCGTCCCCCTCTTCGGGAGCCCGGTCAGTCCGGGGCGGCGATGCGGGCGCGCAGGCCGTCCAGCAGAAGACCGAGCGACCGGTCGAGCCCCGGCTGCTCGCCGGGTGCGCGGTCGATCGCGCCCGCGCTCGCGGCCTGCAACGCCGTCTGTTCCTCGGCGGCGTGCCCGAACACCAGGTGCAGCAACGCGCGTGCCCCCGTCTCGACCAGCTCGTCGGGCAGTCCGCCGTCCCGCAGCGCCGTGCGGAGGCGTTCCGCGGGGCCGTCCGCGCCGAGTCCGAAGGTGTGTGCGGTGACGACGACCTCCGCGCCGTCGCGGTAGGCGAGCATGGCATCGCGCAGTTCGGCGCAGATCTCGACCACGCGGTCGTCCCAGCGGTGGGCCCGTTCCGGCCGCCTGCCCCTCGCCAGGATCTCGTCGGCCACGGCGGCCAGCAGCGTCTGCTTGTCGGGCACGTGGTGGTACAGGGCGCTCGGCTGCACCCCGAGCTCCGTCGCCAGTCTGCGCATCGTCAACGACTCCAGGCCGTACTCGTCGAGCACGGTGATCGCGCGCGCCACGACGTCGGCCCGACGATGCCGCATGCCTGCTCCTCTCGCACCTTCCCGTTGACCGAACATTCTGCACCACCCTAACCTGAACACTGTTCAGCTGAACACCGTTCGGTTTCGTTGTGTGGAGGGTGCATGACCGACTTCCGGAACCTCGCGGCCGCAGTCCTGGCGGGGAGCCCTGCCGGGGGCGACGACGCGCTGGCCGTCCTGCGTGCCGGGGACTCCGAGCTGATGGACGTCGTCGCGGCCGTGGGCAGGCTGCGGCGCCGGTACTTCGGCAACACGGTGAAGGTCAACTATCTGGTCAACCTGAAGTCGGGGATGTGTCAGGAGAACTGCAACTACTGCTCGCAGGCGCTCGGTTCCGACGCGCCGATCCTGAAGTACTCGTGGCTCTCGACCGACGAGGCCCTCGAACAGGCCGGCGCCGGAATCCGGGCCGGTGCGAGCCGGGTGTGCCTGGTCGCCTCGGGTCGGGGGCCGTCACGGCGCGACGTCGATCGGGTCGCGGAGACCGTCGACGAGCTGAGGCGGCACCACCCGGAGGTGGAAGTGTGCGCGTGTCTCGGTCTGCTGCAGGACGGGCAGGCGCAGCGACTGGCGGACGCGGGTGTCGACGCCTACAACCACAACATCAACACCGCGGAGAGTCACCACGACGCCATCGTCCAGACCCACACCTACGCGGACCGCGTGGACACCGTGCGGAAGGCGGCGGGTGCGGGGTTGTCGCCGTGCTCGGGTCTCATCGCCGGGCTCGGGGAGACCGACGAGCAACTCGTCGAGGCCCTGTTCGCACTGAAAGAGCTGGGGTCGGACTCGATCCCGGTGAACTTCCTGATGCCGTTCGAGGGCACCCCGATGGCGGGCACCTGGCAGCTCACGCCCGCGCGTTGCCTGAAGATCCTGGCGATGGCCCGGCTGGTCTGCCCCGACCGGGATATCCGCATCGCCGGTGGCCGCGAGATGCACCTGCGTTCCCTGCAGGCCGTGGCCCTGCAGGTCGCCAACTCGATCTTCCTCGGCGACTACCTCACGTCCGAGGGTGAGCGGGCGGAGGCCGACCTGCGGATGATCACCGACAACGGTTTCGTGGTCCAGGGATCGGCGAACGAGCTCGCCCAGCGCGCACACGCGGAGGAGGCCGGGCCCGCGATCCGCCGGCGTGGCGCAGGTACCGGAGTCCTGCCGAACGCGTAGGGATCAGTGCGCACCCTCGAGCCGGACCAGCAGCCGGTGCACCGCGTGGGCCGTGTAGGCGGCGCCGATGTTGACCATGCCGCTGCCGTAGTGCGCCTCGTCCCCGCGCGGGCCGGCGCAGGCGCCGCCGTCACGGGTGGTGCCGGAACAGGGGATCGGCCTGGCCTGCGCGCGCAGCATCCGCCGCAACGTTCCGGGGGAGGGATCCTCGGAGCGGGCGGCGGCCAGGAGCGCGGCCGCCCCGGCGACGTGCGGTGCCGCCATCGAGGTGCCGCACAGTCGACCGTGACCACCGGGGACGGTCGACAACACGCAGTGGCCCTCCGTGCCGCCCGGCGCGGCGAGGTCGATCACGCCCTCGCCGTGGGAGCTGTAGTCCGTCGCGGCGCCGTGGTGGTCGACGGCGGCGACCGTGACGGTCTCCCTGAGCCCCGCGGGCACGGCGACGCAGGACCGGGTGAGGTCCTCGGCGCCGGCCCCGCCGCTGAGCTCGCTGCGGGGAAGCGGGTCGAGGTCGAAGCCGTCGTTGGTGGCCGCCGCGACCGTGAGCGTTCCCGACCGCTCGGCGAACTCGACCGCCCGGGACACGGCCTCGTGCACGACCCGCCGGCCACGGTTCGCTGCGCACGACACGCCCGACGGTGCGACGGTGACACTGCTGTTGGCCACCGTCATGCCGTGCCGCGCCGCCCACACGTACCCGCACACCGCGGCCTCCGGGGTGACGTAGCCGTCGTCGTCCACGACGCGCAGCGAGGCGAGCCGCACGCCGGGCGCGGTACCGGTGACGCCGTGACCGTCGTCGGCCGCCCCGATGATTCCCGCGACGTGGGTTCCGTGCGCCGACTCGCCCGCCGACCACGCCGATCGCCGCCGGTCCGGGACGCCGCGTACGCAGCCCGCCGAGGTGGCCGGGTCGACGGCGCCAGCGAGGTCCGGATGCGTGTCGTCGATGCCGGAGTCGAGGACACCCACGGTGATGTCCGCCAGGTCGGCCCGCGCCGAGCGGGTGAGGTCCGTGCCGGTGTCGGGAGCGTCGGCCATGCGCAGGTTCCACTGTTCCCGGGTCCGGTCGGGTGCGCGGGTGCCGTCCCCGTCCGTGCCTCGCCGCCGGTCCGGGTTTCCGGTGGCGCCTGCGGGGTCACCGCCGGCGGCGCCCCCTCCCGCCGTCTCCTGTCCGCTTCCGGCACCGCGGTGGCGGGGCGCATGGTCGCTCGTCGTCGTGGCCGGGCCCCGGCGCAGCTGCCGGGCCCGCTCGGCACTGAACGCGCGGTCGAGTCCCAGAGTGTGGCCGAATCCGGGGTCGGCCGACGTCGCGACGGCGATCGCGATCTCGGGAAAGTAGCCGGTGAGGGTTCCGCAGGCGGAATCGACGACGTCTCGGGCCGCGGCCTTCGCCGTGCCGGGGTCGAACACCACGACGTACCGCCACGCCCGGGATTCGGTGTGACAGGTCTCACCGTGTGTGGCGTGAGCCGGTGTCGTGACCGTCAGCTGTGCGGCGACGGCGAGTGCGGCGCACACGAGCGGCAGGCTCCTCCGGCCGAGCACTGGACCTCCGTCGATGTCGGAGGGGCGATCGCAACCGCGGCTGTGATCTGCGACTACCCCATGACGCACCGTAGCCAGGGTGGCCGGGCATGCCAAGTATCGCGCACCACCCGGGTGACCGGCGCCGGAGACGTCCGGGAGGCCGCGCCGCGCAGTGCCCGCCCCGACGTGTGGGATACTGGACGCGGCCATCGAGCCGTCGTCGCCGGATCAGTACGGCGCACGCAGGGACGGTGGCCCGGTGACGTGCCGGTTCCGGATCCGAGTCGTCGCCGCGGGCACGCGCCATGTGCCTGGCGGCTGGGACGACGTGGACACCGGGCCGGACGCCGGAACGCTGTGTCGACGTCGACGGCTCGGGAGGCACCGAGAGGTCGCGAACAGGGCGGCCGCGTCACCGCGGGACCCGCCACATCGGGCACGTCGGAAGATCCGGCGCCCGGGTGGCACCAGTGACAACAGGATTCCCGCCGGTGGTGAGCCCACCACGGCGGTAAACAAGGAACGGCCCCTGTGCGGCCGCGTCCTGTGGCCCGGTGCCGGCAGCGAGGTGAGACACCTCGGCCGGACGGACCCAGGCGCGCCCGGGGGCGGAGGAGACATATGTCGAACGCGGACACACCCGCCGAGAACACCGGCGGGGCCGCCGCCACACCCACCGCACGTGCACTGGCGGACCTGCCCAATCGGGTGCGGGTTCACGCGCTGGCGAAACTGCTCGGCTCCAGCAGCCGGGAAGTGCTCGGGATGCTCGCCGACCTCGGCGAAACCGCCCGGAGCCCGCAGTCCAGCGTGCATCGCGACGTCGCGATGAAGGTCGCCGAGACGGCGGGTGTGCTCGCCGAGGAGGGCGACGCCGAGACGGCCGCGACACCGGCCTCCGAGGCGGCCACGGCGGCGCAGGACACGTCGCCGCAGGACACGTCGCCGCAGGCTGAGACGAAGGGCCCGGCGGCGGACAGCGCGCAGGCGCAGGAGGCCGCGCCGGCGAAGGCGGCACCGGAGGCCGCCACGCAGGAGCCGACCCCGAACGCGTCGGCCACCCAGGACACGGCCACCCAGGACACGGCCACCCAGGACACGGCCACCCAGGACACGGCCACCGAGAACACGGCGGCGCAGGACACCGCTCCGACGGCCGCCGGAGGCGAGATCGCCGCGGCCCCGCACACGCCGCTGTTCGCGGCGCCGTCCCCGGTCTTCCTGCCGCCGGAGCCGACGGTCGACACGGCGCAGGCGGGCGAGACCGCAGGTGACGCGGAGCAGGCCGAGCCCGCCTCGACGAAGGGCGAGAAGGCCGCGGCCGCCGACACGGCCGAGCAGGACACCAGCGACGCCTCGTCCTCCGACGCCTCGACTTCCGAGGACGCTGCCTCCGACGACGGGGGTGACGACCAGTCCGGTGACGGTGGCCGGCGTCGCCGTCGTCGGGGCCGCCGCGGTCGTGGCCGTGGCAAGGGCGGCGACGAGAACGGCGACGACCAGCAGAGCGACAGCTCGGGTGAGCGTGACGACTCGGCGGGCGGCGAGTCGTCGGCGAGCGACGCGCAGGCGGGCGAGGAGTCCTCGAGCTCCGAGGAACAGAACGACAGCGGTGCCGACGACGCCGACGGCGAGTCCGGCCAGTCCGAGTCGGGCAGCAAGCGTCGCAGGCGCCGTCGTCGCCGCAAGAGTGGCAGCGGAGACGACGGCGACGGCCAGTCGCAGGACGACCCGCCCAACACCGTCGTGCACGTCCGCGACGGCAAGCAGGACAAGAGCGACAAGGGCGACAAGAACGAGAAGGGCGACAAGGACAAGGGCGGCGACGGCGTGCGCAGCGTCCGCGGGTCCACGCGGCTCGAGGCCAAGCGCCAGCGCCGCCGGGACGGCCGCGAGGCGGGTCGTCGCCGCGCCCCGATCCTGTCCGAGTCCGAGTTCCTCGCCCGGCGCGAATCGGTCGAGCGCACGATGGTCGTGCGGGAGCACGGCGACTCGACGCAGATCGGCGTGCTCGAGGACGGTGTGCTCGTCGAGCACTTCGTCACCTCGCAGGGCAGTGGCTCGATCGTCGGCAACGTCTACCTGGGCCGGGTGCAGAACGTGCTGCCCTCCATGGAGGCGGCGTTCATCGACATCGGCCGTGGTCGCAACGCCGTGCTGTACGCGGGCGAGGTCGACTGGGACGCGGCCGGTCTCGAAGGCAAGGCACGCAAGATCGAACAGGCGCTCTCCAGTGGTGACCAGGTCCTGGTGCAGGTCACGAAGGATCCGGTCGGGCACAAGGGTGCCCGGCTGACCACGCAGATCTCGCTGCCGGGCCGGTTCCTGGTGTACGTGCCCTCGGGCGGCGCGACGGGTATCTCGCGCAAGCTGCCGGAGACCGAACGGCGCAGGCTCAAGGACATCCTCAAGCGGATCGTCCCTGAGGACGCGGGCGTGATCATCCGCACCGCCTCCGAGGGCATCAGCGAGGAGGAGCTGGACCGCGACGTCCGCAGGCTGCAGGCGCAGTGGGAGGTCATCAAGGAGAAGTCCGACTCGGCCTCCTCGTCGTCGGGCAAGAAGTCCGGCGCTCCCACGCTGCTCTACGAAGAGCCGGATCTGCTGGTCAAGGTCGTCCGGGACCAGTTCACCGAGGACTTCGTCAAGCTCGAGGTGCAGGGCCAGACGGCCTGGGAGACGATCAGCTCCTACGTCGAGCACGTGGCGCCGGACCTCATGGAGCGCGTCAAGCGCTACGTCGGCAACGGCAACGTGTTCGCCGACCACCGGATCGACGAACAGATCACCAAGGCGCTCGACCGCAAGGTGTGGCTGCCCTCCGGCGGTTACCTGGTGATCGACCGCACCGAGGCGATGACCGTCATCGACGTCAACACCGGCAAGTTCACCGGGTCGGGCGGAAACCTCGAGGAGACGGTCACGCGGAACAACCTGGAGTCGGCGGAGGAGATCGTCCGCCAGCTCCGCCTCCGCGACATCGGCGGCATCATCGTCATCGACTTCATCGACATGGTGCTGGAGTCGAACCGGGACCTCGTGCTGCGCAGGCTCACCGAGTGCCTCGGCCGTGACCGCACGCGGCACCAGGTCGCCGAGGTGACGTCGCTCGGGCTGGTGCAGATGACGCGCAAGCGCGTCGGCACCGGGCTGCTCGAGGCGTACTCGTCGACGTGCGAACACTGCAAGGGCCGCGGCGTCCTCGTCTCGTCCGAGCCGAACACCGGCGGCCACCAGCACGGCAACGGTGGTGGCAACGGCGGCGGCCGCAAGCGTGGCCGTGGCAAGGGCGGCGACCAGTCGGACCAGGCCGAGAAGTCGAAGCAGCAGAACGACCAGGGCCGGACGCCGGAGCAGCGGGAATCCGTGGTGACGGCCGTCCAGGCGGTGGCCAACGCGTCGAAGACGGCCAAGCACGAGGACTCCACGGAGGCCGGCGCCGCCGAGCAGGCCGTGGCCGCCGGTGACACCGGCGCGGCCGACGCCCCGGCCGCGACGGATGCGTCGACTGCGACGGAGTCGAACGGCAGGGAGACGTCGGGCAAGACAGGCAAGCGCAGCCGTGACCGCAAGAGCCGCCGTGACCGGGGAGCGCCCAAGGAGCCGGTGCAGGAGCCGGAGGCCGCCGAGTCCGCGGCCACGGTGCCGGACTCCGCCGACGCCGGGTCGGCGCCGCAGACCGAGTCCGCGGTGGCCGCCCCTGCGCAGGGAGCGGCCGTGCAGGCAGACGACGGCATCGATGCTGCGCATGTCGAGCGCCCGCAGGCCGAGGCCGTGCAGGCCGAGTCCGTTGCCGACGCTCACGACGGCGCGACGACCTCCGAGACCGGGGCGACCTCCGAGACCGGGGCGGCCTCGGAACCCGTCACCCCGGAACCCGCAGCGCCGACAGTGACGGCCACCGAGGACGCGACGGCCGAGGAGACGACGGCCACCGCACGGGGAGCGGCCACCGCCTCCGTGGGTGGCCCTGGGACCGGTCCCGGGGCCACGGCGACCGGTGACACCGCGTCGCACGAATCCGCCGGGGACACGGCGGGCGTCGGCGACACCGCCGGTGGTGCACGTCGTGGTCGCCGCTCCGCCCGGCGCGCCGCGGGCAGGCCCACCGGGCCGGCCGCGGACACCTCGGGGAGTGGTGTCGAGGTGCAGACGGTGATGACGGGTACGATGACCTCGTCGTCCTCCCCGGCCGAGCCGGGGACCCAGAGCAACGGGACCTCCGACGCGAGTGTCCCGGGCACGGCGGAGCATGACGCGACCTCGGTCGCGACCGTCTCCGCGGTGCGGAGCAGTACCCGGCGTCCGCGCCGGTCGGCGGGCCGGCCCGCGGGGCCACCCGTCGATGACGAGAGCAGCTGATCGTGACCCCGGTGTCCCAGCGTCACCGGGCGCCACGTAAGCTGGACAGCGGCCTGCTGTTGGAGCGGGCCGCTACACGCGAAGGCCGGATCGCCACGGGCGGTTCCCATCGCGTGAGCCCCCACCCACAGTCGAGCAATGCAGGAGACTTCCGTGTCGGCGTATGCAGTCGTCCAGACCGGCGGCAAGCAGTACAAGGTCGCCGTTGGTGACGTCGTCGAGGTCGAGAAGCTCGAGGGCGAGCCGGGCACCGAGCACACCTTCCCCGCCGTGCTTCACGTTGACGGCGGCAAGGTCACGTCGGACGCCGACGCGCTGGCGAAGGTCTCGGTCACCGGCAAGGTCGTCGAGCAGACCAAGGGTCCGAAGATCCGGATCCACAAGTTCAAGAACAAGACCGGCTACCACAAGCGCCAGGGTCACCGGCAGAAGCTGACCCGCGTCGAGGTCACCGGAATCAGCAAGTAAGGCTTTCGCCTTTTCCCAGAGGAGACTGAGCTCAGATGTCAACCAAGAAGGGCGCTTCCAGCTCCAAGAACGGTCGGGATTCGAACCCGAAGTACCTCGGTGTGAAGCGGTTCGGTGGCCAGGTCGTGAAGGCCGGCGAGATCCTGATCCGGCAGCGCGGTACCAAGTTCCACCCGGGTGACAACGTCGGCCGCGGCGGTGACGACACGCTGTTCGCCCTGGCCCCTGGCTCGGTCGAGTTCGGCGAGAAGCGCGGCCGCAAGATGGTCAACGTGGTTCCGGGCGAGGGCTGAACGGCCCGTCCAGCACCACGAGGAACTCCGACGAGGGGCGGGGCCGGAACATTTCCGGTCCCGCCCCTCGTTTGCGTAGTACGCGGTCGCGGCACCGCACCCCGACAGCGCAGCGCCGCACTTCGCAGCGCCGCACACTGGGAGTGCCCGCAGGTACCTCGACAGTGTCCGTATTTCGAAAGGCAGAGCCATGACAACCCGATTCGTCGACCGGGCGGTGATCCACCTGACCGCCGGCTCGGGTGGGAACGGCTGTGCTTCCGTGCACCGGGAGAAGTTCAAGCCGCTCGGCGGGCCCGACGGGGGTAACGGCGGCACGGGTGGCGACGTGCTGCTCGTCGTCGACCCGGGGGTGCACACGCTGCTGGACTTCCACTTCCGGCCGCACGCACGCGCGGGCAACGGCAAGCAGGGCCAGGGCAGCCACCGCAACGGTGCCGCGGGAGAGACACTCGAACTGCGCGTCCCGGAGGGCACGGTCGTGCTCACCGAGGACGGCGAGGTGCTGGCCGACCTCGTGGGGGCCGGGACGACGTTCGTCGCCGCCAAGGGCGGCCGCGGCGGTCTCGGCAACGCCGCGCTGGCGTCGCGGGCCCGCAAGGCGCCGGGCTTCGCCCTCCTCGGCGAGGACGGCGAGTCGCGCGACCTGGTGCTCGAACTGCGGTCGATGGCCGACGTCGGACTCCTCGGGTTCCCATCGGCGGGCAAGTCGTCGCTGATCTCGGTGCTGTCCGCGGCCAAACCCAAGATCGCCGACTACCCGTTCACGACCCTCGTGCCGAACCTCGGCGTCGTCACCGCGGGCGACACGGTGTTCACGATGGCCGACGTGCCCGGGCTGATCCCCGGCGCCAGCGGCGGTAAGGGTCTCGGCCTCGACTTCCTGCGGCACGTCGAACGCTGCGCCGTGTTCGTGCACGTCATCGACTGTGCGACGTACGAGGCCGGTCGTGATCCGGTGTCGGACATCGACGCGCTGGAGGACGAGCTCGCGCGCTACACCCCCGCTCTGGGGGACAGTCTCGCCGACCGGCCGCGGCTGGTCGTGCTGAACAAGGTGGACGTGCCCGACGCGGCCGAGCTCGCGGAGTTCGTTCGCCCGGATCTCGAGGAACGCGGGCTGCGCGTGTTCGAGGTGTCGACGGTGTCGCGCCAGGGGCTGCGGGAGCTGAGTTTCGCGCTCGGCGAGATCGTCGAGCGCACCCGCGCCGAGCGCCCTCCCGCGGAGCCGACGAAGGTCGTCCTCGCACCGCAGGCCGTCGACGACAGCGGATTCACCGTCGAAGCCGACCCCGCCGAGCCCGGTGGGTTCATCGTGCGCGGCCCGAGGCCGGAACGCTGGATCAAGCAGACCAACTTCGCCAACGACGAGGCGGTCGGCTATCTCGGTGATCGCCTCAACCGCCTCGGCGTCGAGGAGGAGCTGGCCCGCATGGGCGCCGAGCCGGGCTGCCCGGTGACCATCGGCGGCTACACGTTCGAGTGGGAACCGTCGACACCGAGCGTCGCGACGCAGCTGGCCGGGCGCGGTACGGACCCGCGGCTGGAACGCAGTGACCGCGTGTCGGCCGCCGACCGGAAGCAGGCGCGTCGCGCTCGCCGGGTCGCGGGAGACGAGGACGGCGTCCCGGACGAGTTGGACGACCTGGACCGGGACGCCGGCGACGACGAATGAGGACCGTCGGCGGTGTCCGCAGCGGAGGACACCGCCGGCGTGGCGACGTCGACGTGACGATGCCGGCGTGACGATGCCGACGTGACGGCGGCGAGGGAAACGGAGTGTTGCGGTGAGTGAGGGCGCCGGTGAGTGAGGCACGTGCGGCCATCGCGGGTGGAAGTCGGGTCGTCGTCAAGGTCGGATCGTCGTCGCTGACGACCGCCGACGACGGCCTCGACGTCGCCCGCCTCGATGCCCTTGTCGACGCCGTCGCGGGCCGCGTCGGCCGCGACGGTCAGGTCGTGCTCGTCTCGTCCGGTGCGATCGGCGCGGGGCTCGCCCCGCTTTCGCTCGACACCCGTCCCCGCGACCTGGCCACGCAGCAGGCCGCGGCCAGCGTCGGCCAGCTCACGCTGGCGCACGCCTACGCCGCGTCGTTCGGCCGCTACGACCTCACGGTCGGGCAGGTGCTGCTGACGTCCAACGACGTCGTCCGCCGCGCGCACTACCGCAACGCCGAACGGACGCTGGCGCGGTTGCTGGCCCTCGACGCCGTTCCCGTGGTCAACGAGAACGACACCGTGGCCACCGAGGAGATCCGGTTCGGCGACAACGACAGGCTGGCGGCGCTCGTGGCCCACCTCGTTCAAGCGGACGGCCTGATCCTGCTGTCCGATGTGGACGCGCTGTACGACGGTGATCCGCGGGCGGGCGGCACGCGGAAGATCGCCGAGGTCACGGGCGAGTCCGATTTGGATGGCCTGAAGGTGGGCATGTCCAGTTCGGGCCTCGGCACCGGCGGCATGATGTCGAAGGTCGCCGCGGCGAGAATGGCCGCCTCCAGCGGAATCCCGGTGCTCGTCGCGGCCGCCGCGGACGCCCGTCGCGCGCTGACCGGTGCGGACGTGGGCACGGCGTTCCACGCCGCGGACAAGCGGCTCTCGGCGCGCAGGTTCTGGCTCGGCTACGCCGCGGGGACCGAAGGCAGACTGCAACTCGACGACGGCGCGGTGGCCGCGGTCGTCGGCAAACGCCGGTCGCTGCTCGCGGCAGGGATCGTCGGCGTGGACGGCGACTTCCGCGCCGGCGACGTCGTCGATCTCGTCGACCCTGCGCAGCAGGTGGTCGCCAGGGGAGTGGTGGCCTACGACGTCACCGAGCTGCCCGAGATGATCGGCCGCTCCACCCACGAACTTCCTGACGACCATCGCCGCGAGGTCGTGCACGCCGACGACCTCGTGCCGATCGGCCGGCACTGACTCCTGCGCGTCAGCGCGGTTCCGAGGCGCGTCAGCTCGTCGACGCCAAGGCGAGAGGTAGGACGGCGTCCGCCCCGGCCCGCCGCAGCAGCCGGGTGCCGACCGTCATCGTCCACCCGGTGTCGACGAGATCGTCCACGAGCAGTACCGGTCCGGTCAGCTCGGCCAGCGCCGCGTGGAGGTCCACGGGAACGCGGAGCCGCTGCCACAGGTCCGCGAGGCGGACCGCGCTGTTGGCACGGCGTGGCGGCGGTCCGTCGGCCTCGAGCGTGCCGAGCAGTGGCAGCCTGCCGACCGAGGCGATCCTGCCGGCGAGATCCGTCGTCAACCGGGGACGCCGTTGCGAGTCCATCGCGACGATGCCCACCGGCCGGGCTTCCCAGTTCCAGGACGCCAACACGGCGATACAGGCCTGGACCAGTTCGTCCGGCACCGGCCCGTCGGGGGACTCCGGGCCGAGCAGATCGCGCAACCGGCCGCCCCACCCGACGTCGGTGAGCCTGCCGACGGCCCGTCCGGGGGAAGCCTGGTCGTCGGCGCCGATGCGGCCGGACAGCGGGACGTCCAGCGCCGCCAGGCCGGTCGGCCACTGCTTCCGCGGGGCGAGCTCGACGCCGGGCTTGGCCAGCGCGTCGGCGGTCTCGTCCACGACCTCCTCGGTGACGAGGGACGGCCACCTCTCGCCGGTGCAGTTGTCGCACCGGCCGCACGGCTGTGCGTGCGGATCGTCGAGCTGCCTGCGCAGGAACCCCATACGGCAGCCGTCGGTGGCTGCGTAGTCGACCATGGCCTGTTGTTCGGCCTCACGGGCGGTGCGTACCCGGTCGTAGCGCTCGACGTCGTAACTCCACGGTGCGCCGGTGCCGATCCAACCGCCCTTGACCCGTCGGACCGCGCCGTCGACGTCGAGCACCTTCAGCACCATCTCCAGGCGCGAACGGGACAGCTCCACGCGTGGCTCGAGTGCCGCGGTCGAGAGTGGACGGTCGGCGTACGCCAGCGCGTCGAGCACCTGATTGACGCGGTGCTCGTCGGGGAACGCCAACGATCCGAAGTAGTCCCAGATCGCCTTGTCACCGGCGCCGGGCAGGAGCACCATCTCGGCGCGCTCCACACCGCGGCCGGCGCGGCCCACCTGTTGGTAGTAGGCGATCGGCGACGACGGGGCTCCCAGGTGGACGACGAATCCCAGGTCGGGCTTGTCGAAGCCCATGCCGAGTGCGGAGGTGGCGATGACAGCTTTGACCTTGCTCGCGAGGAGATCGTCCTCGATGGCCTGCCGGTCGGCGGGTTCGGTCTTGCCGGTGTAGGCGGCGACCTCGTAGCCGCGCTGGGCGAGCAGGGCAGCGGTGTCGTGGGCGGCGGCGACGGTGAGGGTGTAGACGATGCCCGAACCCGGCAGCTGCTCAAGGTGCTCGGCGAGCCATGCCAGCCTCGCCGTTTCCGTCGGGGTGTCGACCACCGACAGGCGCAGGCTCTCGCGGTCCAGCGGGCCGCGCAGCACGAGCGTGTCGGACTGCCTGCCGATGCCGAGCTGATCGGCCACGTCGGTGACGACCCGGTCGTTCGCGGTCGCCGTCGTGGCCAGCACGGGGACACCGCCGGGAAGTTCGGCCAGCAGGGTGCGGAGCCTGCGGTAGTCCGGGCGGAAGTCGTGGCCCCAGTCCGAGATGCAGTGGGCCTCGTCCACCACGAGCAGGCCCGCGGACGCCGCCAGCTCGGGCAGCACCGTGTCGCGGAAGTCCGGGTTGTTGAGCCGTTCGGGACTGACCAGCAACACGTCGATCTCGCCCGCGTCGACACCGGTCCGCACCTCATCCCATTCCTGCTGGTTGGCCGAGTTCATCGTGGCGGCGCGGATCCCCGCGCGGGAAGCCGCCGCGATCTGGTTCCGCATCAGTGCGAGCAGCGGCGAGATGATCACCGTCGGCCCGGCGCCCCGCTCGCGGAGCAGCGCCGTCGCCAGGAAGTACACGGCCGACTTGCCCCAGCCGGTGCGTTGCACGACGAGTGCGCGCCGGTGCTGCGCGACGAGGGCCTCGATCGCCGTCCACTGGTCGTCGCGCAGCCGCGCCTGCTCACCTGCCAGCGAGCGCAGCAGTGTCGCGGCCCGGTCCCGGAGGCCCGCGCCGGAATCCGCGCCGGGTGTCGTGCCGGTGTCGTGTTCGCCGGAGCCGTGTTCCTCGGTAGTCACGGGTCCAGCTCTACACCCCCGTGCCGACACTGTCCGCGCCGCGGGGCGGTTTTCCGCCGCGAAGGGTCCCCTCGTGCCGGAATGTGACCCAGGACACGCATTATCGGCGTCATGAGGCTGCGGCGTCGAGGTCTCATCCGCGATCGAAACGGGGACCCGGTCGCCGGCGTGGTGCGTCCCCCAGATCGCCACGCCGCCCCCGTGTGGTGCGGGCCGACCCGGCAGGGGAGGGCCGGCCCGCACCACACGGATCATCACCGGCGCGGATCGATGTCCGCATCGGAAGCCGTATAGGGTGGGTGCTCATGTCGTCGCGCCGCATCGGGGTCATGGGGGGAACCTTCGACCCCGTGCACCATGGCCATCTCGTCGCCGCCAGTGAAGTCCAGGCCCGGTTCGGACTCGACGAGGTCGTGTTCGTCCCGACGGGCCAGCCGTGGCAGAAGGCCGATCGGGTGGTGACTCCCGCCGAGGACCGCTACCTCATGACCGTCATCGCCACGGCGTCCAACCCGGTGTTCTCCGTCAGCAGGGTCGACATCGACCGCGGTGGCCAGACCTACACCGTCGACACGCTGCGCGACCTGCGCGTGCAGTACCCCGACGACGACCTGTTCTTCATCACCGGCGCCGACGCACTCCAGCAGATCCTCACGTGGCGCGCCGCCGACGAGGTCTTCGCCAACGCCCACTTCATCGGCGTCACGCGGCCCGGATACCGCCTCGACGACGACCACCTGCCACCCGGCAAGGCCAGCCTCGTCGAGGTCACGGCGATGGCGATCTCGTCGACCGCGCTGCGTGGACGTGTCGCCGGCGGCGAACCGGTGTGGTACCTCGTGCCCGACGGCGTCGTCCGCTACATCCACAAACGCGGGCTGTATCGCGCGGATCACGACTGACCGGGCGGAGGCGACGGACCCGTCGGCCCTTCCGGGTACCCTGCATCCGGCGTACGTACTAATCCGGAGGGCACCACCGTGGCAGCGACGGCCGAAGCACGAGACCTCGCGAACGTGGCCGCGCACGCGGCCGCGGACAAGAAAGCGACCGACATCGTCGTGCTCGACGTCTCCGACCAACTCGTCATCACCGACGCCTTCGTCATCGCGTCAGCGCCGAACGAACGGCAGGTCGGCGCGATCGTCGACAACGTCGAGGAGAAGATGCGCAAGGCGGGGCACAAGCCCGTCCGCCGGGAGGGCGAGCGGGAAGGCCGCTGGGTGCTGCTCGACTTCGTCGACGTCGTGGTCCACGTCCAGCACGACGAGGAACGCTCCTTCTACGGCCTCGAGCGGCTGTGGAAGGACTGCCCGCAACTCGAGGTCGAGGGTCTCGACGAGGCCGTGGCCCGCGCCGCCGAGGAATCGGATTCCCAGTGAGCGTCGAACGGATCGTGCTCTGGCGGCACGGCGAGACCGACTACAACGCCGCGGGCCGCATGCAGGGTCACCTCGACTCGGCGCTCACCGAGGTGGGCTGGAACCAGGCGCGGTTCGCCGTGGCCGCCCTCGCGCGGTTCGAACCGGACCTGGTGATCGCGTCCGACCTGCGTCGCGCCACCGACACCGCGACGGTGCTGACCGATGCCATCGGCGTTCCGCTGCGGCTCGACAAGCGGTTGCGGGAGACGCATCTCGGCGAGTGGCAGGGCATGACCGGTGCCGAGGTGGACACGCAGGCGCCCGGTGAACGGGACCGGTGGCGGCTCGACGCGACGTGGGCCCCGCCCGGCGGCGAATCCCGCGTCGACGTCGCCGAACGCGCCGGGGAGGTCGTCGCCGACCTGGTGCGTGACGACGAGGAGTACGGCACCGTACTGCTCGCGGCCCACGGTGGCCTGATCCTCGCGCTGACCGCCTACCTGGTGGACCTGCCGGTGGCTCTGTGGCCGTCGCTCGGCGGCATCGGCAACTGCCACTGGGTGGACCTGAGCCGTCGCGACGACCGCTGGCGCCTGCAGGCCTACAACGCGGGCATGACGGGATAGCACCGGCGTGGCGGATCAGGCACCGGCGACCGCGCCCCGGATTCTGGTGCTCGGCGATTCGCTGAGCTTCCACGGACCGGACAGCGGACATCCGGCCGACGAACCCCGCCTGTGGCCGAACGTGTGCGCCCGCGAGCTCGGCGGCCGGGCAGTCCTGTTCGCGGGCTTCGGATGGACGGCCCGCGACGCGTGGTGGGCGCTGATCGGCGATCCGCAGTTGTGGGCCGAGCTGCATCGCGCCGACGTCGTCGTACTGGCCGTCGGCAGCATGGACACGTTGCCGTCACCGTTGCCGACGTACCTGCGCACCGGACTGCGCTACCTGCGTCCCGACGGGCTGCGCCGGTTCGCCCGCGGCGCCTATCGTCGCGCGCAGCCCGCGCTGGCACGCCTCACGCGGGGCAGGCCGGCCGTGCTGCCGTCGCGGCTGACCGTCCGCTATCTCGACACCGCTGTCGGCGCGCTACGTGTGCTGCGTTCGGACCTGCCGATCGTGGGTTGGCTGCCGTCGGTGCACCGGTCGGCCGACTACGGCCGGGTGCACGGCGAACGTGCGGCGACCGCGGCGAGGCTGGACGCGTGGGCCGAACGCACCGACGTCCCGATGCTCGACGTGGCGGCCGTCGTCGGCGAGCACGTCCTCGGCGGGCACGGCAATCCCGACGGCATGCACTGGGGTTGGGAAGGCCACGCCGCCGTGGGACACGCCATGGCGGAACGGATCGCGGCGATCCTGCCCGGCGTGGCGGCCGCGCCGGTCGTCGGCGGCGAGGCCCGCGGAACGTAGGGTGGCGGCGTGCCGGTCGCCGTCGTCACCGATTCCACCGCCCATCTCCCGGAAGGCTTCGCCGAACGTGCCGGTATCCGGGTGGTCCCGTTGCACGTGCTCGTCGAAGGGATGGCCGTGCCGTCCGGCGAGTTCGGACCCGACGAGCTGACCGGCGCACTGCGGCGCAAACGGATCGTGACCACCTCGCGGCCGACGCCTGCCGAGTTCGCGGCGGAGTTCCGGGCGGCCCTCGACGCGGGCGCCGACTCGGTCGTGTCGGTACACCTGTCGAAACGCCTGTCCGGCACGTGGGAGGCCGCGGTGCTGGCGGCGCAGGAGGTCGGGCCCGATCGCGTGCGGGTCGTGGACTCGCGGACGACGGCCATGGGACTCGGTTTCGCGGCGGGTCACGCGGCGACCGCGGCACGCTCCGGTGCGACGGGAGCGGAGGTCGAGGACGCCGCGACGGCGGCCGCGACACGGTCGCGGACCCTGTTCGTGGTCGAGACCCTCGAACACCTGCGCCGCGGTGGGCGCATCGGCCACGCCGCGGCGTTGCTCGGCACCGCACTGATGGTCAAACCGGTGCTGCACATGGCCGACGGCGAGATCACGCCCCTCGAGAAGGTGCGTACCACGACCAGGGCCATGACACGGTTGGTCGAGTTGGCGGCGGAGGCCGCCGCGGACGAGCCGGACGTGGAGGTCGCCGTGCACCACCTGGCCGCGCCGGACCGTGCTGCGGAGCTGGCCACGCGACTCGACGAACGTCTTCCCAGCTCGCGGGGGTGCGTCGTCAGCGAACTCGGCGCCGTGATCGGCGCACACACCGGTCCCGGTGTGCTCGGCGTCGTCGTGCAGCCGCCGGCGCCCGAGCCGTGACACGCGGGCAGCGGTGACCCGAGAGTCGGGACGACGGGCAGCCGTGATGACCGGCAGCAGATGATGACGGTCCAGCGTGTGACGACCGGCAGCAGGTGATGACGGGCGGCCGCTGTCGACGCAGGGTGGGGGAGCAGCCGTCGGGCGGCGCGGCATCGTAGTACACCCCACCGACGCCGACCGGCGGATCCGGTCCCCGGCCGGGAAGTTGTCCACACGACCCCGCCTGTCCACAGAACGCGAGATTCCCTCTGCCGCCTCGTTCGCCGGCTTCCTAACGTCGAGCGCGTGTTCGACGAAACAACGCAGGTCCGGGCCGGTCGCTCCGCCACGACCGCCCCGCGCGGACCGCATCGACGACTGGCGGACCTGGCCGCGCTCGCGCCCCTCGACGACGCTCCCGAGGAGTGGCGCGACCGCGCGCAGGCCTGTCCGCCACCGGGCGACGAGACCACACGCCGCCGTGTGATCCCCGCGCGAGCCCGCGACGCAGCATCGTCGCGGGCAGGCCCGTCCGCGCGCACTGGTGACGACACCACGCAACCGATCGATACCGCGCAACCGGTCGACACTGCGCCGGACGAGGGCGTGCGGTCGGACGAGGCCGCAGGCCACCCGCCGTCCGGCACCGAGCCGGACGACCCAGGCACCGAGCCGGACGACACCGTGGTTCGAAACGAAGGCCGGCTTCCTGCGGCGCTGCGTGCCCGTGGCGGACGGCTCGTCGAACGATGGGTGCCCGCCGGGGCGCGCCGGGGCCCGTCGCGCCGGGTGATCGCGTCGGTGGCGGCGGGCGTCGTAACAGCCCTCGGACTGGTCGGGTTCGTGTTCGCCGACGAACCCGCGGCCGAGGCTCCGCCACCGTTGCCCGCGGCCCACACGGAGTCACCGTCCGGGTCGTCGCAGCCGAGCCCGCAGTCGTCGACGAACCCGGCCACTTCCGGTCCCGGGGCGGCGTCGCCGGGAGCGGCGGGGGACTCACCGGACCGGTTGGTGGTCAGCGTCGTCGGCAAGGTGCGCAAACCCGGCCTGGTGCGGTTGCGCGCAGGCGCGCGGGTGGCCGACGCGGTCGAATCAGCGGGCGGTGCGCCGCGCCGCGCCGACCTGTTGTCGGTCAACCTGGCTCGCGAGCTCGTGGACGGCGAGCAGATCTACGTCGGGGTGCCGGTGCCGCCGGGAGTGAGCACCGGCGCCGACCGTGGCGGGACTGCCGAGTCGGCAGGCGCGGACGGCGAGGCCGCCGACGAACCCGTGCCGCTGAACTCGGCGGATCAGGAGCAGCTGGAGAGCCTGCCCGGCGTCGGTGAGGTCACGGCCCGGCGGATCCTGGAGTGGCGGGACGAGCACGGCGGGTTCACCGCGGTGGAACAGTTGCGCGAGGTCGACGGCATCGGGACCAAACGTTTCGACTCGCTGCGCGACGCGGTGAGCGTCGCATGACCCTCACCGCCGGCCTCGGCGCGGCCTCCCAGGTCACCGCGGATCCGTCGCGCCGTGCGCGGCGGGACCTGCGGTTGGTGCCCGCTGCGACGGTCGTGTGGGCCGGTGCCCTCGCGGGGCTGCAGTGGGGCTGGCAGGCGGCGGTCACGGCCGGTGGCCTCGCCGCCGTGGCGGGCTTCCTCGTCGCAGTGCATGCGAGGCGTCGCGGGTCGCCCAGGGTCGCCGCGGCGGCGGTGGCCCTGGGGGTGTGCGGGCCGCTGGTGCTGGTTCCGGTCGGCGTCCGGGTGCACGATGTGGCCGAGGATTCCCTGCGCGCGGTGGCCGCAGACGGCGGGGACGTGCGCCTGCGTGCCGAGGTGCGGGAACGGCCGCGTCCGCTCCGGGACGAGGGGTACGGCGGCCGTCGGGGCGGTGTCCGGTCCGTGCTGGTGCCGGTCGACGTCGTGCGGGTCGTGGACGTGGACGCTGCAGGCGACGACCGCCTCGGGTCGGCGAAGCGCGACAGGAACGGCGTCTCCTCGACGGGCCGCGTGCTCCTCATCGCACCTGCCGACGCGTGGGCGGACCTCCTGCCGGGCCAGCGGTTCGGCACGTCGGCCTCGTTGGCGCCCGCCCGTCCCGGCGACATGACCGTGGCGGTGGGTTACGTGCGCGGCCCGCCGGAGCACATCGGCGAGGCGTCCTGGTGGCAGCGGTCGGCCGACGCCGTGCGCACCGCGCTGCGCGACGCCGCGGCCGTGCTCGGCGACGACGAGGCGGGCCTCCTGCCGGGACTGGTCGTCGGCGACACCGGTGCGCAGTCGACGCGTGTCGAGGAGGAGTTCCTCGACGCGGGACTGTCCCACCTCACGGCGGTGTCCGGGTCCAACGTGGCCATCGTGTGCGGAGCCGTTCTCCTCCTGGCCCGTGCGGTTCGGCTCGGCCCGCGCACCGCGGCGGGCGTGGCCGGGCTGGCACTGGCCGCGTTCGTGGTACTCGTCGGGTACGAGCCGAGCGTGCTGCGCGCCGCGGTGATGGGTGCGCTGGGCCTGGCGGCCCTGGTGCTCGGCCGCCACCGGTCGGTGGTGCCGGCGCTGGCCGTCGCCGTCTGCGGGTTGATCCTCGTCGACCCGGCGATGGCCACGAGCATGGGATTCGCGCTGTCGGTCGTCGCGACCGGCGGACTCGTGTTCCTGGCACCCGGGTGGGCCGCGGCGCTCGCCGCCCGCCGGGTACCGCCGGGTGTCGCCGAGGCGCTCGCCGTTCCGGTGGCCGCCTTCGTCGCCACTGCGCCGGTCATCGCCGGCATGGCGGGCGAGGTCAGCCTGGTGTCCGTCGTCGCGAACCTGCTCGCCGCGCCCGTGGTCGCTCCGGTCACGGTCCTCGGTGTGGCGGCGGCCGCATTGGCCGTACCCCTGCCCGCAGCGGCGGAGATCCTGGTGCACGTCGCCGGTCCCGGGGTGAGCTGGCTGGTGATCGTCGCGCGCGAGGCGGCCGCCGTGCCCGGCGCGGTCGTTTCGTGGCCCGAGGGGTGGTGGGGCGGGATCGCGGCCGGCGTCGTCATCGTCGCCGGCGTGCTGGTTCTGCGGTATCGGAGGACGCGGGTGGCCGTGGCCGTCGTGGTGACCGGCGTGCTCGTGGTCACGGTGCCGCCGCGGTGGTGGCAGCCCGGGTGGCCGCCCGCGAACTGGGCGGTCGTGGCGTGCGACGTCGGACAGGGGGACGGAATCGTGCTGGCGACCGGCAGTCCGGGCCGCGCGGTGGTCGTCGACACCGGACCGGATCCCCGGGCCATCGACCGCTGTCTCGACCGGCTGGACATCGAGCGCGTGCCGCTCGTGCTGATCAGTCACCTGCACGCCGACCACTTCGGTGGGCTGGCGGCCGTGTTCGACGGCCGAGCCGTCGGCGCGGTCGGGGTGGGGCAGGGGCGGACTCCCTCGTGGGCGTTGCGCAAGGTCGCCGACGAGGCCCGTGCGAACCAGGTGCCGGTCGTCGAGCTCACGGTCGGCGAGCAGGTGCGCTGGGACGAGCTGACGTTGGACGTGCTCGGCCCGCATTACGTCGCGCCCGCGGCACGCGAGGAGGCGGACGACGGGACCGAGCACACGGAGTCGAGTGCCGACGGCACGGCGGTCAACGACGCGTCGGTGGTCGCGCGGGCCTCGACCCCTGCCGGGCGGGTGCTGTTGACCGGGGACATCGAGCTGGCCGCACAGAGCGACCTGTTGGCCCGTGGCGTCGACGTGGAGGCGGAGATCCTGAAGGTTCCGCACCACGGCAGCAGGCACACCCACCACGAGTTCGTGACGGCGGTGCGTGCGCGGGCCGCGCTGGTCAGCGTGGGGGTCGACAACACCCACGGCCATCCCCACGACGAGATCGTCCGCACCCTCCGCGGTGACGGCGCACTGGTCGCTCGCACCGACGAAGGAGGTGACATCGCGGTCGTGCCGGGCCCCGCCGACGACGCGAACCGGGACCCCCACGTCGTGCGACGGGGCCCTGACCGGCGCTGACCACCGGCGGGGGCCCCGTGCGCGGACGCGGGGTCGGGCTCAGCTGCCGAGGATCTCGTTCACGGCGGCGGCCGACGGCGCGACGGTCGCCTTCGGGCCGATCTTGTCCTCGACCGCGTCGAGCGTCTTCAGGCCGTCACCGGTGATCAGCAGGACGGTCTCGGCGTCCGGGTCGATCTTGCCGGCTTCGATGAGCTTCTTCGCCGTCGCGACGGTCACGCCGCCCGCGGTCTCGGTGAAGATGCCCTCGGTGCGGGCGAGCAGCCGGATGCCCTCGACCACCTCGTCGTCGGTGACGTCCTCGATCGCACCGCCGGTGCGGTTCACGGTGTCGAGGACGTACGGACCGTCGGCCGGGTTGCCGATCGCGAGCGACCGGGCGATGGTGTCCGGCTTCACCGGCTGGACGACGTCGTGGCCGTTGCGGAACGCGGACGAGACGGGGGAGCAGCCGCTGGCCTGGGCACCGAAGATCGTGTACGGCGAGTCCTCGACGAGGCCCAGCTGAGCCAGCTCCTTGAAGCCCTTGTCGACCTTGGTCAACTGCGAACCGGACGCGATCGGCACCACGATCTGCTCCGGCAGCCGCCAGCCGAGTTGCTCGGCGACCTCGAAGCCGAGGGTCTTCGACCCTTCGGAGTAGTACGGCCGCACGTTGACGTTGACGAACGCCCACGACTCGTGCTCGGCGGCCAGCTCCGTGGCCAGGCGGTTGACGTCGTCGTAGTTGCCGTCGACGGCGAGCAACGCGCCGTCGTAGACCGCCGTGGTGAGGATCTTGGCCTGTTCGAGCGACGACGGCACGAGCACGACCGACTGCCAGCCCGCACGCGCCGCGGCCGCCGCCACGGCGTTGGCCAGGTTGCCCGTCGACGGACAGGCCAGCGTGTCGAACCCGAACTCACGCGCCGCGGCGAGCGCCACGGCGACCACGCGGTCCTTGAACGAGTGCGTCGGGTTGCCGGTGTCGTCCTTCACCCAGAGGCGCTTCACGCCGAGCGCCTTCGCCAGGTTGTCGGCCCGCACCAGCCGCGTACAGCCGGGCTCGGTGTTCGGGATCTCCTCGACGTTGGACGGCACGGGGAGCAGCTTCTTGTAGCGCCAGATGTTGCGCGGCCCGGACTCGATGTCCTCCCTGCGGACCCTGCCGAAGTCGTAACCGACCTCGAGCGGCGAGAAGTCCTCGGCGGAGACGAACTCCGGGGCGAGCGGCTGGCGGTGCCCCTCTTCCTTCGACACCAGTTCGACGGCCGGACCGAGGTCGACGGCGGTGTTGGTGGAGGGGGTCAGGGCTGCGGTCATCGCGAGGTTCCTTTCCTCATCTGCCCCGCTGGCACGGGTCGGAATTAGCACCGTTGTCGTCAGCTACCTCGCGGAATCGAGATGACAGGCTGACGCCGGTTGCCGGGGCTTCTACGGGCCGTTCCCTCTGCCCCTCTTGATGAGCGGTATTCGTTTATCCGCCGTATGCCTGCGCGGCGTGTTCGGAGTCCACACTAGGGCATGGCGATCAGTCCCGGCCATGCCGTTGCAATCCATGTCACCGTGGCAGGATCTGGGTGTGACCGCGTCCTCCGCCGCTCCCGCGCCCCTGCACCTCGTGCTGGGCGACGAAGAACTGCTCGTAGACCGGGCCGTGCACGCCGCCGTCGGTGCGGCCAGGACCGTGGACGAGACCGCGGAACTGACGCGAACGAAGGTGTCCGAGCTCACTCCTCCGGAACTGGCCGAGCTGGTCAGCCCGTCGCTGTTCAGCGAGGCCCGCGTGATCGTGCTCGAACAGGCGCAGGACATCGGCCAGGAGCTCGCCGACGCCGTGCTGACGTATCTCAAGGATCCCGCCGACGGCGTGACCCTCGTCGTCGTGCATTCCGGGGGCGGTCGGAGCAAGGCCGCGAAGTCGCTGCCCACGGCGTTGAAGAAGGCCGGCGCCGAGGTCACCGAATGCGCCAAGATCACCAAGCCCGCCGAGCGCGAGGCTTTCGTGCGCGCGGAGGTCAAACGGGCGGGTGGCCGGATCGATGCGGCGGGCGTGTCCGCCCTGGTCGATGCCGTCGGCTCGGACCTGCGGGAGCTCTCGTCCGCGGCGACCCAGCTCGTGGCCGACTCGGGCGGCAAGGTCGACGAGGACGCCGTGCGCCGCTACCACCGGGGCAAGGCCGACGTCACCGGGTTCCTGGTCGCCGAGAAGGCGGTCGGCGGGGACCGGGCGGCGGCCTTGGAGACTCTGCGGTGGGCGCAGCAGATCGGCGTCCCCCACGTGCTCATCGCCGACGCGCTCGCCGACGCGGTACGTACCGTCGCCCGGGTCTCCGCCGCGGGCAGGGGGAACCCCAACCAGCTGGCGGGTGAGCTCGGGATGCCGCCGTGGAAGATCCGCAAGGCCCAGGGCCAGACCCGCGGTTGGAACGCGGCCGGGCTCGCCGAAGCCATGCGTACCGTCGCCCGCGTGAACGCCGAGGTCAAAGGCGCGGCGGCCGACCCCGACTACGCCCTCGAACGCGCCGTCCTCGATGTCGTGGGCGCGAAGCAGAGCCGCTGACCGGGGGACGACGGCGCCTCGGTAGCGGGCGCTGCACCCCGGAACCTGCAACACGCTCCCCGGGATCCGCAACACGAGCCCCGGAACCCGCAACACGGCGGCGACGGGTGGGCGCATGACGAAGCCCCGGCTCCGTGACTGACGGAACCGGGGCTTCGCCTGCGTCGACGAGTGAAAGCTCAGAGCTTGTTCACGCGCTGGGCCATGGCCGACTTCTTGTTGGCGGCCTGGTTCTTGTGGATGACGCCCTTGGTGGCGGCCTTGTCCAGCTGACGGCCGGCGGCGCGCTGCAGCTCGACGGCCTTGTCCTTGTCGCCGGCGTCGGCGGCCTCGCGGAACTTGCGGATCGAGGTCTTCACCGCGGACTTGACCGACTGGTTGCGCTGACGGCGCTTCTCGTTCGTCTGGATGCGCTTCATCTGGGACTTGATGTTGGCCACGAGGTGACTCCTTCACGTTCGGCCGTGTCCTACGGCGGTTCGATTCGCTGCCGCGCTCGTCTCGGCCCCGGCTGAGCCGGGTTTCCTCCCTGGCGGAATGCCGCACGGCAGCGATGGCACAGCTTACCAGCGCAGGGTGCGGGCGACGTGTGAGACCCTGCGGCCATGGACGTGCTGAACAGCCGCATCCTGCTGCAGCCGCGGGACCCGGAGGTCACGACCGCGTTCTACCGCGACACTCTCGGGTTGGCGATCTACCGCGAGTTCCCCGGTGGAACGGTGTTCTTCCTCGGCGGCGGCCTGCTGGAGATCGTCGGCCGTGCGAGCTCCGGGCCGAGCGAGGACATGGCGCTGTGGCTGCAGGTTCGCGACCTGCACGCCGAACTGGCGACCCTCCGGGAGCGGGGAGTGGAGCCCGAACGGGGCCCGCGGCGCGAACCTTGGGGCCTCGACGAGGCGTGGTTGCGGGACCCGGACGGCGTGCGGATCGTGCTGGTGCAAGTGCCGTCGGACCACCCGCTGCGGACCGACGTCCGGCCGTCCGACGGCTGAGGCCGGCCGCCGGACGGCCGCGGCTCCGCCGTTGACCTCGCCGGACGCGGCGGCCTCCGGAGGAACCCCACGGGCGAGGGCATGGGACCATGGGGCAGGCCGTCCACGAGCGATCCGAGGAAACGAGTGACAAAGAACCGCCCGTCCGCCGAAAAGACGTTCACGCCGCCGGAGTTCATCCGCAACTTCTGCATCATCGCCCACATCGACCACGGCAAGTCGACGTTGGCCGACCGGATGCTGCAGCTCACCGGCGTGATCGAGCAGCGGGTCATGCGCGACCAGTACCTCGACCGCATGGACATCGAGCGGGAACGCGGCATCACGATCAAGGCGCAGAACGTGCGGCTGCCGTGGCACGTCGACGGCCAGGACCACGTCATGCACCTGATCGACACCCCGGGCCACGTCGACTTCACCTACGAGGTCTCACGTGCGCTCGAGGCGTGCGAGGGTGCGATCCTGCTCGTGGACGCGGCCCAGGGCATCGAGGCGCAGACGCTGGCCAATCTGTACCTCGCGCTCGAGAACGATCTGCAGATCATCCCGGTGCTGAACAAGATCGACCTGCCCGCGGCCGAACCCGAGAAGTACGCCGCCGAGCTGGCGAACATCATCGGGTGCGACCCGTCGGACGTGCTGAAGGTGTCGGCGAAGACCGGCGAGGGCGTCGAGGAGGTGCTGAACGAGGTCGTGCGCCAGGTGCCGCCGCCGGAGGGCGACGCGGACGCGCCGGCCCGCGCGATGATCTTCGACTCGGTGTACGACACCTACCGCGGCGTCGTGACCTACATCCGCGTCGTGGACGGCAGGATCACGCCGCGCGAGAAGATCCGCATGATGTCGACCGGCGCGACGCACGAGCTGCTCGAGGTCGGCATCATCTCGCCCGATCCGAAACCGTCCGAGGGGCTCGGCGTCGGTGAGGTCGGCTACCTCATCACGGGCGTGAAGGACGTTCGGCAGTCGAAGGTCGGTGACACGGTCACGTCGGAACGGCGCGGTGCCGAGAAGCCGCTCGCCGGGTACCGCGAACCGCAGCCGATGGTGTTCTCCGGGCTCTACCCGGTCGACGGCTCGGACTACCCGGTGCTGCGTGACGCGCTCGACAAGCTGCTGCTCAACGACGCCGCGCTGTCCTACGAGCCCGAGACGTCCGTGGCGCTGGGCTTCGGATTCCGCTGCGGCTTCCTCGGGCTGCTGCACCTCGAGATCACCCGGGCCCGGCTGGAGCGTGAGTTCGGCCTGAACCTGATCTCCACGGCGCCGAACGTCGTCTACGACGTCTTCCTCGACGACGGCACCGAGCACGTCGTCACCAACCCGTCGGACTGGCCGACCGAGGGCAAGATCGCCGAGACCCACGAGCCGATCAGCAAGGTGACGATCATCGCTCCGTCGGAGTTCGTGGGCGCGATCATGGAGTTGTGCCAGGGCAAGCGCGGCACGATGCTCGGCATGGACTACCTGTCGGAGGATCGGGTCGAGCTGCGGTACCAGCTGCCGCTCGCCGAGATCATCTTCGACTTCTTCGACTCGCTGAAGTCCCGCACGCGTGGTTACGCCTCACTCGACTACGAGGATGCCGGTGAGCAGACCGCCGAGCTGGTGAAGGTGGACATCCTGTTGCAGGGCGAGGCCGTCGACGCGTTCTCGGCGATCGTGCACAAGGATTTCGCCTACAGCTACGGCAACAAGATGACCAAGCGATTGCGCGAGCTGATCCCGCGGCAGCAGTTCGAGGTGCCGATCCAGGCCGCCGTGGGCTCGCGCATCATCGCGCGCGAGACGATTCGCGCGATCCGTAAGGACGTCCTCGCCAAGTGCTACGGCGGTGACATCTCGCGGAAGCGCAAGCTGCTGGAGAAGCAGAAGGAAGGCAAGAAGAAGATGAAGACCGTCGGCCGGGTGGAAGTGCCCCAGGAGGCGTTCGTCGCCGCACTGTCCACCGAGGACGGCGAGAGCAGTGACAAGGGCAAGGGCAAGAAGTAACGACTCGCCTCCGGATCGGACCGTCCGATCACGACACTCGTGGTCGTGACGCCGGTCGTGGCCGACATCTCGTGACAGCCGAGGGCCGCGCGATCCCCCGGGACCGCGCGGCCTTCGTGGTCCGAGGCGGGATCAGCTCACGCCGAGCAGCACGCCCAGAGCCTCGACCAGCGAGGCGGACGTGGCGGCGATCGTCTCGTCGAGATACTCGGCGATCGGCGTCAGCTCCGCCGCCGAGGCCGTCCCGCCGAGCACCGCCACCATCGGGACGGCGAGCGCGCTCACGGCGAGGCCGCGCATGGTCCAGCGCTTCGCGGCGGACGGGGTCTGCTGCTTCTCGGTCATAGGTTCTCTTCCTCTCGGGTCGTACGCGAAGGGATCTCGCGTATGGCCGGGAGCCTGCACTGCTCCGAACAGCCCACTCAAGATTCGGCGGACAGGATTAGCAGGCCCGAAACGAGGTGTAGCTCAGGTGGGTGACGCCGGGTCATCGTGGCGTTACGTTGCCGGTTCGGATGTCAGTTGATCGCGATCTCCCGTCCGCGGTCCACCGCGCCGCATGCCGGTGACACCCCGATGCCGCATCGAGCCCCGGCGGTACCCGTTCGTACGATGAGGGGCATGTTCGAGTCCTTGCGCGTCCCGGTGATCGCGGCGCCGATGGCCGGCGGTCCGTCCACTCCGGAACTGGTCACCTCGGTCGTGCGGGCAGGTGGCTTCGGGTTCCTCGCCGGGGGCTACCTCACGGCCGCGACGCTGGCCGACCAGATCCACAAGACCCGTGAACTCGCGGGGGAGACCTTCGGGGTGAACCTGTTCGTCCCCGGCGTGCGGTCGTTGGTCGACGTCACGTCGTACGCCGACCGGCTACGCGGCGAAGCCGACCGTTACGGGGTCACACCCGGTGCGGGCCGGTGGGACGACGACGGCTACGCGGCGAAACTGGACCTCGTCGTCGAACGGCGGGTGCCGGTCGTCTCGTTCACCTTCGGCACGCCGCTCGTCGCCGACATCGAGCGGCTCCACGAGGCGGGTGCGACGGTCGTGGTGACCGTCACGACGCCCGACGAGGCGCGGGAAGCGGCCACGGCGGGCGCGGACGTGCTGTGCGTCCAGGGCTTCGAGGCCGGCGGGCATCGGGCCGTGTTCACCGACGACGCCGGCACCGACAGCGGTGGGCCACTGCTCGGCCTGCTCTCGGCGCTCCGCCTCATCGGAGACGAGACCGACCTGCCCCTCGTGGCGGCAGGCGGGCTCGTGCACGGCGCGGACGTCGCCGCGGTGCTGTCGGCCGGTGCGGTCGCCGCCCAACTGGGCACGGCGTTCCTGCGGGCCGACGAGGCGGGCACCAACGGAACCCATCGCGCGGCCCTCGACGCGGGCGGGCGGCCGACGGCGATCACGCGCGCGTTCAGTGGCAGGCCCGCGCGCGGGCTGGAGAACCGCTTCCTGCGGGAGAACTCGGCGGGCGCGCCCGCGGCGTATCCGCAGCTGAACAACATCACCAAGCCGGTGCGGGCCGCCGCGACGGCCGCGGGCGATCCCGAGGCCGTGTCCCTCTGGGCGGGGCAGACCTACCCGCTGACGGGGTCGGGCCCCGCGGAGGGGATCGTCGCGCAGCTCGTCGACGAGGCACGGGAGGCCGCCTCCGCGGCCGCGCGCCGCCTCGGCTGAGGTCGTTCCGGCCGCGGTGCCACTGCCGGAACGCCGCGCTGCCGCCCTGGTCTGCCTGCCGCCATGATGTTCCGAGCCGCCGTGGTGTTCCGAACCGCCGTGGTCGCGCGGTCGCCGTGGTCTTTCGTCGGGAGGTCAGCCCACCGCGCCCGACAACAGGCCCGCCCGCGTGTTCCGCCGCCCGGACGGCGGCCGTTCGGCCAGTGCGCTGCCCGCGAAGTAGTGCAGCGCCTCCGTGAGCCCGTGCGGATCGTCGAGCTGCGGGCAGTGTCCCCAGTCCTCGCGGACCAGCAACCGGCTGTGCGGCACGAGCGAATGCAGCCGATGGCCCGCGTCGGCGTTGACCAGCCGGTCCCGGCCGCACGCGACGACGAGCAGCGGCAGCGTGATCCGCTCGAGTTCGTAGGCGTCGTCGAGCTCGGCGATGAGGCGAGTGGCCTGCTCCAGGCGTTCGCCCGTCGCCTTGAAGTCAGGGAACAGCTCGACGAACCGAGCGACGTGCTCGGCCGCCGCCTGCTTCGAGTCGGCGTACAGCAGCCGCGGGACGACCTGCTCGGCGATGCCCCGGACGAGGAAGCGCGGGACGGGTACGGGCAGCGACGTGGCCAGCCGGGCGAGGGGGTTGCGCGCGACGCCGCGGACGAGCCACGAGTCGGAGAGCCCGGGTGCCGCGATCGAGGCGACGCCCGACAGCGGCAGGGACGGGTTCTGCGCGGCCCGCAGTGCCATCGTGCCGCCCAGCGAGTTGCCCGCCAGCACGACGCCTCCGAGGGCGGACTGGTCCTGCACCACGGCGGCGGTGAACACGTCGAGCTGCGGCAGCATCGCCCCGGAGCGCAGGGCCGAGGCCTCACCGGAGCCGGGGAGGTCGACCGCGATCGCGGCCACGCCCGCGCGTGCGAGTTCGGTCAGCACCGGACGCCAGGTGTCGGCGCTGTCGCAGTAGCCGTGCAGCAACACGAGCCGGGGTGCGGGCCGGCGGCGTTCGTCCGAGCGCCTGCGGAACCGCCGTCCGGCGGGGCGTTCCACGGGCCGGGGGCCGGCTTCGAGGACTCGGGTCGAGAAGCCACCGAACCGGCGGTAGCCGGAGCGGATCTCGACGTCGACGTCCTGGTCATGGCCCGCGCCGGGGTCGCCGGTGCGGGCCGCGGTATCCGGAGGTTCCGGGGGCTCCGGAGCGTCGGACGCGTCCGGAGTCCCCGGAACCTCGGCTGCTGCCGGGGAGCCGGATGCCTCCCGCCGGGATGCGATCATGGCACCAGGCTAAACACAGAACGCCGGTTCGATCTCCGTAACGAAGGTCACGAAACGATATCGTAACTCTCCGTGTTTGCGGTTTCCCCTGGTCAGCGGTGTTTTCTGGGCTCAGCGTGTGAAAACGATCTTGCCCGATGTCCGACCTTCGAGCATGTCCTCGAAGCCCTTCCGGGCGTCGTCGAACGGCAGCTCGGCGCCGATCTGCGGCCGGATGCCCGCGAGCTCGGTGTAGGAGAGCAGGTCGGCCAGCTCGTCACGGGTTCCCATCGTCGAACCGGCGACCCGCAGCTGCAGGAAGAAGAGGCGCTGCAGCTCGGCGCTCGCGTCCGGGCCGCTCGTCGACCCCGACACGACGATGATCCCGCCCGGTTTGAGCGACTTCATCGAGTGCGACCACGTGGCCTTGCCCACTGTCTCGAACACGCCGTCCACGCGCTCGGGCAGGCGGGCACCCGATTCGAACGTCGCGTGCGCGCCGAGTCGTTCGGCCAGGGCGCGCTTGTCCTCGGAGCGACCGGTGACCCACACGCGCAGACCCGCAGCGCGGCCGAGCTGCACCAGTGCGGTCGACACCCCACCGGACGCGCCCTGCACGAGCATCGTCTGCCCGGGCCGCAGACCCGACTTGACGAACAGCATGCGGTACGCGGTGAGCCAGGCGGTGCCCATCGTCGCGGCCTCGGCCATCGACAGGCCCGCGGGCTTCGGGACGATGTTGCGGGACGGCACCACGACCGCGTCGGCGAACGTGCCCTGGTGCTTCTCGGTCAACAGGGTGCGTTTCGGGTCCAGCGTGTCGTCGCCCTGCCACGACTCGTCGTTGACGACCGAGTGGATGACGACCTCGGTGCCGTCGTCGAGCACGCCGGCACCGTCGCAGCCCAGGATCATGGGGAACTGCTCGCTCTTGATCCCGACCCCGCGCAGGGTCCAGATGTCGTGCATGTTCAAACTTGCGGCTCTGACATTCACCGTGACCCAGCCCTCGGGCACCTCCGGGTCGGGGCGCTCGCCCACGACGAGGGAGGCGAGGGGGTCGTCGGCATTGGCTTCGTTGGCATAGACGGCGAACATGGCGTCAACGTACCTGCAGTAGGCTCGCGGTTGTGTTCGACGGAGTTGCCCGCTGGTGGGACGGGTTCGAGCTCTGGCTCGCGCAGCAGTGGTTCCCGTTGCAGTTCGTGCTGGTCGTGGCCGTACTGCTGCCGATCTGCGCCGCCGCGACCTGGCTGCTCCGCCGTGGTGTGGATCTCGCCATGAACGTCGCAGGCCGGCTGCGGCCGGGGCGGGCGGACGAGCAGGCGGCGAGGCCGGACCGCGGCCGCGGTCGTTCCTAGGGAGGCGCGCGTGTTCTCGCGCAGGCGTATCAGTGTGGCGTTGGCCGGGCTCATCCTGCTCGCGCTCGGCGGCTGGCTGGTGGGGGAGCTCACCGGGGGCGGTGACGCCTCCGGTGGAGGCGGTAGCCTGCCGGGCGCGGAATCCGGTTTCGAGGTGGTGGCCCTCGCCGACCTGCCCCCGGAGGCCGAGGAGACATGGGAACTCATCGAACGCGGTGGGCCCTTCCCGTACCCCGAGCGGGACGGCACGGTCTTCGGCAATCGGGAAGGGCTGTTGCCCGATCAGCCCGACGGCTACTACCACGAGTACACGGTGGCCACGCCCGGCAGCCCGGACCGGGGTGCCAGACGGCTCGTCACCGGCAGTGAGGACGAGCTGTACTACACCGGAGACCATTACGAATCGTTCGTCGTCGTCGATACCCGGACCTGACCGTGACATCCACACCTGCACAGAACCCCGACAGCAGCGCTCTCGTCGCCGACGCCAAGGCGCGCGGCGCGTTCACCTACGTGCTCGACGGCGCCGGCCTGACCGACAAGGCCGCGACCCTCGACGCCATCGCCGAGCTGCTGCGGTTCCCGTCGTACTTCGGCCGGAACCTGGACGCGCTGTACGACTGCCTGACCGACCTGTCGTGGCTGCCCGCGGGGGAGCACGTGCTCGTCTGGGTCGGTGCCGAGGCGCTGAAGCAGGCCGATCCGCGGACCTACGTCGCCGTGCACGGCACGCTCTCGGACGCCCAACGCGCCCTTGCCGCCGGCGGTGACCGGGTGAGCAGCCGCCGGTTTACTGTTCTGCTGGCCGATTCCTGAGGTTCGCCGGGCGGCCACGATCACCCGCTTCGATGGGCTCCGACACAGCCGACGTGAAGGAGTCCCCCATGCGCCCGATCCGCGTCACCGTGACGGCCGCCCTGGCCGCGGTGCTCGCCCTCGTCGCGCCCGCCGCGGCCGGTGCCGACCCACGGCCGGACCTCGGCAAGCCACTGGCGCAGGCGCACGCGCACAACGACTACGAGCACGACCGGCCGTTGCTCGACGCACTGGAGCACGGCTTCACCAGTGTCGAGGCCGACGTCTGGGCGGTCGGCGACGAACTGCAGGTCGCCCACGACTCGTGGGAACTCGACCCGGACCGCACGCTGCGCAGCCTGTACCTCGACCCGCTCCGCGACGCCGTGCGTGGCAAGTCCGGCGTCTACCCCGGGTGGAAGGGGCAGTTCCAGCTGCTCGTCGACATCAAGAGCGACGGGCCGCGCACGTGGCGGCTGCTGGAGGAGCAGCTCGCCGAGTACGAGGGGATGCTCACCCGCTACCGCGACGGAAAGGTCGAACCGGGGGCGATCCAGGTCGTCGTGAGCGGCAACCGGCCCCTCGACGACATGGCGGCGGCCACCGAACGGCGCTCGTTCTACGACGGCCGCTCCGGCGACCTGGGCGGCGACCTGCCCGCCGAGCTGATGCCGCTGGTGAGCGACAACTGGACGAACGTCTTCGACTGGAACGGCGAGGGCCCGATGCCCGCGGACGAGCGGGCGCGGCTGCGCGACATGGTCGCCCGTGCTCACGACGCCGGTCAGCGACTGCGGTTCTGGGCGACCCCGGACGCCGCGGGCGAGGAGCGCGCCGCGGTGTGGACCGAACTCCGCGACGCGGGCGTCGACCACATCAACACCGACGATCTCGCGGGGCTGCGGGACTTCCTGCGCTCCTGAGGACGTTCCCGAGATCGCGGCGGGATGCCGCCCCGGTCGGAGGCGTGACAGCGCAATGCCGCCCTTCCCGGATGCGGGGAGGGCGGCATTCGCGTTCGAGGCGGGTCAGGGAACCCAGCGGGGCGGACGCTTCTCGCCGAACGCGGCGATGCCCTCCTGGCCCTCCTCGCTCGCGAAGTGGTGTGCCGACAACGCCTGCATCTTCTCGAGCTCGGCGCCCATGGTGCGGCCACGCTCGCCCTGCAGCAGCTCCTTGGTCGCGGTCAGCGCGGTCGGCCCGCCGCGTACGAGCGAGTCGACGTAGGAGGCGACCTTCGTGTCCAGTTCGTCGGGCGCGACGGCGGCGTTGAGCAGGCCCACCTCGGCGGCACGCGTGGCGTCGAACGTGTCGCCGGTGAGGAACAGCTCGTGTGCGGCACGCGGGGAGAGCCGCGGCAGCACGGTGACCGAGATCAGTGCGGGCACGACGCCGATGCGGACCTCGGTGAACGCGAACGTCGCGTCGGTCGAGGCCACCGCGATGTCGGCGGCGGCGACCATACCGACCCCGCCGGCGCGGGCAGGCCCGGCGAGCTTGGCGACGACCGGTTTCGGGCTCGTCCAGAGCTGCTCGAGGATCGCGGGGAAACCGTTGACCCCCTGGTCGTCGGAGCCCGTGCCCTTGGCTTCTTTGAGGTCCATGCCTGCGCAGAAGACCGTGCCCGTGTGGGTCAGCACGATCACCCGCGCCCGTTCGTCGCCGGCGGCCCGGGTCAGCGCGTCGGTGAGTTCGCCGCGCAGCTGGGCGGACAGTGCGTTGCGGTTGTGCGGAGAATCCAGCGTGATCGTCGCGACCCCGCCGTCGAGGTCGTAGTGGACGAGTTCGTCAGCCATGCCGAACACTCTGGCACACGCGGTTCGGGGCGGGCTCCGGCTCAGGCCGAGGTGCCGGCGCTCGCAAGCTGCTGGACGCGCTGGTGCGAAATGCCGACGAGGTCGGCGATGGTCCGGTAACTCAGTCCGGCCTCGTGCATCTCAACTATCGCCGAATAGCGCGCTTCGTCGCGTTTGCGCACGGCCTCTTCGGCCGACTGCTCGCGTTCCTGGAGCAGGGCGACGGCAGGCGTCAGGTCGTGCTCGCCCTGCCGATAGTGCCACCTGATCTCGAAATCCTCGGGGTCGAGATCACGAAGGCCCGCGATGAGGTCGCGCACGTCGGATTCGAGATCGCGCATGCGGTCGACATCGGTCGCGCCGCCCGGCAGTCCGTCGACCACGGCGACCCACAGGCCGTCCTCACGAGTGACGACAACGTCGTAGTACGTCCGCTCGTTCGTCACGTCTCCTCCATCCATTTCGTGCCGAAAAGGTGTGCGAGGGCGTCCTCGATGCTGCGGAGGACGGTCCAGGACAGCGCTCGGTTATGGCCGGTGATGGCGAATCGTCCGACTTCCACGCCGGCGGTATCCGTGACGACGTAGACCTGATGGGACCCCTTTCCGCGGTTGGGGATCTGCTCGACCAGCAGCCCGTGCTTACGGGCGGCCCTTCTCGTCAGGCCGAGTACCTTGGCCGGCTTGAGGCTCGTCGTCACCACCATGGTAAGTCTATTGTCCTAGACAGGCAATCGTCTAGTCGGATAGACACGCCATGTGGCACACGCCGTTCGGGGCGGGCTGCGGCTCTTCTGCGGGCGGCCCCGGCTCAGGCGGTGCGGACGGCGCCGGTGAGCGCGTCGGCGTAGCGGTGGAGGACGACCGCGGCGACGCGGGGATCGGTTCCCAGCGGCGCGGCGACGACTGCGCCGGGGGCGGATTCGGCCGTCAACTCCGCGATGCGGTCGGGCAGCAGGCCCGGCGCGAAGAACCACGACGCGACGGCGAACCGGCGCGTGCCGTGGGCGCGGAGCTTGGCGATCGCCGCCGGAACGTCGGGTCGTGCGGCACTGGCGAACGCGGCGGCGACGCGCGCGGGGTGGCGCCCGTCCCAGCCGCGGGCGATGCGGGCGACGACCTCGTTGGCCGGCGCGTGTGACGAGCCGACGGCGGCGAGTACCACGCCGAGGTCCGGGTCCGACAGGTCGGCACCCGCGTCGGCGAGTCGGTCGAGTGCGACGTCCTCCAGCAGCGGGTCGGGCCCGAGGACGTCGGAGACGGTCACCGACAACCGCGGCAGCCGGGTGGTGACCTCGTCGACGAGCGCGGGCAGATCCACCCGCGCGTGATAGGCGTGGCCGAGGAGCAGTGGCACGGCCACGACGTGGCGGTGGCCCTCGGCGTGCAGGTCGGCGAGCGCGTCGCCGACCGACGGTTCGGACAGGTCCAGGAACGCCACGTGGACGTCCGGACCGTCGGAGCGGGTGCGCACCACCTCCGCGAGCGCGCGCACGGTAGCCGCGGACCTGGGGTCCCGGCTACCGTGCGCGACGATCAGCAGAGGCGGAGGCGCCACCGTCACGCGCCCTCGGGCTCCGTCACACCCTTGAGCTGGCTGAACCGGTGCCCGACCAGGCCCGCGGCGAGCGTGTCGCCGTCCTTGGGGTCGATCACGATGAACGCACCCGTGCGGGGGCTCACCGTGTAGTCGTCCACGGGCAGCTGCTCGGCCAGTCGCAGGCTGACGTTGCCGATCTCGTTGAGCTCCAGCTTCTCCGGAGCGTCCACGATGGACAGCGTCTGCTCGTCGAACCGGGCGTTGAGCTCCTCGACGATCGCCTGCACCGTGCGCGTGCCCTGCTTGACCAGGACGCGGGCGCCGGGGTCGAGCTGCTTGCTCGACAGCCAGCACAGGGCCGCGGTGAACTCGTCGGTGACCTTCGGCGCGTTGTCGGCCGCGGCGATCACGTCGCCGCGCGTGATGTCGAGGTCGTCGGACAGCACCACGGTGATCGACTTGCCGGTGCCGGCCTCGTCCAGCGAGCCGTCGGCGGTGTCGACGCTCTCGACCGTCGACTTCAGGCCCTGCGGCAGCACGACGACCTCGTCGCCCGGCCGGACCGTGCCCGCCGCGATCTGACCCGCGTACCCCCGGTAGTCGAGGTACTCCGGCGTGCGCGGACGGATGACGTACTGCACCGGCATCCGGAACGGTGCCTCGTGCGGGTCCGGCGCGACCGGCACCTCCTCGAGGTGCTCGAGCAGCGTCGGGCCGGAGTACCACGGCGTGTTCTCCGACTTGGTCGCCACGTTGTCGCCCTGCAGGGCCGACACCGGGATGGCCAGCACCGTGCCCTCGGCGTAGCCGAGCGACGTCGCGTGCGCGGCGAACTCCTTGGCGATCACGGTGAACGCGGCCTCGTCGTAGTCGATGAGGTCGACCTTGTTCACCGCCAGCACCAGCCGCGGCACCCCGAGCATCGCGAGCACGGCCGCGTGCCTGCGGGTCTGCTCGACGACGCCGTTACGGGCGTCCACCAGCAGCACACCGAGCTGCGCGGTCGACGCACCGGTGACCGTGTTGCGGGTGTACTGCACGTGCCCCGGCGTGTCCGCGAGCACGAAGCTGCGATTCGGCGTGGCGAAGTAGCGGTACGCCACGTCGATGGTGATGCCCTGCTCCCTCTCGGAGCGCAGGCCGTCGACCAGCAGTGACAGGTCCGGGGTCGTCATCCCCTTGTCGACGCTGGCGCGCTCGATGGCGTCCAGCTGATCGGCGAGTACGGACTTGGTGTCGTACAGCAGCCTGCCGACCAGGGTCGACTTGCCGTCGTCGACGCTGCCCGCCGTGGCGAGCCTCAGCAACGAGCTCATGGTTAGAAGTACCCCTCCCGCTTGCGGTCCTCCATGGCGGCCTCGGACATGCGGTCGTCGGCACGGGTCGCGCCACGCTCGGTGAGGCGGCTCGCCTGGACCTCGGCGATGACCTCCTCGACCGTCGACGCGGTCGATTCGACGGCGCCGGTGCACGAGCCGTCACCGACGGTGCGGTAGCGCACCATCAGCTCGTGGACCTCCTCGTCCTCCCGCGGACCGCCCCACGGGCCCTCGGTCAGCCACATGCCGTCGCGGCTGTAGACCTTGCGCTTGTGTGCGTAGTAGATCGACGGCAGCTCGACCTGCTCACGCGCGATGTAGTTCCAGACGTCGGCCTCGGTGAAGTTCGACAGCGGGAACACCCGGACGTGCTCGCCGGGGCGGTGCCTGCCGTTGTAGAGGTTCCACAGCTCAGGGCGCTGCCTGCGCGGGTCCCACTGGCCGAAGGCGCTGCGGAGGCTGAAGATGCGCTCCTTGGCGCGGGCCCGCTCCTCGTCCCGGCGGCCGCCGCCGAACACGGCGTCGAACTTGTTGTCGGCGATCGCGTCCAGCAGCGGCTGCGTCTGCAGCGGGTTGCGGGTGCCGTCGGCCCGCTCGGCCAGCCTGCCGTCGTCGATGTAGTCCTGCACGCTGGCCACGACCAGGCGCAGCCCGTACTTCTCGACGACGTGGTCACGGAAGGCGATGACCTCGTCGAAGTTGTGGCCGGTGTCGACGTGCAACAGCGGGAACGGCACCGGCGCGGGCCAGAACGCCTTGATCGCCAGGTGCAGCAGCAGCGTGGAGTCCTTGCCACCGGAGAAGAGGATCACGGGACGATCGAATTCGCCCGCCACCTCACGGAAGATGTGAATGGCTTCCGATTCCAGCGCCGCGAGATTGTCGCGCGCCGCATCGGCCGCGGCCTCAAGTGTGGTCATGACATCCTTCCTCAGGCGTGCAGCCCGCACTCAGTCTTGGACTTGCCGGCCCAGCGACCACTGCGTGGGTCGGCGCCCGGCGCGACCTTCGCGGTGCACGGGGCGCAGCCGATCGAGAGGTACCCCTCGTGGACCAGCGGATTCTGCAGAATCCCGTGCTCGTCGATGTAGCCGTTGAACTCGTCGTCGGTCCAGGCCGCGATCGGGTTCACCTTCACCAGGCCATTCCGATCGTCCCATGTCACGATCGGCGTGTTCGCTCTGGTGGGTGCATCCACGCGGCGGACGCCGGTGATCCAGCAGGAATAGTCGGCCAGCGTGTTACGCAGCGGAACGACTTTCCGCAGGTGGCAGCACTGGGTGGGGTCCCGGTCGTGCAATTTCGGACCGTATTCCGCGTCCTGTTCGGCCACGCTCTGCTCGGCCTGTGCGTTGACGATGCGCACATCGGGATAGATCGTCGCCACCGCGTCACGCACGCCGAGTGTTTCCGCGAAATGGTAGCCCGTTTCGAGAAAAAGCACGTCGATGTCCGATTTGACCTTGGTGACGACGTCGACCAGAACGGCGTCCTGCATATTCGACGCGACGATCAGATCGTCGCCGAATTGCTCGACCGCCCACCGGATCGCCTCCTCGGTGGTGGCCTCCGCCAGTTCGCCGGACGCTCGTTCGGCGAGGGCCTGCAGCTCCTCGGCCGTCCTTGTCGCGGTCATCGCTTTACCTCCGGAATGCGCAGTCCGATGAAGGTCACTGTGAACACCCGCCGACAGGACGTGCACAGCCATGCACCGTCGTCTTCCGGACGGAGATCCTCGTCGGCACAGTACGGGCAGTGCATGGGCGTCGCCCTCGAGGGAGTGGCCTCACTCACGTGAGATCGGCTTCCTCTGCGCGCACGACCCACTGGGCGAACCGCTCGCCCTCGTCGCGCTGGTTCAGATAGTTCCTCACGACCCGCTCCACATAGTCGGTGAGCTCGTCGCTCGTGACCTTATGACCACGCAGTTTACGGCCGAATCCCGCGTCCAGCCCGAGGCCTCCGCCGAGATGCACCTGAAAGCCCTCGACCTGGTTGCCGTCGGCGTCGGTGACGATCTGGCCCTTGAGGCCGATGTCGGCCACCTGGATCCGCGCGCACGAGTTCGGGCAGCCGTTCAGGTGCACGGACACGGGGTCGTCGAGGCCGTCCTGCAGGTCGGCCAGCCGCTGCTCCAGTTCGGCCACCAGGTCCGAGGCGCGCTTCTTCGTCTCGACGATCGCCAGCTTGCAGAACTCGATGCCGGTGCAGGCCATCACGTTGCGCCGCCACGGCGACGGCGTCGTGTCCAGGCCCGCCTCGGCCAGCTCGGCCTGCAGCGTGGCGACCTCGGACTCCGGCACGTCCAGCACGACCAGCTTCTGCTGCGGTGTCAGCCGTACCCGGCCCGAACCGGCGCGCTCGGCGGCCTTCGCGGCCGACAACAGCAGCGACCCGGACGCGCGGCCAGCGACCGGCGCCCCGCCGACGTAACGCAGGCCGTCGGTCTGCTCGTGCACGCCGATGTGGTCGATCGGCCGCGCCGGGACCTCCGGGGCGGGGCCGTCGATGAGCGTGCGCTTCAGGTACTCGGTCTCGAGCACCTCGCGGAACTTCTCCGGACCCCAGTCCTTGACCAGGAACTTGATGCGGGCACGCGAGCGCAGCCGCCGGTACCCGTAGTCACGGAAGATGCTGATGACGCCTTCCCACACGTCCGGCACCTCGTCGCGCGGCACCCACACGCCGAGGCGCTTGGCGATCATCGGGTTGGTCGACAGACCCCCGCCGACCCACACGTCGAACCCGGGGCCGTGCTCGGGATGCTCGACACCCACGAACGCGACGTCGTGGATCTCGTGCGCCACGTCCTGCTGGCCGGAGACGGCCGTCTTGAACTTCCGCGGCAGGTTCGCGAAGGTCGGGTCGCCGACGAACCGGCGCTTGATCTCGTCGATCGCGGGCGTGCCGTCGATGACCTCGTCGGCGGAGATACCCGCCACGGGGGAGCCGAGGATGACGCGCGGGCTGTCGCCGCAGGCCTCCATGGTCGTCATGCCCGCGTCCTCCAGCTTCTGCCAGATCGTGGGCATGTCCTCGACGCGGATCCAGTGGTACTGGATGTTCTGCCGGTCGGTGATGTCGGCGGTGTCGCGGGCGTAGGTCTGCGAGATCTCACCCAGGACGGCGAGCTGGCGGGTCGTCAGCGCGCCGCCGTCGAGCCGAACTCGCAGCATGAAGTACTTGTCGTCGAGGTCCTCGGGCTCGAGCGTGGCGGTGCGGCCGCCGTCGATCCCGGGCTTGCGCTGGGTGTAGAGGCCGAACCAGCGGAACCGGCCGCGCAGGTCACCCGGGTCGATGCCGTCGAAACCGGTGTGGGCGTAGATGTTCTCGATACGCGCCCGCACGTTCAGGGGCGCGTCGTCCTTCTTCGAACGTTCGTTGGGGTTCAGCGGCTCGCGGTAACCCAGGGCCCACTGGCCCTCCCCGCGGCGCTTCTTCGGGCGGGCGGGTCGGCCTGTCTCGGCGGCCATGGCGGTGTCCTCCAGGGCGGTGTGTGTTCGGCGGCGGTTCGGGCTGGGCGTTCGGGGCCGGGGTCGTGCGGGACGACCGGGCGCGGTGCTGCCGCTCGTGACCGGTGCCGGGACGTGCGCGCGGTGGGGCCAAGTGGGCGTCGGTGACCAGGGGACCGTCCTGGTGGGCGGGGCGATGTGCGGTGGCATCGGCCTGCGCCGGCAGGCGGACCGGGTGCGGCCCGGTGCGCGCTCGACGTGCGGCTGCGGTTGAGCAGGGAGCGGCGCGTCGCGGTCAGGGCCGGCACAGACTGCTGGAGACACGCAGGTAGTCCACGTGGCGTCGTACCACGAGGGCCACACCGGCGGTCGTCACAGTCACGACGATTACCTTGCCACGGTGTTCACAGGGTGGTCCAGGGACGTCCGCATCGTGGGAGCAACGTCACCTGCGACGAGGCCGGCTCAGGGAGCGGGCTGGGGGCGGCCTTCCGCGGCGCGGACGCCGGCCCGGCACGCCTTCGCGAGAGCGCGGTGCCGCCGGGTGCGTGCCAGCAGGCCGAGGGTGCGCAGGTCCGCGCCGGGTGCTCCGGTGCGGGCGTCGACGGCCAGCCGCTCGCCGTCGACCGTCCCCGTCAGCGACCACGCTTCCCACCGTTCGAGATCCGGCATCGTGTAGTCGTAGCCGAACACCAGCGCGCCGCCGGGCGCCGGCGGCAGCGGTTCACCGGTCAGCTCCCGCACCGTCGCCACCCCGGACGGCATCGCGGGGTGCGGCGCGGCATCGGCACCGACGTCGACACTGCGCAGTTCCGGGACACGGCGCAGGTCGGGGACACTGCGCAGTTCGGGGACACGGCGCAGCTCCGGGGAGCTGCGCAGTTCCGGGGTGTCGGGCTGCTCGGGGGCGCAGGCTGCCGGGCCGACGAGCAGCGCGTGCCGGGTGGGGTCGGTGCGCGCGGGCAGCGGCATCGTCCCGGCGCTGCCGGCATCCGCGGCGGGACCGGTGAGCTCCACGACGATGCGGGGCAGCCACCACCAGTTCTCGCGGCGCAGCAGCACGCTGTCGGCGAGGGCGCGCGACGGCGGGTACTTGACCAGTTCCTGGTCGAGCAGTTCGTCGGTGAACAGTTCACCGTCGAGGTCGTCGACGATCCGCACGGCGGCGCTCGCGGCGACCCCGGTCCGAACGGGAGCCCCGTCGGCGGAGCCGGCGAACCCGGTGCCTGCGGCCTCGGGGACGCCCGCATCACCGGGCAGTGAGCGGGAGTCGGTCACGGCGAACACGGCGGCGTCGGCCTCGCGCAGGCCCGCGACCTCGTCCGCCCGCGCGTAGGGCAGGGCGGCGCAGAGCGTCGGCACGGCGGAACCGGCGCCGCGCACCACGGGCGTCACGGCGATCGCGGCGGGAGTGCCGTCGGGGTTCGTCCAGCACAACTCCGCCGTGACGGCACGCCGCCAAGCCTCCCGCAGCCGGTCCACCGTCACCTCGCCTCCACAGTCTCCGAGCGCGGGATTCACGTCGCTCTTACCTTGCCGGTCGCACTGCTGTTACCGTCCCACGTCGCCTGACCACCGTGTCAACGTCGCTCACGGGAAGGAACGTCCATGCCGGCCATCGTGATGGTCCTGATCGTCGGGGTGTTGTTCTACCTCGGCTACCGCTACTACTCGGGGTACCTGGCGCGTCGGGTGTACGCACTCGACGACGATCGGCCGACACCCGCGCACACGATGCGCGACGGCGTGGACTTCATTCCCACGAACCGGCACGTCCTCTTCGGACACCACTTCACGTCGGTCGCGGGCGCCGCGCCGATCGTCGGTCCCGCCATCGCGGTGTTCTGGGGCTGGGGTCCGGCGCTGATCTGGGTCGTGGCGGGCACGATCTTCGCCGCGGGTGTGCACGACTTCGGCGCGATCGTGGTGTCGGTGCGGCACAAGGCGCAGAGCATCGGCACGCTCACGCGCGAGGTGGTGGGCACTCGCGCCCGCGTGCTGTTCCTCCTGATCATCTTCTTCCTGCTGACACTCGTGAACGCCGTGTTCGCCGTGGTGATCGGGAACCTGTTCGTGGCCAACCCCGAGGCCGTGCTGCCGATCCTGCTGGAGATCCCGCTGGCCATCGGCATCGGCCAGTACATCTACCGCACCCGTAGCGCCGCGCTGGTCCCGTCGCTCGTCGGCGTGGTCGTGCTGTACGTGACGATCCTGCTCGGCCAGGCGCTGCCCATCTCGCTGGCGGGCATCGCCACCGAGGACGGCCTCTTCACCGAGCGCAACATCTGGGTCGTGCTGCTGTTCGTCTACACCTTCGTCGCCTCGCGCATCCCGGTGTGGGTGCTGCTGCAGCCACGCGACTACATCAACTCCCACCAGCTGTTCATCGCGCTGGGCGTGATCGGCCTCGGCGTGCTCGTCGGCTGGGACACGATCGTGGCTCCCGTGGTCAACGACCAGGCCCCCGCCGATTCGCCGAGCTGGTTCCCGCTGCTGTTCGTGACCATCGCGTGCGGCGCGATCTCCGGGTTCCACAGCCTCGTGTCGTCGGGTACGACGTCGAAGCAGCTCGACAAGGAGAGCGACGCCCGGTACGTCGGCTACTTCGGTGCGGTCGGCGAGGGGTCGCTGGCGCTCGGGTCGATCCTCGCGTGCACCGCGGGCATCGTGGCCACCACCGCCGACTGGCACGCCGCGTACTCCGACTTCGCCACCGCCTCGGACGGCGCGACGTCGAACTTCGTCAACGGCGTCGGACACTTCGCGGCCAACCTCGGCGTGCCCGAGGCGACGGCCGTCGTGTTCGCCGCCGTGGTCGTCATCAGCTTCGCCGCGACCACGATGGACACCGGCGTGCGCCTGCAGCGCTACATCGTGCAGGAGATCGCCGAGATCGTCCGCATCCGCGCGGTCTCGCGCAGTCTGACGTTGTCGGGGCTGATCGCCGTGCTGATCCCCCTCGTGCTGGCGTTGCTGCCCGGTGGCGGCGACGCGGGCTACACCTTCGGCGTGCTGTGGCAGCTGTTCGGCACCACGAACCAGCTCACCGCGGGCCTGGCCCTGTCGGTGATCGCGGTGTGGGTCACCAAGAACCGGCGCAACCCGATCGCCGTGCTGGTGCCGCTGGTGTTCCTCGTCGTGATGACGACGTGGGCGCTCATCGACAACCTCATCACGTTCGTCGCCGAGAGCGAATGGGTCCTCGCGCCGCTCGATGCGATCATCTTCGTGCTCGCCGTGTGGCTCATCGTCGAGGCTGCGCTCGCGCTGCGCCGGGCGCGCGGTGTCGCCCGGGACGACGCGGGCGATCCGGAGCCGACGGAGCTGACCGAACGGTGACCGCGGGCGGGGGACTGCGGCGGCTCGGCGACCGGCTCGCCCGGTGCTGGCGCCGGTTCGAACGTGGTCACGAGCTGCTGCTCGTCTCCCGCTGGCGGCAGGGCCTGCGCAGGGAGGCGCGCCGCAGGGACGACACCCTCCGGACGCTGCTGCTGCTCGAATCGCTGGGCGTCGACAATCCGGTCGCCTACGAAACGCTGGACGCCGTGCCGTACCTCGTTGCGGACTTCCACGAGTGGCACCGGCGCATGGGACGGGACGAGTTCGGCGACGCCGGGATGTGCTGTTGATCCGGTTCTTCGGCGGCAAGGGCGGGGTCGGCAAGACGACGCTCGCCGCGGCGTTCGCCGTCCGGCAGGCCCGGCGCGGTGTGCGCACACTCGTCGTGTCGACCGACCCGGCGCACTCGCTGGGCGACGTGCTCGGCGCGACGCTGTCGGACGAGCCGCGACCGGTCGGCGAGTCCCTGCTGGCCGCGGAGATCAGCGGGGAGCGACAGGCGGGCAGGCGGGTGGCCGAGGTGCTCGAGGACGCCCGGCACGCGGTGCCGCGCGAGGTGCTGCCCGCCGTGGAGCGACACCTGCGTCGCGCGGTCGAGAGCCCGGGGACCGTCGAGTCGGCGTTGCTGGACCGGCTCACCGACCTCGTCGAGCGCACCGGAAAGGACTGGGACCTGCTGGTCGTCGACAGTGCCCCGACCGGGCACATGCTGCGGTTGCTCAGCCTACCGGAGCTGCTCACCCCGTGGATCGAAGGTCTGGCGCACAACCGGAAGCAGGCCCGCGACGTCGACCGGTTCGCCGACGGACTGCTCGGCCAGGCCGGTGCGCAGCGTGATCCGCTGCTGGAGCGACTGCAGTCCCGCAGGCGGCGGCTCGAGGCCCTGCAGACCCGACTGCGTGCCGACGCCGGAGTGCACCTCGTGCTCGTGCCGGAACGGCTGCCGCTGGCCGAGACCGAACGGGCCGCCGACCAGCTCACCGAGGCCGGTGTGCCGCTCGCGGCCGTGCTGGTGAACCGGGTCGCCTCCGGCGAGGAGGCCGGCGTGCTGGCCCGTCGCCGGGACCAGGAGCACACCGTGCTGGCCCGCGTCCGGGAACGGTTCGGCGGCGACGGGGCGAGCGGCGTGCTGACCGTGCCGCTGCTGCCCGGCGAACTGACCGGCGTGGCCGGCCTCGACGAGGCGGGCGCGTGGCTGCAACCCCTGGACCCGCAACCGCCGGCCCCGCAATCCCTGGACCCGCCACCCGGGGACCCGTAACCCCTGGAGCCGCCCATCCGTGAACCCGTAGCTGCCGATCCTTTCCGCGGAGTGAGGCCGCTGCGCAGCCGCGAAGGCCGGTGCCGCACGACGGCCGCTCCGCCGGTGGGACACTGGAGAGGTGAGCACCCCGGACGATCTTCACCTGCCCGACACGGCCCTGCAGGGGCTCGGTACGAGGCCGTTCGGCGTGTACGTGCACGTGCCGTTCTGCGCGACCCGCTGCGGCTACTGCGACTTCAACACCTACACGGCGGGCGAACTCGGTTCCGGCGCGGCACCGGAGGACTGGCTCGACGGCCTCCGCAGGGAACTGGACCTCGCGGCGCAGCGGCTCGGGACGCCTCCCGCCGCCGACACGGTGTTCGTCGGCGGCGGCACGCCGTCGCTGTTGGGGCCCGACGGGCTGGCGGCGGTGCTGGACGCCGTGCGGCAGTCATTCGGCCTCGCCGCCGACGCCGAAGTCACGACCGAGTCCAATCCGGAGTCGACCTCGCCGGCACTGTTCGCAGGGATCCGGGACGCCGGGTACACGCGGGTGTCGCTCGGCATGCAGTCGGTGGCTCCGCACGTGCTGCGGGTGCTCGACCGCACACACACCCCGGGACGTCCCGTCGAGGCCGCGGCGGAGGCACGCGGCGCCGGGTTCGATCACGTCAACCTGGACCTCATCTACGGCACGCCCGGTGAGCGCACCGAGGACCTGCAGGCGTCGCTCGACGCCGTGCTGGAGGCGGGTGTGGACCACGTGTCCGCCTACGCGCTGATCGTCGAGGACGGCACCGCGCTGGCCCGGCGGGTCCGCAAGGGCGAGATCCCGATGCCCGACGACGACGTGCTGGCCGCCGACTACGAACTGCTCGACGCGATGCTCGAGAAGGCGGGTCTGCGCTGGTACGAGGTGTCCAACTGGGCCGCCTCCGACGAGGCGCGCTGCCGGCACAACCTCGGCTACTGGCTCGGCGGCGACTGGTGGGGCGCGGGCCCCGGCGCCCATTCGCACGTCGGCGGTGTGCGGTGGTGGAACGTCAAGCACCCGGCGCGCTACACGGCCACGCTCACCGAGGGCGCGCTGCCCGTCGGCGGACAGGAGACGTTGACGCCCGAGGACCGGCACCTCGAGCGCGTCATGCTCGAACTCCGCCTCGCCGAGGGACTTCCGCTCGACGCGCTCGACGACGGCGGCGCGCGGGAGGCCCGGCGCGCCGCCGCCGACGGGCTGCTGTCCACACGCGACCTCGACGGCGGCCGGGCCGTGCTCACCGACCGCGGCCGCCTCCTCGCCGACGCCGTCGTCCGCCGCCTCGTCACCTGAGGCCCACCCGCGAGCGGGCCTGCATCGCGCCCCAAGGGCACCTTGGTTGCGTTGAGTGCAACCAAGGTGCCCCTGGGGGCACTCGACTGGGGCACTCACGACTGGGGGCGCTCAACGCAGTCCTCACTCGTCGAGTACGCGGATGCGCAGCCCTGCGTTCTGCAGCCGCGCGACGAGCGGGTCGCCCATCGCGACGGCGGTCGTCACCTGGCCCGCCGTCTCCGGCAGGTCGTCGAACGCCAGGCACATCGCCGATTCGGACATCATCTTCGCGGTCTCGTCGTAACCGGGGTCGCCGCCCGCGAACTCGGTGACGACCCGCTGCCCGGCCGCCTCACCGGTGAACCGCACCTGGAACCACGACCGAGCCCGTCGCTGCGCGCTCGGCCCGTCGCCCGGTTTGCGGACCTTGCCCAGTGCGTTCCGGACGGGCGGGATCTGCGCCGCGACCGCCAGCACGCCCAGGCCCGCGCCGGTCGCGACGAGCGTCGTCAGTCGCTTCATCGCCGCGGCCTGCCGGTAGGTGAACGAGGTGCCGTACCGCGGCAGCGCGGCGGCGGAGCGCGCCACGATCTGCGGGTCGAGTGTCGGCATCGGCACGAGCCACCGGCCGGTCTCGGCGTCCCGGGTGGGCGGTCCCGAGGGCGTGCGGATGGTCCGGTCGGCGGGCCGGGGGTCGGCGGCGCGGCGGCGCTTGGCGACCGCCGTCATGTGCCGGGCACGCGAGAACGCCGTCAGGGCGGACGAGAACGTGCCGCCGGAGAACTCGGCGTCGGCGCGGATCTGGGCGTCCACCGTGATCGGACCGTCCGCGGGCAGCCGGCCGACCGTGAAGTAGGCGCCCAGGTCGTACGGGATCGAGTCCAGCCCGCAGGCGTGGACCAGGCGGGCGCCGGTACGCAGGGCGGTCTCGTGGTGGGCGAGGTACATGCGGTCGACGAACTCGGGCTCGCCGCACAGGTCGACGTAGTCGGTGCCCGCCTCGGCACACGCCGCGACCAGCGGTTCGCCGTACTGCAGGTACGGGCCGACGGTCGTGACGACCACCCGGGTCGACTCGGCGACGGTGCGCAGGGAGGCGGCGTCGGTGACGTCGGCCTGCAGCAACGGCAGGTCGGCACAGGCGGGGTCGATGGCGGCGAGCCGTTCGCGGACGGCCTCCAGCTTGGCGGTGCTGCGGCCCGCGAGCGCCCAGCGGCAACCCTCCGGCACATGGGCGGCGAGGTATTCGGCGGTCAGTCCTCCGGTGAAACCCGTGGCGCCGAACACCACGATGTCGTACTGCCGTTCGCTCATGCGCATCCTCCGGCGTCGTCGCTGCTGCGGTGTGGGCGGAGCGTACCGGAGGTATGTCCGCTCGGTCCGGGCCCGTGAGCCGCGCCGAGGGATTCGGATGATCGAACCGTGATTGAACCGCGCGCAGGCGGGGTATCACGTCGATCATGACGGAGAACCACGATCTCGCGCCGGCCCCCGATGTCGACGAGCAGCGGCGACCGGCCGTCGACGACGTCGAACACGGCGAGTTCACCGGCGACGCCGAAACCGGGTACGAGCCCGGACCGGCGGGGGTCTCCGTCCCGATGGACGCCGACCCCGCCGATGTCGCCGAGCAGGCGGAGCCGGTGGAGATCGACGACGACGAGTACCGCTGACGACACGGCAGGTGTGAGTTCCGCACCCGCCGGGTACACCGCGCATCGCACATCTTCACGGAGGTGATCACCATGGCCGACACGTCCCGGCTGCCGACCCCGGTGGCTGAGATCTGGGAATGGCAGCGGCACGGCAACTGCCGCAATCTGGACAGCTCGGTGTTCTTCCATCCTGACGGCGAACGAGGGTTCGCGCGAGCCGACCGCGTGGCACGGGCGAAGGAGGTCTGCCGCACGTGCCCGGTGATCGTCCAATGCCGACACCACGCGCTGACGGTGCAGGAGCCGTTCGGGGTGTGGGGAGGCCTCGACGAGACCGAGCGGCGTGAGGCGATCGCCCGCCGCAAGCGGATCGGTGTCGAATCCGAACCCGAGCCCGCGTTGCACTGACACCCGCCCGACCGTCGCCGACGCACCGGCAGCCGCCCGGTGCCGGCGCCGAACGTTGTGACGACGAGAGGCCGGCGGTGGCCGGCCGCAGGGGAGACGTGTGCGTTTCGGCTATACGTTGCTGACCGAACAGGCCGGTCCGCGCCGGCTCGTCGCCGACGCGGCGCGCGCGGAACGTGCCGGATTCGAGTTCGAGGTGATGAGTGACCATTTCTCGCCGTGGCTGGACGAGCAAGGGCACTCGCCGCAGGCGTGGTCGGTGCTCGGCGCGGTCGCGGAGGTCACCGGCGACGTCGACCTGATGTCGTTCGTGACCTGCCCGACGATGCGCTATCACCCGACTGTGGTGGCGCAGCATGCGGCGACCGTCCAGGAGCTGTCGGGTGGGCGGTTCCTGCTCGGGCTGGGAGCCGGCGAGAACCTCAACGAGCACGTGGTCGGCCGGGGCTGGCCTCCGGTCAACGTGCGGCACGACATGCTCGGCGAGGCGCTGCAGATCATCAACGACCTCTTCGACGGCGGATACACCAACCACGACGGGGAGCATTTCCGGGTCGACTCGGCGAAGCTGTGGGACCTGCCGCAGCAGCGGGTGCCGATCGGGGTCGCGGTGTCGGGAGACCAGTCGGTCGACCGGTTCGCGGCGGCGTCGGAGGCGATGATCGCGGTGGAACCGGCAGGGGGACTGTGCCGCCGGTGGGACGACATGCGCGGCCGGCTCGGGCTGGGGTCGTCCCGAAAGGTCGGCCAGCTTCCGGTGTCGTGGGGGCGCGACACCGACGAGGCCGCCCGCCGGGCGCGGGAGCAGTTCCGGTGGTTCGCGGGTGGTTGGAAGGTCAACGCCGAACTGCCCGGTACGCAGGCGTTCGCGGCCGCGACACAGTATGTGCGCGAGGAGGACGTGGCCGCGGCGATCCCGTGCGGCGGGTCGGCACAGGCGGTCGTCGACGCCGCCCGCCCCTTCCGGGAGGCGGGGTTCACCGACCTGGCGCTCGTGCAGGTCGGCGGAGACCACCAGGAGGAGTTCCTCGAGGCCGCCGAGTCCGAGTTGCTGCCGGAACTGCGGAAGCAGCTGGGCTGACCCGTTCAGTGGCCGCTCGCGAGAGTGGCGAGCAGCGCTCCGAGGCTTGCCACGGCGGTGGCGGTGACGAGGACGGTGGCTGTGGCGGCGAGCGCGGGTGACAGGCCGGCGGTGCTCCGGCGCAGCCGCCGGCCCCGCCCCGCTCCCGCCGCGGCGAGGACGACCGTCGTGGCGATCGATATCGGCGCGGCGATCAGGGGCGCGGCGTGACTCGTGGTCGCCGCGGCGTGCAGCAGCAGGCCGCTGCACGCGGCCGAGGCCAGCGCGGTGCGCTGCCACGCGAGCCCGGTGCGCTCCGGCTGGCCTTCGCTCACGTCGTGACCACCAGCACGAATGCGAGCGCTGTGATCGCGGCGATGCCCGCGCCGAGGGTGGCCAGCAGGATGTTGCGGGGGAGCGGGCCGCCGCGGGCCATCGCCCGCTGCACCGCCCGCCACCGTGGGTAGGAGGCCGCCGCGATCACCAGTGCCAGGCCGATGCACAGTGCTGCGAGCAGGGTGCGCGGACCTTCGGGGGCCAGGCCCGGCACGAGCTGTTGGAGCGCGACGCCCCCGGCGACCAGGCCGAGCGCGGTGCGGAGCCACGCGAGGAACGTGCGTTCGTTGGCCAGCGTGAACCGGTAGTCGGTGGTCGGACGGGCGTCGCGCTCGCCCTCGTCGCCGGTATCGGCGTCGTCGGGTGGCGGGTTCCGTGGGGTCACCGGGCCGTCCCGGCGTCCCGACTCCAGACGAACACCCACGAGCGCAGCACCAGGAAGCGCAGAATGCCGCCGACGAGGCTGGTCGCGACCAGCACGGCCGTCTCGGTCATCGGTGACGGGTCGTCGGCCAACAGGTGCAGCAGGCCGAGCGCCGCCGTGCCTGCGCACGCGTAGAACAGGAACGTGCCTGCGGACTGCACGTGCCGGCGTGTCCGCGGCCCGGTGACGTCGCGGAAGGTGATCCGCCGGTGGAATTCCGTGTTGAGCACCGTCGAGACGCCGATGGCGACGGGGTTGGCCGCCGCGGGAGTCAGCGGATCGCGCAGCAGTAGGAACAGCAGGGCCTGCAACCCGGTACTGATCGCTCCGCCCAGCACGTACAGCGGCAGGTGCCGGACGAGCTCCGGCAGATGCCCGGAACCCGTCCGGACCGCGGGTTCCGGCGCCGTCGCGCGCGTCCGGCTCCGTACACAGCTCATGTCCTGCACGATACGTCGTATTGGTGCCGGTCACGCCCGCAGCCGCGCCGGTCGTGCCGACGGTGACAGCGGCCGAGCGCCGGCCCGGCGGGCCGCACCCGCGGGGGAGCCGCAGCCGGGTCACGACGAGGCGGGCTCCTGTGGCGGGTGGACGGCGAGCACCGCCGAGTCGACGTCCGGATGGACCGGGATCTGCTCGGCGAGTCCGGTGGCCTCGAGCGGACGCAGGACGACCCGCGTGGCCGCGACGACCGCCCAGTTCGCTCGCGAGCCCGTGGCCTGTTCGGACAGCTCGGCGAGCACGGAGAGCCCGGCCGAACCGAGGAACTCGACCCCGTCCAGGTCGAGCACGAGCCGCGCCGGAGCGCTCAGCTCCTCGTGGATCCATTTGCGCAGGTCCGGTGCGGACAGCAGGTCGACCTCGCCGGCGACGCGGGCGTGCACCACGCCGTCGGGGCGCCGTTCGGCGTCGATGCGCATGCCGGAGGTACCGACGGTGTCCACGGGCCCGGTGGGCTCCTGCGGCTTGGCCGCCGGGGTGAGCGCCGGCCCGAACGCCGGGTCACCGGTCCCGACCGGGTCGCTGCTGCCGGTACGCGAGCCGCTGTCGTGGGAGTGGCTGGGTAGCACTGCGGTATCCCTCCGTCGAATCGGCGAGCGCGGGATGTCTGCGGATATCTCGGTGCTGTGGATCTACCCGGACGGAAAATCTGCGCCCGTCCTGCCTTTCCCACCGTAGGAACACCTGCGTGGGCTTTCAACTGCGAGTCGGCGCCCCATGTGTGACGTTCCCCGTGAGGCTCGTGTGTTTAGTGCGGCAGGCCCCGGGTAAGCGCCGCTCTGCCGGAAGAGTTCCTGTGCTGAACTTTCGGAAAGTATTCGGGGCGGGGTGTTCGAATAGACGGTGAGCCCCGGCGCTGTCGGCCCTCGGTCCGGTGACCGGAAGGCGGTTCGTTCTGACGGTGTAAGGATCTTCGGTGGGCACGGCGCCTGATTCGCTACGGCGCGGACACGCCGGCGAGTGCGGCGCGGATCGCCGGGACGTCGCGGTGGAAATACGCGTCCGAATTCGGCGGTACCAGGCGATTTCGTGGAATTTCCTGAGGAGCCAGTTGCCGGGCCGAAATGGGCGTGCCGGTAGGGCGGCGGATGTGGGCGACGTTTACGGTGGGAATGGCAGCCCCAAGCAACCGAAGGGAAATAGCGACCATGCTTGCGATGACTGACGCTGCCGTGGAGGCGATCAGCGCGCTGACCGCCCAGGACGGTCAGGATGCCGCCGGTCTCCGGTTCGCGGTCCGGGAGGAGACGGAAGAGGGCGCTCAGCTCGCGCTTTCGGTCGCTCCGGGGCCCGAGGAGGGCGACCAGGTGCTGGGTACCGAGAGCGGTGCGCGGGTCTTCCTCGAGGAGAAGGCGTCGTCGTTCCTCGACGACAAGGTGCTGGACGTCCAGCAGGACGATCAGGGCCAGCTGAACTTCGCGGTGATGCAGCAGCCGGAAGGCGAAGGCTGACGCACCCGGAAACGGTCTTGCGGTGCCGGCGTCTCCCTCGGGGGCGCCGGCACCGGTGTGTTCGGACCCGATGATCGCGGGTAGTCGCAGCCGACGGTACCGAGTCGACGAGCGACGGAAGGACATCCGCGATGAAGGCTGTGACCTGGCAGGGCAAGCGTGACGTGCGTGTGCAGGACGTTCCCGATCCGCGCATCGAGGAACCGACCGACGCGATCGTGGAGGTCACGTCCACGGCGATCTGCGGTTCGGATCTGCATCTCTACGAGGTGCTCGGCCCGTTCATGGCCCCGGGCGACGTCCTCGGTCACGAACCGATGGGCATCGTCAGGGAGACGGGCAACGCCGTTCCCGACCTGATCCCCGGTGACCGCGTCGTCGTGCCGTTCAACATCGCGTGCGGCCAGTGTTACTACTGCTCGCAGCAGCTCTACACGCAGTGCGAGCGGACCCGCGCGCCCGGGCAGGACAAGGGCGCCTCGCTGTTCGGCTACACGAAGCTCTACGGACAGGTTCCCGGTGGACAGGCCGAGCTGCTGCGGGTGCCGCAGGCACACTTCGGCCCCGTGAAGGTGCCCGAGGCGGGGCCGGACGAACGTTTCCTGTTCCTGTCGGACGTCCTGCCGACGGCGTGGCAGGCCGTGGAGTACGCGGACGTCCCTGAGGGTGGCAGCTGCGTCGTGCTCGGCCTCGGGCCGATCGGCCAACTCACGGCCCGTATCGCCCGGTATCGCGGCGCGGGCACGGTGCTCGGCGTCGACCTGGTCGACGAGCGCCTCGAGATGGCGCAGCGCCACGGCGTCGACACCCTCGACCTGCGAACCGTCAAGGACGTCGGCGCCGCCGTGCGCGAGCGCACCGACGGCCGAGGCGCCGACTCGGTGATCGACGCCGTCGGCATGGAGGCCCACGGAGCGCCGGTGAGCACGGTCGTGCAGCAACTCGCGACGTTGCTGCCGGACCGGCTGGCCGAGAAGGCGTTCACCACGGCCGGGATCGACCGGATGAGCGCGCTGTACACGGCCATCGACGCCGTGCGCCGGGGTGGCACGGTCTCGTTGTCGGGCGTCTACGGCGGCATGGCCGATCCGATGCCGATGATGACGCTGTTCGACAAGCAGATCCAGTTGCGCATGGGGCAGGCCAACGTGCGCGCGTGGACCGACGACATCCTGCCGCTCCTGACCGGGGACGACGATCCGCTCGGTGTGGACGACCTCGTCACCCACCACGTCCCGCTCGACGAGGCGTCCGACGCGTACGCGATGTTCCAGGCCAAACGCGACGGTGCCGTCAAGGTCGTGCTGCAGCCCTAGAACTCGCGCAGCCCGCCTGCTCGGCCACGGCGGTCCGTTGTGGACTTCCGGCTGTGTCGAACCGTGCGGTGTCGGGGGTCGGGCCGTCCCGTTCCGCGCCTCATGGTCCGGTGTGGACGAGGTCCGCGGCGTGCCGCCGCAGCAGCGCGGCGGCGTCGCGGACGGCGACCTCCACCGAGGGAGCGTGGTCGGCGATCGCGATCGCGGCCGTGATTCCCGCCTCGGCCAGGTCGTCGGCCGACAGCGCGATCCGGCCCGCGATCGCGGCGACCCGCGCGCCGTGCCGCCGCGCGATGGCGGCGATGCCTGCCGGCGCCTTGCCCGCGAGGCTCTGCGCGTCGAGCGATCCCTCACCGGTGATGACCAGGTCGGCGCCTGCGATCGCGTCGGCCACGCCGGTGAGTTCGACGACGAGGTCGAAACCCGATTCGGCGGTCGCTCCGAGCGCGGCCATCGCCCCGCCGGAGATGCCGCCGCCCGCGCCCGCGCCCGTGCGGTCCGCGAAGCCCAGAACCTGCGCCCAGCGTTCGAGGTTGGTCCGCAGCGTCGCGACCTCGGCGGGGCCCGCACCCTTCTGCGGGCCGAACACGGCCGCGGCGCCGTCGGTGCCGTGCAGTGGATTGGTCACGTCGGTCGCCACGCGCACCCTGGCCTCGCCCAGCAGTGCGCGTACCTCGGTCAGGTCGACGGCGGCGACGTCGCCGAGTGCGCCGCCGCCGAGCCCCACGGGACGGCCGTCGCCGTCGGTGAGCCGGGCGCCGAGGGCCTGCAGCATGCCGCTGCCGCCGTCGGTGCTCGCGGTGCCGCCCACGGTGAGTACGATCTGCCGGGCGCCCCGGCCCAGCGCGTCGGCGATCAGCTCGCCGACGCCGTACGTGTGCGCGGCCGGCGCCACGTCGGTCGACGGCGTGACGTGCTCGATCCCGCAGGCCCGCGCCGATTCGACGTAGGCCGTGCCGTCGAGCATCACGTACCAGGCGTCGACCGGTTCGGACAGCGGGCCGGACACGCGCAGGTCGACGCGGGTGCCGCCCGCCGCGAGCAGCACGTCGAGGGTGCCTTCGCCGCCGTCGGCGACCGGGCACAGCGTGACGTCGGCGTCCGGCAGTACGTCGCGGACGCCCGCGCCGATGGCGTCGGCCGCCTCGACCGCGGTGAGGCTGCCTTTGAACTTGTCGGGCGCGACGACCACACGCCGCGGAGCCGGTGCGGTCACGGTGTCACCTCGGTCAGCGGGGGCTCGCCCGCCAGGACGGCGAGCACGTTGCGGGCGGCGAGCGTCGCCATGGCGGTGCGGGTCTCGACGGTCGCCGACCCGAGGTGCGGGGCGAGTGCGACGTTGTCGAGGTCGAGCAGGTCCGGGTGGACGTCGGGTTCGTTCTCGAAGACGTCGAGTCCGGCGCCTGCGATCGTGCCCTCGCGCAGGGCCGCGGCGAGTGCGGCCTCGTCGACCACCGGTCCGCGCGTGGTGTTGACCAGGAACGCCGTCGGTTTCATCGCCGCGAGCGCGTCGGCGTCGATCAGGTGACGGGTCTGTGGGGTGAGCGGGCAGTGCAGCGAGACGACGTCCGCGGTGGCCAGCAGCTCGTCCTGCGGCAGATACGTCGCATCGAGGGCCGACTCGACCTCCGCAGGGGCGCGGCGGCGTCCCGTGTAGACGATCGACATGCCGAAGGCCCGGGCCCGCTCCGCCATCGCTGTGCCGATCTGCCCGAGTCCGATGATGCCGAGCGTCTTGCCCTGCAGTCCGGAGCCGAGCATGAAGCCGAGGTGGAACGACCACGGAGTGCCCGCGCGCAGCAGGCGCTCACCCTCACCGAGTCTGCGCGTGACCGACAGCAGGAGGCCGAACGCGATGTCGGCGGTGGCGTCGGTCAGCACGCCGGGCGTGTTGGTGACCGTGACGCCGCGCTCGGCGAGTGCGGGGACGTCGATGTTGTCGTAGCCGACCGCGACGTTCGCGACGACCTTCAGCTGCGGTCCGGCGGCGTCCGCGAAGTCGGCGTCCGCCCGTTCGCTGAGGGTGACCACGGCGGCGTCGGCCCCGGCGAGTCGTTGGTGCAGTTCCGCCGTGGGCAGCGCCCGGTCGGGCTCGGGAAGCCACACCTCGCCGGCTTCGCGCAGCATCGCCACGGCGTCGTCGGGGATCCACCTGCTGACCACGATCCGTGGTCTCGTGCCGGTCATCGCATCGCTCCTTCGTCGCACGCGCCCGACGGCACTCTATCGAGGAGCGACGGCACCGTGCCGCCGGTGTGATCCGGACCCGCCGTGTTGCAGGTTCCGGGGCCCGTGTTGCGTCCTCGCGGGCTCGTGTTGCAGGTTCCGGGCCTCGTGTTGCACGTTCGGGGGCTGGTGTTGTCGATTCGCGGGGCCGTGGTGCCGCGACGCGGGACGAGGGTGCGGACAGCCGGGCGGTGCGGTCGCCGGCGTATCGGGACGGCGCCGTGTGTCGACATGGCGATGTGACGTCACCCCGCGACTCACCGCGGTGCCCGGATCCGCAACACGGTCCCCCGGACCGGCAACACGGCGTCCTAGGCCAGCAACACAGCCGCCTGGACCTGCAACACGGGCTCCGAGACCTGCAACACGGTCCCCTGGATCTGCAACACGGTCCCCTGGAGGTGCAACACGGGCCCGATAGCGCAGCCGCGCGGCAGCGCGTCGGTGAGGGGTGGTGGCCGGGTGACGGGTGGGAGCAACACGGGCTCGAGGGGGCGGCTCGGCCTACGCGAGGCGTTCGATGATCGTGACGTTGGCCGTGCCGCCGCCTTCGCACATGGTCTGCAGCCCGTAGCGGCCGCCGCGACGTTCCAGTTCGTGCAACAACGTGGCCAGGAGCTTCGTGCCGCTGGCGCCGATCGGGTGGCCGAGCGCGATCGCACCGCCGTTGACGTTGACGCGCTCCGGGTCGGCGCCGGTCTCGTCGAGCCACGCCAGCACCACGCCGGCGAACGCCTCGTTGACCTCGAACAGGTCGATGTCGTCGACCGCCAGGCCGGTCCGGCGCAGCGCCCGCGACGTCGCGGGGATGGGACCGGTGAGCATCCACACCGGGTCGGCGGCCGAGACCGACAGGTGGTGGATCCGGGCGCGCGGGGTCAGGCCGTGGTCGCGAACGTAGTCCTCCGACACGACGAGCGCGGCGCTCGCGCCGTCGGAGATCTGACTGGCCGTGGCCGCCGTGATCAGCGAGTCCTCCGCCAACGGCGGCAGCCCGGCCATCTCCTCCGGCGTGGTCCCGCGGCGCGGTCCCTCGTCCGCGGTCAGCTCGGCGAGCCCGGCGAGTTCGGCGTCGAAGACGCCGTCGTCGGCGGCGCGCAGGGCGCGCTGGTGGCTGCGGTAGGCGTAGGCCTCCATCTGCTCGCGGGTGATGTCCCAGTGCCGGGCGATCATGTCGGCGCTGCGGAACTGGGAGACCTCGACGTCGCCGTAACGCTTGTGCCAGCCCGTCGAGCCGGAGAACGGGTCGTCGAATCCGTACTCGCGGCCGGCCAGCATGGCGGCGCTGATCGGGATCGCGCTCATGTTCTGCACCCCGCCCGCGATCACCGCGCCGGCCGTGCCGGACAGCACCGCCTGCGCTGCGAAGTGGACCGCCTGCTGGCTCGATCCGCACTGCCGGTCCACGGTCACGCCCGGCACGTGGTCCGGCATGCCCGCGGCCAGCCACGCCGTGCGCGCGATGTTGCCGGACTGCGGGCCGAGCGTGTCGGTGCACCCCAGGATGACGTCGTCGACGGTCGCCGGATCGATACCCGTCCGTTCCACGAGCGCGCCGAGCACGTGCCCGCCCAGATCCCCGGAGTGCACAGTGGACAGTGCGCCGCCGCGTTTGCCCACGGGCGTGCGGACGGCGTCGACGAGGTAGGCCTCGGCCATGGATTCCTCCTACGGGTGCTGGCTCGACACGGACACGGTCTCGCCCGTGAGATAGGTGGCGTAGCCGGACGCGAGCCACACCATGACGTTCGCGATCTCCCAGGGTTCGGCCGCCCGGCCGAACGCCTCGCGGCCCGCGAGCTCGGTCAGCAGTTCCTCGCTCGTCACCTTGGCGAGGAAGGGGTGTGCGGCCAGGCTCGGTGCGACGGCGTTGATGCGGATGCCGTGCTCGGCGACGTCCATCGCAGCGCAGCGAGTCAGTGCCATCACCCCGGCCTTCGCGGCCGCGTAGTGCGCCTGGCCCTGTTGCGCCCGCCAGCCGACGACGGACGCGTTGTTCACGACGACCCCGCCGCCGCCCTGCGCGACGAACCGCCGCGTCGCCGCACGCGTGCAGCGGAACGTGCCATTCAACGTGATGTCGAGGACACGGGACCATTCCTCGTCGGACATGTCCAGAATGGACTGCGTACCGCCGAGGCCCGCGTTGTTGACCATCACGTCGATCCGGCCGAAGTGCTCGCACGCGGCGTCGATCAGGGCCACGACCTGGTCGTCGTCGGTCACGTCGCAGGGAACGGCGTGCACCTCGCCGAACTCGGCGAGTTCCTCGGCCCGTTCGGTCAACCTGCGCTCGTGCCAGTCGCTGACGACAACGCGGGCGCCCTCCTCGAGGCAGCGCCTGGCCGTCGCCGAGCCGATGCCCGTTCCCGCCGCCGCGGTGACCACCACGACCTCGCCCACGAGCAGGTCGTGCGGTGTCGGACACGCCGGTGGCCGTGCGTGTTCCGGTGCCGTCGAGCGCTGCGGCCCGGTCACTGCCGGTTCGGTCATCGGCGTTCCTCCGTCGTGTTCCTGGGTTCCTTGGGAAGTCCGAGTACCCGCTCGGCGATGATGTTGCGCTGGATCTCGTCGGAGCCGCCGTAGATCGTGTCCGCGCGGCTGAACAGCAGCAGGCGCTGCCACTCGTCGAGGTCGCCGTCGGTCGTGAGGGCGCGGGCGCCGCGGGCGCGCACCGCCAGTTCGCCGAGCCGCCGGTGCCAGCCGGCCCACAGCAGCTTGCCCACGGCGACGTCGGGTCCCGGCTCGCGTTCCAGCGTGCGGAGTGCGTGCGCGCGCAGTATCCGCAGGTCGATCCGGGCGCGGGCGAGGTCGTCGCGGAGCACCGGGTCGTCGATCGTGCCCGTCGCGCGCGCCTGCGCGACGATGCCGTCCAGCTCGCGGCGGAACCCGATCTGCTGGCCCAGCGTCGACACGCCGCGTTCGAAACCGAGCGTGCCCATCGCGACGCGCCAGCCGTCACCCGGCTCGCCGACGACCAGTCCCGCCTCGGTGCGGGCGTCGTCGAAGAACACCTCGTTGAACTCGGACGTCCCGGTGAGCTGCGTGATCGGGCGGACCGTGACGCCGGGCTGGTCCATCGGCACGAGCAGGTAGGAGAGTCCGTGGTGTCGCGTCGACCCGGGTTCGGTGCGCGCGACGACGAAACACCAGTCCGCGACGTGTGCCAGGGACGTCCAGATCTTCTGCCCGTTGAGGATCCAGCCCGGGCCACCGTCGCCGCCTGCGCCGGGTTCGAGGCGGGCCGTGGTCGACACCGCGGCGAGGTCCGACCCGGCACCCGGTTCGGAGTAGCCCTGGCACCACAGCTGCTCGACCGCGCGGATCGGGGGCAGGAACCGCCGCTGCTGCTCCGGGGTGCCGAACGCGATGAGCGTCGGCCCCAGCAGTTGCTCCCCGAGGTGGCTCACGCGTGCGGGTGCGCCGGAGGCGGCGTACTCCTCGTGGAAGATCACCTGTTCGGCCAGTGACAGGCCGCGGCCGCCGAACTCGGTGGGCCAGCCGACGCACGTCCATCCCGCGGCCGCGAGGTGGCGTTCCCACGCGAGTCGTGCCTCGAACGCCTCGTGTTCCCGGCCGGGGCCGCCGAGTCCGCGCACGCCGGCGAACTCGCCGGTGAGGTTGTCGGCGAGCCAGGTGGCCACCTCTCGCCGGAATCGCTCGTGGTTCTCCACTCACACCTCCTGCTACCGTGCGCTAGCATAATAAGAACACGTTCTAGATTTCTCGTCCAACAAGGGAGCGGGATGAGCGAGACAGGGAATCCGGTGACGATCCCGAAGGCGTTGCACGCTGCTTCGGAACGGTTCGGAGACCGGGAAGCGATCGTCGACGGATCGGTGCGGATCACGTTCGAACAGCTTCTGGAACACGTTCGCGTCATGGCGCGGGCGTTGGCGGCGCGCGGCGTCCGCAGCGGCGACCGGGTGGCCGTGAACTCGCCCAACACGCACCACTGGGTGATCGCCGCGCTCGGCGCGCACTACGCCGGGGCGACGCTGGTGCCGATCAACACCCGGTTCACCGGTGCCGAGGCGGCCGACCTGATCCGTCGCAGCGGGGCGGTGGCGCTGGTCGTCGCCGGGGACTTCCTGGGCACCGACCGGCTCGCCGACCTCAGGGCGGCCGCGGGCGACGGCGACCTCGACACGCTCCGGCTCGTCGTGCGGGTGCCGCTGCCGGGGCCGCTCCGGCCCGATCCGGTCGCCGTCGACTGGGAGGCACTCGGCGAGGTGGCCTCGGCCGTCGACCCGGCCGAGGCCGACGCGCGCGCCGCGGCGGTCGGCGCCGACGACATCGCCGACATCCTGTTCACCTCGGGTACCACGGGCCGCAGCAAGGGGGTGCTGTCGGCGCACCGGCAGTCGCTCGACGTCGCCGCCGCATGGGCAGGCCGCGGCGACGTCACCTCCGACGACCGATACCTCGTGGTCAACCCGTTCTTCCACAGCTTCGGCTACAAGGCGGGTGTTCTCGTCGGGTTGTTGACCGGGGCCACGCTCGTGCCGCAGGCCGCCTTCGACGCGGCGGCAGCGCTCGAACTGATCGAGCGCGAGCGGGTCTCGATCCTGCCCGCGGCGCCGACCGTGTTCCGGACCCTGCTCGACCATCCGGACCGCGCGACGGCGGACCTCTCGTCGCTGCGACTGGCGGTCACCGGCGCGGCCACCGTGCCGGTCACGCTCGTCGAACGGATGGGCGCCGAGCTCGGATTCGACGTCGTACTGACCGCGTACGGCCTCACCGAGGCCGTTGTCGCGACGATGTGCGAACCGGGCGACGACCCCGCCACCATCGCGCGCACGTGCGGCCGCGCAGCCGCCGGGTTCGAGGTTCGCATCGGTGACCGTGACGAGGTGTTGCTGCGCGGTCCGAACGTGATGCGCGGCTACCTCGACGACCCGGAGGCGACCGCGCAGGCGATCGACGCCGACGGCTGGCTGCACACCGGCGACGTCGGGCGGCTCGACGAAGCGGGCAACCTGTCGATCACCGACCGGCTCAAGGACATGTACATCTGCGGCGGGTTCAACGTCTACCCGGCAGAGATCGAACAAGAACTGTCCCGTGTGGACGGTGTTGCGGAGGTCGCGGTCGTCGGCGTGCCCGACCCGCGTCTCGGCGAGGTCGGCAAGGCGTTCGTCGTCACGACCGACACGGCGCCGTCCGGACCGCCGTCCGAGGAGACGCTGCTCGAACACTGCCGGCAGCGGCTCGCCAACTACAAACGTCCCCGCTCGGTGGAGTTCGTCGGCGAGCTGCCGCGGAACGCGTCGGGGAAGGTCCTCAAACGCCTGCTGGGCAAGGAGAAAGTGGCATGACCGACGAGAACAGGACCGACGAGAGCAGGACCGACGAGAACAGGGCCGACGAGAACAGGGCCGACGGGAACGGCACCGGGGGAACCGGCGAGGAGATCGTGCGCTACGAGCGCCGCGGCGCCGTCGCCGTGGTGACGATGAACCGGCCGGAGTACCGCAACGCCCAGAACTCGGTGATGACCTACGCACTCGACGCCGCGTTCACGCGTGCCGTCGACGATCCCGAGGTGAAGGTGATCGTGTTGGCCGGCGAGGGCAAACACTTCTCCGCGGGACACGACATCAGCTCGCCGGGGCGTGACGTGGACGTCAGCTACGACCGCAAGGCCGTGCTGTGGTGGGACCACACCGATCGGGAGGGTGGCGATCGACGGTTCGCCCGCGAGTCGGAGGTGTATCTCGGCATGTGCCGGCGCTGGCGGGAGATTCCCAAACCGATGATCGCGTCGGTCCAGGGCGCGTGCATCGCGGGCGGGCTGATGCTGGCGTGGGTGTGCGACCTGATCGTCGCCTCCGAGGACGCGTTCTTCGCCGACCCGGTGGTGCGCATGGGCATCCCCGGCGTCGAGTACTTCGCCCACCCGTGGGTGCTCGGACCCGCCGCCGCCAAGGAGGTGCTGCTGACCGGGCAGCGGTTCGACGCGCACCGGGCGAAGGAGTGGGGCATGGTCAGCCGCGTCGTGCCCCGGGACGAGCTGCAGGACACGACGACGGGCCTCACCGACACGATCGCCGAGATGCCCGCGTTCGGGCTCACACTGGCGAAGAAGGCCGTGAACCAGGCGCAGGACCTGATGGGCATGCGCTCCGGTATGGACTCGGTGTTCGGCCTGCACCACTTCGCCCACGCCCACAACGCCGAGACGCAGGAGGACCCGCTGGCGGGGCAGACGGCGACGTCGATGCGCGACGCGGGGAGCTGACATGGACCTCGACATCGATGCGGAGTCGGCGGCCTTCCGCGACGAGGTCCGGGCGTGGCTCGCCGACAACGTGCCCCGGCCCGCCCTGCCGTCGATGGACACGGCCGAGGGGTTCGCGGCCCATCGCGAGTGGGAGGCGCGGCTGGCCGACGCGCGGCTGTCGGTCGTCACCTGGCCCGCCGAGTACACCGGCAGGGACGCTTCGCTGCTGCAGTGGCTGTTGTTCGAGGAGGAGTACTACGCGGCGGGCGCACCCGGGCGCGTGGGGCAGAACGGCATCTTCATGCTTGCCCCGACGCTGTTCGCCCACGGCACCGCGCAGCAGCGCGACCGGATTCTGCCCGCGATGGCGCGAGGTGAGCAGGTGTGGGCGCAGGCGTGGTCCGAACCGGAGGCGGGCAGCGACATCGCCGCACTGCGGAGTCGGGCGGTCCGTACCGACGGGGGTTGGCTCGTGTCGGGACAGAAGACGTGGAGCTCGCGGGCGGCGTTCGCGGACCGGGCGTTCGGTCTCTTCCGCAGTGACCCGGATTCGGAGCGCCACCGCGGGCTGACGTACCTGATGCTCGACCTGCGCGCCGACGGCGTCACGGTGCGCCCGATCCCGCAGCTGGACGGCGAGCCGGGGTTCGCCGAACTGTTATTCGACGAGGTGTTCGTGCCCGACGAGGACGTGATCGGGAACCCCGGCGACGGCTGGCGCGTGGCGATGACCACCGCCAACAACGAACGCGGCCTGTCGCTGCGCAGCCCCGGCCGGTTCCTCGCCTCGGCCGACCGCCTCGTGCGTCTGTGGGGCGAGCGCGGTGAACCCGCGGCGACGGCGGAGCGTGTGGCCGACGCGTGGATCGACACCCGCGCGTACCAGCTCTACACCTACGGCACCGCGACCCGGTTGGCCGAGGGGGAGCGGCTCGGGCCGGAGTCGAGCGTGAACAAGCTGGCCTGGTCGGGCGTCGACGTCGAACTGCACGAGACCGCACTCGACGTGCTGGGCGCGGACGGGGAGGTCGCCTCGCCGTGGGTCGACGGCTACCTGTTCTCGCTGGCGGGCCCGATCTACGGCGGGACCGACCAGATCCAGCGCAACACGATCGCCGAGCGCGTGCTCGGCCTGCCCCGGGAGGAGCGCCGATGAGGTTCGCGTTGTCGCCCGAGCAGCGGGATTTCGCCGCGGCACTGGACGAACTGCTGGCCGGGTCCGACACCCCCGGTGCCGCCCGCGAGTGGGCGGAGCGGCGGTGCGAGCCGGGGCGGAAGCTGTGGCGGGAGCTGGCCGACCTCGGGGTGTGGGGACTGCTGGTGCCGGAGGAACACGGGGGAGCGGGCGCCGAACCCGCCGACGCGGTCGTGGCGCTCGAGGCGTGCGGCTATCACGCGGTGCCGGGGCCCGTCGTGGAGACGGCCGTGGTGGCGCCGCGACTGCTGGGTGGTGACGAGCTCGCCGCCGTCGCCGCGGGCGAAGCGATGACGACCGTGGCGATCCCGCCGGAGGTGCCGAGGGCTCTCGACGCCGACGTGGCGGACATCGTGCTGCGCCTCGACGAGGAGACCGTCACGCGCGTTCCGTCCGATGTGGACCCGGACGGCAGGGTGCCGTCGATCGACGCGGTGCGGGGCCTGTTCCCCGTACCCGGCCACGGCGTGCCGGTCGGTGCCGCGCGGCCGCACGCCGTCGAGTTCGGCGTGCTCGGGGTGTCGGCCCAACTGGTCGGCGCGGCACGGCGGATGTTGGGCATGGCGACCGAGTACGCGATGCAGCGGCGGCAGTACGGCAGGCCGGTGGGGCAGTACCAGGCGGTCAAACATCTGCTGGCCGACGTCACGGTGCGGCTGGAGACGGCGCGGCCGCTCGTCGACGGGGCGGCGGTGACGCTCGCGTCCGTTGCCGACGTGCCGGGTGCCGATGTGCCGGGTGCGCAGGCGAGGGCGGTCGTGCGGGACACGTCGGCCGCGAAGGTCGCCGCCACGCGCGCGGCGATCCTCGCGGCCCGCACGTCGCTGCAGGTGCACGGTGCGATCGGTTACACGGCCGAGCACGACCTCGGCCTGTGGCTGACGAAGGTCCGCGCGCTGGCGGGCGCGTGGGGTACCGCGGACGAACACCGCGCGCGGGTGTTGCGGGCCGTGCGGGGTGGTCATGACGGCTGACGGGCGTGAGGAGGAACGGGCGGCGCTGCGGGACGCCGTGCGCGGGTTGGTGGAGAAGCGGTCCGACGTCCGCGCCGTGATGGCCTCGCCCGGCGGCCACGATCCGGCGGTGTGGTCGGTGCTGTGCGAGCAGATCGGCGTCGCGGGCCTGGCGATTCCCGAGGACTACGGGGGCGCGGGCGCGGGGCTCGCGGAGATGGCCGTCGTGGCTCACGAGCTGGGCCGCACGTTGACGCCGAGCCCGTTGCTCGGCTCGTCGGTGCTGGCCGCGCGACTGCTGCGGGAGGTGGCGGACGAGGCGGCGTGTGCGCGGCTGCTGCCGGGCATCGCCGACGGCAGCGGGCCGGCCGCCGTGGTGTGGACCGGCGAGGACGGCACGTGGTCGGACCGGCCCGCCGTCACCGCCGTCCCGGGTGGTCTCGGCGGCACCGCGTCGAACGCGGCCGGCGACGCCGCGTCGTACGCGCTGGAAGGCACAGCGTCGTACGTGCTGGACGGTGACGAGGTGGGCACGTTGCTGGTTCTGGCGTGCGACGGCGGGAGCGAGGCGGGCCGCGCCGGCGGGGTGGCGCTGTACGAGGTGGACGGCGCAGCGCCCGGGGTGAGCCGCCGTGACGCCGAGGCGCTCGATCCGCTGCGGCGCCTCGCCACGGTCACGTTGTCCGACGTCGTGGGGAGGCGGCTCGGGGAGGTGTCGGCGGACGTGTTGCGGCGGGCGCGCAACGAGGCGGTCGTCGTGCTGGCCGCCGAGCAGACCGGGGCGGCGGAGCGCGGCCTGGAACGGACGGTCGAGTACACGCTGCAGCGCCGCCAGTTCGGCAGGCCGATCGGGAGTTTCCAGGCGGTCAAACACCGGCTGGCCGATGCGTTCGTCCGGTTGGAGACCGCGCGGTCGGCCTGCCGTGCGGCGGTCGAGTCCGCGGCAGGCGGCTCGGACCCGGCGGGGGAGGACGCGGCGGTGGCGAAGGTCGTCTGCTCGGAGAGCCTGCAGCACATCGCGGCGGAGATGATCCAGTTGCACGGCGGTATCGCCATCACGTGGGAACACGACGCCCACCTGTACTTCAAGCGGGCGCACGGCAGTGCCGCGTTGTTCGGCCCACCGCAGCGGTACGTCGACGAGCTGGGTGTCGGCGACCCGGACCCCGGTGGACCGGGTGTCGGCGGGGCCGTCGCCGACGGCGCCGCTGCGGCGGGTGCGGGCTCCGTCAGCGGCGGTTGAGCGTGTCCGGGTCCGGGCCGGTCCGCTCGCCGCGGTCGAGTTCGGCCAGCCGGGCCATGTCGCTGTCGTCGAGGGTGAAGTCGAACAGCTTCAGGTTCGCCGCCATGCGCGAGGGCGTCACGGACTTCGGGATGATCACGTTCCCGAGCTGCAGATGCCACCGCAGCACGATCTGCGCGGGGGTGTGGCCGTGCTTGTCGGCGAGCGCGGTGACGGCCGGGTCGGACAGCAGCTCTCCGCCCTTGGCCAGCGGGCTCCACGCCTCGGTGACGATGCCGTGGGCCGCGTCGTACTCGCGGACCGTGGACTGCTGCAGGAACGGGTGCTCCTCGATCTGGTTGACCGCGGGCACGAGGTCGGAGTTCTCGGCGAGGGTGTCGAGGTGGTGCGGCTGGAAGTTGGACACGCCGACGGCCCGCGCCCGGCCCTCGGCGTTGATCTTCTCCAGCGCCCGCCACGTCTCCGGGTACAGCCCGGCCGCGGGAACGGGCCAGTGGATCAGGTACAGGTCGACGTAGTCGGTGCCCAGGGCCTCCAGGCTCGCGTCGAACGCCTTCAGCGCCGCGTCGTAGCCGTGCGCGTCGTTCCACAGTTTGGTGGTGAGGAACAGGTCCTCGCGGGGGATGCCGGAGTCGCGGACGGCCCGGCCGACGCCCGATTCGTTGCCGTACAGGGTGGCGGTGTCGATGCTGCGGTAGCCGGCCTCGAGTGCGGCCGTCACCGCGACCGCGGTCTCGTCCGGTGGGACCTGGAACACGCCGTACCCCACCTGGGGCATGGTCACGCCGTTGTTGAGCTCCACTACCGGAATGTCGTTCTCGGTCACGTCGCTGAGCCCTTTCGCTGTGGTCGTGTCACTGGGGATGCAGGGGCGAGTCTCGCCCATCCGGAGGCGGGCGGCACGGCGTGGGGGCCGATCGTCGGCAATGCCGATTCGGCGCCGGTGACGTACAATTCCCGGCCCGGCACAGAAGCGACGGGCACGAGGAGGCTGCTGTGCGAGAGGACGGGGAACCGTCGACGGTCTTCGCGACCGTGCGGGGCGAGGGCGAGGCGACGCGTGGTGATGCCGATGCGGTTCTCGCGGCACTCGACCCGGCCCGCGCGCAGCGCTACAGCCTCGAGGCGGGCCCGCGCCGCATCCGCAATCGCACCTACCTCGACACGGCCGACGGTCGCCTGCGGCGCAAAGGCGTGCGGTTGACCCACGATCGCGGTTCCGGCGCAGGTACGTTGACGGCCCTTCGCGACGGCGACACGGTCAGCACGCCGTTGTCCGGACCACCGGAGTGGCCCGCGCTCGCCGACGAGCTGCCCGAGGGAGACGTCCGGGACCTCGTCGCCGGGCCCATGTGGGTGCGTGCCGTCGGACCCGTGCTGCGGGCGCGCACGGTGACCCGGGAGGTGCGGGTGCGCGACGACGACGGAGCCGTGGTCGCCGGTCTCGTCTGGCGGGAGACGACGGTGCAGGAACCGGTGCGCACGGCACCCTTCATCCGGGTGGACGTGCTCACCACGGGGACGGGGAAACACGCGAAGCGGATCCGGAAGGCGCTGTGCGCATCCGGTTCCGGGTCCGACGACGGTGTGGGCAGGCGCTTCCGCAAGGACTCCGGTGACCTCTACGAGGAGCTGCTCGCGGAGGCCGGACTGCCGGACCGGCCCGAACCGCCCGAGTTCACGGCCGACACGCCGGCCGACGTCGCCGTGGCCCTGGCGCTGCGGGCGCACGCCCGGTCGGTCGCCGCCAACGTCGACGGCACGCTCGGCGACGTCGACACCGAGTACCTCCACGATCTGCGCGTCGCGGTGCGGCGCAGCCGTTCGTTGCTGAAACTCGCGGGCGACGTGCTGCCGTCGCGGCCGGTCGACCGGCACACCCCGACGCTGAAGTGGCTCGGCGACGTCACCGGCCCGACGCGCGACCTCGACGTGCATCTGCTCGGCTTCGACGAACTCACGAGCAGGCTCACCGCGGCCGGCGCCGACGACCTCGCACCGTTCCGCGAGCACCTGCACCGCGAGCGGGACGCGGCCCGGCGCGCGCTCGTCCGCGCGCTGCGCACCCGCAAGTTCACCCGATTGCTCGAGGAATGGCCCGCCGCGCTGACGGACGTCATCGGTGATGGCGACCCGGACGAGGGCGGCGCGGACGAGGGCGGCACGGGCGACGACGGGGACCCGGCCGGCGGCCAGGACACGCACACCGACGGGCGGGACGGCCACGGGGGAACGGGGACTGCGGGCGGCGACGCCGTGCCGGACGTCCGGACGTTCGTGCGCGATCGGCTCGCGCGCACGGCGAAGAAGGTGACGCGCAAGGCGGCGGCCATCACCCCGGAATCGCCGGCCGAAGATGTGCACGACCTGCGGAAACGGTGCAAGGAGCTGCGCTACCTGCTGGAGTTCGCGCGGCCGTTGTGCCCGGACGCGGAATATGCGGCGGTGTTGAAGCGGCTCAAGAAGCTCCAGGACATCCTCGGCGCGTTCCAGGACGGCGAGGTGCAGAGCGAGGCGCTGCGGGAGCACGCGGGACGGATGCACGAGGCGGGGCGCGCACCCGTGGGCACGTTGCTGGCCATGGGGGAGCTGGCGGGTGCGTACGCGGCGGATCAGCAGCAGGCCCGCCGTGACCTGACAGCCGCGTTGCGCCGGTTCCTCGGCGACGACATGCGGGCCCGGATCACGTCGCTGGTGCGTTGAGTCGTCCGGCTCGACGGGCCGTGCCGGCGGATCCGGTGACGGGAGCGGCGTTCGGCCGCGGTCAGGCCCGGAACGACGCCGGGTGGGATCCCGGGCATTCCCCCGGTAGGGTGACAACAGGCGGTTGATCAACAACGCGGGTCCGCGGGACGACGAGGAGGAACGATGGCGCCGAACGACCAGGGCTCCGTACCGGAGGGTGTGGATCTGGAACGCCCCAACCCAGCCCGGATCTACGACTGGTTCCTCGGCGGGAACAACAACTGGGCCATCGACCGCGAGTTCGGCGCGAAGGCCGTCGAGACCTTCCCGATCGTGCGCACCATGGCCCGGGTCGGCCGTGAGTTCCTGGGCCGCGGCGTCCAGTACCTCGCCGATCAGGGCATCACCCAGTTCCTCGACCTCGGATCCGGCGTTCCGACGGTCGGCAACGTCCACGAGATCGCCGACTCGGTCGACCCCGACAGTCGGTGTGTGTACGTCGACAACGAATCGGTCGCCGTGGCCCACTCCCGGGTACTGCTCGAGCGGGAGGGCGATCCGACCCGTCACGCCGTGATCCAGGCCGACCTGCTCGACGTCGACGAGGTGTGGGAGGCGGCCCTCGACACGGGCGTCCTCGACCCGACGAAGCCCATCGGCCTCATCGTCGTCAACGTGCTGTACTTCTTCGGCCCGGACGACGATCCGTACGGCGTCGTGCGCGACTACGTGGAGCGGCTCCCGGCCGGCTCGTACCTGCTGACCTCGCACCTGACGTTCGACGGCGTGCCGGACGAGGGCCAGAACGAACGCGAGGCGATCAGGGAGCAGTACGCCCGCTCGAGTTCGCCGCTGTTCCTCCGTTCCCGCGAGGAGTTCGAGCGGTTCTTCGACGGCCTCGAGCTCGTCGAACCCGGTATCACGTGGACGCCCGAGTGGAGGCCGGAGCTGCGCGAGTCCCCGGCCTCGGAGGAGTTCCGGGCCAACCCTTCGGCCGCCAGCGGTTTCGTCGGCCTCGGCCGCAAACCCTGACCGCCGGCGTCGCCTGCCCCGGCGCATCCTGGCCTGCGGCGTCTCGTGATCGGCGGGGCAGGCGACGCGAGCAGGCCGCTCGGAGGTCGGGAAGGATCTCCGAGCGGCCTGTGAGAACCGAGCGAGGCTGTCGGCGCGCGAACCGCGTGCTCAGTAGCCCTGGTAGTCACCGCCACCGGCCATCGAGGCGAGGCCGGGGTGCTCGTCGAAGCTGCCGTAGCGGTCCAGCGTGTAGCGGACACCGGCGATGATGTTGTCGACCGGGTTGTAGATGTCGTCGTGACCCGACAGCTTGTGGGCGTCGAACGTCGGGTCGATGGTCTGCATCAGGCCCTTCGACGGGATGCCCTTGGCCGCGTTGCTGTCCCACAGGTTGATGGCCCGCGGGTCACCGCTCGACTCCTTCTCGATGATCGTGCGGATCTCGTCACGCTTCTCGTGCGTGATCTCCACGTTGTTCTGCCGCAGAATGTCGATCGCGCGGTTGATCCAGCGGTCGACCTGGTCGAACTGCGGCTTCGGCGCGGGCTTCGGCTTGGGCTGTGCCTTCGGGGCGGGCTTGTTCTGCTTCGCCTCCTGCGCCTTCGCCTGCTGGGCCTTCGCCTCGGTCTGCTGCTTCTGCTGCGGCTGCGACTGCTGCTTCTGGTCGGTCTGCTTGCCGCCCTCGGCCGGGGCGGCCTGCCGGGCCTGGCCGCCGGACGCGCCGCCCTGCTCCGGCTTCTCGGACTCGGAGGCCTTCTCACCGAGCTGGGCGACACCGAAGTGACTGTGCGCACGGACCACGCCCGCATTCTGGGCGGCGGAGTCGGCGGTGCGCTGGGACGCGGCGGCGTTGACCTCCTCGTCGGCGAACGCGGCCTGGCCGACGACACCGGCGAGCGCCGTCGCGAGCAGTCCCACGGCGGCGTAGCCGCGGACACTCTCCTTCAAGGAGGAGTTCAGTTTCGGGGAGCTCGGGGTCAGGGTCTTTCGCGCGAAGATGTTCTTCGCGTTCCGGGGGATGTCGTTCCACTCCACGGGGTGGTTCTCCTTTTTGGTTTCGCGTGCCGACCGGTCGGGGTTCCGAGTCGGCTGGGTCGCGACCGTGCTGGGGAACACGCGGGGTTGTCGCGAACACCTTCCGAGATATTACGAAACGGCAACGGAGAAGTCACGTATCGGTGTCGTGGAACACAGATCGTTTTCCGAAAGAAGGTTTAGGCGTACAGGAGTCGGCTTTCTTTGACTCGCGCCAGACAACCCGGAGAACGTATCAGAAAGACGTCCCGATTGGCCAAGAGTGCCGCGTGAAACGCCTTGACCAGCGGATACTGTGCCACGTGTGAGTGAGGTAAAGCGAGACCGAGGGCATTGTGTGGACATTCGGTCACAGCTTGTCAGTATCACTCGAACGTGTCAGACACCCGGCGTGTCGGGTCAAATACGCTATGTGATAACCGGACACGTAACGTGAACACCACTCGGGTGTCATTCGCAAAAAAGTATTGGTAGAGACATTTCACGGTTTCGAAAATCGATCACGCGAGGAAATGATCACACGGCTGCGGGGTGAACGCCACCCGATGGTGAATCGCCTGACGTGTTCGCTCCACACGAAAGATCGGGAATCGCTCCCCTCGGAGGTCCGAGGGACGTGGTGGTCGGCCCCGCCGCCCTGCTTCGGGCCGGTGCGCTGCGACGGGACGCGGGTGGAGCACGCGGCGGGCAGGCGGTGAGGCCGGTTAGAGTGCGACCGCGATCACCGGCGGAGCGGCAGGCAGCCGGAACGGGTCGCCGGGGCGGCACAGTGACGCGGCGCAGTGACCCGGCGCGGTGACGCGGCCGCGGTCGCCCGAGCGCCTGCCGCCGGACGGGAGACAGCACAGCCAGCAGACCCAGCACAGCCAGCAGACCCAGCACAGCCAGCAGACCCAGCACAGCCAGCAGACCGGGAGGTCGCCAGATTGCCACGCATCGCCACCGCCGAACGGGTCGGCCGGGACGAACTCCTGGAGTTCGTGCGGCCCCGGCACCGCACCGTGCTCATGACCACCCGGGCCGACGGCAGGCCCCAGCTGTCGCCCGTGACCTGCGGCGTCGACGAGAGCGGCCGGATCGTCGTCTCCACGTACCCGAGCCGGGCGAAGACCCGCAACGCGCGGCGGAACCCGGCCGTGTCGTTGTGCGTGCTCTCCGAGGAGTGGGACGACGCGTGGGTGCAGCTCGACGGCACCGCCGAGGTGCTTGACATGCCCGACGCGCTCGACGGCCTGGTCGAGTACTTCCGCTGCATCTCCGGCGAACACCCCGACTGGGACGAGTACCGCGAGGCGATGCAGCGGCAGGGCAAGTCCCTGCTGCGCATCACGATCGACGACTGGGGCCCGATCGCCACCGGCGGGTTCCCGCCCGAGCTCGCCGACGACTGAGCCACGCCCCGTCGCGTCCGTACGCCTGTGGCCCCTCGCGAGACGATTCGCGAGGGGCCACAGGTGCGCCACTACAGATACACCGCGTCGTGGAAGGTGATCTCCGCGTCGAGCATGCCGGTGAACCAGGCGGTGAGACGGTCGTCGGCGATGTCGGAGGGCAGTTCGTCGACCGCGGCGCCGAGTGCGGCGACGCCCGAGGTGAACGGCTCGCGGGTGTGCAGTTCGACCCAGTCGGCGACGGGCCCGGCCGGCGGTGTCCCGTCCTGGAGGGCGCGGGTGCACCAGGACAGGTACAGCGTCTCGGCGGCGAACATGACCGTGGTGACGGCGGCGTACCCGCCCTCCTCGGCGGCCGTGAGCGCGTAGTCCGACAGCGCCGCCGCCGCGCGGCGCGCAGCCTCGGACGTCTCGGCCCGGACCGGCCACGCGGCGCGCGCGGTGGCGAAGTACTCCGTCTGCTCGGTGACGAGCCCGTGCAGCGCCACGGCGTTGCGGGTGACGGCCCGCCAGTGCGGCGCCCGCCAGGCCGCGAGTCCGTGCAGCCGGGCCGCGGTGTCGACGAACCCGGCCTCGAACTCGAGGTAGCGCGCGTACTCCCGGTCGCCGATCGTGCCGTCGTGGACGTCGGAGGCGAACCGCATCGCCGTGGCCCGTTCCAGTGCGGGACCGCCTGCGCGGAGGAGCTGTTCGGACCGGCTCACGCCGCGAGCCAGTCGATCAGACCGCCGAACACGTCCGCGTAGCCCGGCCACTGCTCGCAGAACTCGGGCGGTGCCCAGTGCGGCGAGCAGTCCGAGGTGAAGACCGCGCTGCGGCCCTCGCCGTAGGTGCCGACCGCGACCAGCGGGTCGTCGCCGATCGTCGCGAGCACCTCGGTGGCGGGCCGCGGGCGCACGCGGTTGTAGCCGAGCAGCCGCGGCCACTCGCCGTTGACGCCGCCGAGCGCGGGGTGGTCGGCGGTGACCCGGCCGCGGGCGCCTGCGGGCAGTTCGACCCGGTCGTCCTCGGGCAACAGGTCGACGGGCAGCACCTCGTGCAGCACCGTGTTGCGGTAGGCCGCCTTGGCCTCGAACCCGGTGAACGACAGGTAGCCGCCCACCATCAGCAGGCCGCCGCCCGCGTCGACCCAGTCCCGCAGTGCGGCGAGTCGGTCGGCACCGGGGCGGGCGCCGTCGAACACCGACGGTGCGAGCTGCACCGAGTTCGCGCCGATGTCGGACAGGACGACGACGTCGTAGGCTTCCAGGCCCGCCCGGTCCTCGGGAAAATCGGACGGTACGAGGTGTGCGGGCAGGTGCACGACCTCGTGCCCGCGCGAGGTCAACGCCGTCCGCAGGGGAGCGACGCCTTCCACGTACGAACTCGTCACGAACGAGTCGACGCCCTTGATGTGCGTCGACTGGGTGATCCAGCTTTCACCGGCGATCAGTACTCGTGCCACGGAGGTGGTCCCTTTCTGGTTGAGTTTCCCGGTCGTCACCGGGGCGCGGTCGATGGGTGCGGATGTCGGGGACTCGGGGTGCGCGGGCATCAGTCGTGGGCGGCCGCCTCGAACAGCCGCGTCGGATTGGTGCGCAGCAGTCCGGAGGTGATCTCGCCGGGTACTCCGAGATCCCGAAGCCGGGAGGTGAACAGGGTCGGCACGTAGCCGAGTCCGTTGCCGCCGTGGACGGTGAGCATGCTCTTGAGGAACAGGTCGTGGCTGAGCAGCAGCCGGTCGGCGAAGCCGTCCTCGATCAGCCCGGCGATCGCACCCGCCGTGTCGGCGGGTGCGGGCGACTGACCCTCGCCGGGGTAGCGGAACGGCATGCCGATCATGTCGAACTCGAGCCACACGCCCCGCCGGGCCACGGAGCGCTGGTAGGCGACGTCCTGGCCCGACGGGTCCATGTGGCACAGCACGACGGCGCCCGGCGCGACCCCGACCTCGTCGACGACGATGTCGAGCACCTCGTGCGCCCGGCGTTGCCAACCGGGCAGGTGCACGTACAGCGGGACGCCCACTTCGCGTTGCGCCACGGCCGCCGCCCGCAGCGTGCGGTGCTCGGCGTCGGTGAATGCGGGGGAGACGCCGATCTCGCCGATCACGCCGGGCGCGATGCCCGTCGCACCCGCACCGAGGCGGAACTCGTCGACCAGTGCGGTCGCCAGGACGTGGTCGTCGGTGCTGGACAGCTCGGGCGGGTGGAAGTCCTCCAGGTACCAGCCCGAGCCCATGACGATCCGCACCCCGGTTCGTTCGGCCAGGTCCCGCAGCACCGACGGATCCCGGCCCAGTCCCGGCGGCGTGACGTCGACGACCGTTCCGCCGCCCGCAGCGGCGAACGCGGCCAGGTCGTCGGCGACCGGCCCCGGGTCGTCGAGGGTGCAGTGGTCCAGGCACGCGTAGGGCTGTTCGCGCAGCAGCCACGCGATCTCCGGACCGGTCGGGGCGTCCCGCAGCCACGCCAGTTCCGGATCGGCCGGTGGGCCGACCGCCCTGCGCACGTCGTTGTGCAGGTGCTCGTGGGTGAGGGTCAGTCCGAGCTCGGCGGTAGGCACCGCCCCGGTGACGGTGGTGACGGCGGTCATGTCGGTCGTTTCGTCAGGTGGGAGACCAGCTGGGCGAGCGACCGGCCGCGCAGGTTGATCCAGATCGCCGCGATCAGCACCAGGCCCGTCACGATCGGGGTGAGGAACGGGCTCACGCCCATGAGCGTCAGGCCGTTGGCGATCATGCCGGTGATCAGCGCGCCGATCACCGTCCCGACGATCGTGCCGCGGCCGCCGAACAGGTTCGTGCCGCCCAGGACGACCGCCGCGATCACGGTGAGCTCGAAGCCCTCCGCCGAGTTGGCGGACCCGGATCCCAGGCGCGCTGCGGTGAGAATGCCGGCAGCGCCCGCCGCGAGTCCCGTCAGCATCAGCGTGATCATCTTGATGCGGCGGGTGTTCACGCCGGCACGGCGTACCGATTCCTCCTGTGCGCCGATGCCGTTGACGTAGCGGCCGAACCGCATGCGCGACAACAGGATTCCGCCGATGACCGCGGTTCCGAGCGCGATCCACGCCAGCGCGGAGAAGCCGAGGAACTCGGCCTCGCCGATCTTCGCCACGAACAGTCGGCGGTCGATCGGGACCGAGAAGCCCTCCGTCCACAACAGAGCGAACCCGCGGATGATCGACATCGCCGCGAGCGTGACGATGAACGGAGGGATGTTCTGGTACGCCGACAGCCAGCCGTTCACCGAGCCCCAGAACAGCCCCGCCAGCAGGCCCGCCACGATGACGAGGGACGAGTCGAGGCCGAGTTGCAGCAGCTCGGCCGTCATCGCCGCGACGAACGCGACCGTCGAGCCCACCGACAGGTCGATCTGGCCCGTCGTTATCACGAACGTCATCGCGATCGCCACGATCAGCGTGATCGCCACCTGGGTCGCCAGGTTCGACATGTTGCCGAACGTGAGGAAGTTCGGCGAGGCCATGCCGAACCCGATGAACAGAGCCACCGTGACACCGAGCATCGCCACGGTCGCCTTGTTCACGCGCTCCCACCACGACGGCTGGGCCGCCAGATCCCGCTGCTGCTGCGGGGACGCCACCTGCGTCGTCATGCCGCCTCCTCGGTCGTCGTGTTCGAGCGGGTGATCATCCCGACGAGCGTCTCGATGTCGAGGTCGGCGGTCGCGGCGTCGTCGACGCTCTGCCCCTCGTACATCACCGTGATGCGGTCGCACACCTCGAACAGGTCCTGTAGTCGGTGGGTGATGAGGATGACGCCGACGCCCTGCTGAGCAACCTCGCGGATCATGCGCAGCACCTGCCGGACCTCGGCGACCGCCAGTGCGGCCGTCGGTTCGTCCAGGATCAGCACCTTCGGCTGGAACGAGACGGCGCGTGCGATCGCGACCGCCTGCCGCTGCCCGCCGGACAGTTCGCCGATCTCCTGGTACGTCGAACGCACCCGCACGTGCAGCGTGGACAGCATCTCGGCGGCCTGACGGTGCATCTCGGCGCGGTCGACGAACGGGCCCTTCCGCGGTTCACGGCCGAGGAACAGGTTGCTCGCGACGTCGAGCGTGTCGCACAGGGCGAGGTCCTGGTAGACGATGCCGATGTGCTCGGCGCGGGCGTCGGCCGGACTGTGGAACCGGACCTGTTTGCCCCCGACGGTGATCGACCCCGTGTCGTGCCGGATCGCCCCGGACAGGACCTTCATCAGGGTCGACTTGCCCGCGCCGTTGTCGCCGACGAGGCCGAGCACCTCGCCCGGCCCGAGCCGCAGGTCCACGCCGCGGAGCGACTGCACCGCGCCGAACGATTTCGTAATGCCCTCGAGGGTGACGAGCGTGTCGCCGCCCTGCCCGTCGCCGCCCTGGGGGTCGGTGCTCTCGTGACTCATTCCCGCTCCAGGTAGTAGAGGTACTCGGACACGTTGTCCGGCGTGACGATCTGGGTCGGCACCGGAATGTCGGCCGGTACGTCACGACCGCAGACCAGGTCGATCGCCGCGTTCATCGACTGGTAGCCGAACTCGAACGTGTTCTGCTGCACGACGCCCTTGATCCAGCCGGCGCGCAACCCGTCGACCGCCTGCGTCGACAGGTCCCAGCCGACGACCTCGATCTCGTCGCTGCGCTGCTGGCTCGTGACGGCGGCGGCCAGTCCGATCAGCGCCGGTTCCCCGGTCGCGTAGGCGTACGGCAGGTCCGGGTTGCCGGTGAGGAGGTTCTCGGCGACCGTCTGCGCCTCCTCCTGGATGTTGCGTCCGTCCACGACGTGCCGGATCGTCATGCCGCCGTCGGTCACCCGGTCGGAGAAGCCCTTCTGCCGCTGCAGCTGCACGGTGCTGTTGAGCGCGCCCACGATGCCGACGTCGCCCTCGCCGCCGCTGAGGTCCAGCAGCTCGTCACCGAGCTGCCTGCCTCCCTCGACGTTAGCCGTGCCCACCTGCGCGGAGACGGCTTTGTCGTCGACGACGGCGTCGACCGCGACCACCGGTACGCCCGCTGCGTCGGCCCTGCGGATCGCGGGCCGGATGCCGTCGGTGTCGACCGCGTCCACGATGATCGCGTCGAAGTCGTTCGCGACGAGGTTGTCGATCGCGTTCGCCTGCTTCTGCGAGTCGTCGTCGCCGTTGACGACCTGCACCTCGACGCCGGCCTCCCGTGCGATGTGCTCGGCGCCGGTGATGATCTGGTTGAAGAACAGTGCCTGCAGGTTGATCGGCACGATGCCGATCTTGGGCCGGTCGCCGTCGACCTCGCACGACTCGGCGACGTCGGAGGGCGGTGGCGGGCCCTGCTGCTGGGCCCGGGCCTCGGCCGCCATTTCGCGGCGCGCGGCGGTGTCGCACGCCGTCACCACGAGCAGCAGGCCCAGTGCGGCGAGCGCGATCAGCTTGCGTCGCATGATGTTCGCTCCTCTCCGGGGGAACCGGTGTCCGCGCCTGATGCGGTGTCGAGACCGGACAGCACCGCGGCGCGGTGCGGAAGTCCGGCGCGCGCGCCGGGGCTCGTGCAGGACAGGCCCGCAGCGACGGCTGCGAACCGGGCGGCGCTCGTCGGTGCCGCGCCGCGGGCGAGTTCGGTGCAGTAGGCGCCGACGAAACAGTCGCCCGCACCGGTGGTGTCCACGGCGGACACCTCGATCGTCGGAATCCGGGTGCTGCTCCCGTCCGGCGGTAGCAGCAGCGCGCCACGACCCCCGTCGGTGATCACCAGGTGAGTGCCGTGCCGGCCGGCCAGCGAGGCGCACACCTCGTCGTCGCCCAGCAACGCCGCCGCCTGGCCACGGCCCAGCACGACGTGTTCGGCGACCTCGAGTGCCGCGAGTGCAGCCTCCCGGGATTCGCAGCCGTCGAGGTCAACCACCACGCGCGCGGTGTCGGCCAGCGCGGCCGCCGCCTCCGGGAAGCGGTACCCGTCCAGGTAGAGCCAGCCGCCGTCGGCGTGCCCGGCAGCCGCCGCGATGTCGGCGCCGGTGAGGTCGTCGTCCTGACTGATGATCGCCCGTTCCCCGTCCGGGGTGAGCAGCACGAGCGCGGTGGTCAGTTGTGCATCCCGGCGGGTGAGTGACACGTCGACGCCGTCGGCGGCGAGGGCCTCGAGGAAGGCGGTCGACAGCGGGTCCGTGCCGACCGCACCCGCGAACGCGGCGTGGGCGCCGAGCCGGGCGGCGGCCGCAGCGGCGTTGGCGGCCATCCCGCCGTCACCCCTGTCGACCGCGACGGCCTGCACCCGCTGCCCGGTCGTGGGCAGCTCGGGAACCGACGCGGTGACGTCGTTGTTGGCGTACCCGCAGAACACGATCACGGCAGGACCGCGCCCGCTCGTTCGGCGGCGGTGGTGAGCTCGCGGACCTTGGCCGGGTCCACGCGGCCCCACCAGCGGCCGTTGTCCTTCACCGACGAGGCGACGATGACGCCGTCGCAGGCGGGCAGCAGCTCGCCGATGTTGCCGGAGGTGATGCCGGAGCCGATGACGACGGGCAGGCTCGTGTGCTCCTTGATGCCCGCCACCTCGTCGACCGCGGCGGCGTCCCCGGTGCGGGAGCCGGTGGCGATGAGCACGTCGGCGTCGAAGAACTCGGCGTCCTCGGTCTGTTCGGCCAGCGTGCGGTCGGCGACGATCGCGTGCGCACCGTGCTTGACGTGGACGTCGGCGAACACCTTCACCGGGCCCGCGCCGATGCGGCTGCGGTAGCGCGTCGCGGCGGCCGCCTGCCCCTCGATGATGCCTTCGTTGGCGACGTAGGCGTTGGCCCACTGGTTGACCCGCACGAACCCGCCGCCACCGGACCACGCGGAGGCGATCGCACATTCGGCCGCGTTGGACAGCACGCTGACGCCGACGCCGCCGTCGGTCGCGTCGCGCACGGCGGCGGTGACGACACCCATCGCCGCGGCGGTCTCGTAGCCGTGTTCGCCCGGTTTCGGGAACGGGATGTCCCAGTGGTTCTCGACGACGACGCCGTGGCACCCGCCGTCGAGGTAGGCACGGGCCTCCTCGACGGCGAACGTGCGGATGTCGGCGAGGGGAGTCCCGGTGTAGTGCGGACTGCCGGGGAGTGCGGGTAGGTGCACGACGCCGATCACGACCTTGTCGGTGCCGAACAGTTCGCGCAGGGCGTTCGGTTTGGGAGGGAAGACTCCGAGAGTGGTCATCAGTGCTCTCTGTGCTCGGGGGCGACGGACGGGCGTCGGAGGTTCGGGGTCCGCCCGGGGCGGGTCTCGTCGGCGACGGGTGCTCGATCGCGACGGTGTCGAGAGTCCGGACGGTGATCCCCGGGACGTCGGTGTAATCGATTGCCCGTGAATTGCGGAGTACGTTAGAGAGACTTGTGGCGGAAGGTCAATGGTCTAGCCTGGACCAGTGTCAGGGGAACCGATTAAGTTCCGGTTTCGCCCACTACGGAGAGGTAAACGATTGCAGCGGGTCACCATTGCCGACGTCGCACGCCACGCGGGAGTCTCGACGGCCACGGTCTCCCGCGCACTGTCGGGCGGGCGCAAGGTCTCCTCGGACGTCGCCGAGCGGGTCCGGGAGGCGGCCCGTGAGCTCGGGTACGAGGTGAACCCGATCGCGCGGGCGCTGCGCGTCAGCCGGACGGACACGGTCGGCATGGTCGTGCCGAGCATCCGGAACCCGTTCTTCACCGCGCTCGTCGAGAGCGTCGAACACGCACTCGGCGCCGACGGCAAGGAATTGCTGCTCTGTGACGCCCAGTCCGATCCCGCCACCGAGGCCAAGCGACTGGACGCCCTCGTGACCCGCAACGTGGACGGCATCATCGTCAGTCCGTGCCACGGCACCGACAGCACTCCCGCGGTGCAGCGAACGGCCGAGCGACTTCCGCTGGTCCAGCTCGACCGGTTCGTCGGCGGCACGAGCACGGACTGGGTCGGCGTGGACGACATCGCCGCGATGCGCGCGGTCGTGGAACACGTCCGTGACGGCGGTGCACGGTCGGCGGCGTACCTCGGCGCCCGGCTCACCAATTCGTCGAGCGAACTGCGTCATGCCGGATTCCTCCGACACGCCGACGAGATCGGCGTCGAAACCGGCCCACAGTGGACACTCCTCGGCGACTACAGCGTGGAATGGGGCGAACGTGCGGTGGGCCTGCTCGCCGACTCCGGGCGGTTGCCGGACGCGCTCGTGTGTGCCGACGACCTGATCGCGCTCGGCGCGGTGCGCGCCTGCCGCACCCGTGGCATCACAGTGCCCGACCGGATACAGGTCACCGGTTTCGACAACATCGAGTTCACCCGGCTCGCCGAGCCGCCGCTGACCACCGTGGACCAGCCGACCCGGCGGATCGCGGACGAGGCGGTGCGCCTGCTGGGCGACGCCGCCGGTGGGCCCGCGGCGCGCGATGCCGCACACGTCGCCCTCGTGCCGAAGCTCGTCGTCCGGGACAGCACCCGCACGGGCTGACCTGGGCCCCGCGCCGGGTGCCCGGGGCCGTCCCGCCGCCGCGCCCCGATGCCACGGCCGTACCACCGGAGAACCACAGCTACTCGGCAGTATCGCTCGCAGGCGAGGGGTGGAGGGCCGGGTGAGACCCGGTGAGCGAAGCCGAGGAGGCGACGGGGAGCGGCATGGCGGGTTTCGATGCGGTACCCGACGAACTGCGACAGACGGCCGGGCGCATCGCCGAGACGGTGGCGCGGGCCGCGGAGGTCGCGTGGCAGGGGCCCGGTGGGAACTACGGGCACGGCGACGTCCAGTCGGCGTGGGGCCGGTTCATGGACGACGTCGACCGGCAACTGCGCTCGCTCCGGGAACGAGCCGGCGAACACGGCAGTGGGCTGCGTGCGGCGGCCGACCGGTACCTGGAGCAGGAGCAGGAGGGGCTGGGTGTCGTCTCCGAACTCCACGAAGCGGTCGAGCGATCCCCGCAGATGCCCGCACTCGGTGCGGCGCCGGGGCGGATCGCGAGCGTACTGGACGGGGGCGCCTGATGGCCGCGCAGCTCGGGCAGACGACCGACCCGAAACAGCTCATTCCGGGCGAGCCGGAGCAGATCGCCGCGGACCTGCGGGGCATCGTCGGCAACCTCGGCACCGTCGGCGAGGTCGGCGGACTGCTGGGGCAGATCGATCCCGGTGACTGGACCGGCGATGCGAGTACCGCGTTCCGGGACGTGTTCTCCGCCGAGCCTCCGAAGTGGACGGAACTGGTCGACACCGTCGCCAGGGGTGGGCAGACGCTCGCGGACTTCGCCGACGTCCTGGCCTGGAGGCAGGGCGAGGCGCTCAGGGCGATCGAACTGCACACCCAGGCGCAGGCCGTGCAGCGGGCGGCGATGGCACAGCAGCAGGCGCAGGCCGCGGCGGGTGCGCCCGCGCAGGCCGACCCGGGCGGCGGACTGCTGGCGGAGGCGCAGGCCGTCCTCGACAACGCCCGGCAGCGGGTCGACGCGGTCGGTGCTCAGCTGGCGTCGACACTCGGCCTGCACCCCGACGGGCAGGGCGGCTACGGCCGCGAACACGAACGCATCCACGAACGGCGGACGGACCGGTCCTGGGGCGGGTCGCAGGGGCTCAAGGAGGACCCCGTCGCGCGGCTGGTCGACACGCTCGGCATCGGACTGCCCGGCGCGAGCGCGCAGGCGGAAGCCGGTGTGAGTGTCGCCGAGGGCGAGCTCGGCGGCGAGTTCGACCACGGACCGTTCGCGGGGCGGGGAACACTCGGCGGATCCGTGCTCGGGGCGAGCGCGGGCGCCGAGGCGTCGGCCGATCCCACCGGCGTGTCGGCGGGCGCGGGTGCCGAGGCGCACTTGGCCCGCGGCAGCGCCGAGGGCGGACTCGACTTCGGTCCGCTCGGCGTGAACGGCCAGGCCGACGCCGCGGTCGAGGCCACGGCGAACGCGAACGTCGACATCGGGCTGACCGGCATCGACGCGGCCGCCGACGCGTTCGCCGGAGCACGGGCGGACGTCGGGGCCGGTGTCGAGATCGCCGGTATCGGGGCGGGTGTCAACGCCGAGGGCTGGGCGGGCGCGGGTGCCGAGGCCGGGCTGCAGTTCGGCATGGGCGAGGACGGCAAGTTCCACGTCGGAGGTGATCTCGGCCTCGGAGCCGGACTCGGCGGCAAACTCGGTGGCGGAATCACGGTCGATCCGGGCCGGCTCACCGATTCCGTCACCGGAGCGGCCGACACCGTCGGCTCGATGGTGCGCGATCTGGGCTGGTGACGATGCTGCCCGTACCCATCGAGTTCACGCTCCCCGACGGTTGGCGCTCCGTGCCACCGGAACGCGCCGGCGCACCGGACGTGGAGTTCCTCGCGGTGCACCCGGGGTCGAGCGCGGGCTTCACCGCGACGATCGCCGTGACCGGGCGGGTGCGCGAGGACGGTGCGGGGCTCGACGAACTCGCCGACGAGTCCGCGCGACGCCTGGCCGAACACGCCGTGGCCGTGAAGATCGGCAGGCGCGAACGGTCCGGTGACGGGACGACCGGCAGCCTGACCCAAGCCCTCGGCCTGCGGGTACGCACCGGTGCCGAGCTCACCGATCTGGCGCAGCTGCGGACGTTCCTCACGGTCCCCGAACGCACCGGCAGCGGCCGACTGCTCGTCGTCGACGCCGTGCTGACGGCCACACCGGTGCAGCTGACCGAACTGATCGCCGACTTCCAGGAGTTCGTCGGCGGCATCCGCCCGGACCTGTCCGGCCCGGGGCGGCGTCCCGCTCCGCCCCGGCCGCCGACAGGGACACCGCAGGCGCAGCCCCCGGATCCCCAGGCGCAGCCCCCGGATCCACAGGCGCGGCCACCGCGACCCCCGGCGCCCCGGCCCCCGGTTCAGCGCCCGCCGGAACAGCGCCCGCCGGGCCCACTCCCCTCCGGGCACCGGCCGGCGCCGAGGACCGACGCATTCCCGGGACGACCACCGTCTCCGCCGCCGGGTCCCTCTCCCACGCCGCGGCTGCCGCCGCACTCGCCGCCACGGCGGCAGGGCAGGCATCGGAGGGAACCGTGACCGGCGGGGCGGGATGACAACCGGCATCCGACGGAGCGGTGGCCGCCCCACGAACCGACGGGCCGCAACGCCGACAGCATCCGCGACCCGCGCGCGGCGAGGAAGGAGGGACAGGTGACCGACCCGGTCAGGAGCTGATGCGGCGGATCGAGGCGATCGACACGGCCGCGGCCGACAACGCTCGGGCTGCCGAGGCGTACCGGCGGATGACCGAGGAGCTGGCCGAGGTGACCGGCACGGCGACCTCGCCGGACGGGATCGTGACGGTGGTGGCGACCGCCGACGGCGGCGTCTCCCGGGTGAGCTTCACCGGGGGTGTCCGCGACGTCGCGCCCGAGGCACTGTCGGCGTCGGTGACGCACACGATCGCGCAAGCCCGGTACGCGGCGGCACGGGAGCAGGCCGAGGTGGTGCGGCGCGGGCTCGGCGACAGCGAACTGCTCGACCGCGTCCTCGACGCCGACGCCCGGGTGTTCGGGGACCGGAGGCCCGCCGATCCCGGCCCGCCGCCCGAACCGGCCCGGACGTCGCAGGCACCGCCGCCCGTACCGCGATCTGTGACGAGGGGGCGTCATCACGCCGATACGGAACCGGCTGACTACTCACAGTTCTCCTATCTGCATCGAGGTCGCTGATTCGGCCTATTTTGTGGGTCGTTCTGCCGACATCCCCTTCCTGCGCGTGTCGTTAGCGTCGGCGACGCACCGGGCGACCGGCCGGTGCCATCACGTTCAGGTGGGGGACACGATGACGTCGATCGAGATCGGCATGCTCGGGGAGCTGGATGTGCGCGTGGCCGGCGCGCCGGTGGCCATCCCGGGAGGCAAGCAACGCCTCCTTCTCGCGGCACTCGCCCTGCGCGCGGGTCGCCTGCTGACCACCGAGGAACTCATCGACCGGGTGTGGGGCGAGCAGCCGCCCGAGACGGCGCGCACGACCCTGCGCGGTTATGTCAAGCGGTTGCGGACCGGCTTCGCCTGCGCCGGCGCGGACGCGGCGATCGAAGCGGTCTCCGGCGGGTACCGGCTCTGCGTCGAGTCCGAGGACGTCGACCTGGAGCGTTTCCGGACGTTGCGGCGCGAGGCGGCCGGAGCGTCCGCGCCCGCGGGGGCCGGCCGCGACGGCTCCGGCGAGCGGGAGGTCACGGGCACGCACGGCCATGCCGGCGAACTGCAGCGGTTGCAGGACGCGCTGTCGCGGTGGCGCGGCCGCGCCCTCAGCGGACTCGAGCCGATGCCGTGGGTCACCAGTGCGGCCGACGCGGCCGAGGAGGAGTACCTCCAGGTCTGCGAACGGCGCGCCGAACTGCGACTCGAACTCGGCCAGGCCGAACGTGCCGTGTCCGAGCTGCGCCCCCTCGTCACCGCCCATCCGAATCGGGAGAGCCTGTGGACCCGGTTGCTGCTGGCCCTGCACCACAGCGGGCGGACGGCCGAGGCCCTGCTCACCTACGACGAGGTGCGGCGCATGTTGGCCGAGGGACTCGGCGTCGGGCCGTGCGCGAGTCTGCGCGCCGTACACGAACGGCTGCTGCGCGAGGACGGCCCGCAACGGGCCCCGGCCGTCGGCGGCGAGCGGGCCGGGGCCTCCCGTCGCCACGCGACGGTGGGCGGAGCCGGTGGAGGTGCCGGCGCCGGTGGAGGTGTCGCCGACGAGCCCGCCGTGGAGGCCACGGCCGCCACGGCCGCCGCGGCGCAGTCCCCGAGAACCGGCCCGTCGAACGCGGCGACAGCGGAGGAGGAACCGGCGGAGCCGTTGCCGGGTCGGCAGCGGGAGCTGGCGGCGCTCGGCGGTGCGCTCGGCGCGGGCCGCGGCAGGCTCGTCGTCGTCGACGGCCCGGCCGGGGCCGGCAAAACCGCGCTGGTGTCGCACTGGGCACTGTCGGCCGAGGCAGGGGACCGGTCACGGTTCCCGGGCGGCGTGTTGCACGTCAACCTGCGTGGTTTCCACCCGGAGCCGCCGTTGACGACCGTGCAGGCGCTGACCGACCTGCTCATCCAAGCCGGCTACGAGCCCGAGCGGCTGCCCGCGGACCCGGTCGCGCTCGGCGCGATGCTGCGCCGGGTGACGGCGCGGAGCCGCACGGCCGTCGTGCTCGACAACGCCCGGGACGCGGCCCAGGTCCGGCCGCTGCTGCCCGGTGGCACCTCGGCGGCCGTCGTGACCAGCCGGAACCAGTTGCGCGGATTGGGCGCCCGGGAGGGTGCGGTGCGCGTGACGGTTGCGCCGTTGCCGGTGCGGGACGGCGCACGTGTTCTCGCCGCCCTCACCGCGACCGACGAGGCCGACCCCGCCGATGTCTACGAGCTGGTCGACCTGTGCGACGGCCTGCCGCTGGCGCTGCGCATCGCCGCCGAGGAACTCACCCACGGCGGGGATCCGGACCCGGCGTGGCTCGCGAGCAGGCTGGGCGCCGAAGCCACCCGGCTCGGCCTGCTGGACACCGGGGACGCGGAGACCGGCATGCGGGCGGTACTGGCCCGGGCCCACGACCGGCTCACCCCGGCACAGGCCGAACTGCTGCACGCACTGGCGGTCGCGGGGAAGCTGGATTTCGACGTCGACGACGTCGCAGGGCTCACCGGTCGCGACCGGAACGAGGCGCGGACGCTGGTGCGCGGGCTGGTCATGGTCAGTCTCGTGGCCCAGCGCGGCCCCGACACCTTCCGGCTCGGTGACCTGCAACGGCTCGCCGCTCTGGAGTGGCGACCGGCGAACGTCCGGTGATCGTGCGTCTGGGGGTGGCACGATCACCGGACGTTCCCGACCCTCCCGTGCGACCCGGGCCCGCGGCGTCAGAGGTCGTCGACGCTGATCAGTCCGTCCTGGATGGCCCGCGCGACGAGGGCGGCCTTGCTGCGCGCGGGTCTGCCGGCGTTGGCGTACTTCAGCCGCACCCGGTCGAGATAGGTCGTGACCGTCTTCGGGGACAGTCCCAGGCGCTCGGCCACGAGGTCCCGTGACTCGGATTGGAACCACTCGACGAGCACCTCCTCCTCGCGGATCGACAGTTTCGGCCGGTCGGAGCTGGTGTTGGCGGACAGGGCGCCCGCCAGTGCCGGCGGCGTGTACGGCCGGTCCCGCGCGGCGGCGAGTGTCGCGGACACGAGGTGGTCGGCGCCCTCGGTCTTGGTCAGGAACGTCACCGCGCCCAGGTCGAGACAGGTCAGCGCGGTCTGCTCGTCGTCGCGCATGGTGTAGACGATGACGTTGCGGCCCGCGTCGACGAGTCGGCGCAGCTCGCCGAAGGCCGGGGTCGCCTGACCCGCCAACTGCAGGTCGAACACCACGACGTCCGCGGTGTCGCCGGGCGGTAGCCACGCCGTCTTCGAGGTCGCCCCGCCCGCGACGACGCGTACCGGTTCCGGCGCGTCGGCGTACCACTGTTCGATGCCGACCAGCATCGCAGGATGGTCGTCCACGACCGTCACGGTGATTTCGTCCGCCATACCGCCTCTACCCAGAGTCTGTCGTTCTTCGTGGTGGTCGTGGTCTCCGTGCGCGACCGCCGTTGCCGCTCGACCGTGGCGGCGACCTCGGCCGGGGCGTCGGCCACGACGCTCACGCGGATCGCCGCCGGGGTGCGCAGGACGGTGGCACGGGCCGTGGTCCGCGCCGAGGCGAGCACCGCCGCCGCGGTCTCGACCAGTTCCTGGCGCACCGGCTGCGGCACGGGCCGGATCTCGCCGCGTACCGCCAGCTGCACCGAGACGCCCTGCCGTTCGGCCACGTCGATGCCCGCGCGCAGTTCGTGCAGCAGCGGGTCGGACACGTCGTCGGTCTCGGCGAACAGCTGGCGCATACGGGCCGTTTCGACGGCCGCGCGCCTGCGTACCTGCTCGTCGGAGGGGTCGAGTGCGCCGTAGGCCAGGCCGGCGAGGAGCGGGACGGTGGTGTCGAGCAGCCGGGTGTAGCGGGCCCGATGGTCGCGGTGGGTGGCTTCGGCGATCGCCTCCGCGGTGCGGGTGCGTTCCTCGCGCTCGGCCGCCTCGCCCGCGTCGGACGCCGTGTGGTGCAGCACGACCGCGAGCAGTGCCACGGCGAGTTCGAGACCGAACACCGACACCGCCACCATGCCCATCTGCACCGTGACGTACCGGTCGTGCACGCCTTTGAGCAGCACCTCGGCGACGGTGACGAGCGCGTGGACCGCGAAGACCGCCGCGATGGTTCGCATCCGCGTGCGCAGCAGGATCGCCAGGATGTACCAGCCCGCGATGCCGAACGACCAGTCGTCGGCCACGAGGAGCAGGCGAGCCGGAATCGGTATCGACGCCAGCGCCGCGGCGGCCACGCACGCGCCGCACAGCGTGAACGCGAGCGGTCGGGACACGGATCGGTTCCGCAGCAGCCGGGTCGCGATCGTCGCGGCCACGCCCGCCAGCACGGCGAAGCCCACCACCTCCGTCCACCACGCGCCGAACCGATCGCGGTTGGCCAGCAACTGCGGCAGGCAGCTGGTGAGCTGGGTGGTGACGCCCACGAGCAGCACGGCCAACTGGGCTCCCCGGACGAGCCGGTCCCGTACCTGTTCGGCGGTCTGCCCGGGCGGCGGTGCCGGCTGTGGGCCCGGCGCGGGTGCCGCCGCGGGCCGGTGTGGGTCCGGCACGGGCGTGGGCGTCGCCGTGGTGGCACCCGGTCGGGTGGCGGTGGCGTGGTCAGCCATGCCAGCTCCACTGCACCGTCGTGCCCCGACCGGGGGCGGAGTCGATGGCGACGGCACCGCCGGCATCGGTCATGCGGCGGGAGATCGATTCGCTGATGCCGTGGTGGTGTTCGCCGATCGTCGCGGGGTCGAACCCGTGGCCGTCGTCGGCCAGGGTGACCTCGGCCCCGCCCGCGGTGGGGCGGACTCGGAGCCGCGCCTCGGTCATCCCGGCGTGCCGGGCGACGTTCTCCACGGCTTCGCGCACGCCGTGGGAGATCGCCAGTGCGGGCCGCGCGGGTAGCGGAAGCGTCTCCGGCGTGTCGGCGGTGACCTCGACGAGCGGGTGCGCGACGGCCTGCCGGAGCAGGACGGGCAGGTCGACGGTGCCCTGCCGGGCGCCGGGCGGGGCGGGCACGGTCGTGATCGCGTCGAGGTCGCTACGGGCGCGCTCGGGCAGCCACGAGTGCTGGGGTGCGCCGGCACCGAGTGACACCATCAGCAGCGTGGCGCTGGCGGTGTCGTGGAGCGTGGCGAGGTACTCGCGTTCGGTGCTGCGGCGGGCGGCGGCGACCCGGGCCGCGCGCCGCCCCGCGGCCGCGCGTTCACGTGCCCGGTCCGCGGCGCGGGCACGCGAACGGATGAGCAGGAACGCGCACCGGGACAGCAGGGCGTCGAGCAGCACCCTGCCGCCGAACCACACGGCGTCCGGCAGCGGGCGGGCCATCGCCGCCCCGAACACGTAGGACACGGCGGCGACGACCGTGACCAACAGCGCGAGCCGCGGCCGGGTGGGCAGTTCGAACTGGACGGCGATGCCGGTGATGCTCGCGACCGCGAACGCCCAGCCGTTGTACGGGCCCATCGCGGTCCATGCCTGGGGCAGTTCGACGGCGAGTAGCGCGACGACCGCGGCAGTCACGACGAGTGCGGGCGTGGCGCGGTCGGGGGCTCGCCACGTCCACCACGCCGACAGGCCGCACCACCCGATGGTCACCACGGCGACCAGCACGGCCGGCTCGTACCGCTGCGGCACGCCGATCATGGCGAGGACGATGCACGCGAGCACGACGGTGAGCCGTACGCCGACCGCGTAGCGGCGGAACGCGGCGTACAGCTTCGCCTCCGTGGGGCCCGCGCCTGCCGGACCCGCCGTGGTCGCCTGCTGGATCGGTGTTCACCTCGTTTGCGCCGTCTGCGCGTGTGCCGCGCCGCGGTCCCTGCGTCCCAGGTCTGCCCCGAATGTGCGAGCGGAGGCTACCGCTCCCCGCAGACAGCGATTCACCCGTATGGGACGCGACGTCCGGGAAGTCGTACAACGGGGAGAAAACGCATGGGTGACCGGTCGGTAACGCCGACGAACCCGGCAAACGGGCGAGTTGTCCCGATGGTGAGTGTGGTGTGTCAGGGAGCGCGGGGTCAGGGCGCGCGGGGTCAGGCGAGTGGCGTCAGGGGAGTGGCACCGTCGCCGGTGTCGACCCGTTGACGGAGAACCAGCACACGAACTCGCTGACGGGGTCGAATTCGACGGCGACCGGGGCGGCGCCCGTGCCGTCGCCGAGCCGCGCGGGCACGTCGAGGTGCACGGCGACGGTCACCTCCTCGCCGGGTGCGACGCCCCGCCCCGGCAGGGCGATGCGGCCACCGGAGTCGGCGAGGCGGTCGCTGAGCGAGCCGTCGGCGGTGCGCACGCGGGCGCCGAGGAACACGGGGCCGTACCGCGCGTCGGAGGGCAACCACGTGCGGGTGCCGGTGTTGCGCAGCAGGCACGTCCCGCGGACGGTCGCGGCGACCGCGGCGTCGTCGCCAGCCGTGACGTCGACGTCGGAGAGCACCACGTCGGCGGCGAGCCCGTCGGCGGCGCGACTGTCGGGCGTCTCGACACCCTCGCGGTGCAGCACGAACATGCGCCGGTCGCCGATCGCCGCGCGCGTGGGCTCCGGGAACACCGAGCCGTCGGCCCGGCCGGACAGCACGTCCTGGAACGTCGGCAGGTCGACCCACTGCGGCGACGACTCGAGCAGGCAGAGCCGCAGGTCGGCGAACCCGACCTCGCGCGCCCTGTCCCACACGCGCTCGATCACCACGTCGCTTTCGAGCACGCCGAAGTGCCGCATCTCGTACTGCGACTGCGGCTGCAGCGAATGCTCCGGCCCCGGTTCGGCGAACGCGGCGAGCCCGCCGGGGCGCAACACCCTCGCGAACTCGCCGAGCACCTGGTCCGGATTCGGCACGTGGTGCAGTGCGTCGTACGACAGGATCCGGTCGACGCTGCCGTCCGGCAGGTCGAGGTGGTGGCCGTCGAACGTCAGGAACTCCGGCTCCGGCCGGTCGCCGAGCACGGGCTGACGCCGGAACAGCACGCGGCCGAGTTCGAGCGCCGACGGCGCGACGTCCGCGGCGATCACGCGGCAGCCGAGCTGCGTCAGCATGCGGCTCGTCCAGCAGGTTCCGGCGCCGAAGTCGAGCACCGTCATGCCCGCCGCGGGCTGCAGCCCACGCAGCACCTGGCCGAACGTCACCAGCAGATCGGCCGCCTCGCCGGGTTCCTTGAACGGCTTGGTCAGCAGCAGTTCGGTGTCGTCGAGCGAGGAGAAGTACGCCTCGGCGGTGGCGGCGAGGTCCTCGACCGTCGCGGCGCGGGCGAGTTCGGCGGCGTCGACGAAGCCGGGTTCCCGGGCGGCCGCCTCCCGGACGTCGGACATCGCTTCGGAGGATGCGGTGCCTCCGGACGCCGCATCCTCGCCGGGGCTGAGGCGGCCTGCGAACTCGTCCGAACTCGCCAGTGCCGCACACAGTTGCCGGTCCGACAGTTCACCGGAGCGCAGTTGGTGCGTGTAGTACGCCAGACCGTCGGGGTCGGGTGCCCGGCCGAGGATCAGCCGGTAGGCGCGGTCCACGAGGGCGGCCGCGGCCTCCGGGTCGGTCGCGGTGTCCGGGTGGGATGCGGTGGCTCCGGGCGTGCTCATCACCGCCCGAGGCTATCCGACGTCTTCTCGTAACAACGCGCGTTGTCGGTAACGCACGGGTAGTCCGGGTGACATCGATCGGCAATCGTCGGCGGCTCTACTGGTTCCCGTCACATTCGATCGCCGTGGGTGCTCGGACATGCACGGGTCGTCGAGTGACGGCACGACCCGACACGACAACGAAGTCGTGGCCGCGAATCGATCGTATCCGGTCCGTCCGTTGCAGAACCACCCCGTGAGAGGAGTGTTCGTGCCCGAAGTGTATTTCCACGTGCGCTGGCCGGACGGTGTGTCGCGTCGGTTCTACTCCCCGTCGACCGTGATCGAGGACTACTTGCGAGTCGGTGGTGAGTACGGGCTCGGCGATTTCCTGGAACGGAGCAGGACGGCGCTGGACGTCGCCTCGGATCGGGTGGCCGCGGTGTACGGATTCCCGTGCGGCAGGGCGACAGCCACGGCCGCGGCGCTCGACGATCTCGCCGCACGCATGCCTGCCGACGCCGCCGTGCTCGTCGAAAGGTTCGACCGATGACCACTGTGGACGGACTGCACCGGACGGTCGCGATCGTCGGCGGAGGGCAGGCGGGGTTGTCGATGAGCTACTGCCTGGCCCGTGACGGGGTCGATCACGTCGTGCTGGAGCGCGAGAGTCCGGGATTCGAATGGCGCAGTCGGCGTTGGGATTCGTTCTGCCTCGTCACCCCGAACCGGCAGTGCGATCTCCCCGGTTTTCCCTACCAGGGAGGCGAACCCACCGGGTTCATGTCCCGGGACGAGGTCGCGACCTACGTCGAGGATTACGCGCGGTCCTTCCCGTGTCCGCTCGTCACCGGGGTGGACGTGACACGACTGCGGCGCGACGGCACGACGTTCGTACTGTCCACATCGCACGGAACGGTGACCGCCGACCAGGTCGTGGTGGCCACCGGGCCGTATCAGGTTCCGCGGACCCCGCGACTGGCGGAGCGGTTCCCGCCGGGACTGACGCAGCTGCACTCGTCGGCGTACCGGAATCCGCGGCAGCTGCCCGGCGGCGACGTGCTCGTGGTCGGGTCGGGGCAGTCCGGGTGTCAGATCGCCGAGGACCTGCATCTGGCCGGGCGCGTGGTGCACCTGTCCGTGGGCGGTGCGCCGAGGGTCGCGCGCCGTTACCGCGGGAGGGACGTCGTCGACTGGCTCGAGGACATGGGCCACTACCGCCGGGCGATCGACGAGTTCTCCGACGTCGATGCCGTGCGGTTCCGGGCCAATCACTACGTCACCGGACGGGGCGGGGGCCGCGACATCGATCTGCGGTCCTTCGCGCTCGAGGGGATGCGGCTGTACGGCCGGTTGTCCGACGTGGAGTCCGGAGTCGTGCGGTTCCTCCCGGATCTGCGCGAGAACCTCGATGCCGCCGACGCCGTGTCCGAGGGAATCAAGGACTCGATCGACGCGTACGTGGCACTGCACGGGCTCGACGCGCCCGCCGAGCGGCGGTACGTCCCGGTGTGGGAACCCGCGGACGAGTCCGCGGAGCTCCCGCTCGACAGCACGGCCATCACATCCGTGGTATGGGCCACCGGCTTCGACACGGACCACCGCTGGATCGACGTGCCGGTCTTCGACGGGCGCGGATACCCGGCACACCAACGAGGCGTCACCGGTTGCCCCGGCCTGTACTTCCTGGGGCTGCCGTGGCAGCACACCTGGGGTTCGGGGCGTTTCAGCGGGGTCGGCCGCGACGCGGAGCACCTCGCGCGACGGATCACCGACACGGCCCGCGGAACGGGGCTCGACGTGCCGTGGATCGCGGGCACCCGCAGGGACACCTGCCCGGCCGGCGCCGTCCGGACGTCACCGCGCACGGTCGCATGACCGGCCATGGAGACGGCGGCGCCACCGCCACCGCCGCCACGATGCGGTCGCAGCGGCGCAGCGATGTGGGAGGACACCAGTGACACGGTTCGACTTCTGTGATGCGCACCGGCACCTCGGTTCGATGCCGGCCTTCCCGTTCTACGGCGGTCCCGCGGTCAAACCCGACTCGCGGGCACGGGCGACGATCGCCGAACTGATCGCGGACCTGGACGCGGAGGGGACCGAGCGCGCGCTGGTGATCCCGAACTACGGCGTGCCCGATCCGGCGGTCTCGTTCTCGTTCAACGAACTCTGCGTGGAGGCGGCAGCCTCCGACGATCGGATCCGTGCCGCGTTGTGGGTGTCCCCGTTGCCACGCGACGAGGAGCGCACCCGCGCGGCGCTGGCACTCGCCGACGAGCCGGGGGTACGCGCACTCAAGCTCAGTTTCCTGCTCGGCGGCGATCCCACGGATCCGGAATGCCGCCCGATGCTGGACGAGATCTTCGCGACCGCCGAGGCGCTCGACCTCGTCGTCCACGTGCACACCTCGCCGGGCGCCGCCTCGGACATCGACAACGTCGGTGCGCTCGTCGACGACTACGGCCACCACGTGAAGATCCACCTGGTGCACTTCGGCGGTGGCATGAGCGGCCACATCAAGCTGATCGGCTCCCGCTTCTTCTCCTGGATCGAGGCGGGCAAACACGTCTACACCGACCTGTCGTGGGCGATCGGCTTCGCGCCGCACTGGCTCGCCGAGGAGATCTCCCGGCGAGGCATCGGTGCCGACCGAGTGCTGTTCGCCAGCGACGAGCCGTGGGGAGACCACGGCGCCGAACTCGCGGCCCTCAGGGGTGCCGCGGGCGACGGGGAACTCGCACGCCTCGCGTTCCGCGAGAACTTCGACAAGCTCTACGGCTGACATCCGGTCGGCCGTAGTCAGGAAATCCGCGACACCGACGAAGGAGCAACAGTGCCCGAACTGACCGACACCGAACAGCAGAGCCTGAACGAGATCCCGCACCCGTCACTTCCGGACGGTTCCAACATCTACGGCGGCACCAAGGTCTTCCCCGACTACCAGGCCGAACCCGGGCAGTCCTACTTCACGCTGGTGCACGGGATCGCGCACGAGTCGTCGGTGAGCTTCGTCGCGATCCTGCAGGCGACCCGCGCGCTGCGGAAGGGTTTCGAGGCCGCCGTCTACTTCTACGGACCCGGTTCGATGAACTGCATGGCCACGCGGGGATTCCCGACGACGGGCAGTTCGGCGTTCCCCGGCGAGCACAACATCAACGAACAGCTCAAGACGTTCATCGCCGAAGGTGGCAAGGTGTACTGCTGCCGGTTCGGACTGTCGCTGCACGGTCTGCGCGAGGAGGACCTCATCGAGGGCGTGATCCCCACCCATCCCCTCGACGTGCAGGACGCGCTCATCCACTACGCGCGCAAGGGCGCGATCATCAATTCGACCTACATGTGGTGACCGTGATCGGGCCCGTCGGCGAGTTCGGAGGTACGTCGTGACAACTGATGCCGAGAGCGTGGTCGTGTCGACGCGTGTCGATCTGGCGGTGCAGGGCGTCCGGACGGAGACACCCGTGCGGCGCTCCAAGGGCGCCGGGCCGAGCGACGACGGCCATCTCGTGGTGGGCGGCGCCGCCGCGACCGTGCCGTTGAATCCGGAGAGTCCCTACACCGTCCGCGACGGCAGGGTTTTCGACGGGACTCTGGACCTCGGCCTGTCGGTGGAACCCGTCGCCAGGCCGAGGTTCTACGAGCTGTCCACTGCGGACGGCGTGCCGTACCACCAGATCGCCCTGCTGCACGGCAGGGACGTGCTCGCCTCCACAGTGGTGCAGACGTGCATCCGCTACGTCGAGGACCAGCGGTGTCGTTTTTGCACCATCGAGGAGTCGCTGCGGGCGGGGTCGACGATCGCCGCGAAGACGCCCGCCCAGCTGGCCGAGGTCGCCGAGGCCGCCGTGCGTCTCGACGGGGTGCGGCAGCTGGTGCTCACCACCGGGACCACGGCGGGGCCGGACAGGGGAGCACGGCACCTCGTGCGCTGCGTCCGGGCCGTTCTCCGGGCCGTGCCGGGACTGCCGATCCAGGTACAGATCGAACCGCCCGGCGACCTCGGCGTACTGACGGAGCTGCGTGAGGCGGGCGCGACGTCGATCGGCATCCATGTCGAATCGCTCGACGACGCCGTGCGGGCGCGCTGGATGCCGGGCAAGGCGACCGTGCCGCTGAGCGAGTACTGGGAGGCGTGGGACGAGTCGGTACGGGTGTTCGGCCGCAACCGCGTCTCGACGTACCTGCTCGTCGGCCTCGGTGAGGACCCGGACGAGCTGGTGGCGGGCGCCGCCGAGCTCGTCGACCACGGGGTCTATCCGTTCGTCGTCCCGATGCGCCCGATGGCGGGCACGCTGGCGCGTGCCGACGGCGCGCAGCCGCCCCCGGCGTCGTTGGTCCGTGACGTGACCGAGCGCGTCGCGTCCCTCCTGCGCGCCGCGGGCATGACCGGCGCCGATCAGCAGGCGGGCTGCGCCGCCTGTGGCGCCTGCGGTGCGCTGAGCGCGGCGGGAGCGTGAGCATGTATCCCGACGTACTGGCGGGTCTCGGCGATCCGGTCAGCGTGGCGCGGCAGCCGCGGTTCCGTATCGAGCCCGCGGCCGACGATGCCGCACTCGCGGAGTACCGGGCGTTGCGGCGCGCGGTGTTCGTCGACGAGCAACGGATCTTCGACAACGACGACATGGACGGCCACGACGGTGATCCGCGCACCGTGGTACTTCTCGCCAGGGACCAGGGTGGAACCGTGCTCGGAGGCGTGCGGCTGCATCCGGCGACCGACGGGGTCGATCTCGGGTGGTGGTACGGCGGCAGGCTCGTGGTGGAGCCGGCACACCGCCGCGAGCGCACCCGTGTCGGTGCCGCGCTCGTCAGAGCGGCGCAGGCGTACGCGGAGAACGCGGGCGTGGTGCGGTTCGAGGCGAGGGTGCAGCCCGCCAACGAACGCATGTTCCGCCACCTCGGCTGGCAGCGCGTCCGGGAGACGAACGTGTCCGGCAGACCGCACGTGCTGATGCGGTATCCCATCGGCCGGGTGGCGGCGCTGGTGCGGTCCACCAAGACCGCCCTCGGCTCCCTGCTGGAGGGCATGCCGGGCGTGCCCGGATTCGTCGGCGACGACGGTGTGCCCGTACCGGGCGGCGACACGGTCGCCGCGTGCGACGCGATCCTGCCGTCCATGGTCGAACGTGACCCGGAGTGGGCGGGCTGGTGTTCGGTGCTGGTCAACGTCAACGACCTGACCGCGATGGGTGCGAGCCCGGTCGGGCTCCTCGACGCGCTGGGCGCGCGGGACGCGTCGTTCGCCTCGCGGGTGCTGTCCGGGCTGCGGGCCGCGAGCCGGGCGTGGGACGTTCCCGTGCTCGGCGGCCACACGCAACTCGGGGTGCCTGCGTCGTTGGCGGTGACGGCGCTCGGAAGGACGCCCGACCCGGTGCCGGGAGGTGGCGGTGTGCCGGGACAACGGGTGCGGCTGACCGCCGATCTCGGCGGGTCGTGGCGGCCCGGCTACACCGGTGCGCAGTGGGACTCCACGTCCACCCGGCGGACGGGCGAGCTGCGCGCGATGCAGAGCTCGGTGGCCGCGGCGCGCCCGCGGGCCGCCAAGGACGTGTCCATGGCGGGTATCGCCGGGACCCTCGGCATGCTGGCGGAGGCGAGCGGGTGTGGCGCCGTACTGGATGTCGCGGACGTGCCACGTCCGGCGAACGTGACGGTGGGCGACTGGCTGACGTGCTTCCCGGGCTTCGCGATGATCACCGTGGGCGACCGGGAAGCGGCGGCAGGGCCCGCGGTGTCGGTCGAATGCGGCGAGTTGACCGCGACCGGCGGTGTCCGGCTGCGGTGGCCCGACGGAGAGGAGATCCCCGTGCTCGACACTGTGGTGACCGGCCTGGGCACGGCGGCATGACCGGGGTACGTATCGCGGCGGCGGCCGCCCCGTTCGGCCGCGACCTCGACGAGGACTTCGCGCGCATCGCCGCGCTGATCGACCGCGCCCGCGCCGACGAAGTGCGCCTCCTGGCACTGCCCGAGGCGTGTCTGGGCGGGTACCTGGCGAACCTCGACGGCGGCGCCGACGGCCCGCCCGCCCTGGACGCCGACGGCCCGGAGATCCGCAGGCTCGCCGAGCTCGCGGGCGAGTTGGTCGTCACGGCCGGCTACTGCGAATCCGACGGCGGGGCGCTCTACAACAGCGCCGTGTGCGTTTCCGACGGCGTCGTGCTCGGCAGCCATCGCAAGGTGCACCAGCCGCTGTCGGAGGACGCCACGTACCAGGCCGGCAACGGGTTCACCGCGTTCGACACTCCGGTCGGCAGGCTCGGCATGATGATCTGCTACGACAAGGCGTTTCCCGAATCGGCGCGTGCCCTGGCGCTCGATGGTGCGGAGATAGGGGTGTGCCTGTCGGCGTGGCCGGGCAGCCGCACCCACGCGGCGGCCGACCTCGCCCGCGACCGGTGGAAACGCCGCTTCGACCTGTTCGACCGCGCGCGGGCGCTGGAGAACCAGATGGTGTGGGTGTCGGCCAATCAGTCGGGCACGTTCGGCGACCTACGGTTCGTGGCGAGCGCGAAGATCGTGGACCCGGGTGGCGAGGTGGTCGCGGACACGGGCGTGGGTGACGGGCTGGCGGTCGCCGACGTAGACGTGGTCGAGGCGCTGGCGACGGCACGCCGCTCGATGGCGCACCTGCGCGACCGCAGGCCCGAGGCGTACGCTCCCGCCGGGGCGCCTGCGGGATGATCACGGCATGGCTCTGACCGGCATCGCCGCGGTCGCCGCCCACTTCGGCCGCGATCTCGAGTTCGATCTCGACCGCATCGCCACCCTGATCGAGCACGCCCGCGGATCCGGCGCTCAGTTGCTGGTGCTGCCGGACGCCGCCGTCGGCGGGTATCTGCCGGACCTGCGCGAGCCGGACGCCGGGAACCTGCCTCCCGCGCTGCCGCCCGACGATCCGCACCTGGCGCGGATCGGCTCGCTGGCACGGGACATGGTCGTGTGCGTCGGCTACTGCGAGGCGGACGGCGACGTCCGTTACAACGCGGCGCTGGCCGTCACGGGTGACGGTGTGCTCGGCAGGCATCGCAAGGTGCACCAGCCGCCCGGCGAGCGGGCCGTGTACGCCGCGGGCGACCGGTTCGCGGCGTTCGACACGCCCGTGGGCAGGGTCGGCATGCTGATCGACTACGACAAGACGTTCCCCGAATCGGCGCGCAGCCTCGCCGTCGACGGGGCCGAGATCATCGCGTGCCTGTCCGCGTGGCCGACCAGCATCACCAACCGCGCACCCCGCATGTCCCAGGACCGCCAGGCGCGGCTGTTCGACCTCTACGACCAGGCGCGCGCCGCCGAGAACCAGGTGGTGCTCGCCTCCGCCAACCAGACCGGTGCGCTGGGCGGCATGCGTTTCCTCGGGCAGGCCAAGATCGTCGGCCCCGGCGGGGACATCCTGGCGCGCACGTGGAGCAAGGCGGGAATCGCCGTGGCCGAGGTGGACGTGGCGGGCGAGCTCGCCAACGCCCGGCGGGTGCTGCACCACCTCGGCGAGCGCAAACCCGAAGCGTACGGAGGGACACCGTGAGGATCGCGTTGCTGAGCTACTCCACGAAACCCCGAGGCGGGGTGGTCCACACGCTGGCGCTCGCCGAGGCGCTGGCGCACGCGGGGGAGGACGTCACGGTGTGGACCCTCGGACGCGATGGCGACACCGGGTTCTTCCGCCGCGTGGACCCCCGTGTCACGGTCCGGGTCGTGCCGTTCGTGTCACGCGACGGCGAGGCCGTCGGCCCGCGGATCCTGCGGTCGATCGAGACGCTGCGCGACGCCTTCGACCCCCGCGCATACGACATCGTGCACGCCCAGGACTGCATCAGCGCCAACGCGGCGGGCGAGTGCGTGCGCACCGTGCACCACATCGACCGGTTCACCACGCCCGAATTGGCGGCCTGCCACGAACGTGCGATCACGGATCCCTTCGCACACGTGTGCGTGTCCGGAGCCGTCGCGGCCGAACTGCGCGACGGCTGGGGGATCGACGCCACCGTGATCCCGAACGCCGTCGATGCGGACCGGTTCGAGCGTGCGGCGGCCGACTCCGAGGGCACGCGCCGGTGGCGCGGCGAACTCGGCCGCTACGTCGTCGCGGTGGGAGGTATCGAACCGCGGAAAGGAACCCTCGACCTGCTCGAGGCGGTCGCGTTGCTGCGGAAGCGGGATCCGGAACTCCGACTGGTGATCGTCGGCGGGGAGACGTTGTTCGACTACCACGACTACCGCGCGCGCTTCGACGCCCGTGCCGCCGAGCTGGGCGTGGAACCGGTCGTGCTCGGCGCGGTCGAGCACGAGGAGTTGCCGCTCGCCGTCGCCGCGGCGGAGGCCTTCGGCTTTCCGTCCACGAAGGAGGGATTCGGGCTCGCGGCGATGGAGGCCCTGGCCGCGGGGGTTCCGGTCGTCACGAGGGATCTGCCGGTGCTGCGTGAGGTGTTCGGCTCCGCTGTCCGCTTCGCACGTGACTCCTACGGCTTCGCCGACGCGCTGGCCGACGCACTGTCCGAACCGGACTGCCACCGGGAGCGCGGGCGGGCGCTGGCGCGGCGATACAGCTGGGCGAGTGCCGCCGAACGGCACCGCGAGCTGTATCGCCGCCTGGCCGGTCTCGCCGACGAGCGGCACGGTCACGCCGTCGGGTCGACCACCACCTTGCCGAGCACCGCGCGGTCCTCCAGCTGTGCCACCGCTTCGCCCGCGCGGGACAGCGGGTAGGTCGCCGCGATCGGCGGGTCGACCACACCGGACTCGAGGTAGGGCACCAGCACGTCCCACTCCGTGCGGAGACGGGTCGGGTCGGCCATGACGTACGCGCCCCACGCGACTCCGCGCACGTCGATGTTGTTCAGCAGCAGGCGGTTGACCTTCACCGTCGGGATGTCGCCCGCGGTGAAACCGATGACCAGCAGTCGGCCGAGCGGTGCGAGACTGCGCAGCGAGTCGGTGAAGCGGTCGCCGCCGACCGGGTCGACCACGACGTCGACCCCGCGGCCACCGGTGAGTTCGGCGACCGAGTCCTTGAACCCGTCGGCGAGCACGACGTCGTGGGAACCGACCGACGAGACGAACCGCGCCTTGTCCTCCGTGGACACCACGGACACGACGTGTGCGCCCATCGCCGCCGCGAGCTGGATGGTGGCCGTGCCGATCCCGCCCGCGGCGCCGTGGACGAGCACCGTCTCGCCCCGCTGCAGTTGTCCGCGCTTGAGCAGGGCGAACGTCATGGTCAGGTAGTTCATCGGCAGACAGGCGCCCGCGGCGAAACTCATCGCGTCCGGCAGGGGGAACACGTTCGTGACAGGTGCGAGGACCTGTTCGGCGAAGGCGCCCGTCGTGGTGCTCGCGGCGACACGGTCACCGGCGGAGAAACCCGAACCGGCCGGGGCCTCGCGCACGACGCCCGCCAGCTCGCCACCGAGGGTGAACGGCGGCTCGGGCTTGTACTGGTACATGTTCTTCGTCAGCAGCAGGTCCGGGAAGTTCACCCCGGCCGCCTTGACGTCGATCAACACCTGGCCGTCGCCGGGCTTCGGCGCGGGTGTGTCGGCGACCTCGAGGGCCGCGGGACCGTCGGTGCGAGTCACCGTAGCTGCGTACATCGTCGTGCGCGCCTTTCGCCGTTGATCATGAACCGTGAGGCGAGTCTATGGCCGCGACCTGCCGTGGGACAGCCCTCGACGGTCCGCAGGCCGGCGTGACACGGCCAACAACCCCAGGGGCACCCTGGTTGCGTTGAATGCAACCAGGGTGCCCCCGGGGGAGTCGTTCGGCGGGCGCCTACTTCGTCGACGTCAGCGCACGGAGGAACAGCGCCAGGTTGGCGGGTTTCTCGGCCAGTCTGCGCATGAAGTAGCCGTACCACTCGGTGCCGTACGGCAGGTACACGCGCAGGTGACGCGCCTGGCCGACGAGCCGCACCTGCTCGGTGTCGCGGACGCCGTAGAGCATCTGCAGCTCGTACTCGTCGGCGCTGCGCCCCGCTTCGGCCGCGAGCCGCAGTCCGGCCTCGACCATCGCCGGGTCGTGCGTGGCCACCATCGGATAACCCCGGCCGTGCATCAGCACGCGCAGACACCGGACGTACGCCTCGTCCACCGCGTCGCCCTGATGCGCCACGCTCGGCGGTTCGGCGTAGGCGCCTTTGCACAGCCGGATGCGCGATCCCGGCCCGGACAGGTCGGCGCAGTCGGCCTCGGTCCGTTTGAGGTAGGCCTGCAGCACCGTTCCCAGGTGCGGAAAGTCGCTGCGCAGCTCACGGACGATGGCCAGCGTCGAGTCGGTCGTCGTGTGGTCCTCGGCGTCCACCGTGACCCACACGCCCGCCTCCTCGGCCGCGGCGACGATCTTGTGCGCGTTCTCCAGCGCGATCCGGTCCCCGTCCGCGCCCACGAACTGCCCGAGCGCCGACAGCTTCACCGACACCTCCACCGGGCGCGGACCCTCGGCCTCGACCTGCCTGCCCGTCAGCGGGGCGAGGGCCGACAGCAGCGACAGGTACGCCGACACGGTCGCCGTGGCCTGCGAGGCATCGGTGGTGTCCTCGCCGAGGTGATCGATCGTGATGAAGCGGCCCGACGCGAGGATGTCGCGGGACGTGGCGAGCGCTTGCTGCTCGGTCTCGCCCGCCACGAACCGGTCCACGACCTTGCGCGTGAGCTGCAGCCGCGAGGCCGTCCGTTCGAGGCGCTTCGACCTCGCCGCGGCCAGCAGGCCCGTGCGCAGCGGAGACGGCATGGTGATCACACCCCCTGGTGCGGGTAGCGGTGATCGGTCGGGGCCACGAACGTCTCCTTGACCGAGCGTGCCGAGGCCCACCGCAGCAGGTTCTGCGGCGACCCGGCCTTGTCGTTGGTGCCCGAGGCGCGGGCGCCGCCGAACGGCTGCTGGCCCACGATCGAACCGGTCGGCTTGTCGTTGATGTAGAAGTTGCCGGCGGCGAACCGCAGCTTCTCGGACGCCCTGGCCACGGCGTCGCGGTCGTTCGCGATCACCGCGCCGGTCAGGGCGTACGCGGAGCCGGAGTCCACCGTGTCCAGGATCTCATCGAACGCGCCCGGCTTCGAGTCGTCGTAGACGTGGATCGCCAGGATCGGGCCGAAGTACTCCTTGCTGAACGCCTCGTCGGTCGGGTCGTCGCCGAGCAGGATCGTGGGCTCGATGAAGTAGCCGACGCTGTCGTCGGCGCCGCCGCCCGCGGCGATCGTCAGGCCGGGCGTCGACTTGGCACGCTGCAACGCTGCGGCGTTGCGGTCGAACGAGCGCTTGTCGATGACGGCCCCGCCGTAGTGGGACAGGTCCGCCACGTCTCCGTAGGAGAGCGCCTCGGTCTTGGCGATGAGGTCCTCGCCCATCGTCGCCCACACCGACTTCGGGATGAATGCGCGCGAGGCCGCCGAGCACTTCTGCCCCTGGTAGTCGAACGCCCCGCGGATGAGGGCCGTGGTGAGGACGTCGGGGTCGGCCGAACCGTGCGCGACGACGAAGTCCTTGCCGCCGGTCTCGCCGACCAGGCGCGGGTAGGAGCGGTAGCGCGAGATGTTCGTGCCGACCTCGGCCCAGAGGGTCTGGAACGTCTGCGTGGAGCCGGTGAAGTGGATACCGGACAGCCGCGGGTCGGCCAGCACGACGTCGGAGATGTCGGGGCCCGGTCCGGTGACGAGGTTGATGACGCCCTTGGGCAGGCCCGCCGCCTCGAGCAGCTGCATCGTCAGGTACGCCGACACGGCCTGGGTGTCCGACGGCTTCCACACGACCGTGTTCCCCATCAGCGCGGGCGCGGTCGGGAGGTTGCCCGCGATGGCGGTGAAGTTGAACGGCGTGACCGCGTAGACGAACCCTTCGAGCGGGCGGTACTCGACGCGGTTCCACACCCCGGGCACCGACAGCGGCTGTTCGGTCATCAGCTGGCGGGCGAAGTGGACGTTGAACCGCCAGAAGTCGATCAGTTCGCACGGGGCGTCGATCTCGGCCTGGTAGGCGGTCTTCGACTGGCCGAGCATCGTCGCCGCGGCGATCGTCTCGCGCCACGGACCGGACAGCAGGTCGGCGGCGCGCAGGAAGATCGCGGCGCGCTCGTCGAACGGCATGGCGGCCCAGGCCGGGGCCGCCGCGTTCGCGGCCTCCACGGCGTCACGGACGTCCTGCTGCGTGGCGTGGGTGAACGTGCCGAGCACGGAGGCGTGCTTGTGCGGCTGGACGACGTTCTGCACGGTCGTCGCACTCCGCCGGTGCTGCCCGTCGATGACGTGGTGCACCTCGGTGGGGTTCGCGTCCAGTTCGGCCAGCTTCGCCTCCAGCCGGGCGCGTTCGGGCGTGCCGGGCGCGTACGAGTTGACCGGTTCGTTCGCGGGCTGCGGAACGTTGGTGATGCCGTCCATGGACCTCGTGACCTCCTTCGGGGCGATGCGAGCGGGTTCGCCGCACGCCGGAAGTGAAGCAGGACGTGAGTGCCCGTAAACTGGGCCGATCGAACGAAGAAATCGGGACGCCCTTGTTCGATCGGACAACGCGCGACCGGGCAGCGCGCGATCAGGCAACGCATCGGACAACGCAGTTGGGCAATGACGGCGGAGAGGGTGGCGCGGGTGGAGGGCGACGGCCGGACGATCACGCTGCGTGAACTCGTCGAGGCGCTCGACACCGCCGTCGTGGGTACGGCCGTGGGTGATCCGTCCGCGGTGGTCGCCTCGGTGGCGCTGGTCGACGGTGCGGAACTGACCGCCGACGCCGGAGCCGCCGACGTGGGAGCCGCCTCCGAACCGGGCGACGCGATGTCCGCTCCGCCCGACGTGTGCCTGCACGTCGGCGTCCGCGACGAGGAGGCGCTGGCGTACTTCACGTCGCTCGCGGGCCGTCCGCCGAGCCTGCGTCCCCGCGCGGTGCTGTCGAAGACCACGTCCCCGGAGGTGTGTGCGGCGGCGCGCGGCGCCGACGTGGCGCTCGTCGAAGTGCATCCGCGGGCGCGCTGGGACCACGTCCTGCCCCGGGTGCAGCGGATGCTCGACCGCAGCCACCGGCACACCGCGCCCGCCGACCCGGACCTGCTCGCCGCCGACACGGACCTGTTCGACCTGGCCCAGAGCGTGGCCCGCAACGCGGGTGGCATGGTGTCGATCGAGGACGCCGCGTCCCGCGTGTTGGCGCATTCGCCGTCCGACGAGACCGCCGACGAACTCCGCACGCTGTCGATCCTGGGCAGGGAAGGTCCGCGCGACTACCTGCGGGTGCTGCACCGGTGGGGCGTCTACGACCGGTTGCGCACCGGCGACGAGGTCGTCGACGTGCCCGAACACGCCGAACTCGGCACGAAACGACGCCTGGTCGTCGGCATCCGCGAACCGGCCGACGACGGCGAGACGGGGCGCACACTGGGCTCGATCTGGCTGCAGCAGGGGGAGCAGCCGTTCGCCGCGGACGCCGCCGAGGTGCTGCGCGGGGCCGCGGCGATCGCGGCGCGGATCATCGTGCGCACCCACAACGCGCCGTCCACGGAGGAACTGCTCATCCGGCGGTTGTTCGGCCTGCACGGCGAGGGAGTGGACGTGCCGTCGTTGGCGGGCGCGCTGAACCTGCCGTCGGCCGGGCCGGTCGCGGTCATCGGGTTCGCGGCGTCGGCCCGCGGCAGGCTCGGCCGGGCGGGCAGCGTGCTGCGCCTGCACGCGAGCGCGTTCCGCCGCGACTCGGTGACGACGATGTTCGGCGACCGTGCCTACGTGCTGCTGCCGGGATACGCCTCGGAGCAGGCGGTCGCCGCGTGGGCGCGGCAACTGGTCGGTGCGCTCGAGGAGAGCCGGTCGGTGGTGCTGCGCGCGGCCATCGCGGCGGGGGTGGCGCACCTCGGAGACGTCGCGGCCGCGCGCGCCGAGGTCGACCGGGTGCTGGACGGCACCGCCGAGCATCCGCCGGAAAGCCGGGTCACGACGCTCGCCGAGTCCCGGACAGCCGTGTTGTTGGGCGAGATCCTCGACCTGGTCGGCGCACGGGAGGAGCTGCACGACCCGCGGGTGGAGGCGCTGCGCAGCTACGACGACCGGCACGGCACCGAGCTGCGCGCGAGCGCCGCGGCGTTCCTGGCCGACCACGGCGACGTCCGCAGCGCGGCCGAGCGCGTGCGGGTGCATCCGAACACGTTGCGCTACCGCCTGCGCCGCGTCGAACAGGTGACGGGCCTCGATCTTCGGGATCCGTCCGACCGGCTGTTGCTGGAACTCCAGCTGGCGATGCGGTCCCGCCGCGACTGAGGACGGCCCGCCGCCGGAGGGTGCTCAGGGCAGGGTGCCGGGGTTCCCGTCGCCGGAGCGCTGGACCCGCCGGTGGGCGGGTCGGCGGTCGGCACGGTCGACATGGTCTCAGCCGCCGGTTCGTCGGGGCCTCGACGAACCGGGTTCCACGATCTGGGACGCGGAAGACGAGGCGCTCGCATCGTGTTGTGGCTACCGGATCTATCGGTAACCCCCGTCTTCGGAGCGACTTCGTGTCCTTGCTGCGCGTGTATACGAAACCCGCGGTCTTCGCGTCCGCGGTCATCGGTTCTCTTCTCCTCGGTGCCGGACTCGGCGCACTGGCCCGTGTCACCGACACGACCTGGCTCGCCGAGGTGCTGGACCAGGTCGGTTCGGTGTTCACGACGCTGCTGCAGATCGCGGTCGTGCCGCTGGTGTTCACCGCCATCATCGTCGGCATCAACAGCCTGCGCGGCCTGGGCGGCGGGCGCACCGCGGCGCGGCTCGGCGGGAAGACCGTCGCGTGGTTCGCGACGACGTCGTTGATCGCCGTGCTGATCGGCATCGGTGTCGGCCTGCTGTTCGACCCGGGAAGTGGCGGTCTCGGCGGGGTGCAGGCGACGGCCGAGAACGCCGAGAAGGCCGCGGGAAGCGTCGGCGAGTGGGGGTCGTGGACGGCGTTCCTCGACGGCATCGTGCCGGACAACTTCGTCGCCGCGTTCGCCGAGGGGCAGACGCTGCAGGTGCTGTTCCTGGCGCTGGTGATCGGCGCCGCGGCCTACAGTCTGGGGGAGCGCGCCGCGCCGTTCATCGACGTCGTCACGAGCGTGTTCGAGATCATCCAGCGGTACCTGGGCTGGATCGTGCGGCTCGCCCCGCTGGGCATCCTGGGTCTCATCGGTTCCGCCGTGGCCGAGTACGGCGACTCGCTGTTCCGCCCGTTGCTGTCGATCACGGCGGCGGTCTACGTCGGCAGCGGACTGGTCATGTTCGTCGTCTACCCGACGTTGTTGCGCCTCGTGGCGCGGGTGAGCCCGGGGCGGTTCTTCGGCAAGGCGTGGACCGCGATCCAGTTCGCGTTCGTGTCGCAGTCCTCGGGTGCGACCCTGCCACTGACGCGGCAGACGACGGTGAACCTCGGCGTGGATCCCGGCTACGCGGCGTTCGCCACACCGCTCGCGAGCGCGACCAAAATGGACGGCTGCGCGGCGGTGTTCCCGGCGATCGGCGCGATCTTCATCGCGAACATCTCCGGGGTGTCGCTGAGTGTCGGGCAGTACCTCGGCATCGTCGTCGTGGCCGTGTTCGGTGCACTCGCGACGGCGGGCACCACCGGCTGGCTCACGGCGCTGACGCTCACGGGCACGGTCATCGGGCTCGACCCGGCGCAGGTCGCCACGGGTATCGCCCTGATCTACTCGGTCAACCCGATCATGGACATGATGCGCACCGCGACCAACGTCGCGGGCCAGATCGTGGTCCCGACCGTGGTCGCCCGTACCGAGGGGCTGCTCGACGATGACGTGCTGCGTACTCCGAGCGCTCCGCCACTGTTGACCGACACGGGCGCCAGGGCGAGCGACGGCAGCGGCGCCAAGGCGACCGCGGCGGTCTGACGCCGCGTCTCACCGACCGCGAATCCTCAGGGGGAGAACTCCGGCGCGATCCTGTGTGGATCCAGTGCCCGTGTGGATCCAGTGCCCGTGTGGATCCGGAGTGCGCGCCCGCGATCGCCACGACGACACCGTGGCGATCGCGGGCGCCCGTCCGTGCACAGCAAGTGGTCCGTACCACTTGTCGGCGTGGGTCGGCCGGAGCCGGCGGGTCACGGCATGCGGCGGCCGCGCTCGACACCGTGGCAACGACGGTGGAGGAGCCGTGGCAACCACGGTGGACGAACGGCACCATGATCACCACATGGTCCGAAACGAGAAGAGCCCCAGACCGATGGCCTGGGGCTGTGGTGCGCCGTCAGGGACTCGAACCCCGAACCCGCTGGTTAAGAGCCAGCTGCTCTGCCTATTGAGCTAACGGCGCGTCACTCGAATGAAAACCCGGTCGCTCTGGCCTGCCCGGCCCGGCGTCCTCGGTCTCCCTTGCGACGGGAAAAAGATTAGCACGGTGCGTGAGGGGCCCGAACGACCCCCCTCCCGTTTCGCGTCGCCGCACGTCGCGGCGTGGGAGTGCCCGAGGGCCGGAGACAACGAATCGGGGTGCTCGCGCGTCTCACTCGTGTTAAAGCCGCCCCGATCGGGGGAGTGCTCCGGCAGACTGGCGGCATTCGCGCAAGGACGGACAACGTCAACTGAAAGGTTGTCGATGGGGCGTTGGGGGATGGCCGGCACCGGTAGGTGGGTTCGGCTGGCAACGATCATGGTCGTCGGGGGCGCGCTCGTCGCAGGGTGCTCCTCGGCGACGCAGGAGCAGGGCTCGGGAGGCGGGGGCGGTTCCGCGGACACGACGCGGCCGCCGCAACCCGCCGAGCTGGACCTGTCGGTGGAACCGGGTGAGAGCGACGTCGCACCCGGCGGCGCGTTCACGGCGACGGTGCAGCACGGCACGATCACCGAGGCCTCGCTCGTGGGCGAGGACGGCACCGTCGTCGAGGGCGGGACGACGTTGCAGGACACCGCGTGGCGGGCGTCCGAGGCGCTGGGGTACGGCAAGACCTACACGTTGAAGGCGACCGCCGAGGGGCGGGACGGCGAGACCGTCACGGAGAAGGCGACGTTCACGACGGTCGTTCCGCAGGGGCAGGCCGAGGTGTCGCTCAACGTGCAGGACGGGCAGAAGGTCGGCGTCGGCATGCCGCTGATGTTCACGTTCAGCACCGACGTGCCCGACCGCGAGCTGGCGGAGAAGGCGCTGCGCGTGCGCACCGACAACGACACCGAGGGCGCGTTCCGCTGGCGCAGCGACTCCGAGGTCCTGTGGCGGCCGAAGGAGTACTGGGAACCCGGCACGAAGATCACGGTGGACGCGGCCGTCTACGGCAAGCCGCTCGGTGGCGGGCTGTACGGAGCGCAGGACCGGAAGGTCTCCCTGGAGATCGGCCGGAAGGTCACGGCGATCGCGGACGGGAAGTCGCACCACATGTCCGTGTTCGTGGACGACGAGCGCGTCAGGCGGATGCCGATCTCGATGGGCAAGCCCTCCTCGCCCACGCCGAACGGTGCGTACACGGTGATGAGCGAGCACCACGGCTACACGATGGACTCCAGCACCTACGGGGTGCCGACCGACAGCAGCGACGGCTACCGGTTGACGGTCGACTACGCCACGCGCATGTCGTACTCGGGCATCTTCTATCACTCGGCGCCGTGGTCGGTGGGCTATCAGGGCAACACCAACACCAGTCACGGCTGCATCAACCTGGCCCCCGACGACGCCGCGTGGTTGATGAAGAACTCGAAGCCGGGCGACGTGATCAGGGTGCGCAACTCCGGCGGGCAGCCGCTCGACTGGACCGACGGCTGGAGCGTGTGGCAGATGTCGTGGGACGAGTGGACCTCGGAGGAAGCCTGACGCTGCGCCGGCCGCGCTGAGCGCCGGTCTCCCTGCAAAGGCGGGAACGGGCGCCGGGAATCTCCCGTGTCCCGTTCCCGCCGTCACGCGGGCGGCTCAGGACCGGCGCTTCTGTGCCGGGTGTCATGGGACACAAACAACCCCGGAGGGGATACCTCCGGGGTTGTCACCGCGTCAACTGCAGTTGTGTGGGGTGAATGACGGGGCTCGAACCCGCGACCTCCTGGACCACAACCAGGTGCTCTACCAGCTGAGCTACATCCACCATGCGAGCCGCTGAGCGCCTCGGCTGACACATCGTAGCGCACCGTTCCCGCCCGGTTTCGGGGAGGTCCACCACGGGCGGGTCGGGCGTCGGGCGGTTATGACGTGGCGGTGGTCTTCTCGGCGGCGGCGCGTGCTTCGTCGCTGGTCGGGCCGGGGTGGGGCACGAACGCGGTCGCGCGGTAGTAGCGCAGTTCGGCGATCGACTCCTTGATGTCGGCCAGCGCGCGGTGGGCCAGCCCCTTCTCCGGCTTGGCGTAGTACACCCGCGGATACCAGCGGCGCACCAGCTCCTTGACGGACGAGACGTCGACCATGCGGTAGTGCAGGTGGGCGTCGAGTGCCGGCATGTCCCGGGCGATGTAGCCGCGGTCGGTGCCGATCGAGTTGCCCGCCAGCGGAGCGGTCTGCGCGTCGGGCACATACCGCTTGATGTGGTCGAGCACCTGCTGCTCGGCATCGGCGAGGGTGATCGTCGAGCGGCGCACCTCGTCGGTCAGCCCCGACTTCGCGTGCATCTCGGCCACGACGTCCGGCATGGTCGCCAGCGCCTCGTCGTCGGCGTGGATGACGAGGTCGAGGCCGTCGTCGAGCACGTTGAGGTCGGCGTCGGTGATGAGTACGGCGATCTCGATCAGCGCGTCGGTCGCGAGATCGAGTCCGGTCATTTCGCAGTCGATCCAGACTAGACGGTCGTTCACCCGGTCACACTAACGCGCCGCCCCGACGCCGTGTGCCACGAGTGGTCGCCCGCCGTGTCATCGGAGCGGGTGGAGCGGGTGGCGCGGCGGGCGGCGGCACGAGTGGACCTTTCGTGGCGGCGCGCGGCGACGAGAATTCGACACTCGTGTCACATTCCCCATGAAAACCCCGACTTCGCGGAATCGTCGATGGTGTGCGGACCAGTCATCGCTCTAGTGTTCGAATCACGACAGGAGCGAGGTGCCTCGCAGGCGGGGCGGGAAGTGGGGGACGTATGACGACCGGCGACGCGGGAAGAGCACCGGCGGAGGGGACGCCGGTGCAGGCCGTGACGACGCGACTCGAACCGGCGACCTGTGACGAGATCGACCTCGGCGCCTCGGGGAGTGTCGCCCACGTGGTGGTGCCCGCGGTGGGTCGCGACCTGTGGCGCGGCGGCGAGTTGCGGTTGGCGTTCCTGACGGACGGAGGTCGACGCGGTGCCGGGGGCCGCCGCGGTGTCGGCGACCGGCGCGCCGTCGGGGTTCACGTGCGGCGGCGATCACCCGCGATGCTGGAGTTCCGAGTCGGGGCGGCACCTCGCCGGGCCGGTGCGGACATCGGTCCGCGAGCGCGGGACGCGCCACCGCAGGCAGCGGCGGAGGTGCCGCAGCCCGAGGCGGAGCGGGCGGTGGCGCAGACTCGCCGGGTGTTGTCGTTGGACTGGGACGGCGCGTCGTTCTCGGCCACCGCGGGCCGCGACCCGGTTCTCGACGGGCTCCGCCGGGCGAACCCCGGAATCCGGCCGATCCTGTTCGGGTCGCCGTACGAAGCGGCGTGCTGGGCCGTGGTCTGCCAGGGGCTGCGGACCGAGCAGGCGGTCGCCCTGTACTCGCGGCTGGTCACGCGGTACGGCCGGGTCGTCCCGGTGGGCGGCAGTAGCCGGGTGGTGCTCGCACCACCCGCGGAGTTGCGGGCCGTGTCGCCCACGACACGACTGTCGGCCCGTAAGCGCGAACGTCTGGCGGTCGTGGCCGAGGCGGCCGAGGCCGGCCTGCTCGACGCGGCCGCACTACGGTCGATGGAGCCCGGCGAAGCGGTCGACCTGGTGGACCAGCTGCCGGGAATCGGGCCACTGTCCGCGGAACTCGTCGTGGCCCGTGGCGCCGGGCATCCCGACGTGTTCCCGGCGCACGACCGCGTCCTGGCCGCGGCGATGCGGGAGCTTTACGACGGCCGGTTCGTCGACGTGGCCGAGCGCTGGCGGCCGTACCGGAGTTGGGCGAGCTTCGTGATCAGGTCCGCCGCGGTGCTGCACGGTGTTCGCCCCGGGGTGTCACGGTGAGCCGACAGTGGTTGTGGTGAGCTGGCGCGGTGCAGGACCGTATCGACGACATCACCCGCGCGTTCGACCTCGACGCCACCACGGCGGGCACCATCATCCTCATCAGCGGTGTCGCCACGCTGATCGTGGTGCTCTCCGGAACGCCGTGGCGGCTCGCGCGCAACGTACTGACGATCGTCCACGAGGCGGGACACGCGCTCGCGGCGCTCGTGGTGGGCAGGCGACTCCAGGGCATCCGGCTGCACTCGGACACCTCGGGCGTCACCGTGTCGCGCGGACGGCCCGAGGGTCCGGGCATGGTGCTGACGTCGCTCGCAGGCTACCCGGCGCCGGCACTGCTGGGCCTGCTGTACTCGTGGCTGGTGTGGGCCGAGCAGCTCTCGGCGGTGCTCGGCGTGACGGCGGTGCTGCTGCTCGGCGTGCTGGTCCTGGTGCGCAACGCCTACGGGGTCTTCTCGGTGCTGGCGTCGGCCGCCGTGCTCGGCGCCGTGGCGTGGTTCGCCCCGCCGGGCGTTCAGGCCGTGTTCGTGTACGTCGTGACGTGGTTCCTGGTCCTCGGTGCGGTGCGGCCCCTGTTCGAACTGCAGAGCAAACGCCGTCGCGGGGCCGCCCGCGACTCGGACATCGACCAGCTCGCCCGGTTGACCGGCCTCCCGGCCGCGCTGTGGCTGCTCGTGCTGGGCGTCCTGATCGGAGGATGTGCCGTCGTGGGCGGGATGCTGCTCGTCGACCCGGCCGTCGGCGGGCCCCTGTAGCCCCCTGAGCAGGCGACCGACCCGGGGACCGGCCGTGGGCGCGCACCGGCCGTGGGGCACACTGAGGAGTCGACACCGTGACGATGACGGTGCGGACGACTGCGGGCTCGGCGCCCGCGTGAGCGGGGAAGGGCTCTGGCTGTGACGGACGAGGTCGCCAAGGCTGTCGAGGAGTGCGCGCGTGTGGCCAAGCACGCGGCGCCGTCGCTGGCGACCGCGTCGGACGAGGCGATCGACGCCGCTCTGACCGCGATGGCCGACAGGCTGGTCGAACACCGGGCCGACATCCTCGCCGCCAACGAGGCGGACGTGACCCGGTCCCGTGCCGAGGGGATGAGCGCAGGTCTGCTCGACCGGCTCACCATCACCGAGGACCGCCTGACCGGGATGGCCGACCAGCTCCGGCTGCTCGCCGGCGCGCCGCACCAGGAGCGCTCGGTCGACGTGTCCGCGCTCGACGGCGGGCTGAAGCTCGTCGAACGGCGCAGGCCCGTCGGCGTCATCGGCGCGAACTACGAGGCGCGGCCGAACGTCACGGTCGACGTGGCGTCGCAGCTCGTGAAATCGCGCAACGCGGGTGTGCTGCGCACCGGCTCGGCCGCGCTCGGCTCGGCGCAGCGGCTGATCGAGGTCGTCGTCGCCCCCGCACTCACCGCCGCCGGTATCGACGCCGGCGTCGTCCAGCTCGTGCCGCGCACCGAGCGCGACGCGGCGGCGGCGCTCGTCCGACTGCCGGACCTGGTGCCGTTGGTCATCCTGCGGGGGAGCGGCGAGACCACCCGGGCGCTCGCGACCGAGGGTGCGACGCACGGCGTGCGCACGCTCGCGCACGCCGACGGCGGCGGCGTGCTGTACGTGGACGAGGCGGCCGACGCCGACACGGTCGCCGATCTCGTCGGCGGCAGCCTCGACCGGCTCGGCGTCTGCAACCGCCTCAACCTGCTGCTGATCCACTCCGCCGTCTACGAGCGGCTGTGGCCGGTCGTCTCCGAGGCCCTCGCCGGCCGCGAGGTGACCCCGTCGCTGCCGCCGCACGACCACGCGATCGGCTACGAGTGGGCACTGGACTCGGACCGCGAGGCCACGGTGACCGTCGCACCGGTCGACGGGCTCACCGAGGCCGTGATGATCGCCAACGAGCAGACCTCCGGCCTCGCCGCGGGGATCGCGACCGAGGACGCCGCCACGGCCGAGGCCTTCTTCGACGCTTATCAGGGCACCGGCGTGTTCTGGAACGCCCCGACCCGGCTGCTGGACGGCTTCAAGCTGCTCGGCGTGCCGGAGACCGGCATCAACCTGGACCGCGTGCCCGGCCCTCGTGGTCCGGTCACCTACACCGACCTGTACGTCCGCCAGTACGCCGTTCTGCCGGCGTCGCGGTGAACGCACTCCCACCGCCGCAGTACGTGCGGCCGGTGGTCACCTCTGTCGGGGATGTCACGGCTGTGGCGTCGCCGCACACTCCCCGGATCAGGAAGGTCCACCACAGTGAACGACAGCGCTTCCGGCGACAGCATCGATAGCGCCACCGGCGCCGCGGCGGTCCCGGACCACGACGACATCGCGGGCGGCCCCACCGCCGCCACCGACGACACCGACACCGACGTCATCGACACCGCCACCGACGACTCCACCACCGACGTCGACACCCCCGCCGAGCGGGACGACCCCGCCGAGCCGGACGACACCGACACACCTGCCGAGACCGACACCCTCGACACGCCGGCCGAGAGCGACGACGCGATCGGCGAGGTCGGCGAGACCGGCGAGACCGGCGGCGAGGCGGGCGTGACGTTCGCCGACCTGGACCTGCGTCCGGAGCTGCTCAGCACGTTGTCGGCGCTCGGGTACGAGGAACCGACCCCCATTCAGCGGGAGGCGATCCCGCCGGTACTGGCAGGCCGCGACCTCGTCGGGCAGGCCGCCACGGGTACGGGCAAGACGGCGGCGTTCGCGTTGCCGATCCTGCAGCGCATCACCGGCCACGGAAAGGGCCCCGGGCCGAAGGCGCTCGTGCTCACACCGACCCGTGAACTCGCCGTGCAGGTCTCGGAGGCGTTGCACCGCTACGGCGGCGAACTCGGCACGCGGGTGCTGCCCATCTACGGTGGTCAGCCCATCGGCAGGCAGCTGAAGGCTCTCGAACGCGGCGTCGACGTGGTGATCGCGACGCCGGGCCGGGCGCTGGACCACCTGTCGCGGGGCACGCTGTCGCTCGGCGAACTGAGCATGGCGGTGCTCGACGAGGCCGACGAGATGCTTGACATGGGCTTCGCCGAGGACATCGATGCGATCTTCGCGGAGATGCCCACGCAGCGGCAGACGATGCTGTTCTCCGCGACGATGCCGCCGCGCATCAACGGCCTCGTCAAGCGGTTCCTCACCGAGCCGGCGCACATCAGCGTCGGCAGGGAACGCACCGCGGGCGGTGCCGAGTCGCCGATCACGCAGACCGCCTACGTCGTCCCACGCGGGCACAAGCCCGCGGCGCTCGGCCGGGTGCTGGACGTCGAGTCGCCCGCCGCGGCGATCGTGTTCTGCCGTACTCGCGACGAGGTGGACACACTCACCGAGACGCTCAACGGCCGGGGTTACCGGGCGGAACCGCTGCACGGCGGGATGAACCAGCTGCAGCGGGACCGGGTCGTGGAACGTCTCCGCGGGTCGAGTGCCGACCTGGTGGTCGCCACCGATGTCGCCGCGCGGGGACTGGACATCGATCAGCTGACGCACGTCGTCAACTACAACGTGCCGAGCGCACCGGAGTCGTACACGCACCGCATCGGCCGCGTGGGCCGCGCGGGCCGCGAGGGCACGGCCATCACCCTCGCCGAGCCGCGTGAGCACCGCATGCTCAAGACGATCGAACGCGTCACCGGGCACAAGATCGCCGTCAAGAAGCTGCCGACGATCGCCGACCTGCGCGCCCAGCGGCTCGAGCAGACCCGATCCTCGCTGATCGAGGCGCTGCAGGACACCGCGGACCTCGACAGGTTCCGCTCGGTCGTCGAGCCGCTGGCCGACGAGTACGACGTCGTCGAGATCGCGCTCGCGGCGGTCAAACTGGCGCACGAGGCGGGCGGCACGATCACCGAGGAGGAGGAGATCCCCGAGGTGAAGGCGTGGCCGCCTGCGGACGGCAAGCGCGGCGGCAAGCGCGACGGCGCCCAGGGCGGGCCCGGCGGTGGCAAGCAGAAGGCCGGCCGCGCCGTCGGACCCGGCATGACGCGCCTGTTCGTGGGTGTCGGCCGCACGTCCGGGGTCCGGCCGCAGGACCTCGTCGGTGCGATCGCGGGCGAGTCGCGGCTACGGGGCCGGGACATCGGCGCCATCGACATCGCCGATCGGTTCTCGCTCGTCGACGTGCCCTCCGGCGCCGCCGACGACGTGATCGCAGCCCTGAAAGGCACGAGCATCAAGGGGCGCAAGGCCACGGTGCGCCGCGAGCGGCACCAGAAGAAGTAACGAGGCTCGGCAGGCTTGCTGCGCCGGTGGGTCCACCTCCGCCCCCGGTCAGCAGCCCCGGTGTCGGCGGAGCCTCAGTCGTCGCGTTCGGCCGTGTCGCGGCCCGAGGCACTGCCCTCCGACGCGCCGCCTTCCGGAGCGTCGCCTCCCCGGGTGTCGTGCTCCGGTCTGCTGAGGCCGAGCAGTTCGGCCGCGAGTTGCTGGCCGCTCGGGATGCGCCGGGACGTGCCCGCACGCCGCAGCACGCCGGGCCGGAGCCTGCTGTAGCCGCGGACCGAGGTCGCGCGGCGGGACCGCACGTCGTAGTCGTCGAGCTCGGCCAGGTCGCGGCCGAGCTCGCGATCCACGAGGACCGTGCCGGGCCGGGCCAGCGACGTCAGCCTGCTCGCCAGGTTCACCACCGAGCCGTACACGTCGCCGAACCGGCCCAGCACCCGGCCCGCGGCCATGCCGACGCGCACGTGCGGCAACTTCTCGTCGTCGCCCGCCCGTTCGGCCAGGGTCAGCGCGATCTCCGCGGCGGCGGCAGGCTCGTCGCAGACGAACAGCACCTCGTCGCCGATCATCTTCACGATCCGCCCGTGGCGTTCGGCGATGATGTCCGAGGCGAGCGCTTCGAACCGTTCCAGCACGGCGCTCAGTGCGTCCTCGTCGACCCGGCGGGTCATGCGCGTGTAGCCGACCATGTCGGCGAATCCGACCACCTCGGTGCGCGACTCCGGTTCCTCGTCGGCCGCGGTGAGCAGCCGGGCCGAGTACGCCGCCAGATGACGGCGCCACACGAAGTTCTGCACCTGTTCGAGCTCCGGCAGCACGCTCTCGACGAGCTTGCCGATGCGGCGCTCGTCGCCCGCCAGCTTCGGGTTGTCGGCGACCAGCGACCACAGCAGGTCCGCCTGCCATTCGGCCAACCGGGACAGGTGCAGTCCCACGGCGCGGGCCACGGACGTCTCGAGGTCCTCGTCGAGCAGCCCGGCCGTCACGAGCCGGTCGACGATGCGCACCGCCTCGACGTCGGCGTCGGTGAACACGACCTCGTCGTCGGCGGCGGTCGCCAGGCCGAGCGCGCGCCACAGCCGCTTCGTCCGCTCGGGTGGGACACCGGCCTTCTCCGCGACCTGCAATCGCGTGTATTTGCGTTTGCCGTCGAGGAGGATCCGCTCCAGCCGGCGCGCGAGCGCGTCGTCCACGGGCGGCCTAGGTGGTGTGCACGATCAGCACGTCGACGCCGGACTTCCGCGCCACTTCGGACGGCACCGAACCGAGGATGCGGCCGGCGAGCGTGTTGAGCCCGCGGTTGCCGACGACGAGCAGGTCGGCGCGACGTTCCTGGGCCGTGCTGCGCAGCGCGTCCACGGCCTCGCCCTTGACGGCGACCGTCTCGATGTCGCGGGCACCGGCCTTCACGGCGCGGTCCCGCGCCGACTGCAACGTGTCCTCGGCGGGCGCGGACCCGACGACCTGGTACGCCTCGTCGCCGAGTTCGTCCTGCGCGCGCAACACCTCGTCCTTACCTGCGGGGAAGTAGGCGCACACGATCACCACCGTGGCACCGGAGTCCGCCGCGACGGCGGCGGCACGGTCCACGGCGGCAAAGGACGAGTCGGAACCGTCCGTGCCCACGACGACGGTCTGGTAAGCGGCCATGCTTCTCGCATCCTCCAGCGGGCTCGGTGAACCTCGGCGGTACTGCTGGCCGAACAGTAGCCGGTCGCCGTACCGGGGGCTACACCGTACCTACTCGCGAGTCGCTTCCGCTCCCGACGCTCCCGCCGACGCACCGGCGTGGGCCTTCTGCCCGTTGCGCTTCGCCGCCGTCTCCGCAGCGGCCTGCTTGCCCTCGATGGCGGAGTCGACCTCGGCGAGCATGGACTTCGCGGACACGACCTGGTCGGCGACCTTGTGCCGGAGCGTGCGCAGCGCTTCGACCTTGCCCTTGGCGTCGGCGACGCGGCGCTGGGCGATCTCGGTGGCCTCGCGCACGCGGCGGTTGGCTTCCTCCGTCGCTTCGCGGACCCGGCGGTTGGCCTCGTCGGTCGCCTCGGCGACGCGCGCGTTGGCCTCGCTGATCGAGTTCTGCTTACGCCGGTTGGCGTCCTCGACGGACTCGCGCTGCCGCCGCTCGATGTCGGCCTTCGCCTTGGCCTCCTCCTCGGCGACCTCGGTGCGGATCGCGGTGGCCTCCTCCGTGGCCTCGCGGACCCGGCGCTCGGCCTCGGCCTTGCTCGCCGCCTCCTGCTCGGCCAGCTCACGCATCGCCTCGGTGCGACGCGTGGCCATCGCGATCTCGAAGTCCTCCTCGACCTTGGTGCGGTGCTGCTCGGCCTCGGTGTCGAGGCGGTCGCGCTCCTCCTTGGCCTTGGTGAGGATCGAATCGGCCTCGGCCCGCGCGTCGGCGATCACCTTGCGGTGCTCGGCCTCCATCTCGCGGCGCCGCTCGGCCAGTTCGGTCAGCAGCTGTTCGTAGCGGGCGCGCATCGCGCTCGCGTCGGCCTCGGCCTTCGCACGGATGTGCCCGGCCTCGGCCTCCGCGCGCGCCTGCGTGTCGGCCGCCTCCTCCTGCGCGAGCCGGAGCATGCGCTGGAGACGTTCGGAGAGCCCTTCGATCGTCGTCGGCGGTTGCGCGAGCCGGTCGACCTGTCCGCGCAGGTCGTCGATCTCGACGCGGGCCGACTCCAGCTGTTTCGCGAGATCGCCGGCCTGGGAGATCGCCGCGTCGCGGTCGGAGGTGAGCATCCGCAGATCGGCGTCCAGCCGTTCCAGGTGCTCATCGACCTGTGCCCGGCTGTAGCCGCGCTTCTCGAAGTCGAAGCCGGCCCCCAGCGGCACGAGATCCCGTTCGTCGCCAAGGCTCATGTCCCCACCCTAACCGCACGTGTGATCGCCACGCCGCCGAATGCGGCCGTGGCGTGGCAGCGCTTCACGCGAGGTTCACAACCGGGCCGCGCCGTGCGCGCCTGCTCCTCGTCGATTCCGGGGTGCGCTGGGAAAACGCCGACGTCCGGACCACCGTCGACGGCATTGACCGGACGCGGGAGCGAGGCGCATCCTGACACGAGGGGTCGCCGTCGGCACCACTTCGATCGGCAGGCGGGCACCAGCACACCTGCCGGCGCGTGGACCGGCGGTCGACCCCGACGGCGGGCACAGCGGTGTCCGCCGTGGGTCGACCCCAGGAGGTGATCACGATGTCCGGATCATCGACTCATCCGGCACGTCCGTGGACCCGGCCGCACGACTGGGCCGAGGTGATTCTCGGTGCGGTACTCGCGCTGTCCCCGCTGTGGCTCAGCACCGGTACCGGAGCGGCGTGGACCATGTCGCTGCTCGGTGCGCTCATCGCCGTCGACGGGCTGGTGTCGCTGGCCATGCCCGGCATGATCGTCGGCGAGGGCATCCAGGTGGTACTCGGTGTGCTGGCGTTCGTGTCGCCGTGGGTGATGGGCTACACGGCCTTCACCGGCGCGGCGTGGACGTCCTGGATCATCGGTGGGCTGACCGTGCTCGTCGGCGCGGCGGCGGTACCGGTGGCCAGCGCCGCACATCGGATGGCGGGCCAGCACTAGCGGCCGGCGCACTGTCGCTCACGGCGCTCGGTGACGGCGCCGTGAGCGGTCACCGGCCCTGGCGGTCAGGCCGGCTGCACCAGTTCCACGAGCACGCCGCCCGCGTCCTTCGGGTGCACGAAGTTGACCCTGCTGTCGGCGGTGCCGCGTGTGGCCTCCGCGTACAGCATCCGCAACCCCTTGTCCCGCAACGCCTGCGCGGCCGCCTCGACGTCGGTGACCCGGTAGGCGAGCTGCTGCAACCCCGGGCCCTTGGTGTCGAGGAACTTCGCGATCGTGGAGTCCTCCCGCAGTGGCGCGAGCAGCTGCACCGCGGGGCCGCCCTCGTCGCCCGGCGCGTGGAGCATCGCCTCGCGCACGCCCTGTTCCTCGTTGACCTCGACGTGGGTGGCTTCGAGGCCGAAGCTGTCGCCGTAGAACGAGATCGCCTCGTCCAGGTCGGCGACGGCGACGCCCACGTGGTCGATCGTCGTGATGAACGGCGCCAGCGCCGCGGTTGCCTGCTGCTGCATACGCGCAGGATAAGCCCGTCGCTGCGGCGGCGGGGGTGCGGTTGTTCACACGGTGGGTTGTGCCGCCGCGGCGGCCGGTGCCGCCCCGGCGACCGGTATCGTTTCGGGGCGAAGCGCCGCTGGCGCACAGGCCGCGAGGCGTGCTTGGTCAGCGCCGAGAAGCATTCGTCAACGCTTGGAGGAAGACACGTGTCCGGTTCCGTGATCCTGGGGGCGGCCCGCACGCCGATCGGCCGGTTGCTCGGTTCGCTGAAGGACTTCTCGGGCGCCCAGCTCGGAGGAGTCGCCATCAAGGCCGCTCTCGAACAGGCGGGCGTGGCGCCCGAGAAGGTGCAGTACACGATCATGGGCCAGGTGCTGACCGCGGGCGCGGGGCAGATGCCCGCCCGGCAGGCCGCCGTCGACGCAGGCATCCCGATGGACGTGCCCGCCCTGTCGATCAACAAGGTGTGCCTGTCCGGCCTGGACGCCATCGCCCTCGCCGACCAGCTGGTGCGCGCCGGTGAGTTCGACCTGATCGTGGCGGGCGGCCAGGAGTCGATGACCCAGGCGCCGCACCTGTTGCCCAAGTCGCGTTCCGGGTTCAAGTACGGCGACGCGACGCTGGTCGACCACATGGCCTTCGACGGGCTGCACTGCGCGTTCGACCAGGTCGCGATGGGCGTGTCGACGGAGAAGTACAACGAGCGCTACGGCCTGACCCGCGAGCAGCAGGACGAGTTCGCGGCACGGTCGCACCAGCGCGCTGCGAAGGCCATCGCCGACGGCGTGTTCTCCGCCGAACTGGCGCCCGTCGAGGTGCCGCAGCGCAAGGGCGACCCGGTCGTGTTCGACACCGACGAAGGCGTGCGCGGTGACACCACGGCGGAGTCGCTGGGCAAGCTGCGCCCGTCGTTCGCGGCGGACGGCACGATCACGGCCGGTTCGGCGTCGCAGATCTCCGACGGTGCCGCGGCGGTCGTCGTCGCGAGCCCGGCGATGGCCGAGAAGCTGGGCCTGACCCCGCTCGCCGAGATCGGCGCGCACGGTGTCGTGGCCGGGCCCGACGCGAGCCTGCACGAGCAGCCGTCGAACGCCGTGGGCGCGGCGCTGCGCAAGGCCGGTCTCGAGGCCTCGGCGCTGGACCTGGTGGAGATCAACGAGGCGTTCGCCGCGGTGGGTCTGGTCTCGACCGACAAGCTCGGCATCGACCCGGAGATCGTCAACGTCAACGGCGGTGCGATCGCACTCGGCCACCCCATCGGCGCCTCCGGTGCCCGGCTGGCCGTGCACCTGGTCCACGAGCTGCGCCGCCGCGGCGGCGGCCTCGGTGCCGCCTCGCTGTGCGGTGGTGGGGGACAGGGCGACGCGCTGTTGCTGAACGTGCCGAAGTAGCCGACGCGGCCGCCCGACCGACGGCGGCCCGTGCCGTACACAGCCGGCGCCGGTGAGCCCCGTGGCTCCCGGCGCCGGCGTGTGTCGGCCGACCGCGTTCACCCGGGTTGCGGCGCCTCGGTGGGCAGCAGCTCCGCCGCGACGACGTTGATCGCCTCGAGGGACTCGGTGACGAGCGGATGGCCCGCGTGGCCGCTCCGGGTCGCGGCGAGCACCCTGCGCGCGGGAGCCGGGTCGCCGGAGAGCGGGATGCGGGCCACCGGCCGGTCGTCGTGCAACCGCGCGAGCCGGGGCACGAGGATCACCCCGAACCGTCGCTCGACCAGTGCCGCTCCGGTGTCCCACTCGTCGGCGTAGTGCGCGACGTTGGGGGAGAAGCCGGCCGCGGTGCACGCCGTGCGCACCAGGTCGTGGTACGCGGTGCCGGGACGTCCGACGATCCACTCCTCGTCGGCCGCGTCGGCCAACGTGATGCGGCGCCGCGTGGTGAACGGGTGGTCCTCGGGCACGACGAGGTCGAGTGGGTCGTCCAGCAGGGGCTGCTGGTGGAATCGTTCGTCGCCGGTCGGCGGCGTGTGCTCGGTGTTGATCACCAGTGCCAGGTCCGCGTCGCCTGCCAGGAGCAGGTCGAAGCACCGGCCCGGTTCGGCCTCGATCACGCGCACCCGGACGTGGGGATACCGGTCGCGCAGGGTGGCCGCCACCGGGGGCAGCAGGTGCGTGGCGGCCGTCGAGAACCCGCACACCGTGAACGGACCGCTGGGCTCGTCGGAGAGGGCGGCGAGTTCGGCGTAGGCACGTTCGGCCTGTGCCGCCAGGACGTCGGCGTGCCGCAGCACCGTGCGCGCCGCGGTGGTCAGCCGGATCCCGCGGCCCTGGGTCTCCAGCAGCGCGACGCCGAGTTCCTCGGACAGCTGGCGCAGTTGGTAGGAGACCGCCGAGGGCGTGTAGTGCGAGGCCGCCGCGGCGGCCGTGACGGTGCCGTGCCGGGCCACCAGCTGGAGCACGCGCAGCTTCGGATCGATCATGCAGTCATTTTGCACGGTCACGACGAAAATCGTTTGATTCTCCTCAGGGGTTACCGGCGGCATCCTGGTCGTGTGCTGCTGATGGAACGTCTCACTTCCCTGCGTCGCCCCGTTTCCACCTCGCCCGCCGGTACCGGTGCGTACGTGCTCGTCGTACTGACGTTCGGTGCGTACCTGCCGAGCACGCTCTATCCCGCCTACCAGCGGGTCTTCGGGATCGACGATTTGACCATGACGGTCGTCTACGCGACGTTCGCCCTGGTCAGCGCCCCGGCGTTGCTGTTGTTCGGGCAGGCCACCGATGCGCTGGGGGCGAGGCCGGTGCTGCGTGGGGCGCTGGTCGTCGCGGCGGCGGGTTCGGCGTGTTTCGTCGCGGCGACCGACACCGGGTGGCTGCTGGCGGGCCGTGCGGCACAGGGCCTCGCACTCGGCGCGGCGACGGCGGCCGCGAGCGCACTGACCTCGCTGCACGGCGGCAGGCGGATCGCCCCGGCGGCGTTGGCCGGCATCGCCTTCGTGGGCGGCACCGCGGCGGGACCGGTCGTCGGCGGCGTCCTCGCGCGGCACGCGCCCGCACCGGAGACGCTGCCGTTCGCGCTCCACCTGGCACTGCTGGCGATCGGCTGGCGGCTGGTGTCCCGCCTGGGCGCCGGTGCGCCCGGGATGACGGTGACGGCGGGCCTGGCCCGGTGGCGCCCCACGAAACCGAAGATCCCGCGCGGCATGCGCAGGGTGTTCGCCTCGGCCGCCGCCGCGGGGTTCCTCGCGTGGACGGTGGCGGGCCTGTTCCTGGCGATCATCCCCACGCTGCTCGACCGGGCCGGGCAGGCGAACCCGGCGGTGACGGGCGCGATCCTCGGACTGGTACTCGTGTGCTCGGTGGCGACGCAGCCGCTCGTCGGCAGGCTGAGCGACCGGCGGGCACAGGTCATGGGACTCGGCGCGCTACTGACGAGCCTGGCGTTGCTGGCGGTCACCGCGGGCGCGTCGACCACGGTGACCCTCGTGGCCGCGGTGATCGCGGGCGCCGGGCACGGGCTGGCCTACGGCGGGGCGTCGGCGGCGGTCGACGCCGTGGCGCCCGTCGCACGCAAGGGCGCGATCACCGGGGCGTTGCACGTGGCGTTCTACCTCGGGTCGGGGGCGCCCGCGGTACTGGTCGGGCTGATCACGCTCGCGCATCCGCTCGCCGTCGCGACGACGTGGGTCACGGCCGCCGCCGCGGCGGCGGTGCCGCTCGTGGCCGCGGCGGTCGTCGGCTTCCAGCGCCGGGCGTACCCGGTCCGTCGGGTGCGGGTGTGGTGGCCGGGCGGCCTGCGGCGCCGGGGAGTCGGCATTCGGAGGGGACTCGGCATTCGGAGGGGAGCTGCCGTGCCGTCGCAGCCTGCCACGGCGCCGCCGCGCTCCGGAGACGCGCCGTCACGCGAACGCCGACTCCGGACCGCGGCCACTCGTCCCGGCAGGGGGCCTGCGTTCCTGCGCCCACGTACGCGGTCGGCGGAGCGCAGGCGCAGCCGCGCCCGCCGCTGAGCACTCGGCCGTCGCGGTACGGTCGCGCCGACCCGGCCGATCAGGCCGGTGGGCGGCAGCACACGACGGTGACGTCGCCGGACAGTTCCACCGGTCCCGCTCCGTACGGCACGACGACGGTGTCGCCCCGCGCGATCGCGCGGCCGCCGCGGTCGCACGTGAGGGTGCCCGCGCCGTCGATCGCCACCAGGACGGCGAACCCCGGCGTGAGGGTGATCGCGGCGGACTCCGCGGCCGAGGGGCGCAGCCGGTCGGCGCGGAAGAACCCGTCGGCGAGCGGTGCGAGCAGCTCGGTGGTCCCACCGTCGCCGGCGTGCGGGCCTGCGGCGCCGGCATCGACGCCGTCGCCGCGGCGGATCAGTGAGGTCAGGCGTTCGGTGTCCCATCCGGAGGTGTCCAGCACCTGCAGTGCGGTGTCGAAGCCGACGCCCAGGTGGCCCTGCTCGGGGGAGTCGAGGAAGTCCCGCCACTCCAGGGTGAGCGAGAAGTCGGTGGGCTGTTGCAGTTCGACGACGAACACGCCCGCGCCGATCGCGTGCGGCAGGCCGGCCGGGATCACGACCGTGTCGCCGGGTGCCACGGGGACGGCGTTGAGCGCGTCGAGCATCGACGGCGCGTCCTGGTCCCGCACCCACTCCCGCACCGTCGCGGGAGGCGTCGTCTCCCGGAATCCGGTGTAGACGGTCGCGTCGTCACCGCTGGTGCCGAGGACGACCCACGCCTCGGTCTTGCCGAAGTGCGAGTCGAAGTGGGCGCGGGCGAACCGGTCGTCGGGGTGGAAGTGGACCGGCAGCCGCTGGCCGGCGTCGAGCAGTTTCACCAGCAGTGCGGTCGAATCGCCGAACCGGCGCAGGTGCGCGTCGCCGAGCCAGCCTCGCGGGTCGGCGGTGACGGCGTCGGCCAGCCACCGGCCGTCGGGCAGACGGGTCAGTCCCTCGGGGCCGCCCGTGAACCGTGTGGTCGTCGAGGCGACCCAGTCCTCGGGTCCGTACTCACGGGCCTCGTCGCCACGGAGTGCGGCGATGGCGGCCCCGCCGCGGTAGAACTGCGGCGGCTGGTTGGCGGGCAGGAAGATCGGTTCCAGTGGCTCCGGCACGGCTCCGCACTGTAGGGCACGAACCGGGTGGCGGGGTGAAGGACGGCGCCTCCGTCAACTCCGGGGCGGTTCACTCCGAGAGTTCCGTCCTTAGGGGCTGAACGGTGGGCTGTCGTTGCTGCGGGGTTCCAGGTCGGTGGGTTCTCGCTTCGGCGCGGGCGGGCGGACGACCTGTTCGCCCGTGACCTGCTGTCCCGTTGTCCGCGGGGGCAGTGCGCGCCGTGGTGTCGCGTGTCGGCGTCGGGTGTTTCGGGGTGAGGACGGGCCGGCGGTGTGCGGTGTAGGTGGACCCGTGCGGTGTCGTCACGCGGGTGACCCCGTGGACGGGGTCGTAGCGGGTGTTCCAGCCGGGCCGGTCTTTCAGTCGGTGGTGGCGTCGGCAGCGTGGGCCGCCGTTGGCGGCCGAGGTGGAACCGCCACCGCCGGCGCCGGTGGTGGCCCAGGGGTGTTCGTGGTCGTGGTCGCAGTGTCGGGCCGGGCGGTGACACCACGGCATGATGCATTCGCGGTCCCGTACGCGCACGAGGTCGCGGATCGTGGCACTCGGCCGCCTCCGCGTTCGTCCCAGATCGACGGGGTCGCCAGTGCCCGGGTCGCACAACACCGCGCGCCAGCTGCTACGGGTGTTGGTCATGATCTCCCGAGCGATCGGGGCGGGTATCGGCCCGTAGCCGTCCAGTTCGCACCCCTCGTCGGAGATCGACAGAGCCGCATCAGCCGGAACGTGTACGTAAACCATCGCCGCAGCCTCCGGCGCTGCGGCACCGGGATCGCGGCCCAACAACAGATCGGCGGTCACGTCCGCCCGCAGCTGATCCAGCGTGCGGCCGTGGCCGTCACGGCGTAGCGACCGGGCCATTCCATCCACCCGCGTATAGCAGGCGCCGGCCACCTCGGCAGGCAGGTGCGCTTCGAACGAGGACATGACGTGCTCGCCCGGTGTGAGTTCGACCCGGCGTTCCGCCCGTGCTCGTCGTGCGCGTTCGGTCTGCCCGCCCGGATCGACCTTCTCCACCAACCTGCGCACACGTTGGGCCAGATTCCCGGCTTGCCACGCCGTTTCCGGCGCCTCCACCAGCCGCTCCGCCAACAACGCATCGACACCCCGGGCCGCGTC
>NZ_JAMTCN010000002.1 GCF_024171865.1 Prauserella aidingensis | reverse complement strand
CCGTGTTGCGGATCCGGGTGCCCGTGTTGCGGATCCGGGTGCCCGTGTTGCGGATCCGGGTGCCCGTGTTGCGGATCCGGGTGCCCGTGTTGCGGGTTCGGGTGCCCGTGTTGCGGGTTCGGGTGCCCGTGTTGCGGGTTCGGGTGCCCGTGTTGCGGGTTCGGGGGCTCGTGTTGCGGGTTCGGGGGCCGCAACACGGCCCGTCCCGGTCAGCCGACGAGGCGGTCGACGAGGTCGGCCCACCCCGCCTCGAGCCGTTCGAGGGGCAGTCCGCGCTGAGACGTGAGGTGCGCGGTGAGGGCCGAGTCGACGAAACTCAGCAGCGTGTGGGCGAGCAGTTCGGGGTCGCCGCCCGTGGCCTGAACCCCGGCGGCGCGGAGCAACATCGCCAGATGCGTGTGCCGCACCCGAAGGGACGGCGTGAGATACCGCCGTTCGGGTTTGCCCTCCGCGGCGAGGTACAGCTCGCGATGCGCGGCGTCGTGCCGCAGTGCCGCGGGCCCGAAGGCGTCGAGGCGTTCACGCGCGGTCGCGCCCGGCCCCAGGGGCGGTTCGCCTTCGAGGAAGCCGGCCTGGAATCGCGCCTCGACGTGGTCGAGCAGAGCCTGCAGCAGACCGACGCGGTCGCCGAACCTGCGAAACACCGTGCCCTTGCCGACCTCGGCGGCGCTGGCGACGGCGTCCATGGTCAGGTGTTCGACGCCGTGTTCGTCGGCGAGTCGCGCGGCGGCGGCCAGCAGCCGGGCCCGGTTCCGCACGGCGTCGGCGCGCAGCCGCGGTTCCTCGCCGATCGGCGTCAACGGAAGCACGCGTCGCTGTGGCACGCCCACCGACGATAGCGGTTCCCCGACCTCGCCGTGGCATGTACGGGACGCATGGCGGGTTGCCTACACCACTACAGGTGGACCCTGGTCCGGTTACGCGGAGAGCTCGATGTCATGATCCCTACCCGTCAGTACGTCCCCACGCCGTCGGGAGGCCCCACCCCATGTCCGTCGAGATCCTGACCCTGGTCGGCAGCCTGCGCGCCGGCTCGCACAACCGGCAGCTCGCGGAGGCCGCGGCGAAGCTCGCACCGGCCGACGTCACGGTGACGGTCGCCGACGGCCTCGGCGACCTGCCGTTCTACAACGAGGACATCGACACCGACGCGACGCTGCCTCCCGCCGCGGCCAGGCTGCGCGCGGCGGCCGAGCGCGCGAACGCGTTCCTGTACGTCTCGCCCGAGTACAACGGCACCATTCCCGCGGTGCTGAAGAACGCGATCGACTGGCTGTCGCGTCCCTGGCAGGCCGGCGCCATGATCGGCAAGCCGGTGGCCGTCATCGGCACCGCGCTCGGCCAGTACGGCGGAGTGTGGGCGCACGACGAGACCAGGAAGGCCGTGAGCATCGCCGGCGGCACTGTCGTCGACGACGTCACGCTCGACATCCCGGGTTCGGCCACGCGCTTCGCCGAGACGCACCCGTACTCCGACGCCGAGGTCGCCGAGCAGCTCACCAAGGTCGTCACCACGCTGGCCGCCAAGGCCACCGCCTGACGAGACCCTGACCTCGACGCACGTGCGGCCGGCGGGCGAATGCTCGCCGGCCGCACGTGTCAGCCCGTGTTGCGTTCTCCGGGGACCGTGTTGCGGGTCCAGGGGATCGTGTTGCGCATTCCGGGGACCGTGTTGCGGATTCCGGGGCGATCATCACCCGGCACGGACATGCTCGCCGCCAAACGCCGCACCTGCGCGAAAGCGGCATCTGAGCGGAGTACGGCTCCGCAGCCCGCGGTCGAACTTGCCGCCCACACCGAGCTCGGGAGATCCTGGACACCTCGGTGCTCGATACGGCCGGCGGCTACGACGACGTGGCGGAGGTGGCACTCGTGTCGAACGGGCCCACGCTCATCGGTTCGGTGCAGCGCGCCCTGCACCTGCTCGACGCCGTCGGCGCGAGCAGCAGACCCGTCACGGCGAAACACCTGGCTCGCACCGTCGGGGTGCCGCTGCCGACCGCTTACCACCTGCTGCGGACCCTCGTCCACGAGGGCTACCTGCGCAAACTGGAGGACGGTTACGTTCTCGGCGAGCGGCTCCGCCCCGCAGCACCGGAACACGTCTCGCAGCGGCTGCTCACCCACGTCCGTCCGATCCTGCGGGCATTGCGGGACGAACTCCACGGCGCGGCCTACCTCGCGCTCTACACCGACGGCGAGATCGAACTGGTCGACATCGTCGACGGCCCGCGCACACCGCCGGCCGACCTGTGGGTGGGCGCCCACGAAGCGGGCCACGCCACGGCGTTCGGCAAGTGCATCCTCGCCACGCTCACGCGCGACGAGCGCGCCGACTATCTCGCCAGACACCGCCTGGCCGACCTCACCCCGAACACGATCACCGACGCCCGCACGCTCGAACACTCGCTGTCGTCCGGTGGCGAGGTGTTCGACGACCGACAGGAGTACCTCCTCGGCACGGCGTGTCTCGGCGGCGTCGTCCACGGGCCCGGCGTGCTCGGCGCCGTGGCCGTGTCGCTGCCCGCCCGGCGGTACCGCGCCACGCGAGCGGCCGCGCGGGTGATGCAACGCGCCGCCCACCGGGTCAGCCGTGCCGCGGCGGCCGACGCCGTCACCCGGTAGGCGGCCGCCGTATCAGCATCTGAAATCGGGACCGTTGCCCGAGGTCCGCGCAGGCGAGAAGAGTTGCTGACGAGCCCCAGTCACCGTCGACGACACCGCGCCGACGAAGACGACTGCGGCAACGAACACTGCGGCAACGAACAACACTGCGGCAACGAACAACACTGCGCCGACGAACGACCCTGCGCCGACGAAGACGACTGCGGAGGACGGGCATGGACACGGCAACGAGGCTGGACCTGTACCGCACGATGATGCTGATCCGCACCTACGAAGAAGCGATCCTGCGCGAGTACCACGCCGACAAGAAGCCGGTGTTCGACATCGGCGCCGGAGCGATCCCCGGTGAGATGCACCTGTCGGCCGGGCAGGAACCCGTGGCCGCGGGTGTCTGCGCCCACCTGACGTCCTCGGACGCCGTGACGGCCACGCACCGGCCGCACCATTTCGCGATCGCCCATGGTGTGGACATGCACCGCATGACCGCGGAGATCTTCGGACGGGTGGACGGGCTCGGCAAGGGTCGCGGCGGCCACATGCACCTGTTCGACCCCGACGTGCACTTCTCGTGCTCGGGCATCATCGCCGAGGGGTACCCACCCGCACTGGGCCAGGCGATGGCGTTCCAACGGCGCGGCACCGATGCCGTGGCCGTGGCGGTCACCGGCGAGGGTGCCGCCAACCAGGGCGCGTTCCACGAGTCGCTGAACCTCGCCGCATTGTGGAAACTGCCGGTCGTGTTCGTGATCGAGGACAACGAGTGGGGCATCTCGGTTCCCCGCAGCGCCTCGACGTGCGTCACCTCCAACGCCGACCGCGCCGCCGGGTACGGCATCCCGGGCACCCGCGTCGAGGACAACTCGGTCGAGGCTGTGCATCACGCGGCGTCGGAGGCGGTGGCACGGGCACGCGCGGGCGACGGACCGAGCCTGCTCGAGGTGCACACCCTGCGGCTCTGGGGCCACTTCGAAGGTGATCCGCAGGCCTATCGGCACGACCTCGACGGCGTGCCCGGTCGCGACCCGCTGCCCACCTACGAGCAGAAGCTGCGCGACGAGGGCCTACTCGACGAGGCGGCGGTGAAATCCGTCGCCGCCGACGCGAGCGAGCGGGTCGAGGACGCGATCACGTTCGCCCGGCGCAGCCCGCTGCCGGACCCGAAGGAGGCTCGCGACCTCGTGTTCGCCTGAGGCGCACGCCCGGACCGCCACCGCTCGCCGCGCCCTCGCCCGGGGCGTGGACCGCGCGGTCACCCACTCACCACGAACCGGATCTCGAGGAGGAGCAATGTCGCTCACCGGTGCCGCCGACGCCTCCCACGCCTCGGCGTCGACGACCACCCGCAAGCTCAGCACGTCGAAGGCGATGGTGGAGGCCGTCGCCGCGGAGATGGAGCGCGACCGGGACGTGTTCGTCATGGGCGAGGACGTCGGAGCCTACGGCGGGATCTTCAGCTCGACGACCGGTCTGCTCGACCGGTTCGGCCCGCAGCGGGTCGTCGACACCCCGATCTCCGAGAGCGCGTTCATCGGCGCCGCGATCGGTGCCGCCGTCGAGGGCATGCGGCCGATCGCCGAGTTGATGTTCGTCGACTTCTTCGGCGTCTGCATGGACCAGATCTACAACCACATGGCGAAGATCCACTACGAGTCCGGTGGCAACGTGCGCGTGCCGATGGTCCTGACCACCGCGGTCGGCGGCGGCTACTCCGACGGTGCGCAGCACTCGCAGTGCCTGTGGGGGACGTTCGCGCACCTGCCGGGCATGAAGGTCGTGGCGCCGAGCAACCCTGCCGACGCCAAGGGGCTGATGACGTCGGCGATCCGCGACGACAACCCGGTCGTCTACATGTTCCACAAGGGCATCATGGGCCTGCCGTGGATGGCGAAGAACCCGCGTTCGGTCGGCCCGGTTCCCGAGGAGGACCACGAGGTGCCGATCGGCAAGGCCGCGATCGCGCGGCCCGGTACGGACGTCACGATCGCCACGCTGTCGCTGTCGGTGCACCACGCACTCGACGTCGCCGACGAACTGGCGGGCGACGACATCGACTGCGAGGTCGTCGACCTGCGCAGTCTCGTACCGCTCGACACCGACACGATCCTCGAGTCCGTCGGCCGCACGGGCAGGCTGCTCGTGGTCGACGAGGACTACCGGTCGTTCGGCGTGTCCGGCGAGATCATCGCCAGGGTGGCCGAACACGATCCCGGCATGTTGTCGGCCCCGCCGGTGCGCGTGGCCGTACCCGACGTGCCGATCCCGTACGCCCGCGGGCTCGAGGACGCCGTGCTGCCGACCAGCGAGCGGATCCGCACCGCCGTGTTCGGCGTCATGGGGAGGTGAGCGGTGACCACGTCGCGCCAGGACGTGCCGTTCCCCACGGTGTCGCAGTCCGATCCGGATGCCGAGGGCGTGCTCGCCACCTGGTTCGCGTCCGACGGCGAGCGGGTCTCCGAGGGTGACCTGCTGGCCGAGGTGGCCGTCGACAAGGTGGATGTCGAGGTCCCCGCTCCGGCCGCGGGCGTCGTGCGGCTGCTGGTCGGCGAGGGTGACGTCGTCAAACAGGGCACCCCGATCGCACGGCTGGAGTGAACGGCACGGGGGTCGGCCTCGGAGGCGGCACCTCCCGTCGGCGACGCCGTGTCGGGAGCGCCGTGTCGCCGAGCGGGTCGTAGGATCGCGCGGGTGACTTCCCGCGACCCGCTCGACGTGCTGAACCGGGTGTTCGGCTACGACGAGTTCCGCCCCGGCCAGCAGAAGATCGTCGACCACGTCACCGCGGGCGGCGACGCGCTCGTGCTCATGCCGACCGGTGGCGGCAAGTCGCTGTGCTATCAGATCCCCGCGCTGGCCCGTGACGGCACGGGTGTCGTCATCTCCCCGCTCATCGCGCTGATGCAGGACCAGGTCGACGCGCTGCGGGCACTCGGCGTACGCGCCGGGTTCCTCAACTCGACGCAGGATCCCGACGAGCGGCGGCTCACCGAGTCCGAACTCCTCGCGGGCGAGCTCGACCTGCTCTACCTCGCGCCGGAGCGGCTCAACCTCGAGTCGACACGCCGACTGCTCGACCGGGCGCCGCTGGCGCTGTTCGCGATCGACGAGGCGCACTGCGTGTCGCAGTGGGGGCACGACTTCCGCCCGGACTACCTGGCGCTGTCCGGCCTCCACGAGCAGTGGCCCGACGTCCCCCGCATCGCGCTGACGGCCACGGCCACGAAGGCCACGCACGCGGAGATCTCGACGCGGCTGGGCCTGGACGACGCGCTGCACCACGTCGCGAGTTTCGACCGGCCGAACATCCAGTACCGCATCGCGCCGAAGAACGACCCGCGCAAGCAACTGCTCGACCTGCTGCGCACCGAACACGACGGCGACGCGGGCATCGTGTACTGCCTCTCGCGCAAGTCCGTCGAGGAGACGGCGGATTTCCTGGTGCGCAACGGCATCGACGCCGTGCCGTACCACGCGGGGCTCGACGCGGCGACGCGCGAACGGCACCAGGCGCGGTTCCTGCGCGAGGACGGGCTGATCGTCGTCGCGACGATCGCGTTCGGCATGGGCATCGACAAGCCGGACGTACGGTTCGTGGCTCATCTGGACCTGCCGAAGTCCGTCGAGGGCTACTACCAGGAAACGGGCCGCGCGGGCCGCGACGGCCTGCCGTCGACCGCGTGGCTCGCCTACGGGCTGCAGGACGTGATGCAGCAGCGCAAACTGATCGAATCGTCCGAGGGCGACCAGGCGCACCGGCGCAAACTGGCCACGCACCTCGATGCGATGCTCGCGCTGTGCGAGACGGTCGAATGCCGCAGGGTGCAGCTGCTGGCCTACTTCGGCCAGGACGGCGAGCCGTGCGGCAACTGCGACACGTGCCTCACGCCGCCGGAGTCGTGGGACGGCACGGTCGCCGCGCAGAAGCTGCTGTCGGCCGTCGTGCGGCTCAAACGCGAACGGAACCAGAAGTTCGGCGCCGGGCAGATCATCGACATCCTGCGCGGCAAGACGACCACGAAGATCACGCAGCACCGGCACGACGAGCTGAGCGTGTTCGGCGTCGGCTCCGACCTGGGCGACAACGAGTGGCGCGGCGTGATCCGGCAGCTGCTGGCGACGGGCCTGCTGGCCGTCGAGGGTGAGTACGGCACGCTCGTCGCGACGCCCGCCAGCGACGAGGTGCTGTACCAGGGCAGGACGGTGCGGCTGCGCCGCGAGCCGAAACGCACCGCCACGCGGGAGAAGACCACGCGCGGCGCCCAGCCCGCGGATCTGCCGGACGAGGCGAAGCCCGCGTTCGACCGGCTCCGCGACTGGCGCGGGTCCACCGCGAAGGAACAGGGCGTGCCCGCCTACATCATCTTCCACGACGCGACGTTGCGGCAGATCGCCGTCGACCATCCGTCCACTCTGGACGAACTGGGCCGGGTCAATGGCGTCGGCGAGAACAAGCTGAACAAGTACGGCGAACAGGTCCTGGCCGCCCTCGCCGGCTGAGCGCGTCCTCGAAAAGCCCCCAGGGGCACCTTGGTTGCATTGAGCACAACCATGGTGCCCCTGGGGGCGTCGCCGGTCAGCCTCAGGAGTGCTTGGCGATCGAGGCGAGGATGTCGTCGGCCAGTTCGGGCCTGCACACGACCAGGTCCGGCAGGTACGGGTGCGGCGCGTTGTATTCGAGCGGCGAACCGTCCACACGGGACGCGAACAGCCCGGCCGCCTGGACGACACCCGCGGGCGCGGCGGAGTCCCATTCCCACTGGCCGCCCGCGTGCAGGTACGCGTCCGCCTCGCCGCGCAGCACGGCCATCGCCTTGGCACCGGCCGACCCCATCGGGACCAGTTCGGCCCCGAGGTCGGCGGCGACACCGGCGGCGAACTCCGGCGGCCTGCTCGCACTCACGAGAATCCGGCCCCGGCCCGCACGCGGCGCCAGGGTCACGTCTCCGGTCACGTAGACCGTGTCCCGATCCGGCTGGGCCACCGCGGCGTCGGTAATGCCCTTGCCCCGCTGCCACAGCGCGACGTGCACGGCCCAGTCGTCGCGGCCTGACTGGGAGAACTCACGCGTGCCGTCGAGCGGGTCGATGATCCACACCCGGTCGGCCGACAACCGGTCGCTGCTGTCGGCCGACTCCTCCGACAGCACGGCGTCCCCGGGACGGGCGGCGGCGAGCCGTTCGAGCAGCAGCGCGTTCGCGCGCGTGTCGCCGCGTTTGCCGAGCTCCTTCGGCTCGAGGTCCGCGCCGTCGGCACGCACGTCGAGCAGCAATTTCCCGGCTTCGACCGCCAGCTGCCCGGCGAGTTCTGCGTCTGTGGTCATTCACCCAGCAAAGCAAGCCCACCGCCGCGATCGCCACCGGGGTCGAAACAAGAACATGTTCTTGCCATGGGGACGGTGAGCCGCGAAGCTGAACGACATGGACCTCGCCACCCTGGAACAGATCAAGCAGACCAAGTACCGCTACCTCCGCTGCGTCGACCTCAAGCGCTGGGACGAGCTCGCCGACGTGCTCACCGCCGACGCCACGGCCGACTACGGCAGCCCCGCACTCGGCGAGGCACTGAGCTTCACCGGCCGCGACGCGATCCTCGACTTCCTGCGCATGAACCTCGGCGGCACCATCATCACGACGCATTCCGCGGGTCAGCCGGAGATCGACATCGACGGCGACACCGCGACGGGCACCTGGTCGTTCGAGGACACGGTGATCGCGCCGGAGCACGACGTGCTGATCAAGGGTGCCGCGTTCTACCGGGACCGCTACCGGCGCGGTGACGACGGCGTGTGGCGGATCGCCCACACCGGCTACCTGCGCCTCTACGAGATGTCGATGTCGACCACCGACGTCCCCAGCCTGCGACTGACGGCCAACCTGTGGGCCGAGACGGCGTGAGCACGACGTTCGTTTCGTTGACCGGATGTAGAACACGTTCTATCGTGTGGGCGTGATCACGCAGCCGCTGGCCGACGCCATCGCCGAAGCCGAGAAGGTCATCGCCGACGCGCCCCACGTCCGCAGCGAAGCGGATCTCGTCGAGGGATACGACTACCTCGCGGGCGGCATCCAGGCGTGCCTGCACCTGGCCCGCGCCTATCAGCGTGACCATCCGTTCTTCGTCCAGTCGACCGGTCCGTACACGAAGATGGGCCTCGACAACCCGGACGCGCTGTACTTCCACTCCTACATCCGCGACGACGCCGAGTACGTCGTCACCGGCACCCGCGGCACCACCACGGACCTCAGCTTCCAGGTCCTCGCCGGTGACTACACGCCCGTGGAGGTGCCGGACAGCCTCACGGCGTTCGACGACCGCGAGCTCGACGTCGCGCCCGACGGGACGTTCGAGATCCGCTTCGGCCCGAACCGAAGCAAGGCCGGCCGCGGCTACTTCGTCCTCCCCGAGGGCGCGGCGATGCTCGTCGTCCGTGAGGTCTACAGCGACTGGGCCGAGCGCCGCGGCACGATCCGCATCCACCGTGACGACACGGCGGGCACCGCCCCGCCGCCGCTCGACCGCGACACGATGGCCAAACGCTACGGCGTCGCGGGCAAGATGCTGCTCGGCAGGTTGCGGACGTTCCTCGCCTTCCCCGAGTGGTTCTACCTCAAGCTGCCGGTGAACACGCTCACCGAACCGCGACGCACGCCGGGCGGGCTCGCGACGCAGTTCTCGTCCGTCGGGCACTACGACCTTCCCGACGACAAGGCGATGATCGTGACGGTGCCGAAGTCGGACGCGCCGTATCAGGGCATCCAACTCGGCAGCATGTGGTACATCTCCCTCGACTACGTCAACCACCAGACGAGCCTCACCGCCGATCAGGCCACTGTGGACCCCGACGGCCGGTTCCGCTTCGTCATCAGTGAGCGAGACCCCGGTGTCGCCAACTGGCTGGAACGCCTGGGCCACGACCGCGGGTACGTGCAGCTGCGCTGGCAACGGCTCTCCCGCGACCTCGGCGCCGCCGACGGGCCCACGGCCGAGGTGGTCGACGTCGACGAGCTGCCGGCCCGGCTGCCGTTCCGCGAGCAGGCGAGGGTCACGCCGGAGCAGTGGTCGGCCCGGATCGCCCGCAGGCAGGCGGAGTTCGCCACGAGGATGCTCGGATGACGATCCTCAGCGGCAAGGTCGTCGTGGTCTCGGGCGCCGGTCCCGGGCTGGGCAGGGCGATCGCGATGCGCAGCGCGCACGCGGGTGCCGACGTCGTCCTCGTCGCACGGGACGAGGAGCGGCTCGGGAAGCTGGCGGCCGAGGTGCGCGGACTCGGCAGGCGCGCGCTCACCGTGCCCGCCGACATCACCGACGACGAGGCGTGCGCCCGCATCGTCGACGTGACGGTCGCCGAGTTCGGCCGCGTCGACGCCCTGGTCAACAACGCCTTCACGATGCCGCCGATGACGGATCTGACCGACGTGCGGATCGACAAGCTCCGCGCGGGCCTCGACGTCAACGTGTTCGCGGCGCTGCGACTCACCCGGCTCGTCGCCCCGCAACTCGCACCGGACGGCGCCGTCGTGATGATCAACTCCGCGGTGCTGCGCCATTCCCGGCAGCTGTACGGCGCGTACAAGATGGCGAAATCGGCGCTGCTGTCGGTGTCGCAGAGCCTCGCCTCGGAACTCGGACCGACGGGCGTGCGCGTGAACTCGGTGGCACCGGGCTACATCTGGGCCGACATGCTGCAGGCGTACTTCGCCTACCTCGCGGGCGAACGCGGCGTCGACCCGCAACAGGTCTACGACGAGACGGCCGCGACGACGGACCTGCGCAGGCTGCCCGAACCCGACGAGATCGCCGACGCGGTCGTGTTCCTCGCGTCCCCTATGGCGCGGGCGATCACGGGTCAGTGCCTCGACGTCAACGCAGGCGAGTTCCACCACTGAGGAAGGCGGTGCCATGGTCGCCACGATCGACGAGCTGCACGAGTCCGCGAGCCGCATCACCGGGCTCGACGACTTCGGCACCGACGACTACACCGACGGACTGGCCGTGCTGCTCGACTCCTACGAGCGGGAGTCTTCGCTGACCCCGTTGGGGCGCAGGGTGAAACGGGCCTTCCTCCGTGGTGCGCTGATGGCCCGGCTGCTCAGCGAGGCGGCGTGGAAACGGCACCCCGAGTACGCCGACGTCGCCGTCGAACGGCCGATCTTCGTCACCGGTCTGCCACGCACGGGAACGACGGCGCTGCATCGGTTGCTGACCGCCGACCCGGCGAGCCAGGGACTCGAGGTGTGGCTGACCGAGGTGCCGCAGCCCCGGCCACCGCGGGAGAGCTGGCACGACGATCCGGTGTTCCAGCGGATCCAGGCAGGCTACGAGCAGTACCACGTCGACAACCCCGAGTTCATGGGCGTGCACGCGATGTCGGCCGATCAGGTCGAGGAATGCTGGCAGCTGCTCCGGCAGTCGCTTCGTTCGGTGTCGTACGAGTGCCTGGCGCACGTGCCGTCGTACTCGGAGTGGCTGTCCGAACAGGACTGGACGGCGGCCTACCGGCGGCACCGGAGCAACCTCCAGCTGATCGGCCTGCCCGATGCCGGCCGCCGGTGGGTGTTGAAGAACCCGAGCCACCTGTTCGCGCTCGACGAGCTGCTGAACGTGTATCCGGACGCGCTCGTGATCCAGACGCACCGCGCACCCGAGACCGCGATCGCCTCGGTGTGCAGTCTCAACGCGCAGGCGAGCGCGGGCTGGTCGGAGACGTTCACCGGCGACCGCGTCGGCCACGACCAGCTCGAACTGTGGGCCCGAGGGTTGGAGACGTTCACGGAGGCCCGAGCCCGGCACGACCAGGCGCGATTCGTCGACGTCGACTACGACGCCTTCGCCGCCGACCCGATCGGCACCGTCGAGCACGTGTACGACCACTTCGGCCTGCCGCTGACCGACGAGGCGCGCGAGTCGATGCGCCGACTGCACTCGGCGAGCACCACCGGTGCCACCCGGCCCGCGCACCGGTACTCCCTCGCCGACTTCGGCCTGACCGAGGCCGACGTCCGCCGCCGGTTCGCCGAGGTGGCACCGACGGTCGGACGATCGTAGTTACCTCGCGCACGCGGTTGTCACACATCGGTCCGGAGTCCGCGGTCGCCGGCAGTCAGGAGCGGACTTGGCCAGAGCTTGAGCGCAGTGATTCCGCTGTCGACGTGTCCGCGTCGGGACTCACCGGAGGTGTGTCCCGACGCGGATTCCACGGCGTCCCCAACATCGAGAGGGCGATGGCGACAACCGCGAGAGCCGCGGCGATCCAGACCACACTACCGGCCCCGACCACCTCGATGCCGGCAGCACCGACGACTCCCGATACACCGATGGCGAGATAGAGGACGGCCTGGTTCAACGACAGCACCACTGAGGCGCCGGCTGGATCGCGGGCGATGAGGCGATGTTGCTGCGGAGTCGTGATCGCGAATGCCGCGATGCCGTAGAAGCCGATCGCGGTGAGCGACCACCCGTACGTGGTGTGGGTGAAAGCGATGACGGCGAAGCTGAGGATCAGCCACAGCAACGCGAACAGCACCACCGAGGAGCCGCCGTAACGATCGACCAGACGGCCCGCCACGAGATTGCCTATGGCACCGGCGACGCCGAGCGCGGTCATGAGCAGCCCGAGTCGCACTCCGTCACCACCGGTTGCCGGCGAGAAGATCGCACCGATGTAGGTGTACGGGATGTAGACGGCTGTGAAGGCGACCAAGGTGGTGGCCAGCAGTGCTACCACGCGGCGGTCGCGTAGCGGTTCCAACCGCTGCCGAAAGCCACCAGTGTCGGCGACGCCTGTGGATCGCGGGATGAACAGGGCGACGCCGATGACACCGAGTACGGCAACACCGGCGGCCAGCCACATCGTGACCCGCCAGCCGTACAAGGCGCCGATCGCGGTACCGCCCGGCGCCCCGAATGCGACTGCGAGAGTGAAACCAGTGATCACTGCGGCGATCGCACGTCCGCCCACATCCTTGGAGACCAGAGCTGCGGCGGTGACCGATGCGTTGGGGATGAACAGGCCTGTCCCCACGGCCGCGACGACTTGGCCGGCCAGCAGCAATCCGAAGGTCGGTGCCAGAGCGGTGGCCACGGCACCGAACAGGTACACGATCCCGGCCGTCACCAGCACACGTTGGCGGGGCCATTTCGCGGTCACCGTGGTCATGGTCGGAGCGGCGAGGGCACACGTGACAGCGAAGACGGTCACCACCTGACCCGCGGCACCGTAACCGAGTCCGAAATCCGCGGCGAGCAGCGGAATCAAGCCGGCCAGGACGAACTCGCCGGTGCCTATGACGAAAACCCCCAACGCCAGCACAAATACTCCGACGGGGAGTCGCTGTGCTCCACGCGTGGCCGGTCGTTCGATCTCTTCCACAGTCGCTCCCACTTCCTCAGAAAACGGGACCGATCGGTACCGTTTACGGGACGGTACCGATCGGTTCCGTTTCTGGTCAAGTGGCGCTACGATCGAGGTATGGCGGTCAAAGCGCGACAGCGGCTCCTGGCGGCAGCCAGAGAACTCTTCTACTCCGAGGGCGTGCGGGCAGTGGGTCTCGATCGTCTTCTCGAGGAATCCGGGGTCGGGCGCGCGTCGTTCTACCGGCACTTCGCAGGCAAGGACGAACTGGTTGCGGCGATGCTCGACGACTACGACTCGGAGTACCGCACCTGGCTCCGGGCGCGCGTCGCCGAGCTGGGAGGCGACCCACTGGCCGTATTCGACGCTGTGGCCGAACGCGCGGAACTCACGCGCTTCAGGGGATGTGCGTTCGTCAACACCATGGCCGAGATCGCCGACCCGGATGATCCGGTCCACATGCGTGCGGCCGCACACAAGGCGGCTGTGCGCGACTACGTCGCGGAGCTGTTGACAGCAGCAGGCGTCGGTGCGGCCGACCGCATCGCCGCCCGGTGGATGCTGCTGCTCGACGGTGCCGTCGTGACCGCGGGCTATCAGCGGAATGTGCAAGCGTTCTCGGAGGCCAAGTCCATGGCCGGTGCCGATCTCGCCGCAGAGTGACCGAGCCCGGCCGATTTGCTCCGATGAGCGTTCCCATGACCGCCCATCGCGCGTCGAGGTCGGTCCGCACGGGCCACCCGCCGCACACCGACCCCGGAGGTCGCGAACGCTCTCGCGCCCGGGTTGTCACACGCCGCGGTTGTCGGGCGTCGAAGGGGTGAGAACCACACCGGCCACCCCGAAGGAGACGACCATGACCGGAGCGCTCGACGTCATATTGCTGGCCGCCGCGATCGGCTGCGCCGTGGCGAACGCCGTCGAGGTGGCGGCCAAGGTGATGCGCGCGCGGTTCGTGCTCGACAACTGCACCGAGGTGGGCCTCGACACCCGGTGGGTCCCGCATCTCGCGGTCGTCGAGGGTGCCGGTGTCGTGGGGCTGCTGCTCGGGTTCGCGGGCGTTCCACTGATCGGGACGGCCGCCGCCGTCGGACTGGTGGGATTCTTCGTGATCGCCGTCGCGGTACACGTCCGCGCACGAGTGCTGCACAACATCGCGTTCCCCGCGGTGTTCCTGCTGCTCGCAGTGGGAGCGGTCGGCCACTTCGTGTGACACGCGGGCGCTACGGGCGACCCATGTGCATGAGCGCAATCGCGCGGCAGCGCGTCGTTGAGGGGCGGTGGCCGGGCGACGGGTGGGCGCAGGACACGCGCCGGTCAGCGGACGGTGACCGACAGGGCCTGCGCGATCGTGGTGCCGAGGGCGTGGGTGGCGGCGTCGGGTGGTGGGCCGATCCTGACGACGACCGGGCCGCCGAACGGCTGTCGCTCGACCACCTCCACGCGGTCGCCGATCGTGATCGACCGTTCCGCGAGGAATCGCAGCAGCTCGGGATCGGTGTCCCACACGCGGGCGATCTCCCCGACCGCACCGGCGGGCAGTTCGTCGAGCAGGGCCGTGGACATCTCCTCGACGCTGCCGTCCGGCGCGGGGATCGGGTCGCCGTGCGGGTCGCGCACCGGGTCGCCGAGCTTGGCCGCGATGCGCTCGACGAGCCGTTCCGACATGACGTGTTCGAGGAGGTCGGCCTCGGTGTGCACCTCGTCCCACGTGTAGCCCAGTTCGGAGACGAGGTAGGTCTCGATGAGCCGGTGCCTGCGCAGCACCGACCTGGCGAGCTGCAACCCCTCGGTGGTGAGTTCGATGCCGCGGTACGGCACGTGCTCGACGAGCCCCTGCTGGGCCAGCTTGGTGACCATGCCCGACGCCGACGACGGGCTCACCTCGAGCCTGCCCGCCAGGGACGTGTTCGTCACCGCCTCGCCACGCTCGGCGAGGCCGTAGATCGCGCGCATGTAGTCCTCGATCGAGGACGAACGCCGACTCGAGCCGTCTTCCATACCTCCAAGATACGGCGTCCCCGCGGCTGATCCGGTGACCGCGTCTCACTCATCGGCAGGGCGCCAGCGGTACTTGACCCAGCCTTCGACCGGCGTGCCGCCGAGCGAGGCGTAGAACGCCTCGGCCTTGGCGTTGCCGACCTGCATGTCCCATTCGACGCGCCCACCGGTGCGCCTGCCCAGCTCGGCCATGACTTCCCTGCCCAGCCCGTACCTGCGGAACTCCGGCTTGACGAACAGGTCGTCGAGGAACACGCCGGGTGTGGCGTCCCAGCTGGGCAACGTCCACGCGCACAGCGCCATACCGGCCGTCACCCGTTCGCCCGTCCCGAGCTCGGCCTCGGCCATCACCACCCAGGCCTTCGGTTCGGGCCCGAACAGGTGCTTGGCCATGTCGCCGCGGTCGAGCACGAGGTCGTCCTTGCCCTCGTAGCGGGCGTGCTCCTCGATGAGCAGACAAATGTCCTCGACGTCGTCGGGTGTCGCGTCACGTACCGGCATGGCGTGCAGTTCAGCACAGGCCATACCCGCGATGCCACCCTTCGGGCCTATCGATCGATTGATCGGCCGGCTAGGGTTGCGGCATGCCGACCGTCCAGCTCGACACCTCCGGCCCCGACGGCGTGGCCGTCGTCCGCCTCGACCGGCCGGAGCGACTCAACGCCGTCACCGCCGAGCTCGTCGACGACCTGCTCGCCGCGCTCGACGACGTCGCCGCCCGCACCGACGTCCGCGCCGTCGTGCTGACCGGCGCCGGACGGGCGTTCTGCGCGGGGCACGACCTCAAGGAGCCCACGCCCGACGGCGATTCCCGCCCGCGTCTGGAACGCCTGCAGGACGTCACGCGCAGGCTCCGCGGCCTGCCGCAACCGGTGATCGCGGCCGTGCACGGCTACGCGATCGGGGCGGGCGCCGAGTTCGCACTGGGCTGCGACCTCGTGGTGGCCGCCGACGACGCGGTCTTCGCGTTCCCGGAGGCAGGCCTGGGCCTGAGCGTCACGGGCGCGGCGTCCCGGCTACTCCCACTGCTGGTCGGACCGCTGAAGGCCAAGGAGCTGATGCTGCTGGGCGAGCGGGTCGACGGCGCGGCGGCCGCCGAGCTGGGCCTGGTCAACCGGGTCGTGCCGCGCGACGAGCTCGACGCACACGTCACGGGACTGGCCGCGGAGCTGGCGGGCAAACCGGCCCGCTCGGTGACGCTCGCCAAGCGCGTACTGGACCACGGCATCGACGCCGCGGTCGAGACCGTGCTGGAACTCGAGATCACCCACGCCCTGCTCACCGAACACACCCCCGAGGTGCAGCAGAGCGCCGAGGAGTTCCGGTCGCGATGAGCACACACCTCGTCGAACTCGTCACCACGGCCGCCGAGACCTGGCCCGACGAGCCCGCGTGGGTCTTCGACGACACCACGGCAGGCGCCCGCGAGACGCTCACGTTCGCCGAGGTCGACCGCCGCACCCGGCAGCTCGCCGCCGCGCTGGCCGAGCGCGGGGTCACGGCGGGCGACCGGGTGGCCGTGATGCTGCCCAACCGGCCGGAGTTCCCGTTGCTGTGGCTGGCGCTGGCCCGCCTCGGCGCGGCGATGGTGCCCGTCAACACCGGGTACCGCGAACTCGACGGCGGGCACGTGATCGCCCACTCGGGCGCGACGCTGGCGGTGACGTCCGGCGAGTTCGCCGACCTGCTCCGCACCGTCGCACCCGGCACCGCACTCCGGGAGGTCCTGACGACCGACGAGCTCACCGCAACCGGTCCCGCTCCCGAGTTCACGCCCACGCCGGAGACGCCCACCAACATCCAGTACACGTCCGGCACGACCGGTGCGCCGAAGGGCTGCGTCCTGCCGCACCGCTACTGGACGACCCTCGCCGACGACCTGGCGACGGAGTTCCCCGCGGTCTCCTCCGACGACGTCATGCTCACCGCGCAGCCGTTCCACTACATCGATCCACAGTGGAACGTCGCGTTGGGCCTGCGGTCCGGCGCGACACTCGTGGTGCTGGACCGCTTCCACCCGTCGACGTTCTGGCAGAAGGTGCGCGACCACGACGTCACGTGGTTCTACTGCCTCGGCCTGATGCCGACGCTGCTGCTGCGCATGCCCGAGTCGCCGGCGGATCGCGACCACCGCGTCCGCGCGATCACGGCCTCGGCCGTCCCGCCGGAGCTGCACGCCGAGCTGGAGGCCCGCTGGGGCGTGCCGTGGTACGAGGCGTTCGGCATGACCGAGACCGGTGGCGACATCCGCATGTACCCGCGAGACCACGACGAGTTGGTCGGCACCGGCTGCATCGGCCGTCCCGCGGCGCACCGCGAGGTGATCGTCGCCGACTCCGACGGCACGCCGGTGCCGCGGGGCGCCGAGGGAGAGCTGCTGATCCGGGGCACCGGACTGATGCACCGCTACCACGACGACCCCGAGGCCACCGCGACGGCGTTCCGCGGCGGCTGGTTCCACACCGGCGACCTCGCGCGCATGGACGAGGCGGGACGCGTGTTCTTCGTCGGCCGCACCAAGGACATGATCCGCCGCAGCGGCGAGAACATCGCCGCGGACGAGGTGGAACGGGCCCTCCTGCTGCATCCCGCCGTCACGGGTGCGGCGGTCGTCGCCGTGGCCGACGAGCTGCGCGGCGAGGAGGTCAAGGCGTACGTCGTGCTCGCCGAGGACGTCGATCCCGAGGCACTGGCGGAGTTCTGCGAGGCGAAACTCGCACGGTTCAAGGTGCCGCGGTTCTGGTCCGTTGTGGACGAACTGCCGATGACGCCGTCGGAGCGCGTCGCGAAGGGGAAGTTGCGGGAGGGCGACCAGCGCGCCGGAGCGTACGACCGGAAGGCGGGCACGTGGCTGTGACGGGCAACGGCGGTGGCACACCGGCCCGCGACCGCGTGCACCGCGCGGCGGTGCGGCTGTTCGCCACGAAGGGATTCCACGGCACGGGCATCCGCGACCTCGCCAAGGCCGCGAACCTGTCGTCGGCGAGCCTGTACCACTACATGCCGACGAAGGAACGCCTGCTCGCCGACATCATGGCCGCGTCGTTGCAGAGCCTGCTCGACGCGGCACTGCGCGAACTCGACGGCGTCGACGACCCCGCCGAACGACTCGACCGGCTCGTGACGCTGCACGTGACCCGGCACGCCCGCGAACCGATGCGCACGCGTGTGGTGGACAACGAGGTCGACGCCCTCACGCCCGCGTCCCGCCGGGACGTCGTCGGCATCCGCGATGCCTACGAGCAGCTGTGGTCGGACGCCCTGGACGACGGGCTGCGCAGGGGTGTGTTCACCACCACCCGCCCCGCCACGACCCGGCTGGCACTGCTGGACATGTGCAACGGCGTCGCCCGGTGGTTCTCCCCCGGCGGCGAGCTGGGCAGAAACGACCTCGCCGAGCACTACGCCGACCTCGCGCGGCGCCTCGTCGGAGCACCGCCTCGACCACCCCGTTGAGGGGGCATCGGCCCAGCGCGACGGGGGTGGCGCTTGCCCCGACGCCGCCACTGGGGGACGCTCGTGGGGTGAGTGAACAGACTATCCACCTGGAACTCAACGACGAGGGCGTCGCCCCCGGGCTTCCCACGCCCACCGATCCGCAGGACCACATCCACGATGTGCCCTACCGTCCCGTCGAGTTCCGTGACGACGACCTTCCCGCCGCTCTGGAGCGCGGCGCGGCCTGGCTCCGCAAGGCGCAGCAGTGGCTCGGCGAACCCGCCGACGTCATCGCCGTCCACCTCGATTACGACGATCGCGACGGATACCCGTACTACAACCTGAAGATCCTCTGCAACGAGGAGGATCTCGCGGGCGTCCCCCTCGCGATCAAGCAGGGCAGTCGGTCCTGACGGCCGATCGCTGACGCCGGGGCCCTGGCAGGGCCTCGCCACGTCGCAGGTGCGCCGGCGTCGGCACTCCTGCCCTGCGACAAGGCACGTACACCACCACGGTGACGCCGCACCGGGCCGCGAACCGCCGTGGAACGCATCATCGACGCTGTGGAGTCGTCCACGCCGTGACGTCATCCACGCCGTGCAGCCACAGTGCGGCAACGCCCCGGAGGCAGCTGCGCCCGGGGCGTTGCCGCACCGAGTCCGGCCACCGCCCGCCTGCCGGTCCTCAGCGGGCCGTCGCGACGGTGGTGTCGGCCCGATCGTCGGCCGGCTCCCGGTAGGCGGCCACCGCGAGCCGCGTCTCCTCCTGCACGAGGTCACCGTTGAGCTGTGCGGCCGTGAAGGCACCGGCCGCAGCGGCACCCCCGACCTGCGCCGACGGATCCGTGACATTGCCCGCGGCCCAGATCCCGGCGACGTCGGTCTCTCCGCGCCCGTCGACGGCCAGATGGTCTCCGGCACCCGACGGGTGCTCACCCGGATACAGCCCGACGCCCGCCAGGAATCCGGCACGCACGGTCATCCGCGGCCCGGCCACGACCACGTCCCGCGCCGTCGTCGACCCGTCCGCCGACCGCACGCCCGTGATCCGGTCGCCGTCGAGGTCCACCGCGGTGACCTCACCCTCGACGATGCGGATGCCCCTCGCGAGGAGCCGTTCCCGGTCGTCGCCGGAGAGGGTCGTCCCCCGGGCGAAGAACACGACGTCGTCGCTCCACTGCCGGAACAGCAACGCCTGGTGCACCGACATCGGCCCGCCCGCGAGCACCCCGATCGCGCGGTCCCGCACCTCCCACCCGTGGCAGTACGGGCAGTGCACGACGCCGTGGCCCCACTGCTCCCGCACGCCAGGGACGTCGGGCAGTTCGTCGACGAGTCCCGTCGTGACGAGCACGCGGCGCGCCGCGACGGCCCGGCCCTCCGCCGTGGTGACGGTGAACCCGCCCGCCTCGGCACGCGACACGTCGTCGACCCTCGTCGTCACGATCTCCCCGCCGTAGGCCCGCACTTCCTCGCGACCACGTTCGAGCAGCTCGGCGGGTGGCGTGCCCTCCCTGCCCAGCAGCCCGTGCACCGCGTCCGCAGGGGCGTTCCGCGGCTCTCCCGCGTCCAGCACGAGCACGCTGCGCCGCGCACGCGCCAACATCAGCGCCGCGTTGAGCCCCGCGGCACCACCGCCGATCACCACGACGTCCCAGCGGCCCGTGTCCTGTGTCCGTTCCTGTGTCATGTCCGACCACCTCCGCCTCCCACACTGCGCCCACTTCACGAATCCGGCAAAGATTCTTGCGGATACAGCAAACTCTGCGCAGAAACGTCCCGTCCACGTGGAGACGATCGGGATGCAGCAGGGAGCCGGCGGACGAACCGCTCCCGCGACACCGGCGACCAACACGGGGGAACGCTGCCCACACCCGCGGCGCCGCCCTCGCACTCGAACCGCTCACAGACCCACCGTCTCCCGGCTAGTCTTATCGGCATGATCACGTGTTCCGTCTGGTGGGCGGTTCCGGTGGACGACACCGCCGAGGACCGGGAGCTTCTGACCGACGTCGAGCTGGACCGGTACTCGGCGTACCGCAAACCCGAAGACCGTCGGCGGTTCCTCACCGGGCGAGTCCTCGCGAAGACCCTGGTCGGCAGGCGCCTCGGTATCCCCGCGGCCGACGTCGTGTTCGACGCGACCTGCGAGGACTGCGACAAGCAACACGGCCCGCCGCGCATCCCCGGCAGCAGGCTCCGGCTGTCGATCTCCCATTCCGGCGACCGCGTGGGCCTCGCCCTCACCGACGGCGCCGAACTGGGACTCGACGTCGAGTCCACGACGCGCCGCGCCGACGACGGGCTCCTCGACTACGCCCTGTCCGAGGCCGAACGCACCGCCGTGGCCGAGCTGCCCGACGACGACCGCACGCGTGCGTTCTTCCGCTACTGGACCGGCAAGGAAGCCCTGATGAAGGCGACCGGCAAAGGTCTGCGTATCCCGCTGACGAGCCTCACCCTGTCGGCCCCCGGCGAGCGGACACGTCTCGTGTCGTCCGAGGCGCCCACCCTGGACCCCGCCACGACCAGGCTCGCTTCGCTGCAGCCCGGCGACGGCTACGACGCCGCGGTGGCTGTCCTCACCGGCGACGAGCTGGACGTCACAGAGCATTGGTGGAGCCCGCAGCCGGCCGCACTGGGACACTGACGGTATGGACGCCGCGCGCCTGGTCGAGCAGTACCGGCGCGGCGACTTCCTGTTCGCCACCGCGCGGCGCACGGTCCTCGCCCGCGGCATCGAGGACGAGATCACCGGGACCGACGAGGACGCGCTCGCGGGCCGGGTGGCCACGGCACTCGCCGACCGCGGCGGCGGCATCGCGGCAGGCGTCCTGCCGTACGACGCCCCGGCAGGCACACCCGCGCGGCTCGTCGTCCCGCAGGCGACGCACACCGCGGGCCCGGCTCACCCCGGCGTCGGCCGACTCACCAGGGAACGCATCGGCGCTCCGGCCGCGGTGCGCCCCGTGCCGGAGCCACGGGGCCATACCGACGCGGTGCGCACGGCCGTCACCGAACTGGCCGTCCGAGACCTGCGGAAGGTGGTGCTGGCGCGGGCGCTGGACGTGGAGTTCACCCACGAGGTGCCGGTGGCGTCGATCGTGCGGAACCTGGTGCTCGACCACCGGCACGGCTACGTGTTCGGCGCGGAACTGCCCGGCGGGCGCACACTGCTCGGCGCGAGCCCGGAACTGCTCGTCTCCCGTCGCGGCGACCGCGTCGTGGCGCACCCGTACGCGGGATCCATGCCCCGTTCTGCCGACACGACCACCGACACTGCGAACGCTGAAGCGCTGCTCACCTCGAAGAAGGACCGGCTCGAGCACGCGATCCTCACCGAGGCCGTCACGGAGGCGCTTCGCCCGTTCTGCCGCGACCTCGACGTGCCCGCCGAACCCTCGCTGGAACGCACCCCGGCGATGTGGCACCTCGGCACCCGCATCACCGGGCAGCTGGCCGACCCCGCGACCACCGCACTGCACCTGGCCTCGGCGCTCCATCCGACGCCCGCGATCTGCGGCACGCCCGTCGACTCCGCGCGGCGGCTGATCGGCGAGCTGGAGCCGTTCGACCGCGACTACTACGCAGGCGCGACCGGCTGGGTCGACGCCGACGGCGACGGCGAGTGGACCGTGTCGATCCGTTGCGCCGACGCGGGCGCGACGTCACTGCGGATGTACGCGGGAGGCGGGATCGTCGCCGACTCGGACCCGCAGGCCGAGCTGGACGAGACGTCGGCGAAGTTCGCGACCCTGGCCAGGGCGATGGGACTCGACACCGACTCGCTCGTGCACTGACGTCCTCGCCGACGCAGGCTAACCCCGACGCAGGCGAACCCCCGGGCACGCGAAAGGGACATTCGGCCGCCTCGAACCGGTGGCCTCGAACCGGCGGCCTCAGCGTCGAGATGGAAAACACCGTCGACGAATACGCGAACCGGAAACGAACCGGTTCGGAAAATTCAGACCGGAAAATGCGCGACGGTCCGTGGGTGGCACACCGTCACGGCGGGCCACCCACGGACGCGCGGCGTCACTTGAGAGCGCTGATGAGAGCTTCGCGCTGACGGTCGCCGAGGCCTGCGGCCCGGCGGTCAGGGTCGATGCCCGCCTGCTCCAGGAGCGCGGCGACCTTCACGGCGCCGAGCCCGGGAACAGCCTTCAGCAGCTGGGTGACCTTGGTCTTCCCAACCGTCTTGTCGTCCTTGGCGCGGTTCAGCACCTTCTCGATGCTCTCCGAACCGTCCTTGATCGACGCAAGCAGCTCCGAGCGCGCCTTGCGAGCCTCGGCCGCTTTGGCCAGGGCTTCCTGCCGCTGTTCCGGAGTCAACGTAGGCAGAGCCAACGTACCTTTCCTTTCTTCTCGGGTGCCGCTTGTGCAGCGGCGACAACCCGGATCCCCAGGTGCTTGCCCGAGCAAGCGCTGGCCAGGCCGTCTCTTACCACGGGCCCAGTAAACGCCAAGACCCCTTGTTCTGCGAAATCGACACGCGATGATGCCCCGTCCGAGGCATGCGGGCCGAAACGTCCCGGCCGTGGTCGAGGCGCTACTCGCAACTGTTATGCGCAGCACCTGCTGCACCTCGCAGCTTACGGATAGGCTCGCGCTGAATCCGAGTTCACCGCAAGAACCACGGGAGCCTCAATGTTGAGCACGATGCAGGACGCCCCCCTTTCGATCGCGACCCTGTTGAAACACGGCAGCAAGTTGCACGGCACGAGCGAAGTGGTCACGTGGACCGGATCGGATACGCGCCGACGGAGCTACGCCGAGGTGGGCAACCGTGCCGCACAGCTGGCGGGCGCCCTCCGCGGCCTCGGCGTGACCGACGACCAGCGCGTCGGCACGTTCATGTGGAACAACGCCGAGCACCTCGAGGCCTACCTGGCGATCCCCGCGATGGGCGCGGTGCTGCACACCCTGAACATCCGCCTGTTCCCCGAGCAGCTGGTGTACGTCGCCGACCACGCCGAGGACCACGTCATCATCGTCGACGGCACGCTGGTCCCGCTGCTGAACAAGCCCCTCGCCCAGATGAAGACGGTGCGTCACGTCGTCGTCTCGGGCGGTGACACGGCGGCCGTCGAGGCGCCCGAGGGCGTGCAGGTCCACGACTACGAACAGCTGCTCGCCGCCCAGCCCACCGAGTTCGACTGGCCCGAGATCGACGAGCGCTCGGCGGCCGCGATGTGCTACACGTCCGGCACCACGGGTGAGCCCAAGGGCGTGGCCTACTCGCACCGCTCGATCTGGTTGCACTCGATGCAGGTGTGCATGTCCGACAGCATGCGGATGTCCGACACCGACACGAGCCTGGTCATCGTGCCGCAGTTCCACGCGATGTCGTGGGGTGTGCCGTACGCGGCGTTCATGGTCGGCGCCTCGATGGTCATGCCCGACCGGTTCCTGCAGCCCGGGCCGATCGCCGAGATGATGGCGGTCGAGAAGCCGACGCAGGCCGCGGCCGTGCCGACGATCTGGCAGGGCCTGCTCCAGCACCTCGACGCCAATCCCCAGGACATCTCACACCTGCGCGAGGTCGTCGTGGGCGGTTCGGCCGCGCCGCCGTCGATGATGCACGCGTTCGAGGAGCGCTACGGCGTGCCGGTGCTGCACGCCTGGGGCATGACCGAGACGTCGCCGCTGGGCAGTGTCGCCCGACCGCCGCGCGGGACGTCCGGCGACGAGGCGTGGCGCTACCGCTACACGCAGGGCCGGTTCCCCGCCTCGGTGCAGGCCCGGCTCATCGACGACGACGGCAACGAGGTGCCGTGGGACGGCGAGAGCGTCGGCGAGCTCGAGGTGGCGGGCCCGTGGATCGCGGGCTCGTACCACAAGAACTCCGACCCGGAGAAGTTCCGTGACGGCTGGCTGCGCACCGGCGACGTCGGCAAGATCACCCCGAACGGCTACCTGACGCTGACCGACCGGTCGAAGGACGTCATCAAGTCGGGCGGCGAGTGGATCTCGTCCGTGGACCTGGAGAACGAGGTCATGGCGCACGAGGCGGTCGCCGAGGCCGCGGTCGTGGGCGTGCCGGACGAGAAGTGGGACGAGCGCCCGCTCGTGGCCGTCGTCGTCAAGGAGGGCCACACCGTGACCGCGGACGACCTGCGGGAATTCCTGGGCGGCAAGGTGGCGAAGTGGCAGCTGCCCGAGCACTGGACGTTCGTGCCCGAGGTGCCGAAGACGAGCGTCGGCAAGTTCGACAAGAAGCGCATCCGCGCCGACCACGCCGAGGGCAAGCTCGACATCACCCACTTCTAGGCGACCCCCACCCGGCCCGCCCCCACCACGCCCCCAAGGGCACCTTGGTCGCATTGAGCGCCACCAAGGTGCCCTTGGGGGCATCCTCGGGAGCCGGGGCGCGCACGGAGGGTGAACACGCGGGACTCATGGCGTGGTCCGAACGGCGCAGGCGCGGTTTACACGTCGCTGTCCGGCGATAACAATGACGCGCCATGCGCGGACGACTTTCCACGGTGCTGACGGCGGCTCTCACCGCGTCGGTGATCCTGCAGCCCACGGCCACCGCATCGGCACCCGTCCTGCCGCTCGGCGGTGCGCAGGCCCAGGCCACGACCCCTTCCTCCGAGGACGAAGCCATCGACTTCCACCGCTGGAACCGCGCCCGCGACTTCGCCGCGGGTGAACGCGACGGTGTCCGCCCCGGCGCCGAGGGCCTGCGCATCAGCGAGCCCGCGGGCACCGAGAACGGCTACGAGTACGGCACCTGGACGTCGCCGCTGCACGAACCGGGATTCGACGCCACGGAGCTGATCGCGTCCTGGAACGCACGGACGCCACAGGGCACGTGGCTGAAGGTGCAGGCACAGGCACGTACCGCGAGCGGCGCCGAGACGTCCTGGTACACGCTCGGCAAGTGGGCCTACGGGGACGGCGACATCGAACGCACCAGCGTCACCGGGCAGTCCGACGAGCACGCCGCCGTCTACACGGACACGCTGTCGGCGGCCGACGGCGTGGCCTTCCGCGGCTACCGGCTGCGCGTCACCCTGTACCGCGCCGAGGGCTCCGGCGCCTCGCCGGTCGTCACGCAGGCCGGCGCCATGACCTCCGACGTGCCGGACCGGTTCGAGCCGCAGTTGACGGAGCCCGGCGAGGCCGCGGGCATCGAGCTGGACGTGCCCACGTACGCGCAGAACGTCCACCGCGGCAATTACCCCGAGTACGGCGGTGGCGGCCAGGCGTGGTGCAGTCCGACGTCGACGACGATGGTCGCCGAGTACTGGGGCGCGAAGCCGACCGACCAGCAGTTGTCGTGGTTGCCCGCCGACTACCCGGACAAGAGCGTCGCGCACGCTGCGCGCCACACGTACGACTACGCGTACGAGGGCACCGGCAACTGGCCGTTCAACACCGCCTACGCCTCCCAGTACGGGCTGAACGGCCACATCACGCGGCTGCATTCGCTCGCCGAACTGGAGGGCTACATCGCCCGTGGTATCCCGGTGATCACGTCGCAGTCGTTCCTCGAGTCCGAACTCGACGGTGCGGGCTACGGCACGGCGGGACACCTCATGGTGGTCATCGGGTTCACCGACGACGGCGACGTGATCGCGAACGACCCCGCCTCGGCGTCCAACGACGAGGTGCGCCGGGTCTACGATCGGGAGCAGTTCGAAACGATCTGGCAGCGCACCAAGCGCTACGACGCCGACGGCGAGGTCGCGAGCGGCAGCGGCGGCGTCGCGTACATCATCGAGGGCTGAGCGATCCTGTTTTCCGGAGAACCGATCTTCCACGACGACGACTACCCGGAGGACCCGTATCCGGGTGCCCGGCCGTCGCGGTCGTACGTCCACCACGAGGGCGCGGGGTACGTACTGTCGGCCGAGGTGCTCGCAGCGGCGCGTGCGGACCCGGAGCGCATCCCGGTGCTGGCGTACGGCTCGAACGTGTGCCCCTCGAAGATCACGTGGCTGCGGGAGACGCTGGGCCTGTCCGGACCGGTGATCGCCGCCCGCGCGGAATGCCGCGACCTGGCGGCCGTGTGGGCGGCGGCGCTGCGCCCGAGGGACGACCAGCGGCCTGCGACGCTCGCGTCGGCACCGGGTGTCACGGAGTGGCACGCCGTGTGGTTCGCGACGCCGGAGCAGGTCGACGCGCTCGACGTCTGCGAGGCTCGGGGCAAGGCCTACGAGCTGGCGCGTCTCCACAGTGGACGGATCACGCTCGAGGACGGGTCCGCGCTGGACGAGGTGTACGCCTACGTCGGCCTCGACGGCGGCAACATGCCGCTGCTGGTCCACGGCGACCCCGTGCGTACGGCCGACCTCGACCAGTACGGCGCCGCCCGGTTGACCGGCGAGGCGGCCGGCACGCACGGACTCGACGTGACCGTCGTCCCGGAGGGTGCGCCCGTCAGCCGATGAGCTTGCCGGGGTTGAGGATCCCGGTCGGGTCGACGGCCCGTTTCGCGGCGGCGAGGACGTCGTCGCCGAGCTGCCCGATCTCCGCCGTCAGGTACGGCGCGTGGTCCATGCCGACGGCGTGGTGGTGCGAGATCGTCCCCACCCGGTCGGCGGAGATCGCCTCGCAGGCCGCGGCCTTCGCCCGTTCCCACTGACCGATCGGGTCCTGCGGATCGCGCGGCGTCAGCACCGTGAAGTAGAGCGACGCGCCCGTTTCGTACGCGTGCGACACGTGACACATGATCAGCGGGTGGCCGAGCTCCCTGCGCAGCGCGGTGCGGACCCGGTCGTAGAGCGTGCCGAGCTTGGACCAGTGCGTCGCGGTTTCGAGCGTTTCCACGCACACGCCCGCGTCGAGCAGTGCGTCCCGCTGCCGCGGCCCGCCGAACCGTCCCCTCAGCCACGCCCGCGAGGGCGCCGACGTGAGCCATATCGCGCCACCGGAGCGCAGCAGGCGCATCGCACTCTTGCGGCGGTCCGCCGAGTCGCCGTGCCAGCTCAGCACCAGCAGGCACGGCTCGTCGACTCCGCGGGCGCCCAGGTAGCGGCGCAGCACGCTCGTCTTCCACGTGCCCGCCAGCTGCAACTGCACCTGCGTCTCGTCCACATCGGACAGGCGGGTGATGTCGGCCAGCAGCCCCTGTTGCGCCAACTGCCGCACGAGCCCGCTGCCGCGTTCCCAGCCGTCGACGGCGAACGCCTCGAAGTGCTCGTTCTCGGGCAGCGGCCGCACGCGGACCGCGACCTCGGTGATGACGCCGAGCGTGCCCTCGCTGCCGATCGCGAGCTGCCGCAGATCGGGGCCCGCGGCCGAGGCGGGCGCCACACCGAGTTCCCACTCACCGCGCGGTGTCGCGAGCCGCACCCCGGTGACCATGTCCTCGAAACGCCCGTAGCCCGACGAGGCCTGCCCGGCCGAACGCGTGGCCGCGAACCCGCCGATGGTGGCGCGTTCGAACGACTGCGGGACGTGACCGAGGGTGAATCCGTGCGCGGACAGCATCCGCTCGGCGTCCGGCGCCCGCACACCGGCCTGGAGCACGGCGGTGCGTGAGATCGGGTCGACCGACACGAGGCGGTTCAGCCGCTCGAGGTCCAGCACGATCACGGCCTGCTTGTCGCCCTTGAACGCGGTGACACCGCCGACGACGGACGTGCCGCCACCGAACGGCACGACGCCGACGTCGTTCTCGACGCACACGTCGAGCACCTGCTGCACCTGTAGCGGACTCCCCGGCAGCACGACGGCGTCGGGCGTCGGGATGCCCGAGGTGGGATGCCTGCGCCGGAGCAGGTCCAGGTACGACAGCCCGCCGCTGCGTTCCAGCCGCTCGCGGGGCTCCTCGAGGACGTTGCCCGCTCCGACGATGCCGGTGAGCGCCGACCGCGCCTTCTCCGGGAGCTGCGACGCGGGCGTCGCGATGGCGGAGTCGGGCGCCACCGGGTCGTTGGGCGTGGTGTCGCCGATGCGGCTCCGCAACCAGCGGAGCTCCTTGGCCGTGAGGTGGGCGGCGTCGGCACCGTCGGGCGTCCAGGCACCGCGCAGGCGGTGGTCAATGCTGTCGGTCACGACTAGAGTGTGACACATGAAGCCGGAATGTCACACCCGCGGCGGTGGCCGTGTCTCCGACGACGCGCTGCTCGACGCCGCGAAGGAATGCGTCCTCGCCGACGGTGTCCGGCGCACCACGCTCACCGGCATCGCCCAGGCCGCGGGCGTGTCGCGGATGACGGTCTACCGGCGTCACCCCGACGTCGGCAGCATCCTCGCAGCGCTCATGACCAGGGAATTCACCGCGCTGCTGCACGGCGTCGCCGACGAGATTCCCGGAGGCGGCACCGCGCGGTCGCGTCTCGTCGACCACGCCGTCGCGAGCGTCGGGAGACTCGGCACCGATCCACTGCTGCGCACCGTGCTGGACCTGGACGCCGAACTGCTCCTGCCGTACGTCACCGAACGCCTCGGCGCGACGCAGCGCCTCGCCGAGGAGGGCCTGCGCGCGTTCGTCGCCGAGGGCCACGCCGACGGCTCGGTGCGGCCCGGCGACACGGCCGCCCAGTCCCGTGCCCTGTTGCTGCTGCTGCAGTCGTTCGTGCTGTCCCGCCGCCCCGCGACCGCCGGCGACGACGGCGTGCCGCCCGACGCCCTGCTCACCGAACTCGCCCACCTGCTCGAAGGAGCCCTCACACCATGATCACGGCCTCGCTGACAGCCCGCCGCCGCGCGCGGGAACTCGACGAACTCGCCTCCGGCGGGCGGGTGGACATCCTCGTCGTCGGCGGCGGCGTGACCGGTGTGGGCTGCGCACTCGACGCGGCGTCGCGCGGCCTGTCGGTCGCACTCGTGGAGGCCGACGACCTGGCGTTCGGCACCTCGCGCTGGTCGAGCAAGCTCGTGCACGGCGGGTTGCGCTACCTGGCCCACGGTGAGTTCGGCCTCGCCCACGAGAGCGCGGTCGAACGCGACGTACTGATGACCCGCACCGCGCCACACCTGACCCGGCCGATGGCGCAGGTGTTCCCCGACTACGGCGCGACGACCGGACACCTGCTCACCCGGGCCGGACTGCACGCCGGCGACGCGCTGCGCCGCGCCGCCCGCACGCCGTCGTCCCTGCTGCCCCGGCCGCGAACCGTGCCGTCGGCCGAGGCGCTCGCGCTCGCCCCAGGCCTCCGGAGCGCCGGCCTCCGGGGCGGGCTGCTGTCGTTCGACGGGGCCCTCACCGACGACGCGCGTCTCGTCGTCGCGATCGCCCGCACCGCGGCCGGCCACGGCGCGCGCATCCTCACCCGCATCTCCGCGACGGAGCTGCAGGCCGACCGCGCGGTCGTCCGCGACCGGCTCACCGGGTCCACTGTGGAACTGCAGGCGAAGCAGGTCGTCAACGCCACGGGTGTCTGGGCCGGTTCACTGGCGCCGTCGGTGCGGCTGCGCCCGTCGCGGGGCACCCACCTGGTGCTCGACGCCGAACGGACCGGGCTGGGCGAGGCATCCGTGATGGTGCCGGTTCCCGGCGAGCTGAACCGCTTCGTGTTCCTGCTCCCGCAACCCGGCGGGCGCGTGTACCTGGGCCTGACCGACGAACCGCTCGACGGTGAGCCCGAGGACGTCCCGACCGCGCCGCAGTCCGATGTGGATTTCCTGCTCGACGTCGCGTCGTCGGTGCTCGAACGCGACCTCACGCGCGCCGACGTACTGGGAGCTTTCGCGGGACTGCGGCCGTTGCTGGAGTCCGGCGGCGCCACCGCCGATCTGTCCCGCAACCACGCCGTGCTCACCGATCCGGACACCGGCGTGCTCACCGTGGTGGGCGGCAAGCTGACCACCTACCGCAGGATGGCCGAGGACGCCGTCGACGCGGCGGTGCGGGCGACGGGTCTGTCCGCGCGACGGTCGAGGACGAGCAGACTGCCGCTGTTCGGGGCGGCGAGCCGCGAGCAGTTGTCCGCTGTGGACGCACCGGCACGGCTGATCGCCAAGTACGGCACCGAAGCGCCGCGCGTCGCCGCGCTCGGCGAGGTCGACCCGGAACTCGCCGAGCCGGTCTTCGACGGCACCGACGTCACTGCCGCCGAAGTCGTGTGGGCCGCGCGGCACGAGGGCGCACTCGACGCCGACGACGTGCTGCATCGGCGCACCCGCCTCGGCCTGGTACCCGCCGAGGCCGAGGCCGCCCGCCCCCGCGTCGCCGAGCTGGTCGCCCGCACCACCGAAGGCCTCCGCACCCTCACCTGACCGTGCCCCGCGTGCCCCCAAGGGCAGCCGTGCCCGCGAGGGGAAGGAACGTCGCACTGAATGCAACCAAAGTGCCCTTGGGGGCGCGCGGGAAGGGACATCGGACACAACGAGGGCCGCCGTCCGGGTTCACCGGCGGCGGCCCTCGTGTGCGAACCGCGAGTCAGCGCTGTCGTACTCAGCGCTCGGAGAGCGGCTTGTAGTCGCGCTCCTTCGCACCCGTGTAGATCTGCCGCGGACGGCCGATCTTGGTCTCCGGGTCCTCGATCATCTCGCGCCAGTGCGCGATCCAACCGGGCAGCCGGCCCAGGGCGAACAGGACCGTGAAGAACTGCGTCGGGAAGCCCATGGCCCGGTAGATGAGGCCCGTGTAGAAGTCGACGTTCGGGTAGAGCTTGCGCTCGATGAAGTAGTCGTCCGAGAGCGCGCGCTCCTCGAGCCGCTTGGCGATGTCGAGCAGCTCGTCGTTGCCGCCGATCTTCGACAGGATCTCGTCGGCCGTCTTCTTGATGATCTTCGCGCGCGGGTCGTAGTTCTTGTAGACCCGGTGGCCGAAGCCCATCAGGCGGACGCCGGGCTCCTTGTTCTTGACCCGCTCGACGAACTTGTCGACGTTGCCGCCGTCGGCCTTGATCCCCTCGAGCATGTCGAGCACGGCACTGTTCGCGCCGCCGTGCAGCGGGCCGAACAGCGCCATGACACCGGCCGAGATGCTGGCGAACAGGTTGGCCTCGGACGAGCCCACCAGCCGCACGGTCGACGTGGAGCAGTTCTGCTCGTGGTCGGCGTGCAGGATGAACAGCTGGTCGAGGGCCTTCGCCATCACCGGGTCGATCTCGTACGGCTCGGCGGGCAGGCCGAACGTCATGCGGAGGAAGTTCTCCACGAGACCCAGCGAGTTGTCCGGGTACAGGAACGGCTGGCCGATCGACTTCTTGTAGGCGTAGGCGGCGATCGTGGGGACCTTCGCCAGCAGCCGGACGGTCGACAGGTCGACGTTGGACTTGTCGAACGGGTCGAGCGCGTCCTGGTAGAAGGTCGACAGAGCCGAGACGGCACTCGAGAGCACCGGCATCGGGTGCGCGTCCCGCGGGAAACCGTCGAAGAAGCGCTTCAGGTCCTCGTGCAGCAGCGTGTGCCGGTTGATCTTCGAGGTGAAGTCCTCCAGCTGCTGCTTGTTCGGCAGCTCGCCGTGAATCAGCAGGTAAGACACCTCGACGAACGTCGAGCGTTCGGCCAGCTGTTCGATGGGATAACCCCGATAGCGCAGGATCCCCGCTTCACCGTCGATATAGGTGATGGCGGAAGACGCGGCCCCGGTGTTGACGAAACCCGGGTCGTAGGTGATGTAGCCGGTCTGGGCCAGCAGCTTCCCGAGCTGGATGCCGGGGGCGCCGTCAACAGGGCGGACAACGTTGAAGTCGTGCTCGCCATCGGGCAGGCGGAGCACGGCCTTCTCGCCCTCGGACTGCGCCGCAGTCGCGTCGGACATGCACATGCCTCTCACGGTCACACGGGCCGGCCGGTGGCGACCGCATGTTCTGCTGGTCACCGCGTGTACGCGACAGGCCCTTCAGCCTCGTCGCACCGCCCCGCTGGGGTACGAATGCTCCCTTACGCTAGTCCAGATAAGGGCCTTTTCGCAGCCGTGGCGTTACCCACAGCGACCCGTTGCGACAAGGTTCACACGCTGGCGTTTTGACCCTCGGTTAACTCGTTCGAGGTAGGCGGTTCGGCGCCGTTGCGCGACACCGTCACACCGGCCGCTCGCGAGGCGTACGCAAGCGCTTGCTTCCAGGCGTCGGGTGTCATCGCGGCGAGATTCGTCACCCCGCGGTCGGCAAGCCACGCCAGCAGCGCCCCCTGCACGGTGTCGCCCGCGCCGATCGTGTCCGCGACCGGGACGTCTGCGGCCGGAACCTGCGCGACCTCACCGTCGGCCGTGAACACCGACAGGCCGTCGCCGCCGCGCGTCAGCACGACCGCGTCGACCCCGGCGTCGAGCCAGGTCTCCGCCGCCGATGCGGCGGATCCGCCACCGGTGAGCCACTCGGCGTCGTCGTCGGACACCTTCAGCAGCCGCACGCTCGGCAACCACGACGCGAACCGCTCCCGGTACGCGTCGCCGTCGTCGATCATGTCGGCGCGGATGTTCGGGTCCAGCGCCGTGAGCACCCCGCGGGCGGCCTCGCGGTGCAGCACGGACTCGTACGCGCTCACGCCCGGTTCCAGCACCATGCCGAGCGTGCCCAGCGACAGAATCCTGGTGTCGGCAGGCAGCGGTCCGGGGTCGGCGACGAGGCGGTCGGCCGTGCCCTCGGTGTAGAAGCTGTAGCGGGCCGCGCCCGACTCGTCCAGTGCGACGACGGCGAGCGTCGTCGGTTCCGGGCCACGTTGGAGCATCGAGGTGTCCACACCGGACGCGGCGAGCCTCGCGACGAGCGCGTCGCCGAACCGGTCCGTCGAGAGGCGTGACAACAACGCCGTCGGCACACCGAGTCTGCCCGCGGCCAGCGCGACGTTGTACGGCCCGCCGCCGAGCCTCGGCACCAGCAGGTCCGGATCGGACTCCGCGGGCACCAGGTCCACCAGCGCCTCGCCGCCGGACACGATCATCGCCGCACTCCCTTCGTCGCCACGGCCACCCGCGGCCGTTGCCTGATCACCCGTGGTCGCCGGTCGCCGTCGCGGGGTCGCCGTCGCGCTCGGCCGCCCGGGCACGCACCCCTGCTCCCGTGGGGCCGCCGTCGCCGGCGTGCCGACCGTCGCGCTGCAATCCTCCCAACAGCAGATCGGACAGTGCGGCGAAGGCGTCGGCGTCCGAGTATCCGGAGCGCGCGCGGACGGTGCCGTTCTGGATCTGCTCGATCAGCAACTCCGCGAACTCGGCGACCAGCGGACCGTGGACGTCGCGGAACAGGCCGTCGGCGATGCCCTCGGCGATGAACGCGCGGATGCGGTCGGCGGCCGCGTGGGAGTTGAACTCGTAGGTCGCGCGGGTGGGTTCGAACGTGTCGACGTCGGCGATGAATGTCTCCGACGCGCGGCCCAACTCGTCGGCGACGCCCGCCAGGTACTCCTCGATCCTCGCGCGCGCATCCGGGGCCTCGGCCAGGCGCGCCTCGATGCGCTCGGCCGCCCCGCGGAAGAAGTGGGTGACGACCGTGACGGCGAGCTGCTCCTTGCTGGAGGCGAGCGCGTACAGCGTCGACTTCGAGCAGCGGAGGCGTCCCGCCAGGTCGTCGAGGGTGTACCCGAGGAACCCGTCGGCGAGGAACAGCTCCTCCACCTCGGCGAGCAACGCCTGCTGACGGGCAGTGGCCGGGCGAGTTCGCCGCCGGGTCTGGTTCTGAGGCATACGTCGAGCTTAGGATGGTACTGAGAACGCCACCTCAGTACTGTTTTCAGTACTAAATTTTGCCCCCAAGGGCACCTTGGGGGCGTTGAACGCCCCGAATCTTCCCCTCGCGGTACTCGCACCGCGGCCGACGCGAAGGGAACTTTTGTGGCGCCGAGCGCTCCCAAGGTGCCCCTCGGGGCGAACGCAGCCAGCCGAGGAGCCATCCATGCCCGCCGAACGCCTCCTTCCCGACACCGAGTCCGCCGACCTGATCGCGCTGGCCCGCGAGATCGCCCGCGACGAGCTGGCGCCCGTCGCCGCCGAGCACGAGGAGGCCGAGCGCTTCCCCAGGGAGCAGTTCCGCCTGCTCGGCAAGTCCGGCCTGCTCGGCCTGCCGTACTCCGAACGCTGGGGCGGCGGCGACGTGCCGTACGAGACGTATCTGCAGGCGCTCGAGGAGATCGCGGCGGCGTGGATGTCGGTCGGCGTCGGACTGTCGGTGCACACGATGTCCTGTTTCGCGCTGGCCTACTACGGCACCGACGAGCAGCGTGACGAATGGCTGCCCGCAATGCTCGGCGGCGAACTGCTCGGCGCCTACGCGCTGTCCGAGACCCACGCCGGGTCCGACGCCGCGGCACTGTCCACCCGGGCACGGCGCGACGGCGACGACTACGTCGTCAACGGCACCAAGGCGTGGATCACCGCGGGCGGCCAGGCCGACTTCTACACGACGATGGTCCGCACCTCCGACGACGGCGGCAAGGGCGTCAGCTGCCTGCTCGTCGACGCCTCGACGCCCGGGCTCGACGCGGCCGCACCCGAGCGCAAGATGGGCCTGACCGGGTCGACGACGGCACAGATGATCTTCTCCGACACGCGCGTGCCCACGGCGCGGCTGATCGGCGGCGAGGGTGAGGGGCTGAAGATCGCGCTCGACTCGCTCGCGTCCGGCCGGCTCGGCATCGCGGCATGCTCGGTCGGCCTGGCACAGGCGGCACTGGACGAGGCGGTGGCGTACGCCAAGACCCGGCAGCAGTTCGGCAAGCCCATCATCGAGAACCAGGGGCTGGAGTTCCTGCTCGCCGACATGGCGGCTGCCGTCGAGACGTCCCGCGCGATGTACCTCGACGCCGCCCGTCGCCGCGACCGCGGCATGCCGTTCCAGAGGCAGGCGTCGGTGGCCAAGCTCGTCGCGACCGATTCGGCGATGAAGGTGACGACCGACGCCGTACAGGTCCTCGGCGGCGCAGGCTACACGCGCGACTTCCCCGTCGAGCGGTACATGCGCGAGGCCAAGGTGCCGCAGATTTTCGAGGGCACGAACCAGATCCAGCGCATGGTCATCGCCCGCCACCTGAAGGAGACGTAACCCCGCGCGTGTCCTGCGTTCGTACCGCCGTGTTGCGCCTTCAGGGGCCCGTGTTGCGTACCCAGGAGCCCGTGTTGCGGTTTCCGGTGCCCGTGTTGCGGTTTCCGGTGCCCGTGTTGCGTCTCCGGGGGACCGTGTTGAGGGCCTGAGCCGGAACCGGGGCCGTCCTCCTACTTACACGGGCCGGCCCCGCTGCCAGACACCGCGAATCCTCGAGGCAAGCTCCGCGACCTCGACACCCTCGCCGTCGAGCAGTACGACATCGGCGCGCATGCCGGGAGCGATGCGGCCTCGCTCGTGATCGAGCCGCAGCAGTCGGGCAGCATCGACGGTCGCCGCCTTGAGCGCGCCGACATCGCCGAGGCCGGCTTCGGCGAGTAGTCGTATCTCCTCGAGCAGGTCGACATGTGGCCGCGGAGCACGATCGAGTCGCATTCGGACGGTGTCGGTCCGATCGATCTGCCGGCACCGACGGCGCGCATCGAGCCGGAGGCGCCGACCTTGATCCAGTCCGCACCGGCCCGGACCATGCGCCGGACGGCCGCCCGCGCCGCATCCGGCCCGTCGAAGAGCGGGTCCGGAAGAGCCGGACCGGTGAGGCGATCGCGTCCACCGGCATCCGGCGCCCACTGGTCGCCGAGGCCCCCGGTCGGGGACAGTTGACGCAGAGTAAGCAGAAGATCGGGCCCGCCGATCCAATCGGCCCGCAGCGCGTGCGTCAGCAAGCCCCGGAATCCGCAACACGGACTCCTGGATCCGCAACACGGTCCCCGGAAACCGCAACACGCGCCCCTCGGAGCGCAACACGGTCCCCGGGATCCGCAACACGGTCTCGGGCGGCCGGCCGCCTGCAGCCGACCGGCCGCCGGTGAGCGTTATTCGCGGTAGCGGCGGTCGGCGACCACGCCTTCGCCCGTCGACTGGTCGAACGCGTACACGTCACGGCCGCGGACGAACACCCGCTGGGCACGGTTCATGACGTCGAGCGGGTCGCCGGACCACACGGCCACGTCGGCGTCCATGCCGGGCTTGAGCGCACCGATACGGTCGCCGAGGCCGAGCATCTCCGCCGGGTGCACCGTCAGCGCACGCAACGCCGTCTCGCGGTCCAGACCGTCCTTGACCGCCAGTGCCGCCTGGTAGACGAGGAAGTGGATCGGCACCACGGGGTGGTCGGTCGTGATCGCCAGCTTCACGCCGGCGCGGGCCATGATCCCGGCGGCGCGCATCGACCGGTTCCGCAGCTCGACCTTCGCGCGCGAGGTGAACAGCGGCCCGAGGATCACCGGGACGTCGTGTTCGGCGAGGAAGTCGGCGATCAGGTGGCCTTCGGTGCCGTGGTTGACCACCAGCTTGTAGCCGAACTCCTCGGCCAGCCGCACGGCCGTGACGATGTCGTCGGCGCGGTGGGTGTGCTGGTCCCAGTACAGCTCGCCGTCGAGGACGGCGGCCAGCGTCTCCATGGTCAGGTCGACGTCGAACGGCTTGCCCTCGGCGGCCGCGTGGTCGCGCTGGGCGACGTAGTTGCGCGCCTTGGTGAACGCCTCACGCAGGGTGGCGGCGACGCCGAGCCTGGTGGAGGGCGTCTGACTCTTCTCGCCGTACACCCGCTTCGGGTTCTCGCCCAGCGCGCTCTTGACGCTGACGTCCTCGGCGAACGTCATGTCGAGGATGGTGCGGCCCCACGTCTTCACGCCGACGGTGCGCCCGCCGATCGGGTTGCCGGAGCCGGGCTTGATGACGACGCTCGTGACGCCACCGGTGAGCGCGTCGTCGAATCCGGGCTCGTACGGGTCGATGCCGTCGAGGGCGCGGAAACGGGCGCCGTTCGGGTCGGTCATCTCGTTCGTGTCGTCACCGGACCAGCCTTCGCCGTCCTCGTGCACACCGAGGTGGGCGTGCGCGTCGATGAAGCCGGGCAGCACCCACTGCCCCGCGGCGTCGACGATCTCGGCGTCGGCAGGCACGTCGACGTCGGTTCCCACGGCGACGATCGTGCCGCCGTCCATCAGCACGGTGCCGCCGTCGACCGGGTCGCCGTCGACGGGGACCACGTATCCGTTCGTGATTGCGGTAGTCATAGTTCGTTAGGCTAACGAATCTGCGACCTGAATGCCCCACGAACCGCGCCACGTCTCGCCCGGTTCGAGTGTGATGAGGTCCGTGCCCGAGTTCAGCGCGTCCGCGGGACACGTCATCGGCTCGATCGCGATCGCCCGCCCGCGTCCCGGGAAGTCCGACGGCGTGAAGACCTGCGCCCAGCCGAAGTCCGGTCCGGACCAGATGTCCAGCACGCCGTCGTGGTGGCTCAGCCACACGTGGTGCAGGCCGTCCTCGCCGCGTTCCAACCCGGTGAACGCCGTGTCCAGGTCCAGTCCACCGACGATGCGCCCACCGCGCAGGTCGTACTCGGTGCCCTCGACGTCGCGTTCCTCGGCGAACGGCGGATTCTCGGAGTCGTCGAACGGCCGCACGCGGGTGGCGGGCAGCGTCAGGGTGAGCTCGTCGGTGGGCACGTCCCCGATGCGGAGGTACGGATGCGTCCCGACGCCGAAGCCGACCGGCTTGTCCCCCTCGTTGCTCACGGTGTGCGTGACGGTCAGCCCGCGCGGCGCGAGCTCGTAGACGACACCCGTGCGCAGCGGGACCGGCCAGCCCTTCGCGGCGCCGATGTCGCAGCCGAACGTGATCGACGACTCCGCGTGCTCGACCAGCTCCCACTCCTGGTGCCGCACCAGGCCGTGGATGGCGTTGCCGCGAGCGGGCTCGGTGACCTCGAGCTCCTGCTCCTCGCCGTCGAACGTCCACCGCGCATCCTTGGTGCGGTTCGGCCACGGCACGAGAACCTGGCCCGCACCCTTCGGCGGTGTCTCGTCCTCGGCGAACGTCTCGACGTACGGCACACCGCCGATCGTCAGCGATCGCAGTCCCGCGCCGATCTCGGTGATGACGGCGCGTGCGTTACCGCGCAGGAGTTCGAAGTGTTCCCCGGTCGGATTGGCCATGACCGCCACCGTAGTCGGCTACCGTGGTGCGGGCCGCACCACCGCCGATCCTTCGCGTGACGGCTGCCGCGAGGGGAGCATTTCGCTGCTCCCGCCCACCGGCCCGACCACCACCCCTCGACGGCACACTGACGCGTGGCTGCGTCGACTACTCCGCAGTCCGGTCCGTGGCCAGTGTGCGCATCACGAAGTGGTTGACGGCCCACAGCACGAGGCCGACGGCCAGCAGGATCGCGGCGACCACGTAGTCGCGCGCCGGACGGCCGGACAGCGGACTCGCCAGGTACAGGCAGAACACGGCGGCCAGCACCGGGACGACCGAAGGCGCGCGGAAGTGCTTGTGCGACACCGGGTCCCGACGCAGCACCAGCACGGCCACGTTGACGACGGCGAACACCACGAGCAACAGCAGCGCCGTCGTGCCACCGAGCACGTCGATGTCCACAGTGGATACCAACGCGATCGCGAGGGCGCTCGTGAACACGATCGCCACCCACGGGCTGCGGCGAGCCGGGTGCACCGTGGCGAACACCTTCGGGATGATGCGTTCGTTCGCCATGCCGTACACGAGCCGGCTGGCCATGAGCATGTTGATCAGCGCCGAGTTGACGACGGCGAACAGGCCGATCGCCGAGAAGATCTCACGCGGCATACCGGGCGCGCCGATGTCGATCACCTTCAGCAACGCGCCACTCTCGGCCGCCTCGAGCCCCTCGGCGGGCACCAGCAGCGACGACGTCACGGACACGAGGATGTAGATCGTCGCCGCGATGACCATGCCCCACAGCATCGCCTTCGGGAACACGCGCGCCGGGTCCTTCGTCTCCTCGGCCATGTTCACCGAGTCCTCGAAGCCGACCATGGAGAAGAACGCCAGCGACGTCGCGGACGTGATCGCCACGAGCATGGTCTGGTCCTGCGTGTTGAACTCGGTGAGCCTGCTCGCCTCGCCATTGCCGTTCAACACCGCCCACACGCCGACACCGATGATGATCAACAGCCCGGCGATCTCGATGCACGTGAGCACGACGTTGGTCGTGACCGATTCGCGCACGCCGCGGAAGTTGATCAGCGCGAGCACCACGACGAACGCAATGGCCATCCACGGCATCGGTGCGGCGACGAACTCGGCCAGGTACGTGTCGCCGAAGGCCACGGCCGCCGACGACGCCGACGTGATGCCCGAGCACATCACCGCGAAGGCCACTAGGAACGTCAGCATCCGGACGTTGAACGCCTTGTGGGTGTACAGCGCCGCGCCGGCCGCCCGCGGGTACTTGCCCACGAGCTCCAGGTACGAGAACGCCGTCATGAAGGCGACGGTGAACGCCAGCAGGAACGGCAGCCACAGTGCGCCGCCGACGCGCCCGGCGACCTGCCCGGTGAGGGCGTAGATGCCGGTGCCGACGATGTCGCCGACCACGAAGAACAGCAGCAGCTTCGACCCGAGGACCCGCTTCAGCGGGGGCTGCCCGGTCGGCGAGGACTCGTCCGTCACGCCCACGTTCGCCATGCGGGAAAGTGTGCCGCACGTCCCTCGGACCACGCGCGGCAGGTATCGATCAGGTTACGAATTGTCCGATACGTTCCCGCTGGTCACAGGCGCACGATAGCGCCAGAACGCCGGAATCAACAGCACCGCGACGAGCAGTCCCACGAGGACCAGCAGGCCGCCGCCCGTCGCCGCCGCCCCGGTGCCCACCCCCGCGGCGGCCCAGCCGTGCGTCAGGTCGGCCACGCGCGGCCCGCCCGCGACGACGACCGTGAACACGCCCTGTGTCCGGCCGCGCATCTCGTCGGTCGCCGCGGTCTGCAGGATCGCCATGCGGAAGATCGAACTCGCCATGTCGGCCGCCCCGGCGACCACCAGGAACAGGATCGACAGCCACAGCGCCTCCGACAGGCCGAACCCGGCGATGGCGAGGCCCCACACCGCGATCGCCACGACGACCACCACGCCGTGCCTGCTCACCCGGCTCGCCCAGCCGGACATGAGCGACAACAGCATCGCGCCGAGCGGGATCGCCGCGTACAGCCAGCCCAGCGCGAGACCGCCGCCCGCCGGGTCGCCGAACGTGCGCTCCGCCATCTCCGGGAACAACGCCCGCGGCATGCCGGCGACCATCGCGACGATGTCGACGACGAACGAGGCGAGCAGGATCTTCTGCGCCCCCAGGTAGCGGAAGCCGTCGGTGATGTCGCGCAGCCCCGCGCGGCGCACCCGGCCGTCCTGCGGCGGCAGCACCGGCAGTCGCCACACCGCCCACACGACGACGAACAGCGCCACCGTGTCGACGAGGTACAGGGTGGACAACCCGACGATGGGCAACAGCGCTCCCGCGGCGAGCGGACCGAACACGGCACCGAACGTGGTCATCGTGCCGGTGAGCGCCGACGCGGACGGCAGCAGCTCCGTCGGCACGAGCCGCGCCACGACGGCGTTGCGCGTGGGCATGTTGACGGCGAAGAACGCCTGGTTGACGGCGAGCAGGCTGAGCACGACCCACACGGAGCCGACGTCGAAGTAGGCCTGCGCCCACAGCAGGCACGCCGTCACGGCAATGCCGGTGTTGGTGACGAGCAGGAGTTTGCGGCGGTCGACGGTGTCGGCGATCGCGCCGCCCCAGATGCCGAAGATCAGCAGCGGGACGAGGCCGAACACGCCGGTCAGTCCGACGTAGGCCGACGAGCCGGTGATGTCGAAGACCTGCTTCGGCACGGCCACGGCCGTCAGCTGACTGCCGATGGCGGTGACCAGCGACGACACCCACAGCCTGCGGAACGCCGGGATCTTCAGCGGGCGCCTGTCGATGACGATCGAACCGAGGCGTTTCCTCGCCGTCGGAGGCTTGTCGTCGGTCCGGTCACTCACAACTCGTTAGCGTACGACAACTAACTAGTTGTGGCCGATGGTGCCGCTCACTCCGAGGGAAGCCCGCTCCGGCACGATTCGACGACACGGGCAGGCGCGGGCGGACCGTTCAGTCGTCGCCGGTCGCGGAGTCGGTGGCCGAGCCGGACGCGGAAGCCGTGACGGCGCGAGCGGCACGGTTGGCGGCCGAGACCGCGTAGCCGATGTGGCCGAGCTGGACGACCTGGCAGATCCCGGGCACGATCATCCCGAGCGGGATCGGCAGGTCCGTGGCGAGCAGCACGACCAGGCCGAGGGCGCCGAGCCCCGCCCCGACGTAGCCGACCTGCAACGCCGTCCTCGCTGCGGGCAGTGCCGCCTCGTGTCCCGCGCGCCAGGCCTCGACCGAGGCCTGTGTCGCGCGGGTGCGGATCCCGGTTCCGGTGTTGGGTTCCAGGCCGCCGCCTGCTGCCGATTGGGCCGACTTGAACACCGCCACGCCGCACGCCAACAGGCTCACGATCACCGCGATCACCCCGGGCAGCGCTTCCATCAGTGCTCACCCTCCCGGTCGAACCCGCCTGCCAGGGACCGTAACCACCGACTCGGGGCGGCCGAAACGCCCCCAAGGGCACTTTGGTTGCACTGAGTGCGACGAACCTCCCCCTCACTCCGAACGTCGAGGGCGCCACGGCGTCAGGGGGCGATGCGGTGCACGCGCCAGTCGTCGTCGGTGCGGACGAAGCGCAGGCGGTCGTGGAGGCGGTCCTTGCGGCCCTGCCAGAACTCGGCACTCACCGGACGTACGCGCCAGCCTCCCCAGTGCGGCGGCACGGGGATCTCGTCGACGTCGGCGAACCGCCGCTCGACCGCCGTCAGGTGGTTGTCCAGTGCCTCCCTGCTGTCGACACGCGTCGACTGGGGCGAGGCCCACGCCCCGAGCTGCGAACCGCGCGGCCTGCCGCGCCAGTACGCCGCCGTCTCCTCGGCGCTGACCTTCTCCACCTCGCCACGCACGGTCACCTGCCGCTGCAGCGGATACCAGGGGAACGTCACCGAGGCGAAGCGCGTCGACGTCAGGTCGTGGCTCTTGGCCGAGGTGTAGTTCGTGTAGAACACGATGCCGCGCTCGTCCAGGCCCTTGCACAGCACCGTCCGCGACGACGGCATCCCGTCGGCGTCGGCGGTCGCGAGGACCATCGCGTTCGGTTCCGGCAGCCCCGCGTCGACGGCGACGTCCAGCCACCGTTGCAGTTGTTCGTGCCAGGTCGGCGCGAGCGAGTCCTCGTCGAGCGTCTCCGCCTCGTACGAGACACGCATGTCCGGCAACCGCACCGCCGCACCGCCGATGTCGTCCAGCTCCGCCATGCCAACCTCCCGCGAACGCAGACCGTGTCCTTCGAAGGTGCCCCGAACGTGACCGAACCGCACCGTAGAGAAGTGACGTTAGGGCCTGGAGCCACCCGCGCGAAACCGTCCGGCCGGTGACCACCGCCACGGCCACACGATCACGCGAGCGGCCGCGGGCTCGGCGCGTGCCGCCGGTCACCCGGCGTGACGCACCGCTTCGGCAAGCTCCCGTTCGGCGGTGACCGCGTCCTCGGCCAGCACCGTCGCGAGCCCGCCGCCCGTGGGCAACGGCGTCAGCGACCACCACTGCCCCGACGCGGGTGCGACGGTGTCGGCGTCCCCGCCCACGAGCACCTCGGTCCCGAGTACCCGCCGTCCTGCGAGATACGCCGGGCTGGCGTCGAGCAGCGCGTCGCCGATGGTCAGTTCCTGCCGCAGCACCGCCGTCTCACCGCGGGTGACGTGCATCGCCGTCGTGAGGTCACCGGGCCGTTCGCCGTCCCTGCCGAGCACGAGCACCTCACGGGTACGCAGGGACGCGCCGGTGTCGAGTTCCGCGGTCAACAGCGCGTGGTGGCGGGCGCGAGCCGTGACGACCGTCGGTTCCGGCAGATGCTCGAACCGGCCGTCCGCCGCCACCTCGGCGTGCACGGCCATCGCGCTCACCCCGCCGCGTTGACCGGGCAGTGCGAGCGTGGCCGCCACGCCGGACAGCCGCAGGTGCGCCCCCGGGCCGACCCGTACGTGCAGCGCGAGCTCGTCCCCGCCGAGCGGCGCGGTCGCCGAGTTCACCAGGTGGACCAGGGCCACGTCGCCCGCGGTGCGCTGCGGCAACAACGTCAGCGGCGCCATCGACCGCAGCCGCCGCAGCACGGTGCGCCCCGTGGCGGGATCGAACTCGGCCTCCAGCTCCGCCGTCGCCTTCACGGCCGCTCCGTCATCCGTCGCACGCCCCCAAGGGCACCTTGGTCGCACTCAACGCGACCGTCGTTCCCCTCGCACCCGTTCCCCACGCGTCCGTTCCCGTCATGTCGGGGCACCGGGTGCGCACCACGATCGGTGTGACGACGAAGACCCCGCCACCCGGTCATCGGCAGCCACCCCGCCGTCAGCACCGCTCCGCCTCCGGCTTCGTCACGCCGCCCCAACCGGCAGCAGCGACCGCACCCAGTCGGACACCGCAGGGGCGTCCGGCGTGTTCACGAGCGACTGCGTGATCACGGGAAGTTCGCCGCGCATCCGGTGCGCATCCGAGGTCATCACGTCCATGTCCGCGCCGACGAGATGGGCGATGTCCACCTTGTTGATCACCAGCAGGTCGGCCGTCGTCACGCCGGGCCCGCCCTTGCGCGGAACCTTGTCCCCACCCGCGACGTCGACGACGAACACCTGGCTGTCGACGAGCCCGCGGCTGAACACGGCGGTGAGGTTGTCGCCGCCGCTCTCGATGATCACCAGGTCGAGGCCGGGGAACCGCTCCTCGAGTTCGTCGACCGCGTCGAGGTTGGCGGTGATGTCGTCGCGGATCGCCGTGTGCGGACACGCACCGGTCTGGACCGCCTCGATCCGCGAAGGGTCGAGCACACCCGCCTTGCGGAGGAAGTCGGCGTCCTCTGTGGTGTAGATGTCGTTGGTGACCACGGCGAGGTTCAGTTCCCCGCCGAGCGCGCGGCACAGCGCCGCCGTCAGCGCGGTCTTGCCGCTGCCCACCGGCCCGCCGATGCCGATGCGGTAGGCACGCCCGGCCTCCGGCGCGGCCTCGAACGGATCGGGCTCGGCGGCCGTCGGGTCGAAGTTCACCGGGTGCACGTGGCCGTGCCCATGGCCGTGACCGTCGTGCTCGTGGTGTTCGTGGTCGTGGTCGCTGTCAACTGGCAAAGAGACGCACCTCTTCCTTGTGATGCCGCACGTGGGCCTCGGCGAGCAGGTCGAGCGCCGGGGCACCGGGTGCGGGTAGGTCGCGCGGGTCGTGGCCCGCGACGGCTGCGCCACGCGCGGCGACGGCGTCGAGCGCGTGGGACAGGTTCGCGACGATCCCGTTCACCGCGAGCGGGTCGAGGCCGAGCAGGCGGACGGCCGCGCTCGCGGGACCGCTCACGGCCAGGTAGGCCGCAGCCGAAGCGGCGTCGACGGGCCGCCCGCCGGACAGTCCCGTGATCGCGCCGAGGATCACGGGGTGGTGCGGACGCGGCGTCTCGGCCAGCAGCTCACGCAGCACGGGTGACGGCCACGCCGCCTTCGCCGCACGCGCGGTGCCGCGGCCCTGCGCGCGCGAGGCCTCCCGCTGCGCGGCCGAGGGCGTGCGGGCGTCGAGCTCGCCGTCCAGCACGGCCCAGTGCCGCGGCGTCACTCCGCGCGCGGCCGCGTGCGCGGCGGCCGCGGCGAACACCGCGGCGAGCTCGCCCGCCGCGCGCAACCTGCCTGCCAGGAACGGCCGCAGATCCGCCGAGTCACGGATGAGCCCGCGCTCGACGGCTTCCTCGAGACCGCCGGAGTGCACGTGGCCACCGCCGGGGAACCGCGAATCGGCCAGGATCAGCGACACCGCACCGGCGCCCGTCACGGAGGAGTCCATCGTCGACACCGCGCTCAGAACAGGAAGTAACGCTGGGCCATGGGCAGTTCGCCCACCGGTGCGGGTTCGACGAGTTCCCCGTCGACCCTGACCGCGAAGCTGTCCGGATCGACGTCGATGTCCGGCGTCGCGTCGTTGAGCACCATGTCGGCCTTCGTCACCCGGCGGGTGTCGGAGATCCGCGCGAGATCGCTCCGCAGGCGCCACCGGTCGGCCAGATCGGGGTCGGCCGACGCCGACACGAAGTGCAGGCTCGACTCCGCCGCCACCGCGCCGGACGCGCCGTACATCGGGCGCGCGTACTGCGGCTGCGGCGTCGGGATCGACGCGTTCGCATCGCCCATCTGCGCCCACGCGATGAACCCGCCCTTGAGCACCACGTGCGGGCGGACGCCGAAGAACTTCGGCTCCCACAGCACGAGGTCCGCGAGCTTGCCCACCTCGACCGAGCCGATCTCGCGATCCAGTCCGTGCGCGATCGCCGGGTTGATCGTGTACTTGGCGACGTACCGACGCGCCCGCAGGTTGTCCGCGCCGGGTCCCGCGTCGTCGCCCGGCATGGCACCGCGGGAGCGTTTCATCACGTGCGCGCTCTGCCAGGTACGGATCACGACCTCGCCGACCCGTCCCATGGCCTGCGAGTCGGAGCCGATCATCGAGATCGCGCCGACGTCGTGGAGCACGTCCTCGGCGGCGATCGTGCTGGGCCGGATGCGGCTCTCGGCGAACGCCAGGTCCTCGGGCACCGACGGGTTGAGGTGATGGCACACCATGAGCATGTCGAGGTGTTCGTCGACGGTGTTCACCGTGTGCGGCCGCGTGGGATTGGTCGACGACGGCAGCACGTTCGGCAGGCCCGCGACCGTGATGATGTCCGGCGCGTGACCGCCGCCCGCGCCCTCGGTGTGGTACGCGTTGATGGAACGACCGCCGATGGCGTCGATCGTCGACTCTACGAACCCCGCCTCGTTCAGCGTGTCCGTGTGGATGGCCACCTGCACGCCCGACTCGTCGGCGACCGTCAGGCACGCGTCGATCGCCGCAGGCGTCGTGCCCCAGTCCTCGTGCAGTTTGAACCCGCCCGCACCCGCGGCGAGCTGTTCCCGCAGCGCGTCACCGCGCACGGTGTTGCCCTTGCCCAGCAACAGCACGTTGACGGGCTGGTCGTCCATCGCCTGCAGCATGCGGCCGAGATTCCAGGCGCCCGGCGTGACCGTCGTGGCCTTGCTGCCCTCCGCGGGTCCGGTGCCACCGCCGACGAGGGTCGTCAGTCCGGAAGCCAGCGCCGTCTCCGTCAGCTGCGGGCAGACGAAGTGCACGTGGCAGTCGATGCCGCCCGCCGTGAGGATCCGCCCGTTTCCCGCGATGACCTCTGTGGACGGTCCGATCACGAGCGCCGGGTCGACACCGTCCATCGTGTCCGGGTTGCCGGCCTTGCCGATGCCGACGATCCGACCGTCCCGCACCCCGACGTCCGCCTTGACGACGCCCCAGTGGTCGAGGATCACCGCACCCGTGACGACGAGGTCCGGCGCGCCTTCCGCCCGCGTGACCGCGGCCTGGCCCATCGACTCACGGATGACCTTGCCGCCGCCGAACATCACCTCGTCACCCGAGCCGGACGCGCCCATGCTCCGGTCCTCGGTGACCTCGATCAGCAGATCGGTGTCGGCGAGGCGCACGCGGTCACCGACGGTCGGGCCGAACAGTTCCGCGTACCGCTCCCGGCTCAGCTCCGTCATGCGTCCCTCCGTTGCAGCCCCGGCACCACGCGTGCGCCCGCCAGCGGCACGAGGTCGACCTCCCTGTCGACGCCCGGCTCGAACCGCACGGCCGTGCCCGCGGGGACGTCGAGTCGCTTACCCTCCGCGGCACCGCGGTCGAACTCGAGGCCCCTGTTGGCCTGCGAGAACTCGAAATGCGACCCGACCTGAACGGGCCGGTCCCCCGTGTTGCGCACGCGCACGGTCGTGCGCGGTCTGCCGGGGTTCAGCTCCACCGCACCGTCTGCCGGGACGATCTCCCCTGGTGTCACCGCGGACCTCCTAGACGATCGGGTCGTGGACCGTGACGAGCTTCGTCCCGTCCGGGAAGGTCGCCTCGACCTGGACCGAGTCGAGCATCTCCGGAACGCCGTCGAGCACCTGGTCACGGGTGAGCACCTCGCGGCCCGACGACATCAGCTCGGCGACCGTGCGGCCGTCCCGCGCTCCTTCGATCACGTGGTCGGTGATGAGCGCGACCGACTCGGGGTGGTTGAGCCGCACCCCGCGTTCGAGCCGTCGGCGGGCAACGTCGGCCGCGACGTGAACGAGCAACTTGTCTCGCTCCTGGGGACTCAGATGCATGAGATGTGTCTACCACCGCGACCGCCGTCGGAACCCCGTCGGAAACGCACCCTTAACACGCGTGCGGCGTGGCCCACTCCGACACCGACATTCGGGCATTCCACCCCGATCGGGCGCCCGCGGGTGCGATGTACGGCGCGGGGCGTATCCACCGACCGCGGCGGATGGCAAGGTGCGCGGTGTCCCCTACCGAGATGTTGGAGCCGGCATGGATGTTCTCGCGCCGATCCTGTTCGGCATCGTGCTCGCCGCGATCGTGGCCTCGGCCGTCTTCCTGATGCTGCGCAACCGGAGGCGGGACGACTCGTACCGTCACGACTCCGGCCCCGAGCTGGCCGAACTGGCCCGGCAACGCGGCTGGACGTACCAGGCCGAGGAAACCGGCTATGCCGACCGCTTCACCGGCTTTCCGTTCTCGCAGACAGCCCGCAACAGGATCTCCCGGGACCTGCTCCACGGCGTGGTCGCGGGCCGCGAGTTCACGTGCCTGTTGTACACGCCGACGCCCTTGACGGTCGGCGAGCGGAAGACGTACTCGCGCTACTACCGCGTGTTCACCGTGCGGCTCGCTCGCGAGGTGCCGACCCTTCAGGTGACGCCCACCAAGAAGGACGTCCGGCCACGCGGTGACGAGGACTTCGCCGCGACGGTGCTGAACCCGACACTGCGCGCGGCCGTCCACGCACGCGGGCTCCCCTTGCGGTTCGAGGGCGACCTGCTGCTGACCTGGTACGAGCAGAAGGGCCCGTTCGGAAAGTCCGATGTGGATGCCGGACTGGCGTACCTGACCGAGGTGGCCGGCCTGCTGCCCGCCGACCTCGGCAGGCCGACCGTCCCCTGACCCGCACCGGCGCCGGATACGCGGAAGAGCGCCTCGCCCGCGCGGGCGCAGAACGCGCGGGCTCAGGGCGTGGTCAGGCCGGGCGGATGTTGGACACGAAGGTCTGGAAGTCCGGCAGCACGGTGTCGAACTGCGACTCCTTGCAGGTGAGCATGACCTCGACGACGACCTGCTTCTCCGGGTCGGAGACGTCCCGCAGCAGCAGGTACACCTGGAACTGGATCAGCTTCAGCGGCTGGTTGTCGATCGTCGTGGTGAGGTCGACCAGCTGCATCAGGCCGGGCGCGTCGTCCGACCCGAGCACCTGCCGCTGCCGCATTTCCGCCGTACCCGCGGTCGCGCTCGTCAGCCGCTCGAGCGATTCCTCGGCCGTCTCCTCCAGCACGTTGTCACCGGTGCGCATACTCCCGGAGACGGTGATGTTGGCCGTGAAGCCGTCGGACGACGGCAGGTGCAGGGCGACGAACGCCGCACCGGGTGCGTCCACCTCGTCCGGCGGCGCCGACGTCCAGCCCTCCGGGAGGTCGAGCTCCAGCGGCACCGGAAGTTGCGTGGCCATTCGTTCTCCTTCTCACGCAGCGCGCGGCCGCGGGTTTGGGCGGGTGAGCTAGTCGAACGGGTTGAGTGCTCCGCCGATGTCGCGGACCTTGTCGCCCGCTCCGCCTGCGAAGTCCCCGATGGCGTCGCTTGCCTGCCCGACGGTGTCGGTGACCTTGCCCGGGTCGATGGTGATTTCGCCGCCCAGCTTGCCACCCACGCCGAGTGCGGCACCAACCTCGCCGCCGACGACGAACTTGCCGTCGTCCATGCCGACCTGCACGTCGGCCTCGACACCGGCGCCTGCCCACGCCTCGCCCTTCACACCGGCGCCGACACCGCCGACGTCGCCGTGGACCTCACCTTCGGCGCGCGCACCGGCGAACGCGCTGGCGCCCGCCTTCAGCCCGTCGGCACCGACCTCGACGTTCCCCTGCGCCTCCGCGCCCGCGAACGCCTTGCCGGAGCCACCGACCTCCGCGACACCGTAGTTGATCTGCCCCTTGGCTTCCGCGGTCGCACCGACCGACGCCTTGGCGGTGCCCTTCAGCCCGTCGCGCGTGAAACCGACGCCCGCGCTCGCGTCCGCACCGAGTTTCGCGCTCGCCGATCCCGACGCGGTGCCGCCACCCGCGAGCTCGGTCGCCCCTGCCGCCTGCGCCTTCCACAGGTCGTAGGAGGCCTTCGACTGCGCGACGGTCACGTCGACGTTCGGGCCGCGCCGTTCGGGCGTGTCGAACTGGTGGCCGTACTGGTTGTACCGGTCGAAGCGGTCGTTCCAGCGCCCGCCGTCCTCGCGCGCCCGCTCCATGAGCGTCTTCTCCATGGAGTCGGTGTTGACGTTGCCCTTGATCTGCGGCGACTTCGAGGCGAAGTCCGCGGGGCCGGTCAACCAGCCCGGCGCATCCTGCGAGTGGCCGCCCTTCTCCTTGATCGCCTTCGCGTTCTCGTCGCCCGCGGTCTTGAGCTGCTCCCTGGCGCGCTCCAGCATCTCCCTGGCGGCCTGCCGTTTGGCCTCGCCGGGGTCGTCGAACGTCTCGGTCGCGCCGGGCGCGTTGGGCGAGACGCCGTGCTCGTCGATGTAGCTCTGCTGGGCGGTCGAGGTGGCCTGCAGACCCTCGTTGTACTTGGCGATCGCCTGTGCGGCCTGCGACTGGGCGTGCGAGACGCTCTGCGCATGGGCATCCAGCGCGCTCGCGGCCGCCTTCAGCGCGTCCTCGCCCTTCTCCCACTTCGGCTTCTCGCCGGAGAAGGTGTCCCAGAACCGGCTGCTCGCCGCGCCGTACCAGTTGTCGATCCGCACGTTGCCCAGGTCGGACGCCACGTCGGAGAACTTCTTCGCCTGCTCCCGCAGCGTGTTCGCGGCCCCGTTGATGGTCTCCGCGTTGCCGGGGATGAGTTCCTTCGGGTCCTCGGTCGACCCCAGTTCAGCCATGTCAGCCCGCTCCGGTCACATCGGCGGTACCTGCGGCCCGGGGCCGGGTACCGATCGCATCGTGTTCTGCTCGTCGGCCTGCTCGTACGTGCCGGCGGCGCCGTCGAGTGACTGTCCGGCTCCACGTCCGCTCTCCTGCAGCAGCCCCGTCGCGAGCTGCCACGTCGTGCAGAACTCGGTGAGGGCCGTCGCGACGCCGCCGTGACCGAAGGCCTCCTTACTGCCGACGAGGCCCTCGAGTTTCACGTCGTCCGCCTTCCCCACCGCGGTGTCGATCGAGCGTGCCGCACTGCGCAGCTCCTCCGGATCGACGTCGTACCCGCTCATGGATCACTCCTACAGGGCAAAATCTCGGACACGGATGCACGCATCGTAATCACAGGCCCGGCGCGTTCGGGGCCGATTTCGGCAGATCGCCGTCGAGCAGCCACAGCTTGTCCGATAGTTCTGGTTCGGACGGGCGACATCGTTGCGCTGTCCGCATCGCGTCACCGTGTGTCACGCCGATGACCGCCGGGCCGCCGCCCGCAGCAGTCCCGGGGTGAACCTCGACAGCACGTTCGTGACCTTCGCCTCCGCGGTCGGCGCCACGACCGGCCGGTCCCGTTCCACCGCACGGAGAACCTCGTCCGCCACCTTCTCCGGCGCGAAGTTCCGGCGCGCGAACAGCCGGTCCGAACGCGCCCTACGACCCGCCTGCTCGTCCTCGCCTGCCCCGGCGAACCGCGCGGTGGCGGCGATCGACGTCCGCACGACCCCGGGACACACCGCGCTCACCCCGACACCGTGGGCGGCCAGTTCCGCGCGCAGGCACTCCGTCAGGTGCAGCACAGCGGCCTTCGTCGTCGAGTACGCGGGCAGCACCGCGTTCGGCAACCACGCCGCCATCGACGCGACGTTGACAACGTGCCCGCCCTCGCCCCGCTCGGCCAGCCGCCCGCCGAACAGCCTGCTCCCGTGGATCACGCCCCAGAGGTTGACGTCGACGACGTGCGCCCAGTCGGCCACCGACGTGTCCAGCACCGACCCCGCGACGCCCACGCCCGCGTTGTTGACCACGACGTCCGGCACGCCGACCTCCGCCACCACCGACGCGGCGAACTCGGCCATCGCCTCCGCGTCGGAGACGTCGACGGAGCGGGGAAACGCCTCGCGACCGCGGGCCCGCACCTCGCCCGCCACCTCCGTGGTCGACGCGACATCGGCGAGCACGACGTCGGCGCCCTCGTCGGCGAAGGCCAGCGCCGTGGCCCTGCCGATCCCGTTGGCGGCGCCCGTCACCAGGACGAGGTGGCCCGCGAACCGGCCGACAGGCCGAGGGTTGACCCGGCTGCGGCGCAACGACCGCGCCTCCGTGCCGCCCTCGACGTGGTCGATCAGTTCGGCGGCGGCCCGCGCGATGCGCCGTGGCTCGGCGCGCGCGACCCAGTGACCGCCCGAGATCCGGCGCACCCGCAGGTCGTCGACCCACCGTTCGACACCCGACTGCAGCGGGGCCGTCACGTAGGCGTCCCCGGTCGGGGCCACCACCTGCACGGGCACGTCGGCCCGGCGCTCACCCGGCCCGCCGAGCCTGCGCAGCATGTTCGCCCGGTACAGGTTCAGCCCGTGGACGGCGTCGGCCTTCACGGGGGCGGGTTCGGCGGGGTCGGTGCGGCGCAGCACGCGTGCCAGCACGCCGCTGCGGATCGCCAGTTCGGGCACCACGGGGAGCTGGAAGAAGCCGATGTAGGCCGAGTGCGCGGCCTGCCGGGCGAGGTCGCGCCAGGCCGAGGGCCTGCGGAGGTTGTCGCGGAACCAGTGCCCCGCGTGGTCCAGGCACGGACCGGAGATCGACGTGAACGACGAGATCCGGCTGCGCAGCCACTCGCCCGTGACGGCGTGCCACGTCTGGATCGCGCCCCAGTCGTGGGCGAGCAGGTGCACGGGGCCGTCCGGGCTCACGGCGTCGACGACGGCGGCCAGGTCGGCGGCGAGCCGGTCGAGGAGATAGGCGTCCCGGCTGCGCGGCCGATCCGACGCGCCCGCGCCGCGGACGTCGTAGGTGACGACGCGGAACCGGCCCGCCAACTCGGCGACGACGCCGTCCCACAGCGACGCGTTGTCGGGGTAGCCGTGCACGCACACCACGGTCGGCACCCGTACGTCGGCGGTCACCGCCTCCCTCGACGGCTCGTGCACCCGCACCGCCAGCTCGACCCCGTCGTCAACCCGCACCCGTTGCGTCGCCATGCCCGGCACCCTAGCCCGCAGGCACGCCCCGACCGGTGCGGTTCGTGACGCACGCTAAACACAGCCACGCGCCGGCCTGCCCTCGAGGAGTGGTGGCGGGCCCTGCGGGCGGGAGCCCCCCAAGGGGCACCTTGGTGGCACTCAATGCAACCAAGGTGCCCCCCGGGGGCGACACGGCCGGTACGCACGCCAGCCGCAATTCGGGCTGTCTACGATCTCGGCCATGCTGCCTACGACCGAGCTCGTCCTGAACCGTCGTGTCGCCACCGAACAGGTCGCAGGCCGCGCGCCGTCCCTGGCGGCCGCGGTCGTGCGCGACGGCGAGATCACGTGGTGGGGAGCGCGCGGCACGGTCGACGGCGCCCGCCCGGACCGGACGACCCAGTACCGCATCGGCTCCATCACCAAGTCGATCGTCGCGGCGGCGGTGCTGCGCCTGCGCGACGAGGGCCTGCTCGACCTCGGCGACCCGCTGGACAAGCACGTGCCGGGCACGACGTTCGGCGGCTCGACGATCGCCCAGCTGCTGTCGCACACGAGCGGGCTGACGTCGGAGTCGCCGGGCGCATGGTGGGAGCGCAGCCCCGGCGGCGGCTGGACCGACCTGTCGGCGAGCCTGACGCCCGACGAGACGAAACACCGCCCCGGCCGCCGGTTCCACTACTCCAACGTCGGGTACGGCGTCCTGGGCAGGCTCGTCACCGCCGTCCGCGGCGCCGACTGGCTCGACGTGGTGCGCGCCGAGATCCTCGAACCGCTCGGCATGCGCCACACCGCGCCCATGCCCGGTGAGCACGGCCTCACCGCAGCCACGGGCTACGCCGTTCACCCGTTCGCCGACGTCCTGCTTCCCGAACCGGCCCACGACGCGGGCGCGATGGCACCCGCCGGTCAGCTGTGGTCGACGCTCGACGACCTCGCGCGCTGGACGGCGTTCACCGGCGGCCGCACCGGCGACGTACTCGACCCGGGCACCGTCGCCGAGATGCGCGAGGCGGCCACGGTCGACGACTCCGGTGGCCCCTGGACGGCGGGTTACGGCCTGGGTTTCCAGCTCATCCAGGCCGGCGGCAAGCGCCTGGCCGGGCACACCGGGTCGATGCCGGGGTTCCTCGCCTGCACGCTGATCGACCCGGCGACCCAGACGGGCGCGGTCACGTTCGCCAACACGACGTCGGGCGTCGGCATCGCGGGCCTGACCGCCGACCTGATCTCCATCGCCGACGACCACGAGCCCCCGCTGCCCGCCGAGTGGACGCCGTCGCCGGTCGAGCCGCGGCTGCTGGAACTCACCGGCCTGTGGCACTGGGGCCCGAAGCCGTATCACCTGTACGCGCTTCCGGACGGCTGGTTGAACCTGACGCCCGCCGACGGCGCGGGGCGGGCCTCCCGCTTCCGTCCGATCGGTGACGACCGGTGGCTCGGACTTGACGGCTACTACGCCGGAGAAACCCTCACCGTGGGGCGAGTGAGCGACGGCACACCGACGTACCTCGACCTTGCGACCTTTGTTTTCACCCGCACTCCCTACGATCCGAACGCCCCGGTACCCGGCGGAGTGGACCCCGAGGGTTGGCGAGCGTGAAACACTGCCGACATGACCGAAGCCGCTGACTTGACGATCCCTGCAGAACTCAAGCCCTCCGACGGCCGATTCGGGTGCGGCCCCTCCAAGGTTCGGCCGCAGCAGCTGGCCAACCTCGCCGAGGAGGGCGCGAACGTGCTCGGCACGTCGCACCGCCAGAAGCCGGTGAAGTCCCTCGTGGGCCGCGTCCGCTCCGGCCTGACAGACCTGTTCGGCCTGCCCGACGGCTACGAGGTGGTACTCGGCAACGGCGGTACGACGGCCTTCTGGGACGCGGCCGCGTTCGGCCTGGTACGCGAGCGGGCGCAGCACTTCACCTACGGCGAGTTCTCGTCGAAGTTCGCGAAGGTCACGGACAAGGCCCCGTTCCTGGACAAGTCCGTCATCGTCGAGGGCGAGCCGGGTAGTGCCCCGGAGATCTCGTACCAGGCGGGCTGCGACCTGGTGGGCTGGGCGCACAACGAGACCTCGACCGGTGTCGCGGTGCCCGTGCATCGCCCGGCGGGCAGCGACGACGCGCTCGTGGCGATCGACGCCACCTCCGGCGCGGGCGGCCTGCCGGTGAAGGCCGAGGACTTCGACGTCTACTACTTCGCGCCGCAGAAGTGCTTCGCCTCCGACGGTGGCCTGTGGATCGCGCTCATGTCGCCCAAGGCGGTGCAGCGCGTCGAGGAGCTCGGCGCGGGCGACCGGTGGGTTCCGGAGTTCCTGTCGCTGCCGACGGCGCTGGACAACTCCCGCAAGGACCAGACCTACAACACGCCCGCCGTCGCGACGCTGCTGACGCTGGCCGACCAGATCGACTGGATGAACGCAGGCGGTGGCCTCGACTGGACGACCGCGCGGACGAAGGACTCCTCCAGCCGCCTCTACGAGTGGGCCGAGCAGACCTCGTACACCAGGCCGTACGTGACGGACCCGTCGCTGCGTTCGCAGGTCGTCGGCACGGTCGACTTCGACGACGACATCGACGCGGCCGCCATCGCGAAGGTGCTGCGCGCCAACGGCATCCTCGACACCGAGCCGTACCGCAAGCTGGGCCGCAACCAGCTGCGGGTCGGCATGTTCCCGGCGATCGAGCCGGACGACGTCACCGCGCTGACGAAGTGCATCGAGTACGTCGTGGAGCGGCTCGGCAAGTAGGCCGCCCCGCCACACGCCCCCAGGGGCACCTTGGTTGCACTGAACGCAACCAAAGTGCCCTTGGGGGCGTTTTCTGTCTCCGCTCAGCGGCCGCGGATCGGTTCGGACCTGCCGAGCTCGTTGCCGTGCTTGTCCAGCGCCGCGACGGCGAAGAACGGACCCGCCGCGTCGCACGAGATCGCCGTCTCGAACCCGCCCCGCGGCACCGTGACCTCCTCCGACAGGTCATCGGCACGCTGACCCGCCAGGACCCGCCAGCGACGCACCTCGGTCGCGCCGTTCCAGCTCGCGTAGACCAGCACCCCGCGGGCCGCGTTCTTCCGCACCGCCAGCGCCGGCTTGTCGTCCGGCCTGCCGACCCAGTCGCCCAGGTAGGCCCGGTAGGACTGCACGAACTCCGGGGACCGCCAGTCGGTGAGCCACTCACCGTCGGCGTCGAACTCCGAGGTGTAGGGCTGACATCCCCAGCCGACGATCGCGCGCCCGTCGTCGAGCAGCTGCAGGTTGCCCTGGTTGTCGCAGAGCAGCCCCGCGGGGTGCACGTACTCGCGGTCGACGGTCGCGGTCATCGCGTCCTCGTCGAGTTCGAGGACCAAGCCGCGCGAACGGTTGGCCTGCGGGGGCGACGAGGCGTTGTCGAACAGCGACAGCGTGCCGTCGGGCTGCCTGCGCGCGTCGTGCTGCCAGGCGAACTCGACGCCCTTGCCGAGGCGGAAGTCGGTGTTCTTCCCGCCGAGTGTCCACCGCAGGGAGCCGTCGGACTTCGCGATCTTGTAGATCGCCCACGTGTTGCGCGCCGAGACGAGCAGGTCACCGTCGTCGTCCAGCCCGATCGAGTTCAGGTGGATGTAGTCGTAGGGATGGTCCTTCGTGCCCTGGCCCTCCACGGGGAGCTGCGACTCGGTCAGGTCGACGTGGTCGAGGCTGCGCCAGTCGAACAGGACCTCGCCGGTCTCGATGTCGATCTCCTGGATCACGCCGTCGGACACCCAGCCGTCCGACGCGCCGCCGACGGAGCTCAGGTCCCGCTGCACCGGGTCGTAGGCCATGATCAGTGCGGTGTCACGGTCGGTGATGAGGAACTCGTGCAGGTCCGCGTCTGCGACCCCGCCACCCGTGTTGACCTCGGCGATCTGCCGGTAGCTCTGGTCGAACACGAGGCACTTACCCTTGCCGAACCCGATGGGTGCGGCGCCCTGCCAGGTCGTCAGGACGGGCCGGCCGCGGTAGGTCTGCATCCGGAAGTCCATCGGTTTGCGGTCGTCCCGGTCGCTCACGGCGAACCACACGGGCTCACCGCGGCGGTTGACGATGAGCATGCCCGCCTGGCCGGCACCCTCGCCCTGGTAGTCCTTCACGCCGAGGAACAGGTGCCGCGGGCTCGGCTGCGGCGCGGTGTCCGGGTCGGCGTCCGACATCTTGATCTTCGGTGGCCGCAGGTCGGGCCGCGAGTAGAAGGTGTGCACCTCCTCCGCCTTGGGCGGGGGCAGCACCTCCGGCTCGGGTTTCGTCTGCGGAATCCGGTACCCGACGTACCCGCTGATCAGGGGGACCGCCGCGACGGTGCCCGCGACGCCCGCACCTGTGAAGAACCGGCGCCTGCTGACTCGTGTCTCGCTCATATCGCGTATCCGTTTCCTCCCCCAGGGACCGGCACCCGCGGGGCGCCGACCCTCTTGTCCGAGTTGTACTGGTCCGATCGAGTGATCATCGAACATGTCGACTTTCCCGCGCGCAAGGGTCGGCCGTGCGCGTGATCTCGCCGTGACTCGGCGCGCCTGCGTCGTCAAGGCGACGCGCCGCTCTAACGTTGGCCGGCAAGGAACGTGAACGCGCATGGGAGGCGGAATGCGAACGCTACGGGTGGTCGGGTTGCACGAGGACGGCGAGTCCATCGTGTGCGAGGACCCCGAGCGCCGTGAGCGGTTCGTCCTGCCCGCGGACGAGCGGCTGCGCGCGGCCGCCCGCGGGGATCTCACCCGCCTCGGCCAGATCGAGATCGAGCTGGAGGCCCAGATGCGACCACGCGAAATCCAAGCCCGGATCCGCGCGGGCGAGACGGTCGAGCAGGTCGCGACCGCCTCGGGAGTCCCGACCGACCGCGTCGAGCGGTTCGCCTACCCCGTGCTGCTCGAACGCTCCCGGCACGCCGACCTGGCCCAGCAGGCGCACCCCGTGCGCGACGACGGCCCGGACGTGCAGACCCTCTCCGAGGTCGTCGCCCACGCCTTCGGCGTGCGCGGCCACGACTACTCCCAGGCCGAATGGGACGCCTGGCGCGGCGACGACGGCAAGTGGGTCGTCTGTCTGCGCTGGGCGGCGGGCCGTTCGTCCAACCGTGCCCACTGGACGTTCACGCCCGGCATGCACGGCGGCACCGTGACCGCGATCGACGATCTGGCGGCCTCGCTGCTCGACCCGACGTCGTTCCGCACGCCCCGTGCCGTCACGGACCTCACCGAACGGACGGCCGCACAGCAGACGGCGCAGGAAGACCCCGAGGTCTCGGCGGAGGAGCTCGAACCCGTGCTGTTCGACTGCCCCGAGTTCGACGAGCCCGACGAACCGGGCGGTACGGCGAGCAACGTCATCGAGGCACCACTGCCCGTCGACGAACCGCAGGCGGACGAGACCACGTCCGGCACCGGCAGGAGCGAGGTCGACGGCCGTGGCACCGGCGGTGAGGAGCCTCGTCACGCGCCCGCGGCGGGCCAGGCCACCGGTTCCGACGCGGGGTCGGGCCCCGGCAAGCCTCGGCCGAAACGCCGGGGCGGCCACACGCCCGTGCCCGCCTGGGAGGACGTCCTGCTGGGCGTCCGCAGCCAACGCGGCTGAGATCCGCGGTTCCGGAACGCGAGACGTTCGGCGCCGCACCGCCGGTCGACACACGAAGGGCGGCCCACCCGGTCGGGTGAGCCGCCCTTCGCCGTGTCGGTTCCGCCGTGTCGGGTTCCGCGGAGGTCAGACGCTCTTCGGCGTGCCGACCCGGTCCGACTTGTCGCCGGTCCACGTCGACACACACGGGATCCGCGAGGTGTCGCAGCGGTCGGCGTACTTCTTAGTGATGTCGGTGACCTCGGTCATCAGGCCCTCGTTGAGGGTGATCGGGTTGAGGCCCAGGTGCAGGAAGCGGTCGTTGGCCACGTGGAGGTCGTTCTCGTCGGCCTCGTTACGCGGGTTCTCGACGTTCTCGATCTTCGCGCCGGTCTTGTCGGCGATCATCTGCGCCAGGTCCCGGACCCGGTGGGTCTCGGTCATCTGGTTCAGGATCTGCACCCGCTCACCCTTCTCCGGCGGGTTGCTGATCGCGAGCTCGATGCACTTGACCGTGTCCTGGATGTGGATGAACGCACGCGTCTGGCCGCCCGTGCCGTGCACGGTCAGCGGGTAGTCGACGCCCGCCTGCATCAGGAACCGGTTGAGCACCGTGCCGTAGTCGCCGTCGTAGTCGAAGCGGTTGATCAGGCGCTCGTCCAGCTGCGTGTCCTTGGTCTGCGTGCCCCACACGATGCCCTGGTGCAGGTCCGTGACCCGGATCTTGTCGTTCTTGTTGTAGAAGTAGAAGAGCAGCTGGTCCTGCGTCTTCGTCATGTGGTAGATGCTGCCCGGGTTGGCCGGGTACAGGATCTCCTGGTCGATCAGCTGACCGTCGCCGGTCTCGATCTTGACGTTGAGGTAGCCCTCCGGGATCTTCATACCGGCCGTGCCGTAGCCGTAGACGCCCATCGTGCCGAGGTGCGCGATGTGGATGTCGAGACCGCTCTCGACCACCGCGGCGAGCACGTTGTTGGTCGCGCCGAGGTTGTTGTCCACGGTGTAGCGCTTGTGCCAGCTGCTCTTCATCGAGTACGGCGCGGCGCGCTGCTCGGCGAAGTGCACGATCGCGTCCGGCCGGAACTCCAGGAGGAGGTCGAGGAAGCGCTGGTAGTTCTGCGAGACATCGAGGTTGTGGAACGCGATGTCCTTGCCCGTGGCCTCCTTCCACGCCGTCAGACGCTCACCCATCGGGCGGATCGGCGTCAGCGACTCGGCCTCGAGCTCGATGTCGATCTTCCTCCGCGAGAGGTTGTCGACAATGGCGACCTCGTGCCCCTGCGCAGACAGGTGCAGGGAGGTCGGCCATCCGCAGAAGCCGTCGCCGCCAAGAACCAGTACTCGCATGTGTTTTCGTTCCTCCTGTCGCCTGAGCCGAACGGCCCGGCTCTGCACCCGAACTAGCCGGTTCACATTGTCTTAGTAACGGGCTGATCTCAACCCACCGGCAAAGAATAGGGATGTCGCCGCACGGACGAGAAAGGCGGTTGGCACAATGGGGGGTGTGACGACCGTTCCCGCAGGGCAAAACGCCGCTGACCAGCAGGACTCGCCTGACGACCCGGACCATCGCCCGGGCCAGCCGAAGTTCGTCGCACGTCTGGTCCGCGCGTTGATGAGCTCGGGCCTGGCCACCGGTATGAGCCAGGTGACGCTGATCGTGCTGCTCACGATGGGCGTGAACCCGACGGTCTCGAGCGCCGCAGCGTTCGTGGCGGGGGCAATCCCCAACTACTTCGTCGCACGCCGCTGGGCGTGGAACCGCAAGGGCAAGCCGGACGTCAAGCGTGAGCTGCTGCCCTACCTGTTCGTGATCGCCCTGGGCGGCATCGCCTCGATGACCCTCACGACGATCGCCGGCTGGATCACCGAGCCGCTCCGGATCGAAGGCTTCGTGCGCGTCATCGTGCTCGACGTCGCGTTCCTGAGCAGCTATGCGCTGGTCTTCCTCATCAAGTTCACGCTGCTCGACCGCTTCGTCTACAGCAAGCTCGACGCCCCCAAGGCCGGGAAGTCCGAGCCCGCGGAGGTGCAGGCCCAGGTCGCCTGAGCCCGCCGACGGCGCGTCCCGAGGACCCACGACGAGGGCCCGGTCACCACACCCGGTGGCCGGGCCCTCGTCGTACGCCCACCTCACCCGTACGGGGCATCTTCGAGGTGGAGACACGGCCGGTTTTGCGATCCTCCCGGGCACGGCGACACGGGGAAGGGCACGGCGGCGCGGGGAGAAATGTGGACAATTCACCGTCGGATTTTCGGTTCGACGGAACCGGAAGGCGGTGAGCCGTGATCCGATGTCCGTTTCCGCGCGTGGGTGGATTTTCCGATTTCCCCCACGAGGCAAATTTACGACCGCGTCCAGATAGTGCCTCGTTTCCGGCCGCGTCCGGACAACGCCTCGACACGGCCGCCCGGCACGACCGACCCCGAGACTCCGCAGGCCGCCACCTCCGGCGGAGTCGCCCCTGAAATGCCGCCAGACGACAGCGAGCGGCCCCTGGGAGCCCGTCGCCGGGTCCCAGGGGCCGCTCGTCGTTCTCCTCGCCTCAGGAGGCCGTTCAGGCCGGTTTGCGCTCGTCGGTCTGCGGCGCGGTCCTGCGCACGTACGGCCTGCGCTTGCCGCCGCGGAGGACGTACTCCCGCAGCCAGGTCCCGAGCATCACGCGCGAGTAGTTCGCGCCGTACTTGATGCTGCCGCCCTTCTTGCTGGCGCCGTTGTTCCGCAGCTCCATGGTCATCGGCACCTCGAGCACCCGCGCCCCCTTCGCCATGACCCCGAGCAGCAGCTCCGACGCCTGGTACTGCGGCTCGCGCAGCGTCACGGACGCCCCCAGGTCGGCGGGCATCGCGCGGAAGCCGAACGAGGTGTCGGTGATCTTCTGCATCGTGAGGATCGACGCCAGCCACGCGAACACCCGCACGCCCAGCCACCGCACGCTGCTGTCGTACTTGCCGGAGCCCAGCCGGCGCGAACCGGTCACGAAGTCCGCGGTGCCGTCGAGTAGCGGCTTCATGAGCATCGGCAGCTCGTTGTTGTCGTACTGGCCGTCGGCGTCGGTCGTGACGACCCAGTCGGCCCCGCACTCGTTGGCGAGGTGGTAGCCCAGCCGCAGCGCACCGCCCTGACCGCGGTTCTTCGGCGCCTCGCAGACGTACGCGCCCGCCTCCCGCGCGATCTCGGCCGTGCCGTCGGTCGCACCGTCGACGACCACGAGCGTCGAGACCGGGATGTCACCGCAGTGGGTGGGCATGTTCTGCAGCACCGGCGTGATGCCCTTGGCCTCGTTGTAGGCCGCGATGACGACCACGAGCGGGCTGAGCGGTGCTTCGCCGTATCGGCTACGGAACTCGGACACGGCCGCGGTGTCGACGTCGTCGGGGTAGTCGTCCATCTTGGGACGACGGCCGCTTCCAGCGGGCTTCTTCCCCATTCCGAACATCGCGGCCAGACCCAACACGCCGCCGATCGGCAGCAGGACGAGCGCAGGCAACTGATACCTCCAGGAGAACTCGAACGCGGATGAACCCGCCAGGATGATGAGCGCGCTGCCGGTGCCGAGGAACGCACCGGACCTCAGCGGCGATCTGCGTGCCTTTCCTACTCCGACCGCACCCAGGATGCCCAACAACAGGAACACCGCGAGAAGCGGGCCCCAGGTGTAGCCGCCGTTCTGTTGATAATCACGCATGAAGGACGCGAGCGCCCGATCGGCGTGCGGCAACTCGTCATCATAAGCGAGCGTCCACGCCTGGTACACCTGAGGCGTCTCCGTCCCCACATCGTGGTACGGATAGTGCGACTGGAAATGCCATCGTTCCGCGGGGACGTCGTTGTGGAACGTCTCCTTGACCGGGACGAAGTTCTTGCCGAAGTCGTAGAGCACTTCGCCGATCAGGTCCAGCGGCTGATGCAGGATGACCCAGTAGGAGAACTGCCGCGCCAGGGTCGCCTTGTCGCGTTCGTCGGGGAGCGGTTCCTCCGGCCAGTCCGCCGAGCCGTACTGGAAGTGCGTGTAGTAGTCGACCGACTGGCGCTCGTCGAGCGGTTCCTCCGGGCACATCAGCCGCAGGCCCTCGTCGTCGGGCAGCTTGCTGCAGTCGGCGAACGTGGCCGTACGGCCGTAGAGCACGTTGTTCGTGGCGCCGGTGAGCCCGAACTGGCCTGCGTGGACCGCGTAGTACGACATGTAGCCGAACAGCACGAGCACCACCCCTGCCAGGCCCGCGAGCGTCCTGCCCGCGACGTGCCTGCGACCGGCACGCGTCTTCCACGTCTTCAGCCCGCCGAACGCGAACAGGAGGAAGAGCCCGAACGGCACCGCGACGACGAGGCCGATCGTGCGGGTGAGCACCGCGGCCGCGAGCAGTGCACCTGCGAGCGCGGCACGCTTCCACGTCAGCTCCCCGCGCGAGAGCAGAGCCCAGAGCATGCCCACCAGCAGCGCCTGGAAGAGGATCTCGGACATGAGATTCGCTTCGATCTGCAGCTGGTAGGCGTCCACCAGCACCGGCGCGGCCACGATCGCCGCGAGCCAGCCGCGGTCGGTGTAGCGCATCGTCAGCCGGTACAGCGCCAGTGCCAGCAGGATGCCCACGAGGTGCTGGACGGCCTGCACCCATGCGAACCCGCCGAACTCGAGCAGGAACTTGAGCAGGAGCGTGTACCCGAGCGGGTTGAGATCCGTCGGCCGCAGTTCCTCCAGGTTGCCCAGGTAGCGGAACGTGTCGATGTAGAGCAGAGCCGGCTGGTACGCCAGCCAGGTCACGACACGCAGGGCAACGCCGCCGGCCAGCAGCAACAGCAGCAACCAGTGACGGCGGAGAAAGGTGGACACTCTCGGCGGTCTCTCTCGTCGGTCGGCTCGGCGGGTGGCGGCTCAGCCGGTGGCCGCTGCGGCCTTCTGGAAGTACTCCCAGGTCGCGGCGAGCCCGGCCTTGAGGTCGTACGACGGGGTGTACCCGATCGTGTCGGCGCTACCCGAGACGTCGACGATCACGGCCGGCATCTCACCACCCGGTGCCGGCACGTGTTCGACCGGGATCTCCGCACCCGTCACCGCGCGCACGCCGTCGATCATGTCCAGCACCGACACCGACCTGCCGCCGCCGAGGATCGCACGTCCGACGTACTGCGTGTCCCACGCACCCGTGATGCCGGAGACGATGTCGTCGAGGAAGACGAGGTCGCGCTTCTGCTGCCCGTCGCCGTAGACCTTCACGCCCTCGCCCTGCAGGGCGGCGCGCATCAGGCGCGGGATGAAGCTGTCCTTGTGCGACATGCCGGGGCCGTAGACGTTCGTGAACCGCAGCGCCGTCGTCCTGACCCCGTAGGCGCCCGCGTAGCCCGACATGAGCATCTCGCAGGCGGCCTTCGTCGCGCCGTACGGCGTGAGCGGGGCGAGCGGCAGGTCCGGGGTGATCGTGGCCGTGCCGACGTCGCCGACGACGGCGTTCGTCGAGGCGAGGATGAACCTCGGCACCTCGTTGATCCGGGCGAGTTCGAGCAGCTCGTGGGTGATCGCGACGTTCTCGGCGTACGTCTCCGCCGGCATCTCGACCGACTTGAGCACCGACGTGATCGCGGCGAGGTGGATGATGCCGTCGACACCGGGCTTGATCGCCTGCTCGCGCACGGCGGCGTCCTTCAGGTCGCCCTGGACGTGGACGACACCCTCGTCGTCGGGATACGGGGACGGTTCCCTGTCGATGACCGTGACCAGCGCGCCGCGTTCGCGGAACTTCGCGACGACCGCGCGCCCGATGAAACCGCTGCCACCGGTGACGACGACGTTGCACACGTCTTGAGGATTCGACGAAGCCATGAGGCGTAAAGTACCGGTCCCCCGAACGGCCCCCTGCGCCGACCGCCCCAATACCCGCGCGCGACCCCCTCGGCAAGACTCCGACCTGGTCGTTACCGACTCGTGAGCAGTCGCACCCCGGGAGATCGGCTCACTGACCTGCGCCTGTGCACTGTCCACACTGGCGCGAATGTCCGTTCTCGCCCGGCGTTTTTCGTGACCGGTTTCACACTCGAGCCAGGAGGGTGCGGCGAGCCGATCCCGGGGACGACCGACTCAGAGGGCGATGACGAGGACGCCGATCCACGAAACGGCGATTCCGGTCGCGACCCCGCCGACGACCCAGCGCACCACCGGCACGTTCCTGCCCAGCCACAGCGACGGCGTGAGGCCCGCGGTCACCACCAGCGCCGCCACGACCGCCACGAGCCCGTGCGTCGCCGAGGCCAGCGCACCGGCCAATGCGAGCATCGCCACGATCATCACGGCGGCGAAGAACACCCCGACCAGTACGCCGGTTCCCCACGGCACCGGTCCGGGATTCCGCTCCGCCTGCAGCCGCCACCACTCGGCGAGTGCGTCGAACCTGCCGTGCCCACGTCCCGCTCCCGCCACGGCCTCGGCCGCAGCGGAGTCGGTATCGCCGTCGTCGTCGTCGACGGGAGGCACGGCGACGAACGTGCGAGCCGCGACCGGGTCTCGGTAACTCACCGTCACGCCGAGAGCGGCCGCGACGCGACCCGCGAGCTGCCTGCCACGGTGCGCGACGACCGCCGCACCGGCGTCCGCGTCGCCCTGGCCGCCCGATACGGCCGGGTCCACGACGCGGGAACCGCCCGCACCCACCACGGCCGACACGCGCGCCCACTCGTGCAGCGCGTCGGTCAGCTCGTCGCCGAGGGAGAACGCGGCGGGATCGGCCTCGCGGCCGGCCGTGCCCGTCAGCACCGCGCGATCACCACGCACGTCGAGTTCCAGCTCAGCGCCGTGCATGCGCGACCGCTCCTTCCCTTCCCGCCGCTGCTTCCCTGCGCGCCGCCTCCTTGCGCACTGCTTCCCTGCGCACGGTGAGTTCGTAGAACGCCACCGCGCCGGTCGTCGCGACGTTGAGCGAGTCGACCCCGTCGGCCATCGGCACCGACACGGCGACGTCGGCCGCGGCGAGGGCCTCGTCGGAGAGGCCATGGCCCTCCGATCCCAGCATGAGCGCCACCTTCTCGTCTCCCGCGGCCTCCCACAGCGGCACGGATCCCGGCCTCGGGGTCAGCGCGGCCAGCCGGAACCCCGCATCCCGCACGACGTCCAGCGCGGCCTTCCACTCCGCGGGCCCGCTCGCCACGGCGAACGGCACGCGCAGCACGTGCCCCATCGAGACGCGCACGCTGCGGCGGTACAGCGGATCGGAACAACCCGGGCCGAGCAGCACGCCGTCGACGCCGAGCGCGGCGGCGTTGCGGAACAGCGCGCCGAGGTTCTCGTGGTCGCCGACGCCTTCGAGCACGGCGATCACGCCGGCGTCGCGGACGAGCTCGGCGACCGACGGCTGCGGAACCTTGTCCGCTGTGGCGAGCACGCCGCGGTTGAGGTGGAACCCCACGACGCCCGCCATCACGTCGGCGGACGTGACGTACGCGGGCACGTCGAGCTCGTCGAGGTCGGGGTGCAGCTCCTCGATCCGGCGCTGCACGCCGAGCAGCGCCCGCACCGGATACGGCGACTCGACGAGCCTGCGCACCACGACGGTTCCCTCCGCGATCACGAGCCCACGCCCGCCCGGCCTGTCGGGCCTGCGGTCGGCGGTCGTGAGGTCGCGGAACTCGTCGAGCCGCGGGTCCCCGACGTCGTCGGTGTAGATCAACTGCACTGAGCCGGCCACTCGCAGAGTGTCCCATTGCACCTGTTGCGCGGGTATCGGTGCTCCGAACGTCGGGTACGCCGTTCGTGCGAACGAAGGCCCCTCGCAGACTGTGAGGCGAACACCCCCGCAGTGCACCGGTTTGGCCGCTGGTCCGACACGCGCGGCATGTGCCAACGTCGCTTTCTGCCGCGGAAAACACCGCGGTAGAAGACGTCGCGGTTACTCGGGAGGAAGGTGCCGATGGGTCAGGACGTCGCTCCGAGAAGCCGTCCCCCACACGAACGAGGCCGGTACCGCGACAAGATGCAACGCTGCCTCGACACCTTCGCCCGCATGCTCGCCGAACAGCACTTCACGTTCCCGCGCAAACACATCGGCCTCGAGGTCGAGCTGAACCTCGTCGACAGGGCTATGCGCCCGTCGATGTCGAACGCGGCCGTGCTGGCCTCGATCGACGACGAGCTGTTCACGACCGAGCTCTCGCAGCACAACATCGAACTCAACGTCCCGCCGCGCCCGCTGGACGGCGAGTCTGCGTTGCGGCTCGAAGGGGACCTGAACGCACACCTCGGCCGTGCGGAGGCCAAGGCGGGCGGCAAGGGCGCCCAGGTGGCCATGATCGGCATCCTGCCGACGCTCGGCAACGAGCACTTCGACCAGAAGTGGCTGACCGACAACCCGCGCTACGCCCTGCTCAACGACCGCATCCTCGCCACCCGCGGCGAATGCCCACTGCTGTCGCTGGAAGGCGCGGGCCTGCCGGGCGGACAGACCGAGGACCTGCACACCTACGCCGAGTCGATCCTCCCCGAAGCGGCGTGCACCTCGGTGCAGCTGCACCTGCAGGTGGCGCCCGACGACTTCGCCCCGCACTGGAACGCCGCGCAGTGCCTGGCGGGTCCGCAGGTGGCGCTCGGGGCGAACTCGCCGTTCCTGCTCGGCAAGTCGTTGTGGGCCGAGACCCGGATCCCGCTGTTCCTGCAGGCCACCGACACCCGCCCGGACGAGCTGAAGAACCAGGGCGTGCGCCCGCGCGTGTGGTTCGGCGAACGGTGGATCACCTCGATCTTCGATCTGTTCGAGGAGAACCTGCGCTACTTCCCCGGCCTGCTGCCGGAGACCGACGACGAGGACCCGATGGACGCGCTCGCCGACGGCAGAGTGCCGCGGTTGACCGAACTGCGGCTGCACAACGGGACGGTGTGGCGGTGGAACCGGCCGGTGTACGACGTGGTGGACGGGGCGCCGCACCTGCGGGTGGAGAACCGGGTACTGCCCGCGGGTCCGACGGTCGTGGACATGATGGCCAACGCGGCCCTGTTCTACGGCGCCCAGCGCGCGCTGACCGAGGAGGAACGGCCCGTGTGGACGCGCATGTCGTTCCAGGCGGCCGAGCAGAACCTGCACGCGGGCGCGCGGCACGGGTTCGACGCACAGTTCTACTGGCCCGGCATCGGCTCGATCCCGCCCGACGAGCTCGCACTGCGGGTGCTGTTGCCGCTGGCGCACGAGGGACTGCGCAGTTCCGGGGTGTCGGCGACCGTGATCGACCGCTACCTCGGGATCATCGAGCGCCGCTGCGTCACCAAGCGGAACGGCAGCGTGTGGCAGCGCGAGGCCGTCGCCGCGGCGCAGGACCGTGGATTGAACCGGGAGTCGGCCCTGGCCGTGATGCTCGGCGACTACCTCGAACTGGCGCGCGAGGGCAGGCCGGTGCACGACTGGCCGGTAGGCTGACACTCCGGCCCGGCGACCACTCCGGCCCGGCGACGAAAGGCGCGGCGATGCCGAAGATCATCGGAAGCTCGCTGGACGAGCACCGCAGGCAGGTGCGCGAGAAGGTGTTCGACGCCCTCCGGAACCAGCTGTACGAGCGCGGGTTCGACGCGATCACGCTGTCCGGGGTCGCCGCGGAGGCGGGCGTGGGCCGCACCGCGATCTACAACCACTTCCCCGACCGCGAGCACCTGCTGGTCGAGTTCGTGGAGGACGAGGTCGCCCGGTACGTCACGCGGCTGACCGACGCCGTCGACGCGGTCGACGACCCTGCCGACAAGCTCGCCGTGTTCGCGCGCCTGCAGCTGGAGACGCTCGCCGACTACCACCTGCCGCCCGGTGCGACGCTGGCCTCGGCGCTCGCGCCGTCGTCGTACCGCCGCATCGCCGCGCACGCCGACCCGATCGGCCGCATGCTCACCGACATCCTCGCCGAGGGCATGGACCGTGGCCGTTGGCCGCGGCAGGACGTCGCGGTGCTCGCGCCGATGGTCAGCGCGGCACTCGGTGCCCGCCAGGTCGTCGACGTCCCGCCGGAGGAACTGCCGCAGGCGATCGAGCTCGCGGTGGCGTTCGTGTCGCGCGCGGTCGGAGTAATTCCGCGCGAAGCATCGCCGGAGGCGCCCACTCACGGCTAGGCTCGTTTCTGACACGTTGTCAGAAAGCGCGGGAGGCGTCGTGACCGACCAGGCAGTGCACCCCGGACAGCCGGAGACCGAGTCGCAGGCGCCGTTCTCGCAGGTACTGCGGCACTCGACCCGCGAGGTGCACGACCGCGCGCACCACTCCCGCTACATGAACGCGCTGCTGGACGGGCGGCTGACGCTCGAGGGCTACACGAGGCTGGCCGAGCAGTACTACTTCATCTACTCGACCCTCGAGGACGCCGCCGACACGATGGCCTCTGACGAGATCGGCGCACCGTTCGTCGTGCCGGAGCTGCACCGCACGCAGGCCCTCGTCGTGGATCTCGAGCGGCTCGCGGGACCGGGTTGGCGCGACCGCATCACGCCGACGCCTGCCACACGGGCCTACGTCGAGCGGCTGCGCGAGGTCGCCTACGACTGGGCGGGCGGGTTCGTCGCACACCACTACACGCGGTATCTCGGGGACCTCGCCGGCGGCCAGGTGGTCGGCAAACTGTTGGAGCGGACGTACGGCGTGACGGGTCCCGGCTCGCGGTTCTACGACTTCGGGGCGCTCGGCAGTCCGTCGGCGTTCCGCACGCGGTACCGGGCACTGCTCGACGCGGCGCCGTGGGACGAGGCCGAACACGAGCGGATCATGGCCGAGACCCTCCGCGCGTTCGAGCTCAACATCGCCGTGCTCGACGATCTCGCCGGCGCCGTGGAGACTCACCGCGCGGCGTGAGAAACCTCGTCGCGCGAGCGGTGTGGACCGGTGCGTCCCGACCGGGCCGACCCGCACCGACCGGGCGCGATCACCGGTTCGAGGGACGACTTCGTGGCGTGACCCATCTGACACGTCGTTGACCTCCAGTGAGGTCGAGGGAGCAAGGTCAACTCACGCCCACCCGGTTAGCAAGCACCCGCGGCGGCGACTAGGTTGGCACACGAGACGGACTGCGCAAGCGACCTCAACGACGAAGGAGGGCTCATGCCCACGTACGAGCTTCCCGACCTCGACTACGACTACGGCGCACTCGAGCCGCACATCTCGGGTGAGATCAACGAGCTCCACCACAGCAAGCACCACCAGACCTACGTCAACGGTGCGAACCAGACGTTGGAGAAGCTCGCCGCCGCCCGGGACGCGAACGACTTCGGCTCGATCGTCGGCCTCGAGACCACGCTGGCGTTCAACCTCGCGGGCCACGCCAACCACGTGGTGTGGTGGAAGATCCTGTCGCCGAACGGTGGCGACAAGCCGACCGGTGAGCTCGCGGCCGCGATCGACGACGCGTTCGGCTCCTTCGACAAGTTCAAGGCGCAGTTCACGGCGGTCTGCACCACCATCCAGGGCAACGGCTGGGGCGCGCTGTCCTGGGACCCGATCGGCAAGACGCTGATCACCCAGCAGCTGCGCGACCACCACAACAACCTGGTCCTGCCGACGGTTCCGATCCTGCTGGTCGACGTGTGGGAGCACGCGTTCTACCTGCAGTACAAGAACGTGAAGCCGGACTACGTCAACGCCCTGTGGAACGTCTTCGACTGGGCCGAGATCGGCAAGCGCTTCGAGGACGCCAAGGCCGGCCGCAACGGCCTGCTGCAGGCCTGAGGTTTCCCGGCCGCCGAGGTCGACTCGGGCGAACCACGCGAAGGCCCCGCACCGGACACGCTCCGGTGCGGGGCCTTCGTCGTGAGCGGCGCTTCGTCGCCGCGGGCATGACCGAGGAGCAGATCCGGAAGCTCGCCGGATGCGGAGGTTCTCGCGGGGCTCAACGGGTCCGACCAGAACTACCGGGGTCGGCAGCATGCCGAGATCAAGGGTGTTCTGGACCGGCTGCCTCAGCGGACGAACGAGAGCACGTGCGGAGGTTGCCGTACCCACCGTTCCGCAAGGCTGACGGGCCGGGACGGCGCTTCGACGTATTCGCGCCCGCCGGCGGTAATGTGGGTCTTACGGGAACGGGGCCCTGGCCGGTTCCAGCGGCCAGGGCCCCGTCCGTTCCCGAACTGACTGCCGCTCCCACCACGAAGCGACGTCTCTGAGGTTAGCCTAACCTCAGCAAGTCGCGCAAGTGGTCGCCGCGCGCCTTGGCCATGGCGGCTGCGCAGATCACCGCCGCGAGCATCGCCACGGTACCGCCGATGTAGAACGGCGACCGCCCGCCGAAAGTCTCGGCCATCCACCCGGTGAGCAGCCCGCCGACCGGATTGCCACCCATCACCATCAGCACGTACAGCCCCATCACCCGCCCGCGCATCTCCGGGCTGACCGACGTCTGCACCAGCGCGTTCGCCGTGTTGAGGAACGTGATCGTCGCCAGCCCCAACGGCACGAGCGCCAGGCCGAACGCCAGATAGGTCGGCATGAACGACGTCGCCAACTCCAGCACGCCGAGCGCCATCGCCGCCCCCAACAGGAGCCGCATCGACGGCTTGCCCTTGCTCCCCCGCCGCGCCGACAACAGCGCACCCCCGAAGGTGCCCACCGCCAGCAGCGTCGACAGCATGCCGTAACCGTCGGCCTCCGTACCGAACACGTTGCCCGCGACGACCGCGAGCGAGGTGAAGAACGTGATCGCGAACGTGCTGACGAACAACATCAGCAGCATGATCGCCATCAGATCCGGCCTGCCGCGCACGTACCGCAACCCCTCGCGCAACTGCCCCTTGCCGCGCGCCACGGCCTTCCCCCGGTACAGCTCGCCCGGACGCATCGCCGCGAGACCGGCCAGCACCGCGAGCGTCGACACGGCGTTACCGAGGAACAGCCACCCCTCACCGACCGCGACGATGGCCAACCCGGCGATCGCGGGCCCGACGATGCGCGCCATGTTGAAGACCGACGAGTTCAGCGCGACGGCGTTCGCCACCTGCTCCTTGCCCACCAGCTCCGCGACGAACGACTGCCGCGTCGGCACCTCCAGCGCCGACAACGTCCCCAGGACGAAACACAGCAGGTAGACGTGCCACAACTCGACCGCGCCGCTCACGGCGAGCCCACCGAGCACGGTGGCCTGCACGAGCATGCACGCCTGGATCGCGAACAGCAGCTTGCGCTTGTCGATCCGGTCCGCCAGCACACCCGCCCACAACGACAGCAGCAACGTGGGCAGGAACTGCAACGCCACGGCGACACCGAGCGCCACCGGATCGTTGCCGCTGAGGGTGAACACCAGCCAGTCCTGGGCGGTGCGCTGCATCCACGTGCCGATGTTGGACACGACCTGCCCCGAGAAGAACAGGCGGTAGTTGCGCACGCGCAGTGATCCGAACATGCCTGGTGGGGCCTTTCGGCGGGTTCCCGGGATAGCGTCAGCGGTCGGTCGAGCCTGGGTGTCGCTATCCGTCAGTGCCACGCCGGGTTGTCGCCTCCTGGCAGGCGGGCCTCAGCTGTGTCCCGCCATGCGTTCGATGATCGTGGCGGCCCTGGAGAGCACCTCGCGCTCCTCGCCGCTCAGTTCCTGCAACCGTTCGTCCAGCCACGCCTCACGAACCGAGATGCTCTCGTGGACGTAGGCCGTACCCGACTCCGTGATCTCGACGATGGCCTGTCTGCCATCGGTCGGATGCGGAGCCCGTTCGACATAGCCGACCAGTTCGAGCGCAGCGATCACCCGCGTCATCGACGGCGGTTGAACACCCTCGTGCGCGGCGAGCCGCCCCGGTGTCATCGCGCCGTGCTTGTGGAGCGTCGACAGCGCGGCCACCTGGGTCAACGACAGGTCGGTGTCGGTCCGCTGTGCCCGCAGCCTGCGATTGAGCCGCACCACCGACAGCCGCAACCGGCTCGCCAGCGAAGGGTTCTCGGACCGGCCGCCCGGCTCGGAGGGAACCGAGGCGGTCAGACCGTCTACAGGCTCGGACACTTGATTAGTTTAGCTCACGATCTCTGCGACCTGCACAGATGGTGCTGTGGGCGACACCCGAACCGGTGACACCCACAGCACATGCGAGGGGCGAATCGGACGATCAGGCGAACATCGACTGGATCGGGCCGATCCCGAAGTAGACGACGAACGCGACCGCGACGACCCACATGAGCGGGTGCACGTTGCGGGCCTTGCCCGTGGCGGCCTGCAGCACGACGTAGCTGACGAAGCCCGCGCCGATCCCGTTGGTGATCGAGTACGTGAACGGCATGACCACGATCGTGAGGAAGGCAGGCAATGCGACCGTCAGGTCCGAGAAGTCGATGTCGGCGACCTGCCTGATCATCAGCGCACCCACGATGACCAGGGCAGGCGCCGCGGCCTCGATCGGAACGATCTCGTAGAGCGGGGTGAAGAACATCGCGACGAGGAACAGCCCGCCCGTGACGATGTTCGCCAAGCCCGTGCGCGCGCCCTCCGCGATACCGGCCGCCGACTCGACGTACACCGTGTTCGAGCTCGCCGAACCCGCACCACCCGCGATGGCACCCACCGAGTCGACGAACAGCGCCCTGCTCGTGTTCGGCAGCGTGCCGTTCTTCTCCAGGCCCGCCTGCCTGCCGAGACCGGTCATCGTGCCGATCGTGTCGAAGAAATCCGTCAGCACGAGACTGAACACCAACAGCGCCGCCGAGATGGCCGGGATCTGCACCCACGCGTCGAAGTTGAAACTGCCCAGCAGGGACAGGTCCGGCACGCCGAGCACGCTGTCGGGCAACGCCGGGTAACCGTACGCCCAGCCGCCCGGGTTGTCGTCGCCCGACGGGCCCGCGCTCACGATCGCCTCGACCACCAGCGCCAGCACGGTGCCGATCACGACACCGATGAGGATGCCGCCCTTGACGCCCCGCGCGACGAGGATCGCCATGACGATCAGCGTCACGACGAACACCAGGGTCGGCCACGTCGCGATCGAACCGCCGGCGCCCAGCTGGACCGGCGTGCCGTCGCCCTGCGTGACGAACCCGGCGTCGACCAGGCCGATCAGCGAGATGAACAGCCCGATGCCGACGGCGATCGCCGCCTTCAACGCGGGTGGCACCGCCTTGAAAATGATCGTGCGGACACCCGTGAGCACCAGGATCAGCACGATGATGCCGTTGACGACCACCAGGCCCATCGCAGCGCCCCAGCTCATCTGCGGGGCGATCGTGTAGGCGACGAGGGCGTTGATGCCCAGGCCCGCGGCCAGCGCGAACGGGAAGTTCGCCACCAGGCCCATCAGGATCGTCATCACGCCCGCGACCAGCGCCGTGACGGCCGCGACCTGCGGCACGCCCAGGATCGCGCCCGTCACGTCGGTCTTCGCCGACGGGTCGTCCGGCGAGAAGCTGCCGAGGATGAGCGGGTTCAGCACGATGATGTAGGCCATCGCGACGAAGGTGACGAGCCCGCCTCGCACCTCGCGGCCGACCGACGAGCCTCGCTCGCTGACCTTGAAGAAGCGGTCGAACCCGCTCTTCGGGTTCTCCCTGCCCTCTTCGGTGCTCTCCTGAGCCACTGTCACCCACCTCGCTTCACACACGGCAGCGGTAGCCTGTCCCACGTGGACACACCCGGCAAGACCCGACGAGTTACAGGCCCGTTTCGACCGGTTCCCGCCCTGCCCAAACCCGTCGTCGGACTGTGGGCACCGGCACTCGTGGGCACCACGGCGTGGCTGGTCGCCCTGGTCGTCCTGCTCGTCACCGGCGCCGACAACACATGGACCTGGACAGCGCTGGCCGGTGGGGGACTCGGGTGCGTCGGCTTCGGAATCATTACATGGCAGACCACGGCCTCGCGCCACGGCTCCCGCGGCGCCCAACGCGACCTCTGACGCCCCGCCCGCCCCGGCCCGCGTGACCCGTACCGCGGGACGCACACCGCTCGGCCCCGCCGACCCCGCGCCACCCGCAGTCCCACGCCTGCTCAGGCTCGACCGTGGTGAGCCGCACGAGCGATGGATCCGCCGGTCGAGCGGCGGAACACGAGTCCGCAACGCCTGCTCTAGACCACGGGACAGACCGCCGATCACTCCGTACTCTGGAAGTGGCGGGCCCCGTACACCTCCCCCTCGTTCGGGGCCCGCCCCCACCGGGTCGCCGGATTTCGGCAGCGGCCGCGCCGGCGTTGATCCGAGCGGGAACCGGACTCCCCGGTCCTCCGCAGACCCCGCCGACGCTCCGCAGACCCCGCCGGCCCGCACCCGGCCGATGCCCAGCCCGGCCGTTGCTCAGTTCGGCCGTTGCTCAGCCCGACCGTTACTCAGCCGAGGAGCGTGCGCGGGTCCGGGTCGTCGAGCAGGGCGGCGATCTCCCAGCGGCGTGCCCACAGCCCGGCTGCCCATGCGAAAGCCCTGGCCAGCCCGTCGGACGTGTCGGACGCGTGCAGCACCCCGGCCACGTCGACACCGGCCACGTCGACACCGGCCCCGTCGACACGGGCCCCGTCGACACCGAGGCCCTCAGCAGCGGTGCCGTGACGATCGTCGCCGTCCGGATCGACGCTGTACCACCAGGGCACGTCCACGTCGGCCTCTCCGACGTCGGCGCCCGCGACCGTCAGCCGCTCGTGCACGACGACACCGCCGCCGGGCAGCGTCACACCCAGCAGTTCGGCCACCTCGGCGACCGCGGGCAGCTGCGTCCACGACGCGAACTCGCCGTCGCTGCTCACCTCGGCGTCGATCACGACACTCGCGAGCGGCAGGTCGAACGCCTCCGCCAACTCTCCCGCACCGCGACCCGACTCACCGCCCTCGCAGGCCACGAACCTCGCGGGCGGGAGCGCGCCGAGCAGCCACGGCCCGTCGAGCACGACCACGTCGCGCGCGTCGGTGACGGCCCCGTCGAGCGTGCGCACCCTGTCCGGCGGATCGACGTGTCCCGCGGCCAGCAGTCGATGCACCCGCAGCGTCAGGCCGAGCGGCACCGCCCGATCGGGATCGGCCAGCCGGTCGCACAGATCCGCGACGTCGTCGGTGTCCACAGTGGTCGCATCAGGCAGTGCCGTGCGGACGCCCACCGCCGTGAGCTGCTCCGGCGACAGCCCCACGTCCGGCACCGGGTCGAACAGCCCGGCGAGGTCGCCGGCGCCGGGCATCCGCCAGTCCGCGGGAGCGCGGCCGTCGAGAAGTGCGAACCGGGCGAGCCACCACGGCGTGTGGCCGCCGGGCTCGGTCAGCGCGCGCCACGTCTCCGGCCGCTGCGCCAACAGCCGGATCGCCGCGGGCCACGCGTCGTCGGCGACCAGGTCGAGGTCACGTACCGCACGCACCCGCGGCGGTGCCGTCGCCTCCCACCACGCCGTTTCGTCGGGCAGTTCGTGGTCGGCATCGGCGGGTTCGTCGTCGACGACCAGGGCGAACGAGTCCAGCACGCCGAGTGCGGTCAGCACGGCCGGGTCGTGGGATTCGGCGAACGCGTCGTCGAGCACGTCGAGCGCGCCGTCCTCGCCGACGGACTCCGGGTCGAACACGTCGAGCACCGGCGCGCCGGGCAGCACCAGCTCGTCGGCCCTGCGCCACCCCGAGCGCGCAGGCAGTGCGAGGGCTCCCAGGCCGGTCGCGTCGCCGTCACGGGCCAGCCGCAGCACCGCGTCGACGAGTGGGCGGACGTCCACTCCTGACACGGCGTCCTCGACGCTGCGTTCCACGGCCTCGCGCAGCGCAGGCGCCTCCAGCAGTTCCGCGGGGCCCGCGCGCTGCGCGCCGAGCCGTTCGAGCAGCGGATGCGCCGCGTCGGGGTGCACCAGGTGCAGCCCCACCACGTCGAGCCCGGCGAGTACCGGCAGACCGGACTCCTCCGGTGCGGACTCCGGCACCAGCGCTCCTCGCGGACCCGGCACGGTGCGGCCGTCGGCGAGCGGCACCGGGAGGGCGCCGAGCTCGGCGGCGTCGAGCTGCCGCGCGTCGAGTGCCGCCAGCACCGCGTCGTAGAGCCCGTGCCACCACGTCGGTTCCCGGTCGATCCCGGTGAGCGCCTCGACGACGTCGGCGACGCCGATCGCACGGGCGCCGACCGTCTCGAGCACGCGGGCAGCGGCGTGACCGCACGCGGTGGCGAGCCCGGGAACCACGTCGGCGAGCAGGCGGACCAGCTCCGGCGCGTCCACCGGCAGCACCCTGGTCCGACTCCCCGCGAGGTCGCCGCCCGCCGCCGCGGGAATCCAGTCCTGTTCGGACAGCTGCGCGACCACGAGGTCGCGCAACTCCGAGTCCACTTCGGACAACGGGAAGCGCGCCGACGGCACGAGTGCCTTCCGGTCGGCGGACGCGAGTCTCCGCACCAGTCCCGGATACGCCGTGGCCGCCGCGGCGAGTACGGGACGAGCCGCCTCGCCGGTCAGCACGCGCCTGCGCGAGGGTTCCACGGGAACGGGTGCGAACAGCCGAGCAGGCAACGACAACCGCTCGTCCGTCGGTGTCGGCGTGTGCAGCACGTCGTCGTCCAACGGCAGCGGCGTCCCGCTGTCGTCGACCGGCAGCGCCCACACCACACCGTCGTCGACGTGGGTCAGCCACCGCGCCGTCCCCTCCGGCGTGCTCAGTGTGACGACGCCGGAGCCCGGGGCGGCCGAACGCGACCAGGTGCGGCCGTCGACGTCCACGCGCGTCAGCCACGGCAGCGCCAGCAGCAGGTCCGGCACCTCGGCGGCGATCGTGTCCAGCACCTCGCCCGCGGGCACGGTCAACGGAAGCCGCACCTCGGTGTCGAACCCCTCGGGCACCGGCGGCTCGTCGTCACCGAGTTCCCACGGCAGCCGCAGTACCGGCACGTCGGCTGCGCCGGCCTCGGCCTTCGTACGCTGCTCGGAGAAGGCGACCCCGCCCGTGCGCGACACGATGCGCGGCTCCGCCGTCACCGCCAGTACCGCGGCGAAGCCGACCCCGAACCGGCCGACCGTGTCCGCCGGTTTGGCCGACGCCCGCAACGACGCCAGCGCGGCGACGCCCGCCTCGTCGAGCGGCGCCCCGGTGTTGGCCACGCGCAGCTGCCCGCCGGTCACCGTGACGCGCAGGTGGCCCGGTTCGCCTGCCAGAGCGGCGGCGTCGGCGGCGTTCTGGGCCAGTTCGACCACCAGCCGGTCGCGGTAGCCGCCCGCGCGCAGGTCACGTTCGGCGTTGGTGTCCTCGGTCAGCCTGGTCGGCGAATCCCGCCACGCGCGCAGCACGGCGGCGCGCAGCCGGTCGAGGCCGAAGGCGTCAGGCAGGCCGCTCACCCGTCGCGGACTCCATGTCGAGCAGCGAGTCGTCGTAGACCAGCTCGGCGACCGGCACCGACGACGTCGTCTCGACCTTGATCTCCGAGTGCGCACCGCAGCCGTACTCGGCGTGCACGACGTGCCCGTCGGCGGGCGCGTACTCGTTGCCGCACACGCCGAACGCCGCCTTCAGTGAACCGCCGAGCTGCAGGTAGAAGCCGCAGGTACCGCAGGTCGCGGGCGCGCTGCGGGCCATGTCGGCGCGCGGGCCGAACTCGCCGCCCTTCCAGCGCCTGGCCGAGTCCTCGCGGCCCTCGCGCGACATCACCCGCTGTCTGCCGAGACCGAGCTCGTGGGCGGTCTCGGTCGCCTCGGGGTCGTCGACGTCCAGGTACGCGGGCACCAGGCGGTCGTCACCGGCCTCGGGAGGGAAGAGATCGCCCACACCGAGGTCGCCGGGCCGCACCCGCCGCTCCCACGGCACCCAACTCGGCGCGACGAGCGCGTCCGGGCCGGGCCGCAGCACGACCTCGCTCACCGTCACCGCCGCGTCGGCATCCGCGTCGGCGACCGCCACGGTCACCGACCAGCGCCAGCCCCGGTAGCCGGGCAGCAGGGCGTCGAACAGGTGGCTGACGGACACGGCGTCCTCGTGCTCGACGCCCACGTGCGCACCCACACGCTCCTCGCCCGCGTCGAGGACGGCCGCTTCGCGCGCCGTCTCCACCGCGTCGACCAGCTTCTGCCGGTTCGCACCGTCGTCGAGGGTGAGAGGCAACGTCATGGTCGCCATTGTGCCGCACGGGCCGTCCCTCGCTGGGGCGGCCGCCGAAACGCCCAGCCACCCCCACGGCGGACGGACGGCGGAAGCCCACCTGTGCGAGGCTCGACGGCGTGAAACACGCATCGGCCCTCCTCGTGGCCGCCGCGGTCGTCACGGCGTGCGCTCCCGGCGACGCCGACCACGGCCAGGGCACGCGGACGGGATCGGGACAGGGCGTCGAGCAGCTGCGCGTGCAGGTCGAGCAGGAACTGCCGCACGACGAGACCGCGTTCACGCAGGGCCTCGAGTTCGCGGGCGACACGCTCTACGAGGGCACGGGACGCAACGGGCAGTCGAGGCTGACCGCGGGCCCGGCGGGCGGGCCGCCGGACCGCAGCGTCTCCCTGCCGGACGAGTTCTTCGGCGAGGGCATCACCGTCACCGACTCCGGGGTGTGGCAGCTCACGTGGACGAGCGGCGTCGCCATCGAACGCGACCCGGACACGCTCGCCGAGCGCCGCCGCGTGTCCTACGACGGCGAGGGCTGGGGCCTCTGCGACCAGGACGACCGGCTGGTCATGAGCGACGGCTCGGCGACGCTGACGTTCCGCGACCCCGAGACGTTCGCAGCGCAGGGGTCGGTCGACGTCACCGAGGCCGGACAGCCGGTCGAGAACCTGAACGAACTCGAATGCGTCGGCGGCGACGTCTACGCCAACGTGTGGCAGACCGAGGACATCGTGCGGATCGACCCCGGCAGCGGGCGCGTCACGGCACGTGTCGACGCGTCCGGACTGCTCGACGAGGGCGAGGTCACGTCGCCGGAGGCCGTGCTCAACGGCATCGCCGCCTACCCCGGGTCGGACCGCTTTTTGATCACGGGCAAGCTGTGGCCGAAAATGTTCAGGGTGGCGTTCGTTCCTGCGAACTGAGCGGTCGCGCGGCCGGTCACAGCGGGGGCGGTCGCAGCGGGTCCGGTCACAGCCGGCACGGGCCGAGTGGTGCATCACCCGGACGGGCCGGGGACGAGTACGGCAGGATTGAGCGCATGGGGTCGAACAAGCGGGGCAAGCGGAGGTGGACACCCGAACCGGGTGCACAGCAACCGCCCGCCGAGAACACCCCTACCCGGGACTCCCGCAGGCCACAGGACCACGGCCCGGGCCCGCAGGACCGGCGCGGTCGGCCGCAACCGCCTCCGCAGCAACCGCAGGCGGCCCAGCACCCGCAACAGCCCCGGCAAGAACCCCGGCACCCGCAGTCGCCGCCACCTCCGCAGCCGTCCCGGCCTCCACAACCACCCCAGCCGCCGAGCGTGACGGCCGACAACGCCCCGACCGGCGCGATCCCCACGCCGCCCCGCGGGTCACGGCCCTACCCGCCGCGGCCGTGGGAACAGGCGCCGCAGCCGCCCGGTACCCGGGGTGACTTCGGCGACTACTACGACACCGGCGGCTACCCGCCTGCCGACGGCCCCGCACCGGAACGTCCCGGTGGGCCCGCGGAGCCTCCGGGCGAGCCGAACGGTCCGCAACACCCCGACGAGGCCGAGCACGGCTTCGACGCGGGCCCGAAGACGCCGCGCAAGCTGACCGTCACCCGCGTGGCCGCGCTGCGCAGCAGGGAGCTGTCCGGCAAGGCCGTCGGCGCGTTCCAGCGGGCCGCGAAGGCCGACGGCGCGGAGAAGTCCGGGCTGACGTCGCTCACGTACGCGGTGATGCTGAACTACGCCAGCGACGCGGCGATGGCCGTCGCGCTGGCCAACACGCTGTTCTTCGCGGCCAGCAGCGGCGAGAGCCGTGGCAAGGTCGCGCTCTACCTGCTCATCACCATCGCGCCGTTCGCGCTGGTCGCGCCCGTGATCGGCCCTGCGCTGGACCGCATCCAGCGCGGCCGCAGGCTCGCCATGTGTATCGCCAGCGCGGGCCAGTTACTGATGTGCGTGCTGATGGCGCTGAACTTCGACAGCTGGATCCTCTACCCGGCGGCGCTGGGGAAGATGGTGCTGTCGAAGTCGTTCATGGTGCTCAAGGCCGCCGTCACCCCGAGGGTCCTGCCCCCGGAGATCACTCTGTCCAAGACCAACGCGCGGCTGACCGTGTTCGGCCTGGCCGCGGGCGGTGCGTTCGGTGCGGTGGCGGCCGGACTCAACTCGCTGCTCGGCTCGTCGGCCGCGCTCTGGTACACGGCCGTCATTTGCGGGGTCGGGGCGTTCCAGGCGATGCGCATCCCGTCGTGGGTCGAGGTCACCGAGGGCGAGGTCCCGGCGTCACTGACCGACCACCACGCCACCGGGGCCGACAAGCAGGCGAAGCCGAAACGCACGCCCATGAGTCAGCACACGACGGTGGCGCTGTGGGGCAACGGGTCGATCCGCCTCCTCACCGGGTTCCTGATGATGTTCGCGGCGTTCGCCGTGAAGGAGCAGACGGAGGCGGGCGACTACAGCCCGTTCATGCAGCTGGTCATGCTCGGCGTGATCGGCGCCGCCGCGGGTGCGGGCGGGTTCATCGGCAACGCCATCGGCTCCCGCATGCACTTCGGCAAACCCGACCAGGTCATCCTGGTGTGCGTGGCCTCGGCGCTGGCCTCGACGGTCCTCGCCGCCGTCGCCTCGGGCCTGACCACCGCGGCGATCGTCGGGCTCGCCGGCGCCACCGCCAGCGCGCTCGCGAAGAACTCCCTCGACGCCGTGATCCAACAGGACATGCCCGAGGAGTCGCGGGCGTCGGCGTTCGGCCGGTCGGAAACCGTGCTGCAGCTGGCGTGGGTGTTCGGCGGCGCCGTCGGCCTGCTGCTGCCGCCCACGTACTGGATCGGATTCCTCACGGTGTCCGTGCTGCTGGCCCTGGGCCTGACGCAGACGTGGCTCGCCCGCGGCGGCGCATCCCTCGTCCCCAAGGTCGGAGCGGCGAAGGTCGGCCGGAAGCTGCGGTCCGCGGCGAGCCGCAGGTCCGGCTCGCAGGCCACGCGAACGGCGTCGACCGGGCACAGGCAGGCGAAGGGCGGCACCCGGGTGTCGCGGTACGGCGGGTCTCACGGCGACGAGAGCGGTCCCGGAGGCGGTTCGGCCACCGGTGGCGCGAACGGTCCCGCAGGAGGGCCCGCCGGAGGACCCACAGCCGCCGAACCCGCACGCGAGCCGTAACCTGAAGCGCATGCGACGAGCGGTAGGAGCCTTGCTGGCCTGCGCGGCACTGTTCGTGACGGGCTGCTCGGCGGCACCCGACCCGGAGGTCACGTTCTACGCCGACGGCGACTCGACCGTCGCCGCTCCCCTCATCTACTGCGACGAGGTCCTGAAGCAGTGCGGCGACGAGCACCGTCCCGTGAACCTCGACGTCCGGCCCGGCATGCCCGTGCAGGTGTCGGTTCCGGGCAGCGTCGCCGACACCCCGTGGGTGATCATCGTCCAGTACGTCAACACCGAGACCGGCAAGGAATCGATCGACCAGCAGGCGTTCACCGACGGTTCGCAGCACGCCTACACCGCCACGCCGCCGACGTCGAAGGACCGCGTGGCCGTGATCGAGGTGCAGCAGATCGGCGCCGCCTACGGCGTGGACCAGCAGGGCAACCCGATCGTCGACGAGAACGGGCAGCCGCAACTCGTCACCCGCGGCATCTGGTCGCTGCAGAACTCCGCGACCTGACCGGCCGCTCCGAAGCGAGCTCCGACAACAGCAAGGCCCCGGCGTCGTGATCGAGCGCCGGGGCCTGCGTTCTGCCGTGACCCGGTGTCGTGACCGGGCGGCCTGCGTCGTTACGGATCGAGGTCGCGGGCGACGGCCCGCATGACCTCGGCGATCTTCTTCGTCTTCTTCCGCTCCGGGTACCTGCCGCGGCGCAGCTCCGGCTGCACCGTCGCCTCCAGGAGCTTGATCATGTCGTCGACCATGCCGTGCAGCTCCTCCGCGGGACGGCGGCGCGCCTCGGCGACCGACGGCGGCGCGTCCAGCAGCCGGATCGACAGCGCCTGCGGGCCGCGGCGGCCGTCGGCCACCCCGAACTCGAGCCGCTGACCGGACTTGAGGGACTCCACACCCTGCGGCAACGCGGCCTTCCGAATAAAGACGTCCTCGCCGCCGTCCTGCGTGACGAAGCCGAACCCCTTATCCGCGTCGTACCACTTGACCTTGCCGGTCGGCACTTCCCTCACCGTTCCTTCGCTGCTCTGACCGCGGTGCGGGCGGCTGTGCCCGTCCCGCATGACGAACGCGCCCCAGGTCTGCGTACCCAGGACGCGCGTACCGTCAAGCTTATCTCGCCACACACGGTGCGTTCCAGGACATTGCACGCTCTACTATTGGGAGCCATGACGACCAGCACCTCGGACGAGCAGGCGGCCGGCACCCGAAAGCCCCTGCTGATGCGACTCGGCGTCGGACTGTTCGCCGTCGGCATGCTCGCCGTGATCGTCGTGTTCGTCCTGTTCGCGGCCGGGATGGAGGACCTCCCGGTGTGGCTGTCGGTCGCGGCGGGGGTCATCACGCCGCTCGGCCTCGGGCTCGGGCTCATCGCCCTCGTCCGCGAGCACAAGGGCTCCTGACCGGAGCGTTCCGCACGCCACGGTCTCCCGGCACGCGTTCCTCGGGCCACGCCCCGCGGGCGCAGGTCTGCGAGACGGTTACGGGAACGTGCGGCGCAGCCAGTCGGGGAACTCGGTCAGCGAGTCCAGCACCACCTCGGCGCCGGCCTCGACGAGTTCGTCGCGCGAGCACGGCCCGCTGACCACCCCGACGGCCACGGCGCCCGCCGCCTGCGCGCCGCGCATGTCGCCGACGTGATCGCCGACGTACACCGGCGCCCTGTGCTCGGTCAGCGCGGCCGCTTTGCTCGTCGACCACAGGTCCCCGACGAGTGTGTCGACCGGAAGGTCGAGCGCCTTGACGTGCAGGTCGGCGTTCGGCCCGTACTTGCCGGTGACCACGAGCGTCGTGGCGCCGAGCTCGTGCACGACGTCGAGCGCCTGCTGCGCACCGGGCAACGCGACCGTCTGCGGCACGACGATCTCCGGGTAGTTCGCCCTGAACTGTGTGATCAGGTCGGGGATCTTCTCCTCGGGCGTGCCGAATCCGCGCAGCGAGTGGTCGAGGGGCGGCCCGAGGTGGGCGGCGAAGTACTCGCCGTCGAGCGGCAGGTCGTTGTCGTCGCCGAGCCGGTTCATCGCCGCGGCCATTCCGGGCCGCGGGTCGATCAACGTCATGTCCAGGTCGAATCCCACGCAGGTCAGCACCCGGACCACGGTAATCGCCCGCCACCCGCCACTACGCCCACGGCCCGTGTTGCGGATCCGGGAGCCCGTGTTGCGGATCCCGGGGCCCGTGTTGCGGGTTCAGGAGCCCGTGTTGCGGTTCTCGGGGCCCGTGTTGCAGACCTCGGGGGCCGCTGGGCACCGGAGCTCAGGCGTGGGCGGAGCCGGCGTGGCCGGTCAGGCCCAGCAGTTCGACGGCCTGCTGCCGCATCTCGACCTTGCGCACCTTGCCGGTGACCGTCATCGGGAAGTCGTCCACGACCTGGACGTAGCGCGGAATCTTGTAGTGCGCCAACTTGCCCTGGCAGAACTCCCGCAACGACTCGGCCGTCAGCGGCTCCGCGCCCTCGCGCATCCGCACCCACGCCATGAGCTCCTCGCCGTACTTGGCGTCGGGCACGCCGATCACCTGGGCGTCCAGGATGTCGGGGTGGGTGTACAGGAACTCCTCGATCTCGCGCGGGTAGATGTTCTCGCCGCCGCGGATGACCATGTCCTTGATCCGGCCGGTGATGTTGACGTAGCCGTCGTCGTCCATCACGGCGAGGTCACCGGTGTGCATCCACCGCGCCGAATCGATGGCCTCGGCGGTCTTGTCGGGCTGGTTCCAGTAGCCGAGCATCACCGAGTAGCCGCGGGTGCACAGCTCGCCGGGTTCACCGCGCGGCACGGTCAGGCCCGTGGCCGGGTCGACGACCTTCACCTCGAGGTGCGGACCGACCCTGCCGACGGTCGACACTCGACGTTCGATGGTGTCGTCGGCGCGCGTCTGCGTGGACACCGGTGACGTCTCGGTCATGCCGTAGCAGATCGACACCTCGGCCATGCCCATCCGCTCGATGACCTGTTTCATGACCTCGACCGGGCACGGCGAACCGGCCATGATCCCGGTGCGCAACGTCGACAGGTCGTAGTCGTCGAAATCGTCCTCGGCGAGCTCGGCGATGAACATCGTCGGCACGCCGTAGAGCGAGGTGCAGCGCTCGGCCTGCACCGCCTGCAACGAGGACTTCGGATCGAATCCCGGCGCCGGGATCACCATGCACGCGCCGTGACTCGTCGCGGCGAGGTTTCCCATCACCATGCCGAAGCAGTGGTAGAACGGCACCGGGATGCAGATGCGGTCCTGCTCGGTGTAGTTGCAGAGCTCGCCGACGAAGAATCCGTTGTTGAGGATGTTGTGGTGCGACAGCGTCGCACCCTTGGGGAATCCGGTCGTGCCGGACGTGTACTGGATGTTGATCGGGTCGTCGGCGGACAGTTCCTTCGACACGGCTGCGAGTTTCGCCGTGTCACCGTCCGATTCGAACATCTCCGTCCATTCCGGACGACCGAGAAGCACGACGTCGGACAGCGAATCGCAGCGCGGCCGCACCTCGTCGATCATCGCGGCGTAATCGGAGGTCCTGAAACTCTCCGCCGCGACAAGCATGCGAATACCCGACTGGTTGAGCACGTACTCGAGCTCGTGCGCCCGGTAGGCCGGGTTGATGTTGACCAGCACGGCCCCAATCCTGGCCGTGGCGTACTGCGTCAACGTCCATTCCGGACAGTTCGGTGCCCAGATGCCGACCCGGTCGCCCTTCGACACGCCCTTCGCGAGCAACCCGAGCGCCAGTGCGTCGACGTCGGCCTGCAACTCGCGATACGTCCACCGCCGCGCCGACGGCAGGTCGACCAGCGCGTCACGATCCCCGTGGGCCGCCACCGTCCGGTCGAAGTTGTCGCCGATCGTGTCGCCGAGCAACGGGACGTCCGACGTTCCGGACGCGTAACTGGGGAGGGCGGGCGCGGCGGCGGGCGAAGTCATGATGTGCTCCTCGGGCGTCAGCATTGACGTTTCCGCCGGTCAGTCTAGGGACCTGAGCGCCGCCAGGCCATGACTCGCCAGGGGGCGGGTGGCAGGAGCGGGCGACGGGCTGCGGCGCGAACCGAGGGTTCTACCGTGTGGCCATGCGCCTCTACGTCGTCGACGCCTTCACCGACACCGCCTTCCGAGGAAACCCCGCCGCGATCGTGCTGCTCAGCGAGCCCGCCGACGAGGGCTGGATGCAGAACGTGGCCGCAGAGATGAAGCACGCGGAGACGGCGTTCGTCGTCACCACGCAGGAGCCGAAACCGCTCCGCTGGTTCACGCCGACGACAGAAGTGTCGCTATGCGGACACGCGACGTTGGCGGCGGCCCACGCGCTGGGAGGCTCACAGACGTTCACCACCGCCTCCGGTGAGCTGCGCTGCACCCGGACGGACACGGGTATCGACATGCGGCTGCCCGCCGACCCACCCGCCGGTCCCGTCGACGTGGACGTCTCCCGCGCCCTGCCGTCGCTGCCGGTGATCGAGGTGCGGCGTAGCAGGGGATTCCTGCTGGTCGTCAGCGACGACACGGCCGCAGTGCGTGCGTGCGAGCCCGACGCCGACGAACTGACGGGTCTGCATCCGCACTCGGTGATCGTCACCGGGCCGTCCGACACCGACGGTGTCGACTTCGTCAGCCGCATGTTCGCCCCGGCCATCGGCATTCCCGAGGATCCGGTCACCGGGTCGGCGCACTGCGTACTGGCGCCGTACTGGGCGCAGCGCCTCGGCCGCACCGAGCTCACCGGCGAACAGGCCTCCCCACGCGGCGGCATCGTCGGAACCCGCCTCGACGGCGACGACGTCGTCCTCTCCGGCAGCGCCGTCACGATCGTCGAAGGCACCCTCGTGGCCTGACCGTCGCCTCGTCCCGCTCCCGCCTGCGGCCCGACCGGAGCGGGACGAGGGCGCGTGAGACCCGGGGCTCAGCGGGTGGCCGACGCGGGGCCGGTTCCGGAACACTGGCGACGTGACCTTCTTGCTGAACGTGATCTGGCTCGTGTTCGCCGGCTTCTGGCTGGCGGTCGGCTACCTGATCGCGGGCATCGTGTGCTGCATCCTGGTCGTGACGATCCCGTTCGGCCTCGCATCCCTGCGCATCGCCCGGTACGCGCTGTGGCCGTTCGGGCGCACGATCACCGAACGCCGCGACGCCGGTGCACCCTCGGTGATCGGCAACGTGTTGTGGATACTGCTGGCCGGCTGGTGGATCGCGCTCTGCCACCTCGTCACGGGGGTGGCGTTGTGCCTCACGATCATCGGCATCCCGCTCGGCGTCGCCAACATCAAACTCGTTCCCGTGGCGCTCGTGCCGCTGGGGCGGGAGATCGTGCCCACCTGACCGACCGGGACGACCGCGGCGCGCGTCCCACGCGGCTCGCTCCGTGGGCACGGCTTCCGTACTGCGCGACCTGCCGCACCGGCGGGTGATCCCCGCCGGTGCGGCAGGGAATCAGTGCGCCGCCCGGTCCCGCGGCACCGCGACCTCGGCCACGGCGGGCCGGTGGTCCGACGCCGTTGCCGAGAGGTCGGTGTCCGGTACGTACGCGTCGAGCACGTCGACATCCTCGGACACGGCCGTGTAGTCGATGCGCTTGACCGGCTCAGCGGCAGGGAACGTCAGCCCCTCGCCGCTACCGGCCTCGGCGAACGCGTCGTTCAGGTTCGTCCACAGTGGAGCCAGCTCGGGGTCGGCGGGCTCGGCGTTGAAGTCGCCGATGAGCAGCTGTGGGGCGTCCGAGTCCTCGGCGAGGACGTCGAGCGTTTCGGCCACCTGGATCTCGCGGACCGTGGGGTCGCCGCGGTAATCGAGGTGGGTCGAGTAGACGTGGACGAGTGCACCGCGGGCACGGACGACGACCTCGGCGAAGCCCGGCATCTGCTGCAGCCCGGCCTCGGAGTTCTGTGTGGACAGCCGGGTCAGGTCGTGGTTGGTGAACTCCGCGACGGGGAAGCGCGACAGCACGGCGGTGCCGTACTCCCGGCGCGGCTCCCCGGGCTCCGGCGGTTCGAGCGAGTAGAGCGGGGCGAACCGCGCGTGCATGTCGAGCCGGTCGGCGAGTTCGCCGATCACCGACCGGTATTCGCTGCGGCTGCTCCAGTGCCGGTCGACCTCCTGCAGCGCGACGACATCGGCGCCGGTCTCCGCGATCGCAGCCGTGGTGCGGTCGAGGTCGAACTCCCCGTCCGCGCCGATGCCGGCGTGGATGTTGTATGACGCGACGGTGAACTCGACCGGCGGCGGACCGCCCCATGGTGGGCCTGCCGACGCCACGGGGCCTGCGAGCCCCACGGCGAAGAGCGCGGTGGCGAGGACGGTGACGGACCGCTTCATCGGACACTCCTGGACTTCGACGACAATCCGCCCGGACACTATGGCGCCCCGGCGACCCCGCCAACCACGAACGCGTGAACACCCCGACCACGCCTCGTAACGCCGCCGACACCCGGTCGGCCCAGCCGGTCAGTCTTCGGGCACGTACGGCAACGGGACGACGAGGCACGGACCACCCGCGAACAGGCCGGCGTCGATGCCCAGGACCGTCCCGCCCGCGTACAGGTACGGCTGCTCGATGTCGGCAGGGTGGATGCCGAGTTGATCGGCGATCACGCTGTGCCCGTGCACGATGCGCTGTCCGCCCAGGTCGTCGAGCAGGGCACGGGCCGCGTCCTGGCCGTGCGGCCCGCGGAACGCGTACCGCGTGGTCATCCGCCGCCACACGTCCCACCACCGGGAGATGTCGTCACCCGCGAGCACCTCGTGGACCGTGTCGTTGATCTTCTCGATCGACGAACCCCACTCGAGGTACTCGAGGGTGTCGGAGTGCATCAGCAGGTGGTCGCCGTCGCACGCGAGCATCGGCCGCGTCGCCAGCCATTCGACGAGATCGTCGGTCAGCCCGTCCTGGTCGGCCCGGCACCCGCCGTTGATCTCCCAGCTGCGCGCGAAACTCCGCGGGCCGAAATCGGACGGTACGTCCTCGTCGCCGAACCGGTGGACGCCGAGCAGCAGGATCTCGTGGTTGCCGAGCAGTGTCTCGACACGCCCGCCCACGTCGGAAGCCTGCCGTTGCAACTCCCTGACCAGTTCGATGGCACCGATCCCGTCGGGCCCGCGGTCGACGAAGTCCCCCAGGAACCACAGCGTCGCGGTGCCGCCCGACCAGTCGTCGGAGTCGTCGATGAGGCCGCGCTCACGCAGTGCGTCGGCCAGCTCGTCGCGGTGTCCGTGCACGTCACCGACGACGAACATGTCCCCGTCCATCACTCTTCGACTTTACGCCCTCCGCCCGCCACGGCGACCGCCTCCACCTGCCCAGCGCTCACGACGCGGCGGCGGGAGGTCAGCCTGCTCCGAACGGGTCCGCGGTGCGGCCCACGAGGTCGGCGATCGTGTCGGCGATCAGAGTCGGTTTGAACGGGTACCGGTCGGCGGACTCGCGGGTCGAGATCCCGGACAGCACCAGCACGGTCTTCAGCCCCGCCTCGATGCCCGAGTGCACGTCGGTGTCCATGCGATCGCCGATCATGATCGTGTGCTCCGAATGGGCGCCGAGCGAGCGCAGCGCCGACCGCATCATCAGCGGATTCGGTTTGCCCACGTAGTACGGCGACTTGCCGGTGGCACGCTCGATCAGCGCGGCGATCGACCCGGTGGCCGGCAGCACGCCTTCGCGGCTGGGCCCGGTCGGGTCGGGGTTGGTGGCGATGAACCGGGCGCCGCGCTCGATCAGCCGGATGGCGCGCGTGATGGCGGTGAAGCTGTAGGTCCGGGTCTCCCCGAGCACGACGTAGTCCGGGTCGGTCTCGGTGAGGATGTACCCGGCCTCGTGCAGCGCGGTGGTCAGACCGGCCTCGCCGATGACGAACGCCGACCCGCCGGGGCGCTGCTCCTGCAGGAACTTCGCCGTCGCGAGCGCCGAGGTCCAGATCGCCGACTCGGGCACGTCCAGACCACTGTGCAGCAGTCGCGCCCGCAGGTCACGCGGGGTGTAGATGGAGTTGTTGGTCAGCACGAGGAAATCCGCGCCCGAGGAGCGCAGCTCGGCGAGGAAGTCATCGGCGCCGGGCACGAGGTGTTCCTCGTGGACGAGCACGCCGTCCATGTCGGTGAGGTACGTCCAGGGAGCGTTCGACGAGGCCATGCGCCCACCTTAGGGCTCGGCGGCCGGGAACGGCGACGGCGACTCCACCGCGGGGTGCACGGCGACCGCCGCGGCCTTCACCTCGAGGCGCACCGGCGAGCCCGGTTCCAGTCCGAGCTCGGCGACGGAGGCGGGCGTCAGGTCGGCGGCGATCCCCGCCTCCTCACCTGCCTCACCGGCGGTGCGGAGGCGGATCACGGCACCGTGCGGTTCGAGCGAGGAGACCCGCGTGTCGACGACGTTGCGCGGGCTGCCCGTGTGCGGTGCGCCCGGCGGGTGCACCGCGACGGCGCCGGGGGCGAACACCGCGACGGCCGGCTCGCCCACCACACAGTCGTCGGAGGGAACCCCTGCGACGAACCGGCCGTCCGCGCCGCGCAGACCGTCCTCGGCGGCCACCCCGGAGACGAGGTTCAGGCCCGCGATACGCGCCGTGAACGGCGTGCGCGGCGCGGCCAGCACCGCCTTCGCCGGTCCGCGCTCGACGATGCGCCCGGCGTCGAGGACGACGACGTCGTCGGCGAGCGCCAGCGCGTCGAGCGGGTCGTGAGTCACGAGCACCGCGCAGCGATCGCCGGTCACCTCGTGCCCGTACCCGGAACGCCCGTCCCCGGAACGCAGGTCATCGGACTGCCCGTCACGGGAGTGCCTGCGCCGCAGGACCCTTCGCAGCAGGCCGCGGACGGCGGGCGCCGCGTCGACGTCCAGCGCCGACAGCGGTTCGTCGAGCAGCAGCGCCCGCGGCCCGCCCGCCAGCGCACGGGCGACGGCGACGCGCTGGGCCTGTCCGCCGGACAGCTGCGCGGGCCTGCGGTGGGCGAACTCGGCGGCGTCCACCTCTTTCAACCACGCGCGCGCCTGCGCGCGTGCGCGCACGCGAGGGACGCCCTGCGACCGGGGGCCGAACGCCACGTTCTCCGCCACCGTCAGGTGCGGCAGCAGTAGCGGGTCCTGGGCGAGCAGGCCGATGCCGCGGTCGTGGACCGGCACCTGCACGCCCGGAACGCTCGTCAGGGTCCGGCGGTCGAGCGTCACGGTGCCGCGGCCGGGCGCCAGCAGTCCGGCCAGGCACTGCAGCAGCGTCGACTTGCCGGACCCGTTCGGCCCGAGCACCGCCAGCACACGGCCTGCAGGCACGTCGAACGCCACGTCCAGCGTGAACCGCCCCCGCGTCACGGCCACGTCCATGTGCAGGCTCATCGGTCGAACGCCTTCGGCCTGGCGACCGCGATCACCACGACGGCGACGACGATCAGCAGCAACGCCAGCGCCACGGCGCTGTCGACGTCGGCCTGCGCCTGCGCGTACACCTCGAGCGGCAACGTCCGTGTCACTCCTTCCAGGCTGCCCGCGAACGTGATCGTCGCACCGAACTCGCCCAGTGCACGCGCGAAGCTCAGCACCGCACCGGAGCCGAGCGCGGGCAGCAGCAACGGCACGGTCACGCGGCGGAACACGGTCCACGGACGGGCGCCGAGGGTGGCCGCGACCAGTTCGTAGCGCTGCCCGCTCCCGCGCAACGCCCCTTCGAGGCTGACGACGAGGAACGGCATCGCCACGAACGTCTGCGCGATCACCACGGCCGTCGTCGTGAACGGCACGCTGACGCCCGCCACGACGTCGAGCAGGTAGCCGAGGAACCCGTTGCGGCCGAGCAGGAACAGCAGCGCCAGACCACCCACGACGGGCGGCAGCACGAGGGGCAGCAGCACCACGGCACGCACGAGCCGCACACCGCGGCCCCTCGCCCGCGCCAGCACGACCGCCAACGGCACGCCCAGCACGACGCACGCGATCGTCGACAGCAACGCGGTGACCAGCGACAACCGCAGCGCACTCAGCGCGGCCCCTGACGTCAGCAGCTCGGGCAGGCGTGCGTAGTCGGTGCGCACGAGCAGCCCGACGACCGGCAGCACGACCAGGGCGAGCGCGAGCCCGGCCGGGATCCACAGCACCCACGGCAGGCCGGGGTTCCGGTTGCGGGTCCTGCGCGAGCGCGGCCCACGACCGGTCGGCACCGCTTCGGACGGCGCGGCGTCGGTGGGCACGGCGTCGGTGGGCACGGCGCCGCGGCGCGTGCCGTCACGGCGTGCCAAAGCCTGCCTCCCCGAGTACCCGGCGCCCCTCGTCGCCGAGAACCAGGTCCCGGAACTCGGCGGCGAGCTCGGGCTCGGCGGCACGGGCGGAGACGGCGATCGGGTACCGGTTCTCGGCGCGGGACGCCTGCGGAATGCGCACCTCCTCGACCTTCCCTGCCGCCGCCCGGACGTCCGTGCGGTACACGAGCCCGGCGTCCGCCTCGCGGGTGACGACCTTGTTGAGCACGTCCTTGACGTCCTGCTCCTCGCTGGCCGGGCTCAGCGACGTCCCGGCGAGCTCGGCGACCTCCCGGGCCGCGGCACCGCACGGCACCTGCGGCCTGCACACGACGACGGTCGCGCCGCCTCCCGCCAGGTCGTCGAATCCCTGGATGTCCGCAGGGTTGCCCGGCGGTACGGCGATGGTCAGCCGGTTGGTCGCGAACGGCTCCGGCTCGCCGTCCATGTCGGCTGCGACGTCGGCCATCGCCTGCTCGTTCGCCGAGGCGAACACGTCCGCGGGCGCGCCCTCGGTGATCTGACTGCCGAGGGTCGTCGAGCCCACCAGGTTGAGGCGGACGTCGACGTCCGGGTGCCGCTGCTCGAAGACCGTCTCCAGCCTGCCGAACGGCTCGGTGAGGGAGGCCGCCGCGAAGACGTTCAGGGTTCGCCCCTCCGAGCCGCAGCCTGCGGTGCCGACGGCGAGCGCCGCGGCCACCAGGACCACGCAGGTCCACCTGCCGCGCCGGACCTGCCACGCGCCCTGTCGCACCGCCGGCCTCATCGAACGCCTCGCGGTATCTCGACGATCACCTGCGTCGCCTTCACCACGGTCACCGCGAGCTCGCCCGGTTTCAGGCCGAGTTCCCGCACCGCCTCGGCGCTCATCAGCGACACCACGCGATGCGGTCCGCACTGCACCTCGACCTGTGCCATGACCCCGTCGGCGACGACCTCGGTGACCAGGCCGACGAACCGGTTCCGCGCCGACCTCCCGATCTCACTGCGATCGGCCGACTCGGCGGTCCGGTCCTCCTCGGCCGACCTCACGGCCTGTCTCCTGGCGAAGGCCGCCAGTTCGGCGCCGTCGACCACCTTGCGGCCGACGTCGTCCTCGCCCTCCGCGAGCTGACCCGCACGTACCCATCTGCGGACGGTGTCGTCGCTGACTCCCAGCAACCGCGCCGCCTCGGAGAACCGAAAATGCGCCATGAGTCGCAGATTATCTCCGCATTTGCGGAACGACCATGGTCCGACGCCGAACCGGGACGAATTCTGTGCGTTCGCGATCTCACACACTGTCGGTCCCCGGCACTAGGGTGAGTGGTGATGGCAGCGGAATCGGCGGCAGGCCACGCGACAGGCCACGACACCGGGAACGGCACGGGGACCGCGGTGAACCTCGGCACCCCGGCGGTGCCCGGCGCGCGCTCCTCCGGCCCCGGCGCGACGACGCCACGGCCGGACAACCCGGCGTTGATCGACACCTTCGGCCGGGTCGCCACGGACCTGCGCGTCTCGCTGACCGACAAGTGCAACCTGAGGTGCAGCTACTGCATGCCCGCCGAGGGGCTCGAGTGGATGCCCGGCGACCAGGTCCTCAGCGATGACGAGCTCGTACGCCTCATGGACATCGCGGTCGGCAGGCTCGGCGTGACCGACATCCGGCTCACCGGTGGCGAACCGCTGCTGCGGCCGAACCTCGAAGAGTTGGTCGCGAGGATCACCGCGCTCGAGCCGCGGCCGCGGCTGTCGATGACGACGAACGGCATCGGCTTCGCCAAACGCGCCGCGGCGTTCGCCGAGGCGGGCCTGAACCGCATCAACGTCTCGCTCGACTCCGTGAACCCGGAGACGTTCGAGCGCATCACCCGCCGCGACCGGCTGCGCCACGTGCTCGACGGCCTGGCCGCGGCCCGCGAGGCCGGCCTCGAACCGGTCAAGATCAACGCGGTGCTCATCCGCGGCGAGAACGACCACGAGGCGACGTCACTACTGCGGTTCGCGCTGGAGCACGGCTACCACCTGCGGTTCATCGAACAGATGCCGCTCGACGCCCAGCACGGCTGGGATCGGGCGAACATGATCACGGCCACCGAGATCCTCGACCTGCTCTCGACCGAGTTCACGCTCACCCCCAGCCCCGCGGAACGGGGCGGAGCACCGGCCGAACGCTGGCTCGTCGACGGCGGCCCGGCCGAGGTGGGCGTGATCCCGTCGGTGACCAGGCCGTTCTGCGCCGCCTGCGAACGCACCCGGCTGACCGCGGACGGCGCCGTCCGCTCCTGCCTGTTCAGCAACGACGAGACGGACCTGCGCATGCTGCTCCGTGGCGGGGCGAGCGACGAGGACGTCGCGAACGTCTGGCGCGACACGATGTGGGGCAAACTCGCCGGACACGAGATCAACGAGGCCGGATTCGCACAGCCACTCCGGCCGATGAGCTCGATCGGAGGCTGAGCGCGTGCCGGTTACCGGGACGAGAGTGCGCGTGCGGTACTTCGCATCCGCACGTGCGGCCGCAGGAGTCGAATCCGAAGCGCTCGAACTGCCCGACGGCGCCACGGTGGCCGATGCCGTCGCGACGTTGCGCGCCCGCCACCCCGGTTCGCTGCCCCGGATCCTCGACGCGGCGAGCTTCCTCGTCGACGGCGTCGCCGTGCGTGATCCGGACCGGCCACTGCCCGCCGACGGGGAACTCGACGTACTGCCGCCGTTCGCGGGCGGCTGAAACCGGTCTGCGGCGGGCCGATCGGCCCATGCCGACAGAGCAGCGGGCCCCCACCTCGACCGATCGGCCGCTGCGGCAGAGGCCCCACCGCGGAGACCGCAGCGACGAGGCCGAACTCGGCGCCGCTGAGTGGCGCTGTGACCGGCAGTGCCGCCGTCCCGCGCCCACCCCCACCGGAGCCGAGCGGCTGCCATTCACAGGGCCACACAGTCGACACACGCCGTTCACCTCGACGTACCCGCCGTCGCAGCGGAACGCCCGCCCACACCTGCCCGGCCGGTGGTCCGGCCCACGCCGGCGGCCACCCGGTCGTCCGGACCTCCGAATCTCCGGACCGAACGAATCAACTCGTTCGGGCGATTTGTCCGGACCGAGGGCAGCGACACGACTTCGAGCACGGCGGTCCGGACGAGATGCGCGCACCGGCCGCGCTCGCCCCCAGGTGACGAGCACCCGCAGGTTCGGACCTTCGCCACCACGGAGTTGCCGACGAGTTCGCCGTACCGCCACACGGCCGATCGGCTACGGCAACCCGGACCCGTCACGGCTCCGGCGCGACCGTCTCAAGTGTCCGATTCGCCGGTTCGAACCACCGCGAAGTGGCCTGCACGAACGGTCCATTCGCGCCAAAACCACGTGACACAAGCCTCACGAAGAGTAAAAGATCTCGGAACGGATACGGCGCCATAACGGCACGCTGACCTGCGATGACAGCGTCATCGCAAAAGGTTGCACGCCGTTACTGTGACCTAGCACACATGCTCGAAAATTTCCGATCGGCGTTCTCGTTACGTACCGTCGCATCTCGGTTGGCCCCGACCGACCACGAGCAAGACCGGGATTCCGACGCGCCGAACCCAGTCCGCGGAATCCCGGAACCGACCCCGAGCGAAAGAACTTCTGGACTGGGACGAGAGGGAAACGGAGCCGAACCCGCGGCACGTGCCGGCATCCCGAAAGCCGGCCAGGCTCTTGTGGCCTGCCCTGTTCCACGTAAGGCGCGGAAGGCGAGACCGAGTCGAAAATGGCTTATCGAGGCAAGCACCGTAAGTCCTCCACCGCTTCGCGCACCATGGCCCGGGTCGCTGTCGCGGGCCTGGCCGTGGGCGCCCCGCTGGCGCTGGCTGCGACCCCCGCGCAGGCCCAGAGCGTGAACTGGGACGCCATCGCCGAGTGCGAGAGCGGCGGCGACTGGAGCATCAACACCGGCAACGGCTACTACGGCGGCCTGCAGTTCTCCCAGAGCACCTGGGAGGCCTACGGCGGCACCGGCAACCCGGCGGAGGCTTCGCGCTCGGAGCAGATCGCCGTCGCGGAGCGCACGCTCGAGGGCCAGGGCATCGGCGCCTGGCCGGTGTGCGGCGCTCAGGCCGGCTCCACCGCCAGCTACGAGAGCAGCAACACCGAGGGCAGCGCCCCGGCGCCGGCCGAGGAGGAGACCACCGAGGCCCCGGTCCAGGAGGAGTCCGCCCCGGCTCCGGAGCCCGCCCCGGCGCCGGTCGCCAAGTCCAACCCGGACGGCGACTACAAGGTGAAGAAGGGCGACACGCTCAGCAAGATCGCCAAGAAGAAGAACGTCGAGGGTGGCTACCAGAAGCTCGTCGAGCTGAACGAGGGCTACATCAACAACCCCGACTTCATCGTGGTCGACCAGAAGATCGCCACCAAGTGATCGACTGACTCCGACCTTCCCGCAAGGCGCGGTCGCTGAGCGGCGTCGGACGCCGACTCCGCTCAGCAACGTAGGGCCCCACCGTGTCCCCCGGACGGTGGGGCCCTACGCATGTCGGAGACCTTATCGATCGATCCGGTTGATGCGAATGTCAGCGGGCGCACTCCCACGGACGGAGCAATCCCGGACGGCGCAACCGGTCCCGCTCAGCGCGGCGGCCTCATCGGCGCTCGGACTGCGCAGCGGCCGGTACCGCAAACTCGGCGGAGCGCTCCCACGTGGGTCCGCTCGGCTGCTCCGCCGCCCCCGAAGCTTCGGCGTCAGGGGCTGTTGACCCACTCGTCCGTGCCGTCGGTGAACCACTGGTGTTTCCACACCGGCAGCCGCGCCTTGACCTCGTCGACGAGGTCCGAACACGTCGCGAACGCTTCGCCGCGATGTTCCGCGGCGACGGCGCACGCCAGCGCCACGTCCCCGATCTCCAGAGATCCGATGCGGTGGCTGACGGCGACCGCGCGGACCCCGCGACGGCGCTTCGCCACGTCGGCGACCACCTCGGCCACGACCGACGGCGCCGAGGGATGGCCTTCGTAGTACAGGGACGAGACGGTGCGGCCGCCGTCGTGGTCCCGCACGACGCCGCTGAACGTCACCACCGCCCCCGCCGCGTCGTCGCCCACCAGCTCGGCGTGCTCGTCCACCGACAACGGATCCTCGGTGACGTCCGCACGCAGGATCCGCACCGCGGCACCGGCGTCGCCGGCCCCGGATTCGCCGTCCCGCGCATGGTCTCCGCCCTGCAGCTGGTCGACGGCGTGGTCCAGCACCGGCTCCAGCACGCCGAGCCCGTCCTTCACCCCACCGGTCGATCCCGGCAGGTTCACGATCAGCGTGCTGCCCGCCACGCCCGCGAGTCCGCGGGACAGTTTCGCCGTCGGCACGGCGTCGCCCCCCGCGGCCCGCACGGCGTCGGCGAGCCCCGGCACCTCCCTGTCCAGCACGGCGGCGGTCGCCTCCGGGGTGCGATCGGTCGGCGAGATACCGGTGCCCCCCGTCGTGAGGACGACGTCGACGCCGGCGGCCAGGCACTCACGCAGCGCCTGTTCCACCGGAGCGCCGTCGCCGACGACGACCGGATCGGGTGTCACGTACCCCCGGGAGGTCAGCCACGCCGTGATCAGCGGGCCGGTCCTGTCCTCGTACACGCCCGTCGACGCACGGTTCGACGCGACGACGACCCTGGCCTCCCGGCTCATCGCTCACCACCCGCGTGCTCCGAACCCTGCTCGGCCCGGTCCGCGTCGCCACGGAGGTACTCGTCGCGGCGCCAGGTGCCGGCCTTGCCGCCGTCCTTCGTCTCGAGCCGGACCTCGTCGAGCGTCGCGGCCGGGTCGACGGCCTTGATCATGTCGTGGAGCGCCAGCCCCGCGACCGTGACCGCCGTCAACGCCTCCATCTCCACGCCCGTCCGGTCGCTCGTGCGCGCCATTGCCTCGATGCGCACCGCGGTGTCCTCGAGTTCGAAACGCACGTCCACCTTCGTCAACGCGATCTGGTGGCACAGCGGGACGAGTTCGGGCGTCTTCTTCGCTCCCATCACGCCCGCGATCCGGGCGGTGGCCAGCGCGTCGCCCTTCGGCAGACCACCCCCCGAGATCAACCCGATGACCTCGGCGGTCGTGCGCATCCGGCCGCTGGCGACGGCCGTGCGGGCAGTGACGTCCTTGGCGGACACGTCGACCATCCGCGCGTTGCCGGACTCGTCGACGTGGCTGAGTTCCCTCGCTGGCTGGCTCACACCGTCGAGGCTACTTCGCCTCCTTGTCCCCCGTCGCCTGCATCGCCGCGGACTTGACGGCTTCCGCCACCGCGGGGGCGACGGCGTTGTCGAACACGCTCGGCACGATGAACGACGCGTTGAGCCGGTCGTCGACGACATCGGCGACGGCGTTCGCGGCGGCGAGGAGCATCTCGTCGTCGATGTCGCGCGCGTGTGCGTCGAGCAGGCCGCGGAACACCCCGGGGAACGCCAGCACGTTGTTGATCTGGTTCGGGTAGTCGCTGCGCCCCGTGGCGACGACGGCGGCGTGCTGCTGCGCCTCGATCGGGTCGATCTCCGGGTCCGGGTTGGCGAGCGCGAACACGACGGGGTCGTCGTTCATCGTGGCGACCTGCTCGGCGCCGAACAGGTTCGGCGCCGACACCCCGATGAACACGTCGGCGCCGGCGAGAGCCTCGTGCAGGCTGCCGGTCATGCCATCGGCGTTCGTGTGCTCGGCGACCCACCGGAGGTTGGGGTCCATGTTGTTGCGTCCGGTGTGGACGATGCCGTCGATGTCGACCGCGACCACGTCGGCCGGGTTCCGGCGCAGCAGGAGCCGGATGATCGCCGAGCCGGCAGCCCCGACACCGCTCACGACGACCCGGCAGTTCTCGATGTCCTTCTCGACCACCCGGAGGGCGTTGCGCAGCGCGGCCATCACGACGATGGCGGTCCCGTGCTGGTCGTCGTGGAACACGGGAATGTCGAGCTGGTCACGCAGCCGAGCCTCGATCTCGAAGCACCGGGGCGCGGCGATGTCCTCGAGGTTGATGCCCGCGTAGACCGGCGCGAGGGCGCGCACGGTGCGGATGATCTCCTCGGTGTCCTGCGTGTCCAGGCACACGGGCCAGGCGTCGACGTCGGCGAACTTCTTGAACAGCGCCGCCTTTCCCTCCATGACGGGAAGTGCGGCGCCGGGGCCGATGTTGCCCAGCCCGAGGACCGCCGAACCGTCGCTGACGACCGCGACGGTGTTGCGCTTGATCGTCAGCCTGCGCGCGTCCTCGGGGTTGGCCGCGATCGCCTGGCACACGCGGGCGACACCCGGTGTGTAGGCACGCGAGAGATCGTCACGGTTCTTCAACGCGACCTTGGGGCTGACCTCGAGCTTGCCGCCCAGGTGCATGAGGAACGTGCGGTCGGAGACCTTGCGCACCTGGACACCCGGCAGTGCGTTCAGCGCCGTCGTGATGTCCTCGGCGTGGTCGGCGGAGGCGACGTTGGCCGTGATGTCGACGACGATGGCGTCGGCGTCCGACCCGACGACGTCGAACGCCGTCAGCACGCCGCCGACCTTTCCCACCGCGGTCGTCAGATCCCCGGCCGCGCTGGCCGACGGCGGTGCGTCGACTCGAACGGTGATCGAATAACCCGGGCCGGGAACCGGCATTGTCACTACCCCCGTGTCGTCAGGGAACTGCAGGATTCGCCTGTCAACACTAGCCGCGTGGCGGGCGTCACCGGCCCCCGACCGGGTGACTGACCAGTAACTTCGCGCTGCTCAGCCGCGGCGCGACCGTCCGGGTCAGGAGCGCTTGTTGATCTCGGTCTGCGGGTGCTCGTACGGCACCGATCCGAGCGGGAACGACACGTCCCCGAAAGGAGAAAGGGCGCCCTGCCGGTCGGCGGCGAGTTCCGACACGGGGTGGCCGTCCTCGGTCTCCGGCCATTCCGGGTCGATCCGGTCGTTGTTCCGCTCGCTGGCCTTCGCCACGTCGTCCTCCATCGCCTCGATCCGCGGATGTCGCCCGCGCGTGGGCACAGCGCAGGCCCTTCGACTCCAGCACAGTGTGCCCGATGCCGGAACCCGGGAGATATCCTGGTCACGATGCCCGCCCTCGCTCTCGCGGACTGGTTGCGCTCGCTGCCGGACGACCGAATGGCCTCGCTGCTGCGCGCTCGCCGGGACCTGGCGACGCCCCCGCCGTCCGATTCCACCGTCCTCGCGACGCGCGCGGGCACGCCCGGGTCGATCGCAAGGGCCTGTGAACAGCTCGACTCGGCCACGCTCGCCACCTACGAGGGACTCGTCGTGGCCGGGGCCGACACCGAACCCGTCGCCCCGGAACGGCTGGCCGAGCTGCTGGGCGACGAACCCGCCGCCGCCCGCCTGTTCGAGCTCGCCCTGGCGTGGGACGACCCCGAGACCGGTGAGATCCAGGTCCCACCCGGCGCGCGGGAGACGTTCGGCCCGTTCCCCGCGGGCCTCGGTGATCCGGTGCCCTCGCTGGCTGGCACCGACCTCGACGAGCTGGACCTCGGCGACGACGAGCGCGCGCTGCTGCGGAAGCTGTCCGCGGGCCCGCCGATCGGCCGCACCCGTGACGCCTCGGCCGACGTGCCGCTGGCGCGGGCCGAGACCCCGGTGCAGAAGCTGCTTGCACGCGGACTACTGGTCCGCCGCGACGAATCGACCGTCGAACTGCCCCGCGAGCTCGGGTTGGCCCTGCGCGGCGGGGCGATCCACCGGGAGGGCGAGCTCGCCGAACCGGAGCTGCCCGTCCACCCGCACGGGCAGTCCACAGTGGATGAGGCCGGTGCGGGCGAGGCGATGGAGCTGCTGCGCCACGCCGAAGCGTTGCTGCGCACGTGGTCCGACACGCCGTCGCCGGTACTGAAGTCGGGCGGGCTCGGTGTACGCGAGATCAAGCGGGTGGCGCGTGAGGTCGACGTCGACGAGACCCGGTTGGCGCTGCTCGCCGAGCTCGTCGCCGGCGCGGGTCTGGTCGCGGCGAGCGACGACGCCACGCCCGAGTGGGTGCCGACCACGCTGACCGACTCGTGGTTGTCGTCGCCACCCGCGGTCCGGTGGATGACGCTCGCCCAGGCGTGGCTGGACCTGCCTCGGCTGCCAGGCCTGGCCGGGCAGCGGGACGAGAAGGACAAGGCGCTGGCGGCGCTGGCGGAGGAACTGCGCAGGCCGAACGCGCCGATGCTGCGCAGGCGGGTCCTGACCACGCTGTCGGAGTTGTCGGGCGGCGCCGGCGTGAAGAGCGTCGACGAGCTCGTCGCCTACCTCGCCTGGCACGCACCGCGCAAGGGCGGACGGCTGCGCGACGAGATCGCCCGCGCGACGATGTCCGAGGGCGCAGCGCTCGGCATGGTGGCGCTCGGCGCCATCACGTCCGCCGCTGCGGCCCTGCTCGACGACGACGCGCACACCGCGGCGAGCGCCATGGCCGACGCGATGCCGACGCCGGTCGAGGAGGTCCTCGTCCAGGCCGACCTGACCGTCGTGGCGCCCGGCCCGCTCGAGGCGGACCTGGCCACGGAGATCAACGCCGTCGCCGATGTCGAATCGGCGGGCCACGCGACCGTCTACCGCGTCACCGAGGCGTCCGTCAGGCGGGCGCTCGACACCGGACGCACGGCCGACGACCTCCACGAACTGTTCCGCAGCCGCTCCGCGACACCCGTGCCGCAGGGGTTGACGTACCTGATCGACGACGTCGCCCGCAGGCACGGCCGCCTCCGCGGTGGCGCGGCCGCATCGTTCCTGCGCTGCGACGACGAGGTGCTCATCGCCGAGGTCATGGCGCATTCCGTGGCGCGCGACCACGAGCTGCGCAGGATCGCGCCGACCGTGCTCGTGAGCCCGTTCCCGTTGGCCGACGTGCTCGAGGCACTGCGCGGCGCCGGGTTCACGCCCGCCGCCGAGGGCCCCGACGGGCGGATCGTCGACCTGCGGCCCAGCGGACGTCGGATTCCGGCCAGGAACCGGCCCACCCAGCGCACCACCCATGCGCCGGCGCCGATCAGCGAGGAGCAGGTCTCGGCCGTGCTCGCGCACATCCGCGCGGGCGATCGTGCGGCGACGACGCGGCGCGGCACGACCGTCCGGCTGCCCGCGGGTGGCGGAGCTGACACCTCCGCGACCATGGCGCTGCTGGCCCAGGCCACCCGCGAACAACGCGAGGTGTGGATCGGGTTCGTCGACTCCCACGGCACGGCCACCCAGCGCATCGTCACCCCGGTGCGCGTCGGCGGCGGGATCCTCGAGGGGTCCGACAACGAGCGCTACCCGCTGCACCGGATCACGTCGGCCGCCCTCGTCGAGGCCTGAACGAGGACGCGCCGGTCACAGGGCCTTGAGGCCTTCCAGGATGCGTTCCATGAAGGCCTGGGAGGAGCGGTCGCCGGTCACCCTGCCGGGCCGTTGGATCGACACGGCCCCGGCGTCGGCCAGGTCGGAGACGATCACCTTCACCACGCCCAGCGGCAGGCGTGCGTACGCGGCGATCTCGGCGATCGACTTGATCTCCTCCGTGCACAGGTCGCAGATGAACCGCTGCACGGTGGAGGCCACCGCCCCGGACGCCATGGCGCCGGCGACGTCGTAGGCCGACACGAGGGACTCGAGCTGGAGATCTGTCGCGGGCGCGACGCGCCCGCCCGTGCGCGCGTACGGGCGGACCAACGACCGGTGCATCCGCCGCGGTCCGGCCGGCTCCGCGGCCCCGCCGGGTCCGGGGCCTCCGGGCCCACCCTGCTCCCCACCTCGGGAGGCGGGCGGGAAGGACGGCGACGACGAGCTGCGCCGCGGCGCGGGCGGCCGTGATTCCGGCGGGAACGACTCCGACGCCGGCGGCTCGTGCGGCGGCTGTGCGGGCGGGAAGTGGTGCTCGCGGCGCGGCTGTCCCGGCTGCTGCGGAGGCGGGAACCGCTCGGCGGAGTGCCTGCCGGGCGAGTGCCCGCCGGAGGAGTGCCCGCCGGAGGAGTGCCCGCCGTACGGCGGCCGCCCAGGCGCGGGCTGCCGCGGCAGGCTTCCCAGGTCGAACCGGTCCGGGCCGTCGTACTCCCCGCCCTGGTGCAGCGCGTCCCAGTCGGACGGGTCCCACTCGTGTGCCGGCGTCACCGCGCCTCACCACCGGTGCGTAGCGCGACGCCGCCGTCCTGGCCCAGCCGGTCGGCCAGCACCGCCATCTCGTAGGCGAGCACGCCGATGTCGGTCGACGGGGACGCCAGTGCCGCCAGGCACGAGCCCTCGCCGACCGACATGAGGAACAGGTAACCGCGATCCATCTCGACGACAGTCTGGTTGACGCGTCCGCCGTTGAACGACTCCGCCGCGCCGTGCGTCAGTGACACCAGGCCCGACGCGACCGCCGACAGCTGGTCCGCCCGGTCCCGCGGCAGTCCGTCGGACGCCGACAGCAGCATCCCGTCGGCGGACACGACCACCGCGTGGGCGGCACCGGAGACCCGGCGCACGAAGTCGGTGAGGAGACCGCCGACGTCGCCGCGGGTCCCGGGATCGGTCACTGTCCCTCCTTCGCACGCGCACATCGGCCCGGGCGTCAGAGTATTAGGCGCCCGCACGGGGTTCGACCTCGAGGCCCCCGGCTACACGCTGTTTCACCTGAGCGGCGGCACACCGCGACGCGCAGCGCACGTCACGAGCCGGGCGGCGGACGATCCACCGCCCGGCTCCCGGGCCTCACCTGCGGCAGGCGGCAGCACCACCACCGGCACCGCTACGCAGGCCGACCACGGACGGTCATCGTCCTCAGCCTGCCTGGAGGGCGGAGTCGTGGGCGATGGCGTGCTGCACCACGGAGATGAGCACCTGCTTGGCGGAGTCCCGCTGCCGTGCGTCGCAGGCCATGATCGGCACCGACGGCGAGATCGTCAGCGCGTGCCGAACGTCTTCGATCGAGTGGTGCAGCAGCCGGTCGAAGCAGTTGATGGCCACGATGTACGGCAGCTTGCGGTTCTCGAAGAAGTCGATCGACGGGAAGGCGTCCGCCAACCGCCGCGTGTCGACGAGCACGACCGCGCCGATGGCGCCCTTCGCCAGGTCGTCCCACATGAACCAGAACCGGTGCTGGCCCGGCGTGCCGAAAACGTACAGCACGAGGTCCGAGTCCAACGAGATCCGGCCGAAGTCCATGGCGACCGTGGTGGTCGCCTTCTGCGGCGTCGCGGACAGGTCGTCCACCGACACGCTCGCCTCGGTCATCGACGCCTCGGTCGTCAGCGGGTCGATCTCCGACACCGCACCGACCAGGGTCGTCTTTCCGACGCCGAAACCACCCGCGACCACGATCTTCGTCGAGGACGTGGGTCCCCCAGCGGCAGGCGTGGATGTGTCGGAATCAAATTCGCCGAAGGCCACTGAGAACCCTTTCCATGAATTCGATACTGGGCCGGTCGCCCACCATGGTGTTCGTGTTCGGGGAGTGCACCAGCACCAGGCCCAGACCGGCAACGTCACCAACCAGAACCCGCACGACACCGAGCGGCATTTTCAGCAGGGCTGCCACCTCGGCGACCGACCTGGTGTCGAGGCAGAGCCCGCAGATGTGCTTGTGTTCCGGTACACGGACCCCGTCGAGCCGTCTGCCCCGCTCGGACGTCGAGATCAGTGTCTCGATGGCGAGGTCCTGGCTCGGCCGGGTGCGACCTTTCGTCCGGAAGTACGGCCGGACCAGGCCGGAACTCTCGGACGGTGTTTCCTCGGGCACCGGTCCAGAGCCTCCCAGGTCGATCCGCTGCGGTCCGAACGTGTCGCCCGACGACTGGCGGGGCACGGGCGACGGGCGGAACCCGTCGTCGACGGGTGGGAACCGTCCGGTGCCGAAGTCACCGCTGCGCCACTCGCCCGTGTCGTAAGGGTCGCGCCCGAAGTCGTCATCGTAGCGGTCGAAGTCGCGGGCGAACTCGTTCCGTCCGCTCAGCGAGTTCTCCGCGTACGGGACGTGGTAGCCGCTGCTGAAATCCGGGTGCTCACGCTCGGGCGGGCCGCTGTCGCGGTGCGGCACGTCGTGCGAACCGTAGAGTTCCGAGCCGGGGCCGCCCAGCAGCCGTTCCCGGTACTCGGACACGCTGAAGTCGGCGGGATCGCCCGCCTCCTCGTCGGACTGGTAAAGCCAGTCGCTGCCGCGGTCCACCCGCTTGCTGGGTCTGATCGGCCGCCACGCCTCGTCGGCGCGACCGTCCTGCTCGTCCGGCGGGCGGGGTTGTTGCCCCCGCTCCCACCGTCGATCACCTCGTGAGTGCCCGGAATCCACGGCGGTCTCCTCAGTGTGTGCTCACTGTCGGTGGATACGTCATCGGCAACCTCGCGCCAAGTCCTGGTGACGGTGAGCTCACCGGCGGGTGCTGCCCTGCAGCTGGGCTCGCAGTTCCGGGGTCATCTGCTGGCCGACGCGGTCGACCAGCAGCGTCATCTCGTACACGACCAGGCCGATGTCGCTGTCCGGAGCACCGAGCACGGCGAGACAGGAGCCGTCGGAGACCGACATCAGGAACAGGAAGCCGTTGGCCATCTCGACGACCGTCTGGGCCACCGGGCCGCCCTCGAAGACCTGGGCGGCGCCACGGGCCAGGGACGTCAGCCCGGACGCCACCGCGGCGAGCTGGTCGGCACGGTCCTTCGGCAGGCCCTTCGACGAGGCCAGCAACAGCCCGTCCGCGGACACGACCACGGAATGTGCGACCCCGGGGACCCGGTGCACGAAGTCGGTGATGAGCCAGGCGAAGCTCCCGGCCTGGCCGGAATTGCCCTGCCGGGGCGTACCCGGCTGCATCGAACCAGCGCGTGTCAACTCTTACTCCTTCGCCCCGTGAACGCCGTTGTCGGTCGAACCGTTCGACTCGGCCTCGGACTGTGTGCCTGTTTGATCCGGTTGTTCTTTCAGTGCATGCCTACCGCTGGTGAACCCGCGCTGGAACGAGGCCATGCGGTTGCGGGCGGCTTCGGCCGACCGCGACACGGCCGGCTTCTCCGTCGCCACGGGCGGAGAAGCCGGGGCCGCCGGGGCGGGCTCCGCGGCCGCGCTGGGTGCAGGGGTCGCGTCACTCGCCTCCGTGACCGAGCCCGGCACGAGATACGCGTTCGGCACCCGCTTGGGCAGGCCCGCTGTGGTGATCTCCTCGCCCTTCGGCTCGAGCAGCGACTGTGCCGCTTCCCAACCGGTGTCCGACACGCTCCGCCAGTCCTCCTGTACTCCTCCGGCGGAGGCGCCACCGGAAGAAGCCCCGGCGCGTGCGGTGCCTGCATCCGCGACGTCGCTGGTCTGGTCGCCGGCCCCTGCCTCCGGCACGTTCTCGTCTTCCTCGCTGAACCAGCGCGACAGCACCGACTGGTAGATCGGCAGCCGCTTCGTCGGCGCCTCTTCCTCCAGCGCCGCACCCTCGGTTCCGGCTTGTGCCGCACCTGCCGCGGCTGCGGCACCTGCGGCACCCGTGGTCCCGTTACCGGCCGCCCCCTGCGACGTCCCGGGACCCGCCGCCGTTTCCGGCGACACGTAGCGCGGCTCACGCTGCGGCAGCGCGAGCGGATTGTCCTCCGGCACCGTACCGGCACCGGGCGCGGACTCGCCTGTCGTGTCCGGCCTCCCATTGCCGTTGCCGTTGCCGCCCGCGGGCTGCTGCGGCGGCCAGGACGGCCGGGCGGAGCCGGTCGTCTCCCCGGGGGTGCGCTTCGGCAGCGCGTCCGGTTCCTGTTCCTCCGGGCTGACGAACGGGCCCGCGGCCTTGTTGGGACCGCCGACCAGGTCGTCGAGGCTGATCGGCTGGTCGAGCGGGGTCAGCCCCTGCTCGTCCTCGCCGCCGCCCGTGGGGCCACCCGCCGCGGGCATGACGGTGGTCGCCGAGTCGGCGCCCCGCGAGGCACCGGACAGGTAGTCGAGCTCGGAGGCGTCCTCCGGGACGTCCTCGGCGCTCGGCCAGCGGTCGTCGAACGACGGTGCGGGCTCGAACGCACCGGGCGGCTGGGCACCGGGATCGGCGACGGGCTCGTCGGCCTCGTCGAGCCGCCGCATCGGCAGTTCCGCCGCGGCGGGCACGCCCGCGTACGAACCGTTGTGCTGCCCACCCACCGCGGCGGCCACACCCTGCGGGCCACCGGGCGCGTCCGTGAGCAGTTCCCGAGGCACGACGACCCGGGCGACCACGCCGCCCTCGATGTCCTCGTTCTCGCGGAGACGGACGTCGATGCCGTGCCGCTGGGCCAGGCGCGCGACCACGTACAGGCCCATGCGCCGGGTCACGGACACGTCCAGGTCCGGCGGGTCGGCGAGCCGCTCGTTGGCCTCGGCGAACTGCTCCTCGCTCATGCCGACACCGCGGTCGGTGATCTGGATGGCGAGCGAACGCTTGCGGGTCACGGCGGCGCGCACGCTGATCTTCGTGTCCGGCTCGGAGAAGTAGGTCGCGTTGTCGAGCAGTTCGGCCAGCAGGTGCACCAGGTCGTTGACGGCACGGCCGTGCACCGCGGCCTCCGGCACGCTGCCGACCTCGACGCGGGCGTACTGCTCGATCTCCGACACCGAGGCGCCGACGACGTCGGCGGCGGGCACGGGTTTGGCCATGGACTTCGACAGACCCGCGCCCGAGAGCACCAGCAGGCTCTCGCCGTTGCGGCGGAGGCGGGTGGCGAGGTGGTCGAGCTCGAACAGGTTCGACAGCTGATCCGGGTCCTGCTCGTCGGATTCGAGGCTGTCGATCACGCCGAGCTGGCGTTCCACGAGCCGCTGGCTGCGCCGCGAGATGTTGACGAAGATGCCGTTGACGTTCTCGCGCAGGAGCGCCTGCTCGGCGGCCATGCGGACGGCTCGTTCGTGCACCACGTCGAACGATCGGGCGACTTCGCCGATCTCCTCCTTGGTGTCGACCGGCACCGGGCGGATGCCCTTGCGGGAAGCCTCCATCGGGTTCGGATCGGCGAGGATGCGGCGCACGGTCTCCGGCAGCCGGACGTACGCCACCTCCAGCGCGTTCTCCCGCAGCGTCCGCAGCGGCGCCAGCATCGAACGCGACACGTAGAGCATCAGTGCCAGCGCGGCGATCAGGGCGAGTGCCACGATGGCGGCGTCACGCCAGGCGGCGAACGTCGTGTCGCCCGCGAGGGCGCTCGACTCCTCTTCGAGGTCGCTCAGCAGGCCGGACTCGGCCTCTCGGTAGTTGTCGCGCGTGACGGCGAGGTCGCCCACGAACTCCTGCTGATTGATCTGCGGCGGTTCACCGTTCTCGACACGCGCGAAGGCCTGGTCCCGCTGCATCTGCCTGCGGTCGATCTCGGGGGCGGAGACCGTGTCGGTGAAGTACTGCCGCTGTTGCAGCGAGGCGTAGGCGGTGAAGTCCTCGGACGCCGACTCGCCACTGGCCATGGCGTCCTTGGCGTCCTCGAGCATGTACTGCGGGAAGTCGTTCTGCTGTGCCGCGAGCGCGACGATGGTGCCTTCGAGGGAGATGTTCTCCTTGGCCTCCGACAGCGCGTGGATCGCGTTGCTGTCGCGGAGCAGGTCGCGGTCGTTGATCGCGGTCGTGACCTCTCGGTCCAGCTGGACCAGACCCGTGATGAGCAGCGTGTACTGGTCGAGCAGGGTGCGCGGGGTCATCGCGCCCTCGGCGACCGCCTGGCGCATGGAGTCGAGCACGCCGAGCCGGTTCACGCCCGCCTCGTAGCGCGCCTGCATCGCAGGGTCGTCGACGGTGAGGTCCTCAGCCAGGTCGTTCAGCCGTCCCACCGCGGTGTCGACCTGTTCCACCTGGGCGTTGAACAGGTTCGTCCGTTCGGCGTTGCCGGGGCCCGCGCCGAGCTTGAGCACGGCGTGCTCGCGCTCGATCTGGAGCTGGTGGACGACGTCGCTGATCTGGTCGGCGAGCTGCACCTGGTCGGCGGTCTGCTCGAGCTGACCCGCCCGGTCGAGGGATTCGTACACCCGCAGGCCCGCGAGCACGAGCGCGGTGACCGTGGGAATGATGAGGATCAGGGCGAGCTTGGATCGCAGCCGCCAGTTACGCAGACCGCGTCCGGAACCGCCGCTGCCGCCGCCGGCGGCCGACGGGGAGGCAGTCGCCTCGGCGGCCGGGCCGTCCGGGCCGTCGCCGCCGGCCTGCCCTTCCTCCGCCTTCTCGTCGAGCACTACGAGCACACTCCCAAAGTTCGAGCCCTACGGCTCCCGCCGATTTCCTACGGCTTCTGCCGATTTGCCGCCCCGACCAGGACCTGCCGGCCCGGGGACGCGGTGCACCTGCGACGGCGGTGGCGACCGACCGCCGTGGCGGAGCGTCCCGCTCCGACACCTCGCGGGTGCACCCGCTCAGTACGTACGCCTACCGGATGAGTGCCGCAGCGCGACTCGACGCATCGCGTACCCCTCAACGGCCTTCCCCCCGCCGCGGGATCTCCGATCCCTCAGTCGCCGACCGACACTCATTTCAGTGAGCGTGCAACCCGATTCCCGAGTAGGCAGAGGCAGAGAGTAGCGAACGACCTGTTAGCACGTAACCCTCTTAGGTTAGAAGAGGACGAAACCCACCATTCGGTTACTCAGTGTTCACTTCTCTGTCCTCTAACCCGGGCGTCGGGAACACGTTCAGTAGTGTTTCATAATCCAACTCGGTGCCGGGAGGGTGATATCCAACACCCAACCATAGGGGTTGAGTACCCGTTGTGATCGCTTTGCCGGGTTAATACAGTGGACGCGCATCGTCGGTGCGCCCGGTTCAGACCAGCGATCCTCCCAGGTCCGGACCGCGCGATCACCCCACACCATCATCTAGTCCCACGAGGAGTTGCCTTGCGTCCATCACTACGCCGCGGGAGCGGTCGGCGTCTCGCCGCGCTCACCGCCGGCCTCGCCGTGTTCGCCTCCATCAGTGGCTGCGGCCTGCTCGGCGGTTCGGATGAAGAGGACAGCGGTAACTCCCAGGTCGAGAAGTCGAAGATCAACGTCTCGATCCAGGGCACGATCGACCTCGCCGCGTTCCACCTCGCCCGCAAGGAGGGCTACTTCGCCGACGAGGGCCTCAAGGTCAACCCGATCAAGGTCGACAGCGCCGACAAGGGCTTCAACAAGCTCAACTCGGGCGAGGTCGACGTCATCTACTCGGGCTACACCGGCTTCTTCTCGCACCAGGCCGCAGGCGACATGGACCTCAAGCTGATCGCCGACGCCTCGTCCGCGGCGCCGAAGTCCAACGCGATCATGGTCCCGAAGAACTCGCCGCTCGAAGAGCCGAAGGACCTCGAGGGCAAGACGGTCGGCGTGACCCCGCCCGACACCCTCGCCGACATCCTCACCAAGGCGTGGGCCGAGGCCAACGACGTCGACCTCGACAAGGTCAACTGGCAGCCCGCAGGCTTCAGCACCACGGCGAAGGGCCTCGGCAAGAGCATCGACGCCGCCTTCTTCCCGGACCCGTTCATCGCCATGAACCAGCAGCAGCTCGGCGCCGAGTCACGGTGGGACCCGATGACCGGGCCGCTGAAGAACCTGCCGATGGCCGGCTACGGCACCACCGCCGACTTCGCCAAGGAGAACCCGAAGACGGTCGCCGCGTTCCAGCGCGCCATGGTCAAGGCCAGCAACGAGGCCGAGACCGCCGACCGCACCAAGGTCATCGACCCGATCCTCGTCGAGGACATCGGCCTGCCCGAGGACATCGCGCCGATGACGACGCTGCTCACCTTCGAGAGCAGCCTCGACCCCGAGCGCATCCAGCGGGTCCCGGACCTCATGGTCGACCGCGGCGCCATCAAGGAGAAGATCGACGTCAAGGACATGATCGTCCCGCCGGACACCGGCGAGGACGACGCGGCCAAGTAACCGGCGTGCGCACATTCGCAAAAGGTCTCACCGGCCTGCTCGGGTTCTTCCTCCTCTGGGAGATCGCCGTGCAGGCCGGTGTGCTGCCGGACTACTGGGTTCCTCCCGCCAGCGAGGTCGCCACGACCTTCGTGACCCTGCTGGGGCAGCAGGAGTTCCTGCTCGCCGTCATCGCGACCCTGCTGGCCTGGCTGATCTCGCTCGGCGTCGCGATCGCCGTCGGCGTGCCCGCCGGGCTGCTCCTGGGCAGTGTGCCCGCGCTGCAGTCGGCCAGCCGGGCACTCATCGAGTTCCTCCGCCCGATCCCCGCCGTCGCCCTGGTCCCGCTGGTCATGGTCACCATCGGCAGCGGCCCCGACGCCAAGATCACGCTCGCCGTGTACGCGGCGGTGTGGCCGATCCTGTTCAACACGATCTACGCCTTCGGTGAGATCGACCCCGTCCTGCTCGACTCGGCCCGCGCCTCGGGCGCCAACCGAAGGCAGTCACTCACCTGGGTGGCTCTGCCCCACGCAGCGCCGTTCATCTTCACCGGGGTCCGCGTGGCGGCGTCCATCGCGCTGATCGCGGTCATCAGCGTCGAGTACATCGCGGCGTCGGAGATCGGACTCGGCCGGTACATCCTGGAAGGCGGTATGAACAACGGCCACCTCGACCAGGTCATGGCGGGCACCGTGCTCGCGGGCCTGGCAGGCTGGGCGATCAACTCCGCGCTCGTCGGCAGCGGCAGGAAGCTGTTCCGCTGGGCCGACACCGAGGAAAGGGCGGCCCGATGAGCGCGCCGACGGCCACCGCCAAGCGCGGGCGCATCCTCGGCTCGGCCGCGGTGACCTGGTTCGTGTTCGCCCTGGCACTGCTGCTGTGGGAACTGATCGCCGTCGGCGCCGACACCGTCTACTTCCCGCGGATGACGGCGATCCTCGGCACCGGTGCCGACATCCTGCTGTCCGGCCCGGCCTGGCGGCTGATGCTGGGCGACGCCGCGTTCGGCATCGTGCTGCCCAGCCTCGCGACGGCCCTCGGCGCGTGGGCCTTCTCCGCGGCACTCGGCGTCGCGCTCGGCACCGCACTCGGCCGGTCCCGCTGGGCGATGGACTACTGCGGCACGCTGATCTCGTTCCTGCGTTCGGTCCCGCCCGTGACGCTGATGCCCGCCTTCATGGTGATGTTCGGCATCGGCCTGCGGATGGAGATCGCGGCGATCGTGTTCTCGACGCTGTGGCCGATCGTGCTGAACACCGTCGACGGCGTGCGCTCGGTGGACCAGGTCAAGATCGACACCGCGCGCTCGCTCGGCACCCCGCGGCGATACTGGCTCGGCATGATCGTGCTGCCCGCCGCGATGCCGAAGATCTTCGCCGGGCTGCGGCTGAGCCTGTCGATCGCCATCCTGCTCATGGTGGTGGCCGAGATCGTCGCAGGCACCGGCATCGGCCTGCGCATCGCCACGGCGCAGCAAACCGTCGAGTACACCGAGATGTGGTTCTGGGTGCTGCTGCTCGGCGCGATCGGCTACGCACTCAACAGCGCCCTGCTGGCGGTCGAGCGGCTCGTGCTCGGCTGGCAGCCCACCCGCGGGGACGACGCGTGAACGCCCACGACGTCCGTCCCGTGACACCGACCTGTGACGCGCCCGTAGGAGGCTGACCGTGTCGACCATGCTCGAGGTTTCCGGCCTCACCCACCAGTACGGCAGGGGTGAGCGCGCGCACGTCGCCGTGCGGGACCTGACGTTCACCGTCGAGTCCGGACAGCTGGCGTGCATCGTCGGCCCGTCCGGCTGCGGCAAGTCGACCCTGCTGCGCTGCATCTCGGGGCTCATCCCCGCGACCGGTGGTTCGGTCCGGCTGCACGGCGACGAGGTGTCGGGCGTACCCGACGACCTCGCCGTGGTGTTCCAGGACTACAGCCGTTCGCTGTTCCCGTGGCTGACCGTGGCGAAGAACGTCGAGTTCCCGCTGCGCTGGCAGAAGGTGTCGAAGGCCGACCGGAAGCGCCGCGCCGAGGAGGTCCTCGAGTCGGTGGGCCTGTCCGGCGTCGGCAAGAAGTACCCGTGGCAGCTCTCCGGCGGCATGCAGCAGCGCGTGTCCATCGCGCGGGCACTGGTCAGCAGGCCCGCGCTGCTGCTGATGGACGAACCGTTCGCGTCGGTGGACGCCCAGACCCGCGGCGAGCTGGAGGATCTGACCCGCCGGGTGCAGCGCGACCTCGGCAGCACGATCCTGCTGGTCACGCACGACATCGACGAGAGCGTCTACCTCGCCGACCGCGTGCTGGTGCTGTCGAAGTCGCCCGCGGCGATCGTGGCGGACCTGGACATCGACCTGCCCGACGACCGTGACCAGATCACCACCCGCGAGTCCGAGCAGTTCGTCTCCCTGCGCGGCGAGGTGGCCCGCCTGTTGCAGAGCCCGCAGGTGCAGCGCACCGGCGAGGCGGACACCACGGATGCGGCGTCCGAGTCCGAGAGCGAGGCGTCCGACGCCGGGGCCACGGCGGACGAGGCCGGGGACGCGGCGGGCGCCCGGGCGGACACGGGACCGCACGCGGCTACCGAGGCGGATTCGGACGGCCCCACCGGGACGGACGGGACGGCCGAGGCCTCCGACGAGACGGCCACCGCGCGGAGCTGAACTCCTGCCCTGCCGGGCCGCCGGCCGGGTGCGCCCGCTCAGCGGTTGGTGCGGGCGTGCCTGGCGCGGGCCGTGGCGCGCTGCAGTCCCGACATCCGTTCGCGAATCGCCTCCGGCGACCTGTCGATGAACGCGGGCTGCCGCCGCTGCCCGCCGTCGGCGTCCCGACCGTTGCGGTCACCGTCGTCGCCGGCGGCCGTCGCACCCGCAGGCACGGCACCGTTGCGATCGGCTCCGCCGTGGCCTGCTCTGTCGTGGTCTGCTCCGTCGTGGTCCACGTGTCCGTCGCGGGACCCGCCGTGCGCGGCGTGACCGGCGACCGCCCGCGCTGCGCCGTTCGTCCCGGAGCTGCTCGTCCCGGAGCCGTGCGTACCGGAATCCTGGGAAGTCGCACCGCCCTGGCCTGCGATGACGCTGTTCGCGGCACCGTCCTGGTCCGCGGAGCCGAGGAGCCAGTCCTGCGGATCCCCGTCCGGCTCGAACCATCGCGTCATGAGGCGCCGGTACACGGCCATGCGATCGGTGGGCTCGTCGTCACCGGACTCGTGATCGGAGGCCTCCGCGGCACCTGCCGGGGACTCGGAACGCGGCGGGGACGGCGGGGCGGTTTCGTCGCCGTCGCGCATCGGCCAGGTCGGCCCCGGCCCCAATGCCGACACGTCGGTCTGTTCGGCGGGCTCGAGCTCCGGTTCCCGATGCGGCCGCGCCGCCTGGCCCGCCACCGCTCCGTCACCGGCGGGCCGGGCCCGATCCTGCGCGGCGGCGTCCTGTGCGGCGGCGTTCGCCGCGGGCGTGTCGTACGGGGCGTCGTCGGCCACGTCGGCGGGTCGGCCATCCGGTTCCGCCTCGATCCAACCGACCGCGGGCACGGGTGCGGTGAGTCCGTCGGTGATCTCGGCGTCCGACTCCGGAGCAAGGGGCCGGGCCGCCGCCGAGGCGGCACCGCTGCCCTCGTCCCAGTCGGCCTCGCGAGTACCGAACGCCGCGGCACGCCCGGTCTCGGAGCCGCCGACGCGGGGGATCTCCTCGGTGAGCGACTCGTCGGCTGCGGGCGCCGCACCGGGACGCCGTACCGGGCGCCACGGCACCGAGGTCCGGTCCGCCGCGGGCTGATCCGCCTCCGAGCCGGCCACGTGGTCGGCTCCCGCCAGGTCGCCGTGTGCCTGCGCGTAGTCGCCCGCCTCTCCCTCGTCGGGTGCGGGCCCGGCTTCACCGGGCTGGTCGACGACGACCTGCCCCGCGGGCGCGGCGGCACCCTCCGCGTGGTCCGTGTCGTCGGTGGCGCCGGCGTGGTCGTCTCCCAGGACCTCCGAGACGGCGGGCCTGCGCCGCGGCAGCACGGGCGCGGGCTCGTCCGCCTCCGGGGTGTCCGGCTCCCGGGTGTCCGGCTCCCGCAGCGCCGCCGGCTCCGCCGTGACGGCCGGTTCCGCGGTGACGTCGGAGTGCTCCGTGCCCTCCGGTTCGGGGAGCGGCCCCGGATCGGGCACGCCGACCGGCTTGCCGAACGTGTCCGCGTCGGCATACGGATCGGCGAACAGTTCGGCGACGGACTCGCGCGCGGGCGGCCGTCCGGAGCCCCGCGGGACCACGGGCGCACTCGCCGGGCCGTCCGCGGGCTCGTCCGCGGGCGCGAGCGGCTCGGACGGTTCGGGTTCCGACGGCAGGGCGGTCGCGGGACGGCGCTGCGGCTCCGGCCGGAAGACCACAGACGACGGCCGACCCTGCTGTTCCGCCTGCTCCTCCGCAGGCTCCTCGAGCGCGACCGGAGACTCCTGGGGTGAGGCGTCCGCCCGGCGCACGAGCGCAGCGGGCACGAGAACGGTCGCGGTCAGGCCCATCAGGTCCGCGGCCGACAGCCACACCCGGATGTCGTGCTGCCGGGCCAGTCGCGCCACGACGTACAGGCCCATGCGCCGCGACACCTCGACGTCGACGTCCGGCACCTCGGCCAGTCGCGCGTTCGCCCGCTGGATCTCCGCCTCGGGCATCCCCGCACCGCGGTCGGTGATGTCGATCCGCCACTCGCCGTCCTGCGTGACCGCGCTGACGACCGACACGGGCGAGTCGTCCGGCGAGTAGTCGGTGGCGTTCTCGAACAGCTCGGAGATCACGTGCACCAGATCGCCGACGATCTCTCCCCTGACCCCGATCTGCGGCGTCGCGGCGACGTTGATGCGCTGGTAGTGCTCGACCTCCGACAGTGCCGCGCCGATGATCTCCTCGGCCGCGACGGCACCCGGCAACGGCCTCCCGACGTCCTGCCCGGCCAGCACGAGCAGGTTCTCGCTGTTGCGGCGCATGCGCGTCGCGAGGTGGTCGAGTTCGAACAGACCGCCGAGGACGTCGGGGTCCTGTTCGTGTTCCTCCATGCGGTCCAGCACCGTGAGCTGCCGCTCGACGAGATCCTGGCTGCGCCGGGAGAGGTTCACGAACATCGAGTTGACGTTCTCGCGCAGCATCGCCTGCTCGCCCGCCAGCCGCACGGCCTGGCCGTGGACGGCGTCGAAGGCCCGCGCGACCTGGCCGAGTTCCTCCCGGCTGTACACGCGGACGGGTTCGACGGACCTGCGATGCGTGTCCTCCGGTCGTGGGTCCGGATCGGCCAGAATGCCCTTGACCGCCTCGGGCAACCGGTAGTGGGCGACGTCGAGCGCGCTGGTGCGCAGGGTGCGCAGCGGACGCAGCAGGGACCGCGTGATGGCGACCGCGAGCAGGCCCGCGAGCAACAGCACGCCGAGGATCACCGCACCGTCGATCAGTGCGTCCGACCGTGCTTCCGAGGCGAGGGTCGCCGACCGGTCGCGCACGTCGTCGCGCAGCGCGTCCTCCGCGCGCTTCGCCGCGTCGACCGCCTGCGTGGCCTGCCGGTCCCATGCTGCCGGATCCGCCGTCGGGTCGCCGTTCAGCACCGCGGTGACGATCCCGGACGTGGCCTCGACGCGCGGGTCCAGTTCGTCGTCGAGCAACCGCTGCTGCGCCGGCGTCGCGAACTTGGCGTAGTTGTTCCTGGCATCCGTGACCTGCACGTCCGCGCCCGCGAGAGCACGCGTCAGTTCCGGTGGCGCCGCTCCCGAGGCGAGGGCCTGTGCCACGAGCGCCCTGCGGATCGACAACGCGTCCTTCACCCGCGCGACCGCGCCCGTGGCCAGGTAGGTGCGTGCCAGTTCGCTGTCCGCGGTGTCGACCGACGCCTGGCCGCCGAGGTCGAGCAGCCCGGCGACGAACTCGTTGTAGGCAGCCAGCACCTGCCCCGCCGACTGCTGCGAGTGCTGGCCGGCGTAGCGCGCGTCGGAGAGTCCCTCGAGTCCGCGTTCCCACTGCCGGAAGTCCTCGACCGCCGCGTCCGGCAGTTCCGGCCGGGCGGCGGTGAGCGTCTTCTCGAAGTCGCCCCTCGCGGTGTCGACCCGTTCGCGCTGGCGGAGCACCTCGACGGGCCGTCCCTGCCGTCCGCCCGCGACGTACCGCACGGTCAGGTCGCGTTCCCGCTGCAGCTCGTGGACCAGGTTCGCGACGGTGTCGTCGACCCGGACGCGCTCGGTCGCCGCCGCGAAGTCGCCCGCCTCGGAGAGATTCGACTCGACGCGCAGCCCCGCGAACCCCAGCATCGCCAGGATCGGCACGAGAAGGGCGGCGAGCAGCCGAGTCCTCAGCCGCCAGTTGCGCAACCGCCAGCGGCCACCGGACCGCTGAATGTCCGCCGCTTCGTCCCTGGGGGCCTGGCTGCGACGGGGCAACGGACTTCCTTCATATCAACGCGAAAGACACTCGGATCGTAACCACAGCGGGTGAACCGCGGCCCCTCCGGCAGTGGCCGACGTTACGCCCGGCGATGGTATTGCGTCCCCCTGTCAGGTTCCAGTACGAGGGCCGCCTGCCCACCGGACGGCCCAACCTCGCCGACGAGGAACGTATAAAGGGAGGCGTGAGTGATGGCCCCCTGATCGTCCAGTCGGACAAAACCGTGCTGCTCGAGATCGACCACGAGCAGGCGGGTGACGCGCGGATCGCGATCGCGCCGTTCGCCGAACTGGAACGCGCCCCCGAACACGTGCACACCTACCGCATCACCCCGCTGGCGCTGTGGAACGCACGCGCCGCGGGACACGACGCCGAGCAGGTGGTCGACGCGCTCACCACCTACTCCCGTTTCCCCGTGCCGCAGCCGTTGCTGATCGACATCGTCGACACGATGGGCCGGTTCGGCAGGCTGCAGATCCACAACCACCCGGCACACGGCCTCGTGATGACCACGACGGACCGCGCGGTGCTCGCCGAGGTGCAGCGCAGCAAGAAGATCAAGCCGATGCTCGGCGTGCAGGTCGACGACGACACGGTGGCCGTCCACCCGTCGGAACGAGGCCGACTCAAGCAGGCCCTGCTGAAGGTGGGCTGGCCCGCCGAGGACCTCGCGGGCTACGTCGACGGCGAGGCGCACCCGATGTCGCTCGAGGAGGACGACTGGTCGCTGCGCGAGTACCAGCGGCAGGCGGCCGACTCGTTCTGGGCGGGCGGCTCCGGCGTGGTCGTACTGCCGTGCGGCGCGGGCAAGACCCTGGTCGGCGCGGCCGCGATGGCGCAGGCGCAGGCCACGACGCTGATCCTGGTGACCAACACGGTCGCGGGCAGGCAGTGGAAGCGCGAACTGATCGCGCGGACGTCGCTGACCGAGGACGAGATCGGCGAGTACTCGGGCGAGAAGAAGGAGATCCGCCCGGTCACGATCGCGACCTACCAGGTCATCACCCGTAAGTCGAAGGGCGAGTACAAGCACCTCGAACTGTTCGACTCCCGCGACTGGGGCCTGGTCGTCTACGACGAGGTGCACCTGCTGCCCGCGCCCGTGTTCCGGATGACCGCCGATCTGCAGTCCCGCCGCCGCCTCGGGCTCACCGCGACGCTGGTGCGCGAGGACGGCCGTGAGGGCGACGTGTTCTCGCTGATCGGGCCGAAGCGCTTCGACGTGCCGTGGCGCGACATCGAGGCGCAGGGCTGGATCGCGCCCGCGGACTGCATCGAGGTCCGTGTGACGCTCACCGAGGGCGAACGGCTGGCGTACGCGACCGCCGACGCCGAGGAGCGCTACCGGCTCGCCTCGACGGCGCACACGAAGACGGCGGTCATCAAGAACATCGTCGACGCGCACGAGGACCAGCCGACGCTGGTCATCGGCGCCTACCTGGACCAGCTCGAGGAGCTCGGCGAGGCCATCGACGCACCGGTGATCCAGGGGTCGACGAAGAACAAGGAGCGCGAGGCGCTGTTCGACCGGTTCCGACGTGGCGAGATCACCAAGCTGGTGGTGTCGAAGGTCGCGAACTTCTCGATCGACCTGCCGGAGGCGTCGGTGGCGATCCAGGTGTCGGGCACGTTCGGTTCCCGGCAGGAGGAGGCCCAGCGTCTCGGCAGGTTGCTGCGCCCGAAGGAGGACGGCAGGCAGGCCCACTTCTACTCGGTCGTCGCCCGCGACACGGTCGACACCGACTACGCCGCGCACCGCCAGCGGTTCCTCGCCGAGCAGGGCTACGCCTACCGCATCATCGACTCCGACGACCTGCTGCGCCCGCTGTAGGTCGTCGGCCGTCCCGGCGCGAACAGCGGCCGCAACGACCGGCGTTCGATCATCCGTTCGAGTGATGTCGGGTAAGCCGGGGCGACTCATGGACCGGAACTGTCGGTGGGTCGAACTAGCGTTCGGGTCATGTTCACATCGACGACCACGAACGGCACCGACACTCACCGCACCGGCCCTCACGGCGGCGGCCGCGCCGACGACCGGAGCGCGCGCCTCGCCCTGCCGCCGGGGCGCATGCACCAGGCGCTGTGGGTGTCGGACGATCCGATCACCGATCCCGCGCTGTACCTGGCCTGCGTAGCGGCGTTTCCGCGCACGGGCCGCTGGCCGATCCTGATCCCGCACGACCCGCGGTTCGAGGCGGCGGGGCAGGACTGGATCGACGACCGACCCTGGGACGTCCCCAGCGACGACGCCGTCGGCCACGACGATCCCGGTGACGTGCTCCGCTCCTGGTGGCGCGGGCCCTGTTGCGACGGCACGTGCCTGGAACCGTTCGGGGCCGAGTTCCCCGGTCTCGCCCGGCGGTCCCCGCGCAAGTCGGATCCCGTGGCCGAGGCGGGCAACACCGGCTCCCGCCTGGTCGCGGGCGGTGGCCACCGGCTCGGCATCACCGAGGCCGCCCGGCCCGCCGACGTGCCCGCGGCGCTGGGCTGGCAGGGCATGCTCCGCACCACCGACCGCGCCGAGCTGGTGTCGACGGTGCTGCGCAGCTGGGAGGACCGGTTCGGCGCGACGCTGATCCGGCTCGGCTACGACGAGATGACGCTGTCGGTCGCCGCGCCGCCGAAGACCCGCCACCGCGCGGAGCTGCTCGCGGCCGAGCACCGCGCCTTCTGCCTCGACCAGTTCACCGCCCAGCCGGACACACTCCGCGACGTGGCGGGCGGCCTGGTGGGCGAGCGGCTGTGGACGTTCTGGTGGGAGTGAGGGCAACGGTGGCAGCGTGGGGACATGGGTACCGCCGCTCACGGCAGTACGGGACGGTCCCCGGCGCGAGGACACGCGCGGACCGTACGGATCGGCACGTCGGGCTGGGTCTATCCACCCTGGCGGGGCACGTTCTACCCGCGCGGCCTGCCCCAGCGCCGCGAACTCGAGTACCTGGCGCACCGCATGGGGAGCGTCGAGATCAACGGCTCGTTCTACTCGCTCCAGCGGCCCGAGCGGTACCGCGCCTGGTTCGAGCAGGTGCCCGACGACTTCGTGTTCGCGGTGAAAGGCGGCCGCTTCATCACGCACATGAAACGACTCCGCGAGGTCACCGAACCGCTCGCCAACTTCTTCGCCTCGGGGGTGACGGCCCTCGAACACAAACTGGGCCCCGTGCTGTGGCAGCTGCCACCGACCCTGCGGTTCGACCCCGAGCTGCTGGCGAACTTCTTCCGACACCTCCCCCGGAGCACGGGCGCGGCGGCACGGCTGGCACGCGACCACAACACGGTGCGGTTCCAGCCCCGCACCGACGTGGAGACGGATCGCCCGCTGCGCCACGCCCTCGAAGTGCGGCACCCGAGCTTCGCGACCCCCGAGGCCGTGGAGCTGCTGCGCGAGCACAGGATCGGCCTCGTCGCCTCCGACGCCGCGGACGAATGGCCGCAGTTGGAGGACGTCACGGCGGACTTCGTCTACGTGCGACTGCACGGCTGGCAGGAGCTGTACGCAGGCGGCTACCCCGACGGGGAACTGGACGGGTGGGCCGAGAAGGTGCGGGCGTGGCGAGCGGGGAAGTCGCCGCGTTCGGACCGCACCGTCGCGAGCGCCGCACCGAGGCGGGCCCGCGACGTGTTCGTCTACTGCGACAACGACGCGAAGGTGAAGGCACCCGACGACGCGGTGCGCCTGGCCCGCAGGACGGGCATCGACATCTCGCCGCCGGGCGTCGAGGGCAGCGGCTCATCCGCCGAGGGCGACTCCTCCTAGCCGGATACCGGGAGCCGAACTGCGGGACCCGACCTCGTGGCACGCCGCTCCCGGGAGAGCACCTGCGGGGCCGGAGCCCCGGCTCCGCGGACGCACCGAACGCTCCTCCGGACGCGCCCAACACTCCGGACGCGCCGGGCGCTCGGGGTCACGCCGCGGACGCCCACGACCTACGCGGCGCGGCCCCGGGCGCCGCGGGGTCACGCCGGTGCGGCGTGCCCCTGGTCGGCCTGCTGGGCCAACTGCTCGACCATCTTCTCGCAGAACGCGGGGAGATCGTCCGGGTTGCGGCTCGTCACCAGCCGCCCGTCGACCACGACCTCGTCGTCGACCCATTCGGCGCCTGCGTTGCGCAGGTCCGTCTGCAGGCTCGGGTACGACGTCAGCCGCCTGCCCCGGATCACTCCCGCCTCGATGAGCGTCCACGGCGCGTGGCAGATCGCCGCGACGGGTTTGTCCGCGTCGAAGAACGATCCCACGAACCGCACCGAGGCCGGGTCGGTGCGAAGCAGGTCGGGATTGGCCACGCCGCCCGGCAGCACGAGGCCGACGTAGTCGTCCACCGAGGCCTCCGAGACCGGTTTGTCGGCGCGGAACACATCGGCCTTGTCGAGATGGTTGAAGGCCTGCACGTCGCCGTACTCGAACGAGATCAGCTCGGGCAGACCCTCGGCGTCCTGCACCGCCTTCCACGGCCTGGTCAGCTCGACCTGTTCGGCGCCCTCGGGCGCCACCAGGAAGGCCACTCGACGGCCACTGAGCCTGCCTGTCACGGTCACCACTCCTCTCGTGTCGGTTCGGTCCGCGCATACCCGACCCGGCCGTCCCGCGAAACTCCGTCGGACAATGGCCCGGGTGAGCGACAAGATGAACGGGATCGACGCGTCCGGTGTGTTCGCGCTTCCCCTGCGGAACCGGTTCCGGGGAATCACAGTGCGCGAAGGCGTACTGCTGCACGGCCCTGCTGGGTGGGGCGAGTTCAGCCCCTTCCAGGACTACGACGACGTCGAATCCGTGCCGTGGCTCGCGGCGGCGGTCGAAGCGAGCCGGGACGGCTGGCCCGAGCCGGTCCGGGACTCGATCGAAGTCAACACGACGGTGCCGGTGGTGGCACCGGAGCACGCTCACGAGCTGGTCTCGGCGTCGGGCTGTCGCACGGCGAAGGTGAAAGTCGCCGACCCCCGGTCGACGCTCGCCGACGACTGCGCCCGGCTCGAAGCGGTCCGCGCCGCGCTCGGGCCTCGCGGTGCGGTCCGCGTGGACGCGAACGCGGCGTGGGACGTCGACACCGCGGTCCGCGCACTCGGCGAGTTGGACCGGGCGGCGGGCGGACTGGAGTATGCCGAACAGCCGTGTCCCTCCGTACCCGAACTGGCCGAGGTGCGGCGCAGGGTCGGCGTGCGGATCGCGGCGGACGAGTCGATCCGCCGTGCCGAGGACCCCCTGCGCGTGGCTGTGGCCGGTGCCGCCGACGTGGCGGTGGTGAAGGTCGCCCCGCTGGGAGGTGTGCGCCGGGCACTCGACGTGGCCGAGGCGTGCGGCCTGCCGTGCGTGGTCTCGTCCGCGGTCGACAGCAGCGTCGGCCTCGCCGCGGGGCTCGCACTCGCCGGCGCGTTGCCCGAGCTCGACTTCGCCTGCGGACTCGGCACCGCGAGCCTGCTCACCGCCGACGTGACGAGTGCGCCGCTGTCACCCGTGGCCGGTCGGCTTCCGGTGCCACGCACCGCCCCGGAGCCGGACCTGCTGGCCGCCCACTCGGCCGACGAGGACACCACGCATCGGTGGCACGACCGCCTCCGCCGGGTCGACGCGATCGGCTGACCCGGCGGCGCTAGGAACGCTGCGCCGGGAAACGCGGCACCAAGGCACCCTGCACCAGGAAACGCGGCACCAGGGAACGCTGCACCCGAACTGCGCCGCCCTGACTACGGCACCACGACGCTGCGCAACCAATTACCCGCTGCGCAACCAACGACCCGCTGCGCAGGCGTAGTCGTCAGACGGCCGCCTCGTCGGCGTGCGGATCGGAGCCTTCCCGGACCGGCAGCGTCGCGAACGCCTCGGGCGGGTCCCGCCACGGGTCGGCGGGCGCGCCGTTCTGCGCCGCGCGGATCGCCTGCCACACCCGCTGCGGCGTGAGTGGCATGTCGATGTGCCGTACGCCCAGGTGCTTGACGGCGTCGACCACGGCGTTCTGTACGGCGGGGGTGGAGCCGATCGTCGCCGATTCGCCGATGCCCTTGGCGCCCAGCGGGTTGAGCGGCGAATCGGTCTCGGTGTTCGACACCTCGAGCATCGGCACCTCCACGGCCGACGGCACGAGGTAGTCGGCGAGTGTGCCGGTGGACGGGTTTCCGTCCTCGTCGTAGGTGTAGTGCTCCCACAGCGCCTGCGAGATGCCCTGCACCGCGCCGCCGTGCTGCTGCCCGCGCACGAGCAACGGGTTGAGCACCCGCCCGCAGTCGTCGACGGCGATGTGCCGCGTCGGCGTCACCTTTCCGGTCTCCGTGTCGACATCGACCACGGACACGTGCGCGCCGAAGGGGAAGGACGCACCGCCCGGCGTGAAATCGGTGTCGGCGGCGAGGGCGGTGCCGTTCTCGGCCGCGTAGGTCGCCAGCTCGGCCCAGCTGACGGTCGCGCTCGGCACGCCCAGCACCCCCAGGCCGCCGTCGCCGGTGACCTCGATGTCGTCGACGGCCGCTTCGAGCTTCGTCGCCGCCAGCTCCTTGGCCTTCGCGACGAGTAGTTCGCTGGCCTCCCGCACCGCGCTGCCACCGATCTGCAACGACCGCGAACCGCCGGTGCCACCGCCACGCGGGACCTGCGCCGTGTCCGACTGGACGAAGTCGATCCGCTCCAACGGGATACCCAGCGCGTCCGAGGCGAGCATCGAGAAGGACGTCGGGTGGCCCTGGCCGTGCCCCGAGGTGCCGACCTTGATCGTCGCGCGCCCGTCGTCGCCCATCTCCACCGCGGCGAACTCGCTGGTGCCCCCGCCGGTGATCTCGACGTACGTACTCACTCCGATGCCGAGCAGTGTCGTCTCGCCCGCGTCGATACGTCGCTGCTGCTCCTTGCGCAGCTCGTCGTAATCGGCGACCCGCAGCGCCTCGCGCAGCGGCAAGTCGTAGTCGCCCGAGTCGTACGTGGCGCCGACGAGCGTGTCGTACGGGAACTGGTCGGGCTGCAGGAAGTTCTTGCGCCGCAGCTCGACCGGGTCCATCCCCAGTTCGGCGGCGCCCACGTCGATGATCCGCTCCAGCATGGCCGCCGCCTCGGGCCTGCCCGCGCCGCGGAACGCACCGGTCGGCGTCGTGTTGGTCAGCGCCGCGATCGAACCGAAGCTGATCTTCGGGATGCGGTACACGCCCTGCGACATCAGGCGCGTGGGGCCGAGCGCGAACCCGCCGCCGAAACCGGCGTAGGCGCCGCAGTCGCCGACGACGTTGCAGTGCAGCCCCGTGATCGTGCCGTCGGACGTCAGGCCCAGCTCGGCGTACTGCACCTGGGCGCGCCCCTGCGGCATCGCCTGCAGATTCTCCGAGCGCGTCTCCACCCACTTGATCGGCCTGCCGAGGCGCTGTACCGCGGCGATGACCACCTGGTGTTCGGCGGTCATGCCGATCTTGCCGCCGAATGCGCCGCCGACGTGGGGAGTGACCAGGTGCACGCGTTCGGGGGCGACACCGAGCTGCTTGGCCGCGAGCTTCCACGGCACGTGCGGCATCTGGGTCGACACGTGGATCGTCATGTCGTAGTCGCCGCCGAGATACCCGCCGCCCGGTTCGACGGCGATCGCGTTGCCCTCCATCGGCACAACCGCCACGCGCTGGTTCTCGATCCTCGCGCGCGCCACGACGTCGGCGTCCGCGAGGACCCCCGCGCCGACCTCGTCCCGTTCGCCCGCCGCGATGTTCGACCCCAGGTCCGGGAACTGCAGCGGCGCATCGTCGGAGAGCGCCTCCTCCGGATCGGCCACGACGGGCAGTGGCTCGTAGTCCACGTCGACCAGTTCCACGGCATCGGCGGCCGCCGCGGGGGTCTCCGCCACGACGACGGCGACGGCGTCACCGACGAACCGAACCCGCTCGCTCGCCAACGGCATGCGCACGCAGTCGCGGTTGACGACCATGAACTGGCGCACCGGCGCCAGCTCCAGGTCCGCGGCCGTGTAGACCGCCAGTACCCCGTCGGCCTGCTCGGCTTCGCTCGTATCGATGCCCGTGATCTCGGCGTGAGCGAACGGCGAGCGCACGAATGCGAGGTGCGCGGCGCCCGGGATCGGCAGATTGTCGACGTAGGTGGCTTCTCCGCGCAGCAGTTCGGGGTCCTCGACCCGCCGCACCTCGGTTCCGAGCACAGATCCAGGCATGTGACCGACACTAACCCCGTGTCGTTGATCATGCCTAGGGATCATGCTCCGGCAGCGCGCCCGTCCCCCGAACAGCGGAAGCAGCACACGTCCCGATCGGGCCGGGCCGACCGACACCGCCGCACGGGGAAGTGTCCGCGCCCACGAAAGCACAACACGGCTCCCTGAAAGCACAACACCGCCCCCTCAAGGCGCAACACGGCCCCAAGAAAGCACAACACGGCTCCCTGAAGGCGCAACACGGGCCCGCGAGGGCGCAACACGGGCTCCTGAAAGCGCAACACGCGCAGCGGGGGTGGACATACAGCGAGCCCCGGGGCACTGGGTGCTCCCGGGGCTCGCCGCATGCGTCAGGCCTGAATCACATCATGCCTTCCATGCCGCCCATGCCGCCCGTGGGGTCGGCAGCGGCGCCACCGTTCTTCTCCGGCTTGTCCGCGACCACGGCCTCCGTGGTCAGGAACAGGCCGGCGATCGAAGCGGCGTTCTGCAGCGCGGAACGCGTGACCTTCGCCGGGTCGAGAACGCCGGCGCCGATCAGGTCCTCGTACTCGCCCGTGGCGGCGTTGAGGCCCTGGCCCTGCGGCAGGCTCTTGACCTTCTCCACCACGACGCCGCCCTCGAGACCGCTGTTGACGGCGATCTGCTTGAGCGGGCCCTCGACGGCGACCTTCACGATGTTCGCACCGGTCGCCTCGTCGCCCGAGAGCTGGAGGCCGTCGAACGCAGCCTTGGACGCCTGCAGCAGCGCGACGCCACCACCGGCGACGATGCCCTCCTCGACGGCGGCCTTGGCGTTACGCACCGCGTCCTCGATGCGGTGCTTGCGCTCCTTGAGTTCGACCTCCGTGGCGGCACCGGCCTTGATGACGGCAACGCCGCCGGCCAGCTTCGCCAGGCGCTCCTGCAGCTTCTCGCGGTCGTAGTCGGAGTCGCTGTTCTCGATCTCGGCGCGGATCTGGTTGACCCGGCCCTGGATCTGCTCCGCGTCGCCGACGCCGTCGACGATCGTGGTCTCGTCCTTCGTGACGACGACCTTGCGGGCCTGGCCCAGCAGGGAGATGTCGGCGTTCTCGAGCGTGAGGCCGACGTCCTCGCTGATGACCTGACCGCCGGTGAGGACGGCCATGTCCTGCAGCATCGCCTTGCGGCGGTCACCGAAGCCCGGGGCCTTGACGGCGACGGACTTGAAGGTGCCGCGGATCTTGTTGACGACGAGCGTGGCCAGGGCCTCGCCCTCGACGTCCTCGGCGATGATCAGCAGCGGCTTGTTGGTCTGCATGACCTTCTCGAGCAGCTGGACCATGTCCTTGATGTTCGAGATCTTCGATCCGAACAGCAGGATGTACGGGTCCTCGAGCACGGCCTCCTGACGCTCGGCGTCGGTGACCATGTAGCCCGAGACGTAGCCCTTGTCGAAGCGCATGCCCTCGGTGAGCTCGAGCTCGAGGCCGAAGGTGTTGGACTCCTCGACGGTGACGACGCCTTCCTTGCCGACCTTGTCGAGCGCCTCGGCGATCAGGTCGCCGATCGTGCGGTCGGCGGCCGAGATCGAGGCCGTGGCAGCGATCTGCTCCTTGGTCTCGACCTCCTGAGCGGCCTTGTGCAGCTGCTCGGTGACGGCCTCGACGGCCTGCTCGATGCCCTTCTTGAGGGCGATCGGGTCGGCGCCGGCGGCGACGTTGCGCAGGCCCTCCTTGACGAGGGACTGGGCGAGCACGGTGGCGGTCGTGGTGCCGTCACCCGCGACGTCGTCGGTCTTCTTGGCAACTTCCTTGACGAGTTCGGCCCCGATCTTCTCCCACGGGTCCTCGAGCTCGATCTCCTTCGCGATCGAGACACCGTCGTTGGTGATCGTCGGCGCGCCCCACTTCTTTTCGAGCACGACGTTGCGGCCACGCGGGCCGAGAGTCACCTTGACGGCCTCGGCGAGGGTGTTGAGGCCGCGCTCGAGTCCGCGGCGGGCGTCCTCGTCGAACGCAATCAGTTTGGCCATTGGGGTGTGGTCCTCCGGTAATCGGACACGTCACAGGCCAGGCTCGGTGCCCGCGACGGACGACCAGCCCGGGATCTCCCGGACGTGGCCTCACCGTCCCGACCTTCAGGTGCCGGTCGGCGACCGGCTACCTAGCACTCGACGGTGCCGAGTGCCAATCTCGTGTTTAGCACTCTCCGGGTGAGAGTGCAAGAAAGGGGTCCCCCGACACGGCCGTGCGACCATGCCCCAAGGGCACTTCGGTGGCATCGAACGCAGCCACGCGCCGGCGCGCGACAGCCTCCGAGGCCGAAACAGATTGACACGGGCGTACCAGAAACGCTTCGATCTCGCCCATGGAGCGATACCTGGTCACCGGAAGCGCCGGCCACCTCGGTGAAGCACTCGTGCGCACGCTGCGCGAACGCGGCGACGACGTCGTCGGCCTCGACATCCTCGACTCGCCGTTCACGACCGTCACCGGCTCGATCACCGACCGCGGCGTCGTGCGCAGCGCTCTCGACGGCGTCACCCGCGTCCTGCACACCGCGACCCTCCACAAGCCGCACGTCGGGTCGCACACGCGCCAGGACTTCGTGGACGTCAACGTCACCGGAACGCTGACGGTCCTCGAGGAGGCCGCCGCGGCCGATGTCCGCAGCGTGGTGTTCACCAGCAGTACGAGCGCGTTCGGTCGCGCACTCACCCCCGCACCGGGCCAACCCGCTGCGTGGATCACCGAGGACGTCCGCCCCGTGGTGCGCAACGTCTACGGCGCCACGAAGATCGCCGCCGAAGACCTGTGCGAACTACTCGCCCGCGACCTGGACCTGCCCGTGGTCGTACTGCGCACGTCGCGGTTCTTCCCCGAGGGAGACGACCGCGACGACGTGCGCCACGCTTTCGACGACACGAATCTCAAGGTCAACGAGTACGCCTACCGCCGCGTCGACCTCGAGGACGTCGTCGACGCTCACCTGCTCGCCGCCCACCGCGCACCGGAGCTGGGCTTCGACCGGTTCGTCATCAGCGCCACGACACCGTTCACACGGGCCGACGCCGCCGAACTCGCCACCGACGCCCCGGCCGTGTTCGCCCGCGTGCTGCCGGACCTTGCCGCACGGTACGAGGAGTGGGGCTGGCGCATGCTGCCCGCACTCGACCGCGTCTACTCGAACGAACGCGCACTCACGACGCTCGGCTGGCGGCCCCGCTACGACATCCGCGCCGCCGTCGAACTGGCCGAGAGCACCGGCACGGCACGCAGCCCGATGGCACGCGCCGTCGGCGCCAAGGGCTACCACTCGGAACCGACGGGCGTGTACACGACCTGAACCGCCGAGGGCTCAGTTGTCGGGCTCAGTTCTCGGGCTCCACCGGGATCGACTTCGGCGGAGCCTGCCCCGGCGAGGACTCGCCGGTCGGCGCGGTCTGCGAACCACCGGGACCGACCGGGATCTCCGGCACGGAGCTCGACGTGCCCGGGTCGCCGCCGGAGCCGCCACCGCCCTCGCTCTCCTCGTCCCCACCTGTCAGCAGGACGATCGCCACCACGGCACCCGCGATCAGAACGACGGCGAGTCCCGCCCACAGCCACCACTTGCCGCCGCCGCTCCGGCCGCCGCCCTGCCCTCCGGGGCCGCCGGGGCCGCCGGGGCCGCCGGGGCCACCCGGACCGGGGGGACCGCCCGGCGGAAACCCACCGGGCGGCGGACCACCAGCGGGCATCCCGGGCGGCGGAGTGCCGAACCCGGGCTGACCGCCCTGCGGCGGCCTGCCCAGTCCGGGAGGCGGGTTCTGCGCGGGATTGCCCGGCGGCGGAGTTCCGTAGGGCGGCTGTCCGGGTCCGCCGGGTCCGCCGGGTCCGCCGGGTCCGTACGGGCCGGGTTGTCCCGGGCCGCCCGGTCCGTACGGACCTCCGTGGCCCGGGCCTCCGTGGCCTTGTCCGGCCCCTCCGGGCCCCGGCTGTCCGCCCTGCGGTCCGTACGGACCGGGTTGTCCCGGCTGCTGAGGATGCACCAGGCCTCCCTCTTCCTGTCGCGAAGCCGTGTTCTGCCGCATCGCCGTACCGCCCGGCGATGCGTCCTGGGACGCAGCCGAGTGCCGGGACGCTCCGTCCCCCGGGCCGCCACTTCCGGAGGCGCCGCTTCCGGACACGCCGTTTCCGAAGGCAGATCCTGCGGAAGCACCCTCTCCGGGGCCGCCGCCTCGGAGACCACCCTGCTCCCCGAGTGCGCCCTGCTCCCGGATCGCCCCGTGGTCGATTCCGGACGGCGGGGTCGCCGCCTGTCCGGCGGTGACCCGTTCGGTGATCGGAGTCCCGGGCGCCCGGCCGTTGCCTGTGGCGAGGCCGTGCACGACACCCGCCGCGGCCCCGCCTGCCACGGCTCCGCCTGCCCCGGCACCCGCGTCCTGCGGTTCGCCCGCCAGTGCCTCACGTGCGGCGGCGATCAGCTCTACGCAGCAGGTGTAGCGCTCGCCGGGCCGCTTCGCCATGCCCCTGCGCACGACGGCGTCGATGCGGTCGCCGAGGCTCGGCACGGCACGGGACAGTGCCGGCGGTTCGCGGTTGAGGTGGCCCGCGATGACGGTCTGCACGTCGCCGGTGAACGGCGGCCTGCCCGCCAGGCAGGAGTAGAGCATGCAGGCGAGCGCGTACTGGTCGGTGCGGCCGTCGAGCTGTTCGCCGCGGAGGTGTTCCGGCGCCGCGTAGGTGGGCGAGCCGAGGAAGTCACCGCCGCGGGACGTTCGCTCGGCGGCGCCGCGTTCGGTGAGGCCGAAATCGGCGAGGTAGACGTGTTCGAGCCGGTCGCGCGCCCGCTGTCTACTCGTGACGAGCACGTTGGCGGGTTTGACGTCGAGGTGCACGAGGCCGTCGCGGTGAAGCGTGTCGAGGGCGTCGGCGACCTGGTCGAGCAGGCCGACGGCGCGCGCCGGGTCCATGGGTCCGTCGCCGCCGAGACCGGCCAGGTCCGCGCCGTCGACGTAGCGCATGGCGATGTAGAGCAGCCCGTCGAGTTCGCCGAAGTCGTACAGCGGCACGATGTTGGCGTGGTCGACGGCCGAGGTGTTGCGGGCCTCGTCCACGAACCGGTCACGGAACTCGGGGTCCGCGCCCGTGTGTTCGCCGATGATCTTCAACGCGACGCGGCGACCGAGGCGCACGTCCGTGGCCTCGTAGAGCACGCTCATGCCGCCGCGGCCGAGCACACCGTCGATGCGGTAGTTGCCCAGCTGCCGACCGGTGAGGTCCCCCGACACATCGCCTGACACAGCGCGCAGCCTAGCGGTCGGACCGCTGGTCGGACGCGAAGCGTCGGAAAGCCCCGGCCACCGTCCTCCCACTGTCGGGAACCGGCGAACCGGGAACGGACCGCAGCGCGATGCGCCGGAGGATCCCCGGTCGAGAAGAAAAACGGGAGTTACGAGACCTTCTTGACGTCGGCAGCCTGACTGCGGCCGTCCCGCCCCGCGGTGATCTCGAACTCCACCCGGTCACCCTCGTCGAGGGTGCGGAATCCTTCTGCCTGAATCGCGGAGTAATGCACGAAAACGTCGGGCCCCTCCGGGGACTCGATGAAGCCGTAGCCCTTTTCCGCGTTGAACCATTTGACCGTGCCGACTGCCACGGCGTCCTCCTTGTAGCAAACCGAAAAACGCTCCGAACGCAGCCTGTCTGCGCTCCAAGCGTCGATCACGCTACCGGAATCACACGGCTCGGCAATGGTCAATTTGCGGTAACGGGTTCGCCGACATCTCGCCGCCCGACGTGCGCGGTGAGTGACATCCACGAGAATCCGGTTCACCCACACAGCCCACGACGACCGTTGAAAAGTGAATCACCTGCACGGTGAACTCCCGGGAAAACCGGGAAAATCAGCGCCTGGCCTGGACCAGAACCGTACCGGGACCGGCGAAATCCAGAGCCAGTCCCTGTCCGGTGCGCACGGACTGTGGCCCCGCCGGGTCGAGGGCCCGCAACCGAACCTGGATCGTGTCCGGATAAGCGACCAGGAACGCGGGCCGCACCGTGACCATCTCGCCCGCATCGAGGTTGAGCAGGTCGACCGGGCCCTTCGCGCTCAGCACGAGCGACCCCGTCCCGCCGTAGTGCTCGAGGAACCCGTGATCGCCGCCGAACAGGTGCTGCAACCCGGGCCACGTCCCGTCCCGCCGGATCGACGCGGGCCGGGCCAGCACCCGCGACTCCGGCACCGTGGAGACGCACCAGCCGCTGCGCCCGTCGAAGCCGAGCGGGTAGACGTCACCGGGCGTCTCCGGGGCGAGGTCGACCCAGCCGCCGCCGGAGGGCGCGGTCAGCACCGTCGGCTCACCGCGCACGGGCCGGGACACGGACACGCCGAAGCTGCTCGCCATGATCGCCTTCGCCGGCGCCTGCACCGCCTCACCCTCGGCGAGCACGATGCGGGCGACACCGAACGTCGGCGTGTGCCGGGTGTGGACCTCCATGCCCTACCGCCCTGGCACCTGCTGCACGACCCACGCCGCCAGGGCCGACGGGTTGCGGGTCTGGGTCATGATCTGGCCGGGGCCCGCGAAGTCGAACACCAGCCCCTCGCCGCTCTTGGCGCTCTGCATCATGCCGCCGGAGATCGTGCGCAGCTGCGACTGGACCGTCTCCGCGTAGGCCACCACGTGACCGGAGTCGATCGTGACCATCTCGCCCGGCTGCAGGTTGACGACCTCGAGCGCGCCGTAGCACGACACGAGCACCGGCCCCTGGCCCGCCGCGTACGTCAGGAAACCGCCCTCGCCGCCGAACAGGTTCTTGAACCCGCCCCACTGGGTCTGCAGGTTGACGGTGTGGGCCGAGGCGATCCACGACCCGCGGGTGATGCACCAGCCCATCCGGCCGTCGAGGTTGATCACCTGCAGGTCACCGGGCAGGCACGCCGCGACGTCGACCCAGCCCCCGTTCTGCGGCGCGGTGTAGGTGCTGATGAACATCGACTCGCCGCCGAACACGGCCCGCCCGAGCCCTTTCATCACGCCGCCCTGTGTGGACGCCTGCACCTGCACGCCGTAACTCGTCGCGACCATCGCGCCCGCTTCGACCTGGACGGGCTCGCCCGGGGCGAGCATGATGCGCCCGACCGCGAACGACGGCTGGTGCCGCAGCTGTACCTGCACGAAACCTCCCCACGTGTGACACGGAGTCCGCCTCCCTGGGGCTCCGAGCGGGGAGAGTCTGACACAGCCACCATCGGCGAGGAGGATGACCGGCGTGATCTCCGTCGACGAACACCGCGCACAGGTGACCGAGCTGCTGGGCCGCAGGCCCGCGGTGAGCAGGCCCGTCACCGAGTGCGCCGGACTGGTACTGGCCGAGGACGTCGCGGCGACCGTGTCGCTGCCGCCGTTCGACAACTCCGCGATGGACGGCTACGCCGTGCGCTCCGCCGAGGTCGCGGGCGCGAGCGAGGACACGCCCGTCGAGTTGAGCGTCGGGACCGACATCCCCGCGGGCCTCACCGACGTGCCCGCGCTGCCGCCCGGCACGGCGCACCGCATCATGACCGGCGCCCCCATGCCCGAGGGAGCCGACGCCGTGGTGATGGTCGAACGGACCGACGGCGGCACGTCGCGCGTGCGGATCCACGCCGAGTCGGCGCCGGGCACGCACGTGCGCCGCACCGGTGAGGACGTCGCGGTGGGGACCGTCGCACTCGAGGCGGGCACCGTGTGCGGACCCGCCCAGCTGGGCCTCGCCTCGGCCGTCGGGAGGGACACCCTCGCAGTCATCGCAGCACCGCGCGTGCTCGTGGTGTCGACCGGCACGGAGCTGGTGCTGCCCCCGGAACCGCTGGCCCACGGCCGGATCTACGAGTCCAACAGCGTCATGCTCGGCGCGGCGCTCCGGGCACTGGGGTGCGAGGTGCACACGGTCCGCAGCGTCGCCGACGACGTCGACAGCTTCCGCGCGGCCATCGAACCGTGGCTCGCCGAGGTCGACCTCGTCGTCACCTCCGGCGGTGTCAGCGCAGGCGCCTACGAGGTCGTGAAGGACACGCTGACCGGGGCGGGCGTGACGTTCACGAAGGTCGCGATGCAGCCCGGCGGCCCCCAGGGATGCGGCACGTGGGACGGCGTCCCCGTCGTCACGCTGCCCGGCAACCCGGTGAGCGTGCTGGTGTCGTTCGAGGCGTTCCTGCGGCCCGCGATCCGCTCCTCGCTCGGCCACTCCGACCCCGACCGCACCGTGGTGCGCGCGCGACTGCTCGAGACGCTCACGTCGCCGCGAGGCAAACGCCAGTTCCGCCGCGGCTTCTACTCGCACCCCGACGGGGACGTGACCGGTGTGGTCGGCCCGCGCGGCGGCCCGGCCTCACACCTGCTCGCGGCGCTGTCGCAGGCCAACTGCCTGATCGTGCTCGACGAGGACACCACCGAGGCACCCTCCGGCTCCGAGGTGGACGTGATGCTGCTCTGACGGACGTGAGGCGGCCGCCGGGGCGTTACCCGCGCGGAGTAGCGTGGTCGCGTTCGAGGTTCACCTACGCGAACGGAACAGACGACCGCACCATGGCTTCCGACGGCATACCGGCGTCCACGACCGACCAGGCTTCCGGGGCCTCCACGATCTCCGGAGCCCTCGGCCACGCCGCGGCGCTCACCAGGGAAACGCTGCCGCCGATGCATCCGGCCGGCAGACCGTTCGTGCTCGGCGGTCTCGCCGCGACGCTCGCCTTGCGCAAGGTGTCGACGGGCCTCGGTGTCGTCGCCGGCCTGGGCACGCTCGCGACGGCGGCGTTCTTCCGCGAACCGCACCGCGTGCCGCCGCAACGCGAGGACCTGGTCGTCGCCGCCGCGGACGGCACCGTGTCGCTGATCTCCGACGCCGTACCGCCCGCCGAGCTCGGTCTGCCCGACCGGCCGCGCACCCGCGTGAGCGTGTTCCTGTCGATGTTCGACGTCCACGTGCAGCGCATGCCCGTCGGCGGCACCGTGGAACGCGTGGCCTACCGGCCGGGCACGTTCCTGTCCGCCGACCTCGACAAGGCCAGCGAGGACAACGAGCGCAACTCGCTGCTGCTGCGCACCGACGCGGGCCGCGAGGTGGTCGTCACGCAGATCGCCGGGCTGGTCGCGCGGCGCATCGTGTGCCAGGTCGCCAAGGGCGAGCGCCACGACGTCGGCACGACCTACGGGCTGATCCGCTTCGGTTCCCGCGTCGACACCTACCTGCCGCCGGACAGCCGCGTCCTCGTCCGCGAGGGCCAGCGCACCATCGGCGGCGAAACCGCCATCGCCGACACCGCCCCCGCTGCGAGGGACCGACCGTGATGTCGCGGACCACTCCTGGCGTCCGGCTGCTGCCGAACGCCATCACCGTGCTCGCCCTGTGCGCGGGCCTTTCCGCCGTGCAGTTCGCCCTGACAGGCGACTACGTGCTGTCCATCGGCGCCATCGGCGTGGCGGCGATCCTGGACAGTCTCGACGGGCGGATCGCCCGCCTGCTCGACGCGTCGTCGAAGATGGGTGCCGAGCTCGACTCGCTGTCCGACGCGATCTCGTTCGGCGTCGCCCCCGCGCTGGTGCTGTACGTGTGGCTGCCCGGCGACGACCGGTTCGGCTGGGTCGTCGCGCTGATCTTCGCGGTCTGCATGGTGTTGCGGCTGGCCCGGTTCAACACGCTGCTCGACGAGGACCAACCGCCGTTCGCGAACGAGTTCTTCGTCGGCGTGCCCGCTCCCGCGGGCGGGTTGACGGCGCTGTTGCCGGTGATCGTCACGCTCGAGTTCGGCACCGGCTGGTGGTCGTCGCAGCCGGTGGTGTGGCTGTGGACGGTCGCCACGGCGGCGTTGCTGATCAGCCGCATCCCCACCCTGTCGCTGAAGAAGCTGCGCGCACCCGCCAAGGCGGTCGCGCCGCTGCTCGTGGGCGTCGGCCTGCTCGCGGCCGCGGTCATCCAGTACCCGCTGATCGCTCTCGCGGCGGCACTGGTGCTGTACCTGGCCCACATCCCGTACGCGGTGCGGCGGTACCACTGGCTCGCCGCGCACCCCGAGGCGTGGGACGTGCCGGGACGCGAACGGCGTGCGATGCGCAGGGGCCTGCGCGGGCAGCGGCGGCTGGGGCTGCGCAGGCCGCGGCTCCGCCAGGTGGCCGGTGCCGCGCGCAGGGCCGTCCAGCGCTCCGACGGGTCCGGCACCGGGCCCGCCACCTCGCACGTCTCACGGGTGTATCCGCCCGTCGATCCGGCACGGACGTCGTCCCGCAAGCGCGGCTGGCGCCGCATCGGACTCCGCCAACGCGAACGCTGAGACCAGGCGGCCGCCTACGCCGCGCCACGTGCCGGACTGCTGTGGGCACTCCGGTCACGAATACTCCAGGCGCGTGCGAGGGGAAGATTCGTCGCGTTGAACGCCCCCAAGGGCACTTTGGTTGCATTGAACGCGACCAAAGTGCCCTTGGGGGCATCGACACCTCCTAGAGTGGCCGCTGTGACGTCCTCCGCTCAGATCACGCTCACCGTCCGGCACACGCCGTCCGCACTCGACTCGCGCCGCGGAGTCGTCCGCCTGCATCCCGAGGTGCTGGACGCCCTCGGCCTGCGGTCCTGGGACGCGGTGCGCCTCACAGGTGCCCGTGCCAGCGCCGCACTGGCCGCACCTGCCGAGGACGGCGCGCCCGGAGTCGTGCTGGCCGACGACGTCACGATGTCGAACCTGGGTGTCACCGAGGGCTCCGAGATCGTCGTCGCACCGTGTGCCGCGACCGTCGCGCGCACCGTCACCGTGTCGGGCTCCCGGCTCGCCACGATGTCGGTCACGGCGACGACCCTGCGGCAAGCGCTTGCGGGCAAGGTGCTGACCGTCGGCGACGCCGTGTCGCTGCTGCCCCAGGACCTGTCGCCGCCGCCGGGAACGGACGTGGCGGCGGTCCGCGGCACGCTCTCCCGCACGGTGGGCGCGACGTGGACGACGGAACTGCTCACCGTCACCGCCACCGACCCGGCGACAGGTCCCGTCGTGGTCGGCCAGTCCACGGTGGTGCGCTGGCGCGGCGACGACACCGCTCCGGCCGCGGAGACCGTCACCGACGCCGGCGGCACCGCGGCACAGGCACAGTCGACCCCGTTGCAGGCACCGCGCGCCGGTTCCTCCTCGGCCGCCACCGAGTCCGCGGCCGGGCCCGACGTCGCCGAGATCGCCGTGACCGAACCGTCGGACACCGCCGACACTGTCCCGGTGTCCGAACTCGCAGGCCACTCCGCAGCGGCGCGCACCCTCGCCGAGTGGTTCGACCTCGCCTTCCACCGTCCGGAGCTGCTCGCCAAGCTCGGCACGTCGTCGCGACTCGGCGTGCTGCTCGCCGGGCCGGAAGGCGTCGGCAAGGCCACGCTGGCACGGTCGGTCGCCCACGCCGAGAAGGTCCGGGTCGTGACCCTCGCCGCTCCGACGCTCGCGGTACTCGAACCCGACGCCGCGCTGAACCGCCTCGCCCGCGCCGTCGACGCCGTCACGTCCGGCGACGGTTCGGGCGTGCTGCTGCTCACCGACGTCGACGCGCTGCTTCCCGCCCATCAGCAACCGCCCGTGGCGACCGTGCTCCTCGACCGGATCCGGCAGGCGCTCGCCGAACCGGGTTTCGCCCTCGTCGCCACGACCGCCCACCCCGAGTCGGTCGACCCGCGCCTGCTGGCCGCCGACCTGCTCGACCGCGAACTGACGCTCTCCCAGCCGGACGCCGGCGTGCGCACCGACCTGCTGCGCATCCTGTTCCGCGACGTCCCCGTGGAATCCGATGTGGATTTCGGGGCGATCGCCGAGCGCACACCCGGGTTCGTGGCCGCCGACCTGCTCGCCCTGCGCCGCGACGCCGCCGTACGCGGCGCCCTCCGTCAGCGCGACGACGACACCGCGAGCGGCGGCGAGCCCACCATCGCCCAGCAGGACCTGGTCGACGCGCTCTCGTCGGTCCGTCCGATTTCGATGTCCGAATCGGACACGCTCGCCACCGGCGGACTGACGCTCGACGACGTCGGCGGCATGGACGACATCAAACAGTCGCTCACCGAGGCCGTGCTGTGGCCGTTGCGCTACCCGGACTCGTTCGCACGCCTCGGCGTGGCACCACCCCGCGGCGTCATGCTGTACGGCCCACCGGGCAACGGCAAGACGTTCCTCGTGCGCGCACTCGCCGGGGAGGGCGCGCTCAACGTGTTCGCGGTCAAGGGTGCCGAGCTGATGGACAAGTTCGTCGGCGAATCGGAACGATCCGTGCGTGAGCTGTTCCACCGGGCCGCCGAAGCCGCCCCGTCACTGATCTTCCTCGACGAGGTCGACGCCCTCGCGCCCCGCCGCGGCCAGGGCAGCGACTCCGGCGTGGCCGACCGGGTCGTCGCCGCGCTGCTGACCGAGCTCGACGGGGTCGAACCGCTGCGCGACGTCGTCGTCCTCGGCGCCACGAACCGGCCCGAACTCGTCGACCCGGCCCTGCTGCGGCCCGGCAGGCTGGAGCGGCAGATCTACGTGCCGCCGCCGACGGCCGAGGCCCGCGCGGACATCCTGCGCTCGGCGGCCAAGAACACGCCGCTCGCCGACGACGTGGACCTGGCCGAACTCGCCACGGCCCTGGAACGCTACTCGGCGGCCGACTGCGCGGCGCTGATCCGCGAGGCCGCGCTGACCGCGATGCGCGAATCGCTCGAGGCCACCGAGGTCACCGCTGCGCACCTCGACAAGGCACGCAGCGTCGTCCGCCCATCGCTCGACCCGCAACAGCTCGCCGACCTGGAGGAGTACGCCCGCAACCGGTGACCCGGCACACGCCGGTCGGCCCGGCAGGCGCCCGAGGTGGTGACGTCCGGGGTGCACCGGGGCGCGGCGCCCGGGTCCCGACCTCCGGGCACGACCTCTCCGGGGTCAGCGGTTCTGGGCGTAGTCCTTCGTCACGATCACGATGACGCCGGGGCTCGAGTCCTGGATGCCGTCGAACCGCTTCGCGAACTTGATGCCGAGGTCCGAGGCGAGCACGCGGGCCGCGTGCTCCTCGTCGGTGCCGGGGCGGAAGTAGGCGGTACTCTCCGGGATGATGCCGTCGGAGTAGTTCGACTCCTCGACGACGTTCCAGCCCTGCGCACGCAGGTCGTCGGCGGCGGTGCGCGCCAGCCCGCGGATCGTGGAGTTGTTGTACACCCGCACGTGGACCGACTTGATGTTCACCTTCTGGTTCTCGCCGCCGTTCGCGGAGCCGCCGTTGCCGGAGCCGTTCCCGGAGCCGTTCCCGGAGCCGTTGCCATTGCCGGTGCCGTCCGCGGATCCGCCTCCGTCGGCACCGTCTCCGCCGTCCGTGCTGCCGTCCCCGGAACCGCCATCACTGCCGTTACCGCTGCCGGACCCGTCGCCGTCGGAGCCGTCGCCGCCGTTCCCACCGCTGCCGTCGCCGCCGTCGTTGTCGCCGGAGCCGTCCCCGGAGTCGGGCTGCTGACCGTCCGGCGAACCGGACTGTCCGCCGTCACCGTTGCCGGGCGTGTTCGTCTCCGAGGTCTCCTGCGCGGCCGGGTCCGGATCGTCACCGCCCGTCACCACGGTGACGCCACCGATCACCGCCGCGATCACCGCGACCGCCAGCAGGCCGAGCCCCGCGGCACGCAGGGGCCTGGACAGACCGTCGAAAATGCTCATGACAGCTCAATCCCCAACCGGCGCGCCGCACGCACCCGCTGCCGGGACGCGCGGGCCTTCCGAAGCCGCTTCACCAGCATCGGGTCGGCCTGCATGGCGTCCTGTTTGTCGATAAGTCGATTCAGAATCTGGTAGTAGCGCGTCGGCGACATCGCGAACAGTTCCCGGATGCCCTGTTCCTTCGCGCCCGCGTACTTCCACCACTGCCGCTCGAACGCGAGCACCTCACGCTCACGCTCCGTGAGCCCGCCGCCCGCGTCGGCACTGTCCGGCGAGGACTCCCTCGGCGACGACGATGTACCGTTGTCCCCCGTCGACTCCGCGGCGTCCATGTGGCTCCTCGCAGGCGTTCTCGGCGAATAACACGGATGTGGTTTCCGCAGGCGCCATTAGATCACGCACGACCACCGCCAGTGGTGTAACCCGCCCCCGGCGCGTCCCGTCACAGCGACGTCACACACCGTCGCCGGTTCCGGCCGGGGCGCCGCGGCGAGCGCCCGCGGAGAGGCTCCGCGACGCTGGCCCGCCCGTCACCCGACCGCCAACCCCCCACGGAGTCGCTCCGCGACGCTGCTTCAATGGGTCGGGTGAGCATCCATCCCATCGTCATCGCCGGTGACCCCGTGCTGCACAACCCCACCCGCGAGGTGACGGAGTACGACGACAAGCTGGCCGCACTCGTCGACGACATGTTCGAGACGATGTACGCGGCCGAGGGCGTCGGGCTCGCAGCCAACCAGATCGGCCTCGACCTGCGTCTGTTCGTGTACGACTGCCCCGACGACGAGGGCGTGCGGCACAAGGGTGTCGTGGTGAACCCCAAGCTCGAGACGTCCGAGATCCCGGAGACGATGCCCGACCCGGACGACGACTGGGAAGGCTGCCTGTCCGTGCCGGGCGAGGCGTACCCGACCGGACGCGCCTCGTGGGCGAAGGTGACCGGATTCGACGCCGACGGCAAACCCGTCGAGGTCGAAGGCACCGGATACTTCGCTCGCTGCCTGCAGCACGAGACCGACCATCTCGACGGCTACATCTACCTCGACCGGCTCACGGGCAGGTACGCCCGCGCGGCGAAGAAGATGCTCAAGAAGAACGACTGGACGGCGGCGGGCAACAGCTGGCTTCCCCCGAAGGAGCCGTGACGCCCGGCCCTTCTCTCCGCCGGAACCACCGTCCACGACGGGATTTCCGGCCTCCATACCTCCAGGCGGGCGTTCGCGACGGAATTCGCGAGCGCCCGCCTGTTGCTTGTCGCGGCCGATGCTGGCATCGTCGCTGACGGAAGAACTACATCGAACGCGGGAGCTCGCGCCTTGGCGGGCTGAGAGGGCGACTGGGGCCGACCCGGTGTCGCCGACCGCACGAACCTGACTGGATAATGCCAGCGTAGGGAGTGAACGTCGTTGCCGACGCCTGTTTCCGACAATTCCGCCGTGTCCGCGACCGCCGAATCCAACGGTGGCCCCGGCGCCTCCACCACGAACTCCTCGGTCCCGAACTCGGCCGTCACGACGGGACCGATCGAGGGTTCCGCCAAGGCGTACGCACCCACCGAATCCGGCCTCCAGGTGCCGGTCCGCCGCATTTCGCTCACCAACGGCGAGCACTTCGACGTCTACGACACGTCCGGCCCTTACACGGACTCCGACGCCGACATCGACGTCCACAGTGGACTGTATCCACTGCGTCGCGGCTGGGCATCCGAGAACCGTACGCAGCTCGAATGGGCGCGCGACGGGGTGATCACTCCGGAGATGGAGTTCATCGCCGTCCGCGAAGGCATGTCCGCCGAGTTCGTCCGGTCCGAAGTGGCCTCCGGGCGCGCCGTGATTCCGGTCAGCCGCAGGCATCCGGAGTCCGAGCCGATGATCATCGGCAAGAACTTCCTCGTGAAGGTCAACGCCAACCTGGGCAACTCGGCGGTGACGTCGTCGGTCGAGGAAGAGGTCGAGAAGATGGTGTGGGCGACACGTTGGGGCGCCGACACGATCATGGATCTGTCCACGGGCAAACGGATCCACGAGACGCGGGAGTGGATCCTCCGCAACTCACCGGTGCCGGTGGGCACCGTGCCGATCTACCAGGCGCTCGAGAAGGTCGACGGCGAGCCCGAGAAGCTGACGTGGGAGCTGTACCGCGACACGATCATCGAGCAGTGCGAACAGGGCGTCGACTACATGACCGTCCACGCGGGAGTGCTGCTGCGGTACGTCCCGCTGACGGCTCAGCGAGTGACGGGCATCGTCTCCCGCGGCGGTTCGATCATGGCCGCGTGGTGCCTGGCCCACCACCGGGAGTCGTTCCTGTACACGCACTTCTCCGAACTGTGCGAGATCCTGCGGTCCTACGACGTCACCTTCTCCCTCGGCGACGGACTGCGCCCCGGTTCGATCGCCGACGCCAACGACCGCGCCCAGTTCGCGGAACTCGAGACCCTCGGCGAGCTGACCCACATCGCCCGCGACCACGGGGTGCAGGTGATGATCGAAGGCCCCGGTCACGTGCCGATGGACAAGATCAAGGAGAACGTCGAGCTCGAGGAGGAGCTCTGCGGCGAGGCGCCGTTCTACACGCTCGGCCCACTCGCGACGGATATCGCACCGGCCTACGACCACATCACGTCGGCCATCGGCGCGGCGGAGATCGCCCGCCACGGCACGGCGATGCTGTGTTACGTCACGCCGAAGGAGCACCTCGGCCTGCCCAACCGTGACGACGTGAAGACCGGAGTTATCACCTACAAGATCGCGGCGCATTCCGCGGATCTGGCGAAGGGCCATCCGCGGGCTCAGGAACGGGACGACGCGCTGTCGAAGGCACGGTTCGAGTTCCGATGGGTCGACCAGTTCAACCTGTCGCTCGACCCCGACACCGCGCGCGCCTACCACGACGAGACCCTTCCCGCCGAACCCGCGAAGACCGCGCACTTCTGTTCGATGTGCGGGCCGAAGTTCTGCTCGATGCGCATCACGCAGGACATCCGCGCCTACGCGGAGGAGCACGGACTGTCCTCTGTGGAAGCGATCGAGGCGGGGATGCAGGAGAAGTCGGAGGAGTTCACCTCCCGCGGCGGCCGCGTCTACCTTCCGGTGGCCGAATGACCGCCGACTCCTCCGTGGGAACGGACTCCGCGGCCCCGGCGGACGCGCGCGTGCCGCCGACCGCGCTGACGATCGCGGGCTCGGACTCCGGCGGCGGCGCGGGCATCCAGGCGGATCTGCGGACGTTCTTCGCCTGCGGGGTGCACGGCATGACCGCGGTGACGGCCGTGACCGTGCAGAACTCGCTCGGTGTCGAGGACTTCGCCGAGATCCCGTCGAACGTCGTCACCGCGCAGATCCGGGCGGTGACCGGGGACATGGGCACCCGTGCCGCCAAAACGGGCATGCTTGCGACGGCGGAGATCATCACGGCCGTCGCGAAGACCCTCGGTGACGTGGGGATCGGCCGCGAGACGACCGTTCCCTTCGTCGTCGACCCGGTGGCGGCCTCGATGCACGGCGATTCGCTCCTGCGCGAGGAAGCCCTGGAGGCGATCCGCACCGAACTGCTGCCACGGGCCACGCTCGTGACGCCGAACCTCGACGAGGTCCGCCTGCTCACCGGCGTCGAGGTCACGGACGTCGCGAGCAGGCGGGCCGCCGCCGACGCTCTACTCGCGCTCGGTCCGCAGTGGGTGCTGGTCAAGGGCGGGCACGACACCGGACCGCGCTGCGTGGACCTGCTCTCCGACGGCACGACGCACGTGGAGCTCGACGGCCCGCGCCACGACACCCCGCACACCCACGGCGGCGGCGACACGCTCGCGTCGGCGATCACCGCGTCCCTGGCGAAGGGTGCCGACGTGCCCACGGCCGCCGGCGAGGGCAAACGGTTCATCGAACGCTGCGTCGCCGACGCCTACCCGCTGGGCGACGGCATCGGCCCGGTCTCCCCGTTCTGGCGCCTGGACACCGAAACCTGACGCCCGTGTTGCGGTTCCCGGAGCCCGTGTTGCGGACTCGGGGGACCGTGTTGCGGATCCCGGGGCTCGTGTTGCGGATCCCGGAGCCCGTGTTGCGGTTCAGCGGGCGAACACGACCACGCCGTTGGCCACCGCCCTGGGCTTGCCGTCGGAGGGCACGTTGCGCACGGTCACCCGCGCGTCGCCGGGCTCGCGGGTGACGAACGTCGACGAGCCGCCGCCGTCCAGGTTGACGCCGTCGACGGCACCGAACGACCGCAGCAGCTCGGCGAGTTCGGCCACCGTCATCCCGGCACTCTCGGCAGACCTGCCGTCCACGACGGTCAGGTAGGCGGTACGGCCGTCCGCGCTGACGCCCGCGGCCGTCCGCGGGGCGAGCACGCCGGTGTCGAGACCGGGCAGCGGTGCACCGTCGCGGAGGATGGGAAACCCGCCGACGGCGAACGCGAACGGCGGCGCGGGTGCGTCGGCGTCCAGGCCCGAGCGAACCCGCACCCGGTCGCCCTCGTCGAGTTTCTCCAGCTCAGCGGCGCCGTCCTCGCGGCCCACCAGCACGGTCGCGTCGGCCGGGATCGGGCCTTCGCCGGGCTCGTCCCGTTCGGCGGCGACGACGCCGCCGCGCACGACGACCTCCTCGGTCTCGTCGCTGCACGGTGCGCGGCGATTCGTGTCCGTGCCGCAGGTCGGGCGCACCCGGCTCATCGACCCCCAGTCGGCGGTGTACACGCCGACGCCGTTCTCGGGCAGCGCGTACTGGTTCATCCCGTCGACGTCGAAGACGCCGTCGGGCGTACGCACCGTGCCGGTCACGTCGAGTATCGACACGCGAGCCTTGCGGTCGACTCCCACGCCGAACACGTCACGCGTCGACGTGCCGTCGGGCAACGCGGGTCCGAACCGCTGGCCGTCGGGCACGGCACCCTTGAGCGCATCCCCACCGGCAACGGCGGGACCGACCGACGATCCCGTCGGTTCGACACCCTCGTGCGCGTCGCTGATGTTGAAGAAGTCGCCGTTGACACCCGCGAGCGCGCCCTGGGCGTTCGCCATGTCGGGAACCTCCGCCCGCTCGGCGACGATACCCGGGTGCAGGAGGCCGAGCCGGGCCTTGCGCACGTCGACGGTGAGCACGTGGCCCTGGACGGCACCCGCGCCGGTGTCGACCGTGAACGACCGGTGCGTCACGCCGGGTGCGAGCGTCACGGACGACTCGGCGGGGCTCACGGCGTCGGCCATCGCGGCCGGCGGCGCGGCGACGCCACCGAACAGCACCGCACACGCGGCGGAGACGGAAACGAGGGAGTGGGATACCTGACGTGTCGAGGTCATGCCACGAAGGCTGGCAGCGCTCGACACCGGGCACGTGAGCGTCGGCGGACCGCCCGCTGAAACACCGGTGAACGAACACACCCACCGTCGGCGGAGGTCTGCACCGGAACGTGGTCCTCACCGGAAAGCCCGGCCCCGGCGGCGTCGCCGTGTTCGGCCGCCCGGCATGTCACCAACGGCACAGGGCTCCCCAACGGCGCAGCTCTCACCAGCGACACAGGGCGTGGAGGCGGCTGTCCTTGCGCATGCACGGCACGTAACCCGCGCTGTGCAGCTCGTCGCGCGCGGTGCCGCTGCGCAGGTACTCGAGGAAGCCGGACTGCAACGGCGACGAGTCGGGTTCGCCCTTGGTGTAGAGGTACTCGATCGTCCAGAACGGGTAACCGTCCGGAATGTTGCCCGGGTCGGGGTAATCGCCGTCGAGCTCGACGACACCGAGGTCACGCCCTTCGGAGCGAGCATCGTTGGCCGACGGCACGTCCACGTAGCCGATCGCCCCGCGGGTACGCGCCACCTCGTCGAGGACCATGCGTTCGCTGCCCCGTTCGCACCGCACGACGTCGGCCTGCTCGACCCGGTCGGCGTCGTCGCACGTGTCGGACGTCAGCGGCCCCTCCGACCTGCCGAGCACGCGTTGCTCGAACGTCGTGCGGGAGCCGGATTCCCCGCCACGGCCCACGATCCGGATCGGCGACGACGGGCCGGGGCGCAGTTGGTTCCAGTCGTCGTACCTGCCGCTGTAGATACCGCGGACCTGCTGCGTGGTCAGCTCGTCGACGCCGACGGACTCGTGCACCACCAGCGTGTACACGATCACCGCGAGCGGATGGGCGTCGAGCCGGTCGCTCTCGTGACGCGCGAGGCCGTCGGACAGTGCCACGGTCGAACCCGGCTCGACGGCATCGCTCAGCAATTCGCGCACGCCCGCGTTGCTGCCGGTCGACCGGGTGGTGATATCCGCACCGGGACAGGCCGTCGCGTAGGCGCGCGCGATGTTCTCGGCCGCGGGCACGAACGCACTGGAGCCCACGACGGCGAGTTCACCGTCCCCGCACGCCACGGCGGGGTCGGCCGCGGGTCTCGACGCGTTGGCCAGCAACGTCGCCAGTAGCACTCCCACCAGCAGGATGCCGACCATGACCGCGGCGCGCGGCCACGTGACGCCGGCCTGCTCCCGTTCGTCCACGATGCGGCCACCGGTCAGCTGCCCCTGGATGCTGATCTTCTTCGTGTGCTCGGTGGAACCGGGCGGTTCCCGGAGCACGATAGCGATCTTCAGCTTCTCCTTGCGCTGCAACTCGAGACCGCGCAGTTGCAGCCTGGTCCACTGTGGAGTTTCGGACTCCGGTTCCGCGACCGGCTCGGCCACCCGTCTGCTCCACGGGAACCTGCGACGCGAGGTCTTCCGGACGTCCTCGAGCTTCGCGGACTCCGACTCCTTGCGTTCCCTCACCTCGCCGTCCGGCGGCAGGAACGTGAGGCTGCGCTTGTGCGCGCCGCGGTGCGCCTCCACGCTCGGATCGGAGATGCGCGCGTTCCAGATGACGCGGCCGCCGAAGTCGAGCGTCAACGGATGGTTCCGCAGATCGTCACGTCGGATGTCGTCGATGCCCGCGTTGCGCAGCCGCACGACCACGCTCGTCATCCGGCTCATCTCGTCGGCGAGCTCGTGCATCGCCTCGTCCGCACCCGGCGGGACGCCCGCGGCGACGTCGCCGTCGTCGAGATCCGGGCTCACGCCGAGCTTCGAGTTGTACAGCACCCGGTAGGAGAGACGTTTCGTGCGGATCAGGTAGCGGTCCACGAACGGAGCCGCGATCGCGAGCACCGACAGAACCAACACGACCAGCAGGCCCAGATCCGACCCCAGCACCGACGCGAGGGTCTGCAGCGTCTCCGCGATCTTCATGGTGTTCGCAGACTACGAGCCGGCACCGACTGCGATGACCCCGAAGAACCGACCGTTCACGCTGTGTTCATTCCTACGCCCACTGGCCTGACCGCCGACGCGGCAGCGACACTGGAGGGATGACCACCCGACCTCCTGCCGCGCTGACGATCGCCGGTTCCGACTCCGGCGGGGCCGCGGGACTGCAGTCCGACCTGCGCACCTTTCTGACCTGCGGGGTGCACGGGCTCGTCGCCGTGACGGCCGTGACGGTTCAGAACACGCTCGGCGTGCACGACCGGGCCGACATCCCGGCACGCGTCGTGTCGGGTCAGATCGCCGCCGTGGCCGCCGACATGGGCGTCGACGCCGCGAAGACGGGCATGCTGGCGTCGGCCGAGATCATCCACGAGGTCGCCGACGCCTGCGACGACGCGGGCATCGGCCGGGACGCCCGCGTACCGTTCGTCGTCGACCCGGTGGCGGCGTCGATGACCGGGCACCCCTTGTTCGACGACGGCGGCCTCACCGCACTGCGCGAGCGCCTGCTGCCGCGCGCGACGGTGCTCACGCCGAACCTCGACGAGGTGCGCCTGCTCACCGGCATCGAGGTCACCGGGCGGGCCCGGATGCGGGACGCCGCGCTCGCGCTCCACGACCTCGGACCGCGGTACGTGCTGGTCAAGAGCGGCCACCTGGTGCAGGACCGCGAATGCGTCGACCTCCTCTACGACGGCTCCGAGTTCGTCGAACTTCCTGGCCCGCGGCACGACACCCCGCACACCCACGGCGCGGGCGATGCGATGGCGTCGGCGTTGACGGCGGGACTCGCGCGCGGCATGTCGGTGGTCGACGCCGCGCGGTTCGCCAAGGCGTTCGTCACCAAGGCCGTCGAGCACTCGTACCCGATGGGCGCGAAGATCGGCCCGGTGTCGGCATTCTGGCGGCTCGCACCCGAGGAGTCCGACGGCGACGCCTGACGTTCCGGCTCCGCCGGGTGTCCGGGCGGGATCCTGATCCCTGCGGCCGCGCGTCGGTGACGAGCGGTGGTCGGGCGACGGGCGGGAGCAACACGGCGGGTTACGCCGGGTCGGACTCCTCGTCGAGGAGGGCCTCCAACGCGGGGAGGGCGGCTTCGAGGGCGTTGCGGCGGTCGTCGGAGAGGCGCTCGATGCGGCTGCACAACTCGCGGATCCGTTCCGAGCGGAGGTCGTGGAGAGTGCGCCTGCCCTCGTCGGTGAGTTCGGCGAGCCAGGCACGGCGGTCGATCGGGTCGGGCTCGCGGGCCACGAAACCGTACTCGACGAGCGTGGCCACGATGCGCGACATGGTCGCCGCCGCGACGCCCTCCTTCAACGCGAGGTCGCCGAGGCGGAGCGGGCCCTGGACGTCGAGCGTCGCCATGGCGGAGATCGCACCGTGGCCCGGCCCGGGCGCGCCGGCCTGCCGCAGTGCTCGCGACAGCCGCCCGATGGTCAGGAACAGCCGATGCGGGACGTCGTTCGGCGTGGTCACCTACGCTCCTTCGATCGCACGGAGTGGGCGTTCACCATACGTTCCCTCCACCCGATCGGGGATAACCGGCGCGGAAAGTGTCCCGGCCGGTGGTCCGGCGCCTCGACGTCACAGGCCGCGCACGGGGCCGCCTCGGCGTGACGAGCCGGGCGGACTCAGCGGGGCGGACTGGACGCCTGCGCCCAGAACCGTTGTGGAATCCGCCCCGCTTCGCGGGCGAGCCTGCCCGCGGTGACGCCTGCGCGCATCGCCGCCGCCATGCGTTCCGGATCCTGGGCACGCGTGACGGCGGTGGACAGCAGCACGGCGTCGCAGCCGAGTTCCATCGCGAGCGTGGCGTCCGAGGCCGTGCCGATGCCGGCGTCGAGGATCACGGGCACGCTCGCACGCGCCACGATCAACTCGATGTTGTGCGGATTGCGGATACCGAGACCCGTGCCGATGGGCGAACCGAGCGGCATCACGGCGGCGCAGCCCGCCTCCTCCAGCCGCGACGCGGTCACCGGGTCGTCATTGGTGTAGGCGAGGACGGTGAATCCCTCGTCGGCGAGCTGCTGCGCCGCGTCGACCGTCTCGATGGGATCCGGCAACAGCGTCCGGTCGTCGGCGTGGACCTCGAGCTTGATCAGGTCCGTGCCGAGCGCTTCCCTGGCCAGCTGCGCCGTCAGCACGGCCTCCGCCGCGGTGCGGCAACCCGCGGTGTTCGGCAGCAGCGCAATGCCGAGCCGCCGCAACAGGTCCAGCACCCCGGAGCCGGAGCCGAGGTCGGCACGCCGCATCGCGACGGTCGTCAGCTCCGTTCCCGACGCGGTGAGCGCGCGTTCGAGGACGTCGAGGTTCGCCGCCCCGCCGGTACCGATAACCAGCCGCGACGTGAACTTGTGCTCGCCGATCGCCAGCACGCCCGCCGGCTCTCCCGCGAAGTCGCCTGTCATGTCAGCCTCCGTCCCCTCAGCCGCCCTGGACGGCGGTGAGGATCTCCACGTGCGCCCCGTCGCCGACGACCGCGTCGCGCCACTCGGCACGGCGCACCACCGTTCCGTCGACGGCCACGGCGACGCCTCGTTCCGGCACGTCCAGCGCGGCCAGCACGCCCGCGACGGTGGTGTCGTCGGGCAGTTCGCGCGCCTCGCCGTTGACGTGGATGTGCATCAGACCCGCTCCTTCACACGATCAGGGTGGGCAGCCTCGACGCCCGGCGGCGGTGCGGCGCCCGCCAGCCACGCGGCGACCGCGTCGGCGGTCACGGGCGCCAGCAGCAGGCCGCCGCGGTGGTGCCCGGTCGCGGCGTACACGCCGTCGGCGACCTCGCCCAGCAACGGCAGGTTGTCGGCGCTGCCCGCCCGCAGGCCCGCGGCGGTCTCGACGAGCTCGTACTCGGCGATTCCGGGGAACACGCGCTCGGCGGCGTCGAGCAGCCGCCGCACGCCGCGGGCCGTGACGGCGGTGTCGAAACCCGCCTCGTACTGCGTCGCACCGACAACGAGGTCGCCGTCGCCGGATTCGCCCGTGGCGCGCGGCACGAGGTAGACGGGCTCGCCCTCGACCATCGCCCGCACCGTGCTGCTCGGCGGCGGCAACGTGGTGCGCCGCGAACGCAGTCGCAGCACCTCGCCCTTCAGCGGCCGGACGTGCGGGCCGGCGTCCGGCAGCAGCGACCGGCTCCACGCTCCCGCGGCCACGACGATCGCGTCCGCGCCGTGCTCGCCCCGCGAGGTGCGCACCACACCCGGTTCGACGGCGACGACCTCTTCCGCGACCTCCACCACGCCACGGGAACCGGCGGCGGCTCGAAGCGCGCCCAGCAGTCTGCGCGTGTCGACGGCGAGGTCGCCGGGCACGACGAGGCCGCCCGTGATCGCGCCCGACAGCCCCGGTTCGGTCCTCCGCAGCCGCCGGGCCGGCACGTACGTCGCCTCGCGGCCCAGTTCGTGCAGGTAGCAGGCGAGCGTGTGCAGGGTCTCGGCGTCGGCACGGTCGAACGCGGCGACGACGGTGCCCGACGTCGACAACGCGGGATCGTGCCCGCCGGACGACAGCTCCTCGGCGAATGCGGGCCAGCGGCGCAGCGACTCCTCGCCGAGAGCCAGCACGTCCTCCTCGCCGGGCCAGGCCTCGGTGACGGGCGCCAACATGCCGCCCGCGACCCGCGACGCGGCACGGTCCGGCGCCGGATCGAACAGGGTGACGCGGTGTCCCGCGGACGCGGCCCGCCACGCGACGGCCAGGCCGATGACGCCGCCTCCCACGACGGCCACCTCGGTCGCACCGGCGGGAAAAGCCGGAACGGCGGGCTCGGACATACGATTCACGCTCCCTGCGCCGGCATGATCCGGATCAGGTTCCACGGTCGGAGCCGGCACCGTTGCGACGCGGCCCGGTACTCCCTCTCAGCCCGGCAGGGCTCCCGTGCGGACACCACCAACCTACCGCGGCGCGCTACCGTGATGCCATGCCCGGCCTGAGCGGTGATCGGATTCGCGCGCGACTCGCCGACGCGCGGTTGTACCTGTGCACGCCGATGCGCCCCGACCTTGCGGAGTTCGCCGACGCGGCGCTCGCGGGCGGGGTCGACATCGTCCAGCTGCGCGAGAAGCCCGCCATGGAGGCGGCCGACGAGCTCGCCGCCCTGGAGACGCTCGCCGAGGTGTGTGCCCGCCGCGGCGCGCTGCTCGCCGTCAACGACCGCGCCGACATCGCGCTGGCCTCGGGAGCCGACGTGCTGCACCTCGGCCAGGACGACCTGCCGGTGCCGCACGCGCGTCGCGTCGTCGGTGAGGACGTGGTGATCGGCCGGTCCACCCACTCGCTCGACCAGGCCACCGCCGCGTCGTCCGAACCGGGCGTCGATTACTTCTGCGTGGGCCCCTGCTGGCCGACGCCGACGAAACCCGGCCGCACCGCCCCCGGCCTCGACCTCGTCCGCGACGTCGCGGGCGAGGTCGGCGCGGGCGAGGTCGGCGCGCCGCGGCCGTGGTTCGCGATCGGCGGCATCGACGCCGAGCGCATGCCGGAGGTGCGCGCCGCGGGAGCCGACCGCGCCGTCGTGGTCCGTGCCATCACCGACGCCGACGACCCGCAGACCGCCGCCGCAACCCTCCGGGCGGCACTCCTGTAAACCCCGCGTGTTGCACCCTCCGGGGACCGTGTTGCGGATCCCGGGGCTCGTGTTGCGCCCTCCTGGGACCGTGTTGCGCTTTCCGGAGACCGTGTTGCGCCCTCCGGGGCTCGTGTTGCGAGCCCGCTCGTCGGACCGGACGACCGCGGACCCGACTCACGGAGCCGGGGTCGCCTCGTTCTGCTCTGGTTCGGCCGGCTGCTCCGCGGGCGCCTCCGTCGGCTCCTCGACCTCGGTCGGCTCGGGCTCCTCGACCTGCTCCTGCTCGTCAGCGGGCTGCTGCCCGTCCGGCCGCTCCGATCCCTGCTCCTCCGAGGGCTGCGGCGCTTCCTCGGTCGGCGTGGCCTCGCCGGTCGGCTCCGCGGGCGAGGCGGGCTCGCCGTCCTGCTGCGTCGCGGGCGCGTCGCCGTCGCGCTGATCGCCGACGTCGCCGCCGGAGCCGGAGTCGGACGGACCACGGTCACCGACGATCGCACTGACGGTGCTGCGACCCTGGCCGTTCAACGACTCGCCCGTCGCCAGTTCGAACCCCGTGAGCACCAGCATTCCGATGCCGAACACGACGGCACTCGTCGCCGCCAGCACCGGCCACCGCCGCCGGAGCAGACCGCGCACGCCCGCGGTGTCCGACGCCGTGCCCGCCGACGGCGCGCCGGATGCGCCCGTGGGCGACGGCACGCCGAGGTAGTCGGTCGGCTGGTCGGCGTTGGACAGGATCCTGCGCGTCGTCGGCTCGGACTCCCGGCCGTACTGCCCGGTGTCCGACGCCGGGGACTGCCGCAGGACGGCGGTCCTGCCCTTCGCCCTGCCGCCGCTCTTCGCCTCGGCGAGCGCCGCGGCCTTGGCCTTCGCCCGGCGCGCCGCCTCGCGGGACCGCCGCATCGAGCGCAGGTACAGCTCACTGCCGACGGTGCTCAGCACGCTGATCGCGCCGGTACCGATCACCGTTCCGTACACGCCGAAGAACGAGCACAGGAACGCCGCGGTGGTCGCCGCGATGCCGCCCGCGATCACCGGAGCGGGCCGCAGCCCGGCCTTCTCCTTGGTCTCGTCGGCACCACCGGTGCCGACACCGTCCGTCCTGTCGGCGTCCGCGACCGGACGGTCCGGCGCCGCGCCGCCTGCCGCGATGTAGTCGGTCGCAGCGTCCTGCCCGGTGTTCGTGTGCCCGGTGTCCGCGTGGCCGGTGTTCGTGTGCGCACCGTGCCGCCGGCCGCCCCTGTCGATCTTGTCGTCGTTCATGCGCCCCTCTGGTCCGCGCTCGCTCCCTCGCCCCTTGCCGACTACATCGCATCCGGCGGTTCCGCCGTTTCGCGAGAAGCGAGAACTGTTCGAGTGAGCGCGGACACCACACCACCGTCCACAGAGGACGAAACAGTGTGGTGAGGGGACGACGACGTCGCGACCTACGGCCTCGTGAGGGTGGTGACGAACTTGTAGCGGTCACCGCGGTAGATCGACCGCACGAACTCCACCGGCTTGCCGTCGGAACCGAACGTCTGCCGATTCAACAGCAGCACCGGAACACCGACGTCGGCACCCAGCAGTTCGGCCTCCTCCGGACCGGCGAGCGAGGTCTCGATCGTCTCCTCGGCCCGGTCCATCTCGACGCCGTACCGCTCGGCGAGCGCCTCGTACAGCGACCCGCCCTCGATCATCTGCCGCTTGAGCCCGCGGAACCGCGCCAGCGGCAGATGGGTCGTCTCCAGTGCCATCGGCTCGTCGTCGGCGAGCCGTAGCCTGCGCAGCAACAGGACCTTCGCACCGGTCCGGATACCGAGCAGTTTCGGCAGATCACCCTCTGCGAACACCTCGTCCACCTCGAGCAACTGCGACGAGGGTTCCAGCCCCTGCGCCAGCATGTCCTCCGTGTAGGACGAGAGCTGCAACCGCTGCGCCACCTTCGGCTCGGCGGCGAACGTGCCCTTGCCCTGCACCCGGTGCAGCCTGCCCTCCGCGGTCAGGTCCGCCAGCGCCTGCCGGACCGTCGTGCGGGAGACGTGGAACTCCCCGGCGAGTGCCCGCTCCGTGGGGATCGGCGCCCCCGGCGGTAGCGAGTCCAGCTGATCCAGCAGATGCTGCTTGAGAGCCCAGTACTTCGGCTCACGCCCAGGTCGTGCGACGGTTGCGGTACCGCCCCTCGCTCCGGAAACCTCCAACATGGCGACTCCTCCACTCCAGCGCCCCGAAACGCCTTACCCGCCAAACTACCCTTCGCGGCCCATGTTCAACCTGTCTAGTATTGGTCTAGACCTTAACGGGGATTCGAGAGGAGCATCGTGACCGATGCGCAACCCGGCGCGCTGATGACCGCCGAGATCGACCAGCAGCCCGACATGCTGGCCACGATCGCCGAGCACCGCGCCGACATCGCGGCCGTCGCCGCCGACATCGCCCGGCACCGGCCGCGGTTCGCCCTGCTGGCCGCCCGTGGCTCCAGCGACCACGCCGCCATCTACGCCAAATACCTGATCGAAGTGCTCCTCGGCCTGCCGGTCGGACTGGTCTCCCCCTCGACGACGACGCTCTACGGCGCACGCCCCGACCTGCGCGACGTCCTCGTCATCTCGGTGAGTCAGAGCGGCGGATCACCCGACCTGCTCGAGGTGACCCAGGCGGCGAGGGAGGCCGGTGCACGCACGGTCGCGGTCAGCAACACACGGTCGTCACAGCTGTTCTCGGCGGCCGATCTCGCCGTCGACATCCGCGCGGGCCAGGAGAACGCCGTCGCCGCGACGAAGACGTACACGGCGACGCTGTTGACGCTGTATCTGCTGGTCGACGCCATCCGGGGCGGCGACGGAGGCGCGGTCGCCGACATCGGCGAGCGTGCCGACGCGACGCTGCGCGACTCGGCCGGCCAGGTCTCGCGCGCGGTGGACCGCTTCCGGTTCGCCGACCGAGTCATCGCGGCCGCGCGCGGCTACTCGTACGCCTCGGCGCTGGAGTCGTCGCTCAAGCTCGCCGAGACGAGCTACCTGCAGACGCACGCCTACAGCGGTGCGGACCTGTTGCACGGGCCGGTGGCGGCCGTCGACGAGGAGACGGCGGTGCTGGGCATGGCCAGCGCGGGCCGCGGTGGCGAGGTGATGGGCGACGTACTGCGTGCGGTCGGCGAACGCGGCGCCGACGTGCTCGCGGTCGGCTCGGCGGCGTCGTCGATGCCGGCGGCGCTGCGTATCGACGTCCCGGAAACGGCCGAGGAGGTGGCGCCCGTCCTGGAGATCCTGCCGGTGCAGCGGCTGGCGCTGCACCTGTCACTGGCCAGGGGCGGGAACCCCGACAACCCGCGTGGCCTGCACAAAGTGACGAAGACCCGCTGATGTACGTCGTCGGAGTGGACGCTGGCGGCACGAGCACCAGGGCGTGCGCGGTGGACGCCGACATGCGCGTGCTCGGCACCGGCCGCGCGGGCGGGGCGAATCCGAACTCGCACCCACCGGAGAAGGCCGCGTCCGCCGTCGCCGAGGCCGTCGCCGCGGCCACCGTGGACCTCGACCGCGCAGACCTGGGCGCGTGCGTCGTGGGGATGGCCGGTTCGAGCAAGCTGACCGACCCGGACGTCGCGGCCCTGTTCCAGCGCACGTGGCTGGACGCCGGGTTCGACGTGACCCCGGACGTGGTCTCGGACGCGGAGACGGCGTTCGCCTCGGCGACGGACGCGCCGGACGGCACGGTGCTCGTCGCGGGCACGGGCTCGATCGCGGGACGGATCCGCGACCGGCGCATGGTGTCGATCTCCGGCGGCTACGGCTGGCTGCTCGGGGACGAGGGCTCGGGGTTCTGGATCGGCAGGGAGGCGGTCCGGGCCACGCTCGACGCGCTGACCAGGCGTGAACCGCTCGGCGAGCTGACATCCGCGGTGCTCGCCGAGGCCGGTGTCGACCCTGCGGAGCCACGCGCGTTCCACCTGCTCATCACGATCGTCAACGGCGAGGCGCCCGTCCGGCTGGCCCGGTTCGCACCACTCGTGAGCGCCGCGGTCGAGTCCGATCCCGTCGCTGCCCGCATCGCCGACGACGCGGCGGACCGGCTCTGCGAGGTCGCGTTCACCGCCCGTGATGCCGCCGAGAAGACCCCGATCGTGCTCGTCGGCAGCGTCATGGGCGAGGACGGTCCTGTCCGCGCGCGCGTGCACGCTCGCCTGCGCGGCTGTGACGTGCGGGAAAGCACGGACGGGGTGTTGGGGGCCGCGTGGCTGGCCGCACTAAGGGGGTTCGGTCGACAGGTGCCTCACCCGAACAGAGTAGGGTGACGGCGGCCCCCGGACCTCCCCCCTCGCCGGGGGCCACCTACTTGTCGCGACCCGGTGGCGCGGATCCCGCGTTCGCGCCACCGGGGGACGCCGGAGGCGGTGACGCCGGATCCGAGGACGCTCGATGCGGGGATGCCGGGTCCGAAGACACCGGGTCCGAAGACGCGGGATCCCGGGACGCCGGATCCGAGGATGCGCCTTCGGTCGTGTCGCCGATGGCCGTGGCCCCGTCGGCCGTGTCGCCGGTGGCCGTGTCGGGGTCGGCCGTGTCGGGGTCGGCCGTAGCCGAGCCGGCAGCAGCAGCCGCCTCGTCACCACGTGCCGTGCCGGACGGCTCCGAGTCCCGCCCCTCCGGCGGGACGGGATGACGCAGGCCCGGGTGCTCCGCGGGCAGCGAGCGGCGCAGCACCCAGCCGCTGACGGCGACGGTCAGCGCGACGAGCGGCCACGACAGCACCGTGCGCGCGACGCCCAGTGCCACCACCTCGCCCGCCCACCACAGCATGCCGAACACGGCGACCCGCAGCGTGTACTGGCCGAACACCCACACCCAGCTGGCGCGTGAGTAGGCCCGCAGCAGGTCGCGGTCGGCCCGCCAGCGCGTCTTCTGCCCCAGCACCGTGCCGACGACCACGCCGAGCAGCGGCCACCGGATCACGATGCTCACGGCCCACGCGAGTGCACTGGCCACATTGGACAAGAGCTGGATGAGGAAGAAGTCCTGGGCACGGCCGGTGCGCAGGGCGATGAGCGCTGCGAGCACCACCGCGGCGAGACTGATCAGCACCGCTCTGACCTTGTCGCCGCGGGCGAGACGGAAGCCGCCGATGCCCACGCTCAGCGCGATCGCGGCGGCAGCTCCCCAGCCGATCGACGAGCCCGACACGAGCCAGCCGACGACGAACGCCACGGGCGGCAGACTCGCGTCGATCGCACCCTTGCGGCCGCCGAGGAGGGTCGCCAGGGACTCGCGGCGCGGCGCGGCAGCGCTCTCCGGACCCCCTCGCTGTGCGGCTTCGCGACGATCCGGGGCGGCCCCGGAGGTCTCGTGCGGCGGCGTGTCACTCACGGTCCCCACCTTGCCTGATTCCGCGCGCCGGCATCGCCGACTCGGACCACGTTACCTTCACCACACCGGGCGCTCCGGTCTCCACATTACGGCTGCGTAGGGTGCCCTCGAAGGAGGAGACTGTCACCCTTGGTCCGACCGGCGCCCGCGACGCAGGCTTTCGGGGAAGAACGCGCCTCCCGCCGGCCGTTGATCAACTGGGAGACACGCGTGCACAGGGCGGAGGGAGACGTCGTGACCGGATACCGCAGCTTCGTCGCGATCGGGGACAGCTTCACCGAGGGGATGAACGACGAACGTCCCGACGGCACGTACCGCGGCTGGGCCGACCGGCTCGCCGAGATCCTCGCCGACGGCTCTCCCGACTTCGCCTACGCCAACCTCGCCATCCGCGGCAAGATGCTGACCGAGATCATGACCGAGCAGCTGCCGATGGCGCTCGAGACCAAGCCCGACCTGGTCACGGTGTGCGCGGGCGGCAACGACATCATCGTGCCGGGCGCCGACGTCGACGCCAAGGCCGCCGAGTTCGAGGCCGGGATCGCCGCCCTGCGCGCCGAGGGCATCGAGGTGCTGCTCTTCACCGGCCCCGACACGAAGAGCATGTCGGTGATCAACATGCTGCGCGGCAAGGTCGCCATCTACAACGCGCACCTGCGCGCGATCGCCGACCGCCACGACGCGAAGATCGTCGACCTGTGGTCCATGGACACGCTGCACGACATCCGCGCGTGGAGCGACGACCGGCTGCACTTCACGGCCGAGGCCCACCGGCGGATCGCGCTCCGCGCCGCCGAAGTGCTGGGCGTGCCCACGTCCGCCGACTGGCGGGAGTCGTGGCCCGAGACGGACGGCCACCCGAACTGGCTCACCCTCCGCCGCAGCGACCTCGAGTGGACCCGGGCGCATCTGCTGCCGTGGATCCGCCGCCAGCTGCGCGGCGAATCGCTCGGGGACGGCATCACGCCGAAGCGCCCGAGCCTGACGCCGCTGCGAGAGCCTGCGGGCTCTGCCCCGCTGTACCAGCAGGTCTCCACGACCCCGGCGGGCACCACGGTGACCGTGTCGGCGGTCCCGGCGAACACGGCGGTCCCGAACACGGCGGTCTCGGCGAACACGTCCACGGCCGCGTCCACGGCGAATTTCACGCCGGCCGAACCCGCCGACAACTGACCGTGTTGCGGATCCCGGGGACCGTGTTGCAGGTTCCGGGGACCGTGTTGCGGATCTCGGGGACCGTGTTGCGGGTTCCGGGGCAGCCGTGACGCCTTCCCGGGCGCCGGTCGACAGCCACCCACACGCATCACACCTGTCGCTGCGTTCGCGGGGTGAGTGGTCCGCGCCTATCGTCGGTGCATGGCCGGGAAAAATGGCCGGTTCTGGCTGATTCCGCTCGCGTTCGCCGTGTCGGGGCTCCTGGCGTTCGGCGCGACGTGGGCGACGGCCGACCGGATCGAACACGACCTGCGTGGCGAGGCTCGGACCGCTCTCCGCGACGCCGGGGTGCCCGCACCCGACGTGACGATCGACGGACGAGACGTCACCGTGGCGGACGTCCCGAAGGGGCACGGTGACCGGGTTCGTGGCGTCGTCGCCGACCTCGAGGGCGTCCGTGCGGTCGAGGTGCGGGAGTCGGAGGCCGGCCCGGCGGCGGTGCGGACGCAGCGGGCCCTCGACGGTGCGCTCCGCCGGACACCGATCCGGTTCGCCCCCTACGGCGACGAGCTGACCGGCAGCGGCAGGCGGGCCGTCACGCACGTGGCCGACATCCTGCGCTCGGCCCCCGCCACGTTGCGGTTCGAGGTCGCGGGACACGTCGCGAAGGTGCCGAACCTCGACGGCGACGAGGCACGCGCACTGTCCCGCGAGCGTGCCGACACCGTGGCCACCGCACTCGCCGACGCCGGCATCTCCCGCGACCGCCTGACGACCGTCGGCCACGGCGACACCCGGCCGGTCGCCGACGGCGACGACGCGAAGTCCGACCGCGTAAACCGGCGAGTGGAGATCCACGTGCGCTGACGGCACTGACGGAGACCGGAACGACGAGGAGGGATACGCCCCATGTTGTGGTTGTTCGGACAGATCTGGCTCTGGCTGCTCGTCGCTTTCGCGCTCGGAGCGCTGGCAGGCGCCCTGCTGACCTGGCCCGCGCGGCGCAGGCGTGCCTCGGAAGCAGGCACCGCGGAAGCCGCCACCCACGGCGCGTCCACCGATGACACGCGCACCGGCGACGCCCTCACCGCGCCCGCATCGACGAGGGCCGGGCCCGCCGGGACGGCGACGTTCGGCCCGGTGGCGGCCGGTTCGAGCACGGGGCGGCCCGCCGCGGTGTCGCACGGCTCCGGGAGACAGGTGCACGACCCGAACTCGGCCGATCACCACCGTGGTCGACGGCGTGGACCGCGCACGCCCGACGTCGAACAGGCACGGCCGGCCCGCACCGACGAGGCGGGCAACCACATCATCGGCACCCTCGACGAGACCACCGGCGCCGGGCGCACATCGGGAACGTTGCCGTCGCGGCGCGCGTGGCACACCCGCAACGAATGGCCGGACGAAGCCGACGAGTGGGCCACCGAGCACGACATCCCCCGTTCAGGCGGCTGACCTCGCGCTCCGTAGCGGCTGATAAGTTCGCTGAGCCGCTTCGGCGCTTCGTCGGCGATGTAAGGAACGTGGATGCCGCTCCCCTACTGGACTCCGGACAACGTTCTGCCTCCGGGGCGACACCCCGCCGACCTGTCCGACCTCTACGAGAGGTTCGTGTGGGACGCCCCGCACCGCAACGAGCGCGAGGTGCTGTTCAGTGCACTGTCCGGCTACCTCGGTGTCGTCGGTGGGCTCATCCCGTCGGGCAGGGCGTGGGTCTCCGGGGAAATAGCCGTGCGCACCGAGAACGTACCCCGGGACATCGACGTGCTGCTCATCCCGGACGAGTGGGGCAGTCTCAAACGGCTGACGGCTCCCGCTCGGGAGGCCCTGTACGGGATGCTCACGCTCAACGGCGTGATCGCGGAACAGCCCGCGATGTACCTCGACCGGGTCCGGCCGATGAGCGGCCTGCTCGACGGCTTCCTGTGCCGTCCGGGTGACGAGGAGGCGTGGGAACCGACGTGGGCGCGCGGTCCGGTCCACGGCACGTTCAAGGGATTCGCGGAGGTGACGTGGTGAGCTTCGAAGACATCGCCGACGCGATTCCCGGCGGCACGTGGCTGGACGACCTGGCGCGCGCGTCGGCCCGTGCCGCGCACGCCAAGTTCGAGCGGCCGAGCCGGTCGGCGTTGCTGCGGGTGTCGATGCTCGACTCGCCGCGCATGGACGCCTACGCGTTCTCCGACATCAGCCGCGCGCTGCAGGACGCGACGGCCAAGGTCGGTCACATCGTGCGCAATCCGCAGGGCGAGATCACCTACGTCCAGCCCGCCGACAGGGAGAAGGCGCCGCTGTTGCAGCGCGGCCAGGCGGGCAACGCGCTGTTCTTCGGGTTCCCGGAGACGTCCGATCCGGACGCGCTGATCAACGACGGCATCGAGACGCTGTCGGAGCGTGCCGTGAAGGAGCTGTGCGACTTCCTGCCGATCAACGGTTCCGACGACGGTGCGCTCGACGCGGTGCTGCTGCAGCGGGACACGATCCGCAACGCCGTGAGCGACGTCGTCAGCGCCGTCACGAAGACGTCCAGCCTGGGCCTCACGCTGATGCCGACGTCGGGCGAGGAGGTCACGCGCAGCATGACCACCGAGCAGGCGCGCGTGCTGCACAACAGCCTGCGGGAGTCGCGCGAGGATGTCGGCTACGAGACGGTCACCGGCAGGCTCGACGGCGTCCGCACCCGCAGGCGGATCTTCTACCTCGAACGCGACACCGGCAGCACGATCCAGGGTGCGGTCGTGCCGGACCTGCTCGACCAGATCAAGGTGAACCTCGACCGGCCCGTCACGGCACGACTGCGGGTGGTCCGCACCACCACGATCGACGGCCGCCGGGGACGGCCCGTGTACGAGCTGCTCGACATCCACGGCGAGACGAGCCTGTTCGACTGACCCGCGCCTGCCGCGCCGGGTATGCACGAAATGCGCCCCACTGGGCGGAAATCGGCGCCACTGCCGTAACAGAATACGGCCCCGTGCCATCAGTCCCGATCTGATGGCGCGGGGCCGTACTCCTCGTTCTTCGTCGCCTCCACCACGGTCACACGGCGCCCACCCCGAGCAAAGGAGTCACCAAGCCGCCGGGGACGACTGCCCACCGCTGCGCGATGAGGTGGCGACACGGTAACAGGCTGCGCAAGGTCGGCTACACCCACCCCTGGCGTAAACCTGTTCGAACTCGGGTGCGGCAGCTGGTTCAGTCCGGTCGTGGTTCGACCGCCTCCGGCGGGTGCTCCGTCCGGCGGCACGATCGCAGGACGGAGCACCGCGTCACGGGCGGCCGAACGCTCACGGGTACCGCGCCGGCACCGCCGCACCGGCAGCGCCGACAACGCCGCGGCCCCACCGCCGCCGCACCGGCGTCACCTGCGCAGTGGGGTGACGTCGCGGGCGCCGATGAATGACGGCCGCGGACTGCTCGCCGCGAACGGCTCGACCGGGGCGTTCTCCACACTGTTGAACACGAGGAAGATGTTCGACCGCGGATACGGCGTGATGTTGTTGCCCGACCCGTGCATGATGTTGGCGTCGAAGAACAACGCCGAGCCTGCCGGTCCGGTGAACTGATCGATGCCGCAGGAGGCGGCGAGCTTGGTGATGTCGTCCTCGCGCGGAACGCCGATCTCCTGTTCCTTCAGCGACGCCTTGTAGTGGTTCTCGGGCGTCTCGCCGAGGCACTGCACGTACGTCCGGTGCGAGCCCGGCATCACCATCAGGCCGCCGTTGTACGGGTAGTTGTCGGTCAGCGCGATCGAGCAGCTGACCGCACGCGGCCGCGGCATCCCGTCCTCGGCGTGCCAGGTCTCGAAATCCGAGTGCCAGTAGAAGCCGTTCCCGCGGAAGCCGGGCATGTAGTTGACGCGGGTCTGGTGCAGGTACACCTCGGAGCCGAGGAGCTGCTGTGCGCGATCCAGGATGCGCGGGTCGCGCGCCAGCCTGTCGATCAGCTCGCTGATGCGGTGGACCTCGAAGATCGACCGCACTTCGCCCGACGACTTCTCGGCGACGACACGCTCGTCGGACTTGAGGCCCCGGTCCGAGGAGAGCCGCACGAGCTCCTGCCAGTAGCCCTGCACCTCGGCGGGTGTGATCAGTCCTTCGAGGATCGTGTAGCCGTTGTCGGCGTGGGTGGCGAGCTCGTCGCCGTCGAACGGGCCGTCGGCCTCGCTCCCCCAGACCGTGGGATCCGGCCGGTCGAGCAGTTGCGGTTCGCCTGCACTCAGGCGCGACGGGTAGGCGTCCGATCCGCCGCCCGCGCGCTCACCGCGGAACGACCCTTCGGCGTTCTGGGACATACCGGAAATTGTGTCCGCAAGAGTCAATGTCGCCTCCTACGAATCCGTGTTTCGGTTTTCTTCCTGACTGTTCCTCTCGTGAAACGCGAAAACCCGGCCGGGCGAAGGTCGTGACATCACGACACCTCACCGACCGGGTTCCCGCGGAGCTTCCGTATTACGCCACCGGCCGGCGGTGACGCACGTATCAGTCCTCTTCGACGATCAGCGGATAGACACCGTTCTCGTCGTGGACCTCCCGGCCGGTGACCGGCGGGTTGAACACGCAGACGGTCTTCATCTCGGTCCGGGGCCGCACCTGGTGCTTGTCGGCGTTGTTGAGGACGTAGATGGAGCCCGGCTCGAGCTGGTGGACCTCGCCGGTCGCCTTGTCCTCGACCTCGCCCTCACCCTGGGTGATGAACACGGCTTCGATGTGGTTGGCGTACCAGAAGTCGTTCACCGTGCCCGCGTAGAGCGTGGTCTCGTGCACGGAGAAACCGAGCTTGTCCTTGGCGAGGACGATGCGCTTGCTGCGCCAGTTCTCGGTCTTGATGTCGGCTTCGGTGTCCGTGATGTCGTCGATTTTGCGGACGAACAAGGCGACTCCTCGGGTCGGGTTGATCGGGTCGTACCGGTGATTGTGCTCGAAGCACCGCCCCGGGCCCGCCGGGGTCACGGTGATTCACCGCCAGGGTGACGTCGCAGGACGTCCCTGGCGGTGAATCACCGTTCTCGTGTGGAAGTTCGGGCCGGGCGGCACCGTCGGAGGGCAAGAACCCGCGACGGTGGTCAGCGGGACAACACCGATTCGACGGATTCGGAGATGATCTCCAGGCCCTTGTCGAGCTCCTCGTCGGTGAGGGTCAGCGGCGGCAGCAGCTTGACGACCTCGTCGCTCGGGCCGGACGTCTCGAGCAGCATGCCACGGTCGAATGCGGCGGCGGCGACCTTTCCGGCTGCCTCGGCCTGGCCGAACTCGAGACCGCGCGCGAGGCCGCGGCCCTTGGCGATCAGCTCGGCCTCAGGGTAGGCATCGACGAGCTTGCCGAACGCGGCGGCGATCTTCTCGCCCTTGGCCTTCGTCGACTTCTCCAGCGTGTCGTCGTTCCAGAAGTTGCGCAGCGCGGCGGCGGCCGTGACGAACGCCGGGCTGATGCCGCGGAACGTGCCGTTGTGCTCGCCGGGCGACCAGACGTCGAGGTCGGGGCGCACGAGCGTGATCGCCATCGGCAGGCCGTAGCCGCCGATCGACTTGGACAGGCAGATCATGTCCGGCTCGATGCCTGCCTCTTCGAAGCTGAAGAACGGGCCGGTGCGCCCGCAGCCCATCTGCACGTCGTCCAGGATCAGCAGGATGCCGTGCTTCTTGCACAGGTCGGACAGGCCCTTGAGCCAGTCGAGGCGCGCGGCGTTGATGCCGCCCTCGCCCTGTACGGACTCGACGATCACCGCGGCGGGTTCGTTCAGGCCCGAGCCGGAGTCCTCGAGCAGGCGCTCGAAGTAGAAGAAGTCGGGGAACTCGCCGTCGAAGTACTTGTCGAACGGCATCGGCGTGGCGTGCACGAGCGGGATGCCCGCGGCGCCGCGCTTCATCGAGTTACCGGTGACCGACAGCGCGCCGAGGGTCATACCGTGGAACGCGTTGGTGAAGTTGATGACCGATTCGCGGCCGGTCACCTTGCGCGCCAGCTTCAGCGCACCCTCGACGGCGTTGGCACCGCCGGGGCCGGGGAAGATGACCTTGTACTCCATGTTTCGCGGCTGCAGGATCTGCTCGTCCAGCGACTCCAGGAAGTCCCGCTTCGCCGTGGTGAACATGTCCAGCGAGTGCGTGACGCCGTCGCGGGAGATGTAGTCGATCAGCGCCTGCTTCAGCGCCGGGTTGTTGTGCCCGTAGTTGAGGGCACCGGCGCCCGCGAAGAAGTCCAGGTACGGCTTGCCGTCCTCGGAGTAGATCCAGCTGCCCTGGGCCTTGTCGAAGACCACGGGCCAGCCACGGCTGTAGCTCCGCACCTGGGATTCGAGCTTGTCGAAGATGCTCACGTTCTCAGCTCCTGCTTTTCAGGCAAATCTTGGTTTGTGCCGGCTCGGGGCCGGGCGATTCAGTCGGCGGACGCGTTCAACGGGCCGATGCGGAACAGGTCCTCCGGTTCGTGCGGCTCCGGGAATTCGGCGGCCGCCAGGAACTCGGACCGTTCCAGCGTCGCGTCCCAGCGCTTCGCGAACGACGTGAACAGTCGGATGGACGCGTCGTTGTCCGGCGTGATGGTCGTGTCGAGGTAGCGAACACCGGTGGGGATCGCACGCTCGAACAGCGCGTCCAGCATCTTTCCGGCAAGGCCGCGGCCTCGTTGGGAATCGTCGACGGCGACCTGCCAGACCAGTAACGAGTCGGGCGTCGCAGGCCTGCGATAGCCCATCACGAATCCTACGGGCTCCCCGTCGGCACGGGCGACGACAGTTGTGTCGGCGAAATCACGGCACCACAGCAAGTAGGCGTAGGACGAGTTCAGGTCCAGCTTTTGTGAATCACGCGCTATTCGCCAGAGGGCCGCGCCGTCATCCGCCGCTGGTGGTTCGATCACCACGTGGCCCGCCGAATCATTATCGCCGTTGGCACGCTTTGTGTGCTTTCCGGACATATTGAAGCAATCTAACAGGTTCGCGTTCCGATATCAGCGGGCAACGCGCTCAATCACCCGATCAACCTGCAACAACGCAGAAACGTGCGTGATGATGGCGACAGCGAGCTACCGATCAAGACACCGCTGTGCTACCCGCGGCCACACCAGGGTTGCCGCGGGGCCCGTCGGTCCTCACCCGGCGGGCAACCGCGTACGCGACCCGCGCCGGAGAGCGCCTGGGCGGCGAGCTCCGAGAGCCACCGCACAGCACGGTAGTGGCACCGGCCTCCCGACGCGAGAGGCCGAACGGTGGCAACTTTCCGCTCCATGCTGGTCACGCGGAGTGGTCAACCACCTCTGCGTCGGCGACGGCTACACGGTGCGAGGTGGAGCACGCACAGTACGTGGCGTGCGCTGCTCCCACACGGGGCGCGTGTGCGCTGCTCCCACACGGGGCGCGTGTGCGCTGCTCCCGCGGGGTGCGCGGGAGCAGCGCACCCTCCGGCGGTCCGTCGCCGCCGGTTCGTACCCCGAGGCCCGCCCCACGTGCGAAAATGACGACATGTCCACGCTGCACCTCACCGGCGACGCCGACGCCGACAAGCTGCTCTCCGAAGACCCGTTCGCCCTGCTCAGCGGCATGCTCCTCGATCAGCAGGTGGCGATGGAAGTGGCCTTCGCAGGCCCTCGGAAGCTGCAGGAACGCATGGGCGGCTTCGACGTCCACAAGATCGCCGAAACGGACGTCGACGCCTTCGTCGAGCTGTGCGTGGCCAAACCCGCGATCCACCGCTACGGCGCGTCGATGGGCAAACGGCTCCACGCGCTGGCCCGCTACGTCGTGGACCACTACGACGGGGACACGGCCGAGCTGTGGACGCACGGCGACCCGGACGGCAAAGAGGTCCTGAAGCGACTGAAGGCCCTCCCCGGCTTCGGCGATCAGAAGGCCCGCATCTTCCTGGCGCTGCTGGGCAAGCAGCGCGGGGTGCAGCCCGACGGCTGGCGCGAGGCCGCGGGTTCCTACGGCGACGAGGGCGCGCGCCGCTCCATCGCCGACGTCGTCGACCCCGAGACCCTCGCCGAGGTGCGCGACTTCAAGAAGGCGCAGAAGGCCGCAGCGAAGAAGTAGCGACCGCCCGCGACACGCGGCACGGGCGTATCCGATCGGATACAGGGCCGGTTCCGCGTTCCTCGACGTGGCCGTGCTCGTCAGCGTCGCAGGATGATGCCGCGGACGAACTCGGCCTGGCCCGCGTGCTGCATCGTGTCGCCGATGACGCTGACCAGCCGCACACCCAGCGTCGTCGGCGGATCCCACGAGTCGTCCACGACCACGTCGAGGTCGGGGTCGGTGATGCCGGCGACGTAGTCGACGGTCTGTTCGTGCACCGCTTCGTGGTATCCGACGAGCAGGTCGGGGTCGGTCACGCGCACGGCGGCGACGTCGGCACTGGAATGTCCGTAGCCGATGTCACCGGGTGGGAACGGCAGCCCGAATCGTTCCATCCAGCCGTCGGCCGTCCACCGCTGTTCGCGGCCTGCGACGTCGGCGATATGGTCGTCCTGCACCCGCGTCAGGTGCCACACGAGCCACCCGATCGAGTTGGCGTCGGCGTCGAGGCGTTCGGCCAGCGCGTCGGCGTCCAGCCCCTCGACGACGTCACGGACGATGTCCCGGACCCGCCCGAAGGCGTCGGTCAACAGCTCGACACTTCCCATGTCCGCCATTGTGGTCGCCCCGCCGCGTGCTCGCCTGGTACCAACGATCCATGGATCCGACGGAGGAACGATTCCGCGCACTGGCACGGTCGGCGCCGTGGCGGTGGCGGTCGCTGCGATTCACCACGGGCCGGCGCCGCGCCGGCGAGGGCCAGGCGGTCCACACCGTGCGTGCACGGGTGCGCAAACCGGGCAGGCTCCGTGTCGAGGACCTCGAGGGCACCGTCCTCCACCGCAGCGCGGACCCCGACACGACCGAACCGCCCGCGGTCGACCTCGACACCGACGGTCTCCTCGCCCGACCTGCGGACGAAGCGTCTACGCCCCGGTTCGACTTCGAACCGCCGATGTACCGGAACTACCACTGGGTCGCGATGCTCGACCCGTACGAGCTGGCCGACGGCCGCGACGACGGCACCGCGGCGGCGGGCACGGAGATCCTCGACCTCGCCGCCGTCGAGCACCACGGCAGGCGGGCATGGCAGGCACGGCTGCGCACCACGCACCGGTACGACCCGCGCTGCGGGTGCTGCCCGCTGCTGTTCTCCGCGGCGTCGGAGGCCGCCGAGAACCACGAACCGCCGCCGGGCACGGTGTTCGCCGACGCCTATCTCGTACGACTCGACGTGGCGACGGGCGTGTGCGTGTACTCCGAGGACCTCGGCGGAAGCGCCGCGGGCCAAGGCCACGACGTGGCCATCGAGGACGTCGACGAGGACATGCCGGACGAGCTGTTCGGCACGCCGCACTCGCACGGACGCCGCTTCCAGTCGTATCGCGGGACCGGCCCGCGTGATGTTCCGGCCTACCGCGACGGAGCGACCCCGGGCCGGTTCACCGCCCTCCCCGAGCAATGAGTGCATCCACAGCGGACGGTGCGAGCATCTCGTCGGCCACGAGTCCCGCCAGCCCGACGAACGCGCCGTCGGCGCCGAGGCCGGACGGACCGACGTCGAGTCCGCGCAGCGCACTGGCGTGAGCGTTCGCCTCCACGGTGTCGCGTAGCGCGTCCAGGAACGGCGGCAGCACGCCGATCGCGCCGCCGATGCGGACGTGCCGCGGGTTGACGATCGTGACGACCGTGGCCAACACGGTGCCCACGAGCCTCCCCGCCTCGGCGGTGGCGCGCACGGCCTCCTCCGAACCGTCACGGACCCGGCGCACGACGTCGTCCATCGATCGCACCCCGGACGGTCGCAGCTCCCGCACGAGCGCCGTACCGCCCGCACCGGCCGCCACGCAGCCGCGACGACCGCACGAGCACCTGCGGTCGTCGCCCTCGATGCGCATGTGCCCCATCTCGCCCGCGGTGCCGCTCTCACCTCGATGAATGCGGCCCGACACGATGACGCCGGCCCCGATACCGGTACCGATCTTCACGCCGACGACCGTGGCGTCCGGCCTGCCCATCGCGCAGTGGTCGCCGAACGCGAGCGCGTTGGCGTCGTTCTCGAGCAGCACGGGCACACCGAACGCGTCGGCGAACGGTTCCCGCAGCAGGCGGGCGTTCCAGGCGGGCATGGTCGCCGGGGCGACGGTGACGCCGCGTTCGTGGTCGATCTGCCCCGGCAGGGACAGCGCCATCGCACGGAGCGCACCGGCGCGCCCGGTGCGGTCGAGCAGGTCACGGCCGGCACGGAGCAGCAGCGGGACGACGTCGTCGGGATCGTGCCGCGCGGGCAGTCGGTGGTGGTCGCGGGCGAGCACGGTGCCGCGCAGGTCGGTGACGGCCAGTGCCGCGTGGCTCTGTCCGAGGTCGACGGTCAGCGCGCTCGGTGTCTCGAGGTCGACCTCCAGCACCTCGGCGCGTCGCCCGCCGCTCGAGTGCCGGTGACCGCTCGTGCGCACCAGTCCGTGCGACCGGAGCGCGTCGAGGCGTTCGACGAGTGTGACGCGTGACAGGCCGACCCGGTCCTGCAGTTCCTGCCGGGTCAAGGGTCCGTGGGCGCGCAGCACGTCGAGTACCCGCCCCGGCGACGTCGCGCTCGGAGGGTTCCCCTGCTCGTTGGTCACGACCACGTTGACAATCAGCCTCCCGCCTACTTATGTTAACGGAACTGACAAAAGTAGGTAACACGGCACGTTGTCGACACACGCCGTCGGCCTGAACGTCCTCGGCCTGAACGTCTCTGCCCCGGGAGGCCCGGTGACCACCGCCGCCGGCAATCGCACCACCCACAGGCCGGCGAGCCTCGCCGCCCGGGCCGCCATGGTGCTGCGCGACAACGACACCGGCACGCTCGTGACCGCGTCGCCGCGGCTGTACCCGCACATGTGGAGCTGGGACGCGGCGTTCATCTCGATCGGACTCGCCCACCTCGACGTGGGCCGCGCCGCGGCCGAACTGGACACGCTGCTCTCGGCCCAGTGGCGCGACGGGATGATCCCCCACATCGTGTTCACCGGCGACAACGACTACTTCCCCGGACCCGACCGATGGGGCACCGACGACGCGCCGCAGCGTCCCGCGGGGGTGCGTACCTCCGGCATCTGCCAACCGCCCGTCCACGCCGTCGCGCTCCGCCGGATCGTCGACACGGCCCGCCGCACCTCCGACGCCGACACCCGCGTGGCGGAGGGCTTCGCCCGGCGCGCGTGGACACCACTGCACCACTGGCACCGCTGGATCGCCCGGCACCGCATGTCCGACGACCACGGCCTCGTCACGATCGTGCACGGCTGGGAGTCCGGAATGGACAACTCGCCGCGGTGGGACGTTCCGTACGCGGGCGTGCGACCGGGCGCCGACCTGCCGCCGTACGTACGCCTCGATGTGCTGAAGGTCGACGACCCCGGGGAGCGACCCAGCGACGACGAGTACGACCGGTACCTGTGGCTGATCGAGCAGATGCGGCGCGCCGACTACAACCCCGACAAGGTCGTCGAGACGTCGGCCTTCCTCGTCGGCGACGTGTTCGTCACCGCCGTGTTCGCGCTGGCCTCCGAGACACTCGCCGACCTCGGCGAGGAGATCGGTGCACCCGCGTCCGAGATCGCCGAGCTGCGCACGTGGGCCGAACGCGCCCGCACCGCGGCAGCCCGCAGTTGCGACCCCGACACCGGCATGGCACGCGACTTCGACGTCCGCACCGGCACCTGGCTCGACACGGAGTCCATCGCCGCGTTCTCGCCACTGCTGTGCGGCGGCCTGCCCGCCGAGGCCGAACAGCGGCTCATCGACACACTCGACGGCCCCGCGTGGTCGGCCCACCCGGACCTGTTCGCGGCCGTGCCCCCATCGGTGTCGCCACGGGCCGAGGACTTCGACCCGAAGCTGTACTGGCGCGGTCCACAATGGCCGGTCGTGACCTGGCTGTTCGGCTGGGCGTTCGGGCGGCGAGGTTGGGAACGACACGCCAGCGAGTTCCGCGCACAAGGCGTACACCTGGCCTCCGACGGGTCGTTCGGCGAGTACTACGAACCGTTCACGGGAACACCGCTGGGCAGCGCGAACCAGTCCTGGACCGCCGCCGTCGTCCTCGACTGGCTGTGCAGCGTGTAGCACCGCGAAATCCGCGTGTTGCGGATCCGAGGGCGCGTGTTGCGGGTTCGGGGGCGCGTGTTGCGGATTCGAGGGCGCGTGTTGCGGATTCGGGGGCGCGTGTTGGGCGCGCCCGCCTGTCTCCGACCACCGCCCAGCCGGACGGTGCCGGCACGAACGACACAATTCATCCGATCGAGCGTCGCACTTCGCACACACATTCGATACCGTCGAACCATGGGGGAACGCGAAGAACTGATCCGAACGTTGCGCGCCGCGCGAGCCGAACGAGCACGGGCGGACGCGACGGAGATGACGACACTGGCACGGCTGGCCGAACTCGACGACGTGCGCAGCGTCGCCGACGAGGTCGCACCGGAGTTGGGTGTGTCAACGGCCGAAGCGGCCCGCCGAATCGGGCGTGGTGTAGCACTGACCGCGCGGCTGCCGACCGTCCTGACTCTCATGCGGGCCGGGCGGGTGGAGGCGTACGGCGCCCGACGGGTACTGGACGTGACCGCGCCGCTGAACGACGACCACGCGCGCCGAGTGGACGAGCTGCTGGGTGAGCGACTCGCGGCCGATTCGTCGGCGTCACTGCTACCGGCCAATCTGGCCCGGCGGACGCGACGACTGGTCGAGAAGGTCGACCCCGAGGGGCAGACCGCACGCGCCCGCGCAGCGCGTCGCAACCGGTCGTTCCAACTGCGCCCCGGCGAACATGCGATGTCGCAGTTCACGCTCGACGCGCCCGCGAACGTCGCCGCGGCGGTCAAGAGCCACGTCGACGCACTGGCGAACGACCTCCGCCGGACGGACCGCGACGGACGCACCCTGGACCAGTTGCGGGCCGATGTGGCGTGCGACCTGCTCCTCGGTCGCAATCCCGGAGTCAGTGCACCACGTGCTGCGGCGTCGGTGTTCCTCCACCTCCCCGTCGACACTGCGCTGACCATGACCGACGACGGCTGCGAACTCGACGGATACGGCCCCGTGCCCGGTCCGATCGCCCGCGAGATCATGAGCGATCCGAACAGCATCTGGCGCGCCGTCCTCTGCGACCCGGGCACCGGGCGGCCCGTCGATCTCGGCCGCACCCGGCGGCGACCCACCGCTGCGGTACGGAACCTGGTGGCGGCACGCGACCGGGAGTGCTGCGTGCCCTGGTGCCACCGCCCCGCCCGCCGGTGCGACTTCGACCACGACACAGCCTGGCACCTCGGTGGCCACACCTCGGCCTCCAACGGCAGCGCCAAGTGCGACCACCACCACGCACGCAAGGACGACCCCGGATGGACGATCCACCACGAACCCGACACCGGAACCACAACGGTCACCACGCCGAGCGGTGCCACGCACACCGCCACTCCCGAACCCGTCCACGAGCCCGGCCGGCTACGGACACGGAAGCGACGCGACCCCGCCTGTCGATCCACGCAACAACCGGGACGACAACCGGCGAGACCCGTGATCACGGCACTGTCGGCCCTCACCCCGTCAGGAGAAGAACGAGCTGAACCTGCAGCTCACCGCACAAGCCGCCGAGCAACGCACCGGTGAGGATCAGGATCCACTCGTCCTGCTGGAACGCCGGACGCAGGAGCCCCTCGAACTCGGCGTCGTCGAGTTCACGCATCTTCGTCACGAGCGTGCCGCGGATGTCCATGGCATCAGCGGCATAGGTCTCGACATAGCGCAACGTCTCGGGCAGACGAGTCATCACCGACTCGGCGATGCGGTCCTTGAGAGCCCCGTACCGGCCGCCTCCCATGGCCAGCAGTACCAGCGGCTTCGCCACACCGGTGTGCCGCTCCAACTCGGCATCCACCTGCCGTTCGATCATCGTCAGCACCCGGTCGGACATCGGACCGCGCAGCACGGCGTCGATCACGTTGCGCGGCGTGATGATCTCGGTGGCGATCAGGTCGGCGTAGGCGTCGGTGACCTCGTCACGACGTTTCAGGAACAGCCCCTGCCAGGTCACGCCGAAGTACTTCCGCGGCCGCAACGGCCGGAAGATCATCTTCAGGGCCAGCCAGTCGGTGAACCAGCCGATGAACAAGCCGAACACCGGCATGACCAGCGGCACGCGCAGCAACAACCACACGATCATCTGCACGATGCCGATCAACGCGCCGAACAACAGCCCCGACCGGCCGATGAACCGGAACTCCTTGTGACCCGCCTCCTGAAAGATGCGGTTCAGCAGCGCCTTGTCCTTGACCAGGTGCGTGACGACCATGTCTTTCAGGTCGAACACCGAGTCGACGTCGGCCTTGATCTGGTCGATGACCTTCGCAACCATGTGCGGCGCCTGGTCCTGCACCCGGCGGATCACCATGCGCCTGGCCCGGTCGGGCAGTCGCTCCCACAGGCCGGGCTGATACCGCTCGGCCACGTCGACGACGATCTCCTCGATCGCCTCCCGCAGCGGAGCCTCGATTTCCTTGCCGATGCGTTCCGGATCCAGCCGCTGCACGATGTCACGCGGCGAGATCAACTGCTCGGTCATGGTGTCGACCGCGATACCCGCCATCCGCGCCGCCCGCCGCGGCACGATGCCCTGCCACCCGAGGAACGGCCTGCCCCGACGGCGGACACCGGTGAACTCGATCGGTTCGAACATCATGCGGATCGCGACCAGCTTGGTCACCCAGCCGATCAACGCTGCGACCAGCGGAATCGACGAATAGACAGGCCAATACCGCACGAAGTCGTCGACTATTCCGTGCAGGTACTCGCCCATCGATCACCGCCGCGCGTCGGATCCACAGCTGTGGCGCCTGCGCCGACCCCGTTGTCGACGCAGGCGCGCATGATCACACGACCAGGCGACTCGTCGCCAGAGCGCGACACCCGCCCCGAGTGGCGAACGGGGGTACAGCCGTCACGGTGCGCAGGCGAGCCAGAAGTTGACGCCGAGCGGCGTGATGCGCAGCGCGCCGCGGGTGATCTTCGGGCGTTTGACGAGGTCCTCGGCTTTCCGCACTGTCTCGTCGGTCATCAGGATCTCGTACTGGGTCGCCAGGTCGGTCTGCTCGTCGTCGATCTCGGCGAGGCCGAACGCCACCAGCCGGGAGACGTACACGGGCACGTGTGTGGTGGCCGACACCCCCGCGGTCTTGCCGATCGTCGAGGCGTTCCGCAGCACGACTCGTCCGGTCTTGCGTTCGGAGATCTGGACCACCGGGTAGTCGGCGCCGTCCGACAACACCGACAGGATGCGCGCCTCGTCGGGGGTGAGCTGCCGGAGGATCGACGCGTAGAGGTAGTCGCGCGCGGCTTCGCGGCTCAGGTATGTGGACCGGTTCAGCAGCGCGGCCATCCCGGCGCGCAACGGATCGGTCGGCAGTGGCACCGCGACGGCGGTCGACGAGTTCTTCGAACCGGACCCGTTCTCGCCGTGTCCGTCGGCGCCGTCCTCACCGGTGGGTGAGGACGGCAGTTCCGTGAGTTCGAGCAGCCTCCGGTTGCTGGCGCCCTCCATCCGTTTGTGGAGTTCGGTCAGCGCCTTCTGCTCGAGATTGCGCAGCGAGCGTTCAGCACCGTCGGCGCCGGGCAGGCGTTTGCCCAGCGAGTAGCCCGTCCGTGCCGCCCATCCGGCCAGCTTGCCCGCGCGCTGCATCAACTCGTCGGTTTCCACATGCCCGATGCTACTGGGCGGACGTCACGGAGTTGTTGATCACCGCCCGTTGCCGCGACGACACGGCAGGTCCACGGCGCCCTGCGGCCCGTGCGACCTCCGTTCGCGGTCCGTCCCGTCGGGGCCTCTCGCCACGTCCCTGTCGTTGCGGCACCTGCCCGAGTCCGCCGCAGTTCGGGCACGGCCCCTTGCGGTTGGGGGTCAGCCCGGAACCGTGGCAACGAGGGCAGTCGACCATGTCGCCGACCTTCATCGTGTGCACCTCCCACCGATGATGTCCGGTTTCGGAAGACACGCACTGTAGAACGCATTGGAATAATCTGGTTCCGCCGACAGGACCAGTCTGCAAGTTGCGTTTCCTACCGAGAGTGACGGAAGCGGCCGGCGGGGCCGGTGTCGCCACGGCGAACAGCCGTCCGCATGCCCGCCGGTCGGCGTCACCCACGCGTCGACGCCGTCGTCGTGGCGCGGTCGGTCTCGTGCGGCGCATTCCATGCGCCGGCGTAATCGGATTCGACCGGGCCCCGAAACGGCTCGGCCGCCCGGCAGACGCCCCCCTGCGGCCCCTGCCGGACGGCCGACCTCGCCGGTCCCCACCGGGCGAAACGGCCGGCCCGGTTCGACGGTCCCCACCACGAACCGGGCCGGCCGGCGCACCACGCCACTTCGGCGATGTCCCCGCGCCGCAGGCGATGTGGTGCGCGATGGGCCGCCCCCGCGGCCCGCACATCTCATCTAGTCCCCGAGCCACTCCTTGGCGGCTTCGAGCCCGTCGACGGTGATCTGGTGCCCACCCGGGTGCCAGTACTCGGTCACCTCGGCGCCGCGCTCCCGGAAGGTGCGCACCAGTCGTTCACTCGAGTCGAGCGGCGCCATGGGGTCGTGCCTTCCGTTGGCGAGGAACACCCGCGATTCCGCGAGGTCGCCCGCGGGCGGCTCGGGCAGCGGCGACATGGCGGAGAACAGCATCACCTCGCTGAGCACGTCCGGCCGCAGCAGCGCGACGGCGGCGGCGATGTTGGCGCCGTTGGAGAACCCTGCGGCCACGAGCCTGCGCCCGGCGAGGCCGTAGTGCTCGCGGGCGGACTCGACGAACTCGGCCAGCTCGCCGGCGCGCACGATGACGTCCTCGACGTCGAACACGCCCTCGGCGAGCCTGCGGAACCAGCGCGCCGCGCCGTTCTCCGAGACCGGTCCGGCAGGCGCGATCATCGTCGACGAGGGGCTGAGCTCCTTGCCGAGCACGAGGATGTCGTCCGGGCTGCCCCCAGTGCCGTGCAGGAGCAACAGCACCGGCTCGGCCTGCGAACCCTCGACGTACCGATGGTCGAACGCCGGGCCCGTCATGCCTGCACCGGGTTGTTCTCGGCGGGCAGCTCCAGCTGCGGCAGCGCATTGGCGATCTGGTCCCGCGTCGGCTCGAGCCACGGGGGCAGCTTCAGCGCACGCCCGAGTTCGAGCAGCGGCTCGTCGATGTCGAACCCGGGCTGATCGGTCGCCACCTCCAGCAGCACACCGCCCGGCTCGCGGAAGTAGATGGAGCGGAAGTACTGCCGGTCGAGCACCGACGTCACGCCGACGCCCGTGCCGACGAGTTCCTCCCGCAGCGCGAGCTGCTCGGCGTCGTCGGCTGCCCGCCAGGCGATGTGGTGCACCGTGCCGCCCGCGACGACACCCTTCGGCGCGTCCGGCGTGACCTCGACGTCGACGAACGCACCCGAGCCACCGTCGCCTGCCTGGAAACGGAACCGGCCGGAGCTCTCCCCGGCGAGCGACAGGCCGAGGCCGTCGGTGAGCATCGCCGCGGTCGCCTCCTCGGAGGTCACGGACATGGTCACCGAGTGCAGTCCGCGGATCGCGTGCTCGGCGGGCACGAACGGCGTGTCCCACGGCGCCCGCGGGTCGGGCTGCGGATGGGCGACGAGGGCGATCTGCAGCCCGTCCGGGTCACGGAAGGTGAGCGCCTCCTCGTTGTCCCTGGTCACCACGGTTCCCGGTGTGGTTCCGGACGTCTCGAGGTGCTGTTTCCACCAGCCGAGCGAGTGCTCCGGCACGGAGAAGGCGGTGGTCGTCGCCTGGCCGGTGCCGATTCGCCCCTTCGGCACGCCGCGCCAGGGGAAGAACGTCAGCAGCGTGCCGGGCCGGCCCGCCTCGTCGCCGTAGTACAGGTGATACGTCTCCGGGTCGTCGAAGTTGACGGTCGTCTTCACCAGGCGCAGTCCGAGCGTGCGCAGATAGAAGTCGACGTTGCGCTGCGGGTCGCCACCAATGGCGGTGACGTGGTGCAGGCCGCTGGTCTGGAAGCCCATGGCGATCTCCTCCGAACTCGTTGGGGATGACGTTAGCGCGAAAGCCTCTCGCGTGCAAGACATCTCTTAGCGAGAGTTTGTCACACAAGACTCTTTACCGTGAGAATCGGCCCTGCTAGATTCAGCTGTACGAGAGTCATCAAGGCGAGAATCTGCGCCGGGAAGCGACATGTAAGGTGGTCCACCGTGACGACAGAGCCGGACGACGACGAGATCGTGACCTGGTGGGGCCTTGTGATCGAGGGCTACCTGGCCACCCAAGACCGACTGATGGGCGAGATCGCGGAACGCTTCGACCTTCCGCCCGCCTCGTTCGACATCCTGGTGCGGCTCGTCCGCTCCCCGGAACACCGACTGCCGATGACCCGGCTGGCGAAAGAGGCCGCACTGTCCAGCGGCGGCTTCACCAAGGTCGCCGACCGCCTCGTCGCCGCCGACCTCATCGAACGGGTACCCAGTTCCGAGGACCGACGCGTCACGTACGCGTGCCTGACCGACCACGGCCGCGAGGTCGCGTCGAACGCGCGGAAGGCGTGTGCGGACATCCTGCGCGAGCGCGTGCTCACCCCGCTGGGCAACCGGTCGTCCGAGGAGCTCGCCGAGGCGATGCGCACTCTGCGCAGCGTCAACGGGGCGAACCCGGAGTGACGGCCCACCCCGGGTGACGCCTCCTGCCGCCGGGCGAGGGGCCCGACGGCAGGACGACACGACCCCGGTCCGGGTCAGGCCTCGACCGGAGCCGTGCGCGGCATCGCGTGGGTGGCGAGGTCGCCGTTGTCGGCCGACCGCACGGTGAGGGGCTCCGCCGGGCCGCGCAGGTCGAGCATGACGTCGGGGCCCACGGCCGTCGCCACGGCCGGATGCAGCACCACGGCGCCGAACCACACCTCCGTGTCGACGCCCTCGACCTCCGCCGGCACCACGTGCCCGGCCGCATCCGCCGACTCGGCGCGGGCCCCGTCGAGGACACACTCACCGGCGCGGACGGACAGGCGGAGGGTCGGTTCCGCGCGGCTCTCGACCGCCCGAAGCAACGCGTCCTTGGCGACGACCACCCGTGTCGACGGGTCGGGCAGCGCGGCCAGCAGGCCGTGGTGGTCGGGGAACTCGTCGTCGAGCAGCCGGCACCGCACGTCGCCCGACGTCGGCCCCGCACCGCCGTGGTCACCGCCCACGGCACGGCCGCCCGGTCCGGCGACCTCGTGGAACCGCACGCCGTCCGGCAACGCCTCGAGCCGCACGACGTGCCGACGGCGGACCTCGCCGAGCACCGCACGCAGGTCGTCGCCGCTCAGCGTCGCCGCCCAGTCCGCGCCGGACGCCTCCTCGGGGACGAGCGTGCGGGTGGACAGGCGGTACCGGTCGGTGGCGGTCAGCGTCAGCGCCTCCCCGCTCACCTCGAGCCGCACCCCCGCGATCGCCGGATAGTCCTCCGCGACACCCGTCGCGACGAGCACCTGGTCGACCGCCGCGGCCAGCACCGGGCCCTTCACGGTCGCCAGCGGCACCGCGTCGTTCCCGGCCAGCGCCGCCTTCACGTCGACGGCCCGCCGCCGGGCCTCCTCCGCGCGCGCCGAGAGGGACGCGACGTGCTCGTCGATCAGCCGGGTCGCACGCGTCGGATCGGCGGTCAGCACCTCGTAGACGGTCGCGAGCGGCATGTCGAGCTCACGGAGCCTGCGCACCGTGACGGCGCGTTCGAGCTGGTCGACGTGGTAATAGCGGTAACCGGAGGCCGCGTCGACGTCGGCGGGCCGGAGCACGCCGGAGTCGTCGTAGAACCGTAGTGCGCTGGCGGTGAGGCCGCTGCGGCGCGCGAACGTTCCGATGGGAAGCAACTCGGTGTCGGGCATGACGGTGATACTCGGCTTTCAGGCGACTCGAAGGTCAACCGGCGGGGTGTCCACCGGGCGGAGGCTTCCTCATGGTCACGAATCGTGGTCGGATGGTCACCCGACAGTGTCGCGATGACTAAGGTAAGACTAGCCTTACAACGGCTCCGACCCATCGAGGTAATCCGTGACCATCGCTGCTCCCCCTCCCGGAACCGCCCGTCCCGGAAACGCAGCCGACTCCGTTCTCGACTGTGTCGGCCACACACCCGTCGTGGCGCTGCGGAGACTGTTCCCCGAACCCGACGTCGAGGTGCTCGCCAAACTCGAACTGATGAACCCCGGCGGCAGCATGAAGGACCGCTCGGCACGCCACATCGTCGAGAGCGGACTGCGCGACGGGACGTTGACCCCCGGCTGCACCATCGTGGAGAGCAGCTCCGGCAACTTCGGTGTCGCCCTCGCCATGGCCGCCCGGATCCACGACCTGCGGTTCGTCTGCGTCGTCGACTCGAAGACCACCCGGGCCAACCGGGTGCTGTTGCGGCACCTCGGCGCCGAGGTCGACCTGGTGGACGTCACCGACGACCCCGGGACCACCGGCGCCGACACGACGACCACCGATGCCACGAGCGCCGATGCTCCGAGTGCCGATGTCCCGAGTGCCGACGGCGGCCCGCTAGGCAGCAGGCTCCGCCGCGTCCGCGAGATCCTCGACGAACGTCCCGACGCGGTGTGGATCAACCAGTACGCCAACGAGCGCAACTGGCAGGCCTTCTACCACGGCACCGGCGCGGAACTCGCCCATCAGCTCCCGGGCCCACCGACCGTCCTGTTCGGACCTGTCAGTACGACGGGCAGCCTGCTCGGCTGCTCTCGAAAACTCCGCGAACGGTTCCCCTCGCTCCGCGTGACCGCGGTCGACGCCGCCGGATCCGTGATCTTCGGCGGCACCCCCGGCAGGCGCGACATCCCCGGCATCGGTTCGAGTCGCGTGCCGGAACTGTGCGCCCCGGACGAGGTCGACGACGTCGTGCACGTCACCGACGCCGATGCCGCACTGGCATGCCGCGAACTGGTCGCCGCCGAAGGCATCTTCGCGGGCGGCTCCAGCGGTTCGGTCGTCGCCGCCGTCCGACGTCGCCTCGCCGAGCTGCCGAGGCCCTGCCGCATCGTGGCGATCCTCCCCGACCGCGGTGACCGCTACCTCGACCTCGTCTACGACGACGACTGGCTGGCCGAGGCGATCGCCCGTGGCTAGCGCGCACCCGACCGGCGCGGGGCGGGCGGCCGACACCGGACAGCCGAGCGACGTCGTCATGGCCGACCTGCTCGACACGCTGATCCGCGAACGGCTGTGCGGATTCGACGCGGGCACGATCGCAGGAGAAGGAGACAGCGACGGCGGCGAGTACCGGATCGCCCACGACAGCGGGTGCGTGCGGTTCCGGGTCAGGCCCGGCGGTGCGCTGCAGCCCTGGCGGTACGCGGGCGGCCCGGTGCGTCACGGCGACCGCGAGGTGACGGCGGCGGAACTGCTCCGGCTCGTCGCCGCGCCCGAACCGCCGGCCGAGCCCGGCCACGATGCCGCCGACCAGGACAGCGCCGGCCAGGGATCCGGCAACCAGGGCGCTGCCGACCGCGACGCCGTCAGTCGGGACGCCGTCGACCAGGTGGCAGCCGACCTCGACACGGCGGCCGCACACGCCGCGGTTCCCGCCGACGCGGGCGGCATCGTCGGCGACCCCGAACTGACGACGGCCGCGCGCGGCAGGCCCTTCCACCCCACGGCTCGCGCCGTCGTCGGATGGCACGCCGACGACCTCGTCCACTACGGACGGAGCGAGTTCGGCCTCGACTGGCTCGCCGTGCGCACCGGACGCCTGCGGTTCGGCGACGGCGCGTGGGATGCCGCCGCGCTGCCGGGGGCCCCTTCCGTGGCCGACGGGGAAACGCTCGTGCCGGTGCACCCGTGGCACCTCGACCACGTGCTGCGCACCGAATTCGCCGAGGAGTTCGCCGCGGGCGACGTCCGCGTCGTGGCACGCGGCACGGGCCGATGGCGGCCGACGTCGTCCGTGCGCACACTCGCACCCGCGGGACCGGACGGGACCCCGAGCAGCCGGACGAACCCGGACCCCCGAACGAACCCGAGTCCCCGAACGAACGCGGGCCCGCGGATGAACACGGGCCCGCAGGTGAAGCTGCCGCTGGGCGTCAACACGCTGGGCTCGGCCAGGATGCTGCCGCCGCGGTACCTCGACAACGGACAGCGCGGTGAGCGGCTGCTGCGCGACGTCGTCACAGCCGACCCCGAACTCTCCGAACTGGTCGTCGTCGCCGGGGAGACGTCGTGGTGCGGCTGGAACGGCGACCCGTACGCCGACAGGCCGGGACTGCTGGCCGCACAACTGCGCCACTATCCGGTGGAAGCCGCCGATGCGGTCCCGATGGGCGCCTTCGCCTCGGCGGAGCACCTGGCGGCCCACCCGGTCGACCCGGCGACGTTCTTCCGCGACATCGCCGCGGGTTTCTGCGCCGTAGCCGTCGGATTTCTCTGCCACGGCGTCCTTCCCGAGATCCACGGGCAGAACGTGCTGCTCGCGGGCGACCGGTTCGTGCTGCGCGATCACGACACCGTCCGCTACTGCCCGGCCTGGCTCTCGGCGCCCGACCCCGGGTATCGCGTCAAACCCGGGGCGCGCCAGTCGTTGCGACTCGACGAGCCGGCCGAGCTGGTCGGTTATCTGCAGACACTGGGCTTCCAGGTCAATCTCCACGCCATCATCGACGCCCTCTCCCACCACTACGACGTTCCCGAGAGTCACTTGTGGACACAGCTGCGCGACGTACTGGAACACCACCTCGAACGGCGGGCGACGATCCACCGGCGCGATCCGGCCGTGCGGACGAGGATCGCGACCGTACGCGGACTGCTGTTGGACGCGCCGACGTGGCCGAGCCGCGAGGTGCTGCGGCCACTGCTTCACCGCGGCCGGTCGAGCGGCGTGAGTATGCCTGCGGCGACGGGAACGGTTCCCAATCCGCTCGCCTTCCGGGCGCCGCACCGGCCATGACCGCCTCACGGCCGTACCCCCGCGCGCAGCAGGCGACGATCCGGCGCATCGTCAACGCCTACCTGCGGGAGAACGGGCTCCACGACATCACCGCGGGACCGTTGACCGTGTCGCTGCCCGCCAGCGGGGACGTCCTGCGGCTGACCGTCACCCACGCCTCGCCCACGGGGCACCACGACTACGCCGAAACGCCCGCGCACGTAATCGACGCGATCCTCGGTGAACTCGAACGGCGCACCGGTTTCTCCGGAACGCGGGTGCTGCGTGCGCAGATCGACGGCAGTATCGACCGCACCGCGCGCTACCTGGCACAGCCGCGCCGCGCCCGGCCGAGCCACGCCGACCCGGCACGCGAGTCGGAGCAGAGTGTCCTGTTCGGACACCCGTTCCATCCCACGCCGAAGAGCGCCGAGGGGTTCAGCGACGGCGATCTCGACGCGTTCGCACCGGAACTCGGGGTGTCCTTCGCGCTGCCGTACCTGGCCGTGGCCCGGGAACTCGTCCACGAGGAGGGTGATGTCACGGTTCCCGGCGACGTCGCGGCCGTCGTTCCGGACGGCTACGTCCCGATACCGGTGCATCCGTGGCAGGCCCGGCACCTGCGGCGCAACCCCGCCGTGCGGCGGCTCGCCGACGCCGGGTCGATCGTCGACCTCGGACCGTGCGGTGGCGAGGTGTATCCCACGTCGTCGGTGCGCACCGTGTGCGACCCCACCGCCGGGGTGACGTGGAAGGTGCCGCTCCACGTGCGCATCACGAACTTCGTCCGCAACACTCCGGTCGAACACCTGCGCCGCGCCGCCGATGCCGCCCGCGTGGTCGCGCAACTCCCGCGCCGCCGCGGTTTCGAGATCGTGGCCGAGACCGGAGTGCGCACGCTCGACCCGGCGGCCGTGGGCCACGACCTCGCCGCCGAGGTCAACGTCGTACGGCGGGTCGCGCCCGACCGATGCGCCCGGGTGCTGGCCGGACTGCTCGACGACCCCGCGGTCCTCGCGGGCTACGCGGACCGCTCCGGCGACGTCGAGGAATGGTTGCGCCGGTACCTCGGGATCGCGCAGATCCCGTTGCTGTCGTCGTTCGCCGACCACGGCGTCGCGTTCGAGGCCCACGTCCAGAACTCGCTGCTGCGCCTCGACGACGACGGGATGCCGGCTCGTTTCCTGGTGCGGGACATGGAAGGAGTCGCCGTCAGCCGCAGTCGCGCCGGGCTGCTGCCGCCCGGGAGTCCGGCGCTCTACGACGACGAGGAGGCGTGGCGCCGGCTGTGCTACCACGCGGTGACGAACCAGCTGGCACACGTGATCCACGCGCTCGGCAGGCACACGTCCATAGGTGAACGCCGGTTGTGGACGGTGGCCGCCGACGAGCTCGCGCGTTTCTCCGACGCCGACCGCCTCCTGGCCATGCCCGAACTTCCCGCGAAAGCGAATCTGCTGAGCCGGTTCACCCAGCGTGGCGAACGGCCCCACTACGTCCGAATCCCGAATCCACTGTGGAAGGCGGCGAGCCGATGACGACGAACCCCGGTGACGGCGAGGATTCCCCTGCCGAGGCGGGCATCCCGCACGAAGCCTCCCGCACGACCGAGGCGGACATCGCGAGCGAGGCCAACGTCCTGACCGCGGCCCTCACGAGCTCCGCCGGGGCGACCGTACGGGAACGCGTGCTGCACCAACTGCTCGGCTCGCTGCTCTACGAGAACGCCTTCCACCCGGGAACGGTCGACTTCGGCGCGCTCGACATCGCACCGGACGCCGCGGCCGACACCGCCGTCGGAGCCACCGCCTGCGACGAGCCGCGACGGTGCGAGATCCGCTGCCCGAACGGCGTGCGCTACACGTTCCGCGCGCGGCGCCGAGCGACGTTCGGCCGCGTCACCGTGGACCAGCTGCTCCGCGACGGACAGCCGCCGACGTCCGTCAGTGGCTTCCTGGCCGACGTCGCCGAGCTCGTCGACGCGGACCCGGACCACCTGCCCCGGTTCGCGCGGGAACTGGAGGAGACCTGGGTCAAGGACACGCTGGCGCAGCACCATCGGCGCCGCACCGAGACGGCACCACTCGCCGGGCTCGACGCCGACACCTTGGAGGGTGCCGTCACCGACGGGCACCGCTACCACCCGACCTACAAGTCGAGGATCGGCTTCGGGGTGACCGACAACCTGGCCTACGGACCGGAGTTCTTCCCGGATGTCCGTCCACTGTGGCTTTCCGTCGACCGCAACCTGGCCGACGTGACGACCGGCTTCGGCGTGTCCGAACGCGACCTCGCACCGGAACCGCTGACTGCCGAGGACGACCGCGTGCTCGTTCCCGTCCACCCGTGGCAGTGGCGCAACCACGTGGCGGCGGCGTTCGCACCGGAGATCGCCGAGGGCGCGATCACCCCGCTCGGCACCGATCCATCCCGGTTCCGGCCGCAGCAGTCCATCCGCACCCTGGCCAGCGCCGACGCGCCGCACCGGCCGTGCCTGAAACTCGCGATGTCACTCGTGAACACGTCGACGAGCCGGGTACTCGCCCCGCACACCGTCCACAATGCCCCGCTGATATCCGACTGGCTGGCCGGGATCGCGCGCGACGACCCGTTCCTGCGGGACGAACTGCGTCCCGTGCTGTTGCGGGAGATCGCGGGAACCGCCGTGGCGCCCGCCGTCGACGACCCGCTGCGACGCGCGGGCACGTACGGCACGCTGGCGTGCATCTGGCGCGAGAGCCTCCGTCCCCACCTGGACCGGGGTGAGGCGGGCGTGCCGTTCACCGGACTCACCGCGCGCGACCTCGACGGCACGCCACTCATCGACCCGTGGGTGAGCGGCGGCGCGCTCACCACGTGGGTCCGCCGCCTCGCCGAGGCCGTCGTCGTCCCGGTGCTGCACCTACTGTGCCGGCACGGTGTCGCCCTCGAATCCCACGCGCAGAACATGGTGCTGCTGCACCGTGACGGTGTGCCCACTCGCGTCGCACTGCGTGACTTCCACGACGGCGTGCGGTTCTCCCGCGACCGCCTCGCCGAGCCGGACCGCTGCCCGCCCCTGCGGGCCACACCGGAGCACCACGCGAATCGCAACTCCTTCGTCGAGACCGACGACCCGCAGCTCGTCGCCGACTTCGTGCTCGACGCGTTCCTGTTCATCGGCGTCGGCGAGCTCGCCGTGTTCCTCGACGACGCCTACGGCCTCGCCGAACCCGACTTCTGGTCGATCGTCGCCGACGTCCTGCGCGGCTACCTCGACCGGTTCCCCGATCCCCGCTACGACGTGTTCGTCCGGGGCGTGAACGTGGAGAAGCTGACGACCCGCAGACTGCAGCCCGACACCGAACTGCGGCTTCACCGCGTGCCCAACCCGCTCGCGACCGCGGCGATCCAGGACTCCGCACCCGGCCCTGCCGCACCGACCGCACCGGACGTCGCATGAGCGCGCGCGAGCCGGTCTGCCGGTACGTCTACGACCTCGACGGACTGTCGGCCCACGTCCGCGACGTCGTGGCCGCGCTGCCGCCGCGCTGCCGCATGTTCTACGCCATGAAGGCCAACAGCGCGCCCGAGATCCTGCGCACCCTCGCACCGCTCGTCGACGGGTTCGAGGTCGCCTCGGGCGGCGAGTTCGACAAGGCACGCGCGGCGGGCGACGGCGTCCCGGTGGTGTTCGGTGGCCCGGCGAAGACCGAGGGGGAGCTCGTCCGGGCACTCACCGGCGGTGTGGCGCGATTCCACGTCGAGAGCCTGCTGGAACTGCACCGGATCTCGCGCGCTGCCGTCGCGACCGGCCGCACCGCCGACGTGCTGCTGCGCGTCAACCTCGCCGGGCCGTTCCCGGACGCGACGATCGCCATGGCGGGCACACCGACGCAGTTCGGCATCGAGGAGGCCCAGCTCCCGCAGGCGATGCGGGCGGCACGGCAGCTGCCCGGCGTGCGGCCCGTCGGTTTCCACCTGCACTCGCTGTCGAACAACCTCTCCCCGTCGGCGCATCTCGACATGGTGCGGCTGTACCGGGACAAGATCGCCGGCTGGGAGCGCGCGTTCGGCCTGGCCTGCGACGTCGTCAACGTGGGCGGCGGCATCGGCGTGAACTACGCACAGCCCGACGTGCCGGGGCAGGTGGGTCCGCAGTTCGACTGGACCGGCTTCGCCGCCCAGCTGAGTCGCCTTGTCGACACGTTCCCGGCGCACTGGCGGGAGGTCGACTTCGAGTGCGGCCGGTTCCTGGTGGCGGCCTACGGCACGTACGAGACCGAGGTGCTGGACGTGAAACGCAACCACGCCGCGCACTTCGTCCTCGTGCGCGGCGGTACGCACCATTTCCGGCTGCCGTCGTCGTGGCAGCACAGCCACCCGTTCCGCGTGCGCCCCTGCGAGGACTGGCCGCCGGACCTGCCCCGGCCCGAAGCGGCAGGCACCCCGGTGACGGTCGTCGGCGAGCTGTGCACCCCGAAGGACGTGCTCGCCCGCGACGTCGTCGTCGACCGCGTGCGGGCGGGTGACGTACTCGAGTTCGTCCACGCGGGGGCCTACGGCTGGGAGATCTCTCACCACGACTTCCTCAGCCACCCGCACCCGGAACACGTCTTCCACGGGAGAATGCCGGGGTGAACCCCGCCGCCTCGACACCACCCGCTCCCGACTCCGCCGACACGTCTCGCGGGTTCCGCCGGTGGGTGGGAACGGGTCCGTGGGCGACGTTGCAGGGCATCGTCGTCGCCGGGTCGGCGGGTGAAGGGCTGATGCTGGCGACGATGCCGCTGCTGGCCGTGACTCTCACGACGGATCCGCGGGCGGTGTCGCTGGTCAACGTCGTCGGGCAGTCGCCGTGGCTGCTGCTGGCGCTGTTCGCGGGCCTGCTGGTCGACCGGGTGCGCAGGACGAGCGTGCTCATGTCCGCCTACGTGATCCAGGCCGGAGCCGCCGCCGTACTGGCCGTCGCGGCGACGGCGGACGGGCTGACGTTGCCGCTGCTGATGTGTGTCGCGTTCGCGGTCACCTCGACGCAGGTGCTGAGCGACGGCGCGAGCGGGGCGCTGCTGCCGACGATCATGGCGCGTGACGACCTGCCCGCGGCGAACGCACGGATCCAGGTGATCGACCGCGGACTCGTGCAGTTCGTCGTGCCGCCGTCGGCGGGCGCGGTCCTGGCGATCGGCCTCGGCGCCCCGGCGTGGGCGGCCTGCGTCATGGCACTGCTGGCGTTGCTGCTGAGCACCCGCCTCCGCGCGTCGGCCGAACCCGCCCCGCTCGGAGTCACGGCCGCGCCCGGCGGGGAGCAGCCCACCCGGGGCAATCCGCTCCGCGACATCGTCGAAGGGTTGCGGTACCTGGTCGCGGCGCCGCTGCTGCGGTCGGTCACGATCACGGTCGCGCTCGGCTCGTTCGCCTCCAGCGCCGTGACGACGATGCTCGTGCTGTACGCGACCGAGGAGCTGGGCCTCGGCGAGGTCGGTTACGGCGCGCTGCTGGCGTGCTTCGCGGTCGGCTGGGTCGTCACGTCGTTGTTCGTGCACCGGCTCGTCGCCCGGTTCGGCTACGCATGGGCGATGCGCGGCGCGCAGACCGCCGCAGCCGTGACACCGGTGCTGATCGCCGTGGCACCGCCGTGGCCTGCGCTGGTCGGGGCGATCCTCGTGGCGCAGTCGTCGGCGGTGCTGGTGTGGAACGTCTGCTCGCAGTCGACGCGGCAGCGCTTCACACCCAACCGCCTGCTGGGGCGGGTCCTGACCAGCCACAAGGCGCTCGCCTGGGGGCTGACCCCGTTGGGCGCGCTGATGGGCGGATTCGTGGCGGCGCACTGGAATCTGCGCGGGGTGTGGTGGATCGCCGCGATCATCCACGCCGTCGGCGCCGTGATCGTCTGGCGCACCATGACACCCACCGCCTTCCGCCAGGCCGAGCGCGACCACGAGGGCGCCGACCCCGCGGCCGGCGCGCGGTGACCCACGAGCCCCGAGCCGGCGCCATCCGGCACTGCCGCGCGGAACCGCGTCGCTGAGGCACGATGGTCGGGCGACGGGTGAGCGCAACACAGTCCCCGGAACCCACAACACAGTCCCCGGAACCCGCAACACGATTCCCGGAACCCGCAACACGGGCCCCGGAATCCGCAACACGCGAGCGAAATCCTCACGGTCAGCCGTCGGCGGCGGGCGTGCCGGACAGCAGTGGTGACGCGACGTCGAGCAGCCACGGCAGCACGCCCGGCAACAGGAGCACGGCGAGCACGGAGAACAGCGGGAAGATCAGCTTGTTCTCGACACCCTTGCCGGTGCGGAACCGCAGCAGCGACGGCGGCCGGAGCTCGTACCAGGTCTCACCCGCGATGGGGAGCGGGAACAGGAACGGGCAGCCGGACTCAGTGAGCGCGTCGCCGAGACAGTGCGTGACGCAGCCGACGGCGACGGCCAGTCCCAGCAGCCCGCCCATGGCCTCGAGTTCCGCGAGCGCATGGGGATTCGCCTCCCACGCCCACCAGATCGCGGCACCGCCCGCCACGGGCAACAGCCAGTCGCCGAGCGCGTCCTCGGCCAGCAGCAGCCCGAGAACGACCACGACCGCGACGACCCACGCGCCGCCCAGATCCGTTCCCGCGGCGACCGCGACGCCGAGAACGGCCGCGAACAGGACGGTGTGCGACAGGTGCCGGTGCATGCCGCTGTGGTTCTCGTCGCGCGGCCCCTTCGTCACCGAGTACACGGCCGACGACGCCGCGCGCAGCATCCGCGAGATCAGGCGCGTCAGCGGGCCGAGCAGTCTCGACGCGCGGGCGCCCGGATGGTCGAGATCCGGGAGCAGTGCGTAGCCCGCGGTCGTCGCGGCGAACACCAGCGTCTGGGCGAACGAGGTGACGCCGGCCAGTGGTGCGACGGCGAGTCCGGCGCACCAGCCGGTGAGGGCGTGCGTGCGGCCCATCATCGGGGAGTCGTCCTCCTGGGAGAGTCGGGAGCAAGATCATCGAACAGTCTTTCGCACGCCTGCCGCCGGGTGAGCGAGCCCCTACGAAAGTGGGGAATCGGCAGGCGAGGTAGGCAGGCGTGGACCACTCGGTGATACTGGCCGGGCTCGCCGGGTCGCGGCGCAGCGAGGGCGCGCCGTCGGCTCGGCGGGTGCAGGCCGGCCGGATCGGGTAGACCGTTCCCATGACGGCGGACACCGACGACCCCGCTGGGCCCGAGCCGCTCCCTTCGGCCCTGCTGCCGATGCTGGCCACACCGGGCTCGCTGCCCGGCGGCGACGGTTGGTCGTACGAGTTCAAGTGGGACGGCGTGCGTGCGCTCGCGCGGTTCGACGGCGACGAGCTCGTCCTGCTGTCCCGGCGCGGCGGCGACATCACCGCCACCTACCCGGAGCTGGCGGGTCTGACCTCGCAGCTCACCGCCTCGGTTTGGCTCGACGGCGAGATCGTGGCGATGGCGGGCGGCGTGCCGAGCTTCGCCGCGTTGCAGAAACGCATGCACGCGGGCGATGCACGAGCGGCGCAGCTGGCCGCACAGGTCCCGGTGACCTATGTCGTGTTCGACGTCCTGCACCACGACGGCCGCGGGCTGCTCACCGCGCCGTACACCGAGCGCCGCGCACTGCTCGACTCCCTGGGGCTGGGCGGGCCGCACGTGGCCGTGTCCCCGTGGTTCGACGACGGTGCCGCGGTCGCCGACACCGCGTCGCGGCGAGGGCTCGAAGGCGTGGTCGCCAAGCGGTCCGACTCGCCGTACCGGCCTGGGCGGCGCAGCGAGGACTGGGTGAAGGTGACCGAGACCGCCACGATGGAGGTCGTCGTCGGGGGCTGGCGGCCCGGCGAGGGGCGGCGCGGGACCACGTTCGGCTCGCTCCTGCTCGGCCTGCCGCGTGGGGATGCGCGCGACGACGGAGGCCCCGCCCGCGCCCCACTGCGGTACGTCGGCCAGGTGGGCACGGGTTTCACCGACGACATGCTCGGCGAGCTGTCGGCGCGGCTGCGCGAGCTGGAGACCACCGACAGCCCGTTCACCGCGGACGAGGTTCCGCGGGATCGTGCCCGCGGCGCGCACTGGGTGCGTCCGGTGCTCGTCGGCGAGGTCGAGTTCAAGGCGTGGACCGACGACGGCAGGCTGCGCGCACCGTCCTGGCGCGGCCTCCGTCCCGATCGAACCCCGGAGGAGTTGGCGCAGTGACAGCGGATCCGAACAACCCGGTCGTCGACATCGACGGCCGTTCGCTTCGATTGTCCAATCTGGACAAGGTGCTGTATCCGGAGACCGGCTTCACGAAGGGCGAGGTCATCGACTTCTACGCCACCGTGGCGCCGGTACTGCTGCCACACGTGCGCGATCGGCCGCTGACACTGAAACGGTTTCCCGACGGGGTGGAGGGGCCGTCGTTCTTCGAGAAGAACGTGTCCCGCCACGCGCCCGACTGGGTACGCACCGTCCGGATCGAGACCCCGGGCAGTTCACGAGGGTCCGAGTACGCGGATTTCGCCCTGGTGCAGGATCTTTCGACACTCGTGTGGACGGCGAACCTCGCGAGCCTGGAGCTCCATGTTCCACAATGGACCGTAGGGCCGCGCGGCGGGGTACGCGAGCCCGATCTGCTGGTGTTCGACCTCGACCCCGGCGAACCCGCCACGGCCGTCGAATGCTGCCGGGTAGCGGAACTACTACGGGACCTGCTGACCGGCGACGGATTCACGGCATACCCGAAAACCAGTGGCTCCAAAGGGATGCAGCTCTACTCGCCCATTCGCACCAACGATTCGAATCATCCGCGCGAGTACGCCAAGCGACTCGCGCAACGTCTGGAACGCGAGTATCCCGACCTCGTCGTGTCTCGCATGACGAAACAGCTTCGCAAGGGCAAAGTCCTGATCGACTGGAGTCAGAACAACACTCAGAAGACGACCGTCGCGCCGTACTCACTGCGTGCCCGCCCCCGCCCCACCGTCTCCATTCCCCTTGCATGGAAAGAAGTTGCAAGTTGCATTGACCCGGACGAGCTGTTTTTCACCGCTGCGGAGGCCAAAGACCGCGTAGCGTCACAAGGGGACCTGTTCGAACCCCTCCTCAGCGTAGACCGCCCCCTGCTCCGCGCAGACACGGGCAACCATGGGTAACAAACGGTCCACATTGAGTGAATAACCCGGCATCTCACACCGGGCGCACGTGCCGGACCACCGCGGACGAATGCTGCGAGCGCGCCGAAGGGTTAACCTGAAACGCATGCCGAAGTCCCGTGCGGGCAGTGCCACTGATCGCCTCCACCGGATCGAGGTGGTCACCGACGCCGCGCTCGCCCACCTAGAGGTCGAACGCCTCCTCGAGGAGCTCCTCGGACGGATTCGGGAACTACTCGCCGCAGACACCGCCACCGTGCTGTTGCTGGACGCGAGCGGTGAACACCTCGTCACGAGAGCGTCGGTGGGCATGGAGGAAGCCGTCCGACAGGGTGCGCGCGTGCGGATCGGCGAGGGATTCGCGGGCAGGATCGCCACGAGCAGGCAACCGGCCGTGCTCCACCACGTCGACGAGACGACGGTCGTCAACCCGATCCTGTGGCACCGCGGAATCCGGTCACTGGCGGGCGTACCGCTCATAGCGGACGGGCAGTTCCTCGGCGTGCTTCATGTCGGTGCGGTCACGGCGCGCCGGTTCAGCGACGCCGAACTCGAGTTCCTCGGCGTGGCGGGCGATCGCGTCGCGATGGCGACGCGCAACCGGATGACCGGCACCGGCCACGCGGCCGCGTTGTCACTCCAGCGCACACTGTTGCCCGGTGCGCTTCCCGAGATAGCCGGTCTCGACATGGCGGCGCGCTACGCACCGGGCGACGCGGGCGGGGTCAGCGGCGATTGGTACGACGTTTTCAAGCTCCCCTCCGGATGGTTCTGCGCCACGATCGGCGATGTCGTGGGCCGCGGCCTCGACGCCGCGACCGTCATGGCACGCCTGCGCACCGCCATCCGCTCGTACGCGCTCGACTCCGCCGACCCGGCCGAGGTCCTGACCAAACTCGACCGTCACATCCGCCACTTCGAGCCGAACATGATGGCGACCGTCGGCTACGCGATGTGGGAACCGTCACTCGGCCGCATGCACCTCTCGCTCGCCGGTCACCTCACCCCCGTGATGGCTCCCGACAACGCACCCGCGCAACTCCCCGACGTCCCCGTCGACCCGCCCGTCGGCGCGGGCCTCGTGCCCAGGCCGCGCCGGACCACCGTTCTCGACGTCGAGCCCGGCACGGCCGTGCTGTTCTACACGGACGGGCTCATCGAACGCAGGCACCGCCCGCTCGACGAGGGTCTGGCGCTGTTGCGCGACGTCGTCCGTTCCGGGCCGCCCGAACCGCTGTGCTCCGACGTGATGCTGCGTCTCGTCGGCGCCGACCCGACCGACGACGACATCGCCCTGCTGGCGATCCGCAGGGAGCCGGACACGACGACTCCGGAGCTGACGTTGACGTTGGAGGCCGTCCCGGAATCGCTCGCCGAGGTACGCGCCGCGCTGCGCCGCTGGCTGCCGACCGTGGGCGCCACCGACGACGACCTCGACGATCTGCTGGTGGTCATCGGCGAGGCGGGCGCGAACGTCGTCGAGCACGCCTACGGACCCGGCGGCGGCCGATTCGAGGTGCGACTGACGGCCTCCGACCGCCGAGTGGAAGGAACGGTGCGGGACCAGGGCAACTGGCGTTCCGCACGAGGAACGAACAGAGGCAGGGGAACGCAGCTGATGCAGCAACTGAGCGACGAGCTGCGCATCGAGCACGACGACGGCGGTACCACCGTGTACCTGTGCAGAAATCTGGGGAACAGGCCATGACGGTGGCGCGCGTCGAACTGCGCGACGAGAACGATCCGCAGTCCGTCGAGATCGCCGTCACGGGGGAGATCGACCTGTCCAACGCCGACCAGGTGCGCAACGAGCTGTACGAGGCGATCGCGAACGACCTCATGCAGGTCTCGGTGAACCTGACCGGCGTGTCCTATCTGGACAGTTCGGGACTGCGGGTGCTGTTCATGCTCGCCGAACGGCTGCAACGACTGCAGACCGAACTGGCCATCGTCGCACCGCCCGGCACACCGGCCCGGCGGATCGTCGAACTCGCAGGCTTCGACGCGGTCGCGACACTGCGTCCCTGACACCGCGTCGTCCCTGACACCCACGTCGCGACCGCGTCCACCGCAGGCCGACCGCGTCCACCGCGGCCGGCCGGTTCAGCCCAGGTCGGCGGTCAGCTCCGGGATGCGCTCCGAGTAGCGGGCGAACAGTTCGGCGTTGCGCTCGTCGCCGCCCGCCACGTTGGCACTCGTCCACAGTGGAAGGACGCTGCCGCGTGCCTCCGCCTGCCGGTGCAGTTCCGTCAGCACGGCCGACCACGTGTACGCGCCGAGAATCGTCGACACGGCCGACGTCCGCGGCGCCCCCGTGGGATACACGGCGTCACCCGCGGGCACGCCTGTGTCGAGCACGAGGTCGGCGTGGTCGGCGACCCGCGTTCCCGAACGGTCCGTCGACCCCGCCGACGCGGCGATCGACGTGACGGCGATCACCGGCACGTCGCGCGCCACGGACTCCTGCGCGATCTCGACCGGATACGGGTTGCGCCCACTCGTGGAGAACACGACGACCACGTCCGGTGGCGTCGGCTGCGCCTCCTTGATCAGCGCGCGACCGCGGCCGATCTCCCGTTCCGCGGCCGTGCTGCGCAACGCGCCGCCGAGCGGCACGACCTCCGGATCCCACAGCGGCCGCACCGCGGCGAGACCACCGGCCCGGTAGAACGTCTCGCACACCATCGCCACGGAATGGCCCGCACCCGCCGTGTGGATGACGCCGCCGCCGTCCACACAGTCGAGCAGCATCGTCGCGGCCCGCGTCAGCTCGTCGGATCTCTCGTCCACCGCATCGAGCAGTTCCCGCACGGTTTCCCTCATCGCGTGCACCTCCCACATCGGCTCGCCGGTGCCAGGTTCGCACCACATGCCGCTCGGAGTGACACGACCCCACGCAGCGTGTCGGCTTCGTCTCACCAGGTGAGGTGACGGGTTTGGGAACGGCTCACTCCGGGAACGAGAAGCGGTCGGCCCCGTGCACGGCCTCGCCTGCGACGAGCGTGGCCTGCACGCCGATGTCGCCGACCTTGGAGGAGGACACCTCCGTGGGGTCGTCGTCCAGCAGCACGAGGTCGGCGTACATACCCCGTTCGAGCCGGCCGCGCACGTTCTCCTGCCCTGCGGCGTAGGCCGCACCGGTGGTGAAGGCGCGCAGCGCCTGCTCGGCGTCGACACGCTCGTCGGGCGAGGCGACCGCCCCGCTCTTCGTGGTGCGCTCGACCAGCGACTGCATCCCCAGCAGCGGCGCGCCAGCCGACACGCACGGCCGGTCGGAACTGCCCACCACGGGAAGCCCCGCGTCCACAAAGGACTTGCTGCGGTACACCCACGGCATGCGTTCCTGTCCGACGGCGTCGGCGATCGTGTCGCCGATCTCGTAGAGGAACCGCGCCTGCGGCACGGGAACCACGTCGAGTGCGGCCATCCGCTCGAGGTGCTCCGGGCGCGTCATCGCGGCGTGCTCGATGCGGTGCCGCACGCCGGGACGTGGCAGCTCGCGCTGCGCCTGCTCGAAGATGTCGAGCGTCAGGTCGATGGCGCGGTCACCGATCGCGTGGGCCGCCACTCGCCAACCTCCGTGGTGTGCGGCGAGAATGCCCTTACGGAGCACCTCGGGGTCGTCGCCCAGCACGCCGTGGTCGTCCGGGTCGCCGTGGCCGCAGAACGGTGCCGTCACGGCGGCGGTGCGGCTCGACAGCGCACCGTCGGTGAAGATCTTCATCGGGCCGATGCGCAGGAACTCGTCGCCGAACCCGGTGCGCAGTCCCAGGTCCAGGCCGTAGGCCTCGTCGACCTCGTGCAGCACCTCGCGCGCGGGCATCAGCTCGACGCGCTGTTTCAGGTCCCCGCGGGCGCGCGCGGCCTGGTAGGCGGCGGCCTCGGCGGGGCTGTGGCCGATCCAGCCACCGCCGATGCCCGCCTCCGTGACGTGCGTGAGGCCCTCGGTCGCGTAGACCGCCGAGGCGCGGGTGATCGCGTCGGCCAGCTCACCGACCGGGTACGGCTTGACCAGCCGGTCCACCAGTTGCTGCGCCTGCTCGGCGAGCAGCCCGGTGGGCGCGCCGTCGGCGCCGCGTTCGACGACCCCGCCCTCGGGCACGGCAGCCGAACCGTCCAGCACGCCCGTGAGCTCGAGGATCCTCGTGCTCACCGTCGCCATGTGCGCCGAGCGGTGCTTGAGCCACACCGGCCTGCCACCGCCCGCACGGTCGAGCGCCGCGCGATCCGGGTGGCCGCCGAGGGCGAAGTCGTCGTACCCGGAGCCGATGACCCAGCCGTCGGCCGGCAGTTTCGCCGCCTCGGCCGCGACGAGGTCGTAGAGCGCCTCCGGCGTCGTCACCGTCGACAGGTCCGTCTCGGCGAGCGACAGGCCGTACCAGACCATGTGGTTGTGGGCGTCGGAGAAGCCCGGCGTGACGGTCGCGCCGCCGCCGTCGACGACGTGACGGGCGGGCAGCTCCGCGACCTCGTCGTCGACCCCGACGATGCGTCCTCCCAACACCCCGATGGTGTGGGCACGCGGGCGGTCGGGGTTCAACGTCAGGGCGCGCACGTCGCGCAGCAGCAGATCCAGCATGGCGACAGGGTAGGCCCATCCCGCCCCGGCGCGCCCCTGAACGCATCGACTCACCCGGCAGGCATCCGCGGCAATCCGTCGTTGACACACGAACATGACGTGTTCAACTGATTGCGCTGACAAGACTGCGGAGCGCCTTTTCTACACCAGGCAGTAGCCCAGCCCCAGGGGGTGGCCGAGTGCTCGTCGACAACCGAACCGCCGCGATCGCGGTCCTGCTGATCCACTTCGGTGTGAATCTCGGCCTGCTGTTGTGGACCGTGGCCGACCCGATGGCATCAACGAGGCCGCTCGCCTGGCTCGTCCTGACCGCCGAGTTCGTTCTCATCGGGACGCTCCTGATGCGGAGGAGTCGGCTCCCGTGGGTTCTCCTCGTCGGCTTGGACGCCGTGTGGACAACCCTGCACATCGCCTCACTGATCGCAGCTCCGGCCGCGTTCACACTCGTACTGACCGTCATCCAGGTCTCGCGGTTGGGACTGCTGCTGACCACACCTGTCCGGAGACTCGCCGAGCCACGGCCGAACTCCGGCGACGGCCACCCGAGTCCTGCTGCGCGCCTGTAACCGGACGCCAACGCCCACAACCGTCGTTACGCGTCCCGCCCTCAGTGCGGTGATGGGCGCGAGCCGACCGGGGTGGGACCCGGCTGCTCCGGTCGCGTCGTGGCCGTCCGGCCCCACCGGCGACGGACCGTCGCACGGGCGATCCGCAGTCCGGCGGCGGGCGTCAGCACCCGCGTCGGCGGGGAGAAGAGGGAGAACACCTCGAGGAAGCGGTCCCGCAACGTCGGATCGGCCGCGGCCGCACCGAAGAAGGTGTCGCCGAGCGGTGCGAGCGCGCGGATCGGCCACGGCAACGGGCCGGTGGTGGCGCCCAGGATGGCCCTGTCCGCAACGGACGCGAACCGCCACGTGTCGCGGATCGGCTTCGCGGCGGCGCGGAAGTACCGGCGAGGCAGGTCGCGGGTGCCCTCGCGCAGCGTCGCGGCCAGCGCTTCGGCCTGCATCGCCGCGACGGCCATGCCCTGGCCGTACGTCGGGTTCAGGCTGCAGACGCCGTCGCCCAGCACGAGCAGTCCGTCGGGAAGGTCCCGCATCCGGTCGTACCGCCGCCAGCGGCTGGCCGGGAACGTACGCGAGTTCGGCTCGGTCAACGGCTCGGCGGAGCGCAGGGCCTCGACCACATGGGCCGGTGCGAATCCGGAGAGGAAGTCGAGCATGCCCGCGGCGTCGGACGGCGGTGCGTGGCCGCGCACTCCGAACACCGACACGTCCCACATGTCGTCCTCGTGGCGGAAGAGCGCCGCACCCGTCGGCCGGTCGGCCGTGGCACTGATCAACACCATTTTCTCGGCCAGCGCTCCGGGGTCGACGCGCAGCTGGAGGCTGGAGTAGGCGGCCCGGACGGTGACGGTGTCCTCGGCGGGTCGCGGGTAGCCGAGCTCCGCCAGCCACGCCGGGGTGCGTGAGCCGCGGCCCAGTGCGTCGACGACGAGGTCGGCGTCGAGGTCGCACGGCCCGTCCGGACCGGTGACGCGTACACCCGTCACGCGCCCGCCGTCGGATCGCGGCCCGTCCACGGCGCACCGATCGAGGATCCGCACCGTCGGCACGCGGGCCAGGTGAGCACGCACCCTGCGTTCCAGCATCGGCCTGCTGGGTACATGGATCGCGCGGTCCGCGCCCGGTGCCGTCCCGGCGAGGTGGTGGCCCAGCGGTTCGAAGTGGATCTCGGCGGCGTCGTCGGTGATCACCGGGACGCCGCGCCCGTCGAGGTCGGCGAGCAGCCCGGGGAAGAAGGCCTCCAGCGACAGGCCGCCCCGCGGCAGCAGCGTGTGCCCGTGCGGCCCCTGCGGCACCCCGCGGCGTGGCTCGGCGGTGTCCGGCAGCGGGTCGCGGTCGAGCACCGTGACCGACTCGTAGTGGTCGGTGAGCACCCGGGCGGCGAGGAGCCCGCCCATTCCCGCACCCATGACGACGGCGTGGTCACCGTGTGTCCTCATGTCCGGCCTCCCTGTTCGACGTCGGAGCACACCCCGACGGGATAACGTTGTTATGTTGGTATTCATAACACAGTTATGCGACGCTCGGCCACCATGAGTACGAAGGAACGTCTGATCGAGGCCGGACTCCGGCTGCTCGAGACGGAGGGGCCGGAGTCGCTGAACGCGCGCAAGCTCGCAGGCGAGATCGGCGCGTCGACGATGACCGTCTACACGCATTTCGGCGGCATGACCGGGCTGTACGAAGCGCTCGTGCGGCGGGCGTTCGTACAGTTCGGCGATGCCCTCGCCGCGCTCGACCGCACCGACGACCCGGTCGCGGACCTCCTCGCACTCGGCATGACGTACCGCGAGTTCGCCTCGGCCAGCCCGCAGCGGTACCGGCTGATGTTCGGCGTCACCGCACCCGGCAGCGGAATCGCGGCGGCCCACGACCTGACCGAGGAGGGGACGCCCAGCGCGATCCCGGAGGCGTCGGCGACCTTCGACGAACTGCGCCGGGCCGTGCAGCGCTCCCTCGACGCCGGGCGGATCCGCGGCGACGACGCCGTCGCGATCGCGGGACAGTTCTGGAGCATGATCCACGGGTTCGTGCTGCTGGAGCTGTCCGGCTTCTTCGGCACCGAAGGCCGCGGTGTCACGACCGTGCTCGCGCCGCACGCGACGAACCTGCTGCTCGGCCTGGGCGACGACCCGGCCGCGGTCGCCGAGTCGACACGGTCGGCACGCGCGCGGTTCGGCGTCGCCGAGGCAGCACTCCGCGTCCCCGGAGCCGGTACGGCCGGCGGGTGACTCTGACAGGATCGGCCACGGCGGTCACCGGCGCCGGCCGAACGTGGCCGGCGCCGCGCCCCCGCCACGCACACTCCGCCACCCGTAGCGGCAATGGGAGAGCAACGTGGGCATGCACGACGGCACGAGCACGCTGAGCCAGTCCGACCGCAAGTCCGAGATCATCGACGTGTTCGTCGACGCTTTCGGCGACATGATCAAGGCGGACCCCGACGCGTTCCGCAAGAAGTTCCGCAAGATGGCCGACAACCCGTTCGCCTTCTACCGCGGGGCGGCCTGCCTGTTCTACCGGGACATGGCGGGCGCCGACGACCCGTGGGCCGACGCCCGCACCGGCCGCATCTGGATCCAGGCCGACCTGCACGCCGAGAACTTCGGCACCTACATGGACTCGGCGGGCCAGCTCGTCTTCGACGTCAACGACTTCGACGAGGCCTACCTGGGTTCGTTCACGTGGGACGTCAAACGGTTCTGCGCCTCGGTGGCGCTGCTGGCCCGACGCAAGGCGATCTCCGACGCCGACATCGAGACGCTGATGGCCACGTTCGTGCGCTCCTACATCCGCATGGTGCGCGCCTTCGCCGACGGCACCCGTGACGAGGAGGAGTTCAAACTCCACCTCAGCAACACCGAGGGTGTCGTCCACGACGTGCTGCTCGACGCCAAGCTGAAGACCCGGATCGACCTGCTGGAGGAGACCACCGTCGTCGAGGAGCACGAACGCCGGTTCCGCCCCGGCCGCGGGGTGCGACGACTCGGCGACGACGAGTACGCGCAGGTACGGCAGGCCTACCACCGGTATCTGGAGACGATCCCGGAGACCAAACGCTTCGAGAGCCTCACCTACGACGTCAAGGACATCGTCGGCCGCAAGGGCTTCGGCATCGGCTCGGCGGGCCTGCCCGCCTACAACATCCTCGTGGAGGGCCGCACCGAGGCGCTCGAGAACGACGTGATCCTGTCGATGAAGCAGGGCAACGTGGCGGCACCGAGCCGTATCGTCGACGACGAGACCATCCGGGACTACTTCGTCCACCACGGACACCGCACGGCCGTGTCGCAACGGGCGTTGCAGGCCCACGCCGACCCGTGGCTCGGCCACACCGAGCTCGGCGGCGAGGGGTACGTCGTGTCGGAGCTGTCCCCGTACGTCCAGGATCTCGACTGGTCGGACCTCACGGAGCCGAAGGAGATGCAGCCGGTGATCGACTACCTCGGACAGGCGACGGCGGGGATGCACTGCGTCTCCGACGCCGACTCCGAGCAGTCGCTGGTCCCGTTCCAGAGCGAGGAGGCGATCCTCTCGGCGATCGGCTCGGACGAGGACGGTTTCGTACGCGACATGGTGACGTTCGGCGCGAACTACGCTCGGCAGACGCGGCAGGACCGGGAACTGTTCGTCGACGCCTTCCGGAACGGCGAGATCCCCGGCCTCGACCCCTCCACCCCGATCTCCTGAAGAAGGCTGGCGTGACGGCACAACTTCTCCTCGGACCCCTCCTGAGACACGTCGGCGAGACCACGGCGACGGTGTGGGTCGAAACCGACTCCGCCTGCGAGGTCGACGTGCTGGGCAACACGGCCCGCACCTTCGAGGTGTACGGCCACCACTACGCCCTGGTCGTCGTCCGCGGCCTCCGGCCGGGCACGAGCACGCCGTACGAGGTGCGGCTCGACGGGCAGCGCGCCTGGCCGGAACCGGATTCGGCCCTGCCCGCGGGCCGGATCCGCACCCTGGGCGCCGACGGCACGTTCCGGCTGGTGTTCGGGTCGTGCCGTCGGCCGGGACACGAACGGGGCATCGGCTCCGACGCGCTCATCGCGTACGCGCGCCGGATGACCGAACTGGCGGAGTCCGACTGGCCGCAGGCGCTGCTGCTGCTCGGTGACCAGGTCTACGCGGACGAACCGACCGCCGAGACGAAGGAGTGGCTCGGTAACCGCCGCGACCTGCGCACGCCGCCCGGTGTCGAGGTGACCGACTTCCACGAGTACGCCCATCTCTACTACGAGAGCTGGACCGAACCGCTGCTGCGCTGGCTGCTCTCCACGGTGCCGACGTCGATGATCTTCGACGACCACGACGTGCGCGACGACTGGAACACCTCCCGGGCGTGGCGCGAGCAGATGTGGAAGAAGCCGTGGTGGCCGGAGCGGATCCAGGACGCGCTGGTGTCGTACTGGGTGTATCAGCATCTCGGCAACCTCGGCCCGGACGAGCTGGCCGACGACGAGATCTTCGCGGCGGTCACCGGCCACGACGGAGACGCCGCGCCGCTGCTGCGCGAGTTCGCCCGGCGCGCCGACGCCGACAGCACCAGCGTCCGGTGGTCCTACCGGCGCGACTTCGGGCGGATCCGGCTGCTGATGATCGACACCAGGGCCGGGCGGATGCTCGAACCGGGCGAGCGGTCGATGGTCGACGACGACGAGTTCTCCTGGATCGAGGAGAACACCGACGGCGAGTTCGACCATCTGCTGCTCGGCTCCTCGCTGCCGTGGCTGCTGCCGCACTCCATCTCCGACGGGGAGTCGATCAACGAACGCGCCTGCGAGAAGCCGGGGCTGCGCGGGCGATGGGCAGAGGTGCTCCGCCAGGCCCTCGACATGGAGCACTGGGCGGCGTTCCGGAAGTCGTTCGACCGGCTCGCGCGCCTCGTCCGCCGGGTGTCGAGCCGCGACGACGCGCCCGCGTCGGTCACCGTGCTGTCCGGCGACGTGCACCATCACTACGCCGCCGAAGCGACGTTCGCCGAACCGGTCCGGTCGCGGGTTCACCAGCTCACCTGCTCGCCGGTGCACAACGAGGCGCCGCCCTACATCGCATGGGGTTTCCGGATCGCGTGGTGGCGGCCGCTGGCGGCCGTCATGCGCCGGTGGGCCCGCCGCGCCGGAGTCGCGCCCGCCGACGTCGAGTGGGATCGGGTGTGGGGGCCGCACCTGCCCAACGCCGTCGCCACCGTCGAGATCGACGGCCGTGAGTCACGGGCGATCTACGAACGCGCCGACGGCGACGAACTCGTCACCGCGACCCGCCTGCCGCTGACGGCACCCGCCGACCGGTCCAGTCGGTGAGAACTGGGACCACAGACCAACTGAGACCGAAACTGAGACCACGCGACGTCAGGGGGCTTCCGGAAAACCGGAAGCCCCCCTGATCGCATCGGAGCCGGCAACAGGATTCGAACCCGCGACCTGCTGTTTACAAGACAGCTGCTCTACCAACTGAGCTATGCCGGCACGCCCCGCCGAAGCGGTTCGCGCGTCCAGTATAGGACCGCCCTCCCCGGCGCGGGCGAACCTCCCGGAACCTGCAACAAACAGCGGCCCAACACACCTCGAACACACACTCCCACCTGCGAAAACGCCTACACGAGGGTAAATTGGACGCGGCGCAACAGGTGGAGCCGAAACGTGTCGCACGACACATGATCCGGGGTGCAACGGCGCAGCCTCCGGAGGCGATGCCATGGGGGAACAGATGAGCAGCTAGGGAGGTGGGGCCGTATGAAACTGAAGCCGCGCGCCAGGACGGCGGGACATCGCCGGCACGCGTGGCAGATCCTCGAAGCGCCGGCCGAGGATCGCAGGCACGAAAGCGACAACAACCGTGGTTCTCGCCATCAACGCGGCCGCAACAACCTCCGGCAGCGCGCATGGCAGATCCTCGAGGCCCCCACCGGCGAACACCCCGCGGTCGAACCCGACGCGGCGATCGGCCCCCAGCTTCCCGACGAACCGACCGTGCACATGGTGCTCGATCTCGTCGTGCGCATCGGCGAGGTCCAGATGGCCAGCGGGGCGGGCGCCTCGGACGTCACCGCGACGATCCTCTCGCTCACCCGCGCGCTCGGCCTGCCGCACTGCGAGGTCGAGGTGATCTTCACGTCGATCACCGTGTCGTGTCACCGGGGCAGCGAGCTGTCACCGGTGACGGCCCTGCGCGTGGTCCGGTCCCGCAGCCTCGACTACACGCGGCTGTCCGACACCGAACGTCTCGTGCAGAAGCTGCTCCGCAACAAGCTCAGCGCCGAGGAGGCCTACGCCGAACTGCACCGCGTCACCGGCGCGGGCCACCCGTACCCGCGGTGGGTGTCGACGCTCGCGTGGGGCGGCATGGCCGGTTTCATCGCGTTGCTCCTCGGCGGTGACATCTGGACCGCACTCGTCGCGTTCGTGATCAGCTCGGTGACCGACCGGGTCGGCCGCATGCTCAACCGCGTGTCGATGCCGTTCTTCTTCCAGCAGATCACCGGCGGCGCGCTGGCGTCGGCGGCGGCGATCGGCGTCGTCAACCTGGACGTGATGCCGCTGGAGAAACCGACGTTGGTGGTGGCGGCCGCGTTGACGGTGCTGCTCTCCGGACTGTCGACGGTCTCGGCCGTACAGGACGCGATCACCGGCTACTACGTCACCGCGGCCGGACGAAGTCTGGAGGTCGCACTGATGTCGGCGGGGCTGATCACCGGTGTGGCCGGTGGCATGCAGTTCGCCGAGTACCTCGGTGCGGCGAGCACACCGGTGCCGACCGTGCCGCCACTCCACGTGCTGAACCTGCCGATCGTGATTCTGGCGGGTACGGGTGCGGCCGCGTGCTTCGCGCTCGCGTCGTACGCGAGCCTGCGCCCGCTGTTCGTCGCGGCGTGCGCGGGAGCGGTCGGCGCGTGTGCCTACGGCACGCTGATGGTCTTCGCGGCGGGGCCGATCGTCGCGTCGGCGATCGCCGCCACACTCGTCGGCCTCGGCGGCGGTGTCATGGCACGCAGGCTGAAGGTGACGCCCCTGGTCGTGGCGGTCTCCGGCATCACCCCGCTGTTGCCCGGTTTCGCCACCTACCGCGGACTGTCCGAATTGGCCGACTTCGGCAACCTGACACCGCTGATGGGTGCCGTCGCGATCGGTATCGCACTCGCCGCAGGCGTGGTATTCGGCGAGTTCCTCGCCCAGCCCGTCCGAACCGGACTCGGCAGGCTGGAACGCAGGCTCGCAGGCCCGCGCATGGCAGGCCCGATCGATCCCGGAGGAAGCCCCGAATAACCGCACCGCGCTAGTGTTCAACCCATGGCCCCCGCGCAGGAGAAGCCCGAAGCAGTGTCGTCGAACGCCGTGCCCTCGAACAGCTCCGAGTCGTCGAACGCCGAGCCTTCGAACGCCGAGCCCGCGAACAATGCCGGGTCGCGGGCAGGCGCGGCGGGGTCGAACGGGTCCCGGCCCGCGACGTCGCCCGATCCGGAGCAAGGCCGGCAGCGCCAGGGTGCGGAGTTCGTGGTCGTCGCCAACCGGTTGCCGGTCGACCTGGAGCGCACCGAGGACGGGAACCAGCGCTGGACACAGAGCCCCGGCGGGCTCGTGTCCGCGCTGGAACCGTTCCTCCGCTCCCGCAACGGCGCGTGGGTCGGCTGGCCGGGCGTGCCGGACGTCGACGTCGACGAGTTCAGCGACGACGGCCTCGTCCTGCACCCGGTCCGGCTGAGCTCGACCGAGGTCCGCGACTACTACGAGGGCTTCTCCAACGCCACGCTGTGGCCGCTGTACCACGACGTCGTCGCCCGGCCGATCTTCGACCGCAGCTGGTGGGACGCGTACGTGCGCGTCAACCAGCGGTTCGCCGAGGCCGCCGCGGCCGTGGCGGGCGACGGCGCCACGGTGTGGGTGCAGGACTACCAGCTGCAGCTCGTGCCGACGATGTTGCGCGAACTGCGGCCCGACCTGCGCATCGGCTTCTTCCTGCACATTCCGTTCCCGCCGGTGGAGCTGTTCATGCAGCTGCCGTGGCGTGCGGAGATCGTGCGCGGGCTCATCGGCGCCGACCTCGTCGGTTTTCACCGGCCCGGCGGTGCGCAGAACTTCCTGTGGCTGGCGCGCCAGCTGATCGGCCTCGAACCGAGCCGCGGGTCCGTCGGTGTGCGGTCACGGCCCGGCATGGTGCAGGTCGACGACCGCACCGTGCGCGTCGGCGCGTTCCCCATCTCGATCGACGCGGCCGGGCTCGACAAGCTGTCCCGCAGCAAGTCCGTCATCGAGCGTGCCGCCCAGGTGCGGGAGGAGCTCGGCAGCCCGAAGAAGATCCTGCTCGGCATCGACCGGCTCGACTACACCAAGGGCATCGACCTGCGGCTGCAGGCGTTCCACGAGCTGCTGCAGGAGGGCCGCGTCGAGCCCGGCGACGTCACGTTCATCCAGCTGGCGACGCCGAGCCGCGAACGCGTCGAGCACTACCAGCAGATGCGCGTCGACATCGAGCAGATCGTCGGCCGCATCAACGGCGAGTTCGGCCGGGTGGGCCACACGGTGCTGCACTATCTGCACCAATCCATCGACCGCAGCGAGCTCGCCGCGCTGTTCCTGGCGGCGGACGTCATGGTCGTGACGCCGCTGCGCGACGGCATGAACCTCGTCTGCAAGGAGTACGTCGCCGCCCGCCACGACCTCGGCGGAGCGCTGCTGCTCTCGGAGTTCGCGGGCGCCGCAGCCGAGCTGAGCAGCGCTTTTCTCGTCAACCCGCACGATCTGGACGGGGTGAAGAACGCACTCGAACAGGCTATTAAGCTCGACCCCGCGGAAGGTCGCCGACGAATGCGCGCCTTGCGTCGTCAGGTACTGACGCACGACGTCGACAGGTGGGCGCGCTCGTTCCTCGAAGCCCTCGGGGCCGGGCCGGCGACCTGAGCACTCCCGCGAGTGCATCGACGAACTGGGGCCTGAGGCAGCACCCGTGCCGGGTTCGAGCCGCGACAGCGGCCACGACAACCGAGTGGAAACGGCCCCAGCCGGAGAACTCACCCGCGAAAACTCCTTAAGGAGGAGTGTTGACCGCCGAGGCCCTGCCCGCTGAGCTGCGGCGCGCGATCATGCAGATCGCGCGGACGCCGCGCCTGCTGGTCGCGTGCGACTACGACGGCACGCTGGCGCCCATCACCGAGAAGCCCGACGAGGCCCGCCCGCTGGCGGAGTCGGTCGGTGCGCTCCGGTCGCTGGCCGCCCAGCACGAGACGACGACCGCCGTGATCTCCGGTAGAGCACTGCGCGACCTCGCGACGCTCTCGCGCCTTCCCGCCGAGGTCCACCTGGTCGGCAGCCACGGCTCCGAGTTCGACGTCGGCTTCGTGCACGACCTCGACGACGAGTCCCGGGCGCTGCGGGGCCGCATCGAGGCCGAGCTGGATCGCATCGTCGACGGCGCTCCGGGGGCCGAGCTCGAGGTCAAGCCCGCGGGCGTGGCCGTGCACGTCCGCCGCGCCTCGCGGGAGGACGCCGCCCGCATCGTCGAGGACGTCCACAAGGGACCGTGTACGTGGGAGGGCGTGTCGGTCACCGACGGCAAAGAGGTCGTCGAACTGTCGGTCGTGCAGACGAACAAGGGCAGCGCGCTCGGCACACTGCGCCACCAGGTCGGCGCCACCGCCGCGCTGTTCATCGGCGACGACGTCACCGACGAGAAGGCGTTCGAACAGCTGACCGGCCCGGACCTGGGCATCAAGGTGGGCGACGGTGACACCCTCGCGCACCACCGGGTCGGCGACACGGAACAGGTCGCGACGATCCTGGCATTCCTGCTCGAGGAGCGCCGCAACTGGCTCTACGGCGAGCAGGCCGCGCCGATCGAGCGACTCTCGATGCTCGCCTCCTCGCGGTCGGTGGCACTGTTGACGCCGGACGCGAAACTCACCTGGCTCGCCCACCCCGGGCCGGACTCCGCGGCCGTGTTCGCCGACCTGCTCGGCGGCGAGGGCGCGGGCCACTTCACGATCGCCCCGCACCGCAACGGCCTGCCTCTGGGACAGCGCTACCTGCCGGGCACGATGACCGTCGAGACGCGCTGGTCGCGGCTGCTGGTCACCGACTACATGGACCCCGAGGCGCCCGCCCACCGCACCGACATCGTGCGCGTCATCTCCGGCGAGGCGACGGCCGAGGTCACCTTCGCGCCGCGGCCCGAGTTCGGCGGCGTGCCCGTGCGGCTCGTCCCCTACGAGGATGGCCTGCAGGTTCTCGGCACCTCCGAGGCGTTCGTGCTGCGCTCGCCCGGCGTGAACTGGGAGATCAACAGCGACGGCGTGCACGACACGGCGACCGCGCTGGTGCAACCGCAGCCCGGCGCGCCCGTCGTGCTGGAGCTGCGCTGCGGCACCACCGACCTGGCCGCCCACGAACTGCCGGAGCTCGAACGCCGCGCGGAGGCGGGCCGGTACTGGAGCACGTGGGTCGCCACCCTGAAGCTTCCCGACGCCGAGCCGGAACTCGTCTCCCGGTCGGCGCTCACCCTGCGCGGCCTGATCCACGCCGACACCGGCGGCGTGATGGCCGCGGCGACGACGTCCCTGCCCGAGGAGATCGGCGGCGTCCGGAACTGGGACTACCGCTACTGCTGGATCCGCGACGGCGCGATGACCATGCGGGAGCTGGTCACGCTCGGTTCCCTCGACGAGGCCGAGGCGTTCCTGGGCTGGCTGCACGGCGTGCTGTCGACCCTGCCCGGTCCGGAACGGCTGCACCCGCTGTACACGCTCGCGGGCACGCAGCTCGGCGCCGAGGCCGTCATCGACTCGCTGCCCGGCTACAAGGGCTCGCGACCGGTGCGCGTCGGCAACCTCGCCAACCACCAGGTGCAGCTCGACGTCTTCGGCCCGGTCGTCGAACTCGTCATGACCCTCGCCGAGGCGCGTGGCGACCTGCGCGACGAGGACTGGCAGATGGTGCGCGCCATGGCCGAGGCCGTCAGCCGCCGGTGGGACGAACCCGACCACGGCATCTGGGAGGAGCGCCACGTGCCGCGGCACCGCGTGTACTCCCGCGTGATGTGCTGGCAGACCCTCGCCCTGGCCATCCGGCTCGGCGAGATCTACGACCGCGAGGTCCCGGCGGGCTGGCCCGAGCTGCGCGACGAGATCGCCGCCGACGTGCTCGAGAACGGCTGGAACTCCGAGGTCAAGGCCTACACCACCGCCTACGACGGCACCGACCTCGACGCCGCGTCGCTCTTCGTGGGCCTCGCCGGCCTGCTCGACCCGCAGGACGAGCGGTTCCAGCAGACGGTCACCGCCATCGAGGCCGAACTGCGCAGCGGTTCGACCGTGTACCGGTACCACCGCGACGACGGCCTGCCCGGCGGCGAAGGCGGGTTCCACCTGTGCGCCGCGTGGCTCATCGAGGCGTACCTGCTCACCGGCAGGCGCACCGAGGCCGAGGAGCTGTTCGACCAGCTCGTCGACGCCGCGGGGCCGACGGGGCTGCTGCCCGAGCAGTACGACCCGGTCGCCGAGCGCTCGCTGGGCAACCACCCGCAGGCCTACTCCCACATCGGGCTGATCCGCTGCGCGAGGCTGCTCGCCCGCTGACCTCGCGGGGCCCGAGAGCTTCGCACACCGCCCGCTGCGCTGCGGCCGAGTTCGATCACCGGATTCGGCCGCAGCGCTATTCGGCCGCAGCGCTGTTCGCCCGCGACGGTTCGCCTACGGGTGCCGACCACAAAACCTTCAAATTTGTGGCGTGAATCACAAATCGTGATTTCGTGCAGCATGGCGTCCGAGTTCGTACGTCTCCCCCGCGTAGCCGGCCGGGGCGTACGTCGGGGGCGCCCCGGCCGGCGCCCTTTCGCTCTGCACCACCCGCCCGACGGACTAGTCCGGGACGTACTGCACGGCGTGCACCGCGCTCGCGAGGTCGGCGACCTCCAGTGCCTTGATGCCGTCGGGCAACGGCCCCGGATCCGGCGGAACGAGCGCGTGCGTGAACCCCATGCGCGCCGCCTCCGTCAGCCTCCTGCCGACGCCGGTCACGCGCCGCACCTCGCCGGCGAGGCCGACCTCGCCGATCGCGACGAGCTTCGGCGACAGCGCCTGGTCGGCGAAGGCCGACGACACGGCCAGAGCGGCCGCCAGGTCCACCGCGGGTTCGGTCACCTTCATCCCGCCGACGGTCGCCACGTAGACGTCCTTGTCGCCGAGTGCCGCACCGCCGCGTTTCTCCAGCACCGCCAGCACCATGCTCACCCGTGAGGAGTCGAGTCCGCTCACCGCGCGCCGCGGCTGGTTCAGGTACGACTTGCCCACGAGTGCCTGCACCTCGGCCAGCAACGGCCGTTTGCCCTCCACGGTGACGGTCACCGCGGTCCCCGGAACCGCTTCGGCGTGCCGGTTGACGAACAGCCCCGACGGATCGGGCACGCCCACGATGCCGTCGTCGCGCAGTTCGAAGCAGCCGATCTCGTCGGCGGCGCCGAACCGGTTCTTCACGCCGCGGACCATGCGCAACGTCGAATGCCGGTCACCCTCGAAATGCAGGACGACGTCGACGAGATGCTCCAGCACACGCGGCCCCGCGACCGAGCCCTCCTTCGTGACGTGCCCGACGAGGACCACGGGCAGCCCCCGCTCCTTGGCCAGCGCGACGAGCGCCGACGTGACGGCCCGGACCTGCGTGACACCGCCCGGCGAGCTCTCGACCTGCGGCGACGACATCGTCTGGACCGAGTCGACGATCAGCAGGCCCGGTTTGACGTCGTCGACGTGGCCGAGCAGCGCGGACAGGTCGCTCTCGGCGGCGAGGAACATGGAGTCGTCGACGTTGCCGGTGCGCTCGGCGCGCAGTCGCACCTGTCCCGCGGATTCCTCGCCCGTGACGTACAGCGCCGGCGTACCGCTCTCCGCGGCCCAGCGATACGCGACCTCCAGCAACAGGGTCGACTTGCCGACGCCGGGCTCCCCGGCGAGCAGCACCACGACGCCGGGTACGAGGCCGCCGCCCAGTACGCGGTCGAGTTCGGACACCCCGGTCGGCGACGCCCGCGACGACTCGACGTCGACCTGCGCGATCGGGCGCGCGGGGGCACTCGGCGCCCCCGCCGCCACGCGGGCGACCTGTGGACGCGCGTCACCGCGCTCCTCGATCGTGCCCCACGCCTGGCATTCCGGGCACCGGCCGACCCACTTGGCGACCTCGTAGCCGCACTCGGCGCAGCGGTAGGTACTCGACGTCTTCTTGGCCACGTCCGGGACCGTATCGACCACCACCGACAGTCCGGCGGCGCAGTCCTGTCATCGAGGCGTCACCGGCCCCGGCGCGGACTGCCGGCGCAGCACCGTCGGCGGCCCCGGCACCGGCGGGAGTGGCTCAGTGGCCTCCGCCGCCGTGCCCCTCGTCCTCGGAGGGCGCGTCGTGCCGCGGCTCGTCCGACACCTTCACGGGCAGCTTGACCTCGAGCGTGCCCGCGTCGCGGAACGTGAGCGTCGCGGTGACGTCCTGGCCGGGCCGGATCTCGCGTGTGAGTCCCTGGAGCGTCATCTCGCCGTCCAGCTGGGCCGCGTCCGGCTTGCCCGGGCCGACGGCGAGCGTGGTGTCGGCGGGCAGGGCCGTCTCACCCTGGATCGCCACGTTCTCGGCGGCGTCGGTGGTCACCGACTGCAGCTCGTCGGCCTGCTCGCCGGAGTTGACGATGCTCATGACGACGTCGGCGTCGGAGCCCTCGAGGTAGGCCGCAGGCTTCACGTTCTCCGGATAGGCGAGCTCCGCGTTGCGCACGGCGATGGTCCCGACCTCGGCCGAACCGCCGTTGACGCCCGCGACCTGGGTGTCCGTCTGCGTGATCTGGCCTGCGCCGCATCCCGCGACGAGGAGCGAGATACCTGCGATGCCCGCACCGATCATGCGACGTTTCACTGCTCGTGTCCTTCCTTGCGCCTGCAACGCGTCACCACCCACTCCCGGGAGAGGCGGCCGGTAGGCAGACTATCCCGGCCGCCGCGGGCGGACATCACGTGGTGGCGAGTACGACACCACGTAGGGGTGGACACCCGTGACCGGGCACTTCGTCGCGAACCGGACGGCGAAAATGTCCATAATGGATTTGAAATCGACGGGAAACGGATCCCGGCCCACCTGCGTGAGTATGCGAATTCCGTCGTTGTCAAGCCCCTAAGGCAGTCCGATTAGCCCACTGACCTGCGAGGACGAAGGCAGCCGCCTGGTTGGGCACACGTCGGACGTGCTAAGCTGGCTACAGCGAAAGGGGCAGAGGACACATGGTTTTTAAGGTCGGAGAGACCGTCGTCTACCCGCACCACGGTGCCGCACTCATCGAAGCGATCGAGACCCGCGTGATCAAGGGCGAGGAGAAGCAGTACCTCGTCCTCAGGGTCGCGCAGGGTGATCTGACCGTTCGCGTTCCCGCCGACAACGCCGAGATCGTCGGTGTGCGTGACGTCGTGGGAGAAGACGGCCTCAATCACGTTTTCGACGTGCTGCGTGCTCCCCACACCGACGAACCGACCAACTGGTCGCGTCGGTACAAGGCCAACCTCGAGAAACTCGCCTCCGGCGATGTGAACAAGGTGGCCGAAGTGGTGCGCGACCTCTGGCGGCGGGAAAAGGACCGCGGCTTGTCCGCAGGTGAGAAGCGGATGCTGGCCAAGGCGCGGCAGATCCTCGTGAGCGAGCTGGCGCTCGCCGAAGGTACCGACGAAGGCAAGGCCGAGGTGCTGCTCGACGAGGTTCTCGAAACCGCGGTCGTCTAGCTCCAGCGATTGCACAAGGTCGTACGACCCTGAACGTCATCGCACTGGTTCCGCTCGGGAACGGGGACGTGGCGCGCTCCGGCGCGTCGCTCCCCGTTCACGGGGAACCGTTGTTGTCACATGCCGTGCACGGCCTGCTCGACTCCGGATGCGTGGACCGGATCGTCGTGGCAGGATCGGCACGGCATCGTGCTGCTCGCCCCCTTCCGACCTTCGACGACGACCGTGTCCTGTTCGTCGCCGACGACGGGGTGACCACCGGCCCGGGGACCGTGTCGCAGCAGGATCCACCCGGTGAGGCGGCCGGACCTGCGCAGGTGTCGCAGCACGCGTTCGGCACCGCGCTACGGGCGGCGTGGACGGCCGCGGCACCCGGCCCGGACGACGTCGCGCTGGTCCACGACGCCAGGCGTGCCTTCGTCCCGGCCTCCGTGGTGGCGGCGGTGGTCGACGCGGTCCGCGACGGCGCACCGGCGGCCGTGCCAGTCGAACCCGTCGCCGACACGATCAAGGTCGTCGATGCGGAAGGGGTCGTCCACGGCACCCGCGACCGGTCGCTGTTGCGCCACGCGCAGACACCCGTCGCGGTCCGCGCCGGCGGCCTCGACGAGCTGCTCACCGACGACTCCGGCGTCACCGATGTCGTGGAGCTGCTCACCCGGCTCGACGGCCGGGCCCGCACCGTCCCCGGCGACCCGCACGGCATGTGTGTGCGCACCCCGTTCGACGTCGCCGTCATCGAAGCACTGCTCAGTACGGAGAACACCGCATGACCCGGATCGGCCAAGGCGTCGACGTCCATCCGATCGAAGCCGGCAGGCCGTGCTGGATGGCCGGGCTGCTGTGGCCCGACGACGACGGCTGCGCGGGCCACTCCGACGGCGACGTCGCCTCCCACGCGCTGTGCGACGCGCTGTTGTCCGCCGCGGGCCTCGGCGACCTGGGTGCCGTGTTCGGCACGGGCGATCCGCGCTGGTCGGGCGCCCACGGCGCGGAGCTGCTCGCAGAGGTGCGCCGCCGTGTCGAGACCGCCGGTTTCGGTGTCGGCAACGCCGTCGTGCAGATCATCGGCAACCGTCCCCGGATCGGCATCCGCAGGGACGAGGCGCAACAGGTGCTCTCGGACGCCGTCGGCGGCCCGGTCAGCGTCTCGGGCACCACCAGCGACGGCCTCGGCCTGACGGGACGCGGCGAGGGTGTCGCCGCCATCGCCACCGCACTGCTCCTCCCCCGGTGACCCGGTCGGCCTCCGGCAGTACGACCGCCTCACGGTCGCCTCGGTGATCACCGCGGGACGTGCGCACCGGTAGTGTCGTCGACATGGCGATTCAGGCGGTGATGTTCGACTTCTCGGGGACGCTGTTCAGGCTCGAACACCGGCAGTCGTGGTTCACCGACCTCGTCGACGACGACGGAACCCCCCTCGACGCCGACGAGCAGGCCGAACTGATGCGCCGCATGACGGCGCCGGTGACGCTCACGGTCGACCTCGACGCGGAGCACCGCGACGCGTGGGAGCGCCGCGACCTCGACCCGGTGCTGCACCACAAGGCGTACCTGGAGATCCTCCGGCAGAGCGGCGTCCCGGGCACGGAGCAGGCCGAGGCGCTGTACCGACGGCTCGTCGATCCCGCCGAGTGGACGCCCTATCCCGACACCGCCGACGTGCTGAAACAGCTGGCGGCCTCGGGGGTGAAGGTCGGGGTGCTGAGCAACATCGCGTTCGACATCCGGCCCGCGTTCACCGCGCGGGGCCTGGACGCCTCCGTCGACGAGTTCGTGCTGTCCTGCGAGGTGGGCCACGTCAAACCGGACCCGGCGATCTTCCGGATTCTGGTCGAGCGCCTCGGTGCGCCCGCCGACCGTACCCTCATGATCGGCGACCACACCGACGCCGACGGCGGCGCACGGGACATCGGCTGCGAGTTCGCGCTGGTCGAGCCGCTGCCCACCGCCGAACGCCCGGACGGGTTACGCGCCGCCCTCCGCGAGCACGGCGCGCTGTAGCCCGTACCATTTCGGGCGTGGCCCTTCATCTCTACGACACCGCGACCAGGGACGTACGGGAGTTCCATCCCGCACGTAGCGGAACGGCGTCCATGTACGTCTGCGGGGCCACCGTGCAGGGCGTCCCGCACATCGGGCACGTCCGCGGCGCGCTGAACTACGACGTCCTGCGCCGCTGGCTCGTCCACAACGGACTGGACGTGCTGCTGGTCCGCAACGTCACCGACATCGACGACAAGATCCTCACCAAGGCCGCCGACGCGGGCAGGCCCTGGTGGGAGTGGGCGGCGACGCACGAGCGCGCCTTCGAGGACGCCTTCACCGTGCTGGGCTGCCTGCCACCGTCGATCTCGCCGCGCGCCACCGGCCACGTCACGCAGATGGTCGAGCTCATCCAGCGGCTCATCGACCGCGACGCCGCCTATGTCTCCGGTGGCGACGTCTACTTCTCGGTGACCGCCCTGCCCGACTACGGCATGCTGTCCGGCCAGCGCCCCGACGAGGTGCAGCAGGGCGAGACGGCCGCCGACGGCAAGCGTGACCCGCGCGATTTCACACTGTGGAAGGCCGCCAAACCCGGTGAGCCGTCGTGGCCGACACCGTGGGGCGACGGCAGGCCCGGGTGGCACCTCGAGTGCTCCGCCATGGCGACGACGTACCTGGGTTCGGAGTTCGACATCCACGGCGGCGGCGTCGACCTCGTGTTCCCGCACCACGAGAACGAGCGCGCCCAGTCGCACGCGGCCGGCGACGGCTTCGCGCGGTACTGGCTGCACAACGCGTGGGTCACGCTCTCGGGCGAGAAGATGTCGAAGTCGCTCGGCAACATCGTGGCGATCCCCGAGATGCTGCGGAAGTGCAGGCCCGTCGAGCTGCGCTACTACCTGATCCAGCCGCACTACCGGTCGACGATCGAGTACTCCGACGAAGCGCTGGCCGAGGCCGCGCAGGGGTACCGGCGCGTGGAACAGTTCCTGCGCCGCGTCGGCGGCGAGGTGCGCCTCGGCGAGGTCCCGGCGGAGTTCGGCGCGGCGCTCGACGACGACCTCGGCACACCCCAGGCGTTCGCGGTACTGCACAACACCGTGCGCGACGGCAACACCGCGCTGGACGCGGGCGACGAGACGAAGGCCCGCGAGTTCGCCGAGTCGGTGCGGGCCATGGTCCACGTGCTCGGCCTGGATCCGCTGTCGGAGCAGTGGCAGGAGGCGGCGAGTCACAGCGGTGAGGCCCGTGCGCTGGGTACGCTCGTGGACGGGCTGCTCGCCGAACGCATGCAGGCCAGGGCCGAGAAGGACTTCACGCGTGCGGACGCCATCCGTGATCAGCTGACCGCCGCGGGCATCGCGGTGGAGGACACCCCCAATGGTCCGTCGTGGACAGTGAGGGATTGAGGGACATGGCCGGTAACTCCCGTCGCCGCGGCGCGGTCCGCAAAGAGGGCACCAAGAAGGGCCCGGTCGTCGGTTCCGGCGGCAACCGCCGCAAGGGCCTCGAAGGCAAGGGCCCGACGCCGAAGGGCGAGAACCGCCCCGGGCACCCGAAGCAGAAGAAGGCCGCTCAGCAGGCCAAGCGCGAGGACAACCGGCAGCGCGCGCAGAAGAAGGCCGCCGACAGCCCGGAGATCATCGCGGGCCGCAATCCGGTGGTCGAATCGCTGCGCACCGGCGTTCCGGCGACCGCGCTGTACGTCGCGCTGAACATCGACGCCGACGACCGCGTCAAGGAGGCCGTGCAGCTCGCGGCCGACAAGGGCATCTCGATCCTCGAGGTGCCGCGCGACGAGCTGGACCGCAAGACCGGCGGCGCCGTGCACCAGGGGGTCGGCCTGCAGGTGCCGCCGTTCGAGTACGCGCACCCCGACGACCTGCTCGCCGCCGCCCGCGACGCGGGTGACCCGCCGCTGATCGTCGCGCTCGACGGTGTCACCGACCCGCGCAACCTCGGCGCCGTCATCCGCTCGGCCGCCGCGTTCGGTGCCCACGGCGTGCTGCTGCCGCAGCGGCGCAGCGCCGGCATGACGGCCGTGGCGTGGCGGACCAGCGCAGGTACCGCGGCCAAACTTCCGGTGGCGGTGGCCACGAACCTGACGCGGCAGCTGCAGGCGTGGGCGTCCGAAGGCGTCATGATCGCCGGGCTCGACGCGGACGCCACGCTCGACATCGACGGTCTGGACGTCGCCACCGAGCCGCTGGTGATCGTCCTCGGCTCCGAGGGACGTGGACTGTCCCGGCTGGTCCGCGAGAACTGCGACGTCACCGTGTCGATCCCGATGTCGCCCGAGGTCGAATCGCTCAACGCGTCGGTGGCCGCGGCCGTCCTGATGGCCGAGGTCGCCCGGCGCAGGCGGACAGCGGGCCGCGTCTGACGGACCCGAGGCGACGCTCTCCGCCTCGGCCGCAGCCCGACACCCGGCGCGCGTGCCTCGTGGCCGGCCGGTGGGTGTGAAGCACGACTCGGGAACGTGCCGGTATCGGCCGTGCCCGGCTCCCCGCTGAGCTAGGGTCACTTCGGATCAGCCGAGGGGGCCCGCCGGATGTCGTTCGTTTCACCACTGTTCCTGTGGTACTTCCTGCCCGCGATGCTCGTCGCGGTGCTGGTGTGCCCGCGGGCGTGGCGCAACGGCATCATCGCCGTCGGCAGTCTCGTCTTCTACGCGACCGGCGCAGGTTCGTTCACGCTGCTGCTCATCGCCTGCATGGTGGTGAACTTCCTCGCCGGTCCCGCGCTCGAACCGGACGACTGGGGGCTGGGCGGCAGCTCGCGCAGGCGCAGGTTGCTGATCGGCGTGATCGGGTTCGACCTGTCGATCCTGCTGGTGTGGAAGTACGCCGGGTTCGCCACGGAGCAGATCGCGTGGTTCGCGCAACTGTTCGGCGGCGACTTCCCCGTCGCCGAGCTGGCCCTGCCGATCGGCATCTCGTTCTTCACGTTCCACCACATCTCGTACGTCGTCGACATCTACCGGGGCGAGCGGCGCGCCCTGCGCAACCCGGTGTCGTTCGGCACGTACATCGCGATGTTCCCGCAGCTCGCGGCCGGGCCGATCGTGCGCTACCACGAGATCGCCGACCAGCTGCCGCAACACCGTCAGCACCGGCTCGACGACATCGCCGCCGGGTTCCCGCGGTTCGCGCTGGGCCTGTGCAAGAAGGCCGTCATCGCCGACTCGCTGGCTCCGTTCGTCGCCGCGTGCTTCTCCACGCCTGCCGACGAGATGACGTTCGCCATCGCCTGGCTCGGCGCCATCGCGTTCACGCTGCAGCTGTTCTTCGACTTCTCCGGCTACTCCGACATGGCCATCGGACTGGGCCGGATGCTCGGCTTCCGCCTTCCGGAGAACTTCGCCCGCCCGTACTCCGCGGTGACGATCACCGAGTTCTGGCGGCGCTGGCACATGTCGCTGTCGCGCTGGTTCCGCGACTACGTCTACATCCCGCTCGGCGGCAACCGTTCGGGCGGCCACAAGACGTACCGCAACCTGTGGATCGTGTTCGTGCTGACGGGGTTCTGGCACGGCGCGGCGTGGACGTACGTGGTCTGGGGCGTGTACCACGGCGCGCTGCTCGTCCTGGAACGCGCGACGGGCCGGGCGGGCACGCCCGAGTCGACCGGCCCGCGGATCGCGCGGCGGGCGCTGACGCTCGTACTGGTGATCATCGGCTGGGTGTTCTTCCGCGCGCCCGACCTGGCACAGGCACTGTCGATGATCGGGCACATGTTCACGCCGGACTTCGACGGGCTGACCGACGTCGCCGCCTCCGCGCTGACGAACCAGCGACTCGTGTTGCTGCTGCTCGCCGCCGGGGTGTTCGTGCTGCCCGCGACGCCAGTGATGGGTCCGTTGCTCGAATCGGCACGCACGAAACCCGCGAACGCCCTGCGCGTCGGCATCATGACGGTCGGCATCGCCTACGCGACGATCCTGGTCGCCACAGGCACCTTCAGCCCTTTCCTGTACTACCAGTTCTGAGCCCGCCACACACCCGTGTTGCAGTTCCCGGAGCGCGTGTTGCAGCTCCCGGGGCGCGTGTTCTGCGCTCAGGCACCGCGACTCCTGCGCTCGGGAACACTCGTCACGAGCGACTCGCACGTCCGTGCACGGGCTACGACTGCTCCGGGAACCGTTTCAGGATGCGGTGCACGGTCAGCCAGGTTCGAGTGGTGATGTCCGTGCCGAATCGCCGTTCCAGCAGGGTCATGAACGGAGGCGACGCGGTGTTGTCCGACACCGTCAGCACCGCGCGTGCCGCGGCGTCGTAGCCGACGATGCGGACAGTGGAGTCGGCGACTTCCGGTAGCGATTCCGGGACGGGATCCGGTGGCTCCTTCAGGAACGTCACCGTCAGATACGTCTCGCGGGTGTGCTCGAGGTCGCCGAACGATCCCGTGTCCATGAGGTCCTGCAGCTCGGCGCGGCTGCGCACGATGGTTCCACCGGCAATACCCAGTTCATCGCGGAGGCCGGACCTGATCCGGTCCTCGAGTGTCTTCGGGTCCGTGGAATCCGTCGCGAAGACGATGTTCCCGCTCGACAGCACCGACGTGACGCCGGTGAATCCGAGACTCTCGAACACCTCGCGCAACTTCTCGTTGCGCATGTTCGGGTTACCGGGTCCGATTCCCCTCAGCAGTGCGCAGTACCAGGTCGACGTCACACACCCACCGTAAGCCGAACCCCCGACATCCACGCGCGAACGAGAAATGCCTGCCTCAGCGCGGGACGCTCGGCACCGAGGACAACGCAACGGGCGGTCAACCGGTGAGCGAGGCCTCGATGATCTCGTAGGAGCTGGTGTCCGCGGTCGGCACGACGCGATCCAGTCGGAAACCTGCGCTCGCGAGCAGGTCCGTGAACTCGGTCAACGTGCGCTCACGGCCACTGATCATTCCCAGCATCGTCAGATCCACCTGCTTGCTCGAGTGCACTTCAGCGGTCTCTGGCATGATCATCTCGACCACGACGAGTCGCGCTCCCGCCCGCGCCGTGCGCGCGATCCGCGTCAACAGGGCCGCACAGGATTCGTCGTCCCAATCGTGCAGCACCGTCGACAGTAGATAGACGTCGGCGACCGGAACGTCGTCGAAGAAGTCGCCGCCGACGACATCGACGCGGGTGTCGAGCCCGGCATCTGCCACGCGGGTGTGCGCCGCGGGGACGACCGCGGGAAGGTCGTGCACGATTCCCCTGCGATCCGGATGTTCCTGCAACAGCCGAAGCAGCACCGACCCGTCCGCGCCACCGAGATCGGCCACGACCTCGCCCACCGGCAACCGGTAGCCCGAGAACACGTCACCCTGCATACCGTCGGTCACCGACGCCATGGCGGCACTGAACTGGTCCGCTCGTCCGGGTTCCGTGTTCAGCCACTCGAAGAACGTCTGTCCGAAGTAGATCTCTGCGGCCGGACGTCCTGTTCGGACCGTCTCGACGAACCGATCGAACGGCAGGTAATGCGTTTCCATCAGCATGATCGCCAGATCGCGCAGCGAACCGGGAACGTTCGCAGCCAGCGTCACACCCGAATCCGTGAGGACGAACTCCGCGTCACCGCGTTGGTCCACGACGCCGAAGTCGCCCAGCGTCCGCAAGACCCGCTTCACGACGAGAGCGTCGGTGCCCGTTCTCGCCGCGATCTCGGCGACGCCGCGCACACCCTCGTTCATCACCGTCGCGATGTCGAGCTGCGCGACCGCGTACAACGCCTGCGACACCTCGAAACCCGCGAGCAGCCTCACCATCCGCTCCGGGCCCGCGTCTTGTTCCGGCGCCCCGTCTCCTCCGGTCGTCATCCGCGACCCTCTCGGCGGTCGGCACACCGGTGAGCCACTGCCACAACAGGATCGTGTGGGGAGATGACTCATACCGGACATTTCATGCTAACCACCCATGTCAACCGTCACCCACCGGAACGTGCGCGCCGAGGTATGAATTCCGGGCGACGGAAGGACGCACCACTGCCCACGAACGCGGTCGCGTGCCGGCGCGTCGGGTGGGAGTGGTGGTCCGCGCGACGGTAAGGCGCAACACGAGCCCCGGAGAACGCAACACGGGTCCCCGGGCACGCAACACGGGCTCCCCAGAACGCAACACGAGCCCCCGAAAGCGCAACACGGCTGCAGGAGTGCAGGACATGCGCCGCGGCAGGGGTTACTCCGGATTCGCGTCGGGGTGATCGTCCGGGAGAAGGGCGAGCTGTTCCGGGTGGAAGGCGTCGCGGCGCGGCGGCGGAAGCCACGCCTCGGGGCGCGTCGCGCGGTGTTTGCCCAGGTCGGCCAGGCTGATGGGCGTGGAGAAGTCCACGCCGTACGCCTTGGGATCGGTCACCCTCGCCAGGCTCAACCCCTCGGCCGCGACGCCGATGCCGATCACCGCGACGTAGCTGTCGTCGAGGTCGCCGGTGAAGCCGGTCCAGCCACCCGCGAACTCCCAGATCCGCGCACGCACCGACATCCCGTCCACGCGCCAGGTCACGCGCTTCCACTTCTCGTACCGCCGCGCGTGCTGTTCCGCGTGGGCGAGCAGCGATTCGATCAGCCCGTCCGGCCGCGGCACGCTGCTGTCCGGCAACGTGAGGTTGACCAATCCGAAAGCGGCACCGAACGCCACCTCGGCCAGAGGATCGCCGCCACCGGGGCACATGGCGCGTTCGTACCGCGATCGCGGCATGCTGCCGATGCGCAGACCTCGTTCGGTGTCGGCCAGCCGCTGGCCGAGCCACAACGCCCACGGCGCCTGGCCGGCCTCGCCGAGTTCGGAGACGACACCGGCGTCGTCATCCTGCGCGGCAGGACCACCGCTTCCGCCTTCGAAGAAGTCGACCCAACGGGGACCGGGAATCCGCGGGTGCAGGCCGTACACGGGAAAGTCGACCGGCACCGGGCGAGGCTCCCGAACCTCGCCGTCGAGTCCTCCGGGGCCGTCGGCGGCGACGTCGTCGTCGTCGGCAGCGGCCGCGACCTCGACGTCCACGGACACTCCCTCGCCGGCCACCGCGTCGACGGCAGCACCGTCGGTGGTGGAGACGTCGGACGCCGCGGCGGTCGACGTCGGGATCTCGACCTCCACGTCGGCGGGCACCGCCGGTTCGACGGCCGCTGACGCTGCTCCGTCGTGGACGGTGTCGGCCGCCGACGACTCGCCTACTCCGGTCGCGACCGCCTCGGCGGCCGCCTCCGGATCGGCGTGCTGGTCGGCACCGGCCGTCGCGTCGTCCGCGGCGGCCTGCACCGTGTCAGGCGTTCTCGTACTCACGGCGTGGATCTTGCACCCGTTCCGTCCGTTTTGACAGCACCGATGTGACCTTCGCCGGTGCATGACGACCGGCCACGGCCGGTCGACCCGGCGTGCTGTAGCCGCCACGCACCGGTGTCACGGGTGAGTCTCGCACGCCTCACGCCGAGGACGCCTCTTTGCCCTGGCCGTCGGCCTTCGCGGAGCCGGGCTTCGGGGTCGGCTGCGCAGGCCCGGACGCGTCGCCGGAACCGCGCGCCGACTGCGCGCCACCGGAGTCGTTCGACGGCGACGTGGCCGCCTTCGACGAACCGGCACCCGATTCCGCACTCCCGGACGCGACCGCCGTCCCTTCCTCCTTCGCCGCGGCCCCGACCTGCGGTTTCGACGTCTTCTGCGAGGCGTTCGAGCCGGCGGTCCCCGATCCGGAGTCCGTCGAACCGGCAGCCGTGGACGCGGCATCCTTGGATCCGGAGTCCGTCGATCCGGCGTCCCGGGAACCGGCGGACGTGCCGGATGCGGCACCGGTGGATGCGGCGCCGGCGGACGCGGCAGCGCCGGAACCGTCCGATCCGGACGTCGCCCAATCGAGTGGTTCCGGCGCCGGGCCGAGCTTGTCGAGCGCATCGGTGAGCGCGGCGTTGCTCGCGGCCATGCGGTCGGCGACGGTGCGGCGCAGTTCCAGCGCCTGGGCGTGCTTGTCCTTCGCGTCGGCGAGGCGGGCCTCGGCCTCGGCGATCATGGCGTCGGCGCGGCTCTTCGCGTCGTCGGTGAGCTCCTTGGCGGCCTTCTCCGCCGCCGCCTTCGCCGCGGCGATCTCGTCGTCCGACTTCTTCTCCGCAGCGGCGATCTTGTCCTGCGAGGCCTTCTCGGCATCGCTGCGCTGCTTCGCCGCCTGTTCGTCGAGGCGACCGCGTTCGCGCTCGGCCTCCTCGGCGAGACGCTGCGCCTCCGCGCGCGCCTCCTCGCGGGTCTTCTCCGCGTACGAGTCGGCGGCCGACCTGGTCGCGGCCGCCTCCTCCTCGGCCTTCGTACGCAGCTCGTCGATCTCCTCCTCGGCGAGCGTCATCATCGTCTTGACGCGCTCGCTCATGGCCGCGGGCCCGGTGGGCTCCTCGGCCATCCGGGTGAGCGCGGCCTTGGTCTCGACGAGCTCCTGCTGGGCGTGCCCGAGCGCCTTGGTCAGGTCCGCGACCGACGCCGTGGCGTCGTCCCGACTGCGCGAGGTCTGTTCCAGCTTGGAGTTCAGCTTCTTGATGTGGTCGTCGACCTGCACCTGGTCGTAACCGCGGAACACGGTCGTGAAGGCGCCGGATTTGGGGGAATTCGGGGTGACGTCGGCTTCGGCCATCCGGCAACTTTAATGAGTTGGTAGCCCGATGCCCATACCTCGTGTCACAACCCGTCGCGATACTGTTCTGCGGCGTGACCGGTTGAGGGGGAAGGAGACCGCGACGTGGATATCGACGCGATCGTCGCCGACATCTCGCAGAACTGGCCGTTGTACACGGCCATCCCCTTCGTCGCGGCACTGATCGGCTACGTCACCAAGCGCGTGGCGATCGAAATGATGTTCCGTCCGATCGAATGGAGGGGCATCAAGGGCACCTTCCTCGGCTGGCAGGGCGTCGTCCCGCAGCACGGCGGCCGGATGGCCGCGATCGCCACCGACCTGCTGACGAAGAATCTCCTCGACATCAAGGACGTCTTCGCGCAGATCGACCCGGACCGCATCACCGAGGAGATCGAGCAACCGCTGCTGCGCACCGTCGACGACGTCGCGCGCGAGGTGCTCGCCGAGAGCCATCCCCGGGTGTGGGAGCGGCTTCCGGCCGTCGCGCAGGACCTGGTGATCAAGCAGATCCAGGCGCAGACGCCGCAGCTCGTGCGACAGCTGATGCTGGAGATGCGCGAGAACGTCGACGACTTCCTCGACGTCAAGGAAATGACGGTCCGCCGGCTCACCAACGACAGGAAGCTGTTGGTGAAACTGATCCGCGAGACGTCGCGCCCCGAGATGGCGTTCATCGCCCGCTCGGGTATCTACTTCGGTTTCGCACTCGGCATCGTGCAGGCCGTCGTGTGGGCCGTGACGAAGAATCCGCTGGTCATGCCGATCTTCGGTGCCGCGGTCGGCCTGTTCACCGACTGGCTGGCGATCAAGCTGGTCTTCGTGCCGCGCGAGCCGGTCCACGTGACGCGCAGGCTGTACTTCCAGGGCAAGTTCCAGCGCAGGAAGGCCGAGGTCGCGCAGCAGTACGGCGAGATCATCGCCCGCGACGTGCTGACGGTGCCGAACCTGATGGACTCCATCCTGCGCGGCCCGCGTTCCGACCGGCTGATGGCGATGATCTCCCGCGTCGTCGCCGAAGCGGTCGACGAACACGCGGGCAACGCCCGGCCGCTGGTGACGGCCACGCTCGGCCCGAAGCGGCTCGAGGAGATGAAGCGCTCGGCGGCCGACAAGGCCATCGCACGCGTGCCCGAGACGGTGCAGTACGCCGAGGGGTACCTGACCGAGGCGATGGCCGTGGCACGACTCGTCGAGGATCGGATGAACAAGCTGACGCCCGTGGAGTACGAAGGGCTGCTGCGGCCTGCCTTCCGCCAGGACGAATGGAAGCTCGTCGTCGTCGGCGGCCTGATCGGCGGCGTCGTCGGCGAGCTCCAGGTCCTGGTCATGCTGCACTGAGCGCCGATACCGGCCACCCTGTCGACCGGTATCGGCCACCGGGTGGGGCGTGGGCCGATACCGTGTCCGGGTGACCGATACGTCCCGGACGCTGCCGCCCGTGCACGAGGCGTGGCTGCCGCGTGAGCACTCGCTGTACCGCCCACGCCACGGCAGGCAGGTCACAGCCCTCGTGTGCGCGGCCGTGTTCTTCGCCGCGCCCGCACTGGGGTGGGTGTTCGGTGGCAGGCCGAGCGAGATCGAGAACCGTGAACTCGCGAGCTTCCCCAGCCCGGCCGACGGGTGGGGTTTCTTCACGGGCATGCCGCAGTGGGCGACCGATCACCTCGTCTTCCGCGAAGGCGCCATCGAAGCCGCGGACGGCATCAGCCACGGGCTCTTCGGCGAGCCCGCGCCGATGGGACCGGCCGAGGGTTCCGGTCCGATCCCCGGCGTGCCGGACGGACCCGAAGGCAACGGCAACGGCGGGGACGGCGGTTCCCGGGACGAACAGGTGCAGAGCGCCGGCTACACCGAGGTCATCGAGGGCTCCGACGGCTGGCTGTACTACGGCGACGACGTCAAGGGGAAGTGCTTCCCCAAGCGCCCGCTCACGGAGACGTTCGAGCGGCTCGACCGGATCCGCCACGCCGTCGAGGCATCGGGGCGCCGCTTCCTGCTCACCATCGCCCCGGACAAGACGACGATGGTGCCGCAGCACCTTCCCGACAACTACGCGGGCAAGGAATGTGCGACGAAGGCGACCGAGCGGTTCTGGGAACTGGCAGCGCAGCAGCGGAGTTTCCTCGACGTCCGCCCCTCACTCGAGGCCGCCGAACGCCAGCTGGGCCACCCGCCGTACTTCGCCAACGACACGCACTGGACCGACGACGGCGCCGTGATGCTGACCCGCGACGTCGCCGAGAAGCTCCAGCCCGGCGTCACCGACACGTGGCGAAGCCCTGGCGTGGGATGGTCGACGGCCAACGGCGACCTCGCGTCGATGCTGGGCCGCACCGAGCCGAAGACGTCGGTGCGCTACGAGCTGATGCCCGACGGCGAGACCGACCGCACGCAGGACACGCTGCGCAAGTTCGACGGCCCGGAGCGCTACGACGCCGACGCGGGCAAGGACATCGAGGGCACGATCGGCGCGCCGACGGCGCTGATCGGCGACTCGTTCACGTTCGCCTCGTCGCGGTACCTGCCCGCCGCGTTCGCGGACCTCACGCTGCTGAGCTACCCGCACCTCGGCAAACACAAGGACGCAACGATCGACACGTTCGTCCGCTCCGAGATCGTCGTGGTGCAGACCGTCGAACGGTCCGTGGCCGAAGGCGATCTGCCGCTGATCGACGAGGGGTTCGTCACGATGGTCGAACGGCGGCTCGCGGCGAATCCGATCCGCTGAGGTCGCGAAGCGAACGCTGCCTGCCGCGTAGGTGGGCGACGACCCGGCACACCAGGTAGATCGTGAACGAGATCGCCGTGACGAAGAAGCTCACGGGCGCGCCCGGTGCGAGCGACAGCACGATGCCGCCCAGCGCCGCGGCCTCGGCGAACACGACGGCCAGCACGGTCGCGCGCCAGGGACTCGACGTCACCCGGGCGGCCGCCGCGGCAGGCGTGACCATCAGCGCCACGACCAGCAGTGCTCCGACGATCTGCACGCCCAGGGCGGTGGCGACGCCCACGAGCACCGCGAACAACGGCGACAGCCACCGCACCGGCACCCCGCGGGCCACCGCCACGGCGGGGTCGACCGTGGCGAACAGCAGTGGGCGGTAGATCACGGCGAGCACGATCAGCACGACGACCGCCGAGCCGACGAGCAGTTCGAGATCCTGCTGCTCGATCGCGACGATCTGCCCCACGAGGATGCCGAACTTGTTGCTGGAACGGCCGTCGTAGAACCAGAGCAGCAGCACGCCGAGACCGAGTCCGAACGAGAGGATCACGCCGATCACCGAGTCGCGTTCGGACTCCCGTCCGCCGAGCAGGCCGAGCAACAGAGCCGCGATGACGGCCCCCGCCAGCGCCCCGTAGCTGACGCCGATCCCCAGCAGCAACGCCGCCGCGGCGCCGGTGAACGCCAACTCGGCGGTGCCGTGCACGGCGAACGACATCCGGCGCATCACGATCAGCGGTCCGAGTGCGCCCGCGACCAGACCGAGCACCGCCGCAGCGCCGAGCGCCATCAGCACGAAGTCGAGCTGCAGCAGGCGCGCGGTCAGCTCGACGTCGAACAACTTGTCCATCAGCGGGCCTTCATCCGGGGATCGTCGGTACGGGGCGAAGTGGGGATCGCCGGGTCACACGGGCTCGGTGTGGTCGTGTCCGTGATGATGCACGGTGTCCTCGCACAGCGCGCTCTGCGCACCGGCGACGTGGATCTGCCCGCCGACCCGCACCACCTCCACCGGGGCGCCGTACAGCTCGGTGAGCGTCTCCGACGTCATCACCTCGGAAGGCGTGCCGATGAGGAAGCGGCCGCCGACCAGGTACAGCACGCGGTCGACGTGCGGCAGCACGGGGTTGATCTCGTGGGTCACGAACAGCACCGCGGTGCCGGTCTCGCGCCTGCGCCGTTCGATGAGCTCGGTGACGGTGCGCTGGTGCGTCAGATCGAGCGAGGCCAGCGGTTCGTCGCACAGCAGCAGGTCGGGTTCGCCGATCAGGGCCTGCGCCACGCGGAGCCGCTGTTGTTCACCACCGGAGAGGACACCGACCGGCGACGAGGCGTACGACGTCGCGCCGACCGATTCGACCGCCTCGTCGACCTTGCGCCTGCGCGCACGCATGCCGCGCACGCCGGTGCCCCAGCGGTCGCCGTCGAGCCCCAGGCCGACCAGGTCGCGGCCGCGCAGTGTCAGCTGCTGGTCCATGGCCCGCTGCTGGGGGACGTAGCCGACGCGGTGATTTCCCTTCCCCGGCGCCGTGCCCGCGACGCGGACCGTGCCCGCGCTGAGCGCCTGCAGCCCGAGCAGGACCTTGAGCAGGGTCGTCTTGCCGGAGCCGTTGGGCCCGAGCACGGCGACGAACTCCCCCGGCTCGACGCGCAGGTCGAGGCCGGACCACAGGGTGCGGTCACCGAACGCCAGCGCCGCGCCCTCGATCTCGACGGCGCCGGTTCCGGCCGCCGCTTCGCCCGTGCCCGTGGTGCTCACTGACCCAATGCTCCCGCCAACTTCTCGACCTGGCCGGTCATCCATGCAATGTAGTCGTCCTGGCCTTCCGGCAGCGTCTCGGTCATGTCGACCACCGGCACGTTCGCGTTTCCGGCCGCGCCCGTGAGCTTCTCGGTGACGGCCGTGACCGTCTGCGGGTTGTTGATCACCGCGTCGATGTCGCCGCCGTCGACCAGTTTCGTCACCCGCTGCTGCGCGGCCACCGGCACGTCGGTCTGGTTCTCGATGGCCCGCGTGTAGTCCTTCGGCGTGACGTCCTCGAGGCCCGCGTCGGCGAGCAGGTAGTGCGCGACCGGCGCGGTCGCCAGCACCCGGCCGTCGGGGACGTCGGCGATCTTCTGCTCGATCCCGTCGAGGCGCTTCTTGAACTCGGCCGCGTTGTCGGTGAAGGCCTGCTTCTGCTCCGGCGCGATCTTCGCCAGCTCGGCCGCGACCTTGTCGGCCACCTCGCCCACGACCTCGGGGTCGTACCAGACGTGTTCGTTGTCGCCGTCGGCGTGGCTGTGGCCTTCGTGCCCCTCGTCGCCGTGCCCCTCGTTGCCGTGCCCCTCGTTGCCGTGGCCCTCGTTGCCGTGCCCCTCGTCGCCGTGGCCCTCGTCGCCGGCCTGGCCCTCTTCGCCGTGGCCGTCCTCCGTGGCGTGATCGTCGTGACCGTCGTCCTGCTGGGCACGCAGGCCCTCGTTGCCGTGGTCGTGACCCTCGTGCTCGTCGCCGCTCTCGCCGCTCTCGTCGTGGTCGACGCCCGGTGCGCCGGTCTCGCCGCTGCCGCCGCTGCCGCCGCTGCCGCCACCGTGGTCGTGGGAGTGGCCGCCGCCGTCGTCCGGGACGGCCACGACGAAGCGCTTGCTCGTGGTCTGCTCCACGAGCTGGGTGAAGAAGTCGTCGTAACCGCCGCCGTTGTAGACGAGCAGGTCGCCGTCCTGGACGTCGGCGGCGTCCTCGGCGGTGGCCTCGTAGGAGTGCGGGTCCGAGGACGGGTCGTCGATGAGGGAGTTGACCTCCACGCGGTCGCCGCCGACGGCCTCGACCACCGAGCCCCAGACGTTGGTGGAGGCCACGACCGTGATCCCGGAGTCGTCACCGGAACCGCTGTCGGAGCCGCTGCACGCCGTCGCCGCCACGAGCGCCGCCGTCATGGGCACCGCCGTGAATACCCGCGCCTTGTTCATCGTCCACCACCCTGCCTGTGCCCGGAATCCGCTCCGGGAGCGCCGCCTGTCACGGTCAGTATAGATAATGGGAACCGTTCCCAACTGGGCGGCCACTGAAATCGGTGACGAAACCCCGACGGAGCGACGGGCCGGTCGACGTTGCGTCACCGACGTTGCATCGGCGGTGATCACCTCGGCGCCCACCGACCGGAGCGTGGCCTGCGCGGGATACCGCCCGTGACCGCGCAGGCGGCAGGCAAATGTGATCGACGCGGGCCTCAGGTTCTGCACCGTGTTCTGAACCGTTACGGTTTGTTCATGAACCGGCCGATGCGATCGAGGCGGCAGGCCACACTGGCGTCCCTCGCCGCCGAACTGGGCGTCTCGCGTACGACCGTGTCCAATGCCTACAACCGGCCGGACCAACTGTCGCCCGAGCTGCGCAAACGCGTCCTCGAGACCGCGAAGCGCCTCGGCTACGCCGGACCCGACCCGGTCGCCCGCTCGCTGCGCACCCGAAAGGCAGGCGCCGTCGGCCTGCTGCTCACGGAGAACCTCTCCTACGCCTTCCGCGACCCCGCGGCCACCGGCGTGCTCGAAGGCCTCGCGCTCGCGTGCGAGGACGCGGGCGTCGGCCTCACGCTCGTGCCCGGCAGCCCCGGCAACGAGGACGTCGCCGCCGTGCAGCGCGCGGGCGTCGACGGCTTCGTCGTCTACTCCGTACCCGACGACGACCCGCACCTGGAGGCCGCGCTGCAGCGGCCCGTGCCGACCGTCATCGTCGACCAGCCGCAGCTCGACGGGTTGGATCGCGTCGGCCCTGACGACGAGGCCGCGACCGTCGAGCTCGCCAACCACGTCGTCGGCCTGGGCCACCGGCAGGTCGGCGTGCTGTGCATGCGCCTGTCGAGCGACCGCAACGACGACTTCGCGTCGCTCTACCGCCAGCAGGACGCCCACTACCACGTGCAGCGGGCGCGGCTCGCGGCGTTGCAGCGCACGTTCGAGGCCGCGGGCGTGCCGTGGGACTCGGTTCCCGTGGTCGAGCGCTTCGACCACCACGTGGACGACGGCGCATCGGCCGCTCGCCAGCTGCTCGACAAGCACCCGCGCGTGACGGCCCTGATCTGCACGTCCGACATCCTCGCCCTCGGCGCGCTCGCGGAGGCGGGCCGTCGCGGCCTGCGCGTACCCGCCGACCTGACGATCACCGGCTTCGACGGCATCGGCGAGGCGACGCGCGCCGGCCTGACGACCGTCCACCAGCCGGTGCTGGAGAAGGGCAAGGCGGCGGGCAAGCTGCTCCTCGGCGCGGGCGACCGCGTCGCGTCGAAGGTCATCACCCTGCCGACCGAGCTGCGGGTGGGCACCACGTCGGCCCCGCCAAGGACCGCGGAGCAGCACTGGTTCGGCCCGTGAACCGACCGCCACGGTGATGAACGCCAACCGGACTTGTGTCGGCGACGCGAGGCGAGTCAGATAGGCGTCATGACCGCGATCGACCTGCTCCTCAAGCGCAACGCCGAACTCGGTGACGCCGTCACCGGCGACCGCTCGTCCCCCCGGCCCTCCCAGCACGTCGCGATCCTGACGTGCATGGACGCCCGCATCCGCGTGTTCCAGCTGCTCGGCCTGATCGAAGGTGAGTCGCACATCCTGCGGAACGCAGGTGGCGTCGTCACCGACGACACGATCCGGTCGCTCTCGCTGAGCCAGCGCAAGCTCGGTACCCGCGAGGTCATGGTCATCCAACACACCGACTGCGGGCTGAACTCGGTGACCGACGACGGTTTCAAGGACGAACTCGAAGCCGACACGGGACTGCGCCCGACATGGGCCGTCGAGGCCTTCCGCGACGTCGAGGCCAGCGTGCGCACGTCCTGCAGGCGGGTGCAGCAGAGCCCGTTCCTGCCGCACCGCGATCTGGTGCGCGGTTTCGTCTACGACGTCCACACGGGCCGGTTGTCCGAGGTGCCGCAGGCGGCGGAGTGACCTGCTCGGCGGTCGGGGTGGGGAGTGTTTTAATGCCCCGGTGTCCCTGACCGCCGATATCGCCTCCGAAACGCTGCTCGACTGGTTCTCCGACACCGCGCGCGACCTGCCGTGGCGCAGGCCCGACTGCGACGGCTGGGGTGTACTGATCAGCGAAATCATGCTCCAGCAGACGCCCGTCGCGCGGGTGGAGCCGATCTGGCACGAGTGGCTGGAACGGTGGCCGAAGCCGTCCGCGCTGGCGGCGGCGACGCAGGCCGAGGTGCTGCGCGCGTGGGGCAAGCTGGGCTACCCGCGCCGGGCGCTGCGACTGCACACGGCCGCCGACGTGATCGCCCGTGAACACGGCGACGTCGTGCCCGACGACGTCGACACCCTGCTCGCGCTGCCCGGCATCGGGGCGTACACGGCACGGGCCGTCGCGGCGTTCGCCTACGGCAAGCGCACGCCCGTCGTCGACACGAACGTCCGCCGGGTCGTGGCACGTGCGGTGCACGGCGCGGGCGATGCCGGTCCCGCGTCGAACACGAAGGACATGGCCGACGTCGAGGCGCTGCTCCCCGCCGACGAACGCCGTGCGGCGACGATGTCGGCGGCTCTGATGGAGCTGGGCGCGCTCGTCTGCACCGCACGTGCGCCGCAGTGCGCGGACTGCCCGATCGTCGACGACTGCGCCTGGGTCCGCGCGGGCAAACCCGCCTACGACGGTCCCGCCAAGCCGGTGCAGAAGTTCGCCGGGACGGATCGGCAGGTGCGCGGTCTGCTGCTCGACGTGCTGCGCGGAACCGACGAACCCGTGCCCAAGACGCGGCTCGACGTCGTGTGGGACCGGGCAGGCCAGCGCGACCGCTGCCTCGACTCGCTGCTCACGGACGGCCTCGTCGAGCAGACCGCCGACGGCAGGTTCGCACTGCCCGGGGAGTACTGACCGGTGAGCACGGGGCCTCCGGCGACGACCGCGCGACGGCTCGTCGGCCCGTTCACCGGCCCGGTCGCTGGCCCGTTCAGGTGAAACCGAAGTGTGCGTTATGTCCACTACGGCAGCGGTTTCCGCAGGTCGCGCCCTCACCCAGGGACGAAAAGTTTTCACGGTGGTGACCCGCAATTCGTCGGTGATTATTCGCGACCATTGATGTTTCGTGCTCCGATGTCCCCACGCAGCGACATCCAGTGGAGGGAGCTCGAACGACATGTCCGACCAGCCCGAATTCCACCGTCGCACCCTGCTGCAAGGCGGACTGGCCGTCACCGCCGCAGGCGCCCTCACCGCCCTCGGCACCGCGCATGCGGGTGCGGCGCCCGCGGCCGCACCGCGGGGTGTGACCCCGAGGGCCGACCAGCCCCTCATCTACACCACGGTCGACTGGGGCGCGCAGGCGCCGACCCAGGACCCGATCATCCTCGACCACCCGCCGACCTACATCGTCGTCCACCACACCGCCGGCGCGAACAGCGAGGACTACTCGGTCGAGCACGCCTTCCAGGTCTCGCGGGACATCCAGCAGCTGCACATCGACAACGGCTGGGGCGATTCGGGCCAGCAGTTCACCAACAGCCGCGGCGGCCACATCACCGAGGGCAGGCACCACTCGCTCGAAGTCGTCCAGGGCGGCACGCGGCACGTGCAGGGCGCGCACGTCGGGGGCAACAACTCGACCTGTATCGGCATCGAGAACGAGGGCATCTACGTCGACGTGGACGTCACGCAGGCGCTGTGGGACTCGCTCGTGCAGCTGGTCGCGTGGATGGCCTCGCAGTACGGCGTCACCACGGACCTGATCACGGGGCATCGCGACTTCAACTCCACCCAGTGCCCGGGTGACGTTCTCTACGGCAGGCTGCCGGAACTGCGGAAGGCCGTGGCGGCGCAGCTCGGCACGCGCGCGGCGCACCCGACGTCCTGGCCGCTGCTGACGCCGGGCGACGCGGGCCCGCAGGTGCGCACGGCGCAGACGTTGCTGCGCGAGCGCGGCGCGAACGTCCCCACCGACGGCGTGTTCACCGCCGCCATGGCCCGCGAGGTGGCGAAGTTCAAGCGCGCGAACGGCGTCGAGCAGCTGACGTGCGGCGCGTCGGTGCACCGCAGCGCTGACGAGAGCGGCTACCTCGGCGCCGACGTGTGGCCCCTGCTCGCGGCGACGGGCGCCGAGCGCGAGGAGCTGCGAACCCGCCTGGCGCAGTAACCCGCCGTGTTGCGGATCCCGGGGACCGTGTTGCGGATTCCGGAGACCGTGTTGCGGTTTCCGGGCGCCGTGTTGCGGCCCCAGGAGGCCGTGTTGCGGATTCGGGAGGCTGTCGTGCTCAGCGGCTCAGCACGCCGGACAGAAAGGCCTCGACGGCGCCGCGGTACTCGTCCGGTGCGCTGTCGTGCACCACGTGTCCGGCGCCTTCGACGACGACGTGCCGTCCGCCCGCCCGGCGGGCCAGTTCGGCCTGCTGACCCGCCGGCATGACCGTGTCGCCGGCCTCGACGACGAGCAGCGGACATCCGACCTTGTCCACATAGGCCCAGTAGTCACGGCGTCCCCACTCGGCGGCGATCGTGTACAGGTCGTCGAGCTCGGCGATGAGGTGGTAGCCGTCCGCGCGTTCCTCGAAGCATTCCACGAAGTACTCACCGGTGTCGCCGAAGAACTCACGGACGTGGGCCAGTGATGCGAAGGGCTGCGGCCACGACTCGAAGTGGCCTCGCCACGTCTCGACGGTCCGGCCACGCAGGTCCGGAGCGAAGTCCTCGATCACGACCGCGTGTACCAGTTCCGGCCGGGTCGCGGCGAGCGTGAGTGCGTGCAGCCCGCCCATCGAATGTCCGATCACCACGGCGGGTCCCGCATCGAGCCGTTCGACGAACTCGGCGACGTCGCCGGCGAAGTCCTCCGTGGTGGCGGGTAGCGGGCGGGGGTTGCGGCCGTGCCCGCGCGCGTCGAGGCCCACGACGTCGCCGTAGGGCTCCAGCCACCGCGCCACCCGCCACCACGTCGTCGCCCTGCCCATCAGCCCGTGCAACAGCACGATCGGCTGTCCCGCGCCGCCGAACCGCACGGCGCCGTCGCCCAACCGCATCTACGCTCTCCCTATGGCCATTCGCCGGGCCGGATCCTGCGTGCTCGCTCTCGTGTGCACCCTAGCGGCGTGCACCCCCGGCGGGGACGAGCCGCAGGCAGACAGCTCGCAACGCCCGTCGACCGCGTCGACGGGCGAGCGGCCCGGCGCGGTGCAACAACGACCCGCGGAGCCGGGTGCGCCGGGGATCGGCGACCCGTACTACCCCGACGCGGGCAACGGCGGCTACGACGCGCAGGGTTACGACGTGTCGGTGCGGTACGACCCGGGCTCCGGAGTGCTCCACGGCGACTCCACGATGACGGCCCGCGCGACCGAGCCGCTCAGCAGCTTCAATCTGGACCTGCGCGGGATGACGGTCGAATCGGTGCACGTCGACGGTGCCCCCGCGCGGTTCGCCCGTCGGGGCGCTCACGAGTTGGTGATCACCCCGGCGCAGCCGACGCCGGCCGACGAGCGTTTCCGGGTGCGGGTGCGTTACCACGGCACACCCGGCCGGACCGAGAGCGGCCTCGGCAGCAACGGCTGGCACCGGACGCCGTCCGGCGGCGCGTTCGTGATGGGAGAGCCGCCGTCGGCGTCGTTCTGGTACCCGGCGAACGACCATCCGCGAGACAAGGCCACGTTCCGCCTCACCGCGCGAGTGCCGGAAGGGTGGCAGGCGGTGTCGGTCGGCCGCGAGGAGGGCAGGTCGACCCGCGACGGCTGGACGACGTCACGGTGGGTCGAACCGGAACCCGTGGCCGGTTACCTGACGACCGTGGCGGTCGACCGGTTCGACGTGGTCCGGCGTGAACTCGACGACGGCACGCCCGTGTTGAACGCCTTTGCGCCGGGGTCGGAGGACCTGCGGGCCGAGGCGCGGCGCACCGGCGAGATCGTGCGGTTCCTCGAGTCGCGATTCGGCCCGTATCCCGCAACCACCGCGGGCGGCATCTACCTCGGCGCCGACACCGGCTACGCGCTCGAGACACAGGGACGGCCCACCTACGACGCCACCGCGAACCTGTCGACGATCGTGCACGAACTGGCGCACCAGTGGTACGGCAACGAGGTGTCCGTGTCGTCGTGGGCCGACATCTGTCTCAACGAGTGCTTCGCAAGCTATGCGCAGTGGCTGTGGGCCGAGGGCAAGGAGGGCGACGACCTCGACGCCCGGTACCACGACGCCGTCGACTCCGTGCCGCGGGACTTCTGGGAGCCGCAGCTCTACGACATGGGCGCGGGCAACGAGTTCTCGGGCGTGTACGACAAGGGAATCCTCGCGATGCACGCGTTGCGCAGGCAGCTCGGGGAGAAGACGTTCTGGCGTGTGATGCGTTCCTGGCCCCGTGAGCACGCGGAGGGCAATGCGTCGTGGCCGGAGTTCGAACGGTTCACCGAACGGGTCTCCGGCAGGAACCTCGACGGGTTCTTCGCCGCATGGTTCCGTCAGAGCGGCCGCCCCGGGGAGCAGCAGCTGTATCCGGGAACGCTGTCGAACTGAGTCGCCAATGCGGTCCACATCGGACTTTCCGGATGTCGGAATGTGTCGCGATGCGGACGACTTCGCGGTCGCCGCCCGTCCCGATTCCCGTCCGGGCGTGTCGAAGGCTCGCGGAGATCCGGGGCGGCTGCGGAGGACGTCGGCACGGCGTGGACAACCGGCCGGGCGGGCGTTGCTGCGACGCCACCCCACTCGCCAGTACCCTCGGCGTCATGGCTGTTGTGAAGATCAACGCGATCGAGGTTCCCGAGGGCGCGGGGCCCGAACTGGAGAAGCGGTTCGCCGCGCGGAAGGGATCGGTCGACAACGCTCCCGGATTCCTCGGTTTCGAACTGCTGCGCCCGGTCTCCGGCGAGAACCGCTACTTCGTCTACACCAAGTGGGAGACGGAAGAGGACTACCAGGCCTGGGCGCAGGGCGGCGCGAAGGAAGCCCACGCGGGCGAGCAGCAGAAGCCGGTCTCCAGTGGGGCCAACCTGCTGGAGTTCGAGGTCGTCCTCGGCTCGTCGCCCGACTCCTCGGACGAGTGAACGACCCGCTCGACCATGCCGGCGAGCTCGAGCGCGCGGCGGAGCTGATCGGCTCCGCCGACGCGCTGCTCGTCTGCGCCGGTGCGGGCATGGGCGTCGACTCGGGGCTGCCCGATTTTCGCGGGGACGAGGGGTTCTGGCGCGCCTACCCGCCGTACGCCCGGCTCGGGCTCAGCTTCGTCGAGGTCGCCGACCCGGTGCACTTCGCCGCGGACCCCGAACTCGCCTGGGGCTTCTACGGCCACCGCCTCGAACTGTACCGCCGCACGACGCCCCACCCCGGGTTCGACATCCTCCGCCGCTGGGCCGAGCGCAAACCCGGCGGCGCCCACGTCTTCACGTCCAATGTGGATGGCCAGTTCCAGAAGGCCGGCTTCGCCGGTGTCGCCGAGGTGCACGGTTCGATCCATCACCTGCAGTGCCTGACCGGTTGTTCCGCCGGCATCTGGCCTGCCGACGAGGTGACCGTCACCGTCGACGACACGACCATGCGCGCCGTGGAACCGCTTCCGTCGTGTCCGGGCTGCGGTGCCGTCGCCCGGCCGAACATCCTCATGTTCGGTGACGCCGACTGGCTCGGTGAGCGTTCCCAGCCGCAGCTCGACGAGCTCCAGACGTGGCGGCGCCGCACCGACGGCCTCGCCGTCGTCGAACTCGGCGCCGGCACGGCGGTGCCGACCGTACGCAGGCACGCCGAGCTGGCCAGCGCCGCCGACGGCGGGTTGATCCGCATCAACCCGCGCGAACCCGAGGTCCGCCACGGCCGCGGCATATCCCTCCCCATCGGCGCATTGGACGCGCTGACGGCCATCGATGCACGGTTGAACGGCTGACACCCACCCCGTCCGCGCCGATCCCAGGGAGCCCCCACCATGACCATCCTGGTAACCGGAGCCACCGCCAACATCGGCCGCAAGACCGTCGACCACCTGCTCGAACGCGGCGCCACGAACGTCCGCGCCCTCACCAACAACCCCACGAAAGCCGACCTGCCCGACCACGTCGAGGTCGCGGACGGCTACCTGCGCAGGCTCCACAGCCTCCCCGAGGCCTTCGAGGACGTCACCCGCATGTATCTGGCGCCGACCCCCGACACGGTCGTCGACGTGCTGGAACTCGCCCGCGAGGCAGGGGTCGGCTACATCGTGGATCTCTCCGGCGAGCACGAATCCTGGTGGGGCACCGTCACGCGCGCGGTCGAGGACTCCGGCATCCCGTGGACGCACCTGTGGCCAGGGGATTTCATGGAGAACTCGACGCTATGGGCCGACCAGATCCGCCGGACCGGCGCCGTGCACGAGCCGTACCCGAACGCCGCGAGCGCTCCGATCGCCATGGACGACATCGCCGCCGTCGCCGCCACCGCACTGCTCGATCCCACGCCGGGCACGTCGCATCTGCTCACCGGTCCCGAGACGCTGACCCGGACCGAGCTGGTCGCCCACCTCGCCGCGGCGACGGGCAACGACATCCGGTTCGTCACGTCGTCCCGCGAGGACACCCTCACTCACCTACGACCTTCGATGGGCGAGAACGCCGAGTTCTACGTCGACAACGTTCTGCCGCTGCTCAACACCGAGCCGGTCCCGGCCAACACCACGGTCGAGGCTGCCACGGGCACGCCGGCCACGACGTTCGCTGGCTGGGCCCACGCCAACGCCGACGCCTTCCGCTGACCCCGGCGCCGGCAGGCGCCCTCCGCGCCTGCGAAGGAAAACCTGCTACGTTCGCCGGCGTGACTACCGGGACGGCCACGCGCCACACACGGATCGGTGACCCGGTGCTCCACTGAGCGCCCGCGGCCCGCATCGGGCACCCCTCGGCCGCGAGACCGGCGTCGGTGCGCGAGCTCCGCCTCCGAAGTGTTGATCACAGATTCAATCGATCAACTACGACCGGAGGATTTATGCCCATCGAGACTCTGCAGATTTCGACCCCGGACGGCAGGGCCGACGCATTCGCCGTCATGCCCGGCCACGGCGAACGGCATCCCGGGGTGCTGATGTATCCGGACGGCTTCGGCATCCGCCCCACGCTGCGGACAATGGCCGGCGAACTGGCCGAGCACGGGTATTTCGTACTCGTGCCGAACACCTTCTACCGGCATGGCCCGTCGCCGGTGATCGACCTTCCCGAATACATCGGAGACGACGTCCGTCACCAGCTCATGGCTCAGTTGATGCCCCTGATCCAGGCTCACTCCACTGAACGTGTCCTGACGGACGCCGACGCCTATCTCGATTTCCTCGCGGGCCGGCCCGAGGTCGCTCCCGGAGCCGTCGCCGTGACCGGTTACTGCATCGGCGGGCTCCACGCGGTGCACACCGCAGCCGCTCACCCTGAGCGAGTCGCCGCCGTCGCCGCATTTCACGCACCGGTGGGCGCCGCCGGGCATGAGGTGCTTTCCGCCCTCGCGTCCACCGTCCACTTCGGCCACGCCGAGGGCGACTTGACCGCAGCCGAACTCGGGGAGCTCAATCAGCTCCTGGATGACGCAGGTGTCAACCACACCTCGGAGATCTACCCGGGCACGGCCCACGGCTTCACCATGTCCGACACCGAAGCGTTCAGTTCCGCCGGGTTCGAGCGCCACTGGGACCGGCTACTGCCCCTGCTGGAGCACGGCTTTGCCGAGAGCTGACGCAGCGACCACACGGGGTCTTCGGTCACCGTGGCTCGTGTTGCGTCCCGGGGACGCGACACGAGCCCATGACGAGCGGCGCACCGTCGTTAATCGTGAGGGTTGGCAGCCGGGCGACTGGGCGCAACACGGCCCCTGGAATCCGCAACACGGTCCCTGAAAAGCGGAACACGGCCGCCGGAGAACACAACACGGTCCCCGGAAAGCGCAACACGCGGGTCTGAGTGCAGGACACGCGGATACGGAAACGGCGGGCACCGCCTACGCGGTGCCCGCCGTTTGCCTAGTCGGCCGTTTCTGTCTACTCGGCCGTTTGCCTAGCCAGTTGTTCCGGTCTGCCTACTCGGTTTTCCGGTCTGCCTACTCGGCGTTCGTCACTCCGACTCGGCCTCGCCGGAGCCCGAACCCGAGCCTTCCTCGCCCGCGGCAATGCTCACCGGCGGCGTGTCCGGAACGTCGACCGGCTTCTGCTCACCGCGGAAGGTGAACGTGGCCTGGTCGTCCTTCTCGTCGCCGACTTCCCAGCCCTCGACGTCCACGATGATGATCTGGCCCGGCTCGACCTCGCCGAACAGGATCTTCTCGGACAGCTGGTCCTCGACCTCGCGCTGGATGGTCCTGCGGAGCGGACGGGCACCGAGCACCGGGTCGAAGCCGCGCTTGGCGAGCAGCGCCTTCGCACGGTCCGTGAGCTCGATGGCCATGTCCTTGCCCTTCAGAGCCTCCTCGACACGGGTAACCATGAAGTCGACCATCTCGATGATCTGGTCCCGCGTGAGCTGGTGGAAGACGATGATGTCGTCGATCCGGTTGAGGAACTCGGGCCGGAAGTGCTTCTTCATCTCCTCGTTCACGCGCTGCTTCATCTTCTCGTAGCGCGTCACCTCGTCGTTGCCCGACGAGAAGCCGAGGCTGACGGACTTGGAGATGTCCGACGTGCCCAGGTTCGAGGTGAAGATCAGCACCGTGTTCTTGAAGTCCACCGTGCGGCCCTGACCGTCGGTCAGGCGGCCGTCCTCGAGGACCTGCAACAGCGTGTTGTAGATCTCCTGGTGGGCCTTCTCGATCTCGTCGAACAGGACCACCGAGAAGGGCTTGCGGCGCACCTTCTCGGTGAGCTGGCCGCCCTCCTCGTAGCCGACGTAGCCCGGAGGAGCACCGAACAGCCGCGAGGCGGTGTAGCGGTCGTGGAACTCACCCATGTCGATCTGGATGAGCGCGTCGTCCTCACCGAACAGGAAGTTCGCCAGCGCCTTGGACAGCTCGGTCTTACCGACACCGGACGGGCCGGCGAAGATGAACGAACCGGACGGGCGCTTCGGGTCCTTCAGGCCGGCACGCGTGCGGCGGATCGCCTGCGACACGGCCTTGACCGCGTCCTCCTGGCCGATGATCCGCTTGTGCAGCTCGTCCTCCATGCGGAGCAGCCTCGTGGTCTCCTCCTCGGTGAGCTTGAACACCGGGATGCCGGTCCAATGGGCGAGGACCTCGGCGATCTGCTCGTCGTCGACCTCCGCGACGACGTCCAGGTCACCGTCCTTCCACTGCTTCTCGCGCTCGGACTTCTGCGACAGGAGCTGCTTCTCCTCGTCGCGCAGGTTGGCGGCCCGCTCGAAGTCCTGGCCGTCGATGGCCGACTCCTTGTCCCGGCGCACGTCGGCGATTTTCTCGTCGAACTCACGCAGGTCCGGCGGAGCGGTCATCCGGCGGATGCGCATCCGCGCGCCCGCCTCGTCGATCAGGTCGATCGCCTTGTCCGGCAGGTACCGGTCGTTGATGTAGCGGTCGGCCAGCGTGGCCGCGGCGACCAGCGCGGAGTCGGTGATCGACACGCGGTGGTGCGCCTCGTAGCGGTCGCGCAGGCCCTTGAGGATCTCGATCGTGTGCTCGAGCACCGGCTCGCCGACCTGGATCGGCTGGAAACGGCGCTCCAGGGCGGCGTCCTTCTCGATGTACTTGCGGTACTCCTCGAGCGTCGTCGCACCGATGGTCTGCAGCTCACCGCGGGCCAGCATCGGCTTGAGGATGCTCGCGGCGTCTATGGCACCTTCGGCCGCTCCCGCTCCGACGAGCGTGTGCAGCTCGTCGATGAACAGGATGATGTCGCCGCGGGTCTTGATCTCCTTGAGGACCTTCTTCAGTCGCTCTTCGAAGTCACCGCGGTACCGCGAACCGGCGACCAGCGAGCCGAGGTCCAGCGTGTAGAGCTGCTTCTCCTTCAGCGTCTCGGGCACCTCGCCCTTGACGATGTTCTGCGCGAGCCCCTCGACGACGGCCGTCTTGCCGACGCCGGGCTCACCGATCAGCACCGGGTTGTTCTTGGTGCGGCGCGAGAGCACCTGCATGACGCGCTCGATCTCCGAGTTCCGGCCGATCACCGGGTCGAGACCGCCGTCGCGCGCAGCCTGCGTCAGGTTGCGGCCGAACTGGTCGAGCACCAGCGACGAGGACGGGGTGCCCTCGCCACGGCCACCGCCGGCCTCCTGCGGCTCCTTGCCCTGGTAGCCGGACAGGAGCTGCAGCACCTGCTGGCGCACACGGTTGAGGTCCGCGCCGAGCTTGACCAGCACCTGGGCCGCGACGCCCTCACCCTCGCGGATGAGGCCGAGCAGGATGTGCTCCGTACCGATGTAGTTGTGGCCGAGCTGCAGCGCCTCGCGCAGTGACAGCTCCAGCACCTTCTTGGCACGCGGCGTGAAGGGGATGTGCCCGCTCGGGGCCTGCTGCCCCTGGCCGATGATCTCCTCGACCTGCTGACGGACGCCCTCAAGCGCGATACCCAACGACTCGAGCGCCTTGGCGGCGACACCTTCACCCTCGTGGATCAGACCCAGGAGGATGTGCTCGGTGCCGATGTAGTTGTGGTTGAGCATCCTGGCCTCTTCCTGGGCCAGGACGACCACCCGCCTCGCGCGGTCGGTGAACCTCTCGAACATTCCCACTCCCTCGACTGCTGCGCCGGCGGCCCGACCCATCGGTTCCTCGTGATGGGTTCGGCACCGTGAGACCACTCTAGTAGCCATGCGTGTCCGGTGGCCTACCACTCACACGAATCCGGCGGGTCCGCCGTCGGGCTCGCCGGATGGTGCCATTCCAGGGTTGTCGCTGGCTACGGCGCTGTTTCCGCTGGGTCCAACGAGTACGCGGCGACCACGATTCCCCGTCGCCGGGCGTGTCCGCTTCCGGCGAACACGCCCCGGACCGTGCGTCACGCGCCGTGTCCAGCCGGTTCGGGCTCCCACTCTTTCCCCATCGTGTCACTCGACCGGCGCAGCGCACGACGCAGGTTTAGGTTAGGCTCCCCTTATAGGCACTCGACACCGGTGGCGCCCGCCATCGTGTCGTCACACCGTTGGAGCAAGCCGTGACCGTCGACCGATCCGTGCGTGACGCTGCACACAACACCGTCGGCGACGCGGGTGTCGGCGCCCCCACGGGGAGTCGCCGGATCGGTGACGGCTCCGCAGGCACCACGCTCGCCACATCGCTGGCCCGGGTCGACGCGGCCCAGGACCGGTTCACGCTCACCGACTCGGCCTCCGGTCCCGGCTGGATCCGCTGCTCCGACCTGCTCGACGACCCGCAGCGATTCGCCTCCTGGTGGACCCGCACCGCCACGTGGCTTCACGAGACCTACGGCGACGCGCCGGGCCGCACCGCATTCGCCTACGTCATGTCCTGGTACCTGCGCATCCCCGCGTACGCGGGCGCGGCACTGCTGTTCCACGAACGCCGCGTGCCCTCGCTCCGGCCCGCAGACCTGGCCGTGCGCCTCCCCGACCGCGGACGGCCGAGTCCCGAGGCCATCGCCGTCCTCGGCAAGGGCTTCGCCTGCCTGCCGTTCGACCCGGCGTGCGCCGACCCGCAGACCTCCGTCGCCTCCGACGAACGGGAGCTCGCGGCGGTACTGCGTGGCCGCTACACCGCCCACGCCGCCCGCTTCGTCCGCACCTACCGCGGCGTGAGCCCGCTCGGCACGCGCACCCTGTGGTCGGCCGCCACCGACGCGCTCGACGACTGCCTCTGGTGGGCCGGCCGTGACTGCGGCGATGAGGGCGGCGGCGTCGCCGACGCCACGCTGGTGCTCGACGCCGCGTTCGCACCGCTGACGGCGCCGTCGACACCGGCACTGCAGCAGCGACCGCCACCACGGGGATCAGAACCACGACAACTAGAGCGGGCGCGGGCCCGCACGACTCACCCGCAGCGGCCACGCCCACGAACCGGTTCGGCCGGTCCACCCGGTCAGGGCCGCCAAGCCGGATCCCGGCCCGCCAGCCCCAGGGCCCTGTCCATCGCCGGTGCCGACGCGGGGACCTCGACCTCCGGGCCGAACGCGCCCATCCGCCTGCCCTGCTCGGCCATCCCGCTCAGCACGTCGACGGCCTCGCCCGCGACGGACGAGGCCCACCCGCCACCGGGATTCGCCGCCGTCGCGAGGTCCCAGCCGTGCACCACGAACTCGGCCAGCACCATCCGGCCGACCATCGACCGCGGCAGCTCGGATCCGGCGATCGAAGCCGTCCCCTCCCACGAGGCCGGGTCACCCCACGCCTCGCCCAACCGTTCCGTGAGCGCGGCGAGGTCCGTGTCGTCGGCGGGCGCCGCACCCGCGGGAGAGGCCGCGAGCAGGCCGGGACCCCAGTACCGCAGGTGTTCGAGCAGGTCGGCGACCGTGAAATCGGCACACGGCGTGGGACGGGACGTCTCGGCGTCGGAGATTCCGGCGAGCACGTCGACCAGTTCACGCGCGGCGACCGGGAGGGCACCGGCGACTGTGTCGTTGTCGGTCATGCGGCCATCGAACCGCAGCACGGCCGTCGGCGCCACCACCGATCACGAAGGGTGAATCACCCGAACGGGCGCGGCCGCGGGTAACCGTCGTCACAAATACGAAGGGCCTCCCGGTTGCGACACCGGGAGGCCCTTCGAAGGCTCGTTCGAACGCGGAGCTGCTGCGCGGCGTCCGGGAATGCCCACTCAGTTCTTGCGGTGGTAGGCGTCGACGACCTCGGACGGGATACGACCGCGGTCGGAAACGTCGTAACCGTTCTTGCGAGCCCAGGCGCGAATGGCCTGGTTCTGCTCACGGTCGACCGCGGCACTGCGGCCCGCCTGCGGCTTCGATGCGGTGGCACGGGTCGTGCGCTTGCGACCACCGGCCCGACGGGCGTGTTCGACGTACTGCGCGAGCGCGTCACGCAATTCCTCGGCGTTTTCCGCCGAGAGGTCGATCTCGTACGTCACACCGTCCAGACCGAACTCGACGGTCTCTTCCGCCTCCGACCCGTCAAGGTCGTCGACGAGGGAGACGAGAACTTTCTGCGCCATCCTTGCTTTCCTCCTGTGAAACCTGCGATAGACCGATGGGACCGCCGATCCCCATCGGTGCCGGAAACCTCATCGAACCGTACAACCGAACCGGCTTGTCGATCCGGCCGGGCGAGCGGTCCCCATGAGGCAAAGTCGGGGAACTGCTGACAGTAATACCCCCGCGAACTCATAAAAGCAAATCAGACGCCCGAGTTTTGTCGGGTTTCCCGATGGATGGGAGACGACTTCACCTCGCCTCCCATCCCCACCTGCGGATCGAAACTATTCGGGCCGGACCAGCGGAAACAGGATGGTTTCCCGGATACCGAGGCCGGTGAGGGCCATGAGCAGCCGGTCCACTCCCATTCCGGCACCACCGGTGGGCGGCATTCCGTACTCGAGCGCCCGAAGGAAATCCTCGTCGAGCTGCATGGCCTCTTCGTCGCCGCCCGCCGCCAGCGTGGACTGGGCGGTCAGCCGCTCCCTCTCGATGACCGGATCGACCAGTTCCGAGTAGCCGGTGGCCAGCTCGAATCCCCGCACGTACAGGTCCCACTTTTCCGCGATCCCGGGCTTGGTCCGGTGCGCACGAGTCAGCGGCGAGGTTTCCTCGGGGAAGTCGCGCACGAATGTCGGCGCGTACAGATGGTCGCCGACCAGCTCCTCCCACAGTTCTTCCACCAGCTTGCCGTGGGTGAGCTTCGGATCGACCTCGATGCCGCGCGCCTCGGCGACGGCGTGCAGTTTCTCGGCCGTCGTTTCCGGCGTGACTTCCTCACCGAGCGCTTCGGAGAGCGACTCGTACATTGTGATCGACGCCCACTCGCCCGAGAGGTCGTACTCCGTTCCGTCGTGGAGCGTGACGATCTGTGAACCGAATGCGGCCTCGGCGGCTTCCTGGACGAGCTGTTTCGTCAGGTCCGCGATTGTGTCGTACGTCGCATACGCCTCGTAGTATTCGAGCATCGCGAACTCGGGGGAATGGGACGAGTCGCTGCCCTCATTCCGGAAGTTGCGGTTGATCTCGAAGACCTTCTCGATACCGCCGACCACACACCGCTTCAGATACAGCTCCGGGGCGATGCGGAGGTAGAGGTCCATGTCGAAGGCGTTGGAATGGGTCGTGAACGGCCTGGCCGAGGCCCCGCCGTGCAGCGTCTGCAGCATCGGCGTCTCGACCTCGGTGAATCCGCGGCCGTGGAAGGAATCACGCAGCGCGCGCAACACGTTCGCGCGCGTGCGCACCACCTCACGGGCCCGCGGGCGCACGATCAGGTCGGCGTAACGCTGCCGGACCCGCGACTCCTCCGACATCTCCTTGTGCGCGACGGGCAGCGGGCGCATCGCCTTCGAGGTGAGCTGCCACGCATCGACCATGACCGACAGTTCGCCACGCTTGGAGGTGATCACCTCGCCGTGGACGAACACGTGGTCGCCGAGGTCGACGTCCGATTTCCACGCCGACAGCGACTCCTCGCCGACGTTGGCCAGGCTCAGCATCGCCTGCAGTTCCGTGCCGTCGCCCTCACGCAGCGTGGCGAAGCACAGCTTGCCGGTGTTGCGCATGAACATGACACGGCCGGTCACGCCCACGATGTCGCCTGTCTGCGTGTCCGCGGGCAGGTCGGGGTGGGCCGCGCGCACCTGCGCGAGCGTGTGCGTACGCGGCACCTCGACGGGGTACGGCTCGGTGCCGCCGGCGAGCAGGCGATCACGCTTGTCCCGGCGCACCCGCAGCTGCTCCGGCAGGTCGTCGTCGCTCTGGGAGTGTTCCGGGATATCGCTCATGCGCACCAGCGTACGAATGGCCCGTGCGAGGTCGTGAACCGGCTCCTGTCATCCGCCGAGCGGATGCGGACTGCTATTTCCGTCCTGAACAGCGGCCGGTTCCGCGTTCGGCATTCCGTTCGTGGACGAGCTTGAGACCCAGCAGCGTCAGGTCGGGCCGGTGCTCGGTGATGGTCTCGGACTCGCCCAGCACGAGCGGTGCGAGACCACCCGTGGCGATCACCTCGACGGGGCCGTCGCCCAGCTCTTTCGAGATCCGTCGGACGAGGCCGTCGACCTGACCCGCGAAACCGAACAGAATGCCGGACTGAAGACATTCGACGGTGGTCTTCCCGATCACCGAACGGGGCGGGGTCAATTCGACCTTCCGCAGCGCCGCGGCGCGCGCCGCGAGCGCGTCGACCGAGATCTCGATCCCCGGGGCGAACGCACCGCCGAGGAATTCACCCTTCGCCGAGATGGCGTCGACGTTCGTGGACGTGCCGAAGTCGACGACCACACAGGCGGAGCCGCACAGGTGGTAGGCGGCCAGCGTGTTGACCAGCCGGTCCGCCCCGACCTCCTTCGGGTTGTCGACGTGCAGCGGGACGCCGGTGCGCACGCCCGGCTCGACGACCACTGTGGGCACGTCGGCGTAGTAGCGGCCGAGCATCACCCGTAGCTCGCGGAGCACGGCGGGCACGGTCGACAACGCGCTGATCGCCGTGACCCGGTCGGCGTGCTCGCCGAGCAGGCCGCGCATGGTCAACGCCAGCTCGTCGGCGGTGATCTGTGCGTCGGTGCGCATGCGCCAGTCGCGCACCAGTTCGACGCGGGAACCCTCCTCGGGATACAGACCGAGCGAGATGTTGGTGTTCCCGACGTCGATGGTGAGCAGCACGCGAGTCTCAGCTCTCCGCGTACAGCAGGGCGTCGAGGCGGGCGGCATCGGCGGTCTCGGCGACCGGGAACGCGGGCAGCTCGCCCTCGATGAAGGCGTGCCCGGTGTCGTCGATCGGCAGGGCCCCGGAGACGAGGCCGGAGCCCTCCGGGGCGTGGCCCGCGTCGGCGCCGCGGTCGGCGATGCGGTTGTCGGCGTCGACGAAGATCACGCGCGGCCGGAACGTCCTGGCCTCGGCGTCGTCCATCTGGCCGTAGGCGATGAGGATGACGATGTCGCCCGGGTGCACCAGGTGCGCCGCAGCGCCGTTGATGCCCAGCACCCCGCTGTCACGCTCGCCCGGGATGACGTACGTCTCGAGCCGCGCTCCGTTCGTGACGTCCACAATGGCCACGAGCTCGCCCGGCAGCAGGTCGGCGGCCTCCATCAAGGTCTCGTCCACCGTCACCGAGCCCACGTAGTGCAGATCGGCCTGCGTCACCGTGGCTCTGTGGATCTTCGACTTGAGCATGGTGCGGTACATCTTCGACTCCCTTAGTACCCCTGCTGAGACGGAGTTGTTCCCGCTGGGGCGGCGTTGCGGCCGTCGTCGCCTGCCACGTCGTCGTGTTCCGCCTCGTCCTGGTCGTCGCCCAGTCCTGCGGCGGCGGCACCGAGCGGTACCGGCGTGTTGTCGATCAGCCTGGTCCGGCCGAGCCTGGCCGCGATCAACAACCTCGCCTCACCATCGACGGGTGCGGGCCCCAGATCGGTTCCCCTCAACTCCAAGTATTCGATCTCGATTTCCGGATGCGCCGCCAGTTCCCTGCGCGCGGCCTCGAGCACCGCCTCCGCACCGTCGGCTCCCGCGTTCACGCCCATCCCCAAGGCGGTCGACAGGACGGCGGCACTGCGTCGATCCTCTTCGGACAGATATGCGTTCCGCGACGACAGGGCCAGCCCGTCGTCCTCCCGCACCGTCGGCACCCCGACGATGCGCGTCTCCATGTTCAGGTCCGCGACCATGCGCTTGACCAGGACCAGCTGCTGATAGTCCTTCTCCCCGAAGAAGGCGTAGTGCGGGCGTGCGATGTTCAGCAACTTGGCCACCACGGTGAGCATGCCGCCGAAGTGCCCCGGCCGCATCTCGCCTTCGAGCTCGGCGCCGAGCGGGCCGGGGTCGAGCGTCACTGCGACGCCCGACTCGCCGTACAGGTCCTCGACCTCGGGGACGAACACGAGCTCGACGCCGAGTTCCCGCAGCGTGTCGAGGTCCTGGTCGAGGCTGCGCGGGTAGGCGTCGAAGTCCTCACCCTCGCCGAACTGCAACGGGTTCACGAAGATCGACACGGCGACGACCGTGTTCGGCAACCGCTTGGCCCTGCGGATCAGCTCACGATGCCCGTCGTGCAGCGCACCCATCGTGGGCACCAGCGCGACGTTGCGGCCCACTCCGCGCAGCGCTGCCGTCACCTGCGACACCTCGGTGGGCCTGCGGTAGACGTTCAGCTCGCCTCGGGTGAACTTCGGCGTGTTCTTCGGGAAAGTCATGGGGTTCGCTGCCTGTCACGATCGGTTGTCGAGGAGGTTTTCCAGTTCGGCTGCCGCGTCGTCGCCGAGCAGCCCCGCGAGCTTCGCCCGCGCCACCGTGCGGCGAGCCAGCGCCGCGTAGGTGGGTGCGACGTCGGGGGCCCGTTCCGCCAGCACCCGCAGGTGCTCGGTCACGGTTCCGGTGTCGCCGCGCGCCACCGGCCCGGTGAGCGCGCGGCCGCCGTGGCGGAGGGAGTTGTCGAGCGAGGCCGACAGCAACGGCGCCACGACCCGGTCCGGGTGGTCGACGCCTGCGTCGGCGAGCAGGTCGACACTGTCGGCGACGATCGTGGCCAGGTGATTCGCGCCGTGAGCCAACGCCGCGTGGTAGATCGGGCGGGCGGCCTCGGGAACCCGCACCGGCTCGGCACCCATCTCGACCGTCAGTGCCTCGCCGACGTGCCAGGCCGCGTCGTCACCGGACGCCGCGGTGATGCCGATACTGGCCGTGGTCAGCCGCTCCACGTCCTCGGCGCGGCCCGTGAAGGTCATGACCGGATGCAGCGCCAACGGCAGGGCACCCGCGTCGGCGGCGGCACGGAGCACGCCTACCCCGTGGGCGCCGGACGTGTGCACGACGATCTGGCCGGGACGCAGCGCGTCCGCACCGGCCAGACCTGTGGTCATGGGTTCGAGGACGTCGTCCGGCAGCGCCAGCAACACCAGGTCGGCGCGGCGGGCGACCTCGTCGGGCGGCAGGATCTCGGCGTCCGGCAGCAGCTGTTCGGCGCGGCGGACGGAGGCGTCCGACACCGCACTGACCGCGGTCACGGCGTGTCCGGCGCGAGTCAGTGCCGCACCGAGAACACTGCCGACACGTCCCGCCGACACGACGCCCACCGAGAGGCGGGCGGGCCGCGTCATCGCGCGCCCCTTCGGAGGCTCATGGCCGCAAAACTCCCCAAACTCGTTCCAGTCCCGACCTCGTCGCGGGTACCAGACGACACCGCGAGCGTAGCGGCAATCCGCATTCCGTCACGCGCTCGGGTGACACGCTTCACCCGGTGCGCGCGAGGCTCACGGCGTCGGCTCTCGTCTGCCTGGCCTCGGCCAGCAGGTCGTCGTGACGTGCGCGTTCGTCGTCCGTCGTGACTCCCCTGCGGCGCAGGAACGCCAACTCGGTCACGGCGGCCTGGTAGTCGCCCACGGCTCTCGCGGCCTCGGAACCCGACTCGCGGCGCGCCTGCTTGCGCCAACGCCGCCGCGCGGCCAGGTCCGCCAGCAGGTCGATCTCCGACTGTGCGATCCAGCCGCGGCGGGCCATCGCGGGCAGTGCCCCGGCGACGACGCGCTGCTCCCGGCGCCGCTGCCACACCACGATCAGGCCGACCCCGATGAACAGCGGCGCCATGATCAGGAAGTAGACGTTGAGGAACGTGTGCGCCCCGCCGAGGGTCGCCGCGGCGTTCCACAGCGCGTGCAGGCACACGGCCCCGATGTAGGAGACCACCGGCAGTATGAACCGGGCTGCGCCGTAGTAGCGCTTCTGCACCGTCAGCGCCACGCCGATGCCGATGACCACGGAGAACAGCGGATGCGCGAACGGTGACATCACGCCGCGCAGCGTGAACGCCGCGAGGACACCCGAGGACATGCCGTCGCCGAAGCCGGCCTCGTTGAACGCGCTCGCGAAGTAGTAGACGTTCTCGGTGAACGCGAACCCCGCAGCGCTGAACCCCGCGTAGACGATGCCGTCGACGACGCCGTTGAACTCGCTCCGCCGATGCCACAGCACGGCCACGAGCGGCACCGCCTTGATCGCCTCCTCCACGAGGGGCGCGGAGATGACGGTGGCGATCCTGTTGCCGCCCTCGAAGCCGAGGAGATAGTCGCCGACGCTCTTGGCGGTGTCGTTGACCAACAGCGCCAGCAGCGTCGCCACGCACGCGCCCCACAGGAAGGTCAACAGCAGGTACTTGGCGGGCTCGGGCTCCCACCGGTCCACCCACAGCAGCGCGGCCGTGACGATCGAGACCGGCACCACGGCTGCGATCACGCCCACGATCACGGGAAGCGCTCCCGCCCGGACGGTGACCAGGCCGAACACGATCAGGCCGCAGATCGCGACCGCGACCATGCCGGTCACCGGCACCAGCACGGTGACCAGACGTGTCATGTTCCGCCGGGCGTGCCGCACGACGGTCGCCGCTCCGTTCACGCCGCGCAGGGTAGTAGCCGACCCCGACACCCGGGCGAGGGACACGGATCGGCGCAAGCCTTATGCGCGGAATGTCACGAATGCCCGGGTTGCCAGGAAGACGACGCCCTCCGGGGCTCCTCTGTCACGCCTCGACGCCTGTCACGCCTCGAACGGCGGCCACGGAACCTCGGAGGACGCGGAATGCGGGAGGTTCACTCCTCGGCGCGACGGCGACGGCGCGGAGTCGCGTCGCCCGTTCCGTAAGCGGCGAGGAGCTCGCTCACCGAACGGCCGGAGGAGTGCGAACCCGTCGGCTCGCCGTCCTCGGGGTCCGGAGCACGACGACGACCTCCGCCGGACTCGGCCGCCTGCTCGCCCTGCGGCTCCTCCTCGTCCGGCTCGGCACGCCGACGGCGACCACCCGGCTTGCGCGCGAGATCGCGCACCTCGGGCGGCAGCGTCGGGTTGACGACGGAATCCTCGCCGGAGGCCTCGGTCGAGTCGGCCGCGCCGGCGGGCTGCTCGGGGTAAGACATGGGTGGAAGGGGTCCCTTCACGATCGGTTGTTCCGCCGGAGCCACCTCGGGTGCCGGCTCGGCGGCCTTCGGAGCGCCGGCGCGCGGATCACGCGCAGGCGCTCCGGAGTCTGTCTCGGGTGTCTGAGCGTAAGCGGTCTGTGATGCGGTCCTGTCCATGCCCTGACCGGCCGAAGCCCCAGGTTGCGAGGCAGAACGCCCACGCTCGTTCGCTTCACTCGCCCGAGTGAGGTCAACGTCACGTCGATTTTGACCCTCGCCGCGGGATTCGTTCGGCCGTGAGGGTGATCCGGCAGGTCGGCCCTGCGCCGCCGAGCCGGGACGTGCGGGGTGCACAGGCTGCTGGGCCGTGGCGGCGACCGGATCGCCGCCCCGCTGGTCGGAACCACGCTGGTCGGGACCACCGCGGTCTCCGCCCGGCTGGTTCGGCGGGCCTGCGGGCTGCTGCGCGGGCCGCGAATCCGCCGCCCGCGGCGGGACCGGACGGCCGGCCTCCTGCTGGGACGGTTTCGCGCCCTGCCTGCCAGCCTGCGCCTGGGCCGCAGCCTGCGCCTGCGCTGTTGGCTGCGCCGCCGCGGTTGCCTGCGATGCTGCGGGTGTCTGCGACGCTGCGGGTGTCTGCGACGACGCGGGTGTCTGCGACGCTCCCGCCCGCTGAGCAGGACGGAAACGTTCCTTCGCCGCCGCGGCTTCACGGGCACGCACGCGGCGCGTCGGATCCTCGTCGGGCCCACCTGCCGCGGCGGACCGTGCGGCACCCCGCTCGTCGCCGCTGCCGCCGGGGCCCGGCGGGCCGCCGGCACGCCCGTCGGCGTCGGCCTGCTCGTCGTCGACCTCACCGTCGTCGAACGCCCTCGACATCCTCGGCGCGACCTGCGTCCGAGTGCCGGGTGTACCCGCACGCTGTCCGCTGCCCTGCTGCTGGCCACCCGCCTGCGGATCCCGGGACTGCGGGTTCTGGGACTGCGGGTTCCGGGCTTGCGGAGATCGGGACTGCGCGGCGCGGGCCCGCGTGTCCTGTGGCTGCTGCGGGGCGGCGGGGCGTTGCTGCGGCGGCACCGGCGGAGACCCGGCCTGCTGGGGACGCCGCTGGGGACCACGCGCCTTGCGGGGTGCGGCCCGCGGATCGGCCGACGGTGCGGGAGCCGGTGCGCGGTCGGTGTCGGACTCGTCGATGGGGCCGCCGTACTCGTCGAACTCGGCGTCGTCGGTGTCGTCGGTGTCGTCGGTGTCTGCGTCGGCGGTGTCCACGGGTGGTGCGAACCATGCCGTCGACTCAGCCGCTTCCTCGCCGCGACCGGACCGTTGCCGCGGGTCCGCCCCGTTCGCCGCAGGCCCGGTCGCCGCAGGCCCGTGCGGTGCGGCGCCGTTCGGTGCGGCGCCGTTCGGTGCGGCGCCGTTCGCGGCCGCACCGTTCCGCATCGCACCGCCCGCCGAACCGCGCGACGGCCGGCCGTGGGGCACCGCCCCGTTCGAGGCCGCGCCGTTCGAGGTAGCGCCGTTGGCCGCGGCTCCGGAGGAGCCGTTCCTGGCCGGGGCATCGGACCCGGCGTCGTTCGACGCCGTGCTGCCCGAGGACGACCCGTTGCGGAAGGCGGTGTTCTGGGGCGCCGCCGTGTTCTGGGGCGCCGCGGTGTTCTGGGCGGCAGTGGCCTTCGCCGCGGCGCCGCGCGACGAGCCGTTGCCGCCGCCGAACGCGTCGGCGACGTCGCCGTTGCCGCTCGCCGTGCCGCTCGCCGTGCCGATGGCCCTGGCGATGGCACCCGCGTCGCCGCCGTCGGCGTCGACGACCCTGCCGATGAACTCGGTGGGATTCTCGGCGCGGCCCGCCGTCAGCCGGGGCTTCTCCGGGCTCTCACCGGCGGTGACGACAGGGTGCTCGTCACCGAACGAGCGCATCCGCGTCGACTGTGCGGTGAGTGCGATGCGCTCCCACATCACCTCACCGCCGAAAAGAGACTGGAGACTCTCCCTGAGGGAGGAGACCTCGGCGCGCAGCGCCTCGAGTTCGGCGCGCGACTCGTCCTCGACACGCTCCCTGGTGTCGGCCTCCACCTCGAGCTCGAACTCGTGCCGGGCGGCGACCTCACGCTCCAGTTCGAGCTCGTAGATCTCCTGTGCCTTGGATGCGGCCACCTCGGTTTCCGCTGCCTTCTTGCGATAACGCGTCGCGAGGAACGTGCCGATGAGTGCGGCCCAGAGCGCGGCCAGAATGCCCAATCGCAGCAGCCGCATGTCCTCTGCCAGGATCAGTGCGACGGTGGCGCCGAGCGCGAGCAGCACGCCCACGGCCGGCCACAGTCGGCCGCCCGATCTGCGGCCGGGCTCGTCCTCACCCTCGCCAGTCATGCCGGATACCGTACCTTCCGGTTGCCTGATCGTGACCTCGTCGGTACTTCGAGCGGCAGGTTCTGATCGCTGACCGGTCGCTGGTGATCACTCGTCGCGGTCGCCGGTATCCGGTGCGCGACAACAGTGTTCGAGCCACAGGGCCGCGCCGATCAACAGCGCAGCGCACGCCGTTCCGATCACCGCGGCGGGCAGATCGTCGGCAGCTGCCGTGATGTCGCTCGCCTGCGGCGCGAGGAAGGCCACACCCGCGAGCCACGCGCCGAGCATGAGCGCCCCGAGAAGCGAGGACGCCTTCGCCAGCGCGACGGCACGGGCGATCCCGAGTCCCGTGATCACCCGTCCCTCGCGGATTCGGGACCGCACCACGAACGCCAGAACCGTCTCGATCGCGGCCAGCACGAGCAACGTCGCGCCCGCGAGAGTCGGCAGGCTCGGCAACTGCCCGTACGCCAACTCGAAGAGCAGATACACCGCGACGAGCCCGACCAGCCCGGCGACGACCAGCTCGCGAGGGCGCGTGAAGTGCATGGCCCCACCGTACTGGCCCCCTGTGTTCCCAGGTGCCCGTGTTGCGTTCCCACGGGCCCGTGTTGCAGGTTCCGGTGGCCGTGTTGCGTTCCCACGGGGCCCGTGTTGCTCCCGCCCGTCGCCCGACCGCCGCCCCTCGTCGACGCGCTGCCGCGCGACTGTGTTTCCGGGGCCCGTGTTGCGGATTCAAGGGACGGTGTTGCGGGATCCCGGGAAACCAGTCCCGCGTGGCCTGCAACCGGACTCGCGCTTCCTGCACCGGGCTGCGAGTGTTCTGCATTCCTGCAACTCGGCACGGGATACGGATACGGTGTTGACTCTCCACCGACTGGAGCCTCGAGGCTCGGATTCGTGGAGGCGGACATGACCCCATCGGGACGATTCACGATCGGCGAACTGGCACGGCGGACCGGCCTGCCGGTGAAGACGATCCGGTTCTACTCCGACGAGGGTCTCGTGCCTCCCAGCGACCGCACCGCGGCCGGCTACCGGCTCTACGACGTCACCGCCCTGGCGCGGCTCGAACTCGTGCGCACGCTGCGCGAGCTCGGCCTCGCCCTGGCCGACATCGAGCGGGTGCTGGCGGGGGCGTCGACGGTCGCGGAGCTGGCGAAGGCGCACGTGACGGCGCTCGACGACCGGCTGCGCGAGCTGCGCCACCGCAGGGCCGTGCTGCGGGCGGTCGCGAACCGTGAATCCGAGTTGGAAGAGGTGGAACTGATGAACAAGCTGGCATCGATGTCGGACGAGGAGCGGAAACGGCTCGTCGACGAGTTCTGGGACGAGGTCACCGCGGGCCTGGACGTCGACACGGAGTTCTACGCGTGGATGCGGTCGGCCAAGCCCGAGCTGCCCGACGATCCGGCTCCGGAACAGCTGGAGGCATGGATCGAGTTCGCCGAGCTTGTGTCCGACGCCGAGTTCCGGGCGCTGATCCGGGGCATGAGCGAGCAGCAGGCGCAGCGGCGCGAGGCGGGTCACGACATCGACGCGTTCTCGCGGGGCCAGCAGGCACGTTGGGAAGACTGGCATGCAAGGGCTCAGGGGTTCGCCGACTCCGGCTTGTCGCCCGATTCGGCCGAGGGCAAGGGCCTGGCCGACGAGATCGTGCGGGCTTCGCTCGGCGAGGCCGACACGTCGGCGTGGTTCGTCGGTGACGGCGTTCCCGAACCGACCGACAGCCCCGAGTACCGCAGGTGGCTGGCGGGCCAGATCGACGCGGGCGGAGACGCTCGGGCCGAGCGCTACTGGCAGCTGTTGGCGATCATCAACGGCTGGCCGCCCGTCCCCAGCCGCGTCGCGGCGACGAAGTGGATCGTCGCCGCGGTCCGTGCCACGGCGTAACCGGCTGGGCCGCGGGGTCGGCGGTCGGCTGCAACACGACCTCCGGAAACCGCAACACGCGCCCCCGAGGGCGCAACACACGCCCCGGAAACCGCAACACGGGCCCCGGAAACACGGCTCGGGTTACAGGGAGAGGTCCGGTCTGCGGCGGACGTCGTTCTTGTCCGCCGCAGGCAGGGCCGCCAACAGCGCATCGGCCCGTCCCACGCCCGGGACGTCGGCGTCCGGGTCGATCTCGAGCCACGGGATCAGCACCGTGGCCCGTTCGGCCGTTCCAGGGTGCGGGAGCAGCAGTTCCGGATCCGCCGAGCGCACGTCGTCGACAGCCACCACGTCGACGTCGAGCGTGCGCGGCCCCCATCGCTGCTCGCGGACGCGCTCGGCCTCGCGTTCGAGGGCCTGCCCGGCGCGAAGCCACGCCCAGTGGTCGCGCGCCGGGTCGTCCACGATGCACACCGCGTTGAGGAAGTCCGGCTGGTCGGTCACGCCCCACGGCGCGGTCTCGTACACGCTCGACACCGCGACGAGCGAGTCACGCAGTCCGTCGACGGCCAGCCGGAGGTACGCCGACCGGTCGCCGAGGTTCGACCCCAGCGACAACACGGCCCGGCTCATCGCGCACCTCCCGGACGCCCCCAAGGGCACTTTGGTTGCATTGAATGCAACCAAAGTGCCCTTGGGGGCACGGCGGGGGTCAACGGGTCCTTCCGAAGGTCACCGCGACGTCGGCGAACGTCAGCGGGATCGGCGCCGCGGGTTTGTGGACGGTCACCTCGACCGCCGACAGCCGTTCGTCGGTCATCACCTCGTCGGCGATCCGGCCCGCGACGCTCTCGATGAGGTCGTAGGGCTCGCCGCCCACGATGTCGGCGGCCAGCTGGGCCAGCTCACCGTAGTGCAGCGTCTCCGTCAGCTCGTCCGACGCCGCGGCACCGGTCAGGTCCAGCCACGCCGTGATGTCGACGACGAACTCCTGGCCGTCCCGTTTCTCGTGGTCGAACACGCCGTGCCTGCCGAACACGCGCAGGCCGGTCAGCGTGATGCGGTCGCGGGCCTGCGGCGCAGGGCTCGACGGCGCAGGGTTGGACTGCACGGTGTTGGACCGCGCAGTGTTGGACCGCGCAGGGCTCGACGGCACAGGGTCGTCCGACGCGGGGCTGTCCGGCACGGTTCAGCGTCCTCCCCGGGCCCAGGCGGCGGCGACCGTCACGGCGTCGAGCGACGCGCCGACGTCGTGCACCCGCACGCCCCACGCGCCCGCCGCGGCGGACAGTGCCGAGATCGACGCCGTCGCGACCTCCCTGCCCGACGCGGGCCGCGGCTCGCCTTCGGCGTCGGCCAGCAACGCACCGAGGAACCGTTTCCGCGACGCGCCCACAAGCACGGGGAAGCCCATGTCGATGAACTCGTCGAGCCGCTGCAGCAAGGCCCAGTCGTGCTCGGCACGCTTGGCGAATCCCAGCCCCGGGTCGAGGACGATCGAGTCGGCCGGCACGCCCGCCGCCAGGGCTTCGTCGATTCGCGCACGCAGCTCGTCCCGCACCTCGGCCACCACGTCGGTGTACTCGGCGAGGGCGTTCATGTCCTTGCTGTGACCGCGCCAGTGCATGACGACGAACGGGGCCCCCGTCTGGGCCGCGACCTTCGTCATGTCCGGGTCGGCCAGACCGCCCGAGACGTCGTTGATGATCTGCGCGCCCGCCTCGACGGCGGCCTCGGCGACGGTGGCACGCGTCGTGTCGACCGACAGCGGGATGCCGTCGGCGGCGAGCTGCCGCACCACCGGCACCACCCGCGCCAGTTCGGTGTCGGCGTCCACACGCTCGGAACCGGGCCGGGTCGATTCACCGCCGACGTCGATGATGTCGGCACCGCGCCGCCACATGGCGTGCGCATGGGCGAGCGCGTCCTCGCGGCTGAGGTACTTGCCGCCGTCGGAGAACGAATTGGGCGTCACGTTGAGGACGCCCATCACCACACAGCGGTCCGCCGTAGGAATGCGCGAGTTCACCGGTTCCCCTTGATCAACTGCAACGCTTCGGCACGCGAGGTCGCCGAACGTTCCATGATCCCGCGAACCGCCGACGTCGTGGTGCGTGCACCCGGCTTGCGGATACCCCGCATGGCCATGCACAAATGCTCGGCCTCGATCACCACGATCACGCCGCGGGGGTTGAGCTTGCGGTCCAGTGCGTCCGCGACCTGGGTCGTCAGCCGCTCCTGCACCTGCGGCCGCTTCGCGTACAGGTCGACCAGCCGGGCCAGCTTCGACAGCCCCGTCACCTTGCCCTGCGCGTTCGGGATGTAGCCGACGTGTGCGACCCCGTGGAACGGCACCAGGTGGTGTTCGCACTGGCTGAACAGCGGGATGTCGGTCACCAGTACGAGCTCTTCGTGGCTCTCGTCGAACGTCCGGTCCAGCACGTGGTCCGGGTCGTTGTACAGCCCGCCGAACATCTCGCGGTACGCCCGCGCGACCCGCGCGGGCGTCTCCTTCAACCCGTCGCGGTCGGGATCCTCGCCGCACGCGAGCAGCAGCTCCCGCACGGCCGCCTCCGCGCGCGCCTGATCGAACGACCGGCCCGTGGCACGCGGTGCGTCGACGCTGTCCTCGTCGACCACCGCGTACCCGTTCCCGGAGATCTCGCTAGCGATGGTGACCGTCCTGCTCGTCGGAGCCGCCCTCGTCCTGCGGGCGCTGTTGCGGTTGGGGGTTCGGGTTCGGCTGGGCCCACGGCCGCGTCGGCCGCGGGTTCGGCGAGGTCGCCGGCGTCCACCCGGGAGGCGCACCGTAGTTCGGTGGGCCCGAGGGCCGCGACCCGGACTGGCCGTACGGCTGAGCGGGCTGGTTGCCGTACGGCTGGCCGGGCTGGTTGCCGTGCGACTGTCCCGGCCACTGCCGACCGCCGTTCTGGCCACCGTTCTGACCGTGCGTGCCGTTCGACCCCGACGGAGGCGCGTAGGGGTTGTACGACCCCGGGCTCGGCTGCTCCTGCGGTCCCCCCTGAGGGACCTCGCCCTGAGGTGCACCGCCCTGCGGAGCGGCGCCGTGGGGCGCCCCGCCCTGCGGGTGGCCACCCTGTGGCAGCTCGCCGCTCTGTGGTTCCTCGCCGGCCACCGGCGACTGGGGTGCCGGCGCCGCGACGGGCGCGGGCTCCGGCTGCCTCGGCGGTTCGGGCTCGGGCCACGGCTCGCCACGCTCGGCGGCCAGCTCGCGCGGCGTCTTGATCGGCGGCTTGTCCGACGGGAGCCGGTCACCGAACTCGTTGAACACCGTGATCCGCGGCCGCTTCTCGACGGCCGAGAAGATCCGCTCGAGGTCGCGGCGCTGCAGCGTCTCCTTGTCGAGGACCTCGACCACGAGCTCGTCGAGCACGTCGCGGTAGGTGTTGAGCACCTCCCACGCCTCGGTGTGCGCGGTCTCGATCAGCTTGCGCACTTCCTCGTCGATCTCGTGGGCGACCTCGAGCGAGTAGTTCGCCTGCTGACCCGCGGCACGGCCCACGAACGGGTCGCCCTGTTCCTGGCCGTACTTGACCGCACCGAGCCGCGGACTCATGCCGTACTCGGTCACCATCGCGCGGGCGATCTTCGTGGCCTGCTCGATGTCGGAGGACGCGCCCGTGGTCGGCTCGTGGAAGACCAGCTCCTCGGCCGTGCGTCCGCCCATGGCGAACACCAGCCTGCCGATCATCTCCGAACGGGTCATCAAGTCCTTGTCGTCCTCGGGCACGATCAGGGCGTGCCCGCCGGTGCGGCCCCGCGGCAGGATCGTCAGCTTGTACACCGGCTCGATGTCCGGCATCGCCCACGCGGCCAGGGCGTGCCCGCCCTCGTGATACGCGGTGATCTTCCGTTCCTGCTCGGAGATGATCCGGCTCTTGCGCGCCGGACCGCCGACCACGCGGTCGACGGACTCCTCCAGGTACGTATCCGTGATCACCGTGCCGTGCTGCCGGGCCGTGAGCAGCGCCGCCTCGTTGATGACGTTCGCCAGGTCGGCACCGGACATGCCGACCGTGCGCTTCGCCAGGGCGTTCATGTCGACGTCCTCGGCCATCGGCTTGCCCGCCGAGTGCACGTGGAGGATCGCCTCGCGGCCCCGCAGGTCGGGCGCCGCGACCGGGATCTGCCGGTCGAACCGGCCCGGACGCAGCAGCGCCGGGTCGAGGATGTCGGGACGGTTCGTCGCGGCGATGAGGATGATGCCCCCGCGCGAGTCGAACCCGTCCATCTCGACGAGCAGCTGGTTCAGGGTCTGCTCACGCTCGTCGTGGCCGCCGCCCATGCCTGCGCCGCGCTGCCTGCCGACCGCGTCGATCTCGTCGACGAAGATGATGCACGGCGCGTTCTGCTTCGCCTGCTCGAACAGGTCACGCACCCGGGAGGCACCGACACCGACGAACATCTCGACGAAGTCCGAACCGGAGATCGTGTAGAACGGCACGCCCGCCTCGCCGGCGACGGCCCGCGCGAGCAGCGTCTTACCGGTACCGGGCGGCCCGTAGAGCAGCACGCCCTTCGGGATCTTCGCGCCGAGCTGCTGGTAGCGGCCCGGGCTGCTCAGGAAGTCCTTGATCTCGTGCAGTTCCTCGACGGCCTCGTCGGCACCCGCCACGTCGTGGAACATCGTGGTCGGCATGTCCTTGTTGAGCTGCTTGGCCTTGGACTTGCCGAAGTTGAGGACCTTGTTCCCGCCGCCCTGGGCGTTGTTCATCATCCACATCAGCAGCAGCAACAGGATCCCGAGCGGGATCATGTAGATGAGCATCTGGGTGAAGAACGAGTCCTGAGTGACCGTGGTGTCGAACTTGATGCTCTGGCCACCGTCACCACCGCCGCCGGTGCGGGCGTCGAGCAGCACGTTGTACAGCTGCCCCGAAGCCCCGGCCGGGAACTTCGTGATGATCTGCTTGGCGTTCTCGCCGTCGACGTTGATGCCCTCGGACAGGTGCAGCTTGAGCTGCTGTTCCTTGTCCTCGAGATTCGCTTCCGTGACGTTGCCGGATTCGATCTGCTGCACGGCCTGCGAGGTCGGCACCGCCGTGTAACCACGGTCGCTGTCGAAAAGCATGCTGAACGCGAAATAGAGCAGCAGAACCGCGACTATCCACAGCAGTGGGTTCTTGAGCAGGCGCTTGCGGTCCATTAGATCCGGCCGTTGAGGCCTCGACCCTCCCTGGTTAGGCGGTGGGTGGTGACTTCCGCCGTCACGGTCTTGTCAACTCCCGCTGGTGCACGGTTTCCCGCTCCCGCGGCGAATGCCGTTCTATCAGGGTACCGCCCGGTTAACGGGGCCATCGGGGCATCCTCGTGGAAAATCCGTGCATCGGCTCCGGCCACGTCCGCAGCCGTCATCGATAGGTCAACGGACACCGCCCGGCACATGTTCCCGCTGCGTGCCCGTCGTCACCTGATCCGCTCCCCACCGGGGCGAGCGAAGCGGGAGACGGCGGCCACGGCGCTCAGCGGCAGACCCCCGCGAGCAGCTCTCCCAGCCGGCTGCGCAGGGTTTTCGCGTCCGCGGGCGCGACGGTCACCCACTCGCTGCCGTCGCCACCGGAAGCGGAGGTGCTCAGGTACCGGCCCGTCGCCGTGTCGAACCACGCCAGGACGGCCGACCGCTGTTTGTAGCCCAGCTCGTCCCTGCTGTTCGCTGCGAGCTGACCGCCCCGCAACCGCGGCTGGGCGATCAACTGGGAGTACGCCTCCCGCGGGTCCCGCGCAGCCTCGGAGAAGCCGCCGCGCTTGCGGCCGCCGTCGGCGTCGCCGCCCGCCCTGCCCGCCAGGGCACCGGTCCGGTCCGGACGTGCCCGCAACGCCTCGTCGAGCGGCAGCGTGATCGACGCTTCCGTGCCGCGCTGCGCCTGCGGGAGCAGGTCGACCACCGCCGAGGCCAAGCCGTCGGGGTAGGCGCCGCTCAACCGCACACCCTGCTGGTCCTGGATCGCGAGCACGGCCTGCTTGCCGTCGGACGCGGCGATCGCACCCACCGGCGGGTGCTGGAACTCGGGGATGAACAGCGCGTCGACCGCCATCGACGCCCTTCCCAGCAGGTCGAGCCAGCCCTCGACCGGCGAGCCCTCGACGCCACGGGCCTCGATCTCCTGTTCGGCGCGGTCGCGCAGAATGCGCCGCTGACTCTCCGTCTCGCCGTGCGAGACGACCTTCAGCGGGTACGGCAACTCACCCGCGCCCATCCGCTCCCACAGGAAGTCGAACGTGACGGGGCTGAAGAACTCCTGGGTGGGCACGATCCTCCCGACCAATCCCGAACCGGTGATGGTGCTCGTCTGGTGCGTGAACATGAACCGACCTCGTCAGCGCTTCTGGCGTGTCCGTCGTCACAGCGACGCCGTCGTCGCGGCGCCGGCCGCACCGGCGAGCATCTCCGACAGGCGGTGCCGCAACGTGGGGGCGTCCGCGGGGGCGATGGTGATCCAGTCCCGGCCGTCCCGGCCGCGGCTGGCCTGCGTGAAGTAGCGGCCCGACTCGGTGTCGAACCAGCTCAGCACCGGCATCCGGGTCCTGCCGCCCGACGCGTTGCGGGCATTGGCGCCGATCTGACCTCCCCGCAGCCGCGGCTGCGCGTTGAGTCGTGCGAGGGCCTTCCGGTCGTCGTCCGGCTCGCCCTTGCCGTCGGGACCGGCAGGGCCGCGCCGCTGCAGGAAGTCCACCCCGGAACCGGACAGCAGCTGTTCGAGCGGCACCGTGATCGACTTCTCCTCGCCGCGGCGCTCCGCAGGCAGCAGCCCCACGACGGCACTGGCCAGGCCGTCCGGCGGAACCCTGTCGAGCACGTAACCGCCGGAGTCGGAGATCAGCAGCACGCCCTGCGGCCCCAGCGCGGCCGCCACCGCCAGGTGCGGCTCGTCGTCCGGAGCGTCGACCTGCACGGAGTCCAGGCTCACCTGGGCCGTCGCGAGACACCCGAACCAGTCCTCGATCAACGGCGAGGGCCTGCCGGACTCGTCCACGAGTCCCCGGGCAGCCAGCTGCGCGAGGGTCTGCGCCCGCAGTGCCGCTCGCTGCTCCAGCGTCTCGCCGTGCGATCGGACCTCGAGCGGATAGGGCAGCTCACCGGCGCCGAACGACTCCCACAGGAAATCGAACTCCAGTGGCGTGAGCCGCTCCGCCAACGGTCATCACTCCTCGTCGTCCGGGCCCCAGGCGCCGAGCACCGGCGGCGCCGTCGCCTGGTTCGCTCCGAACACGTCGTCCGGGTCGGCCTCGATGAGGAACGACGCGTGCGTGTGCTCCTCTTCTCCCTGACCATTACCCGCAGCGGCGCCCGCGGCACCCATACCGCCCATACCTCCACCCATCGGAGTGGCGGCCGGGCTCATCGCGGCGGCCTCGCGGCCACCGATGACGCCACCGGCGCCCGGCATGCCCGTGTTCTGCGGCTGCTGCACCGACGCGGCGGGCTGTGCCGCCTGCTGCGCCTGGGCCGTCGTCGCGCCCTCGGCGTCCTGCTCCTTCTCGGAGGCGCTCGTCTTGCTGCCCTTGGACAGCGCGCGGCCCGCGAGGGCGGCGCCACCACCGGCGAGAGCCGCACCACCCGCGACCGCACCGAGGCCGCTCGCCGCGGAGCTCGCCGGAGCGGCCGCCTGCCCGGCCGCCGCGGATGCGCCCTGAGCCGGAGCCTGCGCTGCGGGCGACTGGGGGGCCTGCGGTGCGGGCTGCTGGGGCGCCTGCGGCGCGTTCGGCGCCTGCTGCTGCGCCGCGGGGCCGCCGTGGAGGGCGAACCCGTCGGCGCGGCCGCCGCCCACCGGGCCGACGCCACCGCCCGAACCGACCGAACCGACCGGGCCGGGCCCGCCGACCGACGAGAGGTGCGTACCGCCCGAGTTCGTCGACGACTTCAGGCCCAGCGACTCGGGGCCGAAGCTCGGCGTGGAGTTGTCGACCTCGGACATCGCGGCGGTGTAGGTGTTCAGGTACTGCACCTGCTGCGCCCTGACCGCACGCGCCTGGTCGAACTTCTCCTTCATGTCCTTGACCATCGCGGCGGGCCCCATGGCCAGCATGTTCGCGGTCTCGGACGCCGGGTCGAACTCCTCCGGCCGCGGCATCTTCTTCAGCTCCGCGGCGGCCGCGGCCTGCTGCGAGAGCCGGTTGCCCATCGCCCTGGCGGCCTCCGCCGCCTGCGAGCTGGAGTTGGCGATGCCCACGAGCGCGCCCTGCGCGGCACCCGAGGCCTGGCCGACCCACCCCGTGCCGAGTTCGCTGATCGTGGCGTACAGGTCCTCGGAGACCTGCTGCAGCGTCGTCCCGTGCCGCCCCCACGAGCTACCGATCTCCTCGGCACTGCCCGGCGCGTTGTTGACCGTCGCGAAGGCGTAGAGCTGCTTGCTCTCGTGCGCCTCCCAGTTGGGCCGGTCGGCGATCGCCCGCTCACCGTCGTAGGAGAAGCCGTCCTGCCGGTTACGGGCACGGTTGACGATGTCGGCGACCTCGCCGGCCTCGCCGAGCCGCACCGCGTCACCGGCACCGGCACCGGTCATCGGTGCCGGGCCACCCGTCAGCCCGGAGTTCACCGGGGCCGGACCGGCCTCGAACCCCGACTCGACCGGGGCGGGACCCGCTTCCAGCGACGTGTCTCCGGCGCCGCCGTCACCGGACGGGCCGGAACCGATCAGACCGGAATCGTTGTCGATGTTCACTGCTCACTTCCCCCTGTGTCAGAGCTGCCCGGTGAACGGCTGGGCGTTGTCCGCGTCGATGTCGCGGTAGCGGCGCATCGCCGTGGTGATCGCCTGCTCGGCCTCGTCGTACTGGTTGTAGAGGTTCCGGAGCGCGTCGGCGTAGGACTCGCCACGCCCGCCTGCGCGTTCGGAGAACTTGGCGGCCATCGCGTTGCCGACCGGGTTCGCGCCGATCTGCGGCGGGGTGGCCAGCTCCTCGGACTTCTGGATCAACGCCTCGACCGCGTCCTTACCGGTGCGGAGCTTGTTCAGCACCGTCTCGGCGTGGTCCGGGTCGATGCCGACCTGGCCGTCGACCGCCGCCTGGCGGAACGCCGCCGCGTCCGCGTGACTGCTGTTCCCCATGTTCCAGACTCTCCCTACGTCCCCTCAGAGTCGACGGCAGGCCTTTCGGCAGCCGACCTGCAATCTTCGCTTAGGTTAACGCATCAACGCGTTCGGTATGACGCGATCGAAGGAACCGCGGTTCCGTCATCACCCGCGTGGACCGAACCAGCCGCGATGCGCTCACCTCGAGTAGCGGATCGCCTTACGTGGAGTACACCTTCGGGTCGAGCGTCCCGATGTAGGGCAGGTCACGATAACGCTCCGCGTAGTCCAGACCATAGCCGACGACGAACTCGTTCGGAATATCGAAGCCGATGTACTTCACCGGCACGTCGACCTGCACCGCCTCGTGTTTACGCAGCAGTGACACGACGTTCAGCGACCGTGGGTGGCGCGCCGTCAGGTTCTTCATCAACCATGACAACGTCAGGCCCGAGTCGACGATGTCCTCGACGACGAGCACGTCCCGGCCCGCGATGTCGCGGTCCAGGTCCTTGAGGATCCGCACCACCCCGGACGACGTCGTCGACGAGCCGTACGACGACACGGCCATGAACTCCAGCTGCGCGGGCAGAGGTAGTGCTCGCGCGAAATCGGTCATGAACATGACGGCGCCCTTGAGCACGCCGACCAGCACGAGGTCGGTGCCGCTCGACTCGCCCGCCGGACCGTCGCCTGCGGTGTGGTCCGCGGCGACCTTCTCGGCCAGCTCGGCGATCTTGTCCTTGATCTCTTGCTCGGTGATGAGGACGGAGGCGATGTCGCCTTCGTACACGGCAGGTGTCCCCTCTAGCGGTGGTCCGACGTCGTGATGCTCCCGGCCGCTGCCGGTTCGACCCTGAGCTTTCCACGTGCCCGGCGCGCCTCAAAATCCCCCGGGAGCCATACGCCGCCCTGACCCCGCCAGTCGGCGATCAGCGCGTCCACGGCCCGCAGGTGGGCGTCCGTGAGTTCACGCACTCCGGCGCCGAGCAGCCAGCTGCGCAGGGCCCGCCTGCGCAGGGCCGCGGGTGCCGCGGCGAGCACCGGCACAGCCGGTTCCGAAGCGCCGTCCGACGACGCCTCCGCCCCGTCGGGTGTCTCCGCGAGCGCGGCGGCGAGCAGCTCCTCGCCCAGGTCGTCGAGCACGTCGACGTCCTCGCGCAGTTGCGCCGCCGTGCGCGCCAGTGCTCCGGCGACACCGCCGCCGAGGACGTCTTCCAGCATCGGCAGGGCCTCGTCGCGGATCCGCACGCGCCGGTAACGGCTGTCGACGTTGTGCGGGTCCTGCCACGGCGTGATGCCGAGTTCGTCACACGCCGCCCTCGTCGTCGTCCGCGACAGGCCGAGCAGTGGCCTTCCCCACGGCGGGTCGTGCGGGCGCATGCCCGCGATCGATCGCGGCCCCGAGCCGCGACCGAGTCCCAGCAGGACCGTCTCGGCCTGGTCGTCACGGGTGTGGCCGAGCAGCACCGGCGCACCCGCCGAGGCCTCCCGCAGCGCGGCGTACCTGGCCCTGCGCGCCGCGGCCTCCGGACCGCCGGGGCCCGACACCGACACCGGCAGCACGTGGGCGTCGCGGACGCCGAGTTCGCGCGCCGTGGCCGCCGCCTTGTCCGCGACCGCGTCGGAACCGTCCTGCAGCCCGTGATCGACGACCAGCGCCGTCACCGGCAGGTCGCGGCACGTGTAGGCGGTCGCCTCGGCGAGGGCGAGCGAATCGGCACCGCCCGAGACGGCGACGCACAGCGATTCCGGCGCCTGCGGAGCCGTGCGCAGGAAGTCCCGGACGGCCTTGCGCACCGCCGCGACGGCGTGGAACCCGCTCACGCCAGCCGTGGTCAGTGAACCCGCCGCACCCATGCCTGCGGGTCCTTGATCTCGGCGCGGGTCGGCAGCGTCTCCGGCGAGGTCCACACGGCGTTGAACCCGGCCATGCCCACGGTGGAGACGACGTGCTTGGTGAACGCCGCGCCCTGTTCGTACTGGCGGACCTTGGCGTCGACGCCGAGCAGCGCGCGCAGCAGCCGGTCGAGCAGACCGCCGCCCTTGCGACGCTCCGTGAACCGGTTGCGGATCGTCGCCACGCTCGGCACGACGTCCGGGCCGACAGCATCCATCACGTAGTCCGCGTGCCCCTCGAGGAGTGTCGACAAAGCGATGAGCCGGTCGAACACCTCGCGTTGACCGGGCGACTGCACCAGCTCGGCGAGACCCATCACGTCGCGGGACCCCGATTCGCGCAGCGAGCGCAGGTTCTCCGGCAGGCGCTGCAGCGTCGCGGCCACCGTCTCGTCCGACCCCGCGAAACCGCCGACGAGCTTGCCGACCTCGCCTGCGAAGTAGTCGCGCAACCAGTCGACGGCGGTGAACTGCAACCGGTGCGTGCACTCGTGCAGGCAGACCCACAGCCGGAAGTCGCGGCCCGACACGTTCATCGCCTGCTGTGCCGTGACGACGTTCGGGGCCACGAGCACCAGTTCACCCTCGGTGTCCGGCCCTCCGAACGGGTCGTACTGGCCCAGCACACGCGAGCCGAGGAACGCCAGCACGACACCCGTCTGCACGCCCGCACCACCTGCGACCAGCGACGACAGTGTCGACCCGCGTTCCGGCGGCACGGCACGGCTCGTCAGCTCCCCGAGCCCCGCGGCCGCCGAACGCACCCAGCCGGGCCGGTCGACCACGGTGGCGGGCGGTATCGACAGCCCCTCACCGAGGCCGGTCAGCGCGCGGACGTAGCGCTCCGCGTCGACGGTCAGATCGCGCAGGTCGGCGACCGCGCGGTCCGCCTCCTCGCGGGACACCGACGGTCCGCCGCGTGCCAGCATGGCTCCCGTCGACGCCGCCAGTGACCAGTCGACCAGCGGGTTCGCGGGCGCTACCTTCGTCTCGGCGTTCACACCAGCCGACGCTACCGGTTCGAGCGGCGGCGTCCCACCGGGCGGCGGCCAGCCAGGCCGCTAACCGCAGCCGCACTTCCGGAGCCTCGCGGTGATGTCGTCGAGGGCGTTGCGCGCCGCCTCGGTGTTGCCCGCCTTCGAGGTGATGAGCGAGAACGCCAGGACCCGGCCGCCGGCGGTGACGACCTGGCCGGTCAGCGCGTTGGTGCCGGTGGACGAGATCGTGCCGGTCTTGGCGCGCACCCAGCCCTTGCCCTGCACCTGCGCACCGTCGGCGTAGCGCTCGGCGAGCGTTCCCGTGCCGCCCGCGACGGGCAGGCCCGCCAGCAGCGGCCGCAACGTCGACGTGCGCGCATCGGCGTTCCCTCCGCCTTCCGGGGCCGCCGCGACAGCGATGATCTCCGACAGCAGCTTCGGCGTGATGCGGTTGTCGACCGACAGGCCACTGCCGTCGTGGAGCGTCACACCGCTGACGTCGAAACCGTGTTCCGCCAGCACCTCGAGGGTCGCCTTCGCCCCGCCCTCGAATGAAGGCTCCCGGCCCTTGGAGATCGCGATCTGGTGCTGGATCGCCTCGGCGAGGGTGTTGTCCGAGAGCTGCAGCATCTGCTGGACGAGCCGTTCCATCGGCGCCGACTTCACCTCGGCGATGGGGTTCGACAGGTCGGGCTCCCGCATCCGGACGCCGGCCGCCAGGTCGGGAACGATGTCCGCCGCGGCGAACTTGCCGGCCAGCTGCTCCATCATCCGTTTCGCCGGATCGGCGAACCGTTCGGACGTGTCGTCGAGCGGATCCTTCCGCCCACCGTCGAGCATGATCGGGGCGAGCGGCGCGGCGTACGTCGACGGGGCGTCCTCGTCGGCCCAGCCCTGCCCGGTCTCGTTGGCGGTGAACGCGGTCTGCAGGAGGGCGATCGCCTCGACATTGCCGTCGGTGGCCTCGTCGATCTGCTTCGCGAACTCGTCCAGATGGGCCGCACCTCGGTAGAGCGACTCCTCACCCTCCGGCAGGGACGACAGCGTCACGTCGCCGCCCGCCTCCACGACGACGCCACCCGGACTGGACCCGTCCACGCCCCCCAACTCGTACGCCTTGGTCGAGAACCGCTTCTCGGGTCCGAGTTCGAGCAGTGCGGCCGCCGCGGTGAGGATCTTCGTCGCCGACGCGGGCGTCACGGCCTTGTTCTCACCCTGCGACCACAGCGTCTCGCCGCTGGCCGCGTCGACGACCGTGCCGCTCAGCGTGCCCAGTGCCCCGGAGTTCGCGAGGCCCGCGAGTGCCTGCTGCACGCCGCTCGCCGTCGGCGCGTCGCCCTGGCCGCCGAGGGGCTGCAACTGCCGGGTGACGGCGATGGGCTCGGGCTCGTCACCCCGCGGCAGGTTCGGCGCCCACGGCAGGCCGAGGCGGTTCGACACGGCGGGCAACGCCAGCGTGATGCCGACCGCGACGACGAGCACCAGCGCCAACCCGCTGAGCGCCAGGGCGCGCCCCCGTCGGCGGCGTTTCGGTGCGAGACCGGGGTCGGCCTCCCCGTCCGAAGGGTCTTCCGGCGGGCCGCCGGAGCCGCCGTCCGAGCCGTGGCCTGCGGCGGGGGCGGCCTCCGTGGGAGTGCCTGCTCCCTCGGCCGCGCCGGTCCTGCCCTCCGAGCCGGCCGTGACCTCCGCGCCGGGAGCGTCGGGCGTGGTGGCATCGGGGTCGCCGGAATCGTCACGGGCGTGCTCGTCCGGGTGTGCGTGTGACCCCGGTTCTATGCGCATCGGCCGGGCGGACGTACCCGCGGGCGGCACCGGGGTGGTGGAGATCGGCGGATGCGCGGGGCGCTGCTGCGGTAACACGGGCCGGTGCGGTTGTGGCGGCTGTGCAGCACCCGGCCGCGAGGGGCCTGGCTGCTCCGGGTTCGGCTGCTGCGAGTTGGCGTGCGGACCGTTGGGGTGCGAGTTCGCGTGCGGACCGTTCGGCTGCGGCCGGGCGGGCTGCCGAGCGGGCGGCTGCGAATGTCGCCCCGGGTCGGACTGAGCGTGCCGCGGGTCGGGCTGAGCCGAGTCGGCCTGCGGCGACCGGGGTGCCGGATGCGCCGGCTGTCCCTGGGACGACTGGCCCTGCGCCGCCGGATTCGGTGGCCCGGACGGCTGCCACTGCTGCACCGGCTGCTGCCGAGCGCCCTGCTGTCGGCCGTCCTGCGGCTGCTGTGTTCGAGGCTGGTGCGATTGCGGCTGGTGTGATTGCGGCTGAGGTTGCCCCTGGGGCGCTTGCCCGGGCCGGGGCTCGTGCGCCCGCCGGGTGTCGGCCTGCCACTGGGGCTCCGTACGCTGCTGCGACGGCGACTGCGGTGGCTGCGGCGGCGACTGCTGCGGTGGCTGCGGCGGAGACTGGGACGCCGTCGGCCCCGCCGAGTCGCTGTCCGAGGGACCGGACGTCACCGATTCCGACGATTCCCTCGATTCCGCCGATTCCGACGCCGAATTTCCGGCTGACGAATTCCCGGGGGCCGAATGTTCGGCCGCCGAGTCGACATCGTCCGAGGGCCACGCCGGTCCCCCGCCGGCAACCCCCTCGACGTCGCCGCCCGCACCGGTGTCTCCGCCCGCGCCGGTGTCGCCTTGTGACACGTACCCCTCCAGTAAATGCCCGCTGTGTGCTAATGCGTTCCGCCACTCGAACGGGGCAGACATCACACTACTGCCATCCTTCGTGCTACCGGACCGAGCGGTGGGCCACACTGGTCGGGTAAGGACATGACATTTTCAGCCGCGAGCGACGCGGCGCCGACGAGATCAAGCGAGGACGCCGTGGACTTCGACGTCACGATCGAGATCCCCCGCGGGGAGCGCAACAAGTACGAGGTGGACCACGAGACGGGTCGGATCAAGCTCGACCGGACGCTCTTCACGGCCACGCAGTACCCGGCCGACTACGGCTTCATCGACAACACGCTCGGCCAGGACGGCGACCCGCTCGACGTGCTCGTCCTCGTGCAGCAGCCGACGTTCCCCGGCTGCCTGGTCAAGTGCCGCGCCGTCGGCATGTTCCGCATGCGCGACGAGAAGGGCCCGGACGACAAGGTGCTGGCCGTGCCGACCGGCGACCCGCGTAACGACCACCTGCGGGACATTCACCACCTGAACGAGTTCCACAAGCTGGAGATCGAGCACTTCTTCCAGGTCTACAAGGACCTCGAGCCCGCCAAGAGCGTCGAGGGGTCCTCCTGGGTCGGCCGGATGGAGGCCGAGGCCGAGATCGAGCGTTCGCTGGAACGTGAGCGGGAGCGCCTCGAGAAGGAGGCCGCGGACGCCGGCAAGCACTGAGCGGACGCGGACCGGCACTGAGCCGTAACCGCAGGAGAAGGGGACCCCGGCCACGCGGCCCGGGTCCCCTTTTTCGTGCCCCGGTCAGTTCTCAGGAACGGCGGCGGGTGATGAGGGCTGTGAGGACGCCTGCGAGGAGTCCCCAGAACGCCGAGCCGATGCCGAGGAGTGTCACGCCGGAGGCGGTGGCCAGGAACGTCACGACGGCGGGTTCGCGCCACCGCTCGTCGCCGAGCGCCGCGGTGAGCGACCCCGTGATCGTGGCGAGCAGGCCGAGCCCGCTGATGCCGACGATCAGCGCCTCGGGAAGCGCGCCGAGCAGCGAGCCGACGGTCCCCGCGAACACGCCGATGACCAGGTAGAACACTCCCGCCCACACCGCGGCGAGATAGCGGCGGGAGCGGTCCTCCAGCGCCTGTGGCCCGGTGCAGATCGCCGCGGTGATGGCGGCGAGGTTGAGGCCGAAGCAGCCGAACGGTGCGAGCAGCAGGTTCGCCGCGCCCGTGGTGCCGATGACCGGCGAGAGCGGCACGTCGGTGTAGCCGTCGCCGCGCAGCACGGCTACACCCGGCAGGTTCTGCGACGCCATCGTCACGATGTACAGCGGCAGGCCGATGCTGATGATCACCTGCCAGTCGAACTCCGGCATGGTGAACACCGGGGCGCCGAACGCGAGGTCGACGCGGTCGAGCTGCAGCGTCCCGGTGACGGCCGTCGCCGCGACGCCGACGGCCAGCGCCACGAGCACGGCGTAGCGGGGCAGCCACCGGCGTGCCACGAGGTAGGCGAGCAGCATCGGGAACACGACGGCGAAACTCGTCTCGAGTTCGCCGAACAGGTCGATGCCGAAGTGGACGAGGACCCCACCCAGCAGCCCGGAGGCGAGTGCGACCGGGATGCGGTTCATGACGCGTTCGAACCAGCCGGTGACGCCGGTCAGCGTGATGAGTGCGGCCGAGACGACGAACGCGCCGATCGCCTGTGGCATGGGCACGCCGTGCAGGCTCGCGGCCAGCAGTGCGGCGCCCGGTGTGGACCAGGCGGTCACGATCGGGGCGCGGTAGCGCAGTGACAGGCCGATGGAGGTGACCCCCATGGCGACGCACACGGCGAGCATCCAGGACGTCACTTCCGCCTGCGACGCGCCCGCGGCCCGTGCGGCGGAGAAGACGATCGCGGCCGTGCTGCTGACGGCGACGAGCACCGAGATCAGGCCCGCGGCCACGGCGGTGGGCGGAAACGCCCTGTGCACAAGGGTTTTCGGCGCCGTCATGCGGTGGTGCTCATGCTGTTGTCGCTCACTTCGTTCGTGCTACCGGCCTGCCGTCGGCGGGTCCGCCCGTTCGGGTGATCCTACCCAGCGGGTGACGGCGGTCCGGGTGACGAGGTACAGCACGACGGCGTTGAGCAGGTGCCACAGGAAGTGGGTACCGGGTGGGAACGAGCCGCACACGGTGTGGTCGACCGAGCGGAACGTGAGCGAGACCCCGAACAGCCCGCCCGCGGCGAGGAACACGGGCCACGCGGCGTCGCGGGCGGTCAGCGCGGCGAGCACGAACAGCGCGACGAGCGGTGCGGCGTACGACGAGCCGGGCAGGCCGAGCGCGTCGGCCCCGGCCACGACCGGGACCCCGAGCGCGAGGAACGCCGGGACGGCCAGCCACGCCCAGCGCCAGGGCACGCGCAGGAACACGCGCGCGAACACGACCGCGTAGGCGAGCACGAACAGTGCGATCGCCGCGGAGTCGGCCGCACCCGCCCAGCGTGTGGCGAGCATGTGGAAGGCGGTGCTCGCGACGAAGACGAGCGCCAGGCCCGCGGCGAGCAGCCGGGGTCCGACGTGACCACGGGCCTGCCGCCATATCGCGAGAGCGGCGAGCAGGAACCCGACGTTGCTGATCGTGTTGAGCGGTTCGCCGAGGAGTCCGGGGGCGAGTCGTTCGCAGTAGCCGTCGACGTAGGCGGTCCAGTCCGCCGCGTTCGGATGCACGTACCCGGTCTACCTGCCGGAGGTGAACGGCGCGCGACGTGACGCGGTCACTCCGGGCGGTCGGGTTCGGCGATCTCCTCGACGCCCTCGGCGTGCCTGCGGGCCAGCTCCTGGTAGATCGCGGCGTTGTGGTCGACCCAGCCGCGGGCGGAGTCGGTCAGCGGGACGAACTTCTTCGCCGGGCTGCCCATCGCGACGACCTCGGAGGGCACCTCGGTACCGGGGGTGACGGTGGCACCCGCGGCGACGAGGGTGCGTGCTCCGACGGTGGCCTTGTCGAGGATCGTGGCGGCGTTGCCGATGAGTGCCTGCTCCCCGACGGTGCAGTCGTGCACGATGCACGAGTGCCCGACGGTGGCGTTCGCGCCGACCTCGCACACCCCGTCGTTGACGTGCAGCACCGAGTTGTCCTGCACGTTCGCACCCTCGCGGATCACGATGCGGCCGAAGTCCGCGCGGACGACGACGCCGTACCAGATCGACGCGCCCTTCTCGACGACGACGTCGCCGACGAGCGTGGCCGTCGGCGCGATCCACGCCTCGGGATGGACGGAGGGGCGCTTACCTTCGAACGCGAACATCGGCATGAGCCACAGGGTAGGTGGCGCCGCCCGCCCCGAGGACTAGACGTGCGCCACACCCGCCGCCGGGTTCGTCCGCCTTGTCAGCCCGCCTCGTCCAACGGCGACCCGAGTCGAGCGGAGATGGTGGCGGCGGCGTCCCTGACAGCGCTGATGATGCTGACGAGCTGACTGCCCCTGAAGTCGCCGGCCGGTCCGCCGAGACTGATGGTGGCCTCCAACTTTCCCGTCCGGTCGAACACCGGGGCGGCGACCGCACCGACGCCGTTGAGGTAGTCCTCGTCGCTGATGGTGTAGCCCTCGTCGCGGATCCGGTCGAGCTGTGATTCGAGGTCGGCGCGGTCGTGCACCGTATGCCGAGTGAACGCCTTCAGCGGCTCGGCGAGCCAACGCTCCCGCAGTTCGGGGACGTACGCGAGCATGGTCATCGGACCCGCGGCGGCGTGGTAGGGCAGCACGGTCCCGATGCCGATGTGTTTCACCGACAGTGGGCTCGACCCTTCATAGCGGTCGATGACCACCGCCCCGCCGTCGCCGGGGATCATGAGGTATGCCGTGTCGCCGAACCGCTCGGCGAGCGACAGCAGCGAGGGCCTGGCCTCGTCGCGGAGGTTGAAGTCGGCGAGAGCCACCGACCCGAGGCTGAACAGTTTCATGCCGATCTTGTAGTCACCGTCGGGCGTCCTCGTCAGCCAGCCCATCCGAACGAGCGTGTTGAGCAGGCGATGAGTCGTGGTCTTGTTCAGACCGGTGGCCGCGCACAGCTCCGTGAGCCCGAGAACGGGCTTTCCGCTGTCGAAGGCGTCCAGCAACTGGCCGGCGCGGACCACGGAGTTCACCATGTTCTTCGCGTCCTCGGTCTTCGCGTCGTCGTGGCCGTCGTGGTCTTTCGGTGGCATCCGTTCACTTTCTTTCTGCCGTGGGCACTCCCTGGCGCGAACGCCTGCGTGGAGGCGGTGCCCGCCGGCACGATACGTCGGCGTGTTCAGGCGTACTCGGTGCGCAGTCGCTTCTTGTCCAGTTTGCCGACGCTGGTCTTGGGAACCTCCGCGACGAACTCGAACCGGTCCGGCACCTGCCAGCGGGGTACGCGGTCCGCGAGGAAATCGCGCAACCGCGCCGCATCGACGCCACGCGCCGCCACGATCGCCAACGGCCGTTCGTCCCACGTCGGGTCGGGCACGGCGATGACGGCGACCTCGCGTACCGCGGGGTGCGCCAGCAGGTGGTTCTCCAGTGTCACAGAGGAGATCCATTCGCCGCCGGATTTCACCAGATCCTTGGTGCGGTCGACGAGCCGGACGTACCCCCGCCGGTCGACGGTCACCACGTCACCGGTGCGAAGCCAGCGCCTCTCCTCGGAATCAGCGAACTTGTCGGCCGTGGAGCCGGATTCGGCGCCGTAGTAGTCGGCGACGACGTACGGGCCGCTGATCTGCAGTTCGCCGATCGACGTGCCGTCCCACGGAGCCGGCATGTCTCCCTCGACGGCACGTAGCTCCAGGCCCGGCATCGGCCTGCCCTGGCTGGACTTCGTCTCCTCGGTCACGGCGGTGCTTCCGTCCGCGGGCGGGTTGGCGATGAGACCGACGGGCGAGCACTCTGTCATTCCCCACGCGTGCACGGGTTCGATACCGAGTTCGGCCAGTTCCGACAGCAGGGTTTCCGACGCTGCCGAACCGCCGATCACGACACGCTGCACAGAATCCAGCGCCGTCGGGTCGACATCGCCCGCACGGGCCGCGGCGACGAGGTTCGCCCAGACCGTGGGGACGGCGGCGGAGAAGGTCACGCCTCCGGCCGCGAAACACTCGACCAGGCCGGCGGGGTCGGTCCGATGCGCGGGCAGGACGAGACTCGCCCCGGCGAGCAGGCTCGCGTACGGCAGGTTCCACGAGTTCGCGTGGAACATGGGGACCACTGGGCAGACGACGTCGTGCTCGGAGATGGCGAACGTGTCGGCGCCACACAACGTCAGAGCGTGTAGATACACCGACCGGTGGCTGTAGACGACGGCTTTCGGCCATCCCGTCGTACCCGAGGTGTAACAGATCCCGCTCGCCTCGTTCTCGTCCGCGGGCCGGTACCACCGGCCTTCCCGCGCAGGGCCGGCGATCGAATCGGCGAAGCGAGTGACGACGGCGCCACCGTGCCGTTCGGGGAGCTCGTCGATGTCGCCGTACACGATCACGTGCTCGACACACGTCGGGAGCGTGACGGCCGACCACTCCGGCCACAACGCTGCGTCCACGAGCACCACCCGATCGCCTGCGTGCTCGACGGTGTAGGCGATCTCCTCGCTACCGAGCCTGATGTTCACGGTGTGGAGCACCGAGCCACTGCCAGGAACGGCGATGTAGGCCAGCAGGTGCTCACGGGTGTTGGGCGCAAAGGTCGCGACGCGATCACCAGGGCGCAACCCGAGTTCGGCCAGTGCGCCAGCGAACGCGCGCGCCTCCGCGAACAGCGCGCCATAGGTGGTCGTGGTCGGTCCCGCCGCGCCACCGCCGACCGTCACCGGCCGGTCGGCGAAGAGTGTTTCGCACCTGTCGAGGATCTGGTGCAGACCCATCGGCTCCGGCTGCATCACCGCTCGCATCCCGAACTCCCTTCTGCGTTTCGCATTACGGTACATGTTCCGTTTTAACGTCGAAACGGTTGACACCCACTAGCCCAACTGCCTAGCTTTCTCGAAACTAGTTCCGGATAACGGAAGGTGGACAATGTCGACCACCACATCGACCGCCACGCTGCGTGAGCTCGTCGACAACGACCTGGTGTTCGCGCCCGGTGTATGGGACGGCCTGACCGCACGACTCGCCGGCCAAGCCGGCTTCAAGGCTCTCTGCGCATCCGGGTTCGCGGTGTCCGCGGCACTCGGCTACCCCGACGCCGAGCTGTACACGATGACCGAGAACCTCGACGCGGTCCGTACGATCCGCGAGTCCAGCGAACTTCCCTTGGTCGCCGACATCGACACCGGTTACGGCAACGCCGTCAACGCGGCGCGCACGGCGCGGAAGTTCGCCGATGCCGGGGTGCAGGCCGCCTTCATGGAGGACCAGGAATCCCCTAAGCGCTGCCCGGTGTGCGTCGGGGACCCTGTTCCGCTGCTCGACATCGAGACGGCGACGGGGAAGGTGCGCGCCGCCGCGGATGCGGCCGAGGGCCGGATGATGCTCATCGCCCGGACCGACGCCACAGGGGACGAAGCGCTGCGCCGGGCCGAGGCCTACGTGGCCGCGGGTGCCGACATGATCATGCCGGTCACGAAGACGTTCTCGGACACCGACCAGTGGGCGAAATGCCGCGAGGTCGCAGGCGTGCCGTTGGTCGCGACACTCACGGCATCGACGTGGACGGAGCGGGACTTCACCCCGGAGGTACTGCGGCAGGTCGGGGTCCGACTCGCTCTACTCCCGACGCAACCGCTGATGGCCGCGGCAGGGGCGTTGCGCACATGTCTCGAACGCCTCGCGGGCGGTGAGCCTCCGGCGCAGGTGAGTGCGGACGCCCTGCAGCACCACGAGTTCGTCGACCTGATCGGCTTCGCCGAGGTCGAAGCCGCACAACAGCACTACCTGCCTACGGGACGGTGATCGAGATGCCGCAGACCATCACCGAGAAGATCCTCGCCCGAGCGGGCGGAGTCGACAGCGTCCGACCCGGACAGAACCTGCCCTTCCGGCCCGACCACATGGTCGCCTACGACTTTCCCGGCTACACCGACGTCATGTTCCGGCAGATGCACGAGGACTTCGGCATCACCGAACTCGCCGAGCCGGAGCGGTACCTGGTGTTCATCGACCACATGCTGACGAAGGGCGACGAGAAGGAACGTGACATCCACAAGGTGACGCGGGAGTGGTGCGACTTCTACGGCGTCACCCTGCACGAGGCCGAAGGAATCGGCCACCAGGTGGCCGCGGAACTCGGCTACGCGACACCAGGACGGTTCCTCATTCACTTCGACGGACACGTCAGCGGCCTCGGTGCGTTCGGCGCACTCGGCTGGGGCGTACGACGGGACCTTCTCGAAGCGTGGGTGAGCGGCCAGATCTACCTGGACGTGCCCGCGACGGTGCGATTCGACCTGACCGGAGAGTTCGGCCCGGGTGTCGACAATCGGGACCTCGTCCACGCGATCATCGGAAGGCTGGGCGCCGACGGCTGCGCCCACCAGGTGATGGAATTCGGCGGTCCGGGCGCGGAAGCGATGAGCATCGACCGGCGGCAGGGCCTGTGCGGCATGGCCATGTTCACGGGCGCCGTGTCGGCGATCTTCAACCCGGACGGCAGAGCGTTGGACTACGCGGACGCCGTGGCACGCAGCCCGTACGAGCCGGTCGCCAGTGACCCCGACGCCGAGTACAGCTCTCGCCACACTTTCGACCTCTCGACCATCGAGCCCCAGGTCGTACTTCCCGGGTCCGCCAGGTCGGCCAATACCCACGGTGTATCCGAACTGGACAGAACCGAGGTGACGAAGGCGTTCATCGGTTCCTGCGCCAGCGGCCGCATCGAGGACATCCGCGACGCCGCGGCGCTGCTGGACGGGCAGAAGGTGTCGGCGGGCGTGGAGCTCAACGTCGTACCCACCTCGGCGGAGATCCACCGGCAGGCGGAGCGGGAGGGCCTGCTCGACGTCCTGCGCACCGCCGGGGCCAACATCCACACGTCGAGCTGTGATTTCTGCTTCGGCTACCAGAAGCCGCTACAGCCCGGGGAAAAGTGCATCTCCACCGGTGTCCTGAACATCTCGGGGCGGATGGGCAGCACGGCATCGGAGATCTACATGGGATCGGCCTCGACCGTGGCCGCGAGCGCGATCACCGGGAAGATCACCGACCCGCGCGAGGTGATGAACCGATGAGTGGCTACCCGCCGCCACCCGACGTGATCCGCGGCCGCGTTGCATGGATCTTCGGCGACGACTTCGACGTCGACCTGATCATCGGCGTGGAGAACATCAAGTACTACGACGCCGACGTCCTCCGCGGTGTCACCATGCAGGCTTACGACCCGGACTTCGTCGACAAGGTCGAACCTGGAGACGTCATCGTCGGCGGCCGGAACTTCGGCTACGGCCATCCCCACTACCCGCCACTCGTCGCACTGCGGAACCTCGGTGTCGCGGCCGTCATCGCGGAGTCGTTCTCCCCCGGGTTCTGGCGCGGCGAGACCTACAACGGCATGCCGTTGATCACCGCACCCGGCATCACCGACCACGTTCGGCGTTGGGACCCGGTGGAGGTGGACTGGAGGAAGGCCAGGGTCACCCTGCCGAACGCGGGAACGACCCTGGAAGGCACGCCGCCGAGCGAACGCGTCACGAAGATCATCGAGGCAGGCGGGAGCCTTCGGCTGCTGCTCGCCGAACACCGCCGTTGACCCGCAATCCCGGAGGAACCGTCATGACCTCGACACACGGCGCCAGCGATGTCGCCGTCCCCACCTTCTCGCCTCGGCTCACGCGGCGCGCCGCCCTCGCGGGCGGGGTCGGAACACTCATCGAGTATTACGACTTCAGCGTCTACGGCTTCCTCGCCGTCACCATCGCGCCGCTGTTCTTCCCCAACTCGGACAGCACGGCATCGATGCTGGCGGCGTTGGCAGTGTTCGCGTCCGGCTATGTCGTCCGGCCACTCGGCGGCGTGTTCTTCGGTTGGCTCGGCGACCGATACGGCCGCAGAGCACCGCTCGTCGCGACGATCGTCGGCATGGGACTGTGTTCCGGGCTGATCGGCGTACTGCCCACGTACGAGTCCATCGGAGTGATCGCCCCCGTCCTGCTCGTACTGCTACGGCTGATCAGCGGGTTCTGCGCGGGCGGCGAGATCGGCGGCGCCGCCACGTACATCGCCGAGTCCACGCCACCCGACCGGCGTGGCTTCTTCGGTTCCTTCACCCCGTTCGGCTCAACCTTCGGCTTCGCGACAGCGGCAACGGTCGTCGCCGTGGTCACGAGCGCTGTGGGCACCGACACGATGACCGGCTGGGGCTGGCGCCTGCCGTTCCTGCTGTGCTTCCCGTTGGCGCTGCTGTGCCTGTGGGCACGGGCGCGACTGGAGGACACGCCCGAGTTCACGAAGACGAAGAAGGAAGGGCGGCAGGCGAAGTGGCCGCTGCTGCAGGTGCTGCGGAACAACCCCGTGGCCGTGCTCCGCGTGATCGGCGTCGCCGTCGCCACCAACGGCACCGGCTACATCGGCCTGACGTACATGAACATCTACCTGATCGACGACCTCGGCTACCCGGCAGGCGACGTGTCGTGGTTGTCGGCAGGGGTCATCGCGCTGGCCTGCTTGACGATGCCGTTCGTAGGACTGCTGTCGGACCGTTGGGGCCGCCGGAAGGTGATCGCCACGGGTGTCGTCGGCTACCTGGTCATCAGCTATCCCGTGCTGGCGCTCATGGAGTCGGCGGACAGCCTGTTGTTCGTCGGCGTGCTGTACCTGGCCTTCATGGTCCTCAACGCACTCCTCCAGGTTCCTGCGTTCCCCATGTTCACGGAGTTGTTCGGCGGAAGCACGCGGTACACGGGCGTCGCGCTCGGCTTCAACCTGGGCACGATCCTCGCGGGCGGCACCGCTCCGTACATCGCGACGCTGCTCGTGCAGCAGACGGGTGACCGGCAGTCGCCCGCGTTCTGGGTCATGGGCGCCGCGTTCATCGGACTGCTCAGTCTGATCAAGCTGCGTGAGACGGCGAACACCGCGCTGCCACGCTGACGTCCTGCGTACACGGCGGAGCCGCCGGGCCCGAGGTGTTCCGGCCCGGCGGCTCCGCCGCGCTCACTCCCAGCCGCGGCCTCGTCCGCACCAGACCAGGTACGACCCGCTCGCCACGGCCAGCAGTCCGAGCCACGCCAGCAGTGCCAGCGGCGTACCCGTCTGCGCGAGGTCCTTCCCGCCGCCGGCGAACGTGTCCTGGTGATGCGGCTGCCCCGCGGGCGGCGCGGTGATCAGGTGCTGACCACCGCCGTCGCCGGAGCCACCACCGGATCCGTCGCCGCCACCGGTGCCGTCGTCGCCACCGCCGTCACCGCCGCCGCCTGCGCACACGACCGCGAACGACAGTTCCGTGGGCTCCGACGTGAGACCCGCGCCGGTCGTCTGCGTCACCGACATCGTGTGCCGTCCGCAGCCCAGCCGCGGCAGGTCCAGTGCCCACGAACCGTCCTGGCCGACCGTGGCGGTGCCCACGGACTCGCCGTCGACGACGACCTCGACCGTCGCCCCGGGCTCACCCGTACCGCCGGCCGTCGGCGCACGATCGTCGACCTCGCCACCGTCCTCCGGGTCGGTCACCACGGGCGGCGACGGCGGCGACGTGTCCACCGTGATGACCACCCCGTCCGATACCGGCGACGTGTCCCCGCCGACGGTCTGCGTGGCGGTGATCGTGTGGCTGCCGTCGTCCAGCGGCGCGTCCGGCGTGAACGACCACCGGCCGTCGTCGCCGACCTGCGCCGTGCCGACCTGTTCGCCGTCGACGTACACCGTCACCTCGGCGCCCGGAGTGCCCGTGCCCTCGATCGTCGGGGTGTTGTCGGACGTCGACGACCCGCTCTCCGGCGACGTGATCTCCGGCGCGGCCACCTCGGCCTGCGTGTCCACCGTGAACCCGACGGGTTCGGACTCCGGTGACACGCGGCCTTCCGAGTCCTGTTGCCTCGCCGTCACGGTGTGCTGCCCCTCGCTGAGGGACCGGGACGACTCCAGCATCCACGTGCCGTTCTCGCCGACCGTCGTCGTGCCGACGCTCTCACCGTCCACGAAAGCCTCGACCTGATTGCCCGGAGTGCCGGTACCCGTGATCGTCGGAGTACCCCTATCCACAGTGGACCCTTCCTGCGGTCCCGTGATCTCCGGCGCCGCCGGGGTCGGTGACGTGACCGTGACGGTGGACTCGGCCGGACCCGACGTGTTGTCGGCCGCATCGGTCTGCACCGCCTCGATGAGATGCTCGCCCTCGCCCAGCGGTTCCGTCGGCGTGATCGACCACGTGTCGTCGTCGCCAACCACCACCTCACCGATGACCTGACCGTCCACACTGACCTGCACCGTGGCGCCCGGTTCACCGGTACCACTGATCTCCGGCGTGCGGTCGTTGATCAGGCTGTCCGCATCGGGCGTCGCGATCGTCGGAGGCTCGACCATGGTGTCGACGGTGAAGATCACCGAGTTCGACTCGGGCGACATATTGCCCTGACCGTCCTCCTGGGTCGCCGTGATCGTGTGCTGACCGTCGCCGAGCGGGCTGTCCGGCGTCGGCCTCCACGCGCCGTTCCCGTCGACGGTGGCCGTGCCGATCGCCGTACCGTCCTCCCACACGGTGACCGTCGCGCCCGGCTCTCCCGTACCCGTGATCTCGGGCTGGTTGTTGTTGGTGACCGACCCGTTCTCCGGCGTGTCGATCACCGGAGCGTCGGCGGTCGTGTCCACGACGAAGTCGGAGGTCGCGGGCTGCGACGTCCGTCCGGCCCAGTCCGTCTGCGTGGCCTCGACGGAATGAGCCCCGTCGGCCAGCGGAGCCGTGAGGTCGAGCGTCCACACACCCTGCTCGTCCACCGTGGCCTGGCCGACGTTCTGCCCGTCGATCGTGACGTCCACCGTGGCACCGATCTCGCCGGTGCCGGTGATCTGCGGGGTGTCGTCGGTCGTGACCGAGCCGTTCTCCGGAGACGTGATCTCCGGCGGGTCGGGCGCTGTGGTGTCGACGGTGAAGCTCACCGGATCCGACGGCTGCGACGTGTTGTTCCCGGCGTCGGTCTGGGTGGCGGTGATCGTGTGCGGACCCTCCGTCAACGGTGTGGACGGCGTGAGGCTCCAGTTGCCGTCGCCGTCGACGACCGCCGTACCGATCTCCGCACCGCCCTCGCTGACGGTCACGGTCGCACCGACCTCGCCGGTGCCGGAGATCGTGGGCGTACCACCCGTGATCGCACCGCTGTCCGGGGTGTCGATGGACGGCGGTTCCGGTGGTTGCGTGTCCTGCACGGTGAACGTCACGGGTTCGGACGGCGGCGACGCCCCTGTGTCCGTGTTCTGCGTCGCCGTGATCGTGTGCTCGCCCGGGGACAGCGGTGTGGCCGGCGTGAGGGACCAGGTGCCGTCCTCGCCCACGCTCGCGGTGCCGATCTCCGTGCCGCTCTCGCTCACCGTGACCGTCGTGCCCGGCGTGCCCGTACCCGTGATGGTCGGCGTCTCGCTCGTGGTGTCGCCGTTGGCGGGTGACGTGATGACCGGGGCGTCGAGGGCGCCGCACTCGACGCCCCCTTCGGGCGCGGTCGCGGTCGCCGACAGTGGCAGCAGCCCCAGGTCGACGCTCGCCAAGTTGCCGCCCAGCGGCCCGTTGATGCTGCCGGTGAGGTTGAGGAACGACATCGACCCCGAGCCGGTGGCGCCGGACGAGGTGTCGTCGAGCTGCCCGACGCTGAGAGTGAGGTTCACGCTCAGCACTCCGACGTCGAGGTTGATCGGGACCGACATGCCCGCGCTCAATTCGGTGCGCTGACCGGCGATGGTGACGGCGATGCGGTAGTCGTTGGCGCTGATCGACTCGGTCGTGCCGTCGGACGTGGCCGTGAGCATGGGGTTCTCCAGCACTTCGACGCCGACGAGCCCGTTGACGAGCGACAGCGACGCGATGTTGCCGGACGCGGTCGAGACGACGTCGCCGCCCGACAGCGTCGTGTTTCCGCCGGTCTCCACGGTTCCGAGTTCGAGGATGTTCAGCCGACGCCGAGCAGACTCAGTCCGAGGCTGGCGTTGGCGAGTGTCGTGGTCGACTGCGCGATCGGCTGCCCGTCGGGCACGCACGAGAGGTCGCCGGGCCAGTTGGCCTGGCCCGTACCGGTCAGCGCGCCGGTGTCCAGCACGGCAGGGATGTCGATCTGCCCGAGACCCTGGGTGTAGCTGTCGGACGGCGTGTCCGGCCCGGCGTTCGCCTGCCCCGAGGCGACATCGACAGGGATGCCGACGGCACCGGCGTCGAGGTTGGCCGATTCCGCGTGTGCGCGCGGATCCGCCGTGCTGTCGGTGTTCGTCGCCGAATGGCCCAGCGAGGCGTCGATGTTGGCGATACCGCCCGCGTTGAGGCCGAGCGACAGGACGTCGCCGTGCGTGGAACCGGAATACGTGGCGGGCAACGGTTCGGCCCGCACCGGTACGGCCACGAGCGCTGCGACGAGGCATGTGACCACCGCCAACGCGGCCGCCGACAACCATGATCTGCGGAACATCGGAATACCTCTCGCCGGGGAAGAAGCATGCACCTAAAGTCGGGGTAAAGCTCGTTTCATCAGATTAAAAGGACCGCAGGGAATGCCGCGCGCCGACGCCACCCGAAAGGCCCAAACCTTCGCCGCATTCCCAGGTCAACGCAAGCGAATGAACACTCATGGGACTCGCGCAACCCGACAGAAGGGCCAATATCGGGAGAATGTTGCCGATTTTCCAAATGTTCGCAGATTGATCACGGCTCCGGCCGGACGAAAAATAATTGACGACGTCCAAAGAGTGGGTCCACGTCGGATTCTTCCGGCCACACATTCCTCGTACCGCTGCACCCGCCGAGTCCCGCCGAGGCGGAGAACCACGACAGCGGGAACAGACCTTCACCGCGCCGTACCCGGACTACACCGGTCGGACGACGTCGTGCGCTGCCGAGAGGGCCGGTATGGACGACGATGACCCGGAAACCCCGGCACCCCAGCACCCCGACACCCGACTCCCCGGCGTCGACACGGAGACCGAATGTCCACACGCGCCACCCTGCCGATCGCCGGCCTCGCGACGGCGCTGCTGGCGGTTCTGGTCGCGGCCGGCGTAGCGACGAGCCCCGCCGCAGCGCACCCTCCTGATCCGGTCCCGCCCACCGACGGCGCGCTGAGCTGGGGCGACAACAACGCGGGCCAACTGGGCGACGGCAGCACCGCCGAACGCCACGTCCCCGGGCCGGTGTCACTTCCGGACAACGCGGCGCTCACCCAGCTGGACGCCGGCGTGAGCCACACGCTCGCCCTTACCCTCGACGGCCGGGTGCTGGCGTGGGGCGGCAACATCGACGGCCAGCTCGGCGACGGCACACAGCTCAACCGGTCGACACCGGTCGAGGTCGAGTTGCCCGCCGCTGCGGAGATCACCGACATCTCGGCCGGACGGAACCACAGCCTGGCCGTCACCTCGGGCGGCGGCGTCCTCGCGTGGGGCTGAAACAGCGACGGACAGCTCGGCGACGGGACCACGACGACTCGCACGACGCCCGTGGAGGTGCGGCTGCCCGACGGCGTCACGGTGGCCGACGTGTCGGGCGGCAACCGCCACAGCCTCGCCGTCACCACGACCGGCCGGGTGCTGACGTGGGGTTACAACGGCCAGGGTCAGCTCGGGGACGGCACGGGCACGGGGCGGCTGACGCCCGTGGAGGTGCAGCTGCCACAGGAGGTCGTGGTCACGCAGGCGATCACGCGCGGCGACCACGGCCTCGCGCTGACCGCAGACGACCGGGTGGTGGCGTGGGGGCTCAACAACTCCGGCCAGCTCGGGGACGGCACCACCACGAACAGCAACGTCCCGGTCGAGCTGGACACGGGACTGCCGGCCGGACAGCGGGTGGTGCAACTCGCCGCGGGATGGTGGTACTCGCTGGCGTTGACCACGGGCAGGGTGGCGACGGACACGTCACTGACAGCTGATCCCACCGAGGCGGCTCCGGGCGACGACGTCGCGCTCACGGCGACAGTGACCTGCACGGGCGCGACGTCCACGGGCACGGTCACGTTCCTCGACGGCCGCACCGGACTCGGCACCGCACCACTCGACGGCTCGGGCGCGGCCTCCCTCACCACGAACCGACTCGGCATGGGCGAGCACCGGATCAGGGCCCGCTACGACGGCGATGACACCTGTGGACCGTCGATCTCGGACCCGGTGACGGTCACCGTCGCCGAGGCGCCCCCGACCACAACCGAGCCCCCGACGACCACCCAACCGACGACGCAACCCACGCCGCCCGCGCCGAGCCCGACCGACCGGCCGCAACCCACGACGAGCGACGTCGCACCCGTCGCACCGACACCGCCGTCCGGCGCGTCACCGTCCACACCCGACGCAACACCGTACGACCCGCTCGCCGCAACGGGAGTTCCCGCCGGAGCGCTGGCCGCGGGAGCGCTCGCACTGATCGCCGCGGGCCTCGGCCTCACGCTGTGGGCCCGACGTCGCCGCGACCACTGACCCGGACCGACCACACGGAAACGGACCCGCCATGCCCGGACAGCCGCACCACTCACGAGGGCCGCTCGCACGCGCCGCGACGGTGCTGGCCGCGCTGCTCATCGCGGTAGGCGGGGTGGCGCTGCCCGCCTTCACCGCATCCGCGCACCCGGAGGGCCGACGCTGACGACGTCGGAGCCGGCCGTCGGCGAGCACCGGATCACCGCGCAGTACCCGGGTGACGGGAACTGCACCGCGTCGACGTCCGAACCGGCGACGGTGACGGTGAACGAGGAGCCGCCGCCGACCACGACCACGGAACCGCCGACCACCACGGAACCGACGACCGAGCCGCCCGGCCCGACGACGAGCCCGGAGCCGCCCCGACCGACGGCCACCACGAGTGGGCAGGCGCCGGTGCAACCAATCGCGCCGGGACCGCACGACCCGGGCGCCCCCGGTCCGGACGTGACACCGCAGGAACCGCCCGCGAACACGGGCGTTCCGGCGGGCGCCGTGGCCGCTGCCGGGCTGGCGCTGCTGGCCGCCGGGCTGACACTGTTGCTGTGGACCCGTAGGCGCCGCGCCGACTGATGTGTCGCCGGAGACCCGGCCACCGCGCCACGTTCCTCGCGGCGGTCACCCGTCGCGAGGTGAAGGATCGGCGACCGCCGCGACCAGCTCCACCCGGGAGCGCACGCCGAGCCTGACGAAGATGTTCCGCAGGTGGTGCTCGACGGTGCGGCGGGAGAGCCCGAGCCGCTGCGCGATCTCCCGGTTCGTGCGGCCGGCGGCGACCAGCCGGGCGATGCGTTCCTGTTGCGGTGTCAACCCTTCCGTCGACGGCGGCGTGGCCTGCTCGGCGCGGTCACCGGCGGCGCGCAGTTCGTCGCGGATCTGGGCGGCCCAGTACTCGGCGCCCGCGTCGTCGGCGAGCCGGAAGGCGTCCCGCAGCACCGCGCGGGCCTCGCGGTTCCGGCGCTGCCGCCGCAACGCCCTGGCGCAGGCCAGCTCGGTGCGCGCCAGCTCGAGCGTCATGCCACCCGAACGCTGCAGTTCGATCGCACGGCGGAACCACGCCTCCGCCGCCTCCGGTTCGTCGGCGAGCAGCGCCCGGCAGCGGTACGCGAGCGCCAACCACACGCCGGTTCCCGTCGACTCCGCCCACGTCTCGTACCGTTCGAGCGCCCGTCGCGCGCTGTCGGACTCGTCGCACCGGATCGCGGACTCGACGAGTTGCGGAATCGCGGCGACCTGCACCGGAGACCTGCCCGCACCGGGCACGAACAGTGCGTCCAGCCTTCGGAACGCGTCACCCGGACGATCGTCGAGCAGGTCGGCGCACGCGCGCACCCAGTCCGCGACCGCCGCCGCACGCCGGAGCCCGGCCCGGTCGATGCGTTCCTGCGCCGACGCCACGTGGGCCAGCGCCGCGTCACGGTCGCCGAGCGAAACGTGCCCCAGACCTGCCAGCACTTCCAGCTCCGCCGCCGTGTTGCGCTGTCCACTCGCGACGGCCAGTGCGACGCCTTCCCGACTCGCCTCGACCGCGGCGTGCGGCCGATCGAGCAGCGCGGAGGTGAGCGAGAACTGGAACAACGCCGTCGGCAGCAGGGTCGGCTGGTCGCCGCCGCGGGCCCGCGCGACCGCGGCGGCGGCACGATCGTGCGCCAGCGCCGGACGGCCGAGGGTCATGGCGGCCTCCGCCGCACACAGCGCCCCGCTGACGTCGTCACCCGCCTCGTCGAGCACCCGCCGTAACGCCGTGGCCGCGCCCGCGTGGTCGCGGGTGAACATGGCGGCCATGCCGGACAGATGTGTCGCCACGAGTGTGCCGGTCGCCGCGGCCCTGGTCGCCGTCTCGGCGTAGCCGCAGCCGTCGGCAGCCGTGCGGCGAGCCTCCGCGGCCAGTAGGAATGCGTCCGCCGCTTCGTCGGTGGGAAGGCTTTCGGCGGCGAGCATCAGCTGGTGCGCGGCGACCTCGGGGGTGCCGTCCCGGAGTTCGATCTCGCCGACGGCGACGAGGACCCGGCCCGCCGTCGGCCCCGGTGGGGCGTGTTCGCGGGCCTGCCACAACAGTCTGCGCGCCGGTCCGACCCGGCCGTCCGTCCAGTGGCGGAGCGCGGCGAGTCGCAGCCGTTCCGCCTTCACCGCTCCGGGAGGGGTGAGCCGGGCGGCGCGGTGCCACGCGAGCGCGGACGTCTCGGGGTTGTCGTCGGCGGCTGCGGCGAGCCGGTCGGCGACGTCGGTGCGGCCGTCGGCGCAGGCGCGGTGCCACTCCCGTGCGGCGCGGTGCCGCTGCGGGTCGAGCGACGCGGCCAGGGCGCCGTGTGCCGCGCGCCGGTCGGTGTCGGACGCCGCGGCGTGGACGGTGCCCGCGACGACGGGGCTGGCCGCGCGGATCCCCGTGGAGGTCACCCGCACCAACCCGGCACGTTGCGCTTCGGCGAGTACGGGGTCGTCGGCGGGCGGACAGGCGGTGCCCGTGGTTTCGGCCGGTTCGGCGCACGCCGCGCGCAGCACCAGCGCCCGAGCATCCTCCGACAGGCCGCGCCAGGCACGGATCACCGCGTCCCTGCCCCGTCCACCCGCGGGCAGGGATCGGGGTGGCGGCTGCCTGCCCGCGGCCTGCGCGGCGGTGAGCGCGTCGGCGAGTTCCAGCAGGTCGGACGGGTTCCCGCCTGCGGTCTCGACCAGTTCGGCGGCCACCGGCGCGGCCACCCGCGCGGCGACCAGTTGCAGCGACTCGTCGTGGGTCAGCGGTTCGAGGTGCGCGACGTCGAGGCCGGCGAGCCGGTCCACGGCGGGTGTCGCGGGCGCCACCGTCAGCACCACCGCGACGGGGCTCTGCGCGCACCGCCGTGCCACGAACGCGAGGACGTCGAGGGATTCGGCGTCGAGCAGGTGGGCGTCATCGACGAGGCACAGCACCGGTCCGCGTTCGGCCAGTCGTCCGTGGAGCGCCGTTCCCCGCGAGTCGATGTCGCCGACGGTGTCGGCGACGATCCCGGCCGATGCGCACAGCCGTTGCAGTCCCGCCCACGGGAGATCGGACTCGGCCGCGACGCCGGTGAGTGTCGCGATCCGCACCGGTCCGTCGTCGGGCACCGCGTCCAGCAGGGTGGTCCTGCCCATGCCACGCGCTCCGGTGACGGCGAGCGCGCCGCCGCGTCCCGCTGCCACGGCGTCGTGGAGCGCCACGAGGCGCGTCTGGATGTCGCCTCTGCCCACGGTCGCTGCGGCCATAGCCCTCCGCTCGGAAAGGCCGTCGATTCGGCGTCCGGAAGTCGAGAACCCGTGGGTGACTTTCTCACACACACCCGGTGATTACACCGATGCGCAATGACGCGGCAGCGGGCGAGAGTGATCGGGCCAGAAGCCGGATCACCGGATTTCGAGGAGGAACAGTGCGACGAACGAAAGTGACGACACTGCTGTCGGCGGCGGCGCTCGCGCTCACGACCGCCCTGGTGGGGCCTGCCGGGGCTGCCCATGCGGCGGGTACGTACCAGCACGGCCCGGATCCGACGGAGGACAGCATCGAGGCCCCGCGCGGCCCGTTCTCCGTGGGGGAGGACCGCGTGTCGAGTCTGGTGCGCGGATTCGGCGGCGGCACGGTCTACTACCCGACGGGGACCGACGAGGGCCCGTTCGCGGGAATCGCGATCTCCCCCGGGTACACGGCGAGCCAGTCGAGCATCGCCTGGCTGGGCCCGCGGCTGGCGTCGCAGGGGTTCGTCGTGATCACGATCGACACCAACAGCCGGTACGACCAGCCGGGCAGCCGTGCCGACCAGCTGAACGCCGCGTTGGGCTATCTGACCGACGACAGCGACGTGGCCGATCTGGTGGACCCGGAGCGGCTCGGTGTGGCCGGGCATTCGATGGGCGGTGGCGGTTCGCTCGAGGCGACGGTGGAGAACTCGGACATCGAGGCGGCGGTGCCGTTCGCGCCGTGGCATCTGCGCAAGGACTTTTCGGAGCTGTCGACGCCGACGTTCATCATCGGCGGTGAGTCCGACTCGGTCGCGCCGGTGCGGCGCCATTCGGAGCCGTTCTACGAGTCGATCCCCGACAGCACCGACAAGGCGTACATGGAGTTGGAGCGCGCCAACCACTTCTTCCCGAACACGCCGGACACGACGACGGCGAAGTACACGTTGTCGTGGTTCAAGCTGTTCCTCGACGACGACGAGCGCTATGCGCAGTTCCTGTGCCCGGCGCCGGACGACCGGACGATCTCCGAGTACCGCGACACCTGCCCGTACTGACCGGCAGGAGTGACGGCGGGGCCTTCCGACACGGAGGGCCCCGCGTCCGCGTGTTCGGCTCCTCCGCTGCAGTGACGGTTCGACGACTGGCCCGAAACGCCCCACGCACCGCGGCCGAGCACCCGGCGCAACGTGCGATGCGAAGCGAGCCGAACCCGACGCGACCACACCCCCGACGCACGCACCCAGCCTCGGCGACCGGCCACCCACGCAACCGGCGATGCGAAGCGAGCCCACCCGACGCAACGATGCCCCCGACGCACGCACCCACACCGGCGACCACCAACGCACATCTCACCAGCGATGCGAAGCGAGCCATCGCAACGCAACCCCACACCCCGAACACCGGCACCCACGCGGAAACGACTCCCCCAAGCCCCCGACCTGCACCGAACCCCACCGAAACCCGACCAATCCAAGGTGACCAGCACCAATGGGGGTCCGGGGAACTCCCCGGGCGGGGGTCTGGGGGCCACGCCCCCAGAAGACACTGCGATGCCCGAACACAGCGAAGGCGCCCCACGCGACGAGCATGGGGCGCCTTCGGGCGAGCCGCCTAGGGGAATCGAACCCCTGACCTACGCATTACGAGTGCGTCGCTCTGGCCGTCTGAGCTAAGGCGGCGTGGACGTTGCGTCCTTGTACGTAAGACTATACCGGAGGCTGTTGCGTCACCAACGCCCCCCTCGTTCGTTAGAGGATCGAACAGGCATAGCCACCCCGACCGGCTCCACCTGCACTGGAGGACCCTCACTATGCGTCGACGACTGGCCCGCTCGGCAGCGCTGCCGCTTGCGGCCGCCTTGGTCGTCCTGGCCGCCGGACCTGCGGCCGGACAGACGATCCCTACTACTCCCGTTCCCCCGCCGGCTGATCCTGACGCGCCGCCTGCGTCGGGGCCGACGAAGACGACGGCGAAGGCCATCGGCGAGGCGGGGACGGCGCTCGGCATGGTGCGGTTGTTGCCGCACGCGGTGCCGACGGACGCGATCCTTCCCGGTGCGGAGGACGACCTGCCGAAGCAGTCGGCGTTGGAGGGCGGGTTCGGCCTGTCGAACGCGAAGGTGGATTCGGAGTCGTATCTGACGTACGAGCGGTCGATCGCGTCGGCGTCTCCTGCGGGGGTGGCGATCGGGGGCAATGCGCCGACGACGCCGGGGTCGGTGACGCAGACGGCGTTGCCGGACAACGAGAAGCCGTTGTCGACGGGTATCAATGCGCCGGACAATCCGTTGATCAACTTGAGTGCGTTGAACGGCACGGCTCATGCGCGGTGGAGTGAGGAGCTGGGCCCGTGTGTGGGCACGATCGCGGACGCGTCGACGTCGACGGCGAGTGCGTCGTTGTTGAACGTGGTTCCGACGATGCCGGACATCACCCAGCTCACCGACACCGACGGGGCTACGCAGAAGTCGCTGCAGGAGGGGCTCGGGTCGCTGGCGGATCTGGGCGGACTGCTGTCGGGTCAGCCCACGAGTGACGCCAAACCCAACGCCGACGGGAAGGGTGCGCTGCTGAGCGCACCGAACACGTTGTCGACGCGCTCGACGGTGCGGCTGGTGGACATGCCCGGTACGGACCGCAAGGCCGTGGAGTCGACGTCGACGATGCAGGTCGCGGACATCAACATCCTGAAGGGCACGCCGCTGGGCCTGACGGTCAAGGTGGCGAGCCAGCCGACGTTGCGGGTGTTGTCGACGGGCGAGGCGGAGACGTCGAAGGTCGAGTACACGGCGCCGGTGCTGACGGTGGAGCGGAACGGTGAGGAGCTGTTCACGCTCGACGCGGCGAATCCGACGGCGGACATCCCGGTCGGCGCGCCGACGCCGGAGTTGAAGGAGCTGCCCGGCTACGACCAGGTGAAGGACGCGCCGGTGGTCGGCGATCTCGCCCAGACCGCGAACGACGGCGTGAAGGCGTTGACCGACGTGGCGGCCAAGCGGGTTCTCGATCTGGGTGTGCTGCGGTTGAGCATCGCCGAGTTGACCAAGCGTGGCAGTGAGCAGGCGAAGCCGTTCGAGGGCTACCAGCAGGGCGCGTCGGCGCGGCTGCTGGACCTGCAGATCCTGCCGACGAAGAAGTTGGAGGAACTGCTTCCCGACGATGCGGCGGACAAGCTCCCGTCGTCGTTGGCGCAGGTGTCGCTGGGTGAGCAGATCGCCCGCGCGTTCGCGCCGACCGGCGGTGTCGACTGCAGCAAGCCGGAGCCCGCGGCCCCGCCGGAGGGTGGCGGCGCCGCTCCACCCGCGGCCCCGGACAAGCTCGCCCAGACCAGCGGGGCGTACGCGTCGGTGCCGATCTTCTGGACGGGCACGGCGATGTTGCTGATCGGTGTGGTCCTGGTGGCAGTGTCGCCGGGACGTCGAGGTGGATCGGCAGCGGCGACGGCTCCGCCGAAGCCGTCCCCTCGCCCGCGGGAGTAACAGCGAAGTAGGCGAGGCCCCACGGCGCCACGGTGCCGCCCTGGCGCCGTGGGGCCTCGCCGTTTCGGCACCTACCGCGCATGTCGCATCCGGTTGGGTGGCACGCCGGCGCGAGGGGAAGATGTGTGGCTCCCGCCCGCCGGCCCGACCACCGCCCCTCAACGGCACGCCGGCGCGTGGCTGTGTTCAATGCCACCAAGGTGCCCCTGGGGGCACGGCACTGCCGCGCGCTCGGGCGGTCAGCCTTCGCGGAGCGTGGTGACCATGGCCTCGACGGCGATGCGCGGTTTGACGTTCCAGGTGATCGCGTCGCGGCATTCGAGGACCGCTTCGAGGCGCCGCAGTGTCGACGCCGGGGTCCAGTCGCGTGCGGCCTCCCGACTCTGCTCGGCGAAGTCGGGGTGGTTCAGCGCGGCGCCCGCGCCGCTCGAGGTGACCAGCACGTCGCGGTAGAACCCGGCCAGGTCGATGAGCGCCAGGTCGAGCGTGTCCCGCTGGGTCCTGGTGGCGCGCGACTTCTGCCGCTTCTCCAGCTGTTTCACGGCGGCGTCCGCGGATCGTTTCGCCGCGGCCACGCCCTTGCCCGTGCCGCCGGAGCCCATCGCGGTGCGCAGCTCCTCGGCCTCGGTCTCGTCGCGCGACTTGCTCTCGTCGGCCGCGTCGGACTCGGCGGTCTTGATCAGCTCGTCGGCGCACGTGAACACGTCGCCGGGCCTGCGCAGTCCGAGCGGGATGCGCAGCACGGCGTCACGCCTGCTGCGGGCGGCCTCGTCGGTGGCGAGTCTGCGCGCCCTGCCGACGTGCCCGCCGCACACCGACGCGGCCCAGTTCGCGGTCGATTCGTCGACCCCGTCCCGCTCGGCGAGCACGCGTGCGATGGCCGCGGGCGGCGGTGTCCTCAGCGTGACGAGCCTGCACCGCGACCGGATCGTCACGGACACGTCCTCGGGGTGGTCCGACGGCGCGCACAGCAGGAACACCGTGCGGTCCGGCGGTTCCTCGACGGCCTTGAGCAGCGCATTCGACGCGCCCTCGGTCAGCCGGTCGGCGTCCTCGATGATCACGACCTGCCATTCTCCGGTCGTGGGCCTACGCGCGGCGGACTGCACGAGCGACCGCATCTCCGCGACCGAGATCGACAGTCCCTCGGGGACGACGAGTCGCACGTCGGCGTGGGTGCCCGCGACAGCTGTCCTGCAACCGGTGCAGCCGCCGCACCCGGTGCCCGTCGAGCACTGCAGCGCGGCGGCGAACGTCCGCGCCGCCACGGAACGGCCCGAACCGGGCGGGCCGGTGAACAGCCACGCGTGCGTCATCCCGCCGTGCGGATCGGGCTCGCCCGCGACGAGCGCGGCTGCGGCCGACGCGGCGGTCTGCAACGTCTCCACGGCCGGTTCCTGGCCGACCACCTGCGACCAGACGGACGTCACGGCGCGGTTCCCTGCGTCGCGCGTTCGCCGGCCTCCCGCGTGTCACCGTCGTGGGTCTCGCTGTCCCGGGTGTCACCGTCCTGGGATGCGGTGTCCTGGGATGCGGTGTCCCGCGTTCCGCTGTCCCCGACTCCGCTGTCCCCGACTCCGCCGTCCTGGGATCCACCGTCCTGGGATTCGGCGTCGTGGGTTTCGCGGTCCTGGGATTCGGCGTCGTCGCCGGGGACGTCCGAGCCGCGACCGGCCTTCGGACGTCCGCGCTTGGCCAGCCCGGGGACCTTGCCTGCGAGGGAACACTGGACCGCGGTGTGGATGCGGCCTGCGACCTCGTCGGGACTGCCGTCCGCGTCCACGACGACGTAGTGCTGCGGGTCCGCCGACGCCATTTCGGTGAGCAACTGCTGCACACGCCAATGATGCGGACCGGCCGACGCGCCTCCGGCACCGCCCTCGGCGGCACCGCCCTCCGGCTCGGTGTCGAGCAGCACCGCCAGGTCGGGCCTCAACCGGGCCGTCGCCCAGTCGGCGAGACCTTCCAGCTCCGACGCGTCGAGGCCGGCAACGGCGGCGAGGTGCGCCAGGGGCGAGTCGACGAACCGTTCCATGACGACGACGGCGCCGGAGTCGAGTGCGGGCCGGATGTCGCGTTCCACGATGTCGGCGCGCACGGCCGCGGCCGCAAGCGCTTGCGCCCGAGCGCTCGACAGTGACGCCCCGGAAACGATGCCCTGCAACCGCGCGTCGTCGAGCGCCGGATCGGTGGCGAAGACGACGTCCCGCTCCCCGGTACGCAGCGCGTCGGCGAGCCGGGCGGCCTGCGTGCCGGTGTCGGTGGCCGCCGTGCCTTCGAGCGCGATGAGCAGGCCGTTCACGCGCCGCGGGCGTCTGCGCATGATGTTGCGTAGGTCGGCGAGCATCGGTTCGGTGCGGCGCGAATCCATCTGGCGGTACGCGACGACGCCGACCAGCGCGGCCAGCAACCCGCCGCCGAGCAGCACCGGACGCGTGCCGTCGATGATGAGCTCGTTGCCCCACACCGTGACCTTGTGCGGCTGCACCAGGCCGATGAGCACCGGCACCATCGCGGTCGAGCCGAAGATGATGATCTTCAGCAGCGACTGGTAGATCGCGTTGATCCGGCCGCGCATCGCGTCGTCGATCTGCGAGCCGATGATCGTGACACCGGTGAGGAAGCCCGCCCCCGCACAGCCGCCGACGGCGGCCGCCGCGATGAGCGACACGGCCAGGTGCGGCGACAGCGCGACGACGATCAGCGCCATGCCCGCCAGCACGATGCCGACGCCGAACAGCCGGTCGTGCGGCAGTCTGCGGGCGAGCTTCGGCACCATCGCCAGGCCCGTCGCGGCGCCGACGAACACCGCGACGAACAGCAGACCGAACGACGCGTCACCGCCACCGAGGCTCGAGGAGTACGGCTTGGCCGCACCGATCACGGCGCCGCCCGCGGCGAACGCGCCCATCATGCCGATCAGCAGGCCGCGGACGAGCTTCGTGCGCCGGATGTAACTGAAGCTCTGCCGCACCATCGCGATGAAGCCGACCTTGTCCTCGTCGGCCTCGCCGCTCTCGCCCGAACGACTCGCCGCGTCGTCCCGTGACGCGGCCGTGCTCTCCGGCACGGGGTGGACGTTGCGGAGCGACAGTTCCGGGATGCGGGTCGCGATGAGGATCGCACTGGCCAGGTACAGCACCGCGTTGATGAACACGACGGCGTTGGCGACACCGAATTCGCCGAACGCGTCGGGCGAGATGCCGAGCGTCGTCTGCACACCGGTGAGCACCGAGTACAGCCCGGCGCCGCTGACGACCGCGAGGCCGTAGGTCATGAACAGCCCGAGCTGGTTGGCCGTTTCCACCTGATCCGGCCTGCGCAGCAGGTTCGGCACCGCCGCGTCCTTCGACGGAATCCACATCATCGCCGCGGACCCGGCCATGAAGTTGGCGACGAACAGCCAGATCGGCGACCCGACGATCGGGATCGAGAACAGCAGCGCGAACCGCGCCAGGTCGGCGCAGATCATCACCTTGCGGCGGTCGAACCGGTCGGCGAGCAGCCCGCCGAGCGGGGCGAACAGCAACCCGGGCAGCAGCTGGGTGAGCACGACACCGACGAACGCGAAGTTCTGCAACAGGTAGTCGTCGGTGTACTTCGTGACCAGGCCCGTGAGGCCGAGCATGGCGAGCCAGTCGGCCACGCTGCACAGGTACGTCACCGCCCACAGCCTGCGGAACGGCCGGATCCCCAGCACACTGCGTGCCCGCCGGGTCGTGGACATCTCGTGGTGCGCCGACGCTCCGGCGTTCACCTGTCTCGCGCCCTCGGCGTCACCGGACGTGTCCTGGGCCGTGGGGTCTGCCGCCGCCGCGCGTTCGTCGCGCGCGTCGGCGTTCCGTGTCCCCCGAGCTGCCTCGCTGATGTGCCCACCCCACATGACCGGCGCTGCCTGTGCGGCCAGGGTATCGCTGACCTGCTCGCTCTCGCGGGCGGACCAGCGAAGACACCGCGGGTAAGCGTTACCCCACCGATCGTGATGTCACACCGGACGAATCGCCGGATTCCGGCGCTCGCCCACGCGGTGAGCCCCGAAAGGCGCCGGCAGCAGCGGACGCGGCCAGGCCCGCCGCGTCATCAGGGGGCGCCGCGTCGTCAGGCGGGCGGGCGCGGGATCAGGAGAAGATGCTGCCCACGCTCTCGACGAAGCTCACGACGAACCGGATCGCCACGATCACGAAGACGATCAACAGCACGCCGGCCACGATCAGGCCCGCCGAGGCGTTCGACGGCTTCCGCAGCGTGACGCGCTGGTTCAGGGGCTGTTTCACGGGCTTGGCCTGCGCGGGCCGCTGCGCCTGCTGGGACTTCTCACCCCGGCGCAGCATCGCGGGCAGCAACTGGCCCCGCATCCGCGGCCGCGGAAGTTTGCCGAGCCTGCCCTTGAGGCCGTTCGCGCCGGACGCCGCCGCGGTGGTGTCGCTGCCGTCCTCGCCTTCGGGCGCTTCCGCGTCGCCCGCTTCCGACGGCTCCTCGGGGCCGGCCTGTTGCGCCTGCTTCGCGTCCTCCTCGGCCAACGCCGCGGCGGCCTTGCTCCGGATGACCTCCAGATCCGGCACCGACGACTGCGCGGGAGGGACCGTCGAACCGGACCCGTCCGCGGCGGATTCCGGGTCGGCCAGCGAATCGCCGTAGTGCGCCGACTCCGGAGCCTGGGTACCGTCTCCGCTGCCCACGCGTCCTCCTCGTACCTGCTCGGGCGATGCGGGTGGAACCCGCAGTGACATGCCGTCGGCTGTCAGGGTAGCGGTCCCATCACGGCGCGCATCCGCCAACAGGACGACGACCCGGCGCCCCGACCACGGCAGGCGGCCTGCCCACCGGCTGCGTCGCGACCACGCCGGAGGCCGCGGCAGCCCGTCTACCTGCGCAGACGTCCCCAGCGGGGATCACACGCGCGACGACTACGGCCGGTGACACCGGGTCTGCACGTACACGGTCGGCGACATCCACCGGACCGGTGACGCGCCGTCCACCGCCCGACGACGACGGCTCCCCGGCGCTGACCACCGCCGGGGAGCCGGTCGGGTGCGGAATCGGTCGCCTACTTCTTCGTCGACGTGGAGGTGGTCGACTTCGACTTCGACGAGGTCGAGCCCGACGAGGACTTGGCGGAGGTGCTCTTCTTCGCCGCCGTCTTGGTGCCCGTGCTCTTGGTGCCCGTGCTCTTGGTGCCGGTGCTCTTCGCCGCGGTGCTCTTCGTGCCGGTGCTCTTCGCCGCGGTGCTCTTCGCCGCGGTGCTCTTCGCCGCGGTGCTCTTCGTGGCGGCGCTCTTCGTGGCGGCGCTCTTCGCCGTCGACGTCTTCGAGGCCGTGGTCGACTTCTTGCTCGTCGTCTTCTTCGCGGGACCCTTGGCTCGCTTCTCGGCGAGCAGCTCCTCGGCGCGTTCCTGCGTCAGGTCCTCCACGCTGTCGGACTTGCGCAGCGACGCGTTGTACTCGCCGTCGGTCACGTACGGCCCGAACCGGCCGTCCTTGACGACGATCGGCTTGCCCGAGACCGAGTCCTCCTTGAGTTCCAGCAGCGGCGGCTTCGCGGCCTGCCTGCCGCGGCGCTTCGGCTCGGCGTAGAGCTTCAGCGCCTCCTCGAGCGTGATGTCGAAGATCTGCTCCTCGGTGGCCAACGACCGCGAGTCGGTGCCCTTCTTCAGGTACGGCCCGTACCGGCCGTTCTGCGCGGTGATCTCCTCGCCCGACTCCGGGTCGGTACCCACCACGCGCGGCAACGACAGCAGCTTCAGCGCGTCGTCGAGCGTCACCTCGGCGATGTCCATCGACTTCAGCAACGACGCGGTGCGCGGCTTCGGCTTGGCCTGCTTCTTCGTCGTCTTCTTCGCCGTGGTCTTCTTCGCCGCCGTCTTGGTGCCGCCCTGCTCACCGGAGTCCTCCGCGGGCGCCTCCTCGGGCTCCGACTGTTCGGCCGACTCCTCCTCCGGCTCCGGCAGGATCTCCGTGACGTACGGACCGAACCGGCCTTCCTTCACGACGATCTCGTGCCCGCTCACCGGGTCGGTGCCCAGCACGCGACCTTCCTGCGGCGTCGCGAACAGCTTCTCCGCGATCTCCAGCGTCAGCTCGTCCGGCGGCAGGTCGTCGGACAGGTTCGCCCGCTGCGACTTGCCGTCCACCTCGCGCTCGAGGTACGGCCCGTACCGGCCGACGCGCACGACGACGTCGCGGCCCTCGGAGTCGGTGAACATCGGGATGGAGTTGATCTCCCGCGCGTCGATGTCCTCGACACCCGAGCCGACCAGCTTCTTCAGCCCTCCGATGCGGCCGACCGAACCGTCGACGCCCATCTCGCCGCCGAAGTAGAACCGCGACAACCAGCTCGTGCGCTTGTCGTCACCGCTGGCGATGCGGTCGAGCTCGTCCTCCATCGCGGCGGTGAAGTCGTAGTCGACGAGCCGCTCGAAGTGCCGCTCCATCAGCCCGACCACCGAGAACGCGACCCACGACGGCACCAGCGCGGACCCCTTCTTCCACACGTAGCCGCGGTCCTGGATCGTCTTGATGATCGACGCGTACGTCGACGGGCGGCCGATGCCCAGCTCTTCGAGCTTGCTCACCAGGGCGGGCTCGCTGTAGCGCGCGGGCGGAGACGTCGCGTGGCCGTCCGGGTCGAGCTCGGCCGCGGTCAGGCCCTGCCCCTCGGCGAGCTGCGGCAGGCGCTTCTGCTTGTCGTCGGCCTCGCCGCCCTCCTCGGTGTCGACCGATTCGACGTAGGCCTTCAGGAAGCCCGGGAACGTGATCGTCCGACCGGAGGCCGAGAACACGCACTCCTCACCGCTGGTCGCCGTGCCGGTGATCTTCACCGACATCGTCGTGCCCTTGGCGTCGGCCATCTGCGAGGCGATGGTGCGCTGCCAGATCAGCTCGTACAGCCGGAACTCGTCGGTCTCCAGCTCACCCGCGACCTGACCGGGGGTGCGGAACACCTCGCCCGCGGGGCGGATCGCCTCGTGCGCCTCCTGCGCGTTCTTGACCTTCCGGTTGTACTGCCGCGGGCTGTTCGACACGTACTCGGAGCCGTAGAGGTCCGTGGCCTGGCTGCGCGCCGCCGACAACGCCGCCTCCGACAGCGTCGTCGAGTCGGTACGCATATAAGTGATGTAACCGTTCTCGTAGAGCCGCTGCGCGATCCGCATCGTGCGCTCCGACGAGAACCGCAACTTGCGGCCGGACTCCTGCTGCAGCGTCGACGTCATGAACGGCGCGTACGGCTTCCGCGTGTACGGCTTCTCCTCGACGCTGCTGACCGCGAAGTCGCGGCCGTCGAGCGCCTCGGACAACCGGTTCGCCTCGGTCTCGTCCAGCACGCGGACCTCGGCGGAGGCGGCCTTGAGCTGCCCGTCCCAGCCGAAGTCGCGGCCCGTGGCGACGCGGCCGCCGTCGACGGCCGTCAGCCGTGCGGGGAAGTTCCGCGGTGCGGCGTCGGCACCGGCGTCCATCGTCGCCGAGATGTCCCAGTACGACGCCGACGTGAACCGCATGCGTTCGCGTTCCCGCTCCACGATCACGCGCGTCGCCACCGACTGCACCCGGCCCGCCGACAGCCGTGGCATGACCTTCTTCCACAGCACCGGCGAGACCTCGTAGCCGTACAGCCGGTCGAGGATGCGACGCGTCTCCTGGGCGTCGACCAGGTCCGGGTCGAGCTCGCGGGTGCTCTCGGCCGCGGCGCGGATCGCCTCCGGCGTGACCTCGTGGAACACCATGCGGCGCACCGGCACCTTCGGCTTCAGCGCCTCGAGCAGGTGCCAGGCGATCGCTTCGCCCTCACGGTCGGGGTCCGTGGCGAGGTAGAGCTCGTCGACGTCCTTGAGCAGGCTCTTGAGCTCGGTGACCGTGGACTTCTTGTCGGCGGGGACGATGTACAGCGGCTCGAAGTCGTTGTCGACGTCCACGCCGAGGCGCGCCCACGACTGCCCCTTGTACTTGGCGGGCACGTCCGCGGCACCCCGCGGCAGGTCACGGATGTGGCCGCGGGAGGACTCGACGACGTAATCGCCTCCGAGATAAGGCGCGATCTTGCGCGCCTTCGTGGGCGACTCGACGATCACCAACCGCCGGTTGCCGTCGCCCGAGCTCTCGCCGTTCTTCTTCCGCGTCGTTGCCGCCACGCTGTCCCGCTTCCTCACATCACCTGTCGGACCCGCCAGTGTGCACGCTGAACGTCCGTCGTGTCTGCCCAGGTTGCTCAACACGCCACACGCGGCGTGTCAAGTGGTATGGCCGATTCGTCCCCGATGTTTCCATGCCGCCGCGGCGCCTCGCGCCCACCACCCCAACGGTGACCACCCACCCGCGGGTTGCACGGGTGACGTGGGCCTCACTCGGACGAGACGTCCGGTCGCCGTGGGGGCGCCTCTGTCATTGAGACGTCGCCGGCCGCCCAGACATTCCCGAGCGTCCGCCGCACGAATCACGTCCAGGACCGCCCGCGACCGTGCCGGGGCCGGCGACGCCGCCCCGGATTCGTGACTTGCGGTTGACGCAGCGTCAACCCCTAGCGTCGAGCTCATGGCCTACTCGATCGCCCACGTCGCGCGGATGTCCGGCATCACGTCGCGCACCCTGCGGCACTACGACGACGTCGGCCTGCTCTCGCCCGCGTTCACCGGGGAGGGCGGCTACCGCTACTACGAACCGGAGCAACTGCTCCGGCTGCAGGAAATCCTCGTACTGCGGGAGCTGGGACTGGGGCTGGAACGGATCCGCGAGGTCCTCGACCGCGACACCGACCGGGTGACCGCACTCCGCGAACACCACGAACGACTCCTCGCGCAACGGGACCGGCTCGACCGGCTCGCCAGGACCGTGCAGCACACGATCGACACACTGGAAGGAGGGACCGCAGTGAACGCGGAAGAACTGTTCACCGGCATCCCGCGTGACTCGGAACAGGCCCGCGCGCTGGCGGGCGAGGCCGAACAGCGCTGGCCGGGCGCACGCGAGACGCAGACGAAGGTCGAAGGCTGGTCCGACGAGAAGTGGCAGGCCGTGCAGAGGCAGGGCGCCGAGGCGGCCGAACGGATCGCCGAGCTGCTGCGTGACGACGTCCCCGCGACCGACCCGCGCACGGTCGACGCGGTCGACGCACACCACCGGTGGCTACTGCATTTCTGGACGCCGAACCGCGAGTCGTACACGGCCTGGGCAGGCTCTACACCGACGACGAACGGTTCACGGCCTTCTACGACCGCATCGAACCGGGCCTGGCGGCGTACCTGGCCGAGGCGATGGCCGCCTACGCCGAGCAGCGCCTCGACTGAGGGCGGGTGCACGGACCGCGCGGCCTCGTCACCTGCCTGCGATGTCACCGGACCGGGCCTCGGCGAGCCACGTGCCCGGGGCGTCACGTGCCTGCGATGTCACCTGCCTGCGATGCGCCCGTTGCCCCAGGCGGTGAGCCGGCCGCAGGTGTCCGAGCGGGTGCCCGCGTCACGGAGCTCCGGCACCCGCTCCAGGTCGCCGAGCAGGTCGAGCCCGCCGACCCGGTCGAGCGTCGCGCGCACCGCACCGACCGCCTCCGCACCTCGACGGTCGAGTGCGCGTTTGGCGCCTGCGGCCTGGTCGCGAACCCGGCCGTAGGCCTCGACCGTGGAGGTGCGCACCCGCTCGGCACCGTCGACACCGGTCTCGCCGAGACTGCGGAGACGTTCCAGCGCATTGTCGAGACCGCCGATCATCACCGTCAGCAACCTGCCGGCCGTGGCCGAGGTGCGTTCCGGCGTGCTGGCGTCGATCACGGGGATGCGGCTCGCGGCGTCGACCACGTCGGCCGCCGCACCGCAGTACTCGTCGACCCAGGCCACGAGTTCGTCACCGCCGGTGGAGCCGCGGTCGGTGGAATCACCGCCGGTGACACCGGACGGGACGGGATCGCCGGAGGCGAGGCCGGACGGCCGGTCGGCCTGCCGCGGCGACGTCTCCGGCTGTCCGCACCCGGCGAGCAGTGCGGCACCGAGAATCCCGCCGGCCACGCCGACCCTCACGAGTCTCCGCGCCCCCAACGCCGCCCCTCCCGGTCACGTTTCGTACTCCGACTGACACGGACCGTACCGTCCCGCGGTTCGGCCGTGCGGAGACTGTGCCCCTACCCACGCCCCTACCCACGCCGTCCCGGCCACCCGGGCACAGAGCTGCCCCCAAGGGCACTTTGGTTGCGTTGAATGCAACCAAAGTGCCCTTGGGGGCATCAGGACGGTGCGCCGGGGTCAGGCGTTCGTCGTGGTTTCAGCGGGCGTCTCGGTCATCGCCGAACCGCGCCGCTTCGACACGACGATCGCCGCGACGATGATCGCCACCGACACGACCGCGAACGTGATCCGCAGTGCGGGCGAGGCGTCCGCGCCCACCGTGAGCTGCACGACCGCGGGCGCGATCAGCAGCGACACCAGGTTCATCACCTTCAGCAGCGGGTTGATCGCCGGGCCCGCGGTGTCCTTGAACGGGTCACCGACCGTGTCGCCGATGACCGTCGCCGCGTGCGCCTCGGAGTTCTTGCCGCCGTGGTGGCCGTCCTCGACCAGCTTCTTCGCGTTGTCCCACGCGCCGCCGGAGTTGGCGAGGAACACGGCCATCAACATGCCGCACGCGATCGCACCGCCGAGATACCCGGCGAGCGCACCCGTGCCGAGGCCGAAGCCCACCGCGATCGGCGCGAACACCGCCAGCAGACCCGGTGTCGCGAGCTCCCGCAGCGAATCGCGGGTGACGATGTCGACGACCTTGCCGTACTCCGGCCGGGTCGTGCCCTCCATGATCCCCGGGATGTCGCGGAACTGCCGCCGCACCTCGTAGACGACGGCACCCGCGGCACGTTCGACCGCGCTCACCGCCAGCCCCGAGAACAGGAACACCACAGCGGCACCGATGATCACGCCGACCAGAGTGTTCGGCGAGATGATGCTGTCGAGGAACGAATCCGGCAGCGCGTCGCCCGCCATCCGGCCGACGCTGTCCAGCGCCTCGCCGATCGCCGAGGAGTACGACCCGAACAGGGCGGTCGCCGCCAGCACGGCCGTCGAGATCGCGATGCCCTTCGTGATCGCCTTCGTCGTGTTTCCCACCGCGTCGAGCTCGGTGAGGACCTGTACGCCCTCACCCTCCTCCAGGTCACCGGACATCTCCGCGATGCCCTGGGCGTTGTCCGCCACCGGGCCGAACGTGTCCATCGCGACGATCACGCCGACCGTCGTCAACAGACCCGTACCCGCGAGTGCCACCGCGAACAACGCCACCGCGCCGCCGAGCAGGTACGCGCCGAACACAGCCGAGCCGACCACGAGTGCTGTGTACACGGCGGATTCGAAGCCCACCGAGATACCGGAGAGGATCACGGTCGCCGCCCCGGTCTCCGACGTCTTGCCGACGTCCTTCACCGGCTTGTTCTCGGTACCCGTGTAGTAGCCGGTCAGCCACAGGATCACGCCGGCGAGCGCGATACCGATGAGCACCGAGAACGTGGCGATCACGGCGGGGTTGCCGGAGACGCCGGGGAACGAGCTCGGCAGGAACACGAACGCCGCGATCGCCGACAACACCGCCGAGATCACGGCCGAGATGTAGAAGGAGCGGTTGATCGTCGTCAGCGCACTCTCGTTCGCCCTCGCCTTGGTGATGTAGATGCCGATCACCGCGGTGATCACACCGATCGCCGGGATGATCAGCGGGAAGACGAGTCCCTCCCCGCTGGTCCCGAAGGCCGCACTACCCAGGATCAACGCCGCCACGAGCGTCACGGCGTACGACTCGAACAGGTCGGCTGCCATGCCGGCACAGTCGCCGACGTTGTCGCCCACGTTGTCGGCGATCGTCGCCGCGTTGCGCGGGTCGTCCTCGGGGATGTTCTGCTCGACCTTGCCGACCAGGTCCGCGCCGACGTCGGAGGCCTTGGTGAAGATGCCGCCACCGACACGCATGAACATCGCGATCAGGGCGGCACCGAAACCGAAGCCTTCGAGCACCTTCGGCGCCTGACCCGCGTAGACCAGCACGACGACGGCGGCACCGAACAGGCCGAGGCCGACCGTGATCATGCCGACGACGCCACCGGTGCGGAACGCGACGCGCATCGCCTTCTCCCGGCCACCGGTCTCCCTGGCGGCCGCCGCAACCCGGACGTTCGCCCTCGTCGCCAGCCACATGCCGAGGTAGCCGATCGAGAACGAGAACACCGCGCCGATGAGGAAGAACAGCGAGCGTCCGATGCGTTCGTTCCAGTCCTCGGCCGGTAGGAACAGCAACAGCACGAACACGACCACGCCGAATACGGCCAGTGTCTTGCGTTGCCGGTTGAGATAGGCAGCGGCGCCCTCCTGCACGGCGGTGGCGATCTCGCGCATCCGCTCGGTGCCCTGGTCTGCGGCCAGGACCTCCTTGAGCAGCACGTACCCGAGTGCCAGTGCAGCCAGGGCGATCACGGCGACCACGGCGACTATGCCGTAGTCACCTCCGGCCAGCTCCGGAGAGCCGGCCGCGAGGAAGTGCCGGGACATGCGTCCTCCTGAAACGTCGCCTACGCCAGCAGCGACCGGTCGGCCGCGAGGCTCCGCGGACTCCACTGTGTCGACGCTGACATGGGATGTGCACCACTTTTTGCGGTTTGTCGGCGCAGTGTATTGGTAACGGAGTCGATCTCGGGAGACCTGTTTCGGGGCGGATACCCGGCGCATGGGTGTGGCACCGGTCACCATCGGGTGACGATGGTCACGACGAGCCCTGTGCGATTCTCGAACATATGGACGAAGCCTCGACCACGCGCGCACGCCGGCTGCTCGAGCGCGCGACGGCCGGCATCCCCGACGACCGCGACCCGGTCACGCACGTCGCCGACCTGCCGGGCCGCGACGAAGAGGTCACCGACTGGCCGTCCTGGGCTCCCGACGAGGTGGTGACCGCACTGCGCGACAGCGGTATCGACCGCCCGTGGACGCACCAGGCAGCGGGTGCCTCGGCCGCGTGGGAGGGCTCGGACGTCATCGTCGCCACCGGCACCGCGTCCGGAAAATCGCTGGTCTACCAGCTGCCCGTGCTCTCGTCCCTGGTCACCGACACCTCGGCGACGGCCCTGTACCTGGCGCCGACGAAGGCCCTCGGCGCCGATCAGCTGGGAGCAGTCACGCAGCTGGACCTCGGCGGAGTGCGCGCGGCGTCGTACGACGGCGACACCCCGCGCGAGGAACGCGACTGGGTCCGCAAACACGCCCGTTGGGTGTTCACGAACCCCGACATGCTGCACCGCGGCATCCTCAGCGGGCACGCACGCTGGGCGGCGGTGTTTCGCAAGCTGCGTTACGTCGTCGTCGACGAGTGCCACAGCTATCGCGGCGTGTTCGGCTCGCACGTGGCGTTGCTCCTGCGGCGGCTGCAACGAGTCGCCCGCCACTACGGCGCGGACCCGGTGTTCGTGCTGGCGTCGGCGACGACCGCCGAACCCGCCGAGTTCGCCGCCCGTCTCACCGGCAGGCCCGCCACCGCGATCACCGACGACACGTCGCCGCGCGGACCACGGACGGTCGCGCTGTGGGAACCGCCGCTGCTGGACGAACTGACCGGCGAGAACGGAGCACCCGTGCGGCGCTCCGCGGGCGCGGAGGCCGCCCGGATCCTGGCCGAGCTGGTGATCGAGGGCGCTCGCACGTTGGCGTTCGTACGGTCACGTCACGGCGCGGAACTGACGTCGCTGGGTGCGAAACGCATCCTGGCCGAGGTGGACCCCGCGCTGGAGGAGACGGTCGCCGCCTACCGCGCCGGATACCTGCCCGAGGAACGGCGCCGTCTCGAAGCGGACCTGATGGCACGTCGGCTCCTCGGCGTGGCGACCACCAACGCGCTGGAACTCGGCGTCGACATCTCGGGGCTGGACGCGGCGGTGCTCGCGGGCTATCCCGGCACGTTGGCATCGTTCTGGCAGCAGTCGGGGCGCGCGGGCCGCGCGGGCGACGACGCGCTCGTGGTGTTCGTGGCGAGGGACGATCCGCTGGACACGTACCTCGTGCACCATCCCGAGGCCTTGCTCGATCGTCCGGTCGAGACGACCGTGCTCGACCCCGTCAACCCGTACGTGCTGGCGCCGCAACTGGCGTGCGCGGCCGCGGAGGTGCCGCTGAAGGCGGGCGAGTTGGACACGTTCGGGGGCGACGAGGCGCGCGCGGTCCTCGATGCGCTCGTGGCCGACGGGGTCCTGAGGCGACGGCCGAGCGGGTGGTACTGGACGTCGCGGGACCGGCCGCAGTTCGAGATCGACATCCGCGGCTCGGGCGGCGAACAGGTGGCGGTCGTCGAGGCGGAGACGTCGAGGCTGTTGGGGACGGTCGATCCGGGTTCCGCGTGCACGACGGTGCATCCGGGTGCGGTCTACCTGCACCAGGGGTCGTCGTACGTCGTCGACGAGCTGGATCTGGACAACGGCGTGGCGCTCGTGCACGCCGAGGATCCGGAGTGGAACACCTCGCCGCGCGAAGTGATCGACATCGAGGTACTGGCCACGCCCGAGAAACAGCACTTCGGCGGCGTGACCGTGTGCCTCGGCGATGTGGCCGTGACGTCGCGGGTCGTGGGCTATCTCCGACGGCTGCCGTCGGGTGCGGTGCTGGACCAGGTGGCGCTCGACCTTCCCGAGGAAGAGCTGCGCACCAGGGCCGTCTGGTACACGATCAGCGACGAACTGCTCGAGGCCGCGGCACGTACCGACGCCGGTACGTCCTCCGGCACGGACGGCACTCCCAGGACCGACGACCTGCCGGGTACGGCCGATGCCGCCGGGGCAGGCGCTACGGGGACGGAACCTGCCGGGACGGAAGCCGCCGCAACTGCGGGCGATGATGCTGCAGGGCGCCGGGAGGCGCCGGGGCTGGAATCGGCGCGCCTTCCCGGCGCCCTGCATGCTGCCGAGCACGCAGCGATCGGCCTGCTACCGCTGTTCGCTACGTGCGACCGCTGGGACATCGGCGGAGTGTCCACCGCACTGCACGCTGACACCGGGGAGGCGACGGTGTTCGTGCACGATGGTCATCCCGGGGGTGCCGGTTTCGCCGATCGCGGGTTTGCCGCGCTGGTCCCATGGCTGGCCGCTACGCGGGAGGCGATCGTCTCCTGCGAGTGCCCGGCCGGGTGCCCGTCCTGCGTTCAGTCGCCCAAGTGCGGGAACGGCAACGAACCGCTGGACAAGGCGGGGGCTGTGACCGTGCTCGACATCGTGCTCGGGGCGATGGGACGCGATGGCGGACACGGTCACGGGGTGGTTCAGGCCGCGGAAGGGGCCACGGCGGACTGATCGTCGGTCGGGAGTACCGCGCCGGGCGCGTCCACCACCGCCGCGTCGTCGTGCTCGCCGAGCAGGGCACGCACGAGCACCTCGTTGACGGTCGACGCCGCAGGCAACCGCCAGCCCCAGATCTCCGGCTTGACGCGCCAATGCACCACGCCCTGCCGGTACGGGGTCGGAGGCAGCGGCACGTATCCGTCACGGCCGTGCCACGTCACGTCGTCGTGCTCGGCGAGTGCCGGATGCACGGTGTCGGTCGACGCGGTGAGGAACAGCCAACGGCCGTTCGGCATCGCGACGATCGGCACCGGGTGGCCGGTCACGCGCAGCAGCGATGCGGCTCGGCGGCCGAGCTCGTCACCGACCTCGATCGCATCGACCATCGTGCCGGTTGCGACGAGCAAGCTGCACGGCTTGCCGGTGAACCACGCGGCGACCTGACGCGGATGTGCGGCGAGACGGTCCTGCCAGTCCTCGTGTGCGGGCGTCGGATACTCCCAGTCCGCGCCCTCACCCGAGGAGATCGTGCCCGGCAGGATGGGCCAGCCGCGCTCGGCGAGGCTGATCGCCTCCGCGCGCAACTCGATCCGGAACGAGCCGCGCCAGCTGTCGGGCCACTCCATGTCCAACATGTCTTGCTCAAGCCTCCTGAAACGTTCGCACCGCTGCGTTGCTGCGTTCGCGGCGTCTGATTTCACTTAACGGCAAGTTGCAGGGGCGACGACAGAGGCGCTCGACAACCGGACGTTCGGAAACGATGAGTGAGCATCGACACAACGGCCGGGCCGAACGTCGGTAGCCGGTGACCGGACCACGACCCCGGTCGCCGGACCGTTCGTCGTGGTGTTGACCTGCGAATCCCCTGCTCACTCCCGCCTCGGCGGAGCCGTGCGGAACGGTGATCCCTGCGCAGAGTCCGGTCGGTGCGCGGACCGCGCATACCGTTCATCGCGCGCAGACGACCGCTGCTCGTCGGCGTGGTGACCGTCGGTCGCCGCCGTCTCGCCGGTGGGGCCGCCGTCGATCGCCGTCACCGGACCGGCGCGCGCCCGAGCGGTCACCGGGCCGAACGGCGCGAGCCACGGCCCACCGGCCTTGTCGACGACGACGAGCGCATCGGGGTGCGCAACCCGGCAGTCGGCCAACTCGACGTGCATCCGGTCGGTGACCGTCTCGGCGAACCTGCACGCCTCGCTCGCGCTGCGGTCCACTCGTCCCGCGGCGGCGAGAGCCGCGAGATCCGCCGCGTTGGCGACCTGTTGTCGGACCACGGCCACGTGTCCCACCAGCCACACCAGACCCGCGACCACCATCAGGCCTGCGATCGCGAACGCGCCCCACACCGTGGCCGTACCGGCATCGGCCGTCACGCCCTCGCCGGCGTGGCCCGGCTCCGTACCCTCCTCGGAGCCCGGCCCCGCGGCACCTCCGCCCTCGTTCCGTTCGGGCGACGGGTGGCGTTCGGACTGCGGGCGCCGTCCCGGCCGCGAGCGAACCGGACCGGTCCTCATTCCGGTGCCCCGTTCGCACCGACTCCTCCGGTCTCGGGTTCGCGGACCGCGTAGGCCTCGGCCGAGAGCTCGATTCCCGGCAGCATTCCGTCGAGAATCGGGCTCCGCACCGTGACGGCGATGCCCGTGCCGTCGCCCTGCGACGTCAACGTCGCTCCGTCCGGGGCGAGACTTCGGAAGGCTTCACGGGCGCGAGCGTCGTCGCCTCTGCCCAGGAGACGGGCCGCCTCGCCCGCGGCGTCGGCGCACCGCACCTGGGCCAGCACCGCCGTCACGACGCCAAGGACGAGTCCCAGCGCCACGATCAGCGAGCACACCGTGATCGCGCCTTCGACGGTCACCGAGCCGCGGTCGTCGCCCGCGATCCCGCCACCGTGACGAGCGGCGTCGCCGTGTTCGCCACTGCCGTGTCCGCCACCGCCGTGTTCGCCATCGTGGTGTTCGCCGCTGTCGGGTTTCTCGGCACCCGCACGTTCCGCGGTGCCGTCACGCCCGCACGTCTCCACATCGGACACCACGCCGGGCATCAGAAGTCCACCGACAACGCCTGCTCGATGATCGAGGTCAGCGCGGCGGTCACGGAGTCGCCCGTGACGATCATGTACAACACCGCGGCCAACGCCGCCGCGGCTACAGTGCCGATCGCGTATTCAGCCGTGGACATGCCCCCATCGGCGTCGCCCTCGGTGTCAGCCCTGGTGCAGGAGTTCGCGCCGTCCGAGTCGTCACCGGCTGCACCGGCGGGACGGGCACTCGCAGCGTCCGTTCGGGCAGTATCGGAAGCCACCCGGTCGCTGCCCGGTTCGCGGGATCCGCCCGCCGCCGCCCGTCTCTCCCGGCACTCCTCGTCGGCATCGGCTGCAAGCGATTCCGGCGCCCGGTCCGGGCCGGTCTGTCTCGGCAGCAACGCGGTCAGGTCGACCTCGTGATCGTCCACATACGATTCTCGCTGCGGCAGGCCGGTTCCCCGGATCCCGGTGGGAGTTCCAGTGGCCCCGGCAGACGCGTCCCGGAGCCCGGCCGACTCCGTCGCGGCACCGTGCCGTGTCGCTCCGACCGCGGTGCTCGCGGGCCGGGTGAGCGGCAGAATCGTGCGCACGATCGACATCACCGTGTTCATGGTTTCTTTTCCTTTCGTCGTTCTCAGGACACCGGCACACACCGGGCGCCCTCGGTTTTCTCCACGGATTCACATCAGCAGTTCGGTCGCGAGCCCGATCACCACCGGCGCGATGCCGAGGCACAGGAACGCGGGCAGGAAACACAATCCGAGTGGGCCCGTCACCAGCACGCCTGCGCGTTGGGCCCGCGCCTCTGCGGTGTCGGCGACTGCGTCCCGTGCCCGGTGGGCCATGTCTTCGGCCACCCCGGCCAATGCGCTGCCCGAGCGGGCGGTGCGGCACGCGGCGCGGGCGAGTTCGGCCGTCGCGGGACACTCCCGAGCGGGCTGCCAGGCCTCTCGTGGTTCGGCACCCAACGCCAGCAGGCCCGCGGAGGTATGCAACGCGGCCGCTGCGGCGGGTTCGGCGGTCGGCGCGACCGCGTGCACCCCGGTGGACACCGGCATTCCCGATCGCAGGCATGCCGCGAGGAGATCGCCGGTCGCAGCCATGCGCAGCGGGTCCGGTTCCACACGAGCGCCGCGGGTACGCAGTCGACGGACTCCCCACCAGGTGCCGACACCGGCCACCGGCGCCGCGAGCATCGACCCCGCGGCGGCGACGAGCGTCCCTGCCGCTCCGCCCGCGAGGACGGCGAGCGCGCGTTCGGACAGTCCGCCAGCCGGCCCGAGACACCGCCGCAGCCACGACCGTCCCGCCGACTCCCTCCTCGGCGGCAGCAGCGCGCGCAACCGGACGGCCGACGGCGCGGGTGTCAGCCAGAACACGGCGGCGAGCAGCGCAGGTACCAGCGGGCTCATCGGGGCAGCACCCTTCCGGTGATCGCCGACGTCCAGGCCACGCCACCGAGCAACAGCCCCGAGCCCACGGCGAGCAGCACCTGCCCCGGGGCCGTCGTGAACAGCACGGCGAGCGGTGCCGCGCCCATCGCCTCGCCGAGCAGCACACCGAGCACGGGCAGTCCCGCGAGGATCAGTGCGCTTGCCCGCGGCCCCGCCATGCGCGCGTCGAGCGTGCCCGCCAGCCGAGCCCGCGTGGCCACGTCCCGGTGAACCGCGTCGACGATGTCGGCCAGCGCGAGCCCGTGCCTGCGTGCCAGCGACCACGCGGTCGTCACGCGTTCCAGGACTCCGAAGGGGAGTGAGCCCGTACCGGAGGGCATGCCGGCGAGGCCCGCGTCCGGATTCCCACCGAGCCGTACCGAGGCCGCGATGGCACGGAACACCGGGGCGATGTCGGGTGATGCGTCGTGTGCCGCCGATTCCGCGGCCGTCGCGGGGTGCGCGCCGGATCGGAGGTCACCGGCCATCGCACGTAGCGCTTCCGCGAGGCCGGCCAGGGCGGCGACGCCGCGCCGCACCCTCCTGCGAGCACGAACCTGTACGAGCACCGCCGCCGCGATACATCCGGCGGCCAGCACCACCCCGGGGCCCGCCACCACCAGGCCCGACAGCACCGCAACCGAGCCCGCGACAGCGAGGACTCTCCAGCACCGCGACGACGGCCGCAGGCGCCGTGTCGATTCCGCGGCCGTCACCCGACCGGCGAGGTGCCGCAGCCGCCGTCCGCTACGCCGCTGTGGCCAGAGCAGCAGGGCCACGCCCACCGCCGCCATGGCGGGTGCCGCGTGCGTCGCAGTCACCATGGCGGTTCCACACCCCGGTCACGCAACAGGGCCGCGAGCAGTTCGTGGTCGTCGGTGGGGCCAGTGGCCGTCGAGACGGGTCGCACCTCCACTCCGTCCGCGGACCGCCGGACGACGCCGATCTCGGTGAGCCGCCGCCTGCCGTCGGCACGCTCCATGTGCAGCACGACCTGGACCGCGGCCGCGAGCTGGCTGTGCAACGCGGAACGGGACAGTCCGCCGAGTGCGGCCAACGCTTCGAGCCGGGCGGGCACCTCACTCGGTGAGTTGGCGTGCAACGTGCCGGCGCCACCGTCGTGACCCGTGTTGAGCGCGTTCAGCAACTCGCAGACCTCACGGCCCCGCACCTCGCCGACCACCAGCCGGTCCGGCCGCATCCGCAAGGCCTCCCGCACGAGGTCGCGCAGTGTCACTTCACCGGCGCCCTCGACGTTGGCCGGTCTCGCGACGAGCTGAACGACCTGCGGATGCGACGGCTGGATCTCCGCTGCGTCCTCCACACTGACGATGCGTTCCTTCGGCGAGACCGCGCCCAGCAAGGCCGCGAGCATCGTCGTCTTCCCCGAGCCCGTTGCTCCGCTGATCAGAAACGCCAACCGTGCCGAGACCACCGCCTCGAGCACCGCGAAACCGGACTCGTCGACGGTGCCGAGCCTCCGCAGTGCGCGCAGATCGTGCGCCGCGGGGCGCAGCACCCGCAGGGACAGACACGTACCGCCGGCCGCCACGGGCGGCAGCACCGCATGCATACGGACCCGGCCGTGCGGCCCTGCTCCGGGCAGCCAGCCGTCGACGAACGGCTGCGCATCGTCGAGTCGCCTGCCTGCCGCGAGCGCGAGCCGCTGGGCGAGTCTGCGGACGGCCTCCTCGTCGGCGAAGGTCACGTCGGTGCGGCGTAGCCCGCCCGAGCCGTCGACCCACACCTCGTCGGGAGCGGTCACCAGCACGTCGGTCACGCCCGGATCGTCGAGCAACGGTTCCAACGGGCCGGCACCGACGAATTCGTGCCGCAGCAGTCGCAACGCATCCAGGACGTCCAGATGTCCCGCGACACCGGAGGTTTCCGCGCGGACGGCTTCGGCCACCGATTGCGGATCGGGCGCCGACCCGGTGTTCGCGAGCCGTTGCCGAACCCGCTCCACCAGCCGAGCGTCCTCGGACCGAACTTCATCGTGCTGTCCGGAGTGGACAGTAGTGGTTCTCATGTGCTCCCCCAGGGGAAAGGCGATCGGACAGCAGTGACCGGATTCCGAGTCGAACCGGCCGTTATCGACGGTCGTGGCGCTTGTGACTCGATCCGATTCCGCGGATCAGGCGGCCAACTCGCCGAGCACGGTGCGCGCTGCCGTGCCGAGCGGCCCGCGGCGACGTGGGTCGAACGAGCCTCGCTCGACGGACCTCGCGACACGACGGTCGACGGGCAGCCACCCCAGCAGCGCCGCACCTACGCTGCCGGCGACGTCGCGGGCGCTCAGCCCGTCCGGCGACGGACCACGGACGAGCACCCGGGTACGCGAACGGGCGTCCCCGAACCGGTCGAGTACGCGGGACGCCGCAACACACGCGCGCAGCTCGGCGGGCACCACCAGGACGACGAGATCCGCAGCAGTGAGCACCCGCTGTCCGCACGGCCCCGGATCACGTGGCAGATCGCAGACCACGGTCCGTCCGGCACGCACTCCTGCACGGAGCACCGCCTCGACGGTTTCCGGAGCGGGCCCCGTGCCGTCGCGGTCGCACGAGAGCATCGCCACGGGACCGTCGGGTGGTCCCGCCACCGGCAGCGCCGCGTCCAGCGCGGAGATCGACACCCGGCCGCCCTGCACCTGCACGTCCGGCCATCGAACGCCGTCCTGCAGTTCCGCGCCCAGCACCAGATCGATGCCGCCGCCAAGGGGATCGCAGTCGAGCAGCACCGGCCGGTCACCTGCGCGGGCCGCTCCGACCGCCACGGCCGCGGCCAGCAGCGAGGCACCGGCTCCGCCACGTCCGCCCACCACGGCGACGACGCGGCCGCGGTCCGTGCTCGGCTGTTCGACGACGTCGGCCAACGAGGTGAGCAGCACCCCGTCCGTGTCGGGCAGCGTCACGACCTCCCGCGCACCCAACACCACGGCTCGACGCCACACGCTGTGCGGGGGCTTGCCGCCGCACACCAGGACGACGTCGCCACGACGTGGGCGTACCCGCGTACCGGGTGCCACCTCTTCGTCGACGAGCACGAACGGTGCGCCGTGCCAGTACGGTGCCGCCTCGTCGAGGTCGGCCACCGTGACGACGTCGCAGTCGACCGCCGCGGCGTGCCGACGGATCTCGTCCAGAACGCGGCCTTCGCGCGCCACGACGAGTGGCCGCCCGTCGGTGCCGGTCACGCGCTCGGTGGCTGCGGCACTCCCGCCGGCCCGCCCCGCGACGGCGTTCCCCGAGACACTTCCGGCGACCCCGCGTTGCGACGGCCGCTCCACAGTCCGTTCCATCACTCCCCCACGCATGCATTCTCGGTTGCGCATCCAGATTCACCTGCGGCCGCGACGCCGGAAAGAGGAAACCCGCGAACCTGTGGATAACCGGGTCGTTGTGGATAACTCGGCGGTAGCCGCGGACGGAGCGGCGGAGAATTCGAGGAGGCGGTCCCCGCCAGGGGGAGGGAAACGGGGACCGCCCGGGCTCGGCCGGGGGTGAGCCGAGCCGCATCCGGGAGCGACACCGGACTACTTTCAGGGTAGCTCCACGTACCTGTTCGAAACCCGTTCTGAACAGGCAATTCGATAACAGAAGGGTCGCGGAGAACGGCGCGGGCGACCGGAACGGCGGCAACGGTCGTCCGGCGTCTCCTGCGCCCGTGTCGATCACCTATCGTTGGCCCGTGGCCGACTCCGGGAGCTCTCCGAACCGCGGCGTCGCGGCATTCTTCGACCTCGACAAGACGATCATCGCCTCGTCGAGCGCACTCGCGTTCGGACGACCGCTCATGCGCGAAGGAATGATCAGTCGCCGCACCGCCGTGAAGAGCGCCTACGCGCAACTCGTCTTCTCGTTGTCCGGTGCGGACGAGGGCCGCACCGAACGCCTGCGTGCCGAAATATCGGCGTTGTGCCGGGGCTGGGACGTGGCCCAGCTCCGAACGGTCGTGGCGGAGGCGCTGCACGACGTCGTGACACCGCTCGTCTACGCCGAGGCCGAGGCACTCATCGCCGCCCACCAGGCGCAAGGACACGACGTGATCGTGCTGTCCGCCGCGGGCGAGGAGGTGGTCACGCCGATCGCGGAGATGCTCGGCGCCGACCGGAGCGTCGGTACCCGAATGGGCATCGTGGACGGCCATTACTCGGGCGAGATCGACTTCTACTGTTACGGCGAACAGAAGGCCGTCGCGGCACGCCGGCTCGCCGCCGAACACGGCTACGACCTCGCCCACTGCCACGCCTACAGCGATTCGAGCACCGACGTTCCCCTGCTGGAGACCGTCGGACACCCGCACGCCGTCAACCCCGACCGCACGCTCCGCCGGATCGCCACGGAACGCGCCTGGGAGATCCACATCTTCGACAAGCCGGTGACGATCCGCTCGCGGATGCCCGCGCGGGCCGACGTGCTCACGGGGCTCGGTCTCGGGCTGGGAATCGCCGCCGTCGCCGGGATCACCGCCTACGGGATGTGGCGACGGCCGGGCACACGCGAGGCGTGACCCCGCGACCCGCGTCGACGACACACATCGCGACGACGGCAGGTGGGGCGTCAACACCCATCCGGCGGCTGACTTTCCTGGCACACCAGGGAAACGCACGTCGCGCGCACGTACCGACACAATCTGTACCGGTGCACCCGAACAACCCCTTGAAGTGATCTGTATCACTGAGTACAACTGGAGGTGCGGACGTCGAACCGGCCAGGGATCCGGCGAGGATGAGCCCGATCCACCCCGATCGATCTCCGTGCGCGAGTACCGGGTACCCACGCTGGGCACGCCGCGTAAGGCTTCGTCGCCGTGGGACTGCGTCACCGGGACGCCGGACGCCTAGTACCCCAAAAGATGCGACACACGTTGCAGCTTGGTCGCCCAGTTGCTCGCGCGAGGCGGGGCCCGTCGACATCGTCGGCGGGCCCCGCCTGTGTGCGCGGCGGACGGCAGCAGCGCGACATGGGGGGCCCGTCACCCTTCCGTGAGCCCGAATCGCTCCGCGAAACGGTGCATCCCCCTCACCCATCGGAACCCACGAGTGGACCCTTCATGTCGTTTTCCGGAGCGAAGGGCCCACTCGTACCGATCCGCGACGTTCGTCCATTGACGGGCCTACCGCGCTCGCCTAACTTTCCGGTGCTGACGCATTCGTGGATTTCTCACATCCACACGCTCACTGGAGGGATTTCGTGACAAAGCCTGCTTCCCGGCGCAGGAGGAACAGCTATGCCGCTGCGACGCTCACCGGACTGCTCGTCGTGACCGGCGGTGTCGGCGCATCGGCCGCAGGCGCCGACGTGTCCACGAACTCTCCGACGCGGTCCGGCGCGGAGAGCAAGGCGGACTGGGCCGAACGCACACTGCGCGACATGACGCTCGAACAGAAGGTGGGGCAGCTGTTCGTCGCTGACGTCTGGGGGCAGGCGCCGAACGAGAAGCACGCCGGCAACCAGGAGAAGTACGGCGTGGACACGCCGTCCGACGTCGTGCGCAAGTACCAGCCGGGCGGCGTCATCTACTTCAACCACGGCGGCACGGACAACATCGAGCGTCCGAAACAGGTCGCGAAGCTGTCCAACGGACTCCAGCGAGCGGCCCACTCGACCGGTGCCGGCGTGCCGCTGATCGTGGCCGTCGATCAGGAGGGCGGCCGGGTGACCCGCGTGGGCGAGCCCGCGACGGAACAGCCGAGTGCGATGGCCCTCGGCGCAGGCCGCGATTCCGAGGCCGCGAAGTCGACGGCCGCCGTGACCGGCTCCGAACTGCGCGCCATGGGCATCACCCAGGACTTCGCACCCGTCGCCGACGTCAACTCCAACCCGGCGAACCCGATCATCGGCTCGCGGTCGTTCTCGGCCGACCCGCAGGTCGCAAGCGAATTCGTCGGCGCGCAGATCCACGGCTACCAGGACTCGGACAGCAACACCGCGACGGTCTCGAGCTCTGCGAAACACTTCCCCGGCCACGGCGACGCCGCGACCGACAGCCACACGAGCCTGCCCACGATCGACCGCACCGAACAGGAATGGCGTGAGATCGATCTGCCGCCCTTCGAGGCCGCCATCGACGCGGGCATCGACTCGATCATGACCGCCCACATCCGCTTTCCCAACCTCGACCCGTCGGGCCGGCCGGCCACCCTGTCGAAACCGATCATGACCGGCCTGCTGCGCGAAGAACTCGGCTACGACGGCGTCGTCGTCACTGATTCGCTGGGGATGCAGGGCGTGCGCGAGATGCACTCGGACCGTGAGATTCCGGTGCTCGCCCTCGAAGCGGGGGTCGACCAGATGCTGATGCCGCCGGACCTCGACGTCGCCGTCGACGGCGTACTGGACGCGGTGAAGAGCGGGCGCATCACCGAGGAGCGCATCGACGAGAGCGTGCTCCGCATTCTCGAGCTGAAGCAGAAGCGCGGGATCCCCGAAGCACCGATGGCCAACATCGGAGCCGTGGACAAGAAGGTCGGCACGCCGGACAACCGCGCCACCGTGCAGGCCGCCACCGACAAGGCCGCGACGCTGCTGAGCAACGACGACCGGGTCCTGCCGCTGTCCGGCCAGGGCAAGACCCTGGTGACCGGCTGGAACAACCTCGACTACCCGGGTTATCCGGCCCGGCCCGTCGAGTCGCTCGCGGCGAAGCTCGGTGATTCCGCGACGGCCCTTCCGACGGGCGCCGAACCCGACGAGGCGACGATCCGGCGTGCGGTGAACGCAGCGGGTGACGCCGACACCGTCGTCGTCCTCACGAACGGCCTCGCGGGCGACGCCGCACAACGTGACCTGCTGCACGAGTTGTTGGCGACGGACGCGAACGTCGTGGCAGTCTCGGTCCAGGAGCCCTACGACCCCGGCTACGTCGACGTCCCGACATGGCTCGCCACGTACGACTGGCGGGACGTCTCCATGACTTCACTCGCGAAGGTGCTGCTCGGCCAGCAGGCCCCGCAGGGCACGTTGCCGGTGACGATTCCGGCGGGCGACGACCCCGACACGACCCTTTACCCCTTCGGCCACGGTCTGACCTGGTGATGACATGCCTTTGAACCGCCGCACGTTCCTGGGCGCGACCGCGCTCGCGACACCGCTGCTCACCTCCGGTTCGCAGCTCGCGTCCGCTGCCCCACTGCCCGGCGCCTCGCCCGACGGCGCGTCCGGGCGGTCCGGCCCCGAACCGGGGCGGGCCGTCCGGCCCGGGGCCGACCTCCTCGCCGACGAGGGCTGGAAACGCCTCGCCGACCGCAAGGTGGGCATCCTGTCCAACCCGACCGGTGTCCTGAAGAGCGGCGACCACATCGTCGATTCGCTGATCGAGGCCGGCATCCGCCCGGTCGCCGCGTTCGGCCCCGAGCACGGTTTCCGGGGCAGTGCCCAGGCGGGCGGGTCGGAAGGCGACTACAAGGATCCGCGGACCGGCGTGCCCGTCTACGACGCGTACGGCGCCACGATCGACGAACTCGCCCGCATGTACCGCAAGTCCGGCGTCGACACCGTCGTCTTCGACATCAACGACGTGGGATCGCGGTTCTACACCTACATCTGGGCGATGTACGAGGGCATGGCCGCGGCCGCGCGGGTCGGAGTGGAATTCGTCGTGCTCGACCGGCCCAACCCCATCGGCGGGTCGGCGTACGGACCGATGCTCGACCCGAAATTCAGTTCCGGTGTCGGGCTGAAGCCGATCGTCCTGCAACACGGCATGACGGCCGGCGAGCTCGCGCGGTTGTTCAACAACGAATTCCTGCCCGAGGACGGCGGGAAGCTCGACAGTCTGGACGTCATCGAGATCAGCGGCTGGAAGCGCGATCGTTTGTTCTCGCAAACCGATCTTGTGTGGACTCCGCCGAGCCCGAACATGCCGACACCGAAAACCGCACTCGCATACCCCGGGACCTGCCTTTTCGAGGGCACGGTGTTCTCCGAGGGACGGGGCACCACCCGCCCGTTCGAGATCATGGGCGCGCCCGGCGTCAACTGGAGGTGGCGTGAAGCACTCCAGGAACAAGGCCTTCCCGGTGTATCGTTCCGGGAAACGTACTTCGTGCCGACGTTCGGCAAATTCACCGACGAACAATGCGGTGGCGTACAGCTGAACATCACCGACCCGCACGCGTTCGAGCCCATTCGCACGGGCATCGCCATGATCGTTACGGCGAAACGAGTGCACCCCGAGCTGTTCGGATGGCGCGAGGACAACTTCATCGACAAACTCTTCGGTTCCGATCGCCTCCGCACGATGGTGAACGCCGGCGCAGGCACCGACGAGATCATCGGTTCGTGGTCCGATGAGATCGCCGGATTCCGCCGGAACCGGGAGCAGTATTTGATCTACCGGTAGGGGGATTACTCGCGTGCGAGGCAGAATTGTGGCGATGACGGCTGTCTTCGCCCTGACAGGCACGACCACCGCGGCGGCGTCGACACCCGGTGACCACGGGTTCGACGGCCCGCGTACCGCGCTGTCGCCCACGGCGGACGCGCTCGCGCAGGCCAAGCCCAAGGACGCGGGCGTGGACCCGCGTCCGATCCGCAAGGCCGAGCGGCAGCTGGCGGGCTTGACGGCGCCGGACGCCGTCGACGGCCACCCGATGTACTCGGGCGCCGCCGGACTGCTCGCCCACGACGGCAAGGTCGTGGGCAAGTTCTCGGCGGGAGGCGCGGTGCGCTTCGACCGCAACGGCAACGAACTGCCGCCGAACCAGCAGGTGCCCGTACGCGAGAACACCATGTTCGACATGGCGTCGGTGACGAAGCTGTTCACCTCGATCGCCGTCATGCAGCTGATCGAACGCGGCGACGTCGAGTTGTCGGCACCGGTCGCCCGGTACCTGCCCGCGTTCGGATCGAACGGCAAGGATTCGATCACCGTCGAGCAGCTGCTGACCCACACCTCGGGGCTCGAGGCCACGATGCCGTTGTGGAAGGACTACCCGGACCGCACCTCCCGCATCGGTGCGGTTCTCGCCGCCGAGCCGGTGAACGAGCCCGGGACGGAGTACGAGTACTCCGATCTCAACCTGATCACCCTCGGCGAGCTCGTCGGCAAGCTCACCGGCAAGCGCCTCGACCACTACGTCCACGACAACATCACGGCCCCGCTCGGTATGACCGACACCGGGTTCAACCCGCCGGCCTCGAAACGTGACCGCATCGCGGCCACCGAGTACCAGTCCGAGCCGGACCGCGGCATGATCCGCGGTGCCGTGCACGACGAGAACGCCTGGTCGCTCGACGGCGTCGCCGGTCACGCGGGCATCTTCTCGACCGTGCGCGACATGGGTGTCCTCGGGCAGGCACTGCTGAACGGTGGCGTCTACGGCGGTGAGCGCATCCTGTCCGAGCGCAGCGTCCGGGACATGCTCACCGACCGGAATCAGGAGTTCCCCGACCACGCCCACGGCCTCGGCTTCGAACTCGACCAGGACTGGTACATGGGCGAGCTGTCCTCGCCCGTCACGGCAGGCCACACGGGTTACACGGGCACGTCGTTCGTGATCGACCCGCGCACGCAGTCGATGGCGATCCTGCTGACCAACCGGGTGCACCCGACCCGCGAGTGGGGTTCGATCAACGACGCGCGTGAGGCGTGGGCGACCTCGATGTCGCAGGCACTGAAGGCCAAGCCGAACGCGGGCGGAAACTCCTGGTTCCGTACTCCCGCACAGGACGACAAGCTCGAGGGCGGCAACGCCGGTGCCACGTCCCAACGTGGCAAGTCGGACGGCGACAAGCCGCACGGTGGCGGCGCCGGCAACCCGGCCGGTTCCGGTGAGAAGGGTTCGGCGTCCACCGGCGGCCTCCGGCCGAAGCCGGTGCTGCACCACCCCGGCTCGTAACCGCGGGCAACTCGGGCCACAGCTGAGGCGGGTCCGCGGGCAGTGCCATCCCACTGCTCGCGGGCCCGCCTCAGCGCTGCGTGAGGTCGGTCCGCTGCGCCCCGCCCTGTGGGGAAGCATTCCGCGGCTCATCCGCCGCCGTACGGACACGCAGGCTCCCCGCTGTACGGGCGCGACAGGCGGTGCACCGGAGCGGCGGCGCACGCAACGCGAGGTGCGTTACACGTGTTCCACGCGTATCGGGCCCGCGATGTGGGAATCCAGGGTGTCGAGGAGGCTCTTCGGGCCGGATCGGCCACGGTGGATCCGACCCGGAGGCCGGCAGGCATCGGCGCACTCTTGCGATGCGCTCGGCGGCGATTGTTGGCCATTCACCAGCAGATTCACAACCGCCGGTGTGGGCCGGGCCGGTCGCACCGCCCGCATGTGCGGAACGGATGCCCCATCCGGGCACAGGCATCGCCGCCACCTCGTCGAAAGGTACAAACCGTGCGGAATCGCTCTCTGCTACCGGCACATAGCCGCAGGTGACGTTGCCAAGTCGTTAAGCCCCTGTGCCTAACGTTGCCTAGGCGGTTGGCGACTTTCTAAGCAACGATGGTCCGGCAGCCGGGGTCGTCGGGGGACCGACCGTGGGCTGCAATCGACTGGAGGGTGTGGGTAACCTTGTCGCAGACGCCAGCAGTAAGGAATTTTCCAACGGATCCAGCAGGTGATGAAACGTTGACTGAGGTCGCCGGGGACGTCACGGGCACCGCCGCGGACTCGGGCGACCCGGACGGCAGCCCGCTCGTCCGCATCCGCTCCCTGCTCCCGGGTCTGGCGAAGGCCGAACAGCGCGTCGCCAAGGTCGTGCTCGACGACCCGACCACGGTTTCCCGCCGCAGCATCACCGAGGTCGCACTCGCGGCCAACACCAGCGAGACGACCGTCACCCGGTTCTGCAAAGCGATCGGTGTGGGCGGGTACCCGCAGCTGCGCATCGCGCTCGCCGCGGACACGGCCCGTTCGGCGGCACGCACGCCGCAGGTCCACGGCGGCGACATCTCCTACGACGACGACCTCGCGTCGATCGTCGGCAAGATCGGCTTCACGGACGCCAGGGCCGTCGAGGAGACCGCCGAACAACTCGACGTCGACCGGCTGCAACAGGTCGTCGATGCGATGGCGGGCGCGGGACGGGTCGACGTCTACGGCGTCGGCGCGAGCGCGTTCGTCGCCGCGGACCTGCAGCAGAAGCTGCACCGCATCGGCCGCGTCAGCTTCTCCTGGTCCGACACGCACATCATGCTGACCTCGGCGGCGGTACTCGGCAAGGGTGACGTCGCCGTCGGCATCTCCCATTCCGGCGCGACCACCGACACCGTCGAGGCGCTGCGCGCCGCCAAGGAACACGGCGCCACGACGGTCGCGCTGACCAACTTTCCGCGCTCGCCGCTCGCCGAGGTCGCCGACCACGTACTCACCACCGCGGCACGTGAGACGACGTTCCGTTCCGGCGCCACAGCCAGCCGGATCGCGCAGCTCACGGTGATCGACTGCCTCTTCATCGGCGTCGCGCAGCAGCACATGGACGATGCCGTGCAAGCTCTCGACGCCACGCGCGACGCGGTGGGCACACACAGGCTCGGGACCCGCCCCGACGGGCGGCGGCGCACCCGATGAGAACCGGGCCGACAAGTGGCCGGGTGAGAACTGAGACGGTGAGGAACATGGCATCCCGCACGACGAACGCGGGCCCGCAGCAGGTCACGACGATCGCGCACGTCGAGTCGCCGACCGAACAACGCAATCCGCGCACGACGGACATCGACCGCATGTCGACCCGCGGCATTCTGGCGGCGATCAACACCGAGGATTCGCAGGTCGCCGGTGCCGTGCAGGCGGTGCTGGACGAGGTGGCCGTCGCGGTCGACCACGCGGTGGCGGCACTGCGCGAGGGCAGCCGGGTGCACTACGTCGGCGCGGGCACGTCGGGCAGGCTCGCGGTGCTCGACGCGGCGGAGCTGGTGCCGACGTACAACGTTCCCGCCGACTGGTTCGTCGCGCACCACGCGGGTGGCGAACGTGCGCTGCGGCTTCCCGTGGAGAACGCCGAGGACGACGAGTCGGCGGGTGCGGCCGAGATCGCGGAGTCGGTCGACGCGGGCGACTTCGTCCTCGGCTTGACCGCGTCGGGCCGGACGCCGTACGTGCTCGGTGCGCTCAAAGAGGCCAAGCGGCTCGGCGCACGGACCGGCCTGGTGTCGGACAACCCGTCCGCGCCGGTACCCGAGGAGGTCGACGTGTCGATCGTCGTCGACACGGGCCCCGAAGCCGTGGCCGGGTCGACCCGGATGAAGGCGGGCACCGCGCAGAAGATGGTGCTGACCGCGTTCTCCACGGCCACGATGGTCAAGCTGGGGCGCACCTATTCGAACCTGATGGTCGGCATGCTCGCCACCAACGCGAAGCTGCGCGGCCGCACGTTGCGCATTCTCCGCGAGGCGACCGGCGCGAGCGAGCAGGACTGTGACGAGGCGCTGACCAGCGCTGACGGCGACCTGAAGGTGGCGCTCGTGCACCTGCTCGGCGATGTCGACGTGACGACCGCGGCAGGCGCACTCGAACACGCCGGCGGACATGTCCGCGACGCCCTCGACGAGATCCGGCCCCGCGCGTCCTGACCAGGCACGCCGGCCACGGGTGGGCTCGGGCGACCCCACCCGTGGCCGTGACTCGAACCTCGGCTCAGGCCGCCGAGTCGGCGATGCTCTGCGCTTCGCGGGCACCGGCCTCGAAGGCCGCGCAGCAGAACAACAACCAGTCCCGCACGCCGTCGGGCTCACCGGAGGCGAACGCGGCCGCCGTCTCGACGTACCGTTCCTGCCTGCGGAAACAGGCGACCTCGGGCACGGTGAGCGACTTCGGGTCGAGCCCGCTCGCCACCATCGTCAGCCGTGCGGCCGCGCGCGCGACCACACCGTCGGCGCTGCCGAACGCCTGCAGCGCCAGCAGCTCCCCGTGGACGACGGCGGTGAGCACCGCCGCAGGCACCTTCGTCCCGCCGGTGACCAGCTGTCCGAGCAACTCGAGCCGGGGAGAGGTCGCCGGGTCGGGCCTGCCCAGCGCATCGGAGTCCGACGTCAGGTCCGCGGCGGCGAGGACGTGGATCCGGGCGAGCGCCTGCATCGGGGCGCGGCGCCACGTCGGCAGCAGCGTTTCGCTCGCCTTCGCCACGCGCAGCGCCCCCGCCAGCACCGGGTCACGCACCTCTCCCTCGTCGGGGATCTCGGGCTCGACACCCTCCACGCCCGCCGACGCCCGCGCGGCCCGCACCGACGCCTCGGCGGCGGTCGCCGAGCCCTCACGCAGGTTCACGCCGTACCGATGCACGGCGAACACGGCGTCCTGCGCCGATTTCGCCGCCTCCGCGACACCGTCGAGCTCGACCAGCGGCGCGAGTGGGTCGCCATCCCCGGCAGCACCCTGACTCATGCGTCCAGCACCTGACCTTCCCTCGTCACCACGGGCGGCTCCGTCGACCACGGGAAGTTGATCCAGCGGTCGGTCCGCCGCCACACGTACTCGCACGACACCGTCGACGCGGGCTTCTCGTACACGACGGCGCACCGCACCTCGGCCACTTCGTCGGCGCAGAAGTCGCGCACCAGTTTCAGCGTGGCACCGGTGTCGGCGACGTCGTCGGCCACCAGCACCTTCGCACCGGCCAGGTCGACGGCGTTCGGCACCGGGGGCAGCATCACGGGCAGGTCCAGGCGCTCGTCGACACCCGTGTAGAACTCGACGTTCATCACGTGCAGGTTCTTCACGTCGAGCGCGTACCCGAGTGCGCCCGCCACGAACAGTCCACCGCGGGCGATCGACAGGATCAGGTCGGGCCGGAACCCGCTGTCGGCCACCGTCTTGGCGAGCTCACGACTCGCCGTCCCGAACAGATCCCACGTGAGCACCTCGCGCTCCGGCTCACTCTCGGCCACTGGCCATCCTCCCGCGTCGCTTGCACACCCCGGCGAGCATATGCGCCGACCGTTCGTCAGCCGCTCATCGCCCAGGTCCGCCGGAACGAGCGCGGGGCCTTGTGGGTGGGCTTACGTCGCTGCAACCTGTCTCGTGCGGTACTAACTTCACAGGCAGGCGCAGCCACGACGACGCGCGCGCCTGAGCAACGACCAGGAGGCCTTGCAGATGACGACAGAGCAGTCGCCGGCACTCGACAACCTGTTGACCGAGAGCCGGAGCTTTCCTCCGAGCCCGGAATTCGCCGCGGCCGCCAACGCGACCGCGGAGTGGTACACGGAGGCCGACGCCGACCGCGAGGCGTTCTGGGCGAAGCAGGCCGAGCGCCTGCACTGGGACACCACGTGGACACAGGTCGTGGACTGGTCGGACGCGCCGTTCGCGAAGTGGTTCGTCGGCGGCAAGCTGAACGTGGCCTACAACTGCGTCGACCGGCACGTCGAGGCTGGCCACGGTGACCAGACGGCCATCCACTGGGTCGGCGAACCCGGTGACACCCGCGACATCACGTACGCCCAGCTCAAGGATGACGTCTCGAAGGCCGCGAACGCGCTGACGTCGCTCGGGGTGACCGCCGGTGACCGCGTGGCGATCCAGCTGCAGATGATCCCGGAGGCGATCGTCGCGATGCTGGCGTGCGCCCGGATCGGCGCGCTGCACAGCGTGGTGTTCGGCGGGTTCTCGCCGAGCGCGCTGCGGCAGCGGGTCGACGACGCCGAGGCCAAGGTCGTCGTCACCTCGGACGGGCAGTACCGCCGGGGCAAGGCGGCGCCGATGAAGGCGAACGTCGACGAGGCACTCGAGGGCGCAGCGAGCGTCGAGAAGGTCATCGTGGTCCGCCGCACCGGCCGCGACCTCGACGGCGACGTGCCGTGGACCGAGGGCCGCGACGTCTGGTGGGACGAGCTCGTCGAGGCCCAGTCGGCCGACCACAAGCCCGAGGCGTTCGACTCCGAGCACCCGCTGTACATCCTGTACACGTCGGGCACGACGGGTAAGCCGAAGGGCATCCTGCACACCTCCGGCGGCTACCTGACGCAGGCGGCGTACACGCACAACGTCGTGTTCGACCACAAGCCGGGCGAGGACGTGTACTGGTGCACGGCCGACATCGGCTGGGTCACCGGCCACTCGTACATCGTGTACGGCCCGCTGGCGAACCGTGCGACGCAGGTCGTCTACGAGGGCACGCCGAACACCCCGCACGAGGGGCGGCACTGGGAGATCATCCAGAAATACAAGGTGTCGATCTACTACACGGCGCCGACGCTGATCCGCACGTTCATGAAGTGGGGCGGCGAGATCCCCGCCGGGTACGACCTGTCGTCACTGCGGGTGCTCGGCACCGTGGGCGAGCCGATCAACCCCGAGGCGTGGATGTGGTTCCGCGAGAACATCGGCGGCGGCAACTGCCCGATCGTCGACACGTGGTGGCAGACCGAGACCGGCGCGATCATGATCTCGCCGCTGCCCGGTGTCACGCACGCCAAGCCCGGTTCCGCGCAGCAGCCGCTGCCGGGCATCTCGGCGAAGGTCGTCGACGACGCGGGCACCCCGGTCGGCAACGGTGGCGGCGGCTACCTGGTGCTCGACAAGCCGTGGCCGGCGATGCTGCGCGGTATCTGGGGTGACGACCAGCGGTTCAAGGACACGTACTGGTCGCGGTTCGCCGACCAGGGCTACTACTTCGCGGGCGACGGCGCCAAGTACGACAACGACGGCGACGTCTGGTTGCTCGGCCGCGTCGACGACGTCATGAACGTCTCCGGTCACCGCATCTCCACCACGGAGGTCGAGTCCGCGCTCGTGTCGCACCCGACGGTGGCGGAGGCCGCGGTCGTCGGCGCCAGCGATGCGACGACGGGCCAGGGCATCGTGGCGTTCGTGATCCTGCGCGGTGATGCGGCGCAGGCGGGTGACGACGCGATCCAGGAGCTGCGGAATCACGTGGCGAAGGAGATCGGCCCGATCGCCAAGCCGCGGCAGATCATGGTCGTGCCGGAACTGCCGAAGACCCGCTCGGGAAAGATCATGCGGCGGCTGCTGCGTGACGTGGCCGAGAACCGCGAGGTCGGTGACGTGACCACGCTCGCCGACAGTTCGGTCATGGACCAGATCTCGAAGGGCCTCTCGTCCGGTTCGGACGACTGAGCCCACCGGTACGCACACGAAAGCGGCCTCCACAGTGGATGTCCACTGTGGAGGCAGCTTTCGTTCGTTCAGTGCACCCCTGGGGAATGCGTCAGCCGGTCACGTCCAGGTGGCCGGGCTGCGGGGTCGGGGTCGGGGCGGAACCGTCGTCGTCGGCCTCGTCGCCGCCGCCGTCACCGGCACCGTCGTCGCCGCCGTTGTCGCCGCCGCCGTTGCCGCCGTCGTCGCCACCGTTGCCGCCGTCGTCGCCGCCGTTGTCGCCGCCGTCGCCGCCGCCGTTGTCACCGTCGTCGCCACCGTCGTCGGCCGCGGTGCAGGTGGCCGAGGCGATGTCGATCGTCTGGCCCGCGATACCGTCGAGGCCCGGAATGCCCTGCAGCAGCTCGACGCTCACCGCAGTGACGGTGTTGCCCTCCTGCTGGTTCAGGGTGATCTGGGCGACGCCCTCGAGCGCCTCGGGCACGACGGTCGTGTTCGGCGCGAGGTTGTCGATCGGAATCGTGTTGCCGAGGACGGTCAGCTCGGTGATCTGCGAGCTGAGCTCGCCGTTGTCACAGGTAGCGCTGATCGTTCCGTTGGCCGCGACCAGCGGCGCGCCGACCCCCGGCACAGGAGAACCACCGGGCAGGACGCTGAGGTTCGCGACGTCGGCGTAGGCGTAGTTCGGGGACACCTCGGCGGTCAGCACCGTCGCATCGGCCAGGCCCGCCACGTTGGTGCCGACGACCTCCTCGGAACCCTCACCCTCGACGAACGGGGTCGGGGCGATGTTGACCAGGCCGTCGGCGGCGATGCCGAACGCCGAGTCCTGGGTCTGTGCGACCGCGGAGGGGGCGAGCATGACGCCACCGACCAGAGCGGCGGACATGATGCCGGCGCTGAACGCGGCGGTCTTCTTCTTGGACAAGGAATTACCTTTCGCTTTCCGGTGATGCATTCGGGTCGGGTTTCCGGGCGGGGGCCCGTTACCGGTGGGGCACTGCCGTGGGCGAGGGCGTCAGACGACCTCGACGATCGTTCCCAGCGGCAGCTTGACGAGCTCGTCCAGGGCCTCCTTCGTGACCCTGATGCAGCCGTCGCTGTTGGCCTTGCCAACGAAACTGTTGTCCGGCCACGTGTGGATTCCGACGGTGCCGGGGCCACCGCCGAACGTCTCGTGCGACTCCGAGTGATAACTCAGCGGAAGCACGATGGGGCTGTAGTCGTTCACCTGCTCCTCGATGGAAGCGATGATGTACTGCCGCCCCGTCGGCGTCGGGTGCTCGTCCTTCCCGACCCCGATGGTCCATTCCCCGATCTGCTCACCCTTCTCGGTGATCTCGAGGGTGAAGTCGTCGCGGTGCACCGTGACGGCGAAATCGCTGGTGGCCTCTTCGACCGTCTTGTCGGTGGCCTGGATCCAGCCGCTGGCACCGTTCGGGCGCGTGGGCAGCAGGATCTGCGCCCAGTCGCCCTTCTCGGCGATGACCGGAACCCACGTCGGCGACTTGATCTGCTTGGTCGGCAGTTTCGCGAACGGCTCGCCGCCCGGCTCGTCGTACACCGCCAAGGTCTTCTCGGGGTGCAGCACCGTTCCGGTGCCGTTCTCGCTCGCCGACGTGTCCCCCTTCGCGGGGTCGGCCGGGGCTTGTTCGAGGTCGCCGTAAGTCGTGGCCTTGGGGAGCTTCGCGAGCTGCTCCTGGGTCACGGCGACCGGTTTGGTGTCCTGCCCGCCACCGGAGGCGGAGTCGTCCCCGCCACCGCACGCGGTCACGACGAGCGCGAACACCGCCGCACTCGCCACTGCCGCCAGCGACCGCGACCGCTTCCGGTGCACGGCTCCGAACCCGGCGGATACACCGGCCTGAGGTCCCGCGGGACCGGAACAGCCGGCGTTGTTACGCCTTTCCATCGATCACGTCCTGCAACTAGGCACACGAAGGTGCGAGGTGTGGAGCGTTCAGTGGTGCGCCGCCCACGCGATGTGCAACCGTTTGCGCAAGCCCGCACCAGGGCGTTCCTCGTGCTCGAACGTCCGAAGTCCGGACCCGCCGGCGCAGCCCCCAGTACGACCCCGCTGCGTGCACAACGTTCCGCGCCACACGGGTTTTACGTGCACAGGGGTTTACTGTTCGCGTACGCGACGGTTCGCATTGTTATCGCCACCGCAAGGCGCGATCAAATGCGTTGCCAATTTTCAACAGCGCCCCGAGCTGCAAGGATGCGGCGTTTTCGCAGGGCACGGCCCGATCGTGGGATCACTCCATCGAGCTACGGACACGGGGTGCGGACCGCGACTTCGCAGGCAGGACGGCCGAGGCGACGTTCGTGCCGGAAAAGACTCCACATCGCCATTCGGACACATCGGGCCGGCGGACTACTCGACGGTATGAGATCTGGAGCACACTTTTCCGGATTTTGTTAACGCCATTCGCCGGGTTCGCGAACACCCGGGTGGACAAGAGGTCGAACGAATGTTCTACACTGTGGACGCCACTGCCGGACGTTTCGAGGGGACCTGCCCGCGATGAATGCCGAAGCCACCGCCGACGCCACCACCGAAGCCACCACGGGAGCCACCGACACCGCCGTGACCGGCGCGTCCACCGACGCCCCCGATCCGACCACCGACACCCCGGTGAGCAGCGACGACACCGGTTCGGACAGCTCCGGTTCGGACCGGAACTCCGCCGATGCCGACGCCGACACCGATGCGACGTCGGCCGGTTCCGACGAGGCCGCCCGGCCCGGAGACGAGGGTCAGTCCACCGAGGAGGCGAAGCCCAAGCGGGGCCGCGCGAAGGGGTCGAACGCACGCAAGACCCGCACGGTCGAGCTGACACTCACCGTCACGGGGACCGCGGACGGCGAATGGCAGGCCGAACTCAAACACGGCAGCAAGTGGGTCACGCGCGGACTGGCCGTGACCGCCTCGGCCGTGTCGCGTGCGGCCAAGGAACTCCACGAGCAGCTGTCCACGCCGATCGACGAGGTCATCGACGCCGCGAAGGAGCAGCAACAGGCCCGCGTGGCCGAGCTCGAGGCCCAGCTCGAAGAGGCCAGGAAGCAGCTGGCCGAACTGGAGCAGTGACCCGCCCGCCGGTGATCAGTCGCCTGCGGAACCGCCACGGGCCCCGTCGACGGCGATGCGGGCCTCGTGGCGCACCGGGAAGTTCACCGACCGGGCGATGAAGCACGCCTCGTGGGCGGGTTCGTGGAGTTCGCGGGCCCGCTCGACCATGTCGGCGTCGGCGACGGTGACCACCGGGCGGAGCGACACGGACCTGAACTCGCCGACCCCGAGCGTCTCCGTCATCGTGCCGAACGGCTCGTCGGCGTAGCCGGTGACCACGACGCCCGCCCGTGCGCACTGGGCGAGGTACGACAGCATGTGGCACTGGGCGAGCGCCGCCAGCAACAGATCCTCCGGGTTCCACCGGTCCGCGTCGCCCCGGAAGAACGGATCGGCCGACCCCGCCAACGGCGGTTTCCCGTCGGCGACGACGTCGTGCTCGCGGCCGAAGTCGCGGTATCCCGAGGTGCCGGTGCCACGGTCACCCGTCCACCGCAGAGTCAACCTGTACGTGTGCTCCCGCTCGCGCATGCCTCCTTGATACCCGTCGCCGGTGACGCCAGGGTGATCGTGTGGACGGCGACCGGACGAACCACCGCGACGACGGCGTCGGCAGGCGCACCAACTGGCTCCGCGCTGCAGTACTCGGCGCCAACGACGGCATCGTCTCGGTGGCGGGCCTGGTCGTGGGGGTCGCCGGAGCGACGACCGACCGGTCCGCCCTGGTCGTCGCGGGCGTCGCGTCCCTCGTCGCGGGCGCGCTGTCGATGGCGGGCGGGGAGTACGTGTCCGTCAGTACGCAGCGGGACACGGAGAAAGCGTTGCTCCGCACCGAGAAGTGGGAGCTGGAGGCGATGCCCGACTCCGAGGAGCGGCAGCTCGCGGGAATCTACGAGGACAAGGGCCTCTCGCCCGACCTCGCCGCACGCGTCGCCCGCGAGCTCACCGAGAAGGACCCGCTCGGCGCCCACGCCGACGTCGAGCTGCGCATCGATCCGGACAACCTGACGAACCCGTGGCACGCGGCACTCGCGTCGATGGGAGCGTTCGTCGTCGGTGCCCTGCTCCCGCTACTGGCCATGGTGCTGCCGCCGCCCGAGATCCGCGTCGCGACCTGCGCGATCGGCGTGCTCGCCGGACTGGTGCTGACCGGATGGACGAGCGCCACCCTCGGCGGAGCGCGCCGACTGCCCGCCGTGGTGCGGAACGTCGGCGTCGGCGCACTCACCATGGCGATCACCTACGGCGTCGGTTCCCTGTTCGGCGTGTCCACCGGCTGAGTCGGGAGAACCGCCGAGTCGGGAGAACCGAGAGGCCCTCCGAATCGCCCCGAGGGCACGCGACGCGTCACCGCGGCTCCGCCGACTCGTGCGGTGCCGTCACCGCACCCCGGACATGAGCTTGCGGATGAACGGCGAGGCCAGCGCGATCAGCAGACCGATCACGACCGCGACCGCACCGACCGTGCCGAAGTACGCGGCCTCGGTTTCCGGCGTGTAGTACTCGGCGAGCGTGCCGGACAACGCCGTGCCGAGGGAGACCGACAGGTAGTTCAGGGCCACCATCCGGGCGGGGAACGCCTTCGGGGCGAGCTTCGTCGACAGCGACAGGCCCACCGGCGACAGGAACATCTCCGCCATCGTGACCACCGCGAGGATGCCCACGATCGCCAGCAGCGGACTCGTGTTGCCGTGTCCGCCCGCCATCGGCAGGAACAGCAGGAACCCGACACCGACCACGCCGGTACCCAGCGCGAACTTGATCGGGGTCGACGGCTGCCGGTCGCCGAGCTTCGCCCACACCGTCGCGAAGACGGGCGCCAGGAGCAGGATGAACACCGGGTTGATCAGGTTCACCCACGAGATCGGCATCTCCCAGCCGAACAGGTCGCGGTTGAGCCGTTCGTCCGAGTACACCTCGAGCACCGTGAACTGCTGCTGGAACAGCGCGAAGAACGCCGCGCTGCCCACGAACATCGGGACGAACGACAGCACGCGCCTGCGCTCGACACCGTCCACCTTGGAGCTGGTCAACAGGATCGCGAACAGCACGACGGCCGCGACACCGGCGACACCCACCGCGACGTCACCGAGGTTCTCCGCGGTCACCACGCCCGTCAGCACGAGGACCACGGCCACGGCGACGACCGCCGCGAAGACCAGCGCGACCAGCGGACGGCGGGACACGGGCAGCGGGTTCGGCACGACGCGCGACGCCTCGCCGAGGTTGGCGCGGCCGATCGAGTACTGGACCAGGCCGAGGGCCATACCCGCCGCGGCGAGGCCGAACCCGACGTGGAAACCGACCGTGTGCTGGAAGAAGCCGGTGAGCGCGGTACCCACGAAGGCGCCCAGGTTGACGCCCATGTAGAAGATCGTGAAGCCGGCGTCGCGCCGCTGGTCGCCCTCCCTGTACAGGGTGCCCAGCACGGCGGTGGCATTCGCCTTGACACCGCCGCTGCCGAGCGCGACGCAGAGGAGGCCGACGCCGACACCGAGGTAACCGGGCAGCACCGCGAGGCCGAGGTGGCCGATCATGATGAGGACGGCGCTGTAGAACAGGGTCCGTTCGGGTGCGAGGAGGCGGTCGGCGATCCACGCGGCGATGATCGTCGACAGGTAGACAAGACCGCCGTACGCACCGACGATGCCGAGCGCGGTGCCTCTGTCCATCTCCAGACCGCCCTCGGCGGCCGAGAAGTAGAGGTAGAGCGGCAGGATGCCGAGCATCCCGTAGAACGAGAAGCGCTCCCACATCTCGACGCCGAAGAGGTTGGCGAGCCCTCGAGGGTGCCCGAAGAAGGTCTTCTCGTTGCCGTCGCCCGCGGATCCCGCGCCGGCGGCTTCAGTGGCGTTGCCCGACATGTTGAATACTGTCCGATCTTGCGTACTTTGACGACTCTGTCCCGGATTACCGGCCAGTACTCAACAATACTCCCCACTTGCTACCGATCGTGATAGCTGTCGCCGTCAGCTCTCACCCATTCGGCGGATTTCCGATCCGACCTGCGGGCGACCCGTTCGGACGACAACTTCACACAACATCGACATCGCCCTGCGCCCTTCGCGACCGTGACCCCGTCCGCATGGCACGATGAGGCGCGTGAGCAGCCCGAAGCATGAACTCAACGACGGCGACAACCGGGATGCCGGGGACTGGGTGCCCTACCTCCCGTTGTCGGAGGACTCCACGGCCGACTCCGCCGAAGGCGCGTCGATCGGATCGCTGGTCAAGGACGCGACACAGCACATGTCGACGCTGTTCCGCGCCGAACTGGAGCTGGCGAAGGCCGAGACTGTCGGCGAGGTCAAGAAGGCCACCAAGGGCAGCGTCTTCTTCATCATCGCCGCGGTGGTCGCGCTCTACAGCTCGTTCTTCTTCTTTTTCTTCCTCGGCGAGCTGCTGTCGGAGTGGCTCCAGCGCTGGGCCGCCTTCGGCATCGTGTTCCTGCTGATGCTGGTGTTCGCCGGCGTCTGCGGATTCCTCGGCTACCGGAAGTTCAAGAAGGTCCGCGCGCCGCAGCGGTCGATCGACAGCATCAAGGAGTCGGCGGCGGCGCTGAAGCCGCAGCAGAAGTCGGGCGAGGCCGCCGACGGGACGCCCGCGACCGCGGGCCGGCCGCTGCCGCGGTCCTGATCCCTCGCGTCACCACAGCCCGGAAGTGCTCCCGCCCGACCCGTCGACCGTCCGGTATCCCGGCCCGTGGACGCATCGCGACGTGTCCGCCAACGGCATTCTGCTGCACGTCGCGGAGGCCGGTGAGGGCGAGCCCGTGTTGCTGCTGCACGGGTTCGCAGGGCTGTGGTGGACGTGGCATCACCAGCTGCGCGACCTCGCCGACGCCGGATTCCGCGTGGTGGCCGTCGACCTCCGCGGATACGGGGACTCGGACAAGCCGCCGCGCGGCTACGACGCGTGGACGGCCGCGGGAGACGTCGCGGGACTGATTCGCGCGCTCGGCCTCCGCTCGGCACACGTCGTCGGCCATTCCTGGGGCGGGCTGCTCGCCTGGTCGGCCGCGGCGATCCGGCCGCGTGTCGTGCGGTCCGTCGGCGTGCTGGGCGGTGCACATCCGCTGGCGCTGCGACATGCCGCCGCGACACTGCCCGTCGGACGCCGGGGCGCCCAGGCCCGTGCGTCACGACACGTGCTCCGGTTCCAGGTGCCCATGGCGCCGGAGAAACGGCTCGTCGCCGACGACGCCGCCTACACCGGCGAGCTGCTCGCGTCGTGGGCAGGCGAGGCGTGGCGCGGCACCGACGACTTCGCCGAGACCACCGCCACGCTCCGGCACGCGATGCGCATACCGGGTGTCGCCCACAGCGCGCTCGAGTACTACCGCTGGGCCGTGCGCTCGCAGTTCCGCAGCGACGGCAGACGGTTCCGGCGCGACGTCGACACCCGCGTCACGATGCCCGTGCTCCAGCTGCACGGCGAGGACGACCCGTGCATCCTGCCCGCCACGGCCCGCGATTCGACGCCGTGGCGCGGGCCGCACTCCGAGTTCGTGACGCTGCCCGCCGTGGGCCACTTCCCGCACCTCGAAGCACCCGGCGAGACCTCGGCGATCCTGGCGACGTTCCTCCGCGGCGTCCGCTCCGACGGCTGACCGGCCCGATCTCCGGCGAACCCGCACCCGCGGGCGGGACCCTGCACTGAGCACCCTTGTGAGCTGGGCGGACCGTCCGTCTCGCGCCCCCACTTGCGCGTCTGGTTTACACGCGTTTACCGTGGTTTACATGCGTTCACCCGCAGACGTTCCGGACACCCGGACCCGCATCCTCGAGGCCGCCGTCAACCGCTTCGGGCAGGACGGCTTCGACGCCTCACTGCGCGCAATCGCGGCCGACGTCGGGGTGAGCGCACCGGCGATCCTCAAGCACTTCGACTCCAAGGAGGAACTGCGCCGCGCCTGCGACGAACACGTCGTGGACGTGACCCGGAAGTACAAGACCGAGGCCATGCGCTCGGCCGATCTGCGCGCCACGTTCCTGACGCAGATGGCGATGGTCGACGAGTTCCAGCCGCTCATCCGCTACGTGGTGCGCAGCCTCATGAACGGCGGTGATGCGGCACGGAACCTCCTCACCGACATGTACGGCGAGGCCGAGCGCTGGATGGCCGAAGGGGTCCGCACCGGAGTGATGCGGCCCAGTCGGGACGAGCGGGCCCGCGTCAAGCTCACCTTCTCGATCTCGCTCGGCTGGATGCTCCAGTCCGTCCTGATGGCGGACAAGGAGCTCGGCGAGCTCGACGCGGACTTCTGGCGGCAGACGACCCACGAGCTGATGCCGCCCGCCCTCGAGCTCTACACCCACGGCCTGCTGACCGACAGCACCCTGCTCGACGCCTACGTGTCCGACCGCACCGAACCACTCAGCGACAGCGACCCCCCGGCCGATCCGCCCGCCGGACCGGACACCACACCCGACACCGCCTGACCCGCGGACAGCCGGCGCACACCTGCAGACCACGCGAACGACATCGCGAACACCACGAGACTCCACGGCAGAAAGAGGGTCGACCATGTCGTCCACCGAATCCGCCAGGGGCGAGTCCCCTGCCATCGACATCTCCGGCGTCACCAAGAACTACGGGAAGGTCACCGCCCTCGACGGCCTCGACCTCGAGGTCGCACGCGGAGAGGTCCACGGCTTCCTGGGACCGAACGGCGCCGGGAAGTCCACCACGATGCGGATCCTGCTGGGGATCCTGCGCCACGACGCCGGGACGGTACGCATGCTCGGCGGCGACCCGTGGCGCGACGCCGTCGCCCTGCACCGCCGGCTGGCCTACGTGCCCGGCGATGTGGAGCTGTGGCCCAACCTCACCGGCGGGGAGGCCATGGACCTGTTCGCCCGGCTGCGGGGCGGGGTGGACGCCGCCAAACGCGACGAGCTCGTCGAGCGCTTCGACCTCGACCCGCGCAAGAAGGGCCGGACCTACTCCAAGGGTAATCGGCAGAAGGTCGCGCTGATCTCGGCGCTGGCCTCCGACGTCGACCTGCTGCTGCTCGACGAGCCCACCGCGGGTCTCGACCCGCTGATGGAGGTCGTCTTCCAGGAGTGCGTCCGCGAGGCCAAGGACGCCGGTGTCACGGTGCTGCTGTCCAGTCACATCCTGGCCCAGGTCGAGATCCTCGCCGACCGGATCTCCATCATTCGCAAGGGCACGGTCGTCGAGTCCGGCACGTTGCAGGACCTGCGGCACCTGTCCCGGACGACCGTCACCGTGTCGACCGACAAGCCCCTCACCGAGCTCGCTCGTCGGCAGGGCGTGCACGACCTGCACGCCGAGGGCCGGCAGATGCGGTTCGAGGTCGATGCCGAGCACCTGCCGGCGATCATGCGCGACCTGGCTTCCCACGACGTGCAGGCCCTGACCGCCACGCCGCCGACGTTGGAGCAACTGCTGCTCCGGCATTACGGCGACGAACTGGGCAGCGCCGGCAGCAACGGCAACCACGACGACGGTTCCGGGACCAACGGCTCCGGTAAGCGCCGCGCAGGCAAGCTCCGCGCCGGCAGGAACGAGGTGGCGTCATGACGACCACCACCGAACGGCCCGGCGGTGCGGCGCCGCAGGAGACCACCTCCCGCCAGCGCGGCGCGCTCACCGGTACCGGGACCCTGTTGCGGTTCATGGTGCGCCGCGACCGCGTGCGCCTGCCGGCCTGGGTGCTGGGGTTGACGGTGCTGTGGGCCTACTTCGCCAACGCGATCGGCGCCGTCATGGACGCCGAGAGCCTGGCCGGGATGGCCACGATGGCCGCGAACCCCGTGATGGCGCTGATCGGCGGACCCGGTTACGGCTTCGACGACATCACCGTCGCCCGGCTCGTCGCGGGCTTCTACGCCCTGTACCTGATGCTGGGCGCCGCCTTCATGTCCATCACGACCCTGTCCCGGCACACCCGGGTCGAGGAACAGACCGGGCGGGCCGAGCTGGTCCGCGCGAACGTGCTCGGGCGGCACGCCCAGCTCACCGCGGCGCTGATCCTGGCGACGGTGATGAACCTGCTGGTCGCCGGACTGACCGGCCTGGTCACGCTGGGCTCGACGATCGAGCCGCCGCCCGATGCGGGGCCGTCGCTGCTCATGGGCGCCGGCATCGGCGCGGCGGGGCTGGCCTTCGCCGGTGTCGCGGCGATCACCACGCAGCTCTCGGCCTTCTCGCGAGCCGGGTCGGGCATCGCCGGTGCGGTGCTCGGGGCGGCATTCGTCGTCCGTGGAATCGGCGACATGTCGACCACCCAGGACGGCGGCCTCGGCTGGTTGTCCTGGCTCTCGCCGCTGGGGTGGTCGCAGCAGACCGCGCCGTTCACGCTGGACCGCTGGTGGCCGCTGCTGTTGTCGGTCGCAGTCGCCTGCGCCGGTGCCGCGGTCGGCTACGCCCTCCAGACCCGGCGGGACCTCGCCGCGGGCGTCCTGCCCGACCGGCGCGGCTCGGCACGTGCGGCCGCGTGGCTGCGCAGCACGCTCGCGCTGGCCTACCGACTTCAGCGTCCGTCGCTCATCGGCTGGTCGGTGGCGATGGTGCTCGCCGGCGTCACCTTCGGTGCCTTCGCCCAGCCCATGCAGGAGGGCGCGGCGGACATGCCGGAGGACATCGTCGCCATCATGGGTGGCGCCGAGGGGCTCCTCGAGGGCTACCTGGGTTTCATGGGCATCTACTTCGCCCTGATCGTCGCCGTGTACGTGGTGCTGTCGGTGCAGTCGTTGCGGGGCGAGGAACAGGGCGTGCGCGCCGAGCCGGTCCTCGCCACGGCCGTGAGCCGGACGTCCTGGCTGGGCTCGTGGACCGCCGTCACCGCGGTCGGCGCCCTGTGGCTGCTGCTGCTCGCCGGCCTCGGTCAGGGGTTCGGCGCAGCACTCGGCACCGGCGACTGGGAGCTGTTCGGCCCGGTCGCGCTCGGGAACGCGGTGCACGTGGCCGCCGCGTGGCTCCTCCTCGGGCTGGCCGTCGCCCTCTACGGACTCGCGCCGAGGCTCCTCGGCCTGGTGTGGATCGTGTTCGTGTACGGCACGGTGCTGAGCCTGTTCGGCGAGATGCTGGAGTTCGACCAGGCGGTGCTGGACACCTCACCCTTCCAGCACGTCGGCCAGCATCCGGCCGAGGAGATCTCCTGGGGCGCCGTGGGGATCCTGACGGCCGTCGGTGCCCTGCTGGTGGGCGCAGGGGCCGCCGCGTTCCGCCGCCGCGACCTCGTCACCGCCTGAGCACGCCACCCGCCCCGGCACGGCACCGCCCGAGCCGCCTCAAGACGTGCACGGGCCGGTGCCGACCTCCGAGCCGTACGTCGACGCCTGTTCGTACTCGTCGCGCACCTCGTCGGCGGTGAGCACGAACCCGGTGTCGGGGTCCTCGACCGACGCGCCGAACACGACACCGACGACGTCGCCGTCCGGGTCGATCATCGGCCCGCCCGAGTTGCCGCTGCGCACCTGCCCTCGGACGGTGAACACGTCGCGCTGGACGGTGTTGGCGTCGTAGATGTCCGGGCCGCGCAGGTTGATCCGCTCCCGCACCCGCAGCGAGGAGGCCGTGTACGGCCCGTCGAGCGGGTAACCGAGCGCGATCGCGGGGTCGCCCGTGACCGCGGGCTCCTCCCGCAGGTCCAGCGGGCGTGTCGTGAGTCCGGGCACGGCCAGCACCGCGAGGTCGGTGTTCGGGTCGAAATGCACCACGGTCGCGGGCTCGCGCCCCTGGGGCGTCTCGACGGCCACCTGGTCGGTACCGGCGACGACGTGGGCGTTCGTCATCACGCGTTGCGGGGCGACGACGAATCCGCTGCCCTCGAGCGAACGGGAGCACGACCTGGCGACACCGCGGATCTTCAGCACGCTCGGCTGCACCTCGCGCACGACGGAACCCTCGGGCAGGTCGTCGTCCGGCGGCGAGATCTCCCGCACCGGCGCCTGCTGGAACGGATCCATAATGGACGGAAACCCGGAGGCGTCGAGCAGGTCCCGCAGGTCGGCAGGCAGCCCCTGCGCCGCGTCGGGCATCACGTCGTTCACGCCGCCCAGCACCGACGACTGGTTGAGCGCACGTGCGAGCCCCGGCATCGCCGCCACGCTGGTGAGCGGAAGCGCGATCAGCCATGCCACGACGAACACCACGAGGCCCTGCACGATCGCACCGAGTGTGCTGTCCACGCTGGACAGCTTCGGGGACCGGATGCGGTATTTGAGCTGACTTCCCGCGAGCACGCCCAGGGTCTCGCCGAGCGCGACGAGGAACACGACAGTGCCGACCGCGATCGCCACCCGTGCGGCCGGCTCGTCGAACGAGTCCACGAGCCACGGCGCCAGCTCGATCCCGAGCAGTGCGCCCGCCATGACGCCGATAAACGCGGGCAGCGCGACGAGCATTCCCTGGCGCGCACCCGACACGGCCGCGAGCAGCGCCAGTGCGATCACCAGCAGGTCGACCCAGTTCACCGTCACTCCCGGCCCGTTTCACGCTCCATGTGCCGCGCCCACGCTACGTCAAGGTCTCGCACGTCCGTGTGATCCCATGGCCGTTCCCAGCCGCCGAGCCGCAGTAGTGCGGTCAGCACGCCCGCGGTGAAGCCCCACACGAACAGCTCACCGACGGTGAAGGCCGGGCCCTTCCAGCCCCCGCCGGGTTTGCGGACCATGAACCGGTTTCCGGGGTCGGCCAGTTCGGACAGCGGTACGCGCGCCACCGCGGCGGTCTCGCCGGGGTCGACGGCGTGCACCGGTGACGGTTCGGCCCAGTGGGCGAGCACCGGCGTCACCGCGAACCGCGACACCGGGATGTACAACCTCGGCAGCACGGCCACCGGCCGGATCCCGGAGACCTCGACGCCCGTCTCCTCCTCCGCCTCACGCAGCGCCGTGCCGATCGGGCCGTCGTCGCCGTCCTCGGCACCACCGCCGGGGAACGCCACCTGCCCGGCATGCGACCCGAGCGTGTCGGCACGCCGCAGCAACAGCACGTCCGGACCGTGGGCGGGCTGCTCCCCGAACAACACCAGCACCGACGCCGCCCGCGGCTGCTCCCCGTCGGGGACGGTCAGGCGCGTGAACGCCTCGGCGTCGGCTCCGTCGCTCGCCTCGACGAGTCCCGCCAGCCAGCCGGGCACATCCGCGGGGTCGACCAGCGGACCCGTCGTCTCGCACGTCACCGGCCGCCTCCCGAGCGCACGACCTCCCGGATCTGGTCCACGGAGGTGAACAGCCGCGGCTGCCGGACGAGCTCGACGTCCCCGTCGGGCGTGACGAGATACGACGCCGGCAGCGCACGCGGCACCGACAGCGCCTCCCTGATCGGTCCGGACGGGCCGTCGCCGTCGAACACACCCGGCAGGTCGACGTCGAGTTCCGCCAGCAGTTCGAGACCTTCCCGCCTTTCGCTCTCCACCTGCACGGTGACCACCCGTGCCGCGCCCGGTTCGGCGGCGTAGTCGTCGAGCAACGGCAGCTCCTCCCGGCACGGCTCGCACCACGTGGCCCAGATGTTGACCAGTGTCGGCCGGTCCCCTGCGGCGACGAGCTCTCCGGCGTCGACGCGGGATCCGTCGGCCAGGCACTCGACCTCGACGCCCCGCAGTTCGCGGGCGGGTGCGGCGGATCCGGGACGACAGGGCTGGAGCTGTGCGGCCGCCCGGGCGGGGCCGACGTCCTCACCCCGGGCGGGCCGGTCCTCGGAGTTCACCATCGGCACGACCGCCACCAGTGCGGCGACCAGCAGCACACCCGCCACCAACGCCCAGCGCGCCGTGGCGGTCACCGCTGCGACACCATGGCCAGCAGGTGGTCCCGTTCGTCGCCCTTGACCAGCTCCGCGGCCTCGTCGAAGTCGGTCGGGCCCTCGCCGAACGCCGGGCAGTCGCGCGCCAGCGGACACGCGCCGCACGCGGGTTTGCGGGCGTGGCAGATCCGCCTGCCGTGCCAGATCACGCGCTGCGAGAGCATCGTCCAGTCCTTCCGCGGGAACAGCTCACCGACCGCGAACTCGACCTTGACCGGATCCTGCTCGGCCGTCCAGCCCCACCTGCGTACGAGCCTGCCGAAGTGCGTGTCCACGGTGATACCCGGCAGTCCGAACGCCTCGCCGAGGATGACGTTCGCCGTCTTCCTGCCCACCCCGGGCAGCTTCACGAGGTCGTCGAGCGTGTCCGGCACCTCGCCGTCGTGCCGTTCGAGCAGCGCGGCACCGAGCTTGAGCAGCGACGTCGCCTTGTTGCGGTAGAAGCCGGTCGGCCGGATGTACTCCTCAAGCTCGGTCCGGTCGGCACCCGCGTAGTCGGCGGCCGTGCGGTAGCGCGCGAACAGGGCGGGCGTGGTCCGGTTGACCCGCACGTCGGTGCACTGGGCCGACAGGATGACGGCCACGAGCAGCTCGAGCGGCGTGGAGAAGTCGAGCTCGCACTCGGCGTTTGGATACGCCTCGTCCAGGCAACGCTTCATACGTCGCGCCCGCCGCACCAATGCCAGCCGACTCTCCTCGGTAAGCGGCCGCGACCGGACAACACTCTTTCGGGGAGTCCCCTCCCGGGGGTGCTCAGGAACCGCTGACGACACATCGTTAGCCTACGTGCGACCTCCGACAGGACGGGCACACGCTTCACTACCCTCGAGCGCGGCGGTGCCCCAGATCGCCGGATATGGAGAGAAATGACCGTCTGGTTCGTCATCGCGGTCCCACTGGCGGTCATGCTGTTCGCACTCGGCATGGAACGCGTCGAGACCCGACTGCGCCACGTGTCCGTGCGCGGCGAGGACGTCGAGGAGTTCCTCGAGCAGGCCAAACCCGAAGAGGTCAGGGCGCTGTACGGGCACGGCATCGGCAGGGCCCTCGAACTGTTCCGGCGCAGGCGGTTCGGCGGTCGCTCCGGCGGCCGCTTCGGAAAGACCCGCCGTCCCGCGCCCGAACCGCAGTCGGCACAGACCCGGACGCCGGCGTCGTCGGCATCCTCGGTGCCGGAACCCACGACCCGGCCTGCAGAGTCGCAGGACCGCGACGGAACCGGCGAGCGCGGCGCAGGCTGACGTCACCTCACCGGGCGACGCGGGCATCCTCACGCAGCGGCACCGACGGCTCACCCATCAGGCCCAGACCGGCGCGCACAGCGTGACCTGGCGGTAGTCGACGTAACACCCGCGGTGACGGATCATCACCCGACCGGAGGCGGTCGCCCGCCACCGTTACGCCAGGGTTAAACTTTCGGGTCGGAGATCGTCCGCGTACGGTCTCGACGAGCTGTGTCAGGCAGCGCCCAGCGCCGGGTGATTGCCGTGTACGTCACCCGGGACGGGGTGTCGCTACGGCGGATCGGCGAGCCGGGAAGCGATCTCGAGGGCACGCCCTACACTGCACGTAGTGACCGGCGCCACGCTCCCGTCCCCCGGGTGCGATGGTCGCTTCTCAAAGGAGGCACGAGGTGGACGAGACCCTGGCCAGGGCGGGCATATTCCAGGGCGTGGAGCCGGCTGCGGCCGAAGCGCTCGCGCAGACCCTGGAGACCGTGGACTTTCCGCGTGGCCACGTGATCTTCAACGAGGGCGAACCCGGCGACAAGCTCTACATCATCAAGTCGGGCAAGGTGAAGATCGGCCGCAAGTCGGCCGACGGCCGGGAGAACCTCTTCCAGATCATGGGCCCGTCGGACATGTTCGGCGAGCTGTCGATCTTCGATCCGGGACCGCGTACCTCGACGGCGACGACCGTGACCGAGGTCAGCACCGTGACGATGGACCGCGCCGCCCTGCGGCAGTGGATCTCCACGCGTCCCGAGATCGCCGAGCAGCTGCTCCGCGTGGTCGCCCGCAGACTGCGGCGCACGAACAACATGGTCGCGGAACTGATCTTCACCGACGTTCCCGGCCGTGTCGCCCGCGCGCTGCTGCAGCTGGCCCAGCGGTTCGGCAGCCAGGAGGCAGGCCTGCTGCGCGTCACGCACGACCTGACGCAGGAGGAGATCGCCCAGTTCGTCGGCGCCTCCCGCGAGACCGTGAACAAGGCGCTCGCCGACTTCGCACACCGCGGCTGGCTGCGGCTCGAAGGCAAGAGCGTGCTGATCCTCGACCCCGAGCGACTCGCGCGACGCGCCCGCTGACCTGCGGGTTCGACACCTCTACCCGGGTGGCGTCCCATAATTCCCGTATGACCGGTCGGCGACTCCGACGGCGCACGCGGAGACAGGCGCGACATCCGGGATCCGGCATCCCGGGCAGGTGCGGACCCTCCTGGGCCGCACCGCGGGACGCGCGGATCGCCGCCTGCCGAACCGGGCAAGTCGCCGTCGCAGCGGCAGAACCGTTCGGAGTCGTATCGCCGAGCGCGACCGCAACAAGACATGACAAAGGGCCGGGCGCCACCCCCGACGTGGCGCACCGGCCCTTTGCCTGTGCGTGGACCATCCCCCGACAGCCCACGCTCCCCGCCCTCCGGTTGAAAGGCCCCGACCCGAATCCCGGAGGGAGACTGTGTTCGCCTCCAGCAGCGTGTGGTCACGTAACCGAGGCTCGGTGTCACCGAATGCCCCTCGATTACGGGGTACCCGCTGCGAAGCGAGGAAACCGACTATGTAGTTGATCGAGCGTCCGACGTCCACTCCGACACGCCGTGCGTGCCTCCCGTGGTCCCCGTCACCGCGGTCGAAGCACTGTGCTCGGTGAAGCATGGCGCTTAGTACCCGGTCACGTGAGTCGTCTTCAGCTTGTTCACGGGTGGGACTCGCGCTGCCGAGTCTCATGACGCGAGACTCGCTGACTTATTCAGAATCGCACGGAACCCACCCCGCTCTTCAAGGGTCTTCACCCTCAAGGACGCTCAGGCGGGCTGAAAGATGCCCGATAACGCTGTTCTGTTACCCAACTGAGACCCGGATACCCGAAAGAGGGGTGGGTATGCACCTCGATACACAGGGTCGCCGGTTGATCCGGTCCAGAAAACGGACTGGTACGCACGTGCCATAATAGCGGTCATGTCCCAGTCCGAGCCACCTCAGTCGGCGCCACCCGAGTCCCACGGCCGCACCTCCCTCGCCGACTACCGCGCGGTGCTGCGCACGCCGCGTTCCCGCAGGCCACTCGTGGCTTCCGTACTCGCCCGCCTGCCGATCGCCATGATCGGCATCTCGGCGTTGCTGTACGTGCAGCACGAGACCGGATCGTTCGCCGCGGCCGGACTGGTGTCGGCCGCGGCGCTCGTCGGCGTGGCCGCCGGATCGGTCGTCCAGGGCCGGATCATCGACCGGTTCGGGCCGACACGCCCACTTCTGGTGGTCACCGGACTGTTCGTCGCGGCGTTGACCTCGCTGATCGTCGTCATCGAGGCGGGTGCGGCAGTGCCGGTACTCGTCGGCTGCTCCGCCGCGATCGGGCTGTGCGAACCGGCGACGGGCTCCGCCTCGCGCGCCCTGTGGGGACGGCTCCTGCCCGAGGGACCGACACGCGACGCGGCGTTCTCCTACGAGGCGATCAGCATGGAGGTGTTCTTCATCCTCGGGCCCGGGCTGGCGGGCGTGCTGATCGCACTGCCGTGGCCCGGCACCGGCCTGGTCCTCGGTGGCGCGTGCATGGCGACGGGCGCGGCGCTGTTCGCACTGAGCCCCGCGGTGCGGGAGTGGGGGCCGAACCCGCAGGCGGGCTCGTCGCTGCTCGGGGCGCTGGCGAGCCCGGGCATGCGCACGCTGGCGCTCGCGGCGCTGGGCTTCGGCATCGTGATCGGCTTCGTCGAGGTCGCGGTACCCGCGGCGGCGGAGCGGGCCGGCAGCGTCTCTCTCGGCGGAGTGCTGCTGTCGCTGTGGTCGGTGAGCTCGGTGGCGTTCGGCGTGGCCTACAGCCTCCGGCCGTGGCCGAGGACGCTGCCGACGCGATTGCCCGTCCTGCTCGGCCTGTTCGGGGCGCTCGTGGCGGTCATGGCGTGGCCGTCGTCGATGTGGGGCCTGGCGTTGGCGATGTTCGCGGCGGGCGCGATGATCACGCCGCAGTCGACCACGCACTCGACGACGATCGAGCTCACCGCACCGCGCGACACGGCGGCCGAGGCGTTCTCGTGGGTCCTCACGTCCGTGACGCTCGGGATCGCCTGCGGCCAGTCCGTGAGCGGTTACGTCGTCGAGCACGCGAGTCCGTCGGCCGCGTTCCTGACGGCCGGTGCCGTGGCGATGACGCTGGCCGCGGTCGTGGCACTCCTCCGGGGGACGGTCCGCCCCCACGCGCCGCAGCCGGAACCCGCCTCCGTCCTGACTGCCTGACCGCGGGCGCCTGCGCGGTGTCGCGGTGACGCCGTGTCGCGGTGTCGCGGTGTCGCCCCCAGGGGCACCTTGGTTGCGTTGAGTGCAACCACAGTGCCCTTGGGGGCATCGGCGTCGGCCGGTCAGCTGCGCAGGTATTCGAGTTGGGCGGTCACACTGCTCTCCGCGGCGGGCCACAGGGCACGGTCGACGTCGGCGTAGACGTGCTCGACGATCTGCCGCGGGGTCGCCTCCCCGCCCAGCACCTCGAGCGCGCCCCGGATCTCGTCGAGGCGCTGCCGGCGGTGCCTGCGGTACTCGTCGACGGTCGCGGACAGGTCGTCGCGCTCAGGACCGTGCCCGGTCAGGCCCAGCGATCCGGCGGGCAGTTCGGCGAGCCGGTCGAGCGTACGCAGGTAGTCGCCGATGTGCTCGACGACCGTCGTGCCGCGGCCGAGGACGGTGTCGCCCGTCAGCACGTGGACCACGTCGTCGTGGTCGAACCGCAGCGACACGGAGTCGGCGCAGTGGCCCGGCGTGTGCAGGACCCTCAGCTCCAGTCCGCCCGCGCGCACGAGGTCGCCGTCACCCAGCGGATCGCCGTCGAGGCACAGCCCCGGGTCGAACGCCTGCACCGGCGCGCCGGTCCGCTCCGCCAGCCAGGGCGCGCCGTCGGAGTGGTCGGGGTGGTGATGGGTCAGGACGATCAGTTCGACCGGGCCTGCGGCCGCCTCGACGCGCTCCAGGTGGGCCGTGTCGAGATACCCGGGGTCGACGACCACCGACGCCGCCGCGCCCGGTTCCCGCAGGATCCAGGTGTTGGTGCCCTCGAGCGTCATGGTCGACGGGTTGTCCTCGAGCACCACGGTCGCCGCCGCCGTCACCTCCCGCGGTGTCTCGTACGCCGGGTGCGCGTTCGCGCCGGTCATCGCACCTCCAGTCACGGTCACAGTTCGACGAGTACGGACTCGCCGTCGACCCGCAGGGTGGGCATCACCTTGGGGACGGGTGTCCGGTCGGTCGCCAGCACCTCGGCCACGTCACGGCACGCCGCGAGGTCCGACAGCATCGCCCAGGTGGGCGGCATCAGCATGCTGCGTCCCGCCTCGCCGTCGGCCATGGCGTCGGCGGGTGTGCGCCAGCCCGATTCGGACGCCTCGGTGGTCTCCCCGTCGGCGTGCTGCCCCGCGGGCAACGCCGCGACGAAGAACCTCGTGTCGTACCGGCGCGTCTCCGGCTCCGGGGTGACCCAGTTCGCCCACGGCCGCAACAGGTCGCTGCGCAGTGTCAGCCCGGCGTCGGCGAGGAACGCCGCGAGCGAGAGTTCCCTGGCCACGAGCGCGGCCCGGGCGTCGGCGTAGCCGGACGTGTCGTCGACGGTCGTGTCGGATCCCCGCCCGGCCAGCAGCACACCGGACTCCTCGAACGTCTCACGCACGGCCGCGCACACCAGCGCCCTGGCGACGCGTTCGTCGCAGCCGAACCATGCCGCCCACTGCGCGGCCGGCGGGCCCGCCCAGGCGATCGACGCGTCGGCGTCCCGCTCGTCGACACCTCCGCCGGGGAACACGGTCATCCCGGCGGCGAACTTCATCGCCGCGACCCGTCGTTGCAGGAACACCTCGACGCCGCCCGGGGTGTCACGCAGCAGCATCACGGTCGCCGCGTCGCGGACGGGCACGGGCTCGTCCGGCCGGTTCGCGTCACTGATCAGGTCGGGCACCGCGCTCCTCGGCACGTGAAAGTTCGCAGCCACGCCCGCAACATACCGTCGCGGCGAGGCGTCCGGCTCCGGCTAACGGGCGTCGGTTCCGTTGGCGGCGCCGGGACCGGGATTGCCGCCGGTCCGCTGGCGCTGCGCCTCGGCGCGTTCGCGCTGGGCGAGTTCGGCGTGCAGTTCCCGCAGGAGTTCGCGGTCGCGGTCGGTGAGCTGCGGATCGTCGAGGTTGAGGTCCGGGATCCGGGCGAGCTGGTCCGAGTCCAGGTCGGCCGACGCGAGTGCCTGTCCGTTGTCGCGGTCCTCGGCGATCGCGGCGCGCAGCTGGGCCACCTCCTCGCGGGACATCTCGGTGGTCTGTGCCGACCGGTTGTCCTGTTCGGTGTCGTGCGACGGCTGAGGGAACTCGACCACCTGGCCGCCCTCGCTGCGGGGCAGTTCGCCGCCGGCCGACTGGGGTGGTTCGGTCTGGCCGCGGGCGGGCTGGCGCGCGCGGCGACCGCGGGTGGAGTCCCCGTTCGGCCTGGTCGACCGGGGTGGTTCGGCGTTCCAGCCGCGGCCGGCCGAGGTGTGCTCGGCGGCCGGGTCCCGCAGTGAGCCGTCGGCCGCCTGCGTTTCGGGGACCGCCGCGACAGCAGGCGGGTTCTCGGGTGCCGCCGGGGCCGGAGGTGCGGCACGCGGCGGTTCCGGGGTGGGTGATTCGGGCGGCGGGGGCACGCTCGCCGGACCCGTGGGGGCGGGTGCCGGCTCAGCGTGAGCCGGCTCCGCTCTTACAGACTCGGCCCTCGCCGCGTCGTGGCGGACGGTGTCCGGGCCGGCGAGCCACACGGGAACGCCGGAGGACAGCGCCGCGTCGTGATAGGCGGTGCGTTCCGAGCCGGGCCCGGTGACCTCGACGACCGCGCGGATGCCTGCCTTGCGCAGCGCGTCGCCGACGCGGAAGGCGACGGCGGGCGGGTGCGCGTCGGGCCCGATGTCGACGAGCACGGCCCGCTGCGGCAGCGGGCCGGGGATGCTGCCCGCGGCGGTGTTGCGCCACACGGCGTGCACGGAACGCAGGTCGGGCAGCACGCGCAGCACGCGGTCCAGGGCCTCGCCGACCCCTGCGTCCGGGTCGTTCTCGCGACTGAATCGGTGATCGGTCGCCGCGATGTCGTCGACCACGGTGAGCTGATCGGCGAGCGTCACGTCGGAGCGGGTCAGCTCCAGCAGGGACGCCAGTTCGCGCTGCTCGGCCGGGCGGACGGGAAGGCGGCCCGCGACGAGCGAGCCCACGGTCAGTTCGACGGCGTCGTCCGGGTTCGAGCGGGCGACGAGTTCGCGTGCCTCGGAGAGCGCACTGTCGTCGAGCCTGCCCGCAAACCCGAGCAACGCGTTGTACAGCCGTAACGGGACGCCGAAGCCGTCCTGATCACCGCCGGACCGGTGGTCCACCATGTCGCCGCTCTCCCTCCCGCCCGCCGGCCGCGGACGCTATGCGGATACGAGTTGCCGCCCGGCGTCGACCGCCCCCACGCACACGAACCGCGAGTTCGCGAGCGCCTCCCGGTGATAGGCGGGCGGGTCGAACCGGGCGGGCAGCACCTCCACGCAGGGCGCTTCGTCGCCCAGCACGCGCAGTACCCGCTGCAGTTCGCCCGTCAGCCGGGGAAGCCCCGCAGTGGCCGTGACGAGCAGGACCCGCTTCGCCCCCTCCGGGCCGGTCCCACGTTCCTGCCGCCAAGCCTCTCGCACTTCACCCACATCGGGACGCCGTCGCAACGTTGCGTCGATCACGGCAGCCACCGAGTCGACGGAGTTCACCCAGTTAGGCGTACTCGCGGTGAATGTGTACCCGCTCTCTAACGGTGCGTCTACCCCAAGGGTGGAACTGACCTGATGCCGGTCCGCGCCGTGCGGTACGAGGCCGGCGACCAGGAGGCCGTACTCCTCCTGGTCGAGATCGACCCTGTGCTTGAGCAAAGTCTTGGGCAGCACGCGGGCGAGGGTGCTCATCGCACCCTCGCCCAGCCAGTCACGGAACCGCCAGACCAGGTTGTCGGGCAGCCTGCCGGAGAGGCGCAGCAGCAGCTCGTGGCACGCCTGCTCGACATCGGGGTCCATCAGGACACCTCCACGATCAGTTCGACCTCCACCGGCGCGCCCAGTGGCAGTTCGGCGACGCCGACGGCCGACCGCGCATGCGCGCCGGCCTCACCGAAGACCTCGCCGAGCAGCTCGGACGCGCCGTTGATGACCGCGGGCTGGGCGTTGAAGCCCTCCGCGGAGGCGACGAACCCGGTCGCCTTGACCACACGCGTGACCGCGTCGATGCCCACGAGATCGTGGACGGCGGCCAGCGCGTTCAGCATCGCCGTCCTGGCGTACTGCTTGGCCTCCTCCGGACCGACCTCACCGCCGACCTTGCCGGTGGCGGGCAGCGCGCCGTCGACGAACGGCAGCTGGCCGGAGGTGTAGACGTGCGACCCGGTGCGGATCGCGGGGATGTACGAGGCGACAGGGGCCGCCACGCCGGGCAGTTCGATACCGAGCTCGGCGAGCCTCGCCGACGCGGTGCTGGCGCTCATCGGCCCTCAGTCCTTCGGCCGCTTGAGATAGGCGACGTGCTGCTCACCGGACGGGTTCGGCAGCACGGTCACCAGTTCCCAGCCGTCCTCGCCCCACTGGTCGAGGATCTGCTTGGTGGCGTGGATCAACAGCGGAACGGTGGCGTATTCCCACTTCGTGGCACTCATGGCCGTCACCCTAGACAACCACTGCCAGTAGCGTGAGTTCCCGTGGAAACGTGGCGGATCCTCGCGGCCTCGCTGCTGGGCGTGGCGGGCGTTCTGGCTGTGCTGATGATCATGGCGCGCGCCAGGGAGAAGACCGGGCGGTGGCAGACGGTCGCCGTGACGGGCCTCGTCGGCGTCACCGCACTGGCCCTGACCTGCATTCTCACGCTCACGGTGCTGTCACCGGCGGCCTCCTGGTGGCTCGCGGGCGGTACCGCCCTGGTCGTCGCCGTGCTGGCGTTGGCCAGTTGATGTCTTACGCTGCCCCGGTGACCACCACGCTGGCCGGCTGGACCGACGAGCTGACCCGCACCCGGCTGCACTTCGTGACCGGCAAGGGCGGCACCGGCAAGACGACCCTCGCCGCGTCGCTCGGGCTCGCACTCGCGGGCCACGGCAGGCGCGTACTGCTGGTCGAGGTCGAGGGCAGGCAGGGCTTCGCCCAGCTGTTCGACACCGAGCCGTTGCCGTACGCCGAGCAGCGCATCGCCGCCGCGCCGAACGGCGGGGAGGTGCGTGCGCTGCACATCGACGTCGAGGCGGCGCTGCTCGAGTACTTCGAGATGTTCTACAACCTCGGCTTCGCGGGCCGCACGCTGCGCAGGATGGGTGCGATCGAGTTCGCCACCACCCTCGCTCCGGGCCTCCGGGACGTCCTGCTCACGGGCAAGATCAAGGAGTGCGTCGGCCGGACCGACTCCGACGGGCGCCACTTCTACGACGCCGTCGTCGTCGACGCGCCGCCGACGGGCCGGGTGGTGAAGTTCCTCGACGTGACACGCGCGCTGACGGACCTCGCCAAGACCGGGCCGATCCGCTCCCAGGCCGACGGGGTCGTGGACCTGCTGCACTCGGGGCAGACGGCGGTGCACCTGGTGACGCTGCTCGAGGAGATGCCGGTGCGCGAGACGCTGGAGGCGGTCGCCGAGCTGGACGGCGCGGACCTGCGGCCGGGTGCGGTGCTGATCAACCGGGTGCGGCCGCCGCGGCTGCCCGCCCGGTCGGTCTCACCGGCCGCGGACGGCCGCGTGGACGCCGACCGCGTGCGCAGCGGACTCGCCGCGGCCGGACTGGACCTGCCGGACGAGACGCTCGACGCGCTCGTGACCGAGACCGTCGAGCACGCCGGCCGCGTCGCGGCGGAGACGGTCGCGCGGCAGCAGCTGTCGGAGAGCGACCTGCCGACACTCGAGCTGACCGACCTGTCCGGCGGCGTCGACGTCGCCGCGCTGTACGAGCTCGCGGAGTCGCTCCGCAGCCAGGGGGTGCGGTGACGATGGCCGAACCACGGGAGACGTCGCGAGGCGAGCGCGCCGCCCTGGAAACCGACGCACTGGACGTCGACGCCCTGATCGACGACCCGGACACGCGCGTGATCGTGTGCTGCGGTTCGGGCGGGGTCGGCAAGACGACGACGGCCGCCTCGCTCGCGTTGCGGGCCGCCGAACGCGGCAGGCAGACGGTGGTGCTGACCATCGACCCGGCCCGGCGGCTCGCGCAGGCGCTGGGCCTTCGTGAGCTGGGCAATCATCCGCGGCAGGTGACCGTCGAGGGGTTCGACCCCGACGGCCAGTTGTGGGCGATGATGCTGGACATGCGCCGCACGTTCGACGACATGGTGCGGCGCCATGCGGGCCCCGAGCGGGCCGAGCAGCTGCTCAGCAACCCCTTCTACCAGACCATCTCCACGTCGTTCTCCGGAACGCAGGAGTACATGGCGATGGAGAAGCTGGGCCAGCTCGCCGCCACCGGCGACTGGGACCTCATCGTGGTCGACACGCCTCCGAGCCGGTCGGCGCTGGACTTCCTCGACGCCCCGAGCCGGTTGTCGGCGGCTCTGGACGGGCGGATGATCCGCCTGCTCACCAGCCCGGCCCGCGCGGGCGGCTGGGGCATCCGCAAGGTCATGAGCGCGGGCTTCTCGATGTTCGCCAAGGCCGTGTCGACCATCCTGGGCGGCCAGCTGCTGGCGGACGCCTCCGCGTTCATGCAGGCGTTCGACTCGACGTTCGGCGGGTTCCGCGAGCGGGCGGCCAAGACGCAGGAGCTGCTGCGGTCGGAAGGCACGTCGTTCCTCGTCGTCGCGGCACCGGAACCGGACGCGCTGCGCGAGGCGAGCTACTTCGTCGAGCGGCTGTCCGAGGAGTCGATGCCGCTGGCCGGGCTGGTGGCGAACCGGACGCATCCCGTGCTGGCCGACCTGTCCGAGGTCGACGCGCTGGCGGCGGCCGAGGCGTTGGAACGCGGCGAGACGAGCGCGCCGCTCGCGGAGGCGGTGCTGCGACTGCACGCCGACCGGGTGCAGCTGGCCGACCGCGAGTCACGGCTGTTGGAACGGTTCACCCGGGCCCACCCGGACGTGCCGGTGCGGCGCGTGCCCGCACTGGCGAGCGATGTGCACGACGTCTGCGGCCTGCGGGACATCGGCGGCCGGCTGGCGGGCGCGTAGCCCCACGCCCACCGGCACCACCGGGCCCGGACCACCGGCGCCCGGGACCGTCGGCGCTCGGCGTCGCTCGCCCGGGCCTGCCGGTGGTGAGGACCGCCGGTCGTGAGGGGGTGGACACCGGGCGGGCCGGCGTCCACCCGTCGGGCGAGTCAGCTCGAACCGGCTCCCGCGGGCTCGTACTCGCGCTTGGCCGACTCGAGGAGGTCCCACCAGCTGTGCACCTCGGGGCGCTTGCGCAGCAGGGCACGCCGTTCCCGTTCGGTCATTCCGCCCCAGACGCCGAAATCGATCCGGTTGTCGAGCGCCTCGGCGAGACATTCGGTCCGCACGGGGCAGCCCATGCAAATGGTCTTCGCGCGATTCTGCTCCGCACCGCGGACGAACAGTCCGTCCGGGTCCGTGTCCCGGCAGTACGCCTGGATACGCCAGCTCGACTGGTTGGTGCTCATCACGACCCCCAGCTCCTACCTGTTGTGACCTGCGCAGTCGCCTTGCCTCGGTCCGCCCGGTCGGGGCTACTCGGCTTCAGCGCTGCGCCGGGTCGCTCTCTCCCTGTGTTCTCACGGTCCCTCCGCAACGCCTCCCCTGGTGAGCGTTGCCTCGTGAGATGTTGACGAACTGTAGACAGCCGCGGTTCCACGATCCAACCAACGAACTTCGTATTTGTTTTCGCGAATGACCGCGCGGTCAAGTACAGGTCCCTACAATGTTTCGACCCGCCGGTTGGAGCATTTTCCACTGAAGTGGGTATTCGCGACGGCGAGGCGCACCGCGTAGCCAACCCGCACGTGACGCGCAGTGTGCGTACCCTGGCTGCGTGGGTAAGCGAAGCGGTCTGCTGAAGATGTTCGGGCTCTGCCTGCTGGCCGGAGTGCTGGTGGCAGGGATCCTCTTCCCCGTGGTCGGAGCCGCCGGTGTCGTGTCGAACCAGGCGAGCGACACCGTGGAGTCGATGTCGGCCGAACTGGCCGACGAGCCTCCGCCGCAGCTGACGACGGTCACGGACCGGAGCGGCAAGCCGATCGCCACCCTGTACAACCAGTACCGCGTGCCGACGAAGCCCGACCAGATCTCGGACGCCATGAAGTGGGCGCTGATCTCGATCGAGGACCGCCGCTTCTACGAGCACACGGGCGTCGACTGGAAGGGCACGCTGCGCGCCGCGATCAGCAACAGCTCGGGCGGCGACACCCAGGGCGCCTCGACGTTGACGCAGCAGTACGTCAAGAACTACCTGATCAACGTCACCTACCGTGACGACGAGATCGGCCAGCAACGCGCGCAGGAGCAGACCATCGCGCGGAAGCTGAAGGAAGCGCGCATCGCGATCCAGCTCGAAACGCGGATGTCGAAGGCGGAGATCCTCGCCGGGTACCTCAACGTCGTCGAGTTCTCGCGGCAGATCTACGGCGTCGGGGCGGCCGCGCGCGCCTACTTCAACACGACCCCCGACAAACTCGACGTCAACCAGTCGGCGCTGCTCGCGGGCATGGTGAACAACCCGGCGGTGCTGGACCCGTGGAACAACCCCGAGGGCGCCAAGAACCGCCGTAACCTCGTGCTCGACTCGATGGTCGACAACCGCAAGCTGTCCGAGGAGGACGCGGAACGGCTCAAGAAGGAGCCGGTCGGCGTCGTGAAGGGCGGTCCGAACAAGCCCGCCGCGAACTGCGTCGGCGCGGGCCCCGAGCACGGCTTCTTCTGCCAGTACGTCGAGGACTACCTGATCCGCTCCGGCATCCCGAAGGAGGAGCTCTACGACGGCGGGTACACGATCCGCACCACGCTGAACCGGCGGATCAACCACCTCGCGAAGAAGTCCGCCGAGGAGCAGGTGCCGAAGATGACCGACAACGTGGCCAACACGTTGTCGATGGTCCGGCCGGGCAAGAAGCGGCACGAGGTCGTGGCGCTGGCGGCCAACCGCGACTACGGCCTCGACAAGGAGGCGGGCCAGACGACGTACGCCCTGCCGTCCGACACGTGGAACGTCACCGGTGCGGGGTCGAGCTACAAGATCTTCACGGCCGCAGCGGCGATGCAGCACGCAGGCGTCGGCATCCAGGACCAGTTGCCGTCGCCCGGGTCGTACACCTCGTCGCGCTACACCAACGCCGGGGCGCCGTACACGGTCGGCAACGCGGGCGAGTACCCGCCCACGATGACCCTGCAGGACGCGCTCGCGAAGTCACCGAACACGACGTTCGTACACCTCGTCGACCGGGTCGGCATCAAACCCGTCCTCGACATGGCTTACAAACTCGGCATGCGCAGGACCATGAAGTCGAACGCGGGCAACGGCGGCCCGATCGACAAGGAGGCCGGCGGCCAGTACGCGATGTCGCAGCGGAAGTACTTCGCGCCGCGGGAGAACTCGCGCGGGATGCCGGCGTTCACCCTGGGCGTCAGCCCGACGAACCCCCTCGAGATGGCGAACGTCGCGGCGACCATCCTCAGCGGCGGCACCTGGTGCCCGCCGACGCCGGTCCTCAAGGTCACCGATCGCGACGGCAACCCGGTGAAGGTCGACGAGAACCCCTGCCAGCAGGTCGTGAACGAGGACCTCGCGAACTCGCTGGCCGTCGGCATGAGCAAGGACGACCTCCCCGGCGGCACGTCGGCCGCCGCGGCCGAGGCCGTCAACTGGTCGCGCCCGATGATCGGCAAGACGGGCACCACGCAGAGCAACGCCTCCGGCGCGTTCGTCGGCGGCACGCCCCAGCTGGCCGCCGCGTCGATGGTGTTCAAACCGGAACGGCCGACCGGCGGCATCGTGGACAGCGGCCCCGGCAACGTCTACTCGGTCGACGGCGAAGGCAACATCTTCGGCGGCAAGGCACCGGCGCGCACCTGGTTCAACGCCATGAAGGAGATCCTCAAGGGCGAACCGGTCCGCCAGCTCCCGAAACCCAGCCCCCGCTACGAGTAGCCGGCCGCGGCGATGAGGCCCCTGACGGCGCTCGGTGTCCGGTCGGCCTGTACGTGATCGGGGCGACCGGACACCCGGCGGCCCCGGAGGACACGTAACCGTGTACTACGTCCTCTTCTGGTACAGCATCATCGCGGCCGTCTTCGTGATCGCCGTGCTGCTGCCGTTCACGCCGCTGCCTCCGCTGCCCCGGCTGATCCTGCTGTGGACCCAGGTCGCGGTGGGCCTGTACGTGATCGGTGCCGTCCCGCCCGCGCCGTTGTGGTGGCTCGCCGTCATCGGGCCGGGAACCGCGATCGCGCTGGTGTTCGCCGTCTCGGAAACGCGGCAACGGATACGCCCCAGCCCCGACTCGACGCGCCCCTGACGGCCGGCCGCACGCGCGTACGCTGGGCGCGTGCACCTGCAGGGCAAGGGAGATCCCATGAAGCGCCTCGTCACCACGACGGCCGCCGTCGGCGCCGCCACCCTCGGCTACGCCGTCGGCGTCGAACGCAGGAACTGGACCCTGCGCACCGCCTCGGTGCCCGTCCTCGACGACGACGCCTACCCCATTCGCATCCTGCACATCTCCGACCTGCACATGCTGCCCGGCCAGAAGTCCAAGCAGCGCTGGGTCGCGGCCCTCGACGAACTCGAACCCGACCTCGTCGTCAACACCGGCGACAACCTCGCCCACCGCCGCGCCGTACCCCACGTGCTCCGCGCCCTCGGGCCGCTGCTCAACCGGCCCGGAGTGTTCATCTTCGGCAGCAACGACTACTACGCACCCAAACCCAAGAACCCCGCCCGCTACCTCATGCCCAAGGGCCGCAAGAAACGCATCCACGGCAACCACCTGCCGTGGCAGGACCTGCGCGCCGCCATGATCGAACGCGGCTGGCACGACCTCACCCACCGCCGCACCGCCTTCGACGTCGCGGGCCAACGCATCTTCGCGGCGGGCGTCGACGATCCCCACCTGCGCCGCGACCGCTTCGAGCAGATCGCGGGCCCCGTCGACGCCGAGGTCGTACTCAAACTCGGCATCACCCACTCTCCCGAACCGCGCGTGCTCGACCCGTTCGCCTCCGAGGGCTACGACCTCGTCCTCGCAGGCCACACCCACGGCGGGCAACTCCGCATCCCCGGCATCGGCGCCCTCGTCACCAACTGTGAACTCGACCGCTCCCGCGCCCGCGGCATCTCCCGCTGGGGCGCCGACATGTGGCTCGGAGTCTCCGCCGGACTCGGCACCTCGCCCTACGCCCCCGCCCGGTTCGCCTGCCCGCCCGAAGCCACCCTCCTCACCCTCGTTCCCCGCAGCTCAGCGACCACCCGCAAGGACACCACCGCCCGAAGGACCACCCGCCGCAAAGCCCGCAACGAAGTCAGCTAGACTATTTCCCGACCCGCTCACCGGGAGACCGGTGAACAACATCATCGGGGTGTGGCGCAGCTTGGTAGCGTGCCTCGTTCGGGTCGAGGAGGTCGTGGGTTCAAATCCCGCCACCCCGACGGAAGAGGGAGACCTCCGTCCGCGGCTCTGTTCACAGCAGAGCGCGGACGGGGGTCTCTTTCTTTATGTCTTGTGGGGGCGCAGCCCCCACACCCCAGCCCGGCGGGCTCCGCCCCTCCGGGCCCCTGCCTGTGGTTGCGCGTGCGTTCGTGCGTCGCGTCGGGTGGGTGGGCCCGTATTGCGGGTTCGCGAGCCCGTGTTGCGGATCCCGGGGCCCGTGTTGCGGATCCCGGGGCCCGTGTTGCGGGTTCGCGAGCCCGTGTTGAGGGTTCGCGAGCCCGTGTTGCGGATTCGGGGGTTCGTGTTGCGGATCCCGGGGGCGGTGTTGCGGGTTCGGGCGTCTCAGGGGGCGGACCGAGCCGGGCGGTAGCGCTGAACGGTCGTCGGCGGCCGGTGCCGGACCGGGTGGGCATGACGACGGCGAAACGGCAGCGGTGGGCCGTACCCCCGGTACGGCCCACCGCTGCGGTGATCCCTACTCGCCCCGGAAGCGGGCGTACTGCTCGGCGATCGTCGAACCGTCAGCAGCCTCGTCCAGGAACATCAGCGAATCCATGCTGCAGTTGCACGGATTCTTCTCCGACGTGTTCTGCGGGAAGCTACCGCCGATCTTGATGCCGCGCGGGTTCGCCGCACTCGTCGGCGAACCGTCGACCTGCCACGGGTCGCCGTCCTTCACGTACGATCCCTCGATCGGCTCACCGTTGCGGTACAACGCCATCTCGCCGGTCGTGTAGTCGAACGTGGCGGCCAGGTGCACCCACTCGCCCTTCGGCAGCAGCTCACGCCAGTCCTGTTCGGCCGCGAACGTCTGCGACTCGCCACCGTCCAGGCGCCTGCCCAGGGCCACCAGCCGCATCTCGCCGTCGACCTCGATGAGCTCCAACAGCGCGCGCACGTTGTGCCCGTCCGAATCGCCACTCAGCACACCCGCCAGGCCGACGGAGTTGTACCGCGCGTCCGGATCGTCGGACGACGGGTCCGGGCTCGGGTTCTCACCCGTCATCTTCACCCAGCCCATCACCGTGATCCCGTCGGCGGCGTTGAACGCGTTCAACGACTCGACACCGTTCTCGTCGCCGTCCCACAGGCCGGCCTTCCAGTCGTCGTTGCCGACCTGGCCGGGATTCACCTGCTTCAACTGCAACGAGTTGTTGCTGCCGGGGAACGCGCCACCGTCGACGCGCATGTCCTCGCCACCGTTGACCAGGTCCAGCAGCGTGTTCGCACTGCCCTGACCGGCCTCCTTCGCACCATCCACGGCGAACGGGTGCTCGAAGTCGTAGTGCGCGACGAGGTTGTCCGACACGGCATCCGTGACCTCCGACGGCTCCGCCGGATTCACGTCGGTGACCTTCCAGATCTTGCCGTTCGCCTTCGCCAGCAGGTAGAGCTCGCCCGCCGCGTCGGTGCCGAACCGCAGGTCGACCCGGCCGTCGTCGACGAAGTCGCTCATCCGCTTCCGCTCACCGTCGGAGTCGAACAGCTGCACCTCGGTGATCGGTTCACGGTTCTTGCCGCGGCTCATGTCGGCGGCCTCGGTGCTGAACACCTCACCGTCGACCAGGTCGCCGAAGATGTACTTGCCCTGCAACTCCGGATGCGCGTCGCCGCGGTACACCTTGCCGCCCGAGATCGCGTGCCCACTGTCCGAATTGCACGGCCAGTTCTCAGGTGCGTCGTGGTCGTAGGCCGCGACCGGATAGGTGTAGCCGTGCTTGGGATCGTCCGGCGGCAGCGGATACAGCACGCACTGCTGCTCGGGGTCGAACCGGAAGCGGCCTTCCCGTTCACTCCAGCCCAGGTTGTCGCCCTTGTCGACCTTGTACACGGCCTCGAGCGCCCGCTGTCCGATGTGGCCGAGGTACATCTCGTGCTTGCCCTCGGGATCCCACGTGAAGCGGTGCGGATCACGCATGCCCAGCGCGTAGATCTCGCCGAGCGCGTTCTCCTGCCCGACGAACGGATTCGACTCCGGGATGCCGTACGCGCCGCCCGGGCCGTTCGTGCCCTCCGGGTCGATCCGCAGGATCTTGCCCGCCGGATTGTCGAGTTTCTGCGGAACGTCGGTGCCGACACCGTTCCCGCCGTCGCCGACCGCCATGTACAGCAGGCCGTAGTCCTCGTCACCCGGCTCCGCCGTCGGGTTGAAGTCGATCTGCTGGATCGCGTGGATCTGCGTCGCGAAGCCGAACCGGAAGATCTCACGGTGCGTACCGGAGAACGTGTTCGCCGACGGATCGTCGGCCGTCCACTCCGTCACGACGCTCTGCACGTCGGCGTTCGGCTGGTTGGGGTACGTCGGCTCGTTCTCCGCGATCCCCTCCTCGCCGACCGAGTGCACGGTGTAGAACTTGCCGTTCTCCTCGAACTCCGGGTGGAACGTGACGAAGCCGAATCCCGTCCCCATGCCTCTGCCGGAGAAGAAGTGCTCGTCCTCGTCGCGCATGTCGAGATACTCGTGCTGCTCGCCGTCGTCGCCGAGCAGATACATCGGACCGTTGAGGTCCGGCACGTACTTCCGGCCCGAATCGTCGGGCGCCTCGCCGATGTAGTTGATCCGGTTGTACCGCATCAACCGCTCGTCCGTCGGCGGCGGTGTCGGCTCGGTCTCCGGCAGTTGCGCGTACTCCTCGAGAACCAGCCCCAGTTCCGCCGGCCGTGGATCCTCGGGAATCGGATCGGTGATCGGTTCGTCACCGGTCGCAGGCGGACCTTGGGCCGGTTGCGCGCCGCCGGCAGGCGCCGTCAGCGACATCGTGAGTACGGCCGCGGTGACGACCGGCACCCACCAGTTTCTCTTGCCCATCATTGGACTCCATCCCACGTGCTCAGGTTTTTTCACGTGCTTGGATCGGTTTCCGGCCGGCGCGCATGCGGACACGCGTCGACCCCGCCCTGTCCGAACGGGACTCGGCCCGAATTGGACTCGCGCCCGAAAAGGGAAACAGCCGGACAGGGACGTCTACAGTGGATTCCGGCTCGTCAGCCGCGGGTGCCCAGTGCGGTCACGTCGCGAATGCGGCCGTAGTTGTCGAAGGAGCCGAATCCGATGCGGCCACCCGAGAAGCTCCTGTCGGTCGCCGTCATCAACGGCGTGCGCGAACCGTCCAGGTACACGGCGATGCGACCCGAGGGTGCGTGGTAATCGAGGCGCACGTCGTGCCAGGCGCGGTCGTCGATCGCGGGTGGCGGGCCGAGCTCGCCGTCCCACTGGTCGTCGATGCGTTCCCGGTCGGCGTCGTCGACCTTGAAGATGCCGTTGTGGGGATAGATCGTGTTGTCCTGCGACAGGTGGACGTAGTAGAAGCGCGTCGGCGATCGGTAGTTGAAGATCAGGACGACGTCGCGATCGTTGCGGGCGACCGGTTCGTCGATGCGGACCGTCGCGCGATAGCGCAGCGAGTCCAGTTCGGGACCCTCGTCGACGATCGCGTACTCGAAGGGCCTGCGCGGACCCTCCGGTGGGTCGCCGCGTTCGGACTGGATCACCTGCCGATCGTCGAACGTCCACTTGTCGGGATGGAGCGGCGACCAGTCCCGCGGTGTCGGTTCCGGCCGCACGACGGCGAACCGGCCATGCTCCGGAGGTCCGGCCACCTCGGACGTAGCCGTCTCCGCGGACCGCCCCGGTGACGCTCCTGCCTGGGAAGAGGGTGCCGCGCCCGCCGGGGCGACCGTCAGCGAGAGGGTGGCTGCGGCTGCGAGGGCGATGATCCGCCACGGCGTCGCCGCACGCGGCGACGATGTCGGATCGGTATTGCGTGCGCTGGAAGTCGTTCGGGCATGCGTGAACGTGCGGTGCATGATCCTCCCCGCTCAGCGGACCGCGCTGCGGTCGCCGGTGATGCGATGTGGCAACTCATGCGGCACCGCCACCTCGACGAGCGGTCGTGTCGACGAGCCGGCGCCATGCGCGAAGAACTCAGCGATCACCTCCGTTGGCTCGCCGTACGACTCGTCGTTGTGAGCGTCATCCTTGTAAGCGCTTTCCGAAAGCGCTTCCCGAAGCATAGGAGTGGTGATCCACAACCGCAAGGGCCGCATTCCCGGCGATTCCGGGCGGGAGGGCGGTCGTGACGCCCCGGCAGCCGTCGACGCCGGCGGGAGTGTCGCTGCATCCGGGCAGACGTCGGCGAGAGGCTTCGCCACCTCCGGGAGACTCCGGCGGACGAGGAGGCGAGGCGTCCGGGAGACACCGGCGGAAGAGCGGGTCGGGACGTCCGAACGACGTCGGCGCGCGGGTTCGCTACGCCCGGGAGTCGTCGGTGCGCGCGCCCGGCAACTGCTCCCGCAGTGCGGTGATCTCCGCCTTCAGATCGGCGACCTCACCACGCAGCTCCTCGGCCTGCAGCGCGTCGGCCCGCCTCGTCTCGCGCTCCGACTCCTCCATGCCGCCGAACTTCTCGACGAACCACGACGCGATCGAACCCGTGACCACACCGAGCAGCGCGATACCCGCGAGCATCAGGCCGGTCGCGATGAGTTTGCCCTGACCGGTGACCGGCGAGTAGTCGCCGTAGCCGACGGTGGTGATGGTCGTCATCGTCCACCACAGCGCGTCGCCGAAGTTCGTGATCATCGCGTCCGGGTGGCCGCGTTCGACCTCGAGGACGGCGAGCGCCGCGGACACGCCGACCAGCACCGTCGCACCCGAGACGTACGCCACGACCTGTCCGCGCACCCGCGCCTGGATGCGGCGGTTGATCAGGACCAGCACCATGATCAACCGCAACACGCGCAGCTGCCGCAGCATCGGGACCGCAATGACGACGAGGTCGAACAGGTTCCGCAGCACGAACCGGCCGCGCCGCCTGCTCAGCGACAGCCGGATGAGGTAGTCGGCCGCGAACGCCGCCCACACCAGCCACATGGCGGTGTCCAGCGTCGAGCGCATCCCGGCGTCCATGTCCGGCTGCAGCACGATCCAGGCGTAACCCGCGAAGAACAGGACGGACAGCCCGATCATCGGCCACTCGGTGCGCTGCTCCCAGCGCCGCAGCCGTGTCTCGTCGGGTTCGTCAGGGGCGCCGTCGTCGGTGCGCACAGGTTCGGCAGACATCGCGCCCATCATGACGCCCTCCCCTTCCGCCGGTCCGCACAACCCCACAACCTCACAGGTGACGGGCCCCACAACGAGGCGTCCCGGCGGGCGGATCCTGAGACCGTCGGCGGCAGGCGCGGCGCACGACTGCCACACACCCCGGGCCTGGCAGTATCGACGGCCGTGACGACACAGCAGCCAGGCGAGAAGCAGTATCCGGCCCCGCACGTCCCCGAACGGCTCTTCCCCGACGAGGGGGCCGAGCAGCGCTGGCGGTCCCGGTTCCTGGCGCCGCGCGTATCGGTGCCGGACTGGGCACTCGACGCACCCGACGCCAGCATCTACGTGTCCAACGCGAGCGGTGTCTGGGAGATCTACGCGTGGGACCGCGCCACCGGCGAGCGCAGGCAGGTCACCGACCGCCCCAACGGGACGCTCCACGCAGCGGTGTCGCCCGACGGCGAGTCGATCTGGTGGTTCGACGACACCGACGGCGACGAGTTCGGCTCCTGGGTCCGCCAACCGTTCGACGCAAGCGACGCGGCGCAGCACACCGAGCCCACCAAGGCCGTCGTCGACGTCCCGGACGGCTACCCGGCAGGTCTGGAGATCGGCCACCGGCTCGTCGCGGTCGGCGTGTCCACCGACGACGGCAGCGCGCTGTACGCCCACGCCGGCGGGGAGACGACACGCTTCTACTCCCGGGCCGAGGACGCGGGCATCGCGGCGCTGTCCCGGGACGAACGGCTGCTGGCGATCGCCCACTCCGAACACGGCGACTCCCGCCACCCTGCCGTCCGCGTACTCGCCACCGACGGGTTCGAGACGGTCGCCGACAAGTGGGACGGCGAGGGCAAGGGCCTCGACGCGCTCGAGTTCTCGCCCGTCGAGGGCGATCCACGGCTGCTGCTCCTGCACGAACGCCGTGGCAGGGAGGAACTGCTGATCTGGGACGTCGAGTCCGACACCGAGCAGGAGATCGACCTCGACCTGCCCGGCGAGGTCGCGGGCACGTGGTACCCGAACGCCGATGCGCTGCTGATCGTGCACTTCCACGAGGGCCGCAGCTCGCTGCATCGGTACGACCTGGCTTCCGCAGAACTCACCGCACTGGACACGCCGCCGGGCCGCATCGGGGGCGGTGGCGTACGCGCCGACGGCAGTGTCGAGTACTCGTGGTCCAACGCCGCGCAGCCGCCCGTCGTGCGGGTCCGCCGCGCCGACGGGACCGACGAGGTGCTGCTGACCCCGCCCGGCGACCCCGCCCCGGGGTCGCAGGCGCTCGAGGACGCGTTCGTCGATGGCCCAGGCGGCCGCATCCACGCCCTCGTGGCCAAGCCGGAGGGCGCCGAGGGCCCCCAACCGACCGTCTTCCTGCTGCACGGCGGTCCGCACGCGGCCGACGAGGACCGTTTCTCCGCCTATCGCGCCGTATGGCTGGACGCCGGGTTCGCGGTCGTCGAGGTCAACTACCGCGGGTCGACGGGCTACGGCTCGGCGTGGCGCGACGCCATCGAGGGCAGGCCCGGCCTGACCGAACTCGAGGACGTCGCCGCCGTGCACGACTGGGCCGTGGGCAGCGGCCTCAGCGACCCGCAGCGGTGCGTCGTCAGCGGAGCGTCGTGGGGCGGATACCTGACGCTGCTGGCGCTCGGCACCCAGCCCGGCCGGTGGACGGCGGGCGTCGCGGGCGTACCCGTCGCCGACTACGTCGCGGCCTACGAGGACGAGATGGAGCAGCTGCGCTCGTTCGACCGCGCGCTGTTCGGCGGGTCACCCGAGGAGGTGCCCGACGTCTACCGCGAGTGCTCGCCGCTGACGTACCTCGACGCCGTGGAGGCTCCGGTACTGGTCCTCGCGGGCGACAACGACCCGCGTTGCCCGATCCGCCAGATCGAGAACTACCTCGACGGACTCGCCGAGCGCGGCGTTCCGCACGCCTTCTACCGCTACGACGCGGGCCACGGTTCCCTGGTGATCTCCGAGACGATCACGCAGACCGCCACCGAGGTCCACTTCGCGATGGACGCCGTCGGCCTCGCCTGACCCGGACATCAACCCGGCCTCGCGTCGGCCTCCCGTGGCGGGCGGCGGCCGGAACGGCGGTCCTTGATCGTGGCGCGGTACCACCTGAGAGAACACCACGCTCGGGACTACTGCTGCTGGGCCTGCCACATCCAGTGCTGCTTCTCGAGTTCGGCCGCGATCTCGATGAGCAGGTCCTGGGTGACGAGGTCGGCCTTGTCGGTCTCGTCGATGCTCTTCCGGAGGCGTTCGATCAGCTCGGAGAGGATCTCGACGATGGCGTCGACGGTGGCCTTCGTGTCCTGCCAGTTGTCGGGGTAGTCCGACAGGCCGGAACTCTCGGAGACCGTCGAGGCCTTGCCGTTCGGCGAGACCCCGATGGAGTTGGCGCGCTCGGCCACCGAGTCGGTGTACGTGCGCGCGGTCGACACCAGCTCGTCGAGCTGCAGGTGGACACTGCGGAAGTTCGGGCCGACCACGTTCCAGTGGGCCTGCTTCGCGATCAGTGACAGGTCGATCAGGTCCACCAGCGTGCTCTGCAGCACGGCCGCGGTGATCTTCTTGTCGCTGTCCTTGAGCGGGCTGCTGATCGGCGACTTGGCCATCGTTTCCTCCTGCGGTGCGCTCCCCTGCAAGCGCTCGAAGCTGTCGAAACGTCACGTGCTGCGCGCAGCATGCGGCTCGCGTGCCACCGCCGCAATTCGGGGATTACCGCATAGCCGGGTGCCCAAACCCGGCCGCCGTCATGCGCGGCGCTGGGCGAACTCGGCGACCTGGGTGCCGATGAGACGCAGGGTGCGCTCGACCTTCTCCTCGGAGACGCCGCCTTCCGCGTCGAACTTGACCTCGGCGGTGTTGACGGCTCCGCCCAGTGGCGTGGGCCAGCCGCGGAGCGCGTGGGTGATGGTGCGCAGCTGGTCGAGCGTGGTGACCGCCGCCTGCCAGCCGTAGGCCACGCCGACCGAACCGACCGCGCGGCCGTCCAGGTAGGGCCGCCGGTCCTCGCGGAGGTCCTCCACGTAGTCGAGAGCGTTCTTGATGAGCCCGGACAACGCGCCGTGGTAGCCCGGCGAGACCACGATGACCCCGTCGGCCTCCCGGACGGCCTCGACGAGTTCGCTCGCCCGTGGCGTGCGCTCGGCGGATACCGCGTCGTAGAACGGCAGGTTCAGTGCCTGGCCGCAGAGGGCGGACGTCTCGGCGCCCGCGTCGGCCGCGCCGTCGAGTGCGACCCGCAGCGCCCGTTCGGTCTGCGAGCCGTCCCGCAACGAGCCACCGATACCGAGCACCTTGATCGCGCCTGTAGAAGTCACGACTCCGAGGCTAAGGCCTCGACCTTGGTGGAAGTCCAGCACGGCGACGCGGAGACGACGTCCGTCACACCTCGCCGCCGACGACCACCCGTGAGCGGCCGGTCCGCGCCGAACGCCGCGCAACGGTCCGGAATGCGGACGTCGACGACTGGCAGTGTCGGCTACTCGAAAGTAACCTCACGAGCGCAGTCAGAGTCGACGGGAAGGCACCACCGATGGCGATTCCACCTCAGATCCGGGCCCAGGCCGTGGCCATGAAGACGATCTACGCGCTGCCCGCACCACTGCGCCGACTGATCGCGGGCAAGCCGGTCCGGCTGGACGGGCAGGAACTCGCACTCGATGCCCAGTTGCTGCTGCGGATGCAACAGCTCTCCGGAACGTCACTGGTCGACTCGGACTTCGACGTCGACCGCTCCCGCGCCGCCCTCGACGCCGCGCGGCACCTGGTCAGCGGCGAACCGATCCAGCCGGTCGCGACCCGCGAACTCATGGTTCCGGCCGACCACGGCGAGATCCCCGCCCGGCTGTACACGCCGCAGGGACTGGCCGACGGTTCGCCGTTGCTCGTCTTCTACCACGGCGGCGGGTTCGTCATCGGCACCCGCGACAGCCACGACAACACCGCCCGCTTCCTCGCCAAGCAGGCGGGTGTGCGCGTGCTGTCGGTCGAGTACCGGCTCGCCCCCGAGCATCCGTTCCCGGCAGCCCAGCAGGACGCGCTCGCGGCGTTCGACTACGCCCACGCGAAGGCCGCCGACCTCGGCGCCGACCCCGCACGCATCGCCGTCGGCGGGGACAGCGCGGGCGGCAACCTCGCCGCGGTGACGTCGCTGGCCGCGACCCGCCGCGGCGGCGCCGCACCGGCCTTCCAGCTGCTGCTGTACCCGGCGGTGGACTCGACGACCCGACGCCGCTCGCGGGAGCTGTTCGGCAACGGCTATTTCCTCACCGACGACCACATGACCTGGTTCGTCGACCAGTACGCGCCCGCAGGTGTCGACCGCTCCGACCCGATGCTGTCGCCCCTGCTCGCCGACGACCACACGGGCCTGCCGCCCGCCTACATCGTCACCGCGGGCTTCGACCCGCTGCGCGACGAGGGCGAGGCGTACGCCGCCAAGCTGGCCGACGCCGGCGTGCCGGTGGGCCTGAGCAGGCAGGAGGACCTGATCCACGGGTTCGTCAACTTCACGGGCATCGGCACCCGGTTCCGCGAGGCGACCGCCGAGGCTGCGGGCGCTCTCCGCATGGGCCTGTCGGCACAGCCCCGGTAGCTCCGGCCGCAAACAGAAGCCCCCAAGGGCACCTTGGTTGCATTGAACGCAACCAAGGTGCCCCTGGGGGCATCCGACGTCGCGGGAGTTACGGCGCCGGGACGTCCGGCACCTCGGGGACCTCCGGGGTCTCCGGGACGCCCGGGGCCTCCGGCACCTCGGGTACGGGCACCGGGCCGAGCAGCCCGGACAGGAGCCCCTGCACCGTCGCGAGCAGCGACTGCAGCAGCCCGTTCACCGCGCTCAACGGGTCCGGCAGTCCAGGCAACTGCCGCATCTCGGGACCCGCCGTGTACGTACGCGGCTCGGCCTGCGGGTTCGCGAGGACGTCCTGCACCTTCGCGTTCTGCGACAGTGCCTTCTTCGCGTCGGTGACGGCCTGCCGCGAGGCCGGTGCGGCCGCGAGGCGTTCCAGCACCGGGTCGATGTCGGCGAGCGTGGCCTTGGTGCCCTGTACGTCACCGGAGTAGGCCCGGTCGGTGAGCTGGTCTCTCAGGTCCAGCAGGCGGTGTGCGCTCGACTGGGTCGTGACCGAGCCGCTGCCGTCGTCGCTGATGCTCGCAGCCGTCGCGATCCCCGATGTGGAGACCGCGATCGCGGCCCCCGACAGCACCGCGGCGACCGTGCGAGCGATTCCGGACTTCATGACTGCCAACCTCCTGGCGTGGGAGAGCAACGAACAGGTCCAGCCGTACCAACCCGACTCGCCGTGTACACCGTGCAATCCCCTGATCCCGTGGCGTGACCACGTCACCGCACGTAGGCGGGACTACCGGACCGCTGGGCCGTAAGGGGGTGCAGCCTCACCCGGTTGCCGGTACGGCAAGTACCGAGACGAGCGATCGGGGAGTCACCCTGGGGTCGCACCGTCCACCACAGCTCTCACAGCTATCCCTCGACGTCACCGTTTCGCGTCGCCACCCTCGGAGTTCACTCTGCGGCGCGTCACTCACGGCCGTCGTGTGACGTGATCGAAAAAAGTTGCACGACCGTACCGGGGTGCTGTTACGTCGCGGTGTGCCGCTGACGCCCTACCTGCACATTCTTCGCATTCCGCGCATGGCCACGTCGACGCTCGTCGCCGTACTCGCCCGTCTCCCCATGACCGCCACAGGCGTCACCCTGACGCTCCACGTCGTCGGCGCGCTCGGCCACGGCTACGGCGCCGCAGGGCTCGTCGGCACCGCCACGACCGCGGGCACGGCACTGGCGGCTCCACTGCTGGGCCGCACGATCGACCGCTACGGACTGCGGCCCGTCGTCGTGGCGTGCGGCACGGTGTCGACGACGTTCTGGATCGCCGCGCCGCACCTGCCGTACGCGGTACTCCTCGTCACGGCACTGCCTGCGGGCGCGCTGCTCATCCCCGCGGGGCCGATCGCGCGCCAGGTGATCGCGGCGCTCGTCCCCGTCGGGCAGCGCCGAACCGCCTACTCGCTCGACTCGATACTCGTCGAGCTGACGTTCATGACCGGACCCGCACTGGGAATCCTCGTCAGCACACAGGTGTCGTCGACGGCCGCGTTGACCGGCATCGGCCTGCTGTTCGGCACCTGCGCGGCCGCGCTGTACGTCGTGAACCCGCCGGTACGCACCCCCGACGAAGCCGGCAGGCCCACCCGCGGCGCCGTACGCCCACCGCTGACGTCCTGGCTCGGCAGGCGGATGATCGCCACCCTGCTCGTCGCGACCGGCGCCCTGTTCGTGCTGGTCGGCGCCGAGCTCGCCGCGCTGGCGACCCTGCGCGGAACCGGCGAGGTGGGCTGGGCCGGGGTCGTCATCGCCGTGATGTGCCTCGCCTCGCTGGTGGGCGGAATCGTGCACGGCGTCGCACGGCGGTCCGCGTCCCAGCTGACGCTGATGGTCACGCTCGCCGCGCTGACGATCCCTGCGGCGCTGGTGGCAGGGCCGTGGTGGCTGCTGGCGCTCGTGCTCGTGCCGTCCAACCTCGTGTGCGCCCCGACCCTGGCGGCCACGACGGAACGGGTGTCGCACCTCGCCCCACCCGACGTCCGCGGCGAGGCGATGGGGGTGCAGGACTCGGCGACCCGCCTCGGCCTCGCCCTCGGCAGTCCCGTCGTCGGATTCGTCATGGACCACACGTCGCCGGGCATGGGGTTCGTCGCCGCGGGTGTCGGCGGACTGGCGTTCGCCGCGGCCGGAGCCGCCCTGTCCCGCCGCACCTCGGAGGAGAGCGCCCCGCAGCCCGCCTGACGACGGCTGCCGGGCAGGGCGTTTCGTCCCGCCCGGCACCCGTCCCCGCAGGTCAGGTACAGGCCTTCCGCAGCTGGTCGAGCTTGTTCAGGTTCTGCTTCAGCCACTGGTTGAAGTCGCCGATCCGGTCGGCGCGTTGCTGTTCGAGTTCGACGTAGCCGTCCGCGAGTGCGGTCAGGTTCTGCTTGAGGTCCTGCTCCGCCGCCTGACCCGCCAGGTCCCGCAGCCGTTGCGCCTTGTCCGCGGCCTCGTCCTGGACCTGCTGCGGATCGACGTTCGGGTTGAGGTCGACGATCCCGAGCGCCTGGCCACAGACGCTCGCCTTGTCCGCGGCTCCGCCCACGGACTCGCTGACCTCAGCGACCTCGGAGCATCCGGCGAGCAACAACAATCCCAGTGCGGCGACCGGCGCCGTCCGTTTCCACATGGGGCCGACACTACCGGCAGCCCTCACCCGCGCGGGTGGTCACGGGTGAGGGCGTGACGATCGAAGCCGTCCCCGGCAGGTACTCCGTGCACCCGGTTCGGCGCCGGCCGTGCCTTCCGCGCCGCCTACTTCGTGATGCGGTCCGCGACGAGCTCGGCGATCTGCACCGTGTTGAGCGCCGCACCCTTGCGCAGGTTGTCGTTGGACAGGAACAGCGTCAGCCCGCGGCCGTCCGGCACGCCCTGGTCGGTGCGGATACGGCCCACGAAACTCGGATCCTTGCCCGCGGCCTCCAGCGGCGTCGGCACGTCCGCGAGCTGCACGCCCGGTGCACCGGCCAGCAGCTCCTGTGCCCGCGCCACGGAGAGCGGCGAGGCGAACTCGGCGTTCACCGAGATCGAGTGACCCGTGAACACCGGGACGCGCACGCACGTTCCCGACACCGCGAGCCCCGGAATGTCCAGGATCTTGCGGCTCTCGTTGCGCAGCTTCTGTTCCTCGTCCGTCTCGAACGTTCCGTCATCCACAATGGATCCGGCCATCGCCAGGACGTTGAAGGCGATCGGCGCGACGTACTTGCTCGGTGCGGGGAAGTCGACCGCGGAACCGTCGTGCGTCAGCTCCTTCGCCTTGGCCCCTGCCGCCTCGACCTGGCTCGCCAGCTCCTCGACACCGCCGAGCCCGCTGCCCGACACCGCCTGGTACGTGCTGGCGATCAGGCGCGTGAGACCTGCCTCGTCGTGCAGCGGCTTCAGGACCGGCATCGCGGCCATCGTCGTGCAGTTGGGGTTGGCGATGATCCCCTTGCGCGCGTCGGCGACCGCGTCCGGGTTGACCTCGCTGACGACGAGCGGCACGTCCGGGTCGAGCCGCCAGGCCGACGAGTTGTCGATCACCGTCACGCCCGCCTCGGCGAACCGCGGCGCCTGCGCCTTCGACGTCGACCCGCCCGCCGAGAACAGGGCGATGTCCAGTCCGGAGGGGTCGGCCGTGGCCGCGTCCTCCACCTCGATGTCCTTGCCGCCCCACGACAGGGTCGAACCGGCCGACCTGGCCGAGGCGAACAGTCGCAGCTCGGACAGGGGGAACTTGCGTTCCTCCAGCAGCTGCCGCATCACACCGCCGACCTGGCCGGTCGCACCGACCACGCCGACTCGCAACCCGCCTGCCATCAACGACCACTCCCCGCGTAGACGACGGCCTCTTCGTCGCCGCCCAGTTCGAACGCCTCGTGGATCGCACGCACCGCGTCGTCGACCTGCTCGTCACGGATGAGCACAGAGATGCGGATCTCGGAGGTGTTGATGATCTCGATGTTGACGCCCGCGTTGGCCAGCGCCTCGCAGAACGTCGCCGTGACGCCCGGGTGCGAGCGCATGCCCGCGCCGACGAGCGAGACCTTGCCGACGTGGTCGTCGTAGAGCACGGCCGAGAAGCCGATCTCGTCCTTGAGCGCCTCGAGCTCGCTCACCGCGCTCGGCCCGTTCGCCTTCGACAGGGTGAACGTGATGTCGGTGCGGCCCTGCGTGTTGGACACGTTCTGCAGCACCATGTCGATGTCGATCTCGGCGTCCGCGACCGCGCGGAAGATGCTGCCCGCCGCGCCCGCATGGTCGGGGACCCCGGTGACCGTGATCTTCGCTTCGGACCGGTCGTGCGCCACGCCGGTGATCAACGCCTGTTCCACGGGGATCTCCTCAATCGAGCCGGCCACCGTCGTGCCCGGCTTGTCGCTGTAGGACGAGCGAACCCGGATCGGCACGCCGTACCGCCTGGCGTACTCGACCGAGCGCAGGTGCAGGATCTTCGAGCCGCTCGCCGCGAGCTCGAGCATCTCCTCGTACGGCACCGTGTCGAGCTTGCGGGCGTCCGGCACGATCCGCGGGTCCGCGGTGTACACGCCGTCCACATCGGAATAGATCTCGCACGCGTCGGCCTCGAGTGCCGCGGCGAGCGCGACGGCCGTCGTGTCCGATCCGCCACGCCCGAGCGTGGTGATGTCCTTGGTGTCCTGCGCAACGCCCTGAAAACCCGCCACCAGCGCGATGTAGCCCTGGTCGAGCGCTTCTGTCACGCGCCCCGGCGTGACGTCGATGATGCGGGCGTTTCCGTGCACGGACGTCGTCACGACGCCCGCCTGCGAGCCGGTGAACGACCACGCCTCGGCGCCCTGCGCCGAGATCGCCATCGCGACAAGCGCGTTCGAGATCCGCTCGCCCGCGGTCAGCAGCATGTCCATCTCGCGCTCCGGCGGGACGGGATTCACCTGCTCCGCGAGGTCGAGCAGTTCGTCGGTCGTGTCCCCCATCGCGGAGCACACGACGACCACCTCGTTGCCTGCCTTCTTCGTGGCAACGATGCGCTCGGCGACACGCTTGATCCGGTCTGCGCTCTCCAGCGACGAACCGCCGTACTTCTGGACTATGAGCGCCACTTTGGCCGAACCTCCTCGATGGAGCGGCGCCCGCTCGGCGGCCTTGTCGCAAAGGTGCGCACGCTCCGTATCGTCGTGACCAGGGTACCGATCGTTCACCCGGACGCCATCCGCCTCTGTGACGCCTCGCACGCCGCCTAGCTGCTGGTTTCCGGGCCCGTGGAGGTGCGGAATGAGTGGCGGACAACAAGAAACGACCATCGGGGTGCACGACCTGATCGCCCGGCGCAGGAGCCCCCGCGCCCTCGACGCAATGAGCGACGTCACACCGGCGCAGATCCGTCGCCTACTCGAGGCGGCGCGGTGGGCACCGTCGTTCGGCAACACCCAGCCCGCGCGATTCCTCGTCGGCCTGCGCGGTGACGACACGTACGCGGGCGTGCTGGCGGCCCTGACGGAACGGAACCGGTCGTGGGCGCACCGTGCGGGTGCGCTGCTGGTGGCGCTGACCGTGCGGCGGAACGCCAAGGGGGAGGTGCCGTACGCCGAGTACAGCACCGGGCTCGCCGCGGAGAACCTCGCGCTGCAGGCCGTCGCCGAGGGCCTCGCGGCACACCAGATGGCGGGCTTCGACGCCGACACGGTACGGCGGACGTTCGACGTGCCCACGGACGTCGAGCCGCTGGTGGCGATCGCCGTCGGCCCCGCCGCCGACGCCGAGGTGCTCGGGGAGCCACGGGACGTCGAGCGGGAACGGGCGCCGCGCACCCGCCTGCCGCTGTCGGAGCTCGCCTACACCGGAACGTGGGGCGCCCCCTTGCCGTGACCCTGCGGTCGCCGGGCCCGCGTGAGCGGTCAGGCGCCCGCGCCACCGACCCTGCGGATCACCTTCGCCACGATCGACGACACGACGAGCCAGAAGATCGCCGCGATGCCGTAGTTGATCAGAACCAGGAGCTTGGGGTCCGCGGGCTGGAACAGGTCGTGGAACCCGACGGCGAGGCTCTCGGACGAATCCGCCACCCACTGCACGATGCTGTTCTCGGAGTTCGCCTCGCCGATCACGAAGATCACGTGGAGCACCAGGACGAGCGCGAACGCCAGGCCGACCCACCGGACGATCCCGGCCAGCAGGCCGACGCCGCGTTCGCGGACCGCGGTCCAGTCGACCGACGACGCCTTCGCCTCACGCTGCGCACGCCGCGAACCACCGGTCGAACCACCCGCCGCGCCGTTCGCCGCGCCGGGGGTGCCGTTCGATGCGGCCGCCTGCTGCGCGCCGCTGTCTCCGGACGTCGCCGAGGGGACCGACGGCTGATGCACCTCAGTGGCCTCCGCGTCGGTGCCACCACCCGCGCTACCCTGCGCGTTCTTCTCCGTGTGCTCACCCATGACGGCAGTCTGACACGTCATATGAGCAATTGCTACGGGCCAGTAACCTGCAACGATGTTGCGTCGTAACATTTCGATGTCGGGGCCCGCCCTCGCCAGCCGGCGCGCCGTTGGGTTAGCCTCGCACTCGTGGCACGCGCACTTCTGCTTCGCTGCCGCGACGGGGCCTGATCAGACCGGCTCCCCGTCGCGGGGTTTCGTCGTGCCGGTCTGAGGACCGAGAGCCCTTCCAGCAGCAAGCAGGAGCATCAGCGACATGAGTACGCCCGAGAGCGGAATCTCCGAGGCCCCTTCCACTTCCGCGAGCCGCATCCGCAAGCCGTCGCGCCCGGCACCCGCAGACCAGGCCGTGTGGAACTTCCAGCGCGGCTCGTCCATGCCGTACCACCGCTACGAGCCATGGCACCGTCTCGTCGAGGACATCCGGCTGCCCGACCGCACGTGGCCCGACAACCGCATCGAACGCGCCCCGCTGTGGTGCGCGGTCGACCTGCGTGACGGCAACCAGGCGCTGATCGACCCGATGTCGCCCGCCCGCAAGCGCAAGTTCTTCGACCTGCTCGTACGGATGGGATACAAGGAGATCGAGGTCGGCTTCCCCGCGGCCAGCCAGGCCGACTTCGACTTCGTCCGCGAGATCATCACCGACGGTGCGATCCCCGACGACGTCCACATCCAGGTGCTGACGCAGTGCCGCCCCGAGCTGATCGAGCGCACCTTCCAGGCGCTCGAGGGTGCGCCGCGCGCGATCGTGCACGTCTACAACTCGACGTCGATCCTCCAGCGCCGCGTGGTGTTCCGCGAGGAGCGTGAGGGCATCAAGAAGATCGCGCTGCAGGGCGCCGAGCTGGCCGCCGAGTACGCGGACAAGTACTCGGACACCGAGTTCCGGTTCCAGTACTCGCCCGAGTCGTACACCGGCACGGAGCTGTCGTACGCGGCCGAGGTGTGCAACGCGGTCGCCGACATCTGGCAGCCCACGCCCGAGCGGCCCGCGATCATGAATCTGCCCGCCACCGTCGAGATGGCCACGCCCAACGTCTACGCCGACTCGATCGAGTGGATGAGCCGCAACCTCGACAAGCGCGACTCGATCATCCTGTCGCTGCACCCGCACAACGACCGCGGCACGGGCATCGCCGCCGCCGAGCTGGGCTACCAGGCCGGCGCCGACCGCATCGAGGGCTGCCTGTTCGGCAACGGCGAGCGCACCGGCAACGTCGACCTCGTCGCGCTGGGTATGAACCTGTTCAGCCAGGGTGTCGACCCGCAGATCGACTTCTCCGACATGGACGAGATCAAGCGGACGGTCGAGTACTGCAACCAGCTGCCCGTACCCGAGCGCAGCCCGTGGGGCGGCGACCTGGTGTTCACCGCGTTCTCCGGCAGCCATCAGGACGCGATCAACAAGGGCTTCGACGCGCTGCACGCGGCCGCGGACAAGGCGGGCACCCCGGTCGACGAGTTCCCGTGGGAGGTGCCGTACCTGCCGATCGACCCGAAGGACGTCGGCCGCACCTACGAGGCCGTCATCCGCGTGAACTCGCAGTCCGGCAAGGGCGGCATCGCGTACATCATGAAGAGCGAACACCAGCTGGACCTGCCGCGCAGGCTCCAGGTGGAGTTCTCGCAGGTCGTCCAGCACTACACCGACGCCGAGGGCGGCGAGGTCGACCCGGACACGATGTGGACGGCGTTCTCCCGCGAGTACCTGGAGTCGACCACGCCGCTGAAGCTCGAGAGCGCCAAGGTGGGCGCCACCTCGGACGGCTACGAGGTGACGGCGACCGTCCTGGTCGACGGCGAGGAGCGGGAGATCAGCGGCCGCGGCAACGGCCCGATCGCCGCGTTCTTCGACGGCCTGACCACCGTGGGCTACGACGTACGGCTGATGGACTACAGCGAGCACACCCTGTCCCCGGGTGACGACTCGCGCGCCGCGTCGTACATCGAGTGCGGCATCGGCGACAACATCTACTGGGGCGTCGGCATCGACCCGTCGATCGTCACGTCCTCGCTGCGCGCCGTCGTCTCGGCGATCAACCGCGCACACCGCTGAGGCGTCACGCGAACCGAGGCGTCATCCGAACCGAGGCGCCACGCCGATCGGAGGCGTCACGCCGACCGGACCACCGGGGCACGGGGTGGGCGACCCGCCCGCCCCGTGTTGCGGATCCCGGGGACCGTGTTGCGCCTTCCGGGGGCCGTGTTGCGGATCCCGGGGGCCGTGTTGTGGGTTCCGGGAGGACTGGCCCCTCGTTCGGCACGCCGGGGCACGGTGCCCCGGTGGCATCACGACCCCGGTTCGCCGAACTGGGCAGCCTCGGCGCGAATCGCGTCCAGTACGGCACGGACCGCGGGGCGACGGTCGGGAGCGCCGGGCCGGATCACCGCCTCGATGTTCCGGGCGGCCCTGACACCGGCGAGCGGCTTGCACAGCACCTTCGCCGTGTCCACTGTGTACCTCGGCAGCAGGGCGATCCCGTGGCCTGCGGCGACGAGGGACTCGATGATCCGGAAGTCGTTGATCCGCTGGACGACCCGTGGCCGGACGCCCGTACGCGTGGCCAGCGACACCAGCAGGTCGTCGACGGGGAATCCGACGTCGACGCTGATCCACGGTTCCGCGGCCAGGTCGGCCAGCTCCACGCGGTCGGCACCCGCGAGCGGATGGTCGGGAGGCAGCGCGACGTCGAGCGGTTCCCGGAGCAGCGGCAGCACCTCGAGCCGTTCGGACGCGATGGGCTGCGCGTACTCGTCCCGGTGCGTCACGACGACGTCGAAGTCGGCCATCAGACCTGGCACTTCCGGTGGCGTCATGTCGACATCGCGCACGTCCAGTTCGAGCCCGTCGACGGCGTCGACCTGCCGCAACAACCCGGGCAACAGCACCAGCGCGGCGGAAGGGAACACCGCCAGCCGTACGCGTCCACGCGGCGTGCTGCGGAACGTGTCGAGCTCCGTCTCCGCGCGGTCGATGGCGGCCAGCACGTCGTCGGCTCGCGACACGAGAGCGTTGCCGGCGTCGGTGAGGCGCAGGCCGCGTCCGTCCGGTTCGGTGAGCACCAATCCCACTTCGGCCTGTAGTGCGCGCAGCTGCTGCGACACCGCCGACGGTGTACAGCTCAGGGCCTTGGCGGCCTCCGAGACGCTCCCCCGGTCCGCGAACTCCCGCAACGTCCTCAGTTTGCCGACATCCACGCGATCATTGAAGCACAACTACATACTCACTGCAAATATTCTCGCTGGACTACAGATTCCTCGGGCCTCACTCTGGTAGTCATGCCGCCGAGGGATCGTTTGCTCGCCGCGTTCGTCGCCGTCGTCTGGGGCTGCAACTTCCTCGCGATCCACGCGACCCTGACGCACTTTCCCCCGCTGTTCGCCGGTGCACTGCGGTTTCTCGTCATCGCCGTCCCGACGGTCCTGCTGATCCCGCGTCCGAAGGTGAAGGCGCGGTGGCTGATCGGCTACGGCCTCGGCTTCGGCACGTTCCAGTTCGCGTTCCTGTTCGTCGGCATGTACAGCGGAATGCCGACGGGGCTCGCGTCGCTCGTCCTGCAGTCGTCGGCACCGTTCACCGTGCTGCTCGGCGCCGTGCTGCTGCGTGAACGACTCTCGCGCAGGCAGCTGACGGGGATCGCGCTGGCCGTGGTGGGCATGGCGGCGATCGCGTGGCAACGCGCCGAGTACGCGGCTCTGCTGCCGGTGATCCTGACGCTGCTGGGCGGACTGAGCTGGGCGGCGGGCAACCTGTGCTCCCGGCAGGCGAAACCGGACAACCCGTTGCACTTCACGCTCTGGATGAGCGTCGTGCCACCGCTGCCCATGTTCGCGCTGTCGCTGGTCTTCGAGGGCCCGGGACGGCAATGGCAGTCACTCGCCACGATCGACGACGGGTGGATCGCGGTGGCCGGACTCGGCTACATCGTGCTGCTCGGCACCGTCCTCGGTTCCGGCATCTGGACGACGCTCATGCGCCGCAACCCGGCCAGCTCGGTGGCCCCGTTCTCACTGCTCGTCCCGGTGGTCGGCATGACGCTGTCGTTCCTGCTGCTCGGTGAACGGCCGACAACGGTCGAGATCGCGGCCGCGGTCGTCGTCGTGACCGGTGTCTTCCTCGGCTCCACGACGGCACGCCTCGTCCGGGGCCGCAACAGGCCGCGCGAACCCGAACCCGCCGTCACCTAGCCTGCGGAGCACTACGCGTGCCCCCAAGGGCACCTTCGGTGCACTGAACGCCACCAAGGTGCCCTTGGGGGCACCCACCGCTCACGCGTCGGGGTGAACGAGTTCGGGTTCGACCTCGTGTCGGGTGATCCTGCCCGCGAGGATGTCCTCGGCGTAGTGGCAGGCGACGCGGTGGCCGCCGCCGACGTCGCGCAGTTCCGGACGGTCCGTGTCGCAGAGCGTGTCCTGTTTCCACGGGCAGCGCGTGTGGAACCGGCAGCCCGTCGGCGGATTCGCGGGTGACGGCAGGTCGCCGGTCAGCAGGATCTGCTCCCGTTCGTCCTCGACCGTCGGATCGGGCACCGGCACCGCCGACAACAACGCCTTCGTGTACGGGTGCATCGGCTCGGCGTACATCTCGTCGGAGCTCGCCTCCTCGACGAGCGACCCGAGGTACATCACGCCGATCCGGTCGGAGATGTGCCGCACCACCGCGAGGTCGTGCGCGATGACCAGATACGTCAGCCCCAGCCGTTGCTGCAGCTGCTCCAACAGGTTCAGCACCTGCGCCTGCACCGACACGTCCAGTGCCGACACCGGCTCGTCGGCCACGATCAGGTCCGGCTCCACGGCCAGTGCGCGCGCGATACCGATCCGCTGCCGCTGCCCGCCCGAGAACTCGTGCGGATACTTGTGCAGCGCACTCTCCGGCAGGCCGACCGAGTCGAGCAGTTCGACGAGCCGGGCCCGCGTGGACTCCTTGCCGGAGTCGAGCCCGTGCGCACGCATTCCTTCGACGAGAATCGACTCCACGGACTGCCGCGGGTCCAGACTGGACAGCGGGTCCTGGAAGATCATCTGCATGCGGCGGCGGGACTTGCGCAGCGTCTCGCCCTTGAGCGTGGACACGTCGGTGTCGTCGAACACGACGCGCCCGCCGGTGGGCTCGACGAGCCGCAGCAGGCCGCGGCCGAGCGTCGTCTTGCCGCACCCGGACTCACCCACCAGGCCGTACGTCTCGCCGCGCCGGATCGTCAGGTCGATCCCGTCGACCGCGTAGACGTGTCCCGCCGTGCGCTCGAGCACGATTCCCCGCTTGATCGGGAAATGCACCTTGAGGTCCTCGACGGTGACGAGGACGTCGTCACCGTCCACCGCGCCGTCGCCGGGACCGGCCCCGTCGGTCTCGGCAGCCGTCACGGCGTCCTGCACCCCGGTGCTCGCCGCATCGTCACGCGGTGCCTCGGTACCGGCCACCTCCGTGCCGGCGGCGCCCGTCGTCGTGGCGGTCTCGTCGGTCACAGTGCTCCCTCCGTGACGGCATCGCCGATGGCGACGGGGTTGTGACAACGCAGCATCCTGCCGTCGTCGGCCTTCAGTTCGGGCGGCTCGCTCCAGCACACGTCCGTCGCGTTCGGACAGCGCGGCGCGAACGCACAGCCCTGCTCCCACTCGATGTTGTCCGACACCGACCCGCGGATCGGCGTCAACGGCTCGCCCCGCGGGGCGTCGAGGCGGGGGATCGACTGCAGCAGGCCGTGCGTGTACGGGTGCCGCGAGCGGTCGAACAGGTCGTGCCGCTGTGCCCGTTCGACGATCCGCCCGCCGTACATGACGTTGACGTCGTCGCACAGCCCCGCCACGATGCCCAGGTCGTGAGTGATCATGATCAGCGCCGTGTCCGTTTCGGACACCAGTTCCGACAGCAACGACAGGATCTGCGCCTGGATCGTCACGTCCAGCGCGGTCGTGGGCTCGTCGGCGATCAGCAGCTTGGGCCTGCACGCCAGGGCGATCGCGATGAGCACCCGCTGCCGCATACCGCCGGAGAGCTGGTGCGGGTACTCGTCGATCCGCCGCTGCGGATCGGGCAGTCCGACCCGGTCCAGCAGTTCGGCAGCCTCGACCCGCGCCTCCTTGCGGGACATTCCGCGGTGCCGTTCCAGCACCTCCGTGATCTGCAGCCCGATGGTGATGACCGGGTTGAGCGACGACAGCGGGTCCTGGAACACCATGCCGAGGTCACGGCCACGGCGGTCGCGGAGCTGTTTGTCGGAGAGCGTCAGCAGCTCGGTGTCTTCGAACGTCACCGAACCGCCGATCTCCGCGCCCCGCTTGCGCAACAGGCCCATGATCGCCAGCGAGGTCACCGACTTCCCACTGCCCGATTCGCCGACCAGGCCGACCGTCTGCCCCGGTTCGACCGAGAAGCTGACACCGTCGACCGCGGTGAACGGGCGGGTCCCCTTGCGTTTGAACACGACGCTCAGGTCGCGTACGTCCAGTAGTGCCACGTGAGTTACCGCCTGTTCTTCGGGTCGAGCGATTCCCGCATCGACTCGCCGAGCAGTGTGAAGCCGAGCGCCACGACGATGATCGCGATGGCGGGGAAGAACGCCAGCGACGGTTTCACACTGAGCAGCTCCTGCGCGTTGCCGAGCATCAGGCCCCACTCCGCGCGCCGCCAGTCGGAGTCGCCGAGTCCGAGGAACGACAGCGCAGCCGCGTCGATGATCGCGGTCGCGAGCGTGAGCGTCGCCTGCACGATCACCGGGCCGATCGAGTTGGGCAGCATGTGCCGGAACACGATCGTCCTCCGCTTGACGCCGAGTGCGGTCGCCGCGAGCACGTGATCGCTCGACCGTTGCGCCATCATCGCGCCCCGCAGTAATCGTGCGAACACCGGAACGCCGATCATCGCCACCGCGATGATCACCGTCCACTGGCTTCCCGGCATCAACGCCGCGATCGAGATCGCCAGCAGCAGCGACGGAATCGACAGCATGATGTCGGTGAGTCGCATCAGGAGGCTGTCGACCCAGCCGCCGAACGCGCCTGCGAGCCCGCCGATGATCATGCCGATGGTGACGCCGATCAGCGTCGCGAACACACCCACGAACAGGGTCTGCTGCGCGCCCACGAGCAACCGCGAGAAGAAGTCGTACCCGTTCTGGTCACTGCCGAGCAGGAAGCCCGGCATCGGACCCGGGATGTTCGACGGCGTCAGCTCGGCCTTCAGCTCCGGATAGGGCCGGTACGGGTCCTTCGGCGCGACGAACGGCGAGATGATCGCCAGGATGACGAACAGGCCGACGATGACGAGCCCGAGGATCGCGACCGGACTGCGGAACGTCCGGCGGAGCGCGTCCATGGCGAGGCTGGTTCCACCCTCGGCCAGCGAGTCGATCTTGTCGGCCTTCCGTGTGGAAAGAATGCTCATCGCACACGCACCCTCGGGTCGATGATTGCGTACGAAAGGTCGACCAGCAGGTTGACCAGCACGAAGACCGTCGCGAACAACAGGATCAGCCCCTGCAGCCTCGGGTAGTCACGTTGCTGGATCGCCTGTTCGAGCAGGGTGCCGAGCCCGCCCCAGGCGAACACCTTCTCGGTCAGCACGGCACCCGACATCAGCAGGCCGGTCTGCAGGCCGATCGTGGTCGACACGGGCAGCAGGGCGTTACGCAGCACGTGGCGTTTGCGCACGATCTGCGTCGTCAGGCCCTTCGAGTTCGCCGTCCTGACGAAGTCCTCGCCCTGCACGTCCAGCACGGACGCGCGCGTGATGCGGACGATCACCGCGAACGGAATGCTCGCCAGGGCCACCGCGGGCAGGATCAGATGCAGCATCGCATCCCACGTGGCGTCGAACTCTCCCGTGAGCAGTCCGTCCAATGTGGCGATACCGGTGACCCGGGTGGCGTCGATGAGCACGTCCTGTCGGCCGGACGGCGGCAGCAGCGACATCTCCTGCGTGAAGATGTACTTGAGCAGGAAGCCGAGGAAGAACACCGGCACCGCGACGCCGACGAGCGTGGTGACGACCGTGGCGTTGTCGAGGAACCTGCCGCGGAACCGCGCCGCGATGTACCCCATCGGAATACCGAACAGCACCGCGAGGAACATCGCCGCGACGGACAGTTCCAGCGTCGCCGGGAACGCCCAGCTGACCTCTTCCATCACCGGATCACCGGTGATCAACGAGTTTCCGAAGTCACCGGTGAGGATGCGGCCGAGGAAACCGAAGTACTGGACGTAGAGCGGATCGTCCAGGCCGAGCACTTCGTTCATCGCCGCGACCCGTTCCGGGGTCGCCTTGTCCCCCAGCAGAGCCGTTGCAGGTCCGCCGGGCAGCAACCGGAGCCACGCGAAAACCAGAATGGACAGTACGAACAGCGTCGGAACCGCTTGCAGCAGCCGACGCACCGTGAACCTGAGCATGAATAGGTGCCTTTGCCCCATGAAGCCGGGAGGCAGCGCTCACGCACGCGGTGCGCACGTCGGCACTGCCTCCCGGTGGGATGTCGAGCAGAGCGTCAGCTCTGGCCCTTGGATACCGAGACGAACCGCTCGTCGGTCAGCGGGCTCGGGACGAGCCCCTGGACGTCACCGCCCACGACGATCGCCGGCGGCGACGACGTCAGCGGGACGGCGGGAACGTACTCGGAGATCTTGACGGCGGCCTCCTCGTAGGCCTGCTTCTGCTCCTGGTCGTCGACCTTCGCGTCGGCGTCGGCCAGCGCCTGGAAGATCTCCTTGTCGTTGAAGCCGAACTCCGCCTTCTCGCGGCCGAAGAACGTGCCGACGAAGTTGCCCGCGTCGCCGTAGTCACCGGTCCAGCCGAGCAGGTGGATGTCGTGGTTGCCGTGCTTCTGGATGTCGTCCTTGAAGCCACCGTTCCACGGCCGCTGCACCATCTCGACGTCGATGCCGGCCGCATCGAGGTTGTCCGAGACGGCACCCGCGATGTCCACCGGGTTCGGCATGTACGGCCTGCTCACCTCGGTCGGCACGTAGAACTTGAGCTTCAGGTCCTCGGCACCCGCTTCCTTCAGCAGCTGCTCGGCCTTGTCGACGTTGTACTCGTGCTTCTCGACGTCGTCGGTGTAGCCGTCGGTCTCCTCCGGCACGAACTGGTAGCGAGCGGAAGCACCCTCGGGGAGCTGGTTCTTCGCCAGCTGCTCCTTGTTGACCGCGTACTCGATCGCCTTGCGGACGCGCACGTCCTTCAATTCCGGCGTGTTCTTCTGGTTGATGCCCAGATAGAGAATGTTGAACGTCGGGCGGACCATCACCTGGGCGCCCGAGTCACGCAGCGCCTGGTAGTCGGCCGGGTTCGGCAGGTCGTACCCGTCGATCTGGCCGGAGATCATGTCCTGCTTACGCGCGTTCTCGTCCGGGATGACGCGGAAGACGAGCTTCTCCAGCTTCGCCTTATCGCCCCAGTAGTCCTCGTTCCGCGTCAACGTGATCGTGTTCGCCGACTTGTCGTAGGACTCGAACTTGAACGGGCCGGTGCCCGTCGGGTGTTCGTTGGCGTAGGCCGGATAGCTGAACGACTCGCCGCTCTGCGTGACCTCGTCGGCGTTGTACTTCTTCAGCGCCTCCGGGCTCGACATCGACAGCGACGTCAGGCCGAACGCGTCGGGGAACGCACCCTTGGCCTCGTTGAGGTTCAGCACCGCGGTGTGCTCGTCCTCGGCCTCGCAGGACTTGTACACCGGGTCGCCCGAAGCGTCGCCCTCGTTCTTCGCGAAGCCTTCGAACACGTCGCCGTAGTAGATCATCTGGCTCTGCGCGGCGGCGCCGGACATGTCGTACCAGCGGTCGAAGTTGAAGCAGACGGCCTCGGCGTTGAAGTCCGTGCCGTCGTGGAACTTCACGCCTTCGCGGAGCTTGAACGTCCACGTCTTGCCGTCGTCGCTCGGTGTCCACTCGGTGGCCAGACCGGGCTGGAGTTCGGCGGTACCGGGCTTGTACGCGACGAGCGTCTCGTACATCTGCCGGATCGGGCGGAAACTCTCGCCGTCGTCGTTGAAGATCGGGTCGAAGTTCTTCGGCGCACCTGCGGCGCCGAACACCAGCGTGTTCGCGTCGCCGGCGTCCTCGCCACGTTCCGAGGCACAAGCGGTCATCGCAAGCGCGCCGGCCAGCCCGATCAGGGCGAGGCTGCGCGTGCGAGTCACCCGTGAGTGGAGCATGTTCGCACCCCTTGAGGAAGGTCAGTCGGGTTACGCCCAGGTGGGCGCAGATGGAGGCAGACCTTAGCGGCTCATGGCCGGTTCTTTAAGTACTTGAGGTTACGATCGGGCTACTTGACAGCCGTTTACGGCGACTAATTCACGGATCCGAGCACGGACGGTGCCTGAATTCCAGGGGTTTCAGTCGTTTCCACCGAGTTGATTAGACCGTTCGGAGGAGTAGGTCACATCGGCTGCATTCCAGGGCTCGTCCACGGCGAACCAGCCGGTCTCGAAGCGCTGCCATCGCTGCAGATGCGGTCTGGACCACTCGCCGTCGCGGGCGACGGCCCGCGCCAACCGGGCATCCGAACCGGCGTGGTCCAACCAGCACAGCACCGACGTCGCACCCCGCACGGAACGGCGCCCCGACGACACGCCTTCCAACACCAGCACCCCGGGAACCGGAACGTCAACCTCCGCCCCCGGGACCGGCTCCCCCGCCGCGGTCCACTCGGTACGCCGGTAGCGGCCGGGCTCGCCCGCCGCGAGGGGATCGAGCACTCCCGTCGCCAACCGCGGCCACCACGACACCGGGTCGTCCCATGTCGCGAAGTCGTCCGTGCTGACGAGCGCCGGATCGGCTCCGCGGCGGCGCAGGACGTCGACGACCAGGGCGGCGAGGTGCGACTTGCCCGCGCCCGATCGCCCGTCGATCGCCAACAGCCGCACCGCTCCCAGCCGCGGCGGCGCGGCGAGCACCCTGGCGGCGAGGTCGCCTGCCGGGTCGGCCACGGAACCCGCGTCCACGGCGGGTCACAGCGCGCGGCGGCCCGACAGGGCGCGGCCGAGCGTGAGCTCGTCGGCGAACTCGAGGTCGCCGCCCATCGGCAACCCGGAGGCGAGCCGCGTCACCGTCAGGCCGGGGAAGTCGCGCAACATCCGCACCAGGTAGGTCGCGGTCGCCTCGCCCTCGGTGTTCGGGTCGGTCGCGATGATGACCTCGGTGATCTCCTCCGACCCGATGCGCGTCAGCAGGTCCTTGATGCGCAGCTGGTCCGGGCCGACACCCGACAACGGGTCGAGCGCACCACCGAGCACGTGGTACCGGCCGCGGAACTCACGCGTGCGCTCGACGGCCAGTACGTCCTTCGGCTCCTCGACGACACAGACCGACGTGGCGTCACGGCGCGCGTCGTTGCAGATGCGGCACCGCTCACCTTCGGAGACGTTGCCGCAGATCTCGCAGAACCGCACGCCCTCGGCGACCTTGCCGAGCACCTCGCGCAGCCGCCCGATGTCCTGTGGGTCCGAGGCGAGCAGGTGGAACGCGATCCGCTGCGCACTCTTCGGACCGACCCCGGGCAGCCTGCCGAGCTCGTCGATCAGGTCCTGAACGACACCTTCGTACACGCTTACATTCCGGGAAGGCCGAGGTTGCCCATGCCGGGCAGGCCTTCGCCGCCGCCGAGCCCGCCCGTGATCGAGCCGAGCTTCTCCTGCTGGAGCTGCTGCGCGTTGCTCGTCGCGTCGCGGACGGCGGCCACCACGAGGTCGGACAGCGTCTCGACGTCCTCGGGGTCGACGATCCCCGGGTCGATGTCGAGCTTCTTGAGCTGGAGCTCGCCACTGACCGTGGCGGTCACCTTGCCGCCACCCGCCGTGCCGGTGACCTCGGCCTTGGCGATCTCCTCCTGGGCCTCGAGCATCTGCTGCTGCATCTGCTGCGCCTGCTGCATGATCTGCTGCATGTCGGGCATTCCGCCGCCGGGCTGCGCCATGGTGGTCGATCCGATCTCGTCGCTTGAGCTGGCTGTACCGGCCAGCCTAGTCGCCGCGCCTGTGGCACCGTGGACACCGTGCGGAGTTCGGGGGGCACATTCACCACCGCGCTGGCCCGCGGCATCGCCGTGACGGCCGGTCTCGGCATGCTGCTCGCGGGCTGCTCGCCCGCCGAACCCGCGGCCGACGGCGAGGTCGGCGACGAGCGAGCCGCCACCCAGCGTTCGGCGTCGGCCGGTTCGGAGCGCGATTCGAGCACCGATGCCGGCGTCGGCGACTCCGTCGTCGTGCTCGACCCGGGGCACAACGGTCGCAACGCGGCGAACCTGGACCGGATCGAACGTCCGGTGCCGAACGGCCGCGGCGATCGCAAACAGTGCAACTCGACGGGCACCAGCACCGACGAAGGATACGGCGAGCACGCGTTCAACTTCGCGGTCGCCCGACACGTGCAGCGCATGCTGGCCGGCCACGGCGTCGACGTCGTACTCACCCGATCGAACGACAACGGTGTCGGGCCGTGCGTCGACGAACGCGCCGCCATCGGCAACCGCAACGACGCCGATGCCGTCGTGTCGATCCACGCCGACGGCACGTCCGCCGAGGCGAGCGGCTTCCACGTCATCTACTCGGCCCCGCCACTGAACGACGCCCAGCGCACCGCCGCGCCGCGACTGGCGCGCGACATGGTGGCGGGGATGTCCGCCGCCGGGCTGCCGACGTCGGACTACATCGCCTCGCAGGAAGGCCTCGACGCGCGCGACGACCTCGCGGGCCTCAACCTGTCGACCGTGCCCGCCGTGCTCGTCGAATGCGGCAACATGCGCAACCCCGAGGAGGCGGAGGCCATGTCGACGTCCGAAGGCCGACGCCGGTACGCCGACGCCATCACCCGCGGCCTGCTGCGCTACCTCGACCGCTGACGCCCGTACCGCTGACACCTCGGGAGCGTGCCGACGCCTCGGGGCCGGTACGGGACGTCGGGTCTGGTCAGTCGATGGGGCGGGCGCCGAGGTGATCGGACAGGAGGCGCTGGGCCACGTCTTCCGGATCGGCGGAGGCCGCGGCCGGGGAGCCGGCCTGCGCAGCACCGTCGCCCGGCCCTGACGACGTCGACGACGGCACCGGCCGGGACGGCTCCGACCGCTGCGGGTCCGGCCCGGGCGGTTCCGGGACGCCGTACTCGTCGTCGTCCGGTTCCGGGGGCAGCGGGATGTCGGGCTCGGTCGTCGTCACTTTCGGACCGGACTCGTCCGAGGACACGTCGTCCTGGGACTGCCGGTCCTGGGATGCGGACCGCCCGGATTCGGCCCGCCCGGGTGCGGACTGTCCGGGTGCGGACTGTGCCGCCTCGGCCGTGGCCTGTCCCGACTCGGCGTCACCGCCCTGGGCGGGACCGCCTGCGGGCTGGGCCGGTGCGGACGTGCCGGACCGGGACGGGGCCGACGCGGACGGGCCGGATTCGGCCCGCGAACCGGCGGTGGGCTGGGCCGACTGCCTCGCGGAGGCTCCCTGGCCCGACGTGCCCTGGCCCGACATGCCCTGCGCCGACGCGCTCTGGGCCGGTGCGGCCGACTGCGCCGGCGGGACGCCCGCCGCTCCCGCGTGCAGGCACCGCACCTGCCACTGGCCACCCAGCAGTTCGCCGAGTGCCGCCGCGATGCAGTCCGCGTTGCGGGGTTCCGACAGTCGCCGCGCCAACGGCTCGGCCGTGTGCGTGAGCGTCACGCCGCCCGCATCGACGCTGTGCACCGTCGCGTTCGTCAGCATCGCCTCGGTACTTCGGCTCGCCTTGCGCACGGTCGACAGCAGCTGCGGCCAGTACTGGCGCAACGCCGCCGCGTCGAGCTGCCCCGGCTGCCCGGACGCCGCATCCTGGGACCCCGCGTCCTGGGCCGCCGTGCCCTGGGCCGCCGGTGCCGGTTGCGCAGCGGGTGCCGGTTGCGCAGCGGGTGCCGGGGGTGCGGATTCCGGCTGCGCAGGAGCGGCCTGCTGTGGCGCGGCCTGCTCCTCGGGCTGCGCGGGCGTCGGCGTGGCCTGTGCCTGCGTGGGTGCCGGCTTCGCCGGTTCCGGGGACGGCGACTGCTCGGGGGACGGCGTCTGCGCCGGGGCCGGTTCCGGCTGCTGCGCGCGTTGGGACGGCCGTTCGAACGTCCTCTCGGGCTTCGCCTCGGCGGCCGGAGCCGTGCCTGCCGGAGCCGCGGCACTCGCCGGAGCCGCACCCGCCGGAGCGGGCCCGCCACCCGCCGTCATGCGGCGTTCGAGCCGTTCGAGCCGCTGCAACGTGGCGCCTTCGTCGTCGGCGACCTCGGGCAGCAGCATGCGCGCGGCGAGCAGCTCCAGCAGCAGACGCGGCGCCGTCGCACCGCGCATCTCGCGCAGGCCGTTGTGCAGCAGTTCGGCGTAACGGGTGAGCGTGCCCGGCGCGACCCGTTCGGCCTGCGCCGACATGCGGTTGAGCTCCTCCTCCGGCGCGGCGACCATGCCGTTGGATGCGGCGTCCGGAACGGAGCGCAGCAGGATGAGGTCGCGGAACCGGTCGAGCAGGTCACTGGCGAACCGCCGCGGGTCGTGACCGGCCTCGGCCAGGCGGTCGATGGTTGCGTAGACCTCTTTGTGGTCCTCGGCGGCGAGCGCGTCGACCATGGAGTCGATCAGCGCGGCGTCCGTGACGCCGAGCAGTGCGACGGCCCTGCCGTAGGTGATGCCCTCGGGACCCGCGCCTGCGAGGAGCTGGTCGAGCACCGACTGGGTGTCGCGCGCCGATCCGCCCCCGGCACGCACGACCAGCGGGTACACGGCCGGCTCGACGTTGATGCCCTCGGCCGCGACGTTGCGTTCGAGCAGGTCGCGCATGGCCGTCGGCGGGATGAGCCGGAACGGGTAGTGGTGCGTGCGCGAGCGGATGGTCGTGAGGACCTTGTCCGGCTCGGTGGTCGCGAAGATGAAGATCAGGTGTTCCGGCGGTTCCTCGACGATCTTCAGCAGGGCATTGAAGCCCTGCGTGGTGACCATGTGGGCCTCGTCGATGATGAACACGCGGTAGCGCGACTCGGCGGGTGCGTAGAAGGCGCGGTCACGCAGTTCGCGGGCGTCGTCGACACCGCCGTGACTGGCGGCGTCGAGCTCGGTGACGTCGACACTGCCGGGCCCCTCCGGCGCAAGCGCTTTACACGGGCCGCACTCGCCGCACGGATCGGACGTGGGCCCGCTCTCGCAGTTGAGCGAGCGCGCCATGATGCGGGCGCTCGACGTCTTGCCGCAGCCACGGGGTCCGGAGAACAGGTAGGCGTGGTTGATACGCCCGGCCGCCAGCGCGGTGCGGAGCGGCTCGGTGACGTGTTCCTGCCCCACGACCTCGGCAAAGGTCGACGGCCGGTACTTGCGGTACAGCGCGAGAGCCACGGCAGCGAGCGTACCGGCCCACGCCGACACCCCGACGAGGACTTCGCCCTGCCCACCCCGCCGCGCGTCCTGCACTCGGGCGCGTGTGCCCTGCACTCTGGCACGTGTTCTGCCTCGGGCACCGTGTTCCGCGCGCGGGCGACGGTCACTGGGGCGCCAAAGCGGGACACGCGGCACTGAAGGCACAACACGCGCAGCGGAGACCACAACACGGGCTCCCGAACCCGCAACACGGTCCCCTGGACCCGCAACACGAACCCTGGAACCTGCAACACGGTCCCCTGAACCTGCAACACGGGGCCGGGACCGCCGCATGGGGGCACATAAAAAAGGGGACCCCCGCACCCGTCAGAGCCTGCTTATCCTTGCTGCCTTCCGGCCCTGGGGAGGTTCACAGGGTGGACGCCGCGGGGGTCCGCTGCCAAGTCTACGGCCTGGCGGCGATTCGCCGGAACGGGGGCCGTCAAGACCGCCGGGCCGGCCGCCGCGAGGCGGGTTTCAGGCGGGCAGATCGAATTGACCTGCCTTGACGGCGGTCACGAACGCCTGCCATTCACCCCGGGTGAACATGAAGACGGGACTGTCGTCGAGCTTGGTGTCCCGGACGCCGACGTGGCCCTCGCCGCCGGTGTCACCCAAGTTGACCTCCACGCAGTTTCCGCCGTTCGGCTCACTCGCGAACGACTTTTGCCATCCGATCGGGTCGAACCGGCTGACAACGGTTGCCGGGTCGTAATAATCCGTCTCCACTGTGCGGTCGGCCATCTCTACCTCCGTACCGGTCGCGACACCGGACAACCTCGTCGGACTGGTCCGATTTCGTGCCGCTTCCCCGGTTTCTCCCTGTGCTCAGGCGCCAAACCGACCGAAGCGTGCGCCCATCCGTGGGAACTTCACGTACGCCGGTCGACACCGTGATTAATCCCCTCCTAGGATTATTCCTAACGCTCGGCGGCAGGTCGACCCCGGCCCGCCCGCTGAGAGGCGAACCACAAGTCCGCACGCACGCGCACCCGGCGCGCGCTCTCTTGGGGGTGGAGTACACATGGCCGTACGACTGGAGATGACCCGGACGAACACGCCAGTCACGGAGCCGGACCTGTCCGATGTCACCGACCACCCCGCGCCCGCGCTGCCGTCACCGCGCAAGCCCCGGAGGTTCGGGCCCGGACTCGTCACCCGTCGCCCGCGACCGCAGGACGGCGCCGCCGACGACCGCAGGCTCACGTCGCGCTACGTCTCGCGCCTCTGACTCCCCCTGCCGGCCTGCCGACGGTCGGCACTCATCCCACCGCCGACGCTCCCGCCCTCGTCGTCGACGCCCTCGTGACGGGCCGGTGAGCGCGAGCAGGCCACTGCCGTCGCCATCCCCACCGCCGACGCTCACAGTCGCAAGTCATCCCGCGGCCAACGCCACGGCGCCGCACGCCGACGACTCAGGTGATCAGCTGGGAGCGGTAGTGCGCGGCCATCCCCTGGACGAACTCCCGCGTCTCGCCCCGTTCCAGCGCGGCACCTCGCAGCCGGTCCCACGAGTCGACGAAGATCTGGAAGTCCTTCATGTCGTCGAGGTAGATGCCGCCCGCGGAGTGCTCCACGTAGACGAAGTCACGGGTGCGGTCCGGGAAGCGCATGATCGTGAAGTCATTGGGTACAGCCGCGAGCTTCGCGTCGAACGGCAGCACGTGGATGTAGACGCGACCGCGCTTGTCCAGCTCCAGCAGATGTTCCATCTGGTCGAGCATCACGCCGGGTGAACGCCCGCCCGGCGCCCTCCACAACGCCGATTCGGACAGGATGAACCGGTAGTACGGCGGCTGCTCCTGGTCGAAGACGGCCTTGCGGTCGAGCCGCGCCCGCACGAGCGAGGTGATGTCGCCGGATCCGGCCTCCGTGAACTGCTTGAGCATGTAGTGCTCGGACTGCAGCGGCCCGGGGATACGCTCGCCGTGCCACGTCATGATCTCGGCGGCTGCTGGTTCGAGGTCGGTGAAGGTGCGGAACCAGTGCGGCACCACCGAGCGATAGCCGGACCAGTGGCCGCGCTGCCCTGCCGCCGCACGCGCCAGGTTCAGCAGCGTGTCGGCCTCCTCGCCGGAGACGCCGTAGGCATCGATCATGGTCCGGACATCGCCGAGCTTCGCGCCGACGGCACCGGATTCGATCTTGTTGACCTTGCCCTGCGTGCAGCCGAGGATCGCCGCCACCTGCTGCTGGGTCATCCCCGAGTTGGTACGCGCATGCCGCAACTCGTTGCCGAGTTGCTTGCGGCGAGAGGTCACGGTACTGGCCATGGCGGGGTGAACGTTACCTTTTCTTGCCTCTGCCCCAAAGCAGGAGGTCGGCGTAGGGTTGGCCCCATGACGAAGAAGGCCGATATCGGCGTGACCGGACTCGCCGTGATGGGGCGGAACCTGGCCCGCAACCTCGCCCGGCGCGGACACACCGTCGCCCTGCACAACCGGTCCGAAACCCGGACCAAGGAGCTGATCGACCAGTTCGGTGACGAGGGCGACTTCGTGCCGACCTACTCGGCGCGCGAGTTCGTCGAGGCGCTGGAGCGCCCGCGGAAACTGGTCGTCATGGTCAAGGCCGGCGGGCCGACGGACGCCGTGATCGAGGAGTTCGCACCGCTGCTCGACGAGGGTGACGTCATCGTGGACGCGGGGAACGCGCACTTCGCCGACACCCGCCGTCGCGAGGCCGCGCTGCGTGAGCGTGGTCTGCACTTCGTCGGCACCGGCGTGTCCGGCGGCGAGGAGGGCGCGCTGCACGGGCCGAGCATCATGCCGGGCGGTTCCGCGGAGTCGTACGAGTCGCTCGGTCCGCTCCTCGAGAGCATCTCGGCGCACGTGGACGGTGAGCCCTGCTGCACCCACGTCGGCGAGGACGGCGCGGGCCACTTCGTCAAGATGGTCCACAACGGCATCGAGTACTCGGACATGCAGCTCATCGCCGAGTCGTTCGACCTGCTCCGCGGAGCGCTCGGCTACGAACCGGCGCAGATCGCGGACGTCTTCCGCACCTGGAACACCGGGCGGCTCGAGTCGTATCTGATCGAGATCACCGCCGAGGTGCTCGGGCACACCGACGCCGCGACGGGCAAGCCGTTCGTCGACGTCGTGGCCGACGAGGCCGAGCAGAAGGGCACGGGCCGCTGGACGGTCCAGATCGGACTCGACCTGGGCGAACCGATCACCGGTATCGCGGAGGCGACCTTCGCCAGGTCGCTGTCCGGGCACGCCGACCTGCGTGCGGCCGCCCGGGGCCTGGACGGTCCGACCCGCGCCGTGCTGTCGGGCTCCGAGGCGGAACGGTTCGCCGACGACGTCGAGCAGGCGCTGTACGCGTCCAAAGTGGTGGCCTACGCGCAGGGTTTCAACCAGATCCTCGCGGGCGCGGCCGAGTACGGCTGGGACATCGACCTCGGGAAGGTCGCCTCGATCTGGCGCGGCGGCTGCATCATCCGGGCGCGCTTCCTCGACGACATCCGTGCCGCCTACGCCGCCGAACCGGACCTGCCGACGCTGCTGACCAGCGGCGGCTTCCGCAAGGCCGTCGAGGACGCGCAGGACTCGTGGCGGTCGGTGGTCCAGACCGCGGTGCGCCTCGGCATTCCGACGCCGGGCTTCTCGACCGCGCTGGCCTACTACGACGCGCTGCGCGCCGACCGGCTACCCGCCGCGCTCGTCCAGGGGCAGCGCGACTTCTTCGGCGCCCACACCTACCGGCGTGTCGACGCCGACGGCGCGTTCCACACCGAGTGGGCCGCCGACGGCCGTCCCGAACACCCCGCGTGAGGTGGCAGGCCGCGTACTGACCCGGCTGCTGCCGAGTTGGCGCCAACCCGCGCGCGTCGTCGTCGCGGGGTTCGCGTTCGTCGTCGTGTGCGGGGCGGTGCTGCTCGCACTGCCCGTCTCGGCCCAGCCCGGCGAGACGACCGGTTTCGTCGAGGCACTGTTCACCTCGGTGTCGGCACTCTGCGTCACCGGGCTGATCGTCGTGGACACGCCCGAGCACTGGTCCACGTTCGGTGAGGTCGTCATTCTCGGGCTGATCCAGCTCGGCGGCATCGGCATCATGACGACGGCGTCGCTGCTGGGGCTGCTCGTGTCCCGGCGGTTCGGGCTGCGGATGCGGCTGACGGCGCAGGCGGAGACGAAGGCGCTCGACCTCGGCGACGTCCGGCGCGTGGTGCGCGGCGTCATCACGGTGTCGCTGCTGCTCGAACTGGTCATCGCGACGGTGCTCGCGGTGCGGTTCGCCACCGGCTACGGCTACGAGGCCGGGCAGGCGGCCTACCACGGCGTGTTCCACGCGATCTCGGCGTTCAACAACGCGGGCTTCGCCCTCTACAGCGACAGCCTCATGGGGTTCGCGACCGACGCGTGGATCTGCCTGCCGGTCATGTTCGCGATGCTGGCGGGCGGGCTGGGATTCCCCGTGTGGCTGGAGCTGTGGCGGCACCGGCGGCCACGCCGGCGCGGCGACGAGGTGCGCCGCTGGTCGATGCACGCCAAGTTGACGCTGCTGACGACGAGCGTGCTGCTGGGCATCGGCGTCGTCGTCATCACGATCGCCGAGTGGAACAACCCGGAGACCCTCGGCGGCTTCGGCCTCGCGGGAAAGCTGCTGGCGGGTGCGTTCCACGGCGCGATGCCGCGGACGGCCGGGTTCAACAGCGTCGACGTCGGCGAGATGGAATCGGGGACGCTGCTGGTGGGCGACATCCTCATGTTCATCGGCGGCGGTAGCGCGGGCACGGCGGGCGGCATCAAGGTGACGACGTTCGCGCTGCTGGCGTTCGTCATCTACTCGGAGATCAAGGGTGAGCCGTCGGCGCACGCCTTCGGCCGCAAGATCCCTGCGCTGGTGCAGCGGCAGGCGCTGACCGTGGTGCTGCTGAGCGTCGCGGCGGTCATGCTGAGCACGTTGGCGCTGTTGGCGCTGACACCGTTCCGCCTCGAGCAGGTGCTGTTCGAGGTGATCTCGGCGTTCGCGACCGTCGGACTGTCCACCGGTATCACCGCCGACGTGGGCACGGCCGGGCACCTCGTGCTGTCACTGCTCATGTTCCTGGGACGCGTGGGTCCCATCACGCTGGCATCGGCGCTGGCGTTGCGGGACCGTTCCCGTCGGTACGAACTTCCGGAAGAGAGGCCGATCGTTGGCTAGGTGGGCGAGCAGGAACGCGCCGCGGACGTCCCACGACGTCAACCGCGTCGTGGTCATCGGGCTCGGCCGGTTCGGCGGTTCGCTGGCGCTGGAGCTGATCGCGAGCGGGTTCGAGGTGCTGGGGCTGGACCGTGATCCGAAGCTCGTGCAGCACTTCGCCGACGAACTGACGCACGCGGCCGTCGCGGACACGACCGATCCCGATGCGCTGGTGCAGCTCGGGGTGCCCGACTTCCAACGTGCTGTCGTGAGCATCGGCAACGACATGGAGGCGAGCATCCTGACGACGTCGGTGATCGCCGACTTCGGCATTCCGCACATCTGGGCGAAGGCGACGAGCAAGCGGCACCGGCGGATCCTCGAACGCGTCGGCGCCCACCACGTCGTCCTTCCCGAACACGACATGGGTGAACGCGTGGCCCACCTCGTGACGGGGCGGATGCTCGACTACATCGAGTTCGAGGACGACTACGCGCTCGTGAAGACGACGGCCCCCGACGAGGTGCTGGGCGTGCCGCTGGGGCAGACGTCGATCCGCAAGCGGTACGGAGTGACGGTCGTCGGCATCAAGCGGCCCGGTGAGAAGTTCACGTACGCCACGCAGGAGAGCGTCGTCGAGCGCCACGACCTGCTCGTCGTGGCGGGCCGCCGGAATCAGGTGGAGGCGTTCGCCAACCTGACGTCGACGCCCCCACGCTGAGTGACGACCTCGCGGGGTTGCACGCCCCCAAGGGCACCTTGGTGGCGTGCAGCACAGCCACGCGTCAGCGTGCCGATGAGGGGAGGCGGCCGGGCCGGCGGGTGGGAGCCCTGAAACTTCCCCTCGCGCATGGCGTGGATGACTTCCCGCGGGCAGCAAGATCAAGGGAAGAACAGTGGCGTTGAGTGCAACCAAGGTGCCCTTGGGGGCACGCGGGGCACGTCACGGCCCGCGCCACGATCACGCACCGTCGTCGCAGGCGAGACCCCGTACGAGCCGGTGACGCGCGGTCCTGTACCCTTTTCCGCGGAGGATTGGCCGAGCGGCCTAAGGCGCACGATTGGAAATCGTGTTGGGTTAACAGCCCTCACGGGTTCGAATCCCGTATCCTCCGCCGGTCGACAACGCCGGGTGGCCCAGCACGGGCTGCCCGGCGTTGTCGCTTTTCGTCCCCAGGTCGGCCGAATGTTTCAGAGTCGATCGGGCGTTTCAGAGGCGCGCCGGGCGGCGACGGTCAACCGAGCGGTGAGCTTCCTCGCAAAACGCTCGCGACCACAGCCCGGGAACACCTTAGGCTGGGGTGTGCCGAGAGGCGTTGCAACGGGCTGCCAGTGGCAGGGGGCGGTCCGCCACGCTCGGTGAGAACCTCCAAGGACGCCTTCCGACCAGGAAGGCAGGGCATGAGCAACATTCAGCCAGACCGCACCGACCAGCTCACCGCGCTCCTGCGTGAGCGGATCATGATCATTGACGGTGCGATGGGCACGATGATCCAGCAGGAGTCGCCCGGCGAGTCCGAGTACCGCGGCGAGCGTTTCGCCGACTGGGGCTGCGACGTCAAGGGCAACAGCGACCTGTTGGTGCTCACCCAGCCGGAACTGATCGGCGGCATCACGCGCCGGTTCCTCGAGGCGGGCGCGGACATCGTCGAGACCAACACCTTCAGCGCGACCACCATCGCGCAGGCCGACTTCGAGATGGAGGAGTTGGTCTACGAGCTGAACTACGAGGGCGCCCAGGTCGCCCGCAAGGCAGCCGACGAGTTCTCGACCGCCGACAAGCCCCGGTTCGTGGCGGGTGCGATGGGCCCGACGAACCGCACCGCGTCGATCTCCCCGGACGTCAACGACCCCGGCGCCCGGAACGTCTCCTACGACGAGCTCGTCACCGCGTACCTGCAGCAGGCCAACGGCCTCGTGGACGGCGGCGCCGACCTGCTGCTGATCGAGACGATCTTCGACACCCTCAACGCGAAGGCGTGCATCTTCGCGCTGGAGACCCTCTTCGAGGAGCGGGGCCGCCGCTGGCCGGTCATGGTGTCCGGCACCATCACCGACGCCTCGGGCCGCACGCTGTCGGGTCAGACCACCGAGGCGTTCTGGAACTCGATCCGGCACATCAACCCGCTGCTCGTCGGCCTGAACTGTGCGCTCGGTGCCGCCGAGATGCGCCAGTACGCGGCCGAGCTCAGCCGCATCGCCGACTGCTTCGTGCACTGCTACCCGAACGCGGGCCTGCCCAACGCGTTCGGTGAGTACGACGAGTCGCCCGAGCAGATGGCGCCCGTGGTCCGCGAGTTCGCCGAGGCCGGCCTGGTCAACGTGCTCGGTGGCTGCTGCGGCACCACCCCGGAGCACATCGGCGCCATCGCGAAGGCCTCCGAGGGGCTGTCCCCGCGCGTGCCCGCCGAGCCCGAGCCCGCGATGCGCCTGTCCGGCCTCGAGCCGTTCAACGTCGACAACTCGTCGCTGTTCGTGAACATCGGCGAGCGGACCAACATCACCGGCTCCGCGAAGTTCCGCAAGCTGATCAAGGACAGCGACTACGACACCGCCCTGTCGGTGGCCGTGCAGCAGGTCGAGAACGGCGCGCAGGTCATCGACGTCAACATGGACGAGGGCATGATCGACGGCGTCGAGGCGATGGATCGCTTCCTCAAGCTGATCGCCTCCGAACCGGACATCAGCCGGGTGCCGATCATGGTCGACTCCTCCAAGTGGGAGGTCATCGAGGCCGGCCTGAAGAACATCCAGGGCAAGCCGATCGTCAACTCGATCTCCCTGAAGTCGGGCGAGGACGAGTTCATCCAGCAGGCCGAGCTCTGCAAGAAGTACGGCGCGGCCGTCGTCGTGATGGCCTTCGACGAGGACGGTCAGGCCGACAACCTCGAGCGCCGCAAGGAGATCTGCAAACGCGCCTACGACATCCTCGTCGACCGGGTCGAGTTCCCCCGCGAGGACATCGTCTTCGACCCGAACGTGTTCGCGGTCGCGACGGGCATCGAGGAACACGCCACGTACGGCATGGACTTCATCCAGGGTGCCCGGTGGATCAAGGAGAACCTGCCGGAGGCGAAGATCTCCGGCGGTATCTCCAACGTGTCGTTCTCGTTCCGCGGCAACAACACCGTGCGTGAGGCGATCCACGCGGTCTTCCTGTACCACGCGATCGACGCCGGTCTGGACATGGGAATCGTCAACGCGGGCGCGCTCGCCGTCTACGACGAGGTGGCCCCCGACCTGCGTGACGCCATCGAGGACGTCATCCTCAACCGCACCGACGACTCGCAGGCCGCGACCGAGCGGCTGCTCGAGCTCGCCGAGCGGTACAAGGGCAGCGGCACCTCCACCGACGAGACCGCCGACGAGTGGCGCGAGCTGCCGGTCGGCGAGCGGATCACGCACGCGCTCGTCAAGGGCATCGACGCCCACATCGAGGCCGACACCGAGGAGCTGCGCACCGACATCGCCAACCGCAAGGGCAAGCCGATCGAGGTCATCGAGGGCCCGCTGATGGACGGCATGAACGTCGTCGGCGACCTGTTCGGCGCGGGCAAGATGTTCCTGCCGCAGGTGGTCAAGAGCGCCCGCGTGATGAAGAAGGCCGTGGCCTACCTGATCCCGTTCATCGAGCAGGAGAAGGCCGAAGCGGGCACCACCGGCGAGAAGGACACCAACGGCACCGTCGTGCTGGCGACCGTGAAGGGCGACGTCCACGACATCGGCAAGAACATCGTCGGCGTGGTGCTGCAGTGCAACAACTTCGAGGTCATCGACCTCGGCGTGATGGTGCCGGCCCAGCAGATCCTGGACGCCGCCAAGGAGCACAACGCCGACGTGATCGGCCTGTCCGGCCTGATCACCCCGTCCCTGGACGAGATGGTCAACTTCGCGTCCGAGATGCAGCGCCAGGAGTTCGACGTGCCGCTGCTGCTCGGCGGTGCCACGACCTCGCGCGCCCACACGGCCGTCAAGGTCGACCGCAAGTACGACGGCCCCGTGGTGTGGGTCAAGGACGCGTCCCGTTCGGTGCCGGTCGTGGCCTCGCTGCTGCACGACGAGCAGCGGGAGACGCTGATGGCCGAGGTGCAGGCCGACTACGACGCGCTGCGTGCGCGGCACGCCAACAAGCAGGACCGGCCGCTGGTCACCCTCGAGCAGGCGCGGGAGAACCGCACCCCGATCGACTGGTCGTCGTACACGCCGCCGACGCCCGCCAAGCCGGGCATCCACGTGCTGGAGGACTACGACCTCGCCGAGCTGCGGGACTACATCGACTGGCAGCCGTTCTTCAACGCGTGGGAGATGAAGGGCTCGTTCCCCGACATCCTCAACAACCCGTCGACCAGCGAGACCGCGCGCAAGCTGTACGACGACGCGCAGGCCATGCTCGACAAGCTGACCGAGGAGAAGTGGCTGACCGCCAACGGCGTCATCGGCTTCTTCCCCGCCAACGCGGTCGGCGACGACATCGAGCTCTACACCGACGAGCAGCGCAGCGAGACGCTGACGACGCTGTTCAACCTGCGCCAGCAGGGTGAGCACCGAGAAGGCGTCCCGAACCGTTCCATCGGCGACTTCGTCGCGCCGAAGGAGACGGGGCTGCAGGACTGGGTCGGCGGCTTCGCCGTGACCGCGGGCCTGGGCACGCAGAAGAAGATCGCCGAGTTCAAGGAGAACCTCGACGACTACAACGCGATCCTGCTCGAGTCGCTGGCCGACCGGCTCGCCGAGGCCTTCGCCGAGCGGATGCACGAGCGCGTGCGCAAGGAGTTCTGGGGCTACGCGCCCGACGAGGAACTCGACAACGTCGGCCTGATCAAGGAGAAGTACGACGGCATCCGGCCCGCGCCGGGCTACCCGGCGTGCCCGGAGCACACCGAGAAGCAGACGCTGTGGAAGCTGCTCGACGTCGAGAACACCACCGGCATCGAGCTCACCGAGTCGATGGCCATGTGGCCGGGCGCGGCGGTGTCCGGCTTCTACTTCAGCCACCCGGAGTCGCGGTACTTCGTGGTCGGCAGGCTCGGCCGTGACCAGGTCGAGGACTACGCGCAGCGCAAGGGCTGGTCGATGGCCGAGGCCGAGCGCTGGCTGTCGGCGAACCTGGGCTACGACCCAGAGGACTGATGGGCTGCCGCTGAGCAGCGCACACGACGCTGAAACGCCGGGTGGGTCGAATGCGACCCACCCGGCGTTTCAGTCGGTTCTCAGTGGTGACAGGCGTGCGCGCGAGCCGCGGCCGACAGCCACTGCTCACGCGAGGCCGTCACTCGAACAAGACCGACAACTCGCGTGGGAGCTGAGCGATCGTGTCGTCGACCTGGTCGGTCGGCGCCCACGAACGCAGCACGGACAGCACGGCGGAGGCTTGGCGCTCCATGCTCTCCATGTCGACCGTGTGGGTCTCGCCGCCGATCTTGTTCAGGAAGTTCGTCTTGTCGAACCGCTCGGCGTGTCCGCTCTTCTCACCGAGTTCGGCCTCCAGGACGTCCGGCAGCCATTGGGCGAGCTGCTTGGCCTGCCCGCTGGAAACGGAGGTGCCCAGGGCCCGCACGGTCGCGCGGCACAGCTGATGGGCCTCGTTGTCCGTGAGCAGCGGGACGTTGTGACCCGGGCGTCACGGCCGGTCGCGGTCGGGAGTCTGACCCGCGACACCGTGCCGGAGCGGAGCGCCCGGACCGGCCGCACTGTCACGCGAGACGGGTGAGCCGTGCGGGGTGTCCGCCGGCTTTCCGGTCCCGTCCCATTGGTCGCCACCGGACGGCTCGGCGCCCTCGGCGAGTTGCTGTTGCCGGGTCCGCAACAGTTCCAGCACGGGCGTGCGGTTGCCGTGCTGCTGTTCGTGTTCGATCAGGGTCTCGATGTCGTCGGGCGACAGTGCGCGAATCTGGTGCTGCAGCTTCGCGATCGGCAACTCGTCGTAGTCGGGAAGAGGCAGGACGTTGTCGGACGTCATGGTGTGCACCTCGCGGGACGTGGAACGGTCGATGTGGTCAGCTTCCCCGGTTCTCGCCGAGTTCCTCGACGATCGGGTTCGACGGCACCTCGGTTTCGTGTTCGGCCAGCGACGACTGGTTGTTGTGGCGGGCCTGCTGCGCCTTGTCCGAGTCGGACCGGCTTTCCTCCAGTGACACCGACTGGATGACCTCACCGATGTTGTCGTATTCGGCAGGCGGCATCGCACGCAGCGCCCGGGCCACGTCCGCCTGGCCGCTGTCGGCCTCCACATGGGACACCAACGTCTCTTTGCTGGTAGGAAAGTCGACCGAGGACAGCGCCGCCTTCAACGATTCACGGTCCGTGCTCATCGATTGCCCCTTTCCGTTCTGGCCGAGCCGGGAACGCCTTCCGGCGACGACCCGGCCGGGACGACATCACGATCGGTGCTGGCTGACGGGGAGACCGTCGGGCTCACGGTGACGGGGACGCACCCCTACTCCGCCGGCACGACGGGGGCGACCCATCCGTCGTCGACCTTGGCCCAGTCGGCGCTGCGGCTGAAACCGGCTGCAAGCAGTTCGCCGTCGATGTCGTTCTGGTTGTCGCCGCCCTGTGACAGTTCGAGTTCGGCCACCGGGACACCACGATCGTCCCGCACCGTGATCGCGGACGCATGGTCCGTGTCCGCTGCGCGATAATGCGCCGTTCTTACCACGATGTCTCCTTTCTCGGTGGCTCTGCTGGCCCTACCCGCTTCGCCGAGTCGGCAAACCCGCCGCGCGGCCGAGGGTCACCGCAGCAGGTTCGAACCTCCTCCCCGAACAGGACGCAACCGGGCATCCTCGCTCAGGCCCCGCCCTCGAGCTCCTCGATGTCGGTCGCGCTCAGGGAGACGTCGGCGATCCGCATGTTCTCCTCGAGATGCGCCACCCGGGACGTACCGGGGATCAGCAGCACGTTGTCCCGGCGAGCGAGCAGCCAGGCCAGCCCCACCTGCGCGGGCGACGCACCGACCCGTTCGGCCACCGACCGGACCGTGGCGTTGTCGGTGACCTTCGGCATGTCGGGGAACGCCGAGCCGAGCGGGAAGTACGGCACGTAGGCGATGCCTTCGTCGTGGCACAGGTCCAGCACGTCGGCGTCGGAGCGGTCCACCAGGCTGAACGCGTTCTGCACACACACGATGCCCGCCTGCTCGATCGCCTGCCGCACCTGGGCGTGCGTCGCCGTCGAGATGCCGATGCCCGCGATCTTGCCCTCGGCGCGCAGCCCGACCAGCTCCGCGAGCTGATCCTCGAGTGGGATCCGCTGGTCGGCGGGCAGTTCGTGCTCGTCCATCCGGCGCAGGTTCACCGCAGCGAGCCGGTCCACGCCGAGCGTGCGCAGGTTCTCCTCGACGGCCGCGCGCAACTGTCCCGGCCGCTGGGCGGGCACGAACCCGCCCTGCTCGTCGCGGACCGCACCGACCTTCGAGACCAGGGCGAGGCCGTCGGGATACGGGTGCAGCGCCTCGTGGATCAGTTCGTTCGCGACGTCCGGTCCGTAGAACTGCGCGGTGTCGATGTGGTCGACACCCAGCTCGACGGCGCGGCGCAGCACCGCGACGGCCTCGTCGTGATCACGCGGCGGCCCCATCACTCCGGGGCCGGGGAGCTGCATCGCACCGAACCCGATGCGGTGCACGGGAAACCGACCGAGGGAATACGTGTCCATAGCTGCGACGCTAGCCGCGCCCGAGACGGGTCCACAAACCGCGGTCAGTGGTGATACGCGTGTGCGACGGCGTGCCCGCGTCCCTTGCCGATGAGCCACCGGTTGACCGGCACCGTCACCACGAACGCGATCCCCAGCGCGACGGCCAGCGTCACCCAGAACAGGACCGTCGCCAGGCCGGCGTCCATCGCGCCCGGCACCAGGACCATGACGGCGTTGTCGGTGATCTCCATGACCGCGATCGACACGGTGTCCGCGGCGAGCGCCACCCGCAGCGCGGTCCCGAAACCGACACCCGCACGGACGACACCGCGCATGCTCAGGGCGTAGCCGAACAGGAACGCGAGCGCCACGGACAGCACCACCGTGCCGACCGTGTGCCAGCCCAGCGCCGTACCGATGATCATGCCGCTGACCTCGCCTATCGAGCAGCCGAGCAGGCAGTGCAGCGTCGCCGACACCGCCATCGCCCACGTCGCCTGCCCCCTCTCGCCGTGGCCACCGTGGCCGCCGTGCGGGCCGTGGTCGCCGTGGCCGCCGTGGCCGCCGTGGTCACCGTGGGAGCTGTGGGAGCCGTCGCCGCGGACGCGGCGGTCGCTGTGGTCTCCGTGGTCCCCGTTGTGGCCATGATCGCCGTGGTCATCGCGGTCGCCGTGCGGGCGCCCTGCCGGTTCGGACTTTTCGTACGTACGCTGCTCAGGCGCCGGGCCCGTGAGCGCCGGGTCCTCTGACACAGATCTGTCGGACACGCCGACCTCCAGTCCGTACGGGTATACGTTTCCTCTCCGAAGGGTCCGACAACCATACCCCCAGGGGGTATTCCCGTTGCCGAACGACGACCAAACATCCGCACACACCCGTGTTGCGGATTCCGGAGCCCGTGTTGCGGATCCAGGGGTCCGTGTTGCGGATTCAGGGGCGCGCGTTGCGGTTCCGGGGGCCGGATCGTCAGCGGGTGCGTCGACCTCCGCCGACGAGTTTCGGCAGCGGCTGCGGGACTACGCCGGCGCCAGGGCCTGGGTCGTCGCTCATGTCCGGCACCGACACCGACCAGCTCACCGGCGCGACGCCCTGCACAGAACTCGACGTCCGCACGCTGATGGCGCACCTGGTCGGCACCGCACATCGTGGCCTCGGCACCGCGCTCGGAACGTCCACGGCGCACGTTCCGTTCGCGGTCACCGACGTCCCCGACACCGAGCCCACATCGATCGAACGTCTGGCCGTCGCACTCGGCCGCACGTCCACGTCGGCGCGCTAGGCAGGCGGTCCCGGGTCGGCGCGGCACAGGGCGGTCCGCACCGCGCCGACGACGGCCCGCGCGGCGAAGCCCACCACGACGATCCCCACCGCCATCTGGATCATGGTCAGGATCCGCGCAGCCTCGGTGCGCGGCACGATGTCGCCGAAGCCGACCGTCGCGAACACGGTGACGGTGAAGTACAGCGCATCGGTACGGCCGAGGTCCTCACTGAAGCTTCCCGGCTGAGCCCGGTCGAGTCCGGCGTAGGCCGACGCGAAGAGCACGAGCAGCAGCGGCAACCCGACGGCGACCAGCTGCGCGGCCTTCAACCGCGGCGTGTCGGACATCGCGACGGCCCTGAGCTGCCAGCCGACGGCCGCCCCGAAGGCCACCAGCGCGACGCCGAACCGCAGCCACGGTCCGGCGTCGAACGGGCGGTCCAGCGGGACGAGGTAGTACCCGGTGATCACGAGCCCGGCACTGAGCACGGTCCGCAGTACCGCGCCGGCCACGAGCCGTCTGCGCGCAGTGGCGGGCAGCTCGTCGAATCGCCCTCGTCCCACGGCCCGACCTCCGGAGTCCGCGCCCTCACCTGCACGTCACGGGTACGGATACCCCGACCGCCACCGGCGACACGTCGTCGCAGGTCGTGATCAGAGCCCTCTGCCCGGCCGCACGTCCGCGGGAACAGGGACGGCCAGGGGCCAGGGACGCGGCGCCTCCCGCGAGGCCTGGTGGCCGGGCGACGAGGGCGCGCCACGGACGTCCCCACCGATGCACGCCCCCGAAGGCCCAACACGACCCCCGGAAAACGCAACACGATCCCCCGAAGGCGCAACACGGCAGTCAGGGGAGGTAGGACGTCAGCCACTCCGGTGGGTGGCCCTTGGTGAGCAGTTCGGGCCAGTCGCCGGGGCGTTCGTCGCCGTAGGCGCGCACGCGCAGATCGCGGCCGAGGACGTCGGCGTACTCGGTGACCTCGGTGTAGTACATGTACGACATGAGCCGGTCGGCGAACCGCCAGCCGGTCGACGTGCGCCGGTACACGTCCTGGTAACGCAGCGCGACCACCATGGCCTTGCCATCGCGGACCACCTCGGCATGCGACGCGAGCTGGCCGTGGGCGACGTCCGGGTCGTTGTCGTCGAACCGCACGACGTGACCGTGCGTGAAGTGGTTGGTCGGGCCGAGGGCCTTGAATCTGCCGAGGTACGTCGTCACGATCTCGTCGATGCCGTTCGCGGCGAACACCCCGTCGGCCGACCGCAACGTCCCGTCCTCGCAGAAGATCTTCCGTATCCCGTCCTCGTCGCGTTCGTCCATGATGTAGCCGTAGAGCACGGCGAGGTCCTGGATCGCCGTCCTGTCCTCGATTCGCTGGATGCGCTGCTCGAGTGCCTCCGTCATCGTCTGCCTCCCGAAGCCGCCGCGCCCCCGGCGCGGTATCCGAACACGAGCGCGGGACCGAGCGCGCCGCCCGCCCCGCCGTACACCATTCCGGCGGGCCCGGCCATGGCGCTTCCCGCGGCGAAGAGCCCTGGGATCGAGCCTCCATCCACAGTGAACACATATCCGTCCACATCGGTCTGTGGACCGCCGTTGGTTCCGAGGGTGCTGATACGAAGCTCCACGGCGTAGTACGGACCTTCGTCGAGCGGCCCGAGAGTGGACGTCGCTCCGGGGTGGTACCGCTTGTCGCCGACGAAGCCGACGAAGCCGTCGTAGGCACTCGCGGTCCCGGTGCCCGGCACGACGTCGAACTCACCCACGAGCTCTCCCCTCAATCGAGGATAACTATGCTAAGTGATTCCGCCATGACGTCAATGGGGCGGACAAGCCCCGCCGCGACACCGCAACCCCGGGTCGATACGTGAAGGAGTTTCACGGCCGGGCGGCGAACACGTAGCGTCAGCGAATTCGAGGCACCTCCACACTCCTGCCGAGGCGCCGTCACGCTAAGTTGGGAAGCGACACGTACCGAACATGTCCTAGGAGTCCGCCCCATGGCCGGAGTGGAAGAGATCCGCGCGGGGATCGCCGCCGCGAACGAGAAAGCTTCCGCCAGCATCGCCGCACTTCAACAGGCCGCCCAGACCCTCGAGGAAGCGCAGCAGACCCTCGCGATGGCGACCGAGGGCAGCACGCAGGAGGACGTCAGCCAGGCGCACGGACTCATGGCGGAGGCGATTCAGGGCATCACGGGCACGCAGAGCACCATCCAGGCGTGCATCTCGTCGACCGAGGGCTACGCGGCCCGCCTCTGAACGGCAGCGGATCCGCGTTCACGATGTCACTACACGAGCTGCGCGCCTCGCTGGGCGTCGTCCGATCGGGGCTCACCGACACCGCCGCGCAGGCCGCCCACGCCAGGGAACTGCTCGAGGACTACCGGCGTGCGCTGCTCAGCGCCCAGAGCGGCACCGGCACGGCCACGTCGGGTGAGCCGTGGCTCCCTCCGCCGTTGGCGCGCGCGTTCGACCAGCTGGACGAGCACATCGCCCAGCTCGGCAACGTCGAATCGGCCCTGAACCAGTACGAAGCAAGGTTGTAGCAGCCGCATGGGCAGGAAGAAGGGCGAGCAGCGCGCTCGGGTCGTGACCGCTCTCGACCAACTCCGCCACCAGATCGGCCTCGCGCTCGGGGCCGCCCGCAACGCGCGCACGACCACCGAGCACGACCTCGCACAGCGCAGACTCGAACAGGAGGTCGTGCGCACCGGGCTGGAACGTGCCGCCTCCGACCCGGAACTCGCCGCGCGGATGACCACCCCCGCGATGGCAGGCGTAGTCGAACGACTCGCGACCGTGCGTGACCGGTTCTACGCCGATTGGGCGGACGGTCCCCGGAGACTCCGCGAACTCGTCGCCACGTCCGCGCCCGGCCCCGCGGGAGCGCCGCCCGGGGAGTGGCTCGGCCGCGTCGGCACCGACCCCGGCCTGTCGTCGCCGGAACTGTGGCGGATCGGCGACTCCACAGTGGACATCGGCGGCGGCCAGACGTTCGACGTCGCGGTGCCGCTGCTCGACGCCTCCCACCTGGCGATCACGTCGGCGCCCACCACTCGGGTCACCGTGGACGCGCTCGTCGAATCGCTGCTGATGCGCGTGCTCTCGACGTTCGAACCCGGCGCGGTGAAGGTCCACCTGTGGGACATCGGCCAACTCACGGGGGTGCTGCCGAACTTCTACGCGCTCACCCGCACCAGCGCCGTCACGGTGCACGACCCGACACGCCTGGCCGACCTGCTCGACGACTTCGCAGGGCACGTCCGGCGCATCCACGGCTACACGATGCAGGCGGGGCATCCGTCGTTGCGGGCGATGCGCGCCGCGACGGGCAAACGTCTCGAACCGTGGCGGATCGGCGTGCTCTACGGCAACGGCGAGGACCTGCAACCGGAGCAGATCCGCGACATCAAACGCGTCGCCAGCGGCGCGCTCGAAGCAGGCATGTCGCTGATCCTCGTGGACGTGCCGACCATGCTCGACGGCGCGGTCGAGAGCATCCACGTGACGGCCGAGCGCACCGCCGTGACCAGCATGACGGGACCCGACCTGACCGTCCGCCTCGACCCGCCGCTGCCCGCGAGCCAGGCGACGGCCGCCGCAGGCAGGCTCGCCGAGGCGCTCGTCGCCAAGCAAGGCGGCCCGCGCACGTTCGAGGACCTGCTGCCCACGGAGTTCGGCACCGAGTCCTCGGCCGTCGAGCTCCGCGCGCCGGTGGGATTCCACGAGGGCGAGCCCGTCGACGTCGTCATCGGTGACGCCACGCCGCACGCGCTGATCGGCGGGCCGAGCGGCTCCGGCAAGACGAACTTCCTGTACGCCCTGCTGGGCTCGTTGTGCGCGCGGTACTCGCCGGACGAGCTGTCGCTGTACCTGCTCGACTTCAAGGAGGGCGTGTCGTTCGCGGGGCTCGCGCCCGGCCGCAAGGAGGAGAGCTGGCTGCCGCACGCGCGGCTGGTCGGCGTGAACGTCAACACCGACCGCGAGTTCGGCCTGGCGCTGCTGCGGTTCCTCACCGACGAGCTGCGCCGCCGTTCGGCCGCCGCCAAGCAGCACGAGGTCACGACCCTCTCGGAGCTGCGGCAGCAGGATCCCGGCGGGCACTGGCCCCGCATCGTGGCCGTCGTCGACGAGTTCCAGTACCTGTTCGGCGAGCGCGATTCGGTGACGGCACTGGCGACGTCGCTGCTCGAGGACGTCGCACGCCGGGGGCGCTCGCAGGGCATCCACCTGATCCTGGCGAGTCAGGACATCGCGGGCATCGAGGCGTTCTGGGGCAAACCCGCCGTGTTCGAGCAGTGCACGCTGCGGATCGCGATGCCGAAGGCCCGCCGGGTTCTCGCGGAGGCCAACCAGGCGGCGGTGGCCGCACCGCGCTGGCACGCCGTCGTCAACCATGAGTCCGGAATCGGGCACGGCAACAGCCTCGCCCACGTCCCCGACGCGAGTTCCGGCGGCGTTTTCCCCGCACTTCAACGGCAGCTGTGGCAACGCTACGGATCGACGAGCGTGCCGCGGCTGTTCGACGGCGCCCACGCCCCCGTGCTCACCGAGTCGTCGGCCTACATTGCACTGTCGCATTCGGACCGTCCACAGGCGATCGTCGGGCAGTCCATCGACGTCGCCGACACGGCACACGCCGTCGAACTGTCGGCCGCACCGGGACGGAATCTCGCCGTACTCGGCACGGGGCAACGGGACGCGGTGTCCGTCCTGGATTCCGCGGTGCGTTCCGTGGCGCGGCAGTGCGGGCCGGGCGACGTCGAATTCGCGCTGGCGTGCCTGGTCGAGCAGTGCACGCCCGCGGTGACGGCGCTGTCCGAGGAGTTGTCGGCCTGCGGACACAAGGCCGAGGTCGTCACCACGGACACGCTCACCGACCTCGCGGCGACGTGGGCCGGGCAGGAGTCGACGGCACGGCGCATCCTGGTGGCCTACGGCGTCGACGCGGCGCTACCGACATTGGAGGCGAAGGAGCCCGGCAAGTCCAGCGGTCTCGACCACCTGCGGGCGGTGCTCAAACACGGACCGGCGCGCGGCGTGCACGTACTCGGCTGGTGGCGCAGCGTGGCACGGCTCAAGGACACGCTCGGCTTCGGCGGCACCGACGACATCGGTGCGTGGGCGGCGCTGGACGTGCAGGGCAACGAACTGTCGACCCTCGCGGCGGGGCAGGTCGTGCACTGGTCGCCCCGGCCGGACCGCGCACTGTTCTTCGACCGGACGACGCTGTCGGCCCCGGAGATCGTCGTCCCGTTCCGGCGCGAGGAGGACACCGATGACTGACGAACACGGCACGGCGGCAGGTGCGGCGGGGGACGCCGGTGCCGTTCGCGGCGGGACGTCGGCGACGCCCGGCGGCGCAGCGGCGCCCGGCGGTGCAGCGGCGGCCGGCGGCGGGACGTCGGCGGCGGCGCGGTACAAGGAGACCATCGGACTGGCGCGCACGGCGGCCGAGCAACTGCGCGCGTGGGAGCAGGCGCGGGAACAGCAGCTGTACGCCGAGATCCAGGCCGCCGAGGAGAACGTGACGGTCGCGGCCGAAGCCGAGGAGGCGATAGCCGACCGCGCGCGCCGGTGGTGGTCGATGGCGCGCGACAACGTGGCGCGCCTGTCGTGGCTCGACGTGGGCGCCGACCCGGAGCCGGTGACGACCGCACGCGGCGAACAGGCGTCCCGCTACGCCGACGACATCCGACCCGCCTACCACGAACTCACCCAGGCAGTACTGAAACTCGGCTGGCGCGCCCGCTGAGGTCGGACAGACTTTCGTGTTCGACGCCGTCCTCGACGCGAAACCGCGCCGTTGGCGGCGGCCGGCTGCTCACGCGTGTTCACGCGGTCCCGACGGGCCAGGTCAGGACCTCGTACACCACGTCGACGATGGAGCCATCGGCGACACGTACCGGGTCCGGCCATTCACCGTCCGGCCATGGGAATCCGTCCCGTTCGAGACGTAGCGCGCCGGAGACGAGGAGCCGGTCCGTTGCCAGCGTCATGATGTCGACATAGTGACCGTGGAAGCGGGTGAAGAACAGCTCCTGCTCTCCGGGTGATGCTCCGCTGTAGGAGAACCGGTGCGCTTTGGCGGCCACGATCGCCTCGGCGTCATCGCGGATTCGAGGGTCGGGCGGCTGAGCCGTCAGCGGTGGCATGGTGAGCCTTTCGTACATTGTCGTACCGTTCGATCGAAGCGATAACGCGCCGCATTCGAGTGCGTAGCGAGCACGCCCCGTTCGCTCAAGGACGCCGTGGCTCGGGCGGTGCGACGGGTTCGTGGCGGAACAGTCTCCGGAGCCGCGACGTCTTGCCGGAACCACGGATCGACGACGACCGGAAAGGGCGACGCCGCGAATCGGTGGGAACACCCAAGCGAGACCGGCAACGCATACAGCGAGGCCCCGGCGGACTGACCAGCGGCACCGGGGCAACTCGCGCGCCGCACACCGCCATCGGGTCGGTCGCCGTTCGGAAGGCGCGTCCGGATTCGTCGTCGCCGACCGCATGGTCACAGCCGTCCGCCGCACTGGTGAACCACGTGATGAACAACCGCTCCGGTGGTGAGGTCATCGTTCGCTTCTTTCCTGTCCGTTCAGCAAGTGCCCATGAGCACGAAACCCCAGTTCAGGCGGACATTCCACCCTGATCGACAGTGATCTTGCGGAACACACATTCCCTGTCGAACCGGGAGAAAATGCGGCACACTGCACAAGACGTAGGGTCCAGCCATCCACGGCGGAAGGGGACAGCGATGCCGGCGGCGGTCCGCAGCATGCGTCAAGAACAGCGGCAGCTGACGGCCGATCTGCGTGCCCGGTCGAAGACGTGGGCAGAGATCGCCTGCGTGTTCGCCGAGCGGTACCACGTCAACATGCGGGCGGCGTTTCGCCTGGCGCACGGCTGGAGCCAGCGTGAAGCCGCCGATGCCTGGAACGAGCGCTGGCCCGCCGACCCGAAGACGTTCAAGAACTTCTCGTACTGGGAGCAGTGGCCCGCCGAGACCGGACATGCGCCCTCGCTCGAGGTATTGGGCAGGCTCGCGGAACTGTATGCGTGCCGGCTGGCCGATCTCGTCAGCGACGTCGCCGACTTCCGCGCCACCGACGACGCTCATCGCCACGGCGAGCAACTGGCGACTCTCGGCAACGCCGACGGCACCGACGCCACCATGCGCGACTTCGTCACCCACCTCGACCAGGTCGACGTCCACGAACTTGCGACCATGGCCACCACCTGGGCCCAGAGCAACGGCGACGGTGACGGTGTCGACCGCCGTTCACTGCTGCTCAAAGTCAGCGCAGCCCTGTCGCTGGCCTTTGCAACCCCGGCATTGTCGGGCGAAGCCGAAGCTGCGGAACTGCCGTCCACGGCGATGGTCGATGGGGACCTGTCAGGAATCTGGTACAGCCGATACCGCTATACCAGCACCCGCAGAGCACAGACATTCGACGGCGAGCACTACGTGACGCTGCGCCACATCGGTGATCGTCTGTCGGGCGAGAGTGTTCCCGCCAATAACGGCTCGCGACTGCGACTCGACCTGAACGTCAACGGATCTGTTACTACCGGAACCTGGTCGGAAAGGACGTCACCGACCGGATACTACCGCGGCTCCGTGTACCACGGCGCGCTTCATTTGGTGCTCGATCCCATGCGGAAAAGTGCGCGCGGAAAATGGATCGGCTTCGACCGAGAGTTCAATGTGGACAGCGATGCGTGGGAGCTGCACTGGGTCCGGGAAAACACGGGAAAGGCGGCTCTGCGCGAGTATCATTTCAAGGTGTGATTCGACCGGTTCATCTTGAAACGCCGCCGGTGGCCCGAGCACCATCCGTGGAGAACGCTCCGCCGATGACGGCGAGGCGGCGGATGGCTCCACGACACGCTCTCACTCGACGACGGCGATCCGAGCACCGCTCGTTCCACCGACGAGGCCGGCAGCCGCATCCTGGCCGAAGTGCACGCCACCGGCGCGGTCCTTACCGGCAGGCGCACCTTCGATCACGCAGACCGGTGGAACGGCGACCACCACGACGGCGTCCCCATTTTCGTGCTCACCCGGTCCGCGCCCGAGCAGCCCGCACCCGGGCACTCCCACTACGTCACCGACGTCCACGAAGCGGCGGCGCGGGCCAGGCAAGCCGCAGGCGACCGGGATATCCTGCTGCAACGCGCGTCCGCCGCCCGCGCGTTGCTCGACGCCGGGGAGCTCGACGAGATGTCGTTGCAGATCATGCCCGTGTTGCTCGGGCAGGGCCGCCGACTCTTCGGCGACCTGCCCGCCGAACACGTCGAGCTCGACCTGATCCGCACCCTCGACAGCCCCGCGATGCTCCACACCCGCTACCGGATCGGCCCGGCAGAGCGGCACCGGAACCAGGCGTAAGGACGTCAACGCACGCCCGATCGTCCGGCAATACTCCCCCGTCCGGCACTCCCCGTCCAGCTGATCGAACCACGTCCGTTGACCGCAATACGGCCCCATCAACCACAGTCGCGCGTCCGTGAGGGTGGTGGCCGGGCGACGGGCGGGAGCAACGCAGCGTCCTGAGCGCAGGACACGACGTGCTGAATGCAGAACACGCGCCCCGGAAACCACGACACGGCGTCCGGAAAGCGCAACACGATCCCCGGAACCCGCAACACGGGTCCCGGAGAACGCAACACGGGCCCCGGGATCCGCAACACGGCACGGTTGCCGCCGAGCGCTCACCCGCCGAACCGCCCACCCGCCGGACCGTGTACCCGTCGAACCCTAGTTGCGCGGCTCCCAGCGGAAGTAGCGGCGCGCCAGCAGTGTGGTTCCGACGATCAGGGCGAGGAGGACGAGCACACTGGGTGCGGCAGCCGTCAGGGCCCGGGTCTCGCTCCCGCCCCAGCCGAGATGGACGAGTTCGGCCACGGCGCCGCCGCCGGTCGCCCGCATCGCCCAGGTGACCTCTCCGGCGGCTGCGGTGGCCCACACGCCCCCTCCTGCCAGGGCCACGAGGACGGGCAGCAGGGTGAAGTTGGTGGCCTCGACGGTACGGGTGAACGCGGCCGTCACGAACGCCACTGCGCAGCCCAGCGCCCCGGCGAGTACGACGGCCAATACCAGGAGCACGGGGTGGGCCGGTATCGAGCTCGTGGCGTAGGCCAGGACGGTGAGCAGCGCCGCCGCTTGGCCCGCGAACAGCACGCCGACGGGGCTGAGTGTGGACACCAGCACCGCCGGTGGCGCGACCGGAGCGGTGCGCCACCGCTGCAGGAGGTGCTGCTGGCGCCGGGCGACCAGCGTGGTCGTCGCGGTGCTCGCGACGGTGAGGCAGACCAGGGCGAGCAGCAGCATCGACGCGGCGGTTCCGGTGAGCCCGGTCGGCGGAGGCCTGACGATGAACAGCGCTCCGAGGGCCAGCGGCAGCAGCAGGGCGTTCGTCGCCGCGGTGCGGTTTCGCAGGAGCAGGGTCAGCTCGGCGCGGGCGAGCGCAAAGGTCGCGTTCATGATGTCGTGGCCTCCTCCGAAACGTGCGTGGTGCTGATTTCGTGGAAGATCTCGGCGAGCGTGGCTTCGCTGCTGTGCAGCCGATGAAGCTGGGACCGCTGCGTCTCGGCCCAGCGCAACAACGTGCCGAGGTCCCGGGTGAGGTCCGGGGTGCGGATCTCGACGAGCCGCACCCCTCGCTCCGGCGTGACCGAGGCCCTGCCGACGAGTTCGGACTCCGGAACGGCGGGCCCGGTCCCGACGAGCTCGTAACGGATCGTGGCGCGGCGCGCGGTGACGATCTCGGACAAGGTGCCCGCGACGGCCACGGTGCCCTCGTGGAGGATCAGCAGCCGATCCGCCAGCGCCTCGGCCTCTTCCAGGTGATGCGTGGTGAGCACGATGGTGGAACCGGTCCGGAGGAGGCCCCGGATCAGCTCCCAGGTCGCGGCACGTGACTCGGGGTCCAAGCCGGAAGTGGGCTCGTCGAGGAACAGGAGCTCGGGGGAGCCGGTCAGCGCGACAGCGAGGTCGAGCCGGCGGCGCTCCCCGCCCGACAGCCGCCCGATGCGCACGTTCCGGCGGTGCGCGAGACCGACGGCGGTGAGCTGCTCGCGCATCGACCCGGGAGTGGGCCGGTCCCGTTTCAAGCGGCTCCAGAGAGTGAGGAACTCGGCGGGCGTCAGCTCGGCGGGCAGCGCACTGTCCTGCAACATGACGCCGATCCGCGCGGCCAGTGCGCGGCGCTGCCCAGCCGGGTCGAGGCCGAGGATCCGCACGCGGCCGCCTGCGGGCCTGCGGCGGCCCTGCATCGCCTCGAGTGTCGTCGTCTTGCCCGCCCCGTTGGTGCCCAGCACCGCGAGCAACTCCCCGCGGGGTGCGTCCAGGTCGACGCCGCGCACCGCCTCGTGTGTGCCGTAGGTGCAGCGCAGTCCGCGTACGTGGACTGCAGGGTCCTCGGTGGTGTCCATGCGAACCAGCCTGCGGCTCGCGCGGCGCGAGCCGACAGTGCCGAAACCGCAGCCGTTCCGGTGCACTCCGCACGCCCGCCGATGACGGATGTCATTGGTGGGAGCGGCCCGGCTGCGGGACGATGACCGTCATGGACCGCGCACCCGTACGGGCCACGTCGGCGGAGCCCGCCGGGCCGGGCCCTGCCACGGACGGCTCCTCGGCCGGCCCGAGAGCCGCAGGAGCAGACCGGTTGCGCCGGCACAACTGGTGGGCACTGGTCGGGCTGGTCTACGCGGCAGGCGCCTTCGTGGTCGTCGCGATCCTCGCCACCGAGCCGTGGGGACCGTTGACCGTCGGCACTGCCGTGGCGGCGGCGGCCGGTTCACTGGGCGCAGGACGTCTGCTGCAGCGGCGGTTTCCCACCGCGGACGGCTCGGCCGACGGCGACGACGCTCTTCCGGTGGCGCTGATCGGACTCGCGGTGACCGGTGGACTCGCCGTGACGCTCGCGGCACAGTGGCTCAGCGACGACGCGGAATGGGCGATCGTGCCCGGCCTGGTCACCGGCGGCCTCGCCGTCACCGTCGCCCGGCGCCACCGCACCACGGTCGTGGCCGGTGCGGTGCTGGTCACCGCGGGAGCAGCCGCAGCGGCACAGACCGCGACCGACGGACCGCCGGACCTCGTGGGAATCGCGGCGAGTGCTCTGCTGATCGCCGCGATCGGCGGGTTCCTGGTCTACGGACTGTGGACCTGTGACGCGGTCGAACGCCTTGAGCACGCCCGCCGGCTGGAGGGCGAGCTCGCGGTCGCCGACGAGCGGCTGCGCTTCGCCGCCGAGCTGCACGACGTCCAGGGACACCACCTGCAGGTCATCGCGCTGAAGAGCGAACTCGGCCAGCGGCTGGCCGAGGTCAACCCCGCCGCGGCGGGCGAGCAGATGCGCGAGGTGCAGGAACACGCCCGCACGGCCCTGCGGGACACTCGCGCGGTGGTGCAGGGATACCGGCACGCCTCACTCGACGCCGAGCTGGCCAACGCCACCGGAGTACTCACCGCCGCGGGAATCGACGGGCGCCTCGACGGACGCACCGAGCACGCCGTCGCCGCCATCCCGGAAGCGCAGCGCAAGCTACTGGCCCTCGTCACCCGCGAGGCCACCACCAATGTCCTGCGGCACAGTCACGCCGCACACGCCCGCCTCGCACTGAACGTCGACGCAGGCTGGGCGGTGTTGCGCATCCGCAACGACGGCTCCGCCGCGACGGACTCGACGGCGGACTCAGCGGCGGACTCAGCAACGGGCACCGGTCTGACCGGCCTCGCCGGCCGGTTCGACGCCCTCGGCGGCACCCTGGAGTGGCGCCGCGACGGGGAGTGGTTCATCGTGACGGCGCGACTACCGACCACCGAAGGCGGGTGAGCATGGTTCGCCTGCTGCTGGCCGACGACGAGGTGCTCGTCCGCAGCGCCCTCGCCGCACTGCTCGATCTCGAGGACGACCTGCAGGTGGTTGCCGAGGCGGCCACCGGCAGCGACGCGGTCGCCCAGGCCCGCGAACACCGCCCCGACATCGCCGTACTCGATCTGGAGATGCCCCCGGCCGACGGACTGGTCGCTGCCGAGGAGATTCGCCGTGAGCTCGGCCTGCAGATCGTGCTCGTCACCCGGCACGCGCGCCCCGGGGTGCTGCGCCGCGCGCTCGCGAGCGGGGTGAGTGGCTTCGTCCCCAAGACCACGCCCGCGGCCCGGCTCGCCGAGATCCTGCGCGGGGTGGCCGCCGGGCACCGCTACGTCGACCCCGAGATCGCGGCTTCCGCGCTGACGGAGGACAGCTGCCCGCTGTCCGCTCGTGAACTCGACGTGCTGCGAGCCGCGCGCGGCGGCGACTCGGTGCAGGCGATCGCCGACCACGTACACCTCGCTCCCGGCACGGTGCGCAACTATCTCTCGTCGGCCATGACGAAGCTGGACCTCCCGACCCGGCACGCGGCCGCGCACCACGCGTGGCAAGAGGGATGGATCTGAGTGGTCCCCGGAATCCGCAACACGAGCCCCGAGATCCGCAACACGGGCCCCGGGATCCGCAACACGGCCACGAGGACGGCCGGCCGTGTCGCACGCCTTTCGGCGCAGGGAGCGCCGACGAACGCCTACCTATCGAAGGGCCACCAGAACCAGTCCCAGAAGTCGAGCGCGTGCCCGGCTGACGGCTTGAAGCGCACGATCTGCGGGTCGTGGTCGCTGGCCTGCTCGGCGAACTCGGCGTTGATGCGCACCACGTCGTAGTCGACGCGGCGCAGCGCGCCGGACACGAGGATGTGGTCGAGCACCTGCGAGTTGCCCTCGTAGACGTAGCTGTACTGCTCGTTCGCGGGCAGCGTGTCGATCAGCGACGTCAACCCGCCGCCGGTCAGCGTCGCCAGCGTCTCGGAGAACTGGAAGTCGTTCAGATCCCCGGCGACGACCACGTTGGCGTTCGGCTGCACTCGCTGCAGCTCGTCGACGAAGCCCCGCACGACCTCGGCCTGCTTGTGGCGCTGCTCCTCGGACGACCGCGTCGGCGGCTGGTACCGGCCGTGGGTCGGCTCGTCACCGCCCTTCGACGCGAAGTGGTTCGCCACGACAAACACCGTCCGCCCACGGAACTCGAACTCGCCGACGAGCGGCTTGCGGCTGTCGTCCCACGCCTGGTGCTGCGGGTCGATCCTGCCCGGCGACACCGACAGCTTCGCCGTGCCGCGCCGCGTCTTCTCGACCTCGACGGCTGTCGTCGCGTCACCGCCCTCACGGTCCACGAACGCCACCCGCTCGGGGTCGAAGAGGAAACCCACACGGATGTTGCCGCCCGGCTGGCCGCCGTCGGTGCGGTCCTGCGGGTCGATCTGGCGGTACTCGTAGGCCGGACCGCCCGCGGCCTCGATCGCCTCGACGAACCTGTCGAGCGTCTTGTCGGCCGCCACGACCCCGTCGCCGTTGCCGTCGGCGCCGTTGTTGTCCTGGATCTCCTCCAACGTCACGACGTCCGGCGACCGCAGGTGCTTCACGACTCCCCCGGCGAGGTCGTCGAACTTCGCCTGCTTGTCGACGGCGGACAGGTTCTCGACGTTGTACGTCGAGACCGAGAGCTCGCTCGGGTTCTGCGTGCGCGTCGTCTCGCGTTCGAGGCCGCCGCTCTCGACCTCGCCCAGTTCGGTGGCCTGCAGCGTGTAACCGCCGTACTGGTCGTACTCGAGCGGACCCGCGGTGGCGGCGGTGAGCGTGTCGCCGACGTCCGCCGTCGGGAACGGGTGCTCGGAGAACGGGAGCAGCGACTCGATCTTCAGCAGCCCGGTGTTGGGCGCGTCGTAGTCGCCGTAGACGACCCCGCCCCGCGGAGTGCGGCTGCGCTCGGGCTTGGTGGTCACGTACAGCTCGTTGTAATCCGTGCTGCGGCTGACCAGCGGCGCGTCGGCCACCGACACGCGCTCGCCCTCGTGGGCCTCCCAGAAGTCCAGCGCGTACTTGTCGGGCCGGAGCTCGAACTCCTCGAGATTGCCCTCCTCGGGCGCGAGCGAGTCCGGCACGGCGTCCGGGGTCAGCTCGACGGCCTCGGGCAGTTCGTTGCCCGACGAGGCGACGGTCCACTCGGCGTCGCCCAGCTGCGTCGAGGTCTGGAACGCCGAGTCCTGTCCCTGCGGCCGGTACTCGCTCACCTCGCCGGTGACCGACACCTCGTCACCGACGGTCACGTCCGGGGTCTCGTCGCCGTTGTAGACGAACAGCGCCTCGCTCGTACGCGGGTCGTCGTCGGGCTGCGGGTCCTGCACCCAGAAGCCGCGGACGCTGCCGAACTGGCGCTTGGCGGTGACGATGCCGGGCACGGTGACGGTCTCGCCGTCCATCGGGGAGATTCGCCCGGTGCCCTGGACGTCGTGGATGCGGGTGTCGGCGGCCGCCTCCGGGGCCTGCTCGCGTTCTGTGGTCTGTGCGCTGGCTGGGGTCGCGAGCGCGAGTGAACCGGCCACCGCTGTCGCGGAGAGTGCCGAGACGACCCGCGTCGCGCGTCTGGAGAATGCGGTCACGGCACGCATCTTTACCCATTCGGGTTATCGCCGAAAGGAAAATGCCCAAGCCGGAGGGAGCCGTTCGTCGGTTGTTCATCCGCACGAACGCCCGCGGTGATCAGCGGCGAGCCGCCCGGCCCGCCGTGGACCGGACCACCTGCGCCAGCGCTCTGACCCCGCCGCGCGCACTCGCGGCGAGCACGGTGGTCCAGTCGAAATAGTCCCGCCACAGCACGATCTCACCGCCGGAGACCTCGAACGTGCCGCACACCCAGAACTCGGCCCGCCAACGACCTGCCGCGAGCACGTCGGTGCGTTCGGTGAGCACGACCGGGCCGTCCGCGGCGATGTGGTGCACCCGCGCCTCGAACCCGCTGCCGTAGCGCGCCAGGAACCGCATCTGCTTCTCGAACGCCGACTTGCCACGCGCAGGCGGCAGCGGCACGTTCTGGTACACGATGTCGCTCGCCGCGTAGCCGAGCGCGGCGTCGACGTCGAGACGGTCCAGGGCCGCCAGGAACGCGCGGACGACGTCGACGGGATCGGTGGACCGGGCCTCGGCGGACCCGCCCGCGGGCTGACCGGACATCGACGTCTCCTCGGCGCTCGGCTCGGATGCGAGGGCCGGGATGCCACTCCGCAGTATCGATCTTGAGAAGCCGTTGTCGACCGTGAGCAACCGCGGCGATCGTGACGACGTCGTGCAGCCGCGGCGGGATCCGGTGGCGGTGGGATCCGGTGAATGTGAAACGGGGCAGGCACTCGCCATGAGTACCTGCCCCGTTCACCAGAGCGGTAGCGGTGGGATTCGAACCCACGGAGGCTCTCACCTCACGCGATTTCGAGTCGCGCTCCTTAGGCCGCTCGGACACGCTACCGCTAAATAGGTTACGGGACCGCTGATCGCCGATGACACGGGGGTGGGTCTCCCGACCGGCTCAACCGGCGTCGCCCCGATGCGCTGCGAAGAACTCGTCGAGCAGGGCCGCGCACTCCGTTTCGAGCACCCCGCCGAGCACTTCGGGGCGGTGGTTCAACCTGCGATCGCGCACGACGTCCCACAACGAGCCGACCGCGCCCGTCCGCGGTTCCCAGGCACCGAACACGACGCGGTCGACGCGGGCGAGCACGAGCGCGCCCGCGCACATCGTGCACGGTTCGACCGTGACGGCCAGGGTGCAGCCCGTGAGCCGCCAGCCGTCGCCGTGTTCGGCCGCCGCGGCGCGCAGTGCCAGCACCTCGGCGTGCGCCGTCGGGTCGCCCGATGCCTCGCGCGCGTTGCGGGCGCCCGCGAGCAGCGTGCCGCCCGCGTCGAACACGGCCGCCCCGATCGGCACGTCCGCGTCCGCCGCGGCACCGCCGCGGCCACCGTCGATGCCGGAGCCGTGTCTCGCGAACCGCAGCGCCTCGCGGACCGCGGACTCGTCGGCGTGCGACGGGTTCACAGCTCGTCGAGGACCTTGTTGAACTCGTCGCCGAACCCGCAGCGCTGCGCGATCATGCCCAGTTGCTCGTCCGGGTACAGCTCCGTCTCGCCCGCGATGACCTCGAGCTCGGGCGCAGGCATGCCCAGATCGGACAGGACCTCGAGGTCTCCCTCGGGCCAGATCGTGTCGTCGTCCTCGTCGGGCGGTTCGGCACGCAGCAGGTCCAGTACGTCGGCGGCGATGTCGTAGTCCAGCGCCGCCGCGGCGTCCGACATCATCAACTGGGCGCCGCTCGGCGTGGGGCGGACGATCACGAAGAACTCGTCGTCCACCGCCAGCATCGCGAACACCGCGCCCGTCGAACGCAGTTTGCGCAGTTCGGTGATGGCAGCGTCGAGTTCGGCGAGTGCGGCCTGGTCCAGCGCACTGCACTGCCACCGGCCGTCCTCGCGCACGACGGCCACCGCGAATCCCGTGATCGGCTCCTCCACCGGCATGGGCCCTACCGTATACCCGCGTGACCTTCGGTGACGGCTCGAAAGCGGCCCGTTCTGTTTCCCGTCCGTTTCGCGATGGTTCCCACCGACGGTCACAGGGTTCGGACGGCTCGTGCCAGGATCGAACGCATGACCGGACCCGAACAGCTCCCCACCCTTCCCGACCTGGTGTTGCCCCGGCTGCTCGACGAGGCGCGGCAGCTGCAACCGGACACCGTCGCGCTGCGCAGGCGCCTCCACGCCCGCCCCGAGATCGGCCTCCAACTGCCGAACACCCAGCAGCAGATCCTCGACGCGCTCGACGGCCTGCCGCTGGAGATCACCACGGGGAAGACGTCGACGTCGGTGACGGCCGTGCTGCGAGGCGGCAAGCCCGGCCCCTCGGTGTTGTTGCGCGGCGACATGGACGCGCTGCCGCTGCAGGAGGAGTCCGGTCTCGACTTCCCGTCGGAGGTCGACGGCGTCATGCACGCGTGCGGGCACGACACCCACGTGGCGATGCTCGTCTCCGCGGCGCGCCTGCTGTCCCGGCACGTCGACGAGCTCGCGGGTTCGGTCGTGTTCATGTTCCAACCCGGCGAGGAGGGTCAGCACGGCGCGCGGCACATGATCCACGAAGGCGTGCTGGACGCGGCGGGGCAGCGCGTCGAGCGGGCGTTCGGTGTGCACATCTACCCGACGCTGCCGAGCGGCACGGTCCGCACCAGGCCCGGCCCGCTGATGGCGGCGGTCGACGACTTCCACGTGCGCGTCCTCGGCAAGGGCGGGCACGGCTCGGTGCCGGAGGCGGCGATCGACCCGATCCCGGCGGCAGCGGCACTGGTCGGCGCGCTGCACACGATGTCGAGCAGGCGGTTCGCGGCGACGGAACCGGCCGTGCTGTCGGTGACGCACCTCGAGGCGGGCACGACCACGAACATCATCCCGGAGACCGCGTTCGTCGAGGGCACGATGCGCACCCTGTCCGACGGCGCGCGGGCCACGATGCGTGCCGAGGTGGAGAAGGTGTGCGAGGGCATCGCCGCCGCGTACGGCTGCCGGGTGCAGGTCGACCTCACGCCGGGATACCCCGTGACCGCCAACGACCCCGACGAGGCCGCCCGCGTGCTCGACCTCGCGTCGACCGTCCTCGGGCCGGACAACGCGGCCCCGCTGCCGGAGCCGATCATGGGCGGCGAGGACTTCTCGTACGTGCTGCAGCGCGTCCCCGGTGCGTTCGCGCTGCTCGGCGGCTGCCCACCCGACGTCGACCCCGCCGAGGCGCCCGCCAACCACTCGAACCGGGTCCGCCACCACGAGGACGCCATGGCCCACGGCGTCGCGATGCACGCCGCCTACGCCCTGTCGGCGCTGCGGTGAGTGGCGGGCTGCGGTGAGTGGCGGTTTGTGCCTTTGGTGGCCTCGGGGTGGGCGTGGGGTGACGGATGTGTGCCAGGATCTGCACCGTGCGTGACGTGTGTGTGATCGGACTGGGACTCATCGGCGGGTCGGTGCTGCGGGCCTCCGTGGCCGCGGGCCGCACCTGCTGGGGCGTCTCCGACTCCCGGTCGGACGTCGACGCCGCCGTCGCCGACGGATACGACGCCACCGCCGACCTCGCGAGCGCCCTGGACCGCGCCGCCGCCGACGACGCCCTCGTCGTACTCGCCGTGCCACTCACCGCGGTCGACGACGTGCTCCGCGCGGTCGCCTCCCACGCACCGAACTGCCTGCTCACCGACGTCACGAGCGTCAAGGCCCCGGTACGCGACGCCGTCGCCCGCCTCGCCCCGCGGACGCGCTACGCGGGCGGGCACCCGATGGCGGGAACGGCCGAGTCCGGCTGGAAGGCCGCGACGGCGACGCTGTTCGACGGTGCGACCTGGGTCGTGTGCGCGGAGGAGGCCGTGGGCGACGACGAGCCCGGCACGGACCTCACGGCGTGGCGGGAGGCCGCGGCGCTGGCGTTCGACGCCGGTGCACGCGTCGTCGCGCTGCCCGCGCTCGCCCACGACGGCACGGTCGCCAGGACGTCACATCTGCCGCACCTGCTCGCCGCGGTGCTGGCGAACGTCGCCGGGTCGGGCGGTCCGCTGGCGGCCGCCCTCGCTGCGGGATCGTTGCGGGACGGCACCCGGGTCGCAGGCACCCGCCCGGAACTGGTGCGCGCCATGACCGAGGGCAACCGCGGCGCACTGCTGCCCGTACTCGACGAGGCGCTGGGCCTGCTCGGCGCCGCACGCGGATCGCTGGCCTCGACCGGCGGGCTCGCCGCCATGATCGACGCGGGTCACGAGGCCCACGCGACCCTCGAACGACAGCAAGGGGCACCGCGCACGCCGATCACACTGGACCTGCGTGCCCCCGACGCCCTCGAAGGGCTGCTCTCACTGGGTGAACGCGGCGGCTGGTTCACGGCACTCGACGGCGACGTGCTCACCGGCGAGGTCGCCTGACCCGAGTGGTCCACCCGGCCGCCTACGGCAGGCGGCGTTCACCGAGCCGACACCACAGCCACAGTCACAGCCGACACGGCAGCCCCGGCCGACACAGCCCGTCTCGGCGTCGCAGCGTTCACCGGGCCGGCAGGACCGCTGTCACCCTCGGACCCGCCGGCCGCGAGCTCACTGCCCGGACGGACCGGACGGACCCGGCTGCTGGCCGCCCTGTCCGCCGCCCTGGTCGCCCTCGCCACCGGTCTGCTTGTGCAGCGCGTCCTTGGCCTTCTGGGTCGCGTTGTCGATCTTGTCGGCCTTGTCGCCGAACTTGGACTTGGCGAAGCCGCTCGCCTTGTCCAGGCCCTGTTCGACCTTGTCACTGTTCTTGCTCAGGGCGTCCTGAGCCTTCTTCTTCATCCCGCCGAAGTTGATGCCCATGTGCCCAATCCACCAGCATCGACGCCCCGAACGCAAACGCTGCCGGGGGTGTCGCGCGAAAAGACCCGAGCGTGTCACCGCGGCAGCACCGCCGACTCGGCGCCCCTCACCGGGGAAAACCACCGAAAACCCGGTGATCCGCCCCGAACGCCGACGAAACCGCAGCGAAGCGGGCCACCCCGGGGAATCACCCGACCGGAGTCGCCCCACGCTCAGTTCAGCCGTCCACCGACCGTGGAGGCGCCGCCGGTCGGCGCCGGTCACCGCCACCGGCGCACACCACCGGTCACCGCCACCGGCGCACACCACCGGTCACCGCCACCGGCGCACCACCGGTCACCGACGCCGGAACCGGAACCGGGGCCGTGACGGATCCGGCCCGCGCACGGCGTCGAAGGCCGCGGCGAGCTGGTCGGTGACGCCCGTGAGCTGGTCCGTCTCGGGCAGCTCGACGTCGCCGGGGTCCCGCGCCTGCCGGACGGCCGACGCCAGCTCGCCGAGCGCCGCCGTCACCAGGCGGACATCGGACTCGGCGGGCCGCTCGGCGCCGTGCGAGATCGTCACGACGACGGCCGTGACCGCATCGGTGAGTTGCTCCAACGCCACGATCGCGGGCCACCACGCCGCGGCCTGCCTGCCCGCCTGCGACGGTTCGACCACGAGCTGCTGGAACGCCGTCCGCAGATCGGACAGCCCGCGGTAGGCGCGCCTCCTGCAGCGGGAGCGCTCCATCCGGTCCTCGCCCGGCGGCCCGAGGCCGGCCTCGACGTACCGGGCGACGGTGTCGGCGACGTCCGCGAGCCGACCTCCCACGCGAGGGCGCATGCTGCCCGGCCACAGCAGGTAGCCGAAGACGAGCACGATCACGCAACCCGCGACGGTGTCGGCGAGCCGGGCGACCACGACGCCCCAGTCGCCGCCGATGGTGAGGTCCATCTGCAGGATGATCAGCGGTGTCACGAACGCGCTGAGGATGCCGAAATTGCGGACCTTGCCGATGGCCACGCCCGCGCCCATGAGCGCGACGAGCAGGACGAGCACGACGCCGTGCGAGTCGGCACCGAAGCCGAGGATCGCGGCCCCGATGCCCACGCCGACGACCGTGCCCACGCCGCGCAGCACCGCCCGGCCGAACACCGACCCGAAGTCGGGCTTGAGCACGAGCCCGACGGTGAGCGTGATCCAGTACGAGTTGTCGAGCGGCACGATCAGCCGCGCCAGCTCGGCCAGCGCCACACACAGCGTCAGCCTGGCCGCGGCGAACCACGTGAGCGGGCCGGACGTGAGCGAGTCCAGCCATTCGCCCAGTTTCGTCCGCCACGGCACCCGGTCGCGGCGTCGGCGTTCCTGCTCGGTGCTGATCCTCGTCAGCGCGTGGTACAGCGCCGCGGCCGGTGAATCGGCGGGCTCGAGGTCGTCACCCGCCGCGGACCGTGCAGGCGGTTCGGGCAGCGGCATGTCGGCCAGCACGGCCGCCGCGAGGTCGGTGAAGTGCGCGATGACGTCACGTGGCGCGCGCTCTCCCGCGTTGACCATGGCGACGGACGCCTCGACGGCCGGGGTCGTCGCCGACAGCAGGTTCAGCAGCCTGCGGTAGGTCGCGTCGCGGCCGGACAGCCACGACCGCGCGGTGAGCAGCCGGTCGTAGGCGGTGTTCATCGCGGTCGTCAGCTGGGCGCGCGAGGTGAGGGCCGTCGCGTCGTCGGGTGCGGAGTGCATCGCCGCGAGCTCGATGTAGACCTGCGCGACCGCTTTGCGCTCCGGCGACGTCCCGTGCACCGGCCAGCCGGACAGCGCGACGAGCAGCCCCCAGAGCCCACCGGTGACGATGCACAGCATCGCGACCCGGATGTCCGTGCCCACCGCGGCCTGGCCGGTGCCGAGCGTGACGAAGACGAACAACTGCAGCGCGGCGAACGACGCGTTGTTGCCGCCCGCGCTGATCAGCGCCGACACGGCCGCGACGGCGACGACCGTCGGGTGCGACAGCCACGGGTCGGCACCCGTGACGAGTCCGATCCCGAACCCGGCGATCGCGGCCAGCACGGTGCCGCCGAGCCGGGTCGCGCGGTACCGGTACGGGCCGGCCACGTCGCCGGTGACCACCGGCAGGACACCGGCCGAGACCAGCGCACCGGTCCAGGGCGCGCCGAGCAGGTAGCCCACGGCGATCGGCACCGAGAACGCCACGGCCGCACGCGCGGCCCCGCTCCACGGAACCGGTGCCGGGTTGGTCCGCAACAGGTGTGCGAGCCAGCGCGGCGCGGGCAGGTCGGCACGGGGCGGGCTCACCCCACCATCTTGACCCAGCACGGCCGCTGCCGAGTAGCGCCCACCGGTGCGAGATGATCAACACGGCGGTCACGGGGCGCGAGCAGCATCCGTTCCCACGGCGGCCCCGGTACGGAACGTCGCCGGCACGCGCGAAGCGGTACGGCCCGCCCCTCCCTGCGAACCGCACCCGCCTCGCGCGCTCGGTGGTCCGGACCAGCAGCCCCACCGGTCCGAACCGATTCCCGCGGCCGGATGGCCGACACCCCCAATGCGTGTCACCTGACAGTCGGCCAGCCGTGTCCACTTGTGGGGAACACTGCCTCCGACCGTCCGCACCGCCGCGTGGTTCCGTCTCAGGGGAGGCGATTTCGCGGACGACCGCACGACTCGACGCGGTGCGCCCACCACCGACCACCGCGCAGCCACCACCGCCCGCCGCGGCCCCGGCGACCCGTGACGGTGACGGCCCTACCGGGCTCACCGGTCGGCGTTCATGGACTCCCAGCGCGCGAACAGCTTCGGGATCTCGACCACGAGGTAGTCGAGGAAGTCGGCCATGTGGGACAGGCGCACGCCCGCCGGGGTGTCGGGCCCGACGGCCTGCATGCCCTCGCGCGTCGCGTCACGCCACATCTCGAGCATGCGCTCCCGCTTGAGCATCGAGGCGAACCAGAAGTCGTCGAACACGCGGTAGTGGTCGCGGCGCGCACCCGGTGCCCGCTCCTTGGCGATGAGCCCGGTCTGCTCGAGGTACTTGACGGCGCCCGAGACCGCGGCGGGGCTGACCGACAGCGCCTCCGCGACCTCGGCCGCCGTCATCTCCCCGCTGTCGGACGTCGTCAGTGCGGCGAACACGCGCGCGGGCATGCGCGGGAGGCCGATGTTGTTGAGCGTCAGCCCGAGACTCTCGACGTACTTCGCCACGGCCTCCTCGTCACGAACACCCGAGTCGTGACCGCCCGCGTCGCGAACACCCGAGTCCCGACCGCCCGGCTGCGTCTCGTCGTCACGGGTTCCCGCCCCTCCTGATTCGGTCACCTCGTCGCGGGTGCTGTCGTCACGGGCGTGGGCGTCCTGCTGTCCGGTTGACTCGTCGACCACGGGCACATCCTCCCTCACGTCGATCAGGGAACCATGTCGTTCGGTGAACTATGTCGTTCGGTGAACCACGGCGATCGGGGAACCACGTCGATCAGGAACCACGGCGCGCGTTCCAGTGTTCACATCGATCATGAATTTTTCAGGATTCAAAACTTTGTGAAACAAGTGTACCTTCGAGCGCATGACACACAACGCCGTGAGCTCCCCATCGAGCGGCGCGACCACCCACGAGGCGATCGGCGTCGCCGGACTGCGCAAGACGTTCGGCCGCACCACGGCCCTCGACGGGCTCGATCTGCACGTCGAGACCGGCGAGGTGCACGGCTTCCTGGGCCCCAACGGCTCCGGGAAATCGACCACCATCCGGGTCCTGCTCGGCCTACTGCACGCCGACAGCGGCGACGTGCACCTGCTCCACGGCGACCCGTGGCGGCAGGCGGCCACGCTGCACCGCAGGCTCGCCTACGTGCCCGGTGACGTGAACCTGTGGCCCAATCTCTCGGGCGGCGAGGTCATCGACCTGCTCGGCAGGTTGCGCGGCGGTCTGGACAAGCGCAGGCGCGGCGAGCTGATCGAGCGGTTCGAACTGGACCCGACGAAGAAGGGCCGCACCTACTCGAAGGGCAACCGGCAGAAGGTCGCGCTCGTGGCCGCGCTGGCCTCGGACGTCGAACTGCTGATCCTGGACGAACCGACGTCGGGCCTCGACCCGCTGATGGAGGCCGCGTTCCAGGAGACGATCCGGGAGGTGCGCGGCGAGGGCAGGACGGTGCTGCTGTCCAGCCACATCCTCGCGGAGGTGGAGGCGCTGTGCGACCGCGTGAGCATCATCCGCGCGGGCCGCACCGTCGAGACCGGCACACTGGACGACCTGCGGCACCTCACGCGCACGTCCATCTCCGCCGAGCTCGCCGGCCACCCGAACGGCCTGGCGTCCCTGCCGCACGTCCACGACCTGCGCGTGGACGGCAACACCGTGCACTTCGACGTGGACACCGACTCGCTGGACGAGGCGCTGCGGCGGCTCACCGACATCGGCGTACGCAGCCTGACGAGCACGCCGCCGACCCTCGAGGAGCTGTTCCTGCGGCACTACACCGACGAACTGCCCGGCGCCGAGGCGGAACGTGCGGAGCAGGCGGCGCGTGCGGAAACGGCAGGGCGCGAGGAGAAGACGAGGACGGCGCCATGACCGCGAACGTCACCCACGTCCCCGCCACGCACGAGAAGCCGTCACCTGCGGCGGGTGCGCTCGCGGGCACGGGGCAGCTGATCCGCCTGGCACTGCGGCGCGATCGGATCGTGCTGCCCGTGTGGGCGCTGGTGGTCGCGTTCCTCGCGGCGTCGGGTGCGAGCGCGTTCGAGGCGCTGTACCCGAACCCGGCCGAACGCGCGGGGCTGACGGCGAGTGTGGCGGCCAATCCGTCGTTCGCCATCATGTTCGGCCCCGCCTACGACCTGGAGACCGCGGGCGGGTTCACGGCCTGGCGGTTCGGCACGATCGCGGCGCTACTGACGTCGCTGATCGCGGCGTTCACCGTCACCCGGCACACCCGCCAGGAGGAGGACACCGGACGGCAGGAACTGCTGTCGTCGGCGGTCGTCGGCCGTTACGCGCCGCTGACCGCGGGCGTGACCACGGCAGGCCTGTTCAGCGTGGCGACGGGCGTGCTGCTCGCCGCGATGATCACCGGGGTCGGTGCGGACGCCACGGGTTCGGTGGCGTTCGGCGCGGCCGTGGCACTGTGCGGGCTGGTGTTCACCGGCGTCGCGGCCGTGACCGCCCAGCTCGCGGAGTACTCGCGCACGGCCAACACGCTCGCCGGTTCGACGTTCGGCGTGCTGTTCCTGTTGCGCGCTGCGGGTGACACCTCGGACGCCGAGTGGCTGTCGTGGCTGTCGCCGGTGGGCTGGGTGCACCGGGTGCGGGCGTTCGCCGAGAACGACTGGTGGGTGCTGGCACTGCCCGCCGCGGCGGCGCTCGTGCTGTGCGCGGCGGCGTACGCGCTGCTGCCGCAACGGGACGTCGGTATGAGCCTCATCCCGGGCAGGCCGGGACGCGCGACCGCGACGTCGGGCCTGCGGACGTCGCTGGCGCTGTCGTGGCGACTGCACCGAGGCGCGTTGCTCGGCTGGATCGTCGGCTTCGGCGTCATGGGCATGCTGTTCGGCACGCTCGCCTCCGGCGTCGGCGACCTCGTCGGCGACAGCGCCGAGATGAAGCGGATGCTGCAGCAGATGGGCGGTGCCCGCGGCATCGAGGACGCGTTCCTGAGCTCGATCACCGGCATGGTCGCCATGATCGGTTCGATGTACGCGGTGCAGGCGACCCTGCGCATGCGCTACGAGGAGACGGCCCTGCGCGTCGAACCGTTGCTCACCACGGGTGTCGGACGGCTGCGCTGGCTCGGCGGGCACCTGCTGTTCGTGCTGGCCGGTACGGCGGCGGTGCTCGCCGTGTGCGGCGCACTGCTCGGCCTCGGCTACGGGCTGAGTTCCGGCGATGTCACCGGGGAGTGGCCGCGCGTGTTCGGCGCGACGCTCGCCCAGCTGCCGGCGATGTGGGTCGTGGGCGGCGGCGCGGTCCTGCTGTTCGGGCTCGTGCCGCGCGCGACGGCGGCGGCGTGGGCGCTGGCCGCGGCGTTCGTGCTGATCTCCATGTTCGGCCCGATCCTCGAACTGCCCCAGGCGGTACTGAACGTCTCCCCCTTCGCGCACGTGCCGCAACTGCCGCACGCCGAGTTCTCCGCGACCCCGCTGCTGTGGCTGACGGCGACGGCCGCGGCCCTCGTCGCCGTGGGGATGACCTCGCTGCGCAGGCGCGACATCGGCTGAGGCTCCCGGCCCGTCGGGGTCGGCCCGTGTCGCGCCGTGTCGGCGCGGCGGAGCGGGTCCGTGTCGCAGGCGCCGACGTCGCGGAGCGGGCCGGGGCCGGTGGCAGAGCGGGGCGGGTGTCACCGGCGGCGTGGCCGGTCCGATGTCGGGGTCGGACCGGCCACGCCGCACACTGCCCTCACCCCGGCCACACAGCGCCGTCACCCCGGCCGCACGGTGCCGTGCCGGTCGACCGTGACCGACGCGGCGGGACCGAGCGCCGGGCAGTCGTCCCCGTTGGGCGTGACCGGCTCCGGGACGACCGTCACGGGTCCGAGCCGCCGCCCGCCGGCGAGGAGCGTGACGCGGACCGGTTCCGTCGGCAGTTCGCGGATCTCGGCGAACCCTCGCCGGGGATCGGACGCCGACCAGCGGCGGCTCACCTCGTACTCCCGGCAGGTTCCGTCCCAGCACGCCTCGAGCCTCATGTCGCCGGACGCCGGATCGGGCGCGGTCGGCGTGGACGCCTCGGGGCCGACAACGCCGATGCCGGGCGGGGAGCCGATCGCCGTGCAGGTCTGCGCGCTCGAATCACACCCACCGACCGCGACGACGGCCAGCAGCCCGGGTATCCACATCCGCCACATGACCACTGGACGCACCCGAACTCCGATCCGGTTGCAGCGCTGCCCGTACGGCTCGGCGTCGCCACCGGTCACGTCTGGTCCGGCTGCGTATCGGTCACGTCGGCGAGGGCGATCTCGGCCTCGTGGACCCGGCGGTCGGCGGCGTCGAACGCCTTGCGCGCGGCGCTGGTGCGACGGCGCGCCTCCGCCTCGGCGGCCTCGGCCTCCCGGAGCTCCGTCACGGCGTCCCCGAGCGCCTCCCGGGCTTCGGACAGCTCCGCGTTGCGTTGCCTCCGCCGCTCGCGTTGCTCGCGAAGGCGCTCCTCCCGCCGTTCCCGTTCCCGGCGTTCCTCCTCCCGCCGTTCCCGTTCCCGGCGTTCCTCCTCCCGACGTTCCCGTTCCTGCCGCTCCTGGTCCAGCCGCTCGTGCTCCAGCCGTTCCCGTTCCCGCTGCTCCGTCTCCCGCGCGTCTTCCCGGCCGTCCTGCCGTTCCTGGTCGCGGAGCCGGTCGTGGCGGTTCCGCGCACGACGTTGCTGCTTCTTGTCGCGGCGTTCCCGATCCTGCCGACCGGCCTGCGCGCGCCGGTCCGCATCACCGGTCCGGGCCGCCTCTGCGGGTTCCCGCCGCCCGGTCGACCGCTTCCCACGACTCCGCTCCTCGCCGACGGTCCCCTCACCTCGGGAGCGCTCACCCTGCGTGCCGGGTGAGGCGGTCCCCGCGCCGGCCATGCCGCCCTCGAACCCGCCGCCCTCGAACACGTCCCCGGGTCGCAGGGGCGACACGAGACAGCCGCGCTCGACGGCCTCGCCCGCGCCGGCGTCCGTCACGGCGGCGTCGAAGGTGTCGTGCACCTCGCGCGACACGCCGTCCCCGCTGTCGGACGCCTCGAGCTCGGCCGCCTCACCGACGAGTTCCCGCCGCCGCTGGGACAACTCGCGAATGCGATCACCGTCCAGTTCGGCGTGCGCGGAACGCAGTTCGTCGCCGAGCGTGCGGAGCCGTCGCACCCGGTCCGGATGCTCCCGCGCGAACCGGTTCACCCGCGCGGCCGCGACCGTGGGTTTGCGGAGTTTCCGGATCCGCGCCGCCAGATCACGGTCGCCGACGGACCGTGCCCGCTCGTTGCGGGCCTGCGTGAACTCGTCGCGGTCGAGGGCGTACAGCTCGGCGGCGACGTCGTACAGCGCGGCGTCGGCCTGCGTGTCGGCTTCCGTGTCCGCATCGTTCCGCGCCGCCGCGTCGTCCATACGTTCAGCGTGCCGCACTCGCGCGCGTCGGCGAAGGCCCGCAGGCACGCGACCCGCGATCGCCCGGCCCGAGGGGTCACGTCGTGGGAACCGCCGCCCCGGTCTCGAGCACGGTCTTGAGGTCGGCCAGGAGCGCCGGCCACCCCTGCGACACCATGCGGCGCATGGTGCTGCCGTCGGGGAACCCGTCGTGCGTGACGGTGAGCCGCACCTTCTCGCCGCGGCCGTCGGGGTCACCCTGCGGTTCGATCTCGAACGTCACGGTCGACCGCGACTCGGCGGCCAGCTCGGCGAGGCCGTCGCCGTCGATTCCCGCGGAGGCGGCCCACTCCGCGGTCGGTGTGTGCCACGTGTACGACAGCCGCCGGTACGGCTCGGCCTCGACGACGCGCTGTTCCGGGTCCTCGATCCGGTTCCCGCCTTCCAGCCACACCATCGGCGACCCGGGCTTCCAGTCGGTCTCGAACTCCACGCCCCAGTAGCGGCGGGTGAAGGCGGGATCGGTCAGCGCCTGCCACAGCTTCTCGGGCGTGGTCCTGATGTAGGTCGTGTACACGAACGCGGGCTCGCCCATCGGTGCCTCCAGTGCCTGTTTGAGATCGGCGAGCGCTGCGACCCGCCTGCGGTCGTAGGTGTGGATCCAGCGATCCGAGATCGCATGGATGGGCTCGGCGTTGAGGTAGTGCAGCTTCTCCCTGCCCCGGCGAACCGTGGTCACGAGATTCGCCTCCTCCAGCACGGCGAGGTGTTTGCTCACCGACTGGCGCGTCATGGCCAGCTCGGCGCACAGCTCCCGCAACGCCTGCCCGTTACGGGCGTTGAGGCTGTCCAGCAGCCGGCGCCGCCCGGGATCGGCCAGCGCCTTGAATACCTCGTCCATCCGCTCCCGTTCCTGACATGCAACCTTCCGGCTGCACTTTCACGGTAAGCAGCCTTTTGGTTGCATGTCAATCTGTGTCACATCACCGGCCCGTTCCCCGGAGGGCGACGTACCGTCGGAGACGTGGCGATTGACGAGATCGAGTTCTACTGGCGACCCGGCTGCCCGTTCTGCATGATGCTCGAGGCGCAGCTCGACGCGACCGACCTTCCCGTTCGCAAGATCAACATCTGGGAGGAGCAGGGCGCGGTCGAACGCGTACGCGTGGCCGCGGGCGGCAACGAGACCGTGCCCACCGTGTACGTCGGCGAGCACTCGCTCGTGAACCCCGGCATGGCCGAACTCGAGGACCTCGTCCGCTCGGCAGCACCGCAACTCCTCGGCGAGTAACTCCCGAACCCCGGCGGCGTGCTTGTGGCGCCCCGGCGCCAGGAGCACGCCGCCGCGTGACTGCGTCGAGTGCAACCAGGGTGCCCCTGGGGGTACTCCGAGACTCCGCACACCGGCCCACGAAAAGGCCGGTTTGACCGCATCCAGTTCGGGTACACCCCTCAGTGATGGATGCAGGTTCACAGCCGGACGTCGTCGAACTCCTGCGCTCGGTCGGATTGCGCGTCACCGGCCCGCGCCGACGTGTACTGAACTGGCTCGAACACCACCCGCACTCGACCGCGGATGCCGTGTGGGCGGGTGTGCGCGGCCAGCCGGCGTCGGTGTCACGCCAGGCGATCTACGACGTCCTGCGCGCCTGCGAGGAAGCCGGCCTGGTTCGTTCGATCCAGCCCGCCGGCCACGCGGCGCGATACGAACGCCGCGTGCACGACAACCATCACCACCTCGTCTGCCAGTCATGCGGGCGGACGGAAGACGTCGACTGCGCCGTCGGCGCGACGCCGTGCCTCACCCCGAGTGATTACCGCGGATACGACATCTCCCAGGCCGAGGTCATGTTCTGGGGCCTGTGTCCTGCGTGCAGGCAGCGACGCCAGGCCGAACGCGCCGCGGCCGAGCAGGCTCCCGTTCCCCACGGCGGCTGACCGGGCGGCGACACGACCGTCACGGACCGGCCGAGGAGCTCCGCGCACCCGACACGGCAGCGCAGACGACGCGACGAGGAGGAACCGAGGAACATGGCCGCACCCACCAACCGCCCCGCCACCACCACAGACGCAGGCATCCCCGTCGAAAGCGACGAACACTCGCTCACGCTCGGCGCGGGCGGGCCGATCCTGCTGCAGGACGCCTATCTCATCGAGCAGATGGCGCAGTTCAACCGCGAACGCATCCCGGAACGGCAGCCGCACGCCAAGGGCAGCGGCGCGTTCGGGCGCTTCGAGGTCACCAATGACGTCAGCCAGTACACGAAAGCCGCGGTCTTCCAGCCCGGCGCCAAGACCGAGATGATGGCGCGCTTCTCCACGGTCGCCGGCGAACGCGGCAGCCCGGACACGTGGCGCGACCCCCGCGGTTTCGCGCTGAAGTTCTACACGTCGCAGGGAAACTACGACATGGTCGGCAACAACACGCCGGTCTTCTTCGTCAAGGACCCGATGAAGTTCCAGCACTTCATCCGGTCGCAGAAGCGCCGCGCCGACAACAACCTGCGCGACCACGACATGCAGTGGGACTTCTGGACGCTCTCCCCGGAGTCGGCGCACCAGGTCACCTGGCTGATGGGCGACCGCGGCATCCCGCGGTCCTGGCGCCACATGAACGGCTACACGTCCCACACGTACATGTGGATCAACGACAAGGGCCAGGAGTTCTGGGTCAAGTACCACTTCAAGACCGACCAGGGCATCGAGTGCTTCACCCAGCACGAGGCCGACCAGATGGCCGCCGCCGACACCGATTACCACACGCGCGACCTGTTCGAGCACATCGCGGCGGGCGACCATCCGAGTTGGACACTGTACGTGCAGATCATGCCGTACGAGGACGCGAAGACGTACCGGTTCAACCCGTTCGACCTGACGAAGGTGTGGCCGCACGGCGACTACCCGCTGATCGAGGTCGGCCGCATGACGCTGGATCGCAACCCGACGGACAACCACGCCGAGATCGAACAGGCCGCGTTCCAGCCGAACAACCTCGTGCCCGGCATCGGGCCGAGTCCGGACCGGATGCTGTTGGCACGCCTGTTCTCCTACGCCGACGCCCACCGCGCGAGGATCGGCGTCAACTACCAGCAGATCCCGGTCAACGCGCCGGTCGTACCCCTCGAGTCGTACTCGAAGGACGGCACCATGGCGTACCGCAAGGTGACCGACCCCGTGTACGCGCCGAACTCGAAGGGCGGAGCCGCCGCCGACTCCGAGCGGCATTCACCGCCGACGTGGCACGCCGACGGTGAGATCACGCGCGCGGCCTACGTGTCGCACGCCGAGGACGACGACTGGACCCAGCCCGGCACGCTCGTGCGGGAGGTCATGGACGACGCGGCCCGCGACCGGCTCGTCGACAACGTCGTCGGGCACCTGCTGAACGGCGTCACCGAACCCGTGCTGGAGCGCGCGTTCGAGTACTGGAAGAACATCGACCCGACGGTCGGCAAGCGCATCGAGGACGGCGTGCGCTCGAAGCAGAACGAGAAGGACCCGAAGGCCCACGAGCAGGCCAACCCGGCTCGCAGCACCATGCAGCAGAAGGCCTGACCCGGACACGCAGGCGGGCCCGGATCTCCGAGCGGAGGTCCGGGCCCGTTCTCGTGCGCCGTTCACGTACCGACCGGATGCGCGTCGCGTTCCGGCTCGGCCGTGCCGTTCACGGCTTGGCGGTCAGATGGCCGAGGGGTGCCGGGTCAGCGCCTTGACCTCGATGTCCATGTACGGGAACAGCGGCAGGTTCGACAGGATGTCGTGCAGCTCGTCGCCGGAGGGGACGTCGAAGATCGACACGTTCGAGTACTGGCCGACGACCCTCCACAGGTGCCGCCACGTGCCGGCGCGCTGCAGCTCCTGCGCCATGGCCTTCTCGTCGGCCTTGATCTCGGCCGCCTTCTCGGGGTCCATGTCGGGCGGCAGATTCACCTGCATCTCCACGTGGAACAGCATCGGGTTCCCTCCTGCTCGGGCCGGCCGCGATCCGCCGGCGGGACGACTCCGCGCAACCGAACTTGACACGTCCGGCAGGCCACCGCACAGTACCGAGCAGTCGGATAGCGAACAACTCATACGCAATGCGTCCACGAAAGGAGGTCGGCCGTGGTGAAAGCACCGGAGGACAAGGACTACGTGCAGTCGCTCGAACGCGGACTCGCGGTCATCCATGCGTTCACCGATCACGGGCCGCACCTCACCCTGGCGCAGCTTGCGCAGGCCACGGGCCTGTCACGGCCGACCGTCCGCCGCGTCGTGCTGACACTCGAACGCCTCGGCTACCTCCGCACCGACGGCCGCGAGTTCGCGCTCACCCCGCGAGTGCTCTCGCTCGGCGACGCCTACCTCTCGTCGCTGAAACTCACCGAGGTCGCCCAGGCGCACATGGAGAACGTCACGAAGGTCACCGGGCACCCGTGCTCGATGGCCGTGCTCGACGGCGACGACGCCGTGTTCGTCACCCGCGTGCCGTCACGCCAGGTCATGCGGCACACGCTCACGACGGGCACGCGCCTGCCCGCGTACGCGACGTCGATGGGCCGCGTACTCCTCGCGGACCTGCCCGACCACGAGCTGGACGCATTCCTCGCCCGTGCGCCGTTCCCCCGGCTGACGGCGAGCACGAAGGTCACCGCCGAGGAACTGATGTCGGCACTCAGCACGACGCGCGCCCACGGCTGGGCCCTCGTCGACCAGGAATTCGAGGAGGGCGTGCGCTCGTTCTCGGCACCGGTTCGTGACGCCCGCGCCACTACGGTGGCATCGCTGAGCATGTCGGTACGCGCGGACGAACTGAGCGTCGACGAGATCCGCCACGAACTCGTGCCCGTCGTCACCGAGGCCGCCGTCGAGATCAGCAAACAACTAGGCGCCCCCGGCTCCTGACCGACGCCCACCCCTGGCCCGTGTTGCGGCTTCAGGGGACCGTGTTGCGGATTCGGGTGGCCGTGTTGCGGGTTCGGGTGGCCGCGTTGCGGGTTCGGGTGGCCGCGTTGCGGGTTCAGGGGACCGTGTTGCGGATTCGGGTGCCCGTGTTGCGGATTCGGGTGCCGACCACCGCGCTCGACGGTGTTTCCCGGATCGGGGTCAGCCGATGCCCGCCGTACGGAGCTGCAACTCGACGGCACGCGCGAAGTAGGCATCGGCCGGGTCGAGGGTGTTGGCGAACTGCCCGGTGAGCTCCAGTGCCACGGTGCCGAACAGGTGCGTCCACGCATCGACGGCCCGGAGCACGACGGCGTCGGGAACGTCTGTCAGGTCGAGCGCCTCGGCGATCGTGCGTGCCTGACCGCGCAACGTGTCGTCCAGCCGGTCGTCCGTGGCGCCCCCACTCGCGTGCCACGCGTCACGTGCGATCCGGAGGAAGGCGCCTGGCACACGACCGCCTGGCGCGACGGTGTCCTGCGGCGCACGGTAGCCGGGTACGGGCGTGCCGTAGAGCAGGGCGTACTCGTGCGGGTGGGCATGCGCCCAGGCGCGCAGGGCGGTGGCAGCCCTGCGCCACCGGTCGGCCGGGCTCCCACCGGCCGCCGACGCCTTGTCGAGCGTGCCGCCGAGCGCGTTGTAGGCGTCGACGATGAGTGCGGTGAGCAACTCGTCGCGGCTCGGGAAGTAGCGGTACAGCGCGGACGACACCATGCCGAGTTCCCGCGCGACCGCCCGCAGCGACAGGCCGTTCGCGCCCTTGTCGGCGAGCTGCCTGCGGGCCTCGTCCTTGATCTCGGTCGTCAGCTCGGCGCGAGCACGTTCCCGTGCGGTGCGGTGGGCGGGCATGACGTGATCGTCCCATAGCCGTGAATGCCGCACCACAACGAGAGCACCGCTCTTGCTTTTCGTCGCCATCGAGCGCACCCTGGGCAACGAGAGCGGTGCTCTCGAATCAGACGACCGATCTCGAGGAGTAGTCGTGACCGAGAACGTGCGCTACCTGGAACCGACACGATCCGCGGTGGCGTTCAACGCCGTCGTGGCGCGGCTGACGCGGATGGGCGTCAGCCTGTGGGGCAGCAGGGTGCTGTCGGTACGCGGCCGAAAGACGGGGGAATGGCGATCCGTGCCGGTGAACATGCTGGTCATCGACGGCGAGCGGCACCTCGTGGCCGCGCGCGGGCACACGCAGTGGGCGCGGAATCTGCGGGCGGCGGGCGAGGGCACGCTCCGTGTCGGTCGCAGGGTCGAGTGGTTCGAGGCGGTCGAACTCGGCGACGAGCAGAAGTCACCGATCCTCCGCGCCTACCTCGGACGATGGGGCTGGGAGGTCGGCGCGTTCTTCGACGGGATCGACGCGACGTCGTCGGACGCCGACCTGCTCGCTGCCGCTCCGGGCGTCCCCGTGTTCCGGATCACTCGCCGCCACGCCGCCTGACCACGCCCCGGATGCGCAACACGGCACCCGGAATCCGCAACACGAGCCCCGGGATCTGCAACACGGTCTCCCGAGAGTGCAACACGCGGGGCTGGGTGCCGGGCACGCGCGAGGTCAGGCGGCCAGCAGGACTTCCAGGGTGCGCGGGCCGTGGACGCCTTCGACGCGGTCGAGTTCGATGTCGCTGGTGGCGGACGGTCCGCTGATGAACGTCAACGGGCCCGCGGGATCGAGCCGTTCGATCGCCTCCGGGACGCTCACCACGATCTGGTCGGCGTGCACGACACACAGGTGGTAGTCGGGCACGAGCGTCAGCACGCGCCTGCCCTGTGCTCGGCCGGCGTCGAGCACGATGGTGCCGGTCTCGGCGATCGCGACGGCGCAGCCGCTCAGCACACCGTCGGCTTCCTCCAGATCGGACACTCCGAGCGGCGGATCGTCGGTCAGCCACGACACCCCGGGAACCCGCCATTCCCCGGGGACGTCCGCAGGCGCGGCGATCGTTCCGCGGCCGTCGAGGCGTTCGGCGATCCGGTACGGCAGTTCCCGCGCGGCAGCCCGGTACACGGTGGCCCGGTAGTCGGCGATACGTTCGGCCAGCAGGGCGACGGGGTCGTCGGCGTGCCGCACCCTGTCGTAGTCCCGGGGCGCCGGGGGCGACTCGGGGCGCTCGACGGCCCGGATGCGGCCGAGGATCTCGTCGCGCGCACTACCCACGATTACGCCTCCACCAGGTGCGGAACGATTCCTTCGGCACCACGGGCGCGTCGCGGGTGTCCGTCCACTTCGAACCGGGCCACGGCAGCGACGACAGATTGCCACCGCGCGCCAGCAACCGCGTGAGCGACCCGGCCTTCTGCGCCGCCTCGTAGCGCCTGCGGCTTCCGAACACCCACGCGGCGGCCGACATCGCCATCGCCTCGGGCGTTCGCTTTCCCTTCGCCTCCACCACTTCCGCGCGCAGGTGTGTCAGCACCTCGGGAATATTGATCCGAACAGGACAGACCTCGTAGCACGCTCCGCACAGCGACGACGCGTACGGCAGGGAGGCGGCCTGTTCGTCGTGCAGATCGCCGGCCAGCTGTGGGGCGAGGATCGCCCCGATCGGTCCCGGGTAGACCGACCCGTACGCCTGGCCGCCTGTGCGCTCGTACACCGGGCAGACGTTCAGGCACGCCGAACACCGGATGCACCGCAGCGCCTGCCGTCCGACCTCGTCGGCCAACGTCGACGTGCGGCCGTTGTCCAACAGCACCAGGTGGAACTTCTGCGGACCGTCGCCGGGGGTCACGCCGGACCAGATCGACGTGTACGGGTTCATCCGTTCCGCCGTGGACGATCGCGGCAACAGCTGGAGGAACACCTCGAGGTCCTGCCAGCGTGGCAGAACCTTCTCGACGCCCATCACGGTGATGAGCGTTTCCGGGAGGGTCAGGCACATCCGGCCGTTCCCCTCGGACTCGACCACGACGATCGACCCCGTGTCGGCCACGCCGAAGTTCGCCCCGGAGATGGCGACCTTGGCGGACAGGAATTTGCGGCGCAGGTACTTGCGGGCGGCCTCGGCGAGCGCGCGGGGGTCGTCGGAGTCCGGCGGGTCGGGCATCTGCGCGAAGATCTCCTTGATCTCCGCGCGGTTGCGATGGATCGCCGGGACGAGGATGTGGGACGGCCTGTCCTCGCCCAGCTGGACGATCACCTCGGCGAGGTCGGTCTCGATCGCGTCGACCCCGCCGTCGGCGAGCGCCTCGTTGAGCCCGATCTCCGCGGTGGCCATCGACTTGACCTTGACGACCTCGTCGGCGTCCTCCTGCCGGACGAGGTCGAGCACGATGCGGTTGGCCTCCTCGGCGTCCCGCGCCCAGTGCACGACGCCGCCGCGTTCGCTGACGGCGGCCTCGAGGCGTTCCAGGTAGGTGTCGAGGTTCGCCAGCACGTCGTCCTTGACGGCCTCACCCGCCCTGCGGAGCTGCTCCCAGTCGTCCAGCTCGGCTACAGCGGACTCACGTTTGCCCCGGATGGTCGTGGTGGCCTTGCGGAGGTTGCCGCGCAGTTGCGTGTCGCCCAGGGAACGGCGGGCGGCGTCGGGGAAGGTCGGGCTTCCCAGCCATGTCACGGGGTTGCGACCCACGGCTCCTCCTGTGTGCTCGCCAGAATCTCGGCCAGATGCACCGGGCGCACCCCCGCCTGCAGCCGGGACAGCCCACCGCCGATCTGCATCAGGCACGAGTTGTCGCCCGCAGTCACGACCTGCGCGCCGGTGTCCTGCACACAGCGCATCTTGTCCGCGAGCATGGCGGTGGAGGTCTCGGCGTTCTTGAGCGCGAACGTGCCACCGAAACCGCAACACTGCTCGGCCTGCGGCAGCGGGACCAGCTCCAGCCCGGAGACGGCGCGCAGCAGGCTCAGCGGCTTGTCGCCGACGCCGAGCATGCGCAGCGAGTGGCACGTCGGGTGGTACGTGACACGGTGCGGGAAGTGCGCGCCCACGTCGACGACGCCGAGCACGTCCACCAGGAACTCGCTCAGCTCGTACGTGCGCTCCACGGCGGGCGAGGTGGGGCACAGCGTCGGGTGGATCTCCCGCACCATGCCCGCGCACGAACCCGACGGTGCCACCACGTAGTCGTAGCCGTCGAACACGTCGGCGTAGGCGCGCGCCATCGGCCGGGCCAGCTCGGCGTAGCCGGTGTTGAAGTGCATCTGCCCGCAGCACGTCTGGTCCAGTGGGAAGTCGACGTCACACCCGAGCCGTTCGAGCAGGCGCACCATGGCCTTGCCGGTCTCGGGAAACGCCGTGTCGGTCAGGCACGTGGGAAACAGTGCGACGCGCGGTCCGCTCATGCGTGGGCCGTCTGAGTCCTGAGTGGACACCGGACCTCGCATTCCGTCGCCGTTCTGCACGCCCCGAGCCTACGACCTGTGCCGCTCCGACGCGAGCGTTGCGCGCCTCGGAACACGTCCGCTAACGTCGGCTCGGTGACTGCCGGGTCGGCCATGCGTGGCCACGCACGAGAGAGGTTCCCGGCCATCGCGTGATCGCGCGGTGGCCCCGGAGCTGCTCACCAGCGCGGGGCCCGCCACGGCGCACTGCTTTTCGACGGTTCGCATCCTCACACCTCATTCCGAAAGCAGTGCGCACATGAACGATGTCAACCAACCCATTATCGACGAGTTCCGCGGCAACCACGGCCGTGTCGGCGGCATGTTCGCCGACGCCAGACTGTTGCTGCTCACCACGACCGGCTCGAAGAGCGGCCTGCGGCACACCACTCCGCTGGGCTATTTCCCCGACGGCGAGCGCCTGCTGGTGGTCGCCTCGGCAGCCGGCTCGGGCCGGCATCCGGACTGGTTCCACAACATCAGCGCCGACCCGAGCGTGACCGTCGAGGACGGCGCGTTCACCTACGACGCCCACGCCGAGGTGCTCGACGGCGAGGAGCGTGACACCGTGTTCGCGCGCCTCGTCGAGGCCGAGCCCGGCTTCGACGACTACCAGCGCAGGACCACGCGAACCCTGCCGGTCGTCGCGCTGGCACCGGCCGCCGACGGGCCACCGGGCGGTGGTTCGCTCGCGGACATGCTGGTCGGCGTCCACGACGGCTTCCGGCGGGAGCTCACGCTGATCAGGAAGGAACTGGCCGGGTCGGGACCGGTGCTGGGGGTGCAGCTGCGCATCAACTGTCTGACGCTGTGCCAGGGACTGCACAACCACCACGTCGGCGAGGACATGGGACTGTTCGAGGCCATCGGGGCCAGGCACCCGGAGCTGGCCGACACCCTCGCGCGGTTGCGCAGCGAACACGACAGGGTCGCGGACCTCACCGCCGCGATTCAGGCCGCCGTCCGCGACGAGTCCCGGGACACCGCACGCGCCGAGGTCGAACGGCTCGCAGGCGAACTCGAACGCCACCTCGACCACGAGGAGCAGCAGCTCCTGCCCGTGCTCAGGGCGATGTGACGGGGCCGGCCGTGGCGACGAGCCGTTCGACGAGGCCGGCCTTGAACCGCTCGCGCTCGACGACGTCGAAGCCATGACCCGCGAGCAGTTCGAACGGCCTGCGCAGGAAGTGTTCGCCGGCCTGGCGGACGGTGACGGTTTCCAGCAGCCGCTGCAGCAGCCGGACGACCCGGGAGCTGCCCGCGACGTGGTCGACGAGGATCAGCCGTCCGCCGGGCCGGAGCACCCGAGCCATCTCGCCGAGCGCGGCGTCGTGGTCGGGGATGGCGCACAGCCCGAAGGTGCAGACCACCGTGTCGAACGACGCGTCCGGTGACGGCAGCCGCTCGGCACCCGCATGCCGGAGCGTCACGTCACGGCCGAGCTGCGCGGCCCGGTCCCGGGCGCGGTCAAGCATGCCCGAGGAGATGTCGATGCCGGTAAGCCGCGTGCCCTCGGGGTACAGCGGCAGATTGAGGCCGGTGCCGACGGCCACCTCGAGCACGTCGCCCCGCGCCCGCGACACCGCCCAGGTGCGCGAATCGCCGAAGAGCCTCCGGTCCCAGGCGGTCATCTGCCGGTCGTAGTCGCCGGCGTGTTCGTCCCAGTACCGCTGCCAACGCGCGCTGTCGGTCGTCACCCCGCGAGTGTGCCGGACCGAGGCCGCCCGCGGCGAACGCTGCGGGCGGCGCGGGCGGTGCGAGACTGCGCGGCGCGAAACGACCCGGTGCGAGAGCGGCCGGTGCGAGACGACCGGCCCCGGACACACCTCGGCCCCGGGGAAGCGGGTTCCCCCGGGGCCGAGGCCTGCGGTCACTTCGACGAGTCGTCGCGTCCGGTCTGGTAGACGTCAGGCACGCCGTCGGCGTCCTCGTCCCGGTTCTCCAACTCGTGGATCCGCTTGTACACGCGGTTGCGTGCCCGGAGTATGGCCGTGCCCAGCAGGGCGGCCAGGATCGAACCGGAGAGGATCGCGATGCGGACATGGTCGTCCTGTGGCGTACCTGCGCCGAAGGCGAGTTCGCCGATGAGCAGACTCACCGTGAAGCCGATGCCGCCGAGCAGGGCGAGTCCGACGGCGTCGATCCAGTTGAGCCCTTCGGCCATGCGGCCCCCGGTGAGCTTCGTGGCGAGCCACGTACCGCCGACGATGCCGATGGTCTTACCGAGCACGAGACCGGCCATGACGCCCAGCGAGACCGGCTCCTGCCAGGACTCGATCAGGCCCGAGAACCCGCCGATCGGCACACCGGCCGCCATGAAGGCGAAGATCGGCACGGCGACACCCGCCGACAGCGGGCGGAAGCGGTGCTCGAAGTGCTCGGCGAGGCCGGGACCGGCGTCCGGGCCTCCCGCCTTCTCGCTGCGGATCACCGGAACGACCATGCCGAGCGCGACACCCGCGATGGTCGCGTGCACACCGGACGCGTGGACGAGCGCCCAGGTCACGATGGCGAGTGGCAGCAGCAGGTACCACGAGCGCACCCGCTTCTGCACCAGGAACGTGAAGATGCCCAGCGGGACGAGCGCGAGCAGCAGCGGAACGATCGCCAGGTCGTCGGTGAAAAAGATCGCGATGATCATGATCGCGATGAGGTCGTCGACGACCGCGAGCGTCAGCAGGAACATGCGCAGCGCGGCGGGCAGGAACGGCCCGGCGACCGCGAGGATGGCCACCGCGAACGCGATGTCCGTGGCCGTCGGGATGGCCCAGCCCTCCATCGCGCCGCCGACGTTGAAGGCGACGTAGATCAGGGCCGGAGCGATGACACCGCCGATCGCGGCGACGACCGGCACGATCGCCTTGCGGATGTCCCGCAGGTCACCGGCGACGAACTCGCGTTTGAGCTCGAGGCCGACGACGAAGAAGAAGATCGCCAGCAGGCCGTCGGAAGCCCAGTGGGCGATCGTCAGATCCAGGTGCAGCGTCTCCGGGCCGATCTTGTACGACACCATCGACTGATACGCCTCTGACCAGGGCGAGTTCGCCCAGATCAGCGCGAGCACGGCGCCGATGATCAGCAGCGCACCGCCGACGGTCTCCTTGCGCAGGATGTTACCGATCCGGCGGGTCTCCGACCACGATCCGCGACCGAACGTGTCGTAGTCGTGGGAAGACGATTGCGACATTCACACTCCAGGGAAGGCAGCGGTCAAGACCATTGCCGACCAGACTTCCCGGCGCACCTGGCCGCCAGGATAGTGGCCGCGCACAGGAACACTAGTCCCTCGACGGCGTCTCGGCCGAGCGCGAACTGCTGCGACTTGACATGGTGACCAGGTCGTTTCGCCGGATGTCGACGGTACGCGCGCTATCCGGTGACACCCTGTGACATGTACCTCTGTGCCCGCTCGCGCGCTGTGAGCAGGACGCACGGCGACGCCACGGTCACGCTGTGCACACCTCGGCCGAGCCGAGCCCGCCGCCACGGGCCCCGGGATCCACAACACGCGCCCCCGAAACCGCAACACGGCGGTCGTGTTCAGGGGACGGGCGGTGGTCGGCCGCGGACGTACGGCGGCTCGCTCCGAACCCATCACTCATCCGGGTGAGTTTCGTGGGTGTGCGTCATGGACGGCCGCGGGGTCACTCTTTCCACGTGCGCACCCTCCCCTCCCCCAGAGGGCGCGCCGGCGCCGGCCCTTGGACCCCCAGCAAGGGCCGGCGCCCCCTTTCCCTTTCCCCGCGTGTTGCGCATCCAGGGGCCCGTGTTGCGGTTCCAGGGGGTCGTGTTGCGACTTCCGGAAGCGCGTGTTGCGCATTCGCGGGGCCGTGTTGCGGTTCCGGGGGCTCGTGTTGCGCATTCAGGGGCGCGTGTTGCGCATTCGCGGGCGGTCACGCCTCCGCGACGAGTTCGACCTCGAAGCCCTCGCCGTTCTCGAGGAACGCGCCGTAGTGGTCGGGGCCGCCCGCGTAGGGATGGCGGTCGGCGAACAGCAGCCGCCAACCGTGGGCGGGCGCCTCGGCGGCGAGTCGGTCGACGTCGGCACGCGCCCCGGCCCAGAACGCCACATGGTTCATGCCCGCGCGCAGCCGGTCGTGGTCACCGGAACGGTCCGGGCCCGCCTCCAGCACGACGTAGCCGGACGTCGGATGGCGCCAGCTCTGGCCGTCACGCCAACGGTCGGCGCACACGTAGCCGAGCTCGCCGAGCAGCCAGCCCCACTCCCGTTCGGCCGCGGCGAGGTCCCCGACCCACAGTTCGAGGTGGTGCAGCGCTCCCGTGCGGCTCATTCGCCGGTCTCGCCGTCGATCGACTCCCGCAGCAGGTCGGCGTGGCCGTTGTGGCGGGCGTACTCCTCGATCATGTGCAGCACGATCCACCGCAGATTGGGCGCGCGCCCGTCCGGCCAGGGGGCGTCGGCGAGCCGTTCGAAGCCGCCGTCGGCGAGCGCCTCCGCGGTGAGCCTGCGCGAGGCGTCCACGGCATCCTTCCACAGAGCCAGCAACTGCTCCGGAGTGTCGTCCGCTGCGCTGCGCCAGTCCCAGTCCGGATCGCGGGCCCAGTCGACCGCATCCCACGGCAGCTCGGCAGGCAGGCCGTGCAGCCTGCGCGAGAACCAGTGATCCTCGACGAAAGCCATGTGCTTGAGCAGCCCACCCAGGGTCATCGCAGAGGCCGACGTCGTCGCGCGCAGGGCTTCATCGCCCAGCCGCGAACACTTCCACTCGAGTGTCTGCCGCTGATAGTCGAGAAAGCCGAGCAGCTGGTCCTCCTCCCCGCCCTCCAGCGGAGGCTCTGTCCGGCCCTGTTCGTCGACGGTGTCCATATCGGACATCGGCATCGTCTCCTCGTTCGTCGTCGGCGTGATCGGCGTGATCGGCGACCCTAGTCCGCCCCCGGCACGTCCGATACGGTTCGTGACAGTTCACGACGCCGTGTCCACCGGAAACCGGGAGTCCCGCAGCCATGCTCGAACCGACCGTGGAACCCACGGCCGAGGCGGCCCGAACGGTTGCAAGGCAGTTCATCGACCTCGCACTGTCGGTCGTCGACCCGGCCGTCCCGGTGCCGGCGACTCCGCCGTGGACGATCGCCGACGTCTTCGGCCACGTCGCGATGGAACCGCGGCGCTACCGCGACCTGGCACGCGGGCAGGGGACGTGGCCGTCGCGCGCGGCCGAACTGCCCGCGTTCAACGACCAGCAGATCGCCTCGCTACCCGTCGACGACCTCGGCACGCTCGCGGGCATGTTGCGCGCCGACCTCGACGACTTCCTCGCCACGATCGACGAGCTCGGCCCGGACGCGCGGATGATGTTCGACGGTGACCAGGAGATCCGCGTCGACCGTTCCCTCGGCACACTGATCGGCGAGTTCATCGTGCACGGCCACGACATCGCCGCCGCCCTCGGCAGGTCGTGGCCGATCGACCCCGAGCACGTGCCGATGGTGCTGACCGGCATGCACCAGATCATGCCGGGCTGGATCGACCACGACGCCGCGGCGGGCCACACGGCGACGTATCACGTGCGACTCCGCGGCGGCCCCATGCAGATCTACGCGTTCCGCGACGGCGCGCTGACCATCGGCGAAAGCGGGCGCCCCGACGTACGCATCTCCGCCCGTCCGTCGACCTGGCTGTTGCTGGTCTACGGGCGCGGCAACCCGGCGCGCGCGGCGCTCACCGGGAAGGTCGTCGCCTACGGGCGCAAACCCTGGCTCGCGCCGGGGCTGGCCAAGCGGTTCCTGCCGCCGTGACCCGCGGTGGCCGCGGCCGCAGTGCCCTCGCCCGCGACGCGGCGTCCCTGTCGATGTCACCACCGTGCCCAGGCGTCGGGCTGCGTGCCGTCGAGGTCGGTGACGCCGTATTCGCGCGCCAGGTCGCCCGCGGTGACGGATCTCTGGTTCCAGCGGGCACGCTCGGGGTCGGCGGCCAGAGCGGCGATGCCGCGGCCGACGAACCTCGGCGTCTCGGAGGTGGCGAAGTCCGCGGGTGCGACCGGTCCGTCGGCACGTTCGGGGTTCAGTGCGTCGCGCCAGGTGTCCTCCGTGACGCCGAAGTGCTCGAGCATCATCTCCGAGCGCAGCCACCCCGGCGTGACCGCGACGGCTGTCGCCCCGTACTCCGCGAGTTCGTGTCCCTGCGAGAAGGCGAGCCGGTTCACCGACGCCTTCGCGAGGTCGTAGAACACCGAGATCCGGTAGGACGAGGCGTTGATCTCCGTGGTGCCGTCGGTGACCTCGACGAGCAGGCTGCCCGGACGTTCGACGAGCAGCGGCAGCAGGAAATGCGACGTCACCAGGTGTGTCTCGACGGCGAGTCGCAGCATGCGCAGCCCGGCGTCGAGGTCCAGGCGCCAGATCGGGGTGTCCCACTGCGCCGGGTCGCCCACCAGTTCCTCGCCGCCCCAGATGTCGTTGACCAGTACGTCGAGGTGACCGAACTCGCCGCGGACCCGGTCGGCGAGCGCGCGCACCCGGTCGTGTTCGAGGTGGTCGACCACGGCGGGTACACCCGTGCCGCCCAGCGAGGTGACCAGTTCCGCGGTCTCCTCGATCGTCTCGGAACGGTCGTAGTCCGACGCCGCATTGCCCGCGCGGGAGCTGCGGCCGGTGCAGATCACCGTCGCGCCCGCCTCACCGAGCGCCGCGGCAATGCCCCGACCTGCACCGCGCGTCGCGCCGGCCACCAGTGCCACCTTGCCGTGCAGGTTCCGGCCGGCCGGCTGTCCGCCGCGTGCGGTTCCTCCGTGCCCGGGTCCGCCGGCGTGCACCCCCGCACCGTCGCCCCCTGCACCGTCCGTCTTGTCACCGTCCGCCCGTGCATCGTCCGTCACGACCGCCCCTCCTCGGCTCCACCCGTCGCTGTTCCCGCGACGCTACGTGCGGCGGCCGACAATTCCGGTTTCCGACAGAATGCGGCCCATGAACGAATCGACCATCCGCACCGCCCGGGACGACGAACTGCCCCTCCTGGCAGGTATGCGCTGGCGCTGGGTGATCGACCGCGGGGACGAACCGACCACGACGAGGGACGAGTTCGCGGCCGCGTTCGTCTCGTGGGCGCGAGCGCACACCGATACGCATCACCCGCTGGTCGTGGTCCTGGCCGACGAGGTCATCGGTATGGCGTGGCTGGCGCTGCAACCGCGGGTCCCGTCACCGCGGTCGACCGACCGGATGGTGGGCGATCTGCAATGTGTCTACGTCGAGCCGGAGCACCGGTCGGCGGGCCACGGCGACCGGCTCATCGAGGCGGTGCTGGCCCGCGCGCGGGAGCTGGACCTCGAATGGGTGACGGTGCATTCGAGCGAACGTGCCGTCACCGCGTACGAGCGCCGGAGCTTCGCCGTGTCACCGCGGTTGCTGCAGGCCACGCCGTGAGCCGTCCACTCGACCCGCACGCACTCAACCCCCACCCGGTGCCGCGCGTCCCCCGCATATGACCAACGGCGTTGCCTACGACAGGAACCTCACCTGGGACGGCTGTGTCAACGTGCGCGACCTGGGCGGGCTCGGCCGTATCTCACCGGGTGCCGTCGTCCGCATGGACGAACCGTCGACGCTCACCGGTGCGGGGTGGACGGCCGCGTGGAAACACGGCGTTCGCACGATCGTGGATCTTCGCGACCCCTGCGAGCGCACACCCGACGCGACGCCCCGACCCGGCGGCATGACGACGGTCCGCGTGCCGGTGGAACCTGTCGGCACCCCGTTCCACGACCGCTGGCAGCGCATCGACGGACTCGCCTCCCCGCTGCACTACACCGCGATGCTCGACGAGCACGCCCACGCCGTCGTCGCCGCGGTCCGTGCCGTGGCGACGGCCCCTCCCGGTGGCGTGGCGATCCACTGCGCGGGCGGCAAGGACAGGACCGGGCTCGTGGCGCTCGTACTGCTCACGTTCGCCGGTGCCACGACCGACGAGATCTGCGACGACCACCTGCTGAGCTACGTGCGCCTGCAACCCCGCTTCGACGCGATGGGCGCGAGGGACCAGCTCACCGCCGTCACTGCACTCCTCACCGACCACGGCACCACGATCGAGGAGTCGATAGCCGCCACGGTCTCGCACCTGCGGATGCCCGACTTCCTGCTCGACGGCGGCCTGTCGAAGGCCGACCTCACCGCACTCGAGGCCCGACTGACGAGCTGACGCGGCCCGCGAACTCGACCACCTCGCGCAACGCGACCCGATCGCAGCGTCGACAGGTACGCACGGTCGGCATCGCCACCACCGCGCCTGCGAATCGCTGCACGAGCGGTCACCGTGGGATCCGGGGCGTACGCCGATTCTCCCTCACACGGCGGAAAACCGCTGTCACGCGGTGATGCCCGCGCCGACTGTCCAACCTTGACACCTGATCACGGGCGGCCGCACCATCGGCCGGCATTGGCAGACGGCGGCAAAGGAGCTGACCGATGACCGAAGCACCTGCGATGCGCGACGTCCTCGGTGAGGCCTGCGCCCGCGACGGCCGGTGGAGCTTCCTGTACGCCGCCGCCCCACTCGAGGTCGTGCAGGGCACCGGCTCGCCCGTCAACCCCATCGCCATCCGCTGAGCTCATGGGCGTCTACGACGAGAAACCGTGGCTCGCGCTCTACCCCGAGGGGTTGCCGAGCGGGCTCACGGTCGAGTTCGACAACACGGTGGACATGTTCGCGGCCACGGTCGCCCGCGATCCCGACGGCGACGCGATCCGCTACTTCGACGGCCGCATCAGCGCGCAGGAACTGGACGAGCTGTCCGACGCGTTCGCCGCGGGCCTCGCCGACACGGGGTTCACGGCGGGCGAGCGGGTCGCGATCTACGCGCAGAACGTGCCGCAGTTCGTCATCGCCCAGCTCGGCACATGGAAGGCGGGCGGTATCGCGGTGTCGGTCAACCCGATGAACCGCGAGCGGGAGCTCGAACTCATCCTGTCCGACTCGGGTGCGAGCGTGCTGATGTGCCTGGAAGGGCTGTACCGCGACGTGGCGAGCTCCGTGCTGCCACGCACCGAGGTGCGCACCGTGATCACGACGTCGGAGCTCGAGTACCAGACACGCGGCGACCAGCGCGTGCTCGGCGGGATCGAACGCGTCGACTGCGACGGCACCATCGACATGTCGACGATGCTCGAGCGGTTCCGGGGTAGCGCGCCTCCTGCGGTGCGACTGCAGCCCGACGACGTGGCCCTCCTGACCTACACCTCCGGCACGACCGGGCCGCCCAAGGGCGCGATGAACACCCACCGGAACGTGGTGTTCAACGCGCAGACCTTCCGCGCCTGGATCGGCATCGACTCGGGCGACGTCGTTCTGGGTGTCGCACCGCTGTTCCACATCACGGGCCTGATCGGTCATGTCGCGTTGTCCCTGCTCACCGGGGCTCCGCTGGTGCTGCTGTACCGGTTCGACCCGGAGGTGACGATCGAGACGATCCGGGACGAGCGGGTCACGTTCGCCGCCGGTTCGATCACGGTGTTCATCGCGTTGATGAACGCGCCGAACGCCGAGAAGGACGCGCTGGCCGGCCTGACGAACGTCTACTCCGGCGGCGCCCCGATCCCGCCGAGCACCGTGAAGGCGTTCCAGGAGACGTTCGGCCACTACATCAACAACGTCTACGGCCTCACCGAGACCACGTCGCCGTCACACGGCGTGCCCAGGGGTGCCGACGCGCCGGTCGACCCGACGTCGGGCGCGCTGTCCGTGGGCGTGCCGGTGTTCGACACCGTGGTGCGCGTCGTCGGCGACGACGGGCGCGACCTGCCTCCGGGCGAGGTCGGCGAGCTCGTGACGTCCGGCCCGCAGGTCGTGCCCGGCTACTGGAACAAACCCGAGGAGACGGCGAACGCCCTCCCCGGCGGCGAGCTGCACACCGGCGACGTCGGCTACATGGACGCCGACGGCTGGTTCTACCTCGTCGACAGGAAGAAGGACCAGATCAACGCCGGGGGCTACAAGGTGTGGCCCCGCGAGGTCGAGGACGTGCTGTACGAGCACGACGCCGTGCGCGAGGCCGCGGTCGTGGGCGTGCCGGACGAGTACCGCGGCGAGACGGTGAAGGCGTTCGTCAGCCTGCGGCCCGGCCGTTCCGTCGAACCCGACGAGCTCGTCGCCTTCTGCAAGGAGCGCATGGCGGCGTACAAATACCCGCGGCGGGTGGAGATCCGCGACGAACTGCCCAAGACCGTCACCGGCAAACTCCTGCGACGCCAACTGCGCGACTGACCCGACGACCCCGTGTTGCGGTTCCGGGGCCCCGTGTTGCGGATCCCGGGGCTCGTGTTGCGGATTCGGGGTGCCGTGTTGCACCGAAAACGGGAAGCGGGCCGGGGCGCGGCGTTGTTACGTTGCGCCGGTGACGGAACAGACGACGGCACTTCGGACCGCCATGCGAACGGCGCTGAAAGATGCCATGAAGGCCAAGGACAAGGGCGCGACGGCGGCGTTGCGCTCCGCACTCGGCGCGATCGACAACGCCGAGGCAGTCCCGGCCCATGCCGCTCCTGATGCGGGATCGGAGAACGTCGCGGGGGCCGTGTCCGGGGTCGGCGCAGCCGACGTCGCCCGGCGGGAGCTGACGGCCGACGACGTCGCGGCCATCGTGCGGGAGGCCGTCGCGGAACGGCGGGCCAACGCGGCACAGTACGACGAGCTCGGACAACGGGAGGCTGCCGACGCCGTGCGCTACGAGGCGACCGTCCTGGCCCGGTTCGTCGAAGGCTGACCACGTCCAGCGGCCAGGTCCCCCGAGTCCGCACCACGGCCCCTGGGAACTGCAACACGCGCCCCCGAAGCCGCAACACGGCCCCCGGAAACCGCAACACGCGCGGGGTACGGGCCGAGTCGTGTCAGGCTGGGGCGGGAACCCGGGCATCGGCTCGGGGTACGCGGCGGAAGGACGGCGATGAGCACGAAGGTCACCGACAACCCGGACGACCGGCGATACGAGATCCACGTCGACGGCGAACGTGCGGGGATGGCGGAGTACCGGCGACGCGACGACACCGTCGCGTTCCTGCACACCGAGATCGGCGAGGCGTACGGGGGCCGCGGCCTCGCGAGCGAGCTGATCCGGTACGCGCTGGACGACGCGCGCGGGCAGGGACTGGACGTCCTGCCGCACTGTCCGTTCGTGCGGGACTTCATCGCCAAGCACGAGGACTACCTCGACCTCGTACCGGAGGCGCAGCGCACGCGGTTCGGCCTCTGACCACTCGGCCTCTCACCACTCCGCCTCTCAGGCCCTGACCGGCTGGTCGGCACTACTCCCTCGGGCGCAGGCGCACGTTCGGCAGCTCGGGTGCGGGAATGGTCTCCGCCCACTCGGCGGGCATGGCGCCGAACCGGCCCGGCGTGCGCGACGTGCGCTCCCGTTCCCATTCGCGGCGGTACTCGGCGATCTCGTCGTGGGAACGGCCGACGAAGTTCCACCACATGACGATCTGCTCGCCCAGCGGTTCGCCGCCGAGCAACAGCACGCGTGCGTCCGCCTCGGCGCGCAGTACCACCGTGTCCGCACCGACGGGCTGGTGGACGAGCCTGCCCGCGTCGGCGGTCACCCCGGCCGTGCCGACCGTTCCGTGGTCGACCAGCACGCCGTGTTCGAACGCCGGGTCGACGTCCAGCCGCAGCTCCCGGCCTGCCGGCAGCGTGATCTCGGCTCCGAGCAGCGGGGTGAACGTGTGCACCGGTGAGGTCTGCCCGGCGAGCGAGCCGAGGAAGACGAGGATGCGCGCGCCGTCGACGTCGACCGTGGGCGGCGCGTAGTGCTCGAAACCCGGCGCGGTGGACCGGGCCGTCTCGGGCAGCGCCAGCCACAGCTGCACGCCGTGCAGCACACTCGTGTCGGGGGTGGAGAACTCCGAGTGCGCGATGCCGGTTCCCGCGGTCATCAGGTTGACCTCGCCGGGCCGGACGCAGGCGTGGACGCCGGTCGTGTCGCGATGTTCGATCTCACCGCGGAACAGCCAGGACACCGTCTGGAGCCCGGTATGGGGGTGGCCCGCGACGCGCATGCCGCCGGTGGCCGACACGTCGTCGGGACCGTAGTGGTCGACGAAGCACCAGGCGCCGATGAGCGACTGCGCACGCTGCGGCAGCGTGCGACGTACCGGCATCGCGCGCGGACCGCCGAGCGGCACGCTGCGCGGTTCGAGCACGCGCCCACGGTCGTTCGGCGCCGACGTGCACGTCAGCTCCTCGGGCGCTGCCTCGAGATTGCTCATTCCGCCTCCACCGGTCGCCGGCCCCATTGGTCACCGGCCCCTTTGTCTCCGGCGCCATTGTCTCCGGCGCTCAGCGCCGTGGGCGGGCCGGGCTGGACGACGTCGTTCGGCATCGGCGGCATGGTGCCCTGTGCCCGGGCCACGTTGACGGGACAGATCATCAACGACACCGATGTGCCCACAGCCGTCACCTACACCGGCGCCGAGGCCACGGGGACGATCGCGCCGTTCCTCGTGCTGGGACTCGAGGACTGGGAGGATGTCGTCCTCCAGCCGGGCGAAGCGACCGGGATCTTCACTTTCACCGTCGAGATGCCGTGCGAGACCGGCAACGAAGCGCAGGGCACCAGCGGCCAGGTGCGCTGGAACTGGAACGTCGTCGCCGACACGCCTCCTCCGCCGGAGTTCAAGGCCGTGGACGACGCGGCGATCACCTCCTCCGGCACCCCGATCGACATCGCCGTGCTCGACAACGACGGCAACGTGCCCGAGGGCGGCCGCGTCGAGGTGACGCCGGGAGACCCGGCAGGCGGCGAGTGGGCCGTCGGCGACGACGGCACGGTGACGTTCACGCCCTCGGATACGTTCAGCGGCGCGGCGCACGCCACGTACACGGTGTTCGACGCCGACGGCAACGAGGTCGGCGGCGCCGGGATCACCGTCGAAGTCGAACCGCCTGAGCCGGAACCGACGACCACGCCCCAGCCCACGCCCGGCCCGACGACCACCCCCGGCCCCACGAGCACCGACGCGCCACCGCCGACGACGCAGCAGCCCACCACGTCGTCACCGGAGACGACAACCGTGCAGCAGGTGGCACCACCGGTCGCGACGACCACGGACGACGAACCGGGTCCGCTGGCCGCCACGTTCTTCTCGCGCAGGCGCGAGCGCTGACCCGGCGTGACCGGACGCCGCGGTCACGTCGGGGAGCAGCTGTCCGGGTCGGCCTGTACGACCGGTGCGTCGTCGGCGACGTCGTGGAACACGGTCTGTCCACGCGGGACGACCGTGTCGCCGTGGACGGCGTAGCGCGTGCGCACCCCGTCGAGTCCCTCGTCGGTGCGCTGCGCGCGGACCGTGGTGAAGGTCGCGTCGCCTGCACCGGGTTCGTGGCAGGCGTACGAGGCCAGGGCCGTCGCGCCGCCGCCGTCGTGGAAGGTGAACGGTTCGCCGCCGGCATCGGTCACGCGTACGAGGCCCTGTCCGGGAACGTACGTGAACGCGGCGAAGGTCAGCGTGTTGGCACCCGTGGCGGTCGTGACGACGAGCTCCTGGGTGCCGTCCCTGCCGAGGTCGGCCACCCGTGGGTCGAGGTGCAGCCGACCCGCCGTGTCCGAGGGAAATGCGGACTCCACATAGGAATGGTCGGCGAATCGGGCCGACACCACCCGGTGGTCGCCCCGTTCGCGCACGGTGATCAACTCCGGACCGCCGTCGCCGTCGATGTCGGCCTGTACCGACGCCGAATCCGCGGCCGCCGACGTGCCCGCAGCCGCCGGTTCAGGAGTGTCGCGGTCGTGGCCTGCCATCGCCACGGCCGGAGTGACCAGCGCGCCGCCGAGCAGTACGGCCGTCGCCATGCCGACGGTTCTCGAAACGTTCCCGACAGTTCTCATCGCAGCCCCCTCGCGATGTCGACCCGCGCCGTTGTGCGCGGACTCCCTGTCAGGACGGGCCGGACGCGTCCGGAGGTTGCACGTGCGATGCGAGCCGCGGTGTCACAGGGGCCGGACGGTGAGGATCTGCTGCGCGTGGCCGACATGACCGTGGGTGTCGTGCAGCGCGGTGCTCGTGATGCCGCGGCCGTCGGGGCCGAAGGTGACGGTGGTGTCGAGGCCCGTCCACCCGGGCGCGGGTGTCCGGTGGAGGTGGATGGTCAAGTCGACGTTCGGGAACATCCACTCGTTCGGCGGCCTGCGGACGGCGATTCCGTTGGCCGCGTCGACGTGCGTCACGAACGAGGCGCACGGTTCGGCCGCTTCACCCGCGACGAGGTCCGAATCGGACGAGATCCAGACGGCGGCGCGGCCCGGTTGCGGCGACGACACCGGCCGAGCGTCGAGCGAGGAGATGTAGCCGCCGGACCACAGCTCGGACATCCGCCAGGGTTCCAGCTCGCCCGGCGGGGTGAGCGGCGCGCCGTCCCCGCCTGCGACGGACGTCGTGTCTCCGGGTGCCAGCAGCCAGGCCCGCGCGCGGACCGCGGTGCGGCCACCGATGTCGGCGACGGCTTCGACCAGTTCGATCGTCCGGCCGGGGCGGATCACGTCGACGCGGATGTCGCATTCGTCGAGCGCCAGCTTGCCGAGGATGTCGAAACTGAGCCGGGAGATGGCGAGCGCGCTGCCGCGTTCGTCGCGGTCACGCTCGATGGCGTGGGTGATGAGGCCGCCGAGGGGACTGAAGTGTTGTTCGTCCGGGTTCCACGCGCCGCCGGTGTGCGGGGTCGGCTTGTACCGCCGGTCGTCGATGCGCTGGTAGTAGCTGCGCTCGTGCGTGCTGGGCGCGTGGTCGGTGCTCACCAGGCGGGCTCCCTCTCTGCTCGTCCTCCCCGGTGAGCGTACTGACACCCGCGCGCAACAGTGGTGACCGGAAACACAGCGGCCCGGGTCGAATCGATCACCGACCGAATCCCCGTCATGCGCCGCCCAAGCGAGCCGTAATCGTGGCAGCGGCCTCCCGCACCGTGTCGCCATAGGCATCGAGCTGGTCCCGGGACACACGGAACCGAGGCGCCGAGAGCAACACGGCTGCGGCCTGGTTGCCACGATGGTCATGGACCGCTGCCGAGACCCCGACTTCCTCCATGGACGTCTCGCCGTAGTTGACGGCGTAGCCGAGCTCACGCACTTCACTCAGTCGAGTGAGATAGCGGTCCACGGTCCAATCGTCGGCACCCGCGGAACGCAGCGAGCCCTGTGCCAGCAGGCCGCGCACCCGGTTCTCGTCCACGGCCGCACAGAAGACCTGGACGGACGAACTGGCAGCCGTGTTGTACCGCGTGCCGAGGGGAGTGGTGTGCTTGACCTGTCGTGGACTGGAAACCTCCTCCACACAAACGGCTTCGGGCTCGTTCCACACCATCAACGCCGCTGTCTCGCCGGTGCGAAGGCTGAGGTCCGCCAGCACGGGGTAGGCGGCGCGCCGGACGTCGAGATCGCCGAGCAGCGGCCCAGCAAGCGCGAGCACACCAAGTCCGAGCCGGAATCGCCGGGACAGCTCGTCTCGTTCGACGAGACCTGCTTGTTCCAAGGTCGCCAGGATTCGCGACACCGTACTCTTGTGAAGCCCCACCTTGGTGGCGATCCCGGTGACACCCAGTTGTGGCTCTTCGCTGCTGAAGGCTCCCAACACGGCGATGCCGTTGAGCAGCACCGACATACCCCGGCCGTCGGAACCGGCCCGCTCGCCCGCGTCCGCGAAATCGTTCATAGTGCCATGATCTCTTCCACTCGAACGGGCCGTGGAGGGACCCGGCCTGCCCCGCGCCACAGGTCGAGAGAGCCCGGGGCAGGCGCTACGGTCATCCGCGGATGATGTTGTGTTCGGGTCCGAATGGGAACCCCGTGATGTTCTCCGCACCGTTCTCGGTCACGACCAGGATGTCGTGCTCACGGTAGCCACCCGCGCCCGGTTGCCCTTCCGGCACCATGATCATCGGCTCCATCGACACGACCATTCCCGGCTCCAGCACCGTTTCGATGTCCTCGCGCAACTCCAAACCGGCCTCGCGGCCGTAGTAGTGGCTGAGCACGCCGAACGAGTGCCCGTAGCCGAACGTGCGGTTCGCGAGCAGGTCGTGGGAAACGTAGAGCTCGTTCAGCGTGCGCGCGATCTCGCCGCAGCTGACGCCGGGGCGAATCAGCTCAAGTCCACGGCGGTGGGCCTCCACATTGACGTTCCACAGCTCCAGGGATCGAGCGTCGGGTTCGCCCAGGAAAAGCGTCCGTTCCAACGCCGTGTAGTAGCCGGAGGTCATCGGGAAGCAGTTGAGGCTGAGGATGTCCCCGTCACGGAGAGTTCGCGTGGTCGGCCAGTTGTGGGCGCCGTCGGTGTTGATGCCCGACTGGAACCACACCCAGGTGTCCCGGATCTCGCTGTGCGGGAACGTGCGAGCGATCTCGTGCACCATGGCTTCGGTCCCGGCCAGCGCGACTTCGTACTCGGTCACCCCGGCGGCGACGGCACCCCTCACTGCCTCACCCCCGAGGTCGGCGATGCGTGCACCGTGCTTGATGACCTCGATCTCCTCGGGCGACTTCACCATCCGCTGTTTCATCGTCGCCTGTGAGATATCCGTGAGAGTGGCGTCCGAGAACGCGGCCTGGAACTTGTCACGCAGCTGCAGCGGGAGTGTGTCGTCCTCGACACCGATCCGCTTGACCGCGACACCCCGCGAGCGCAGCGTCTCCCTGATCACGTGGACATAGTTGTCGCGATGCCAGTCGGTGTAGACGAGGTTGTCACCGTAGGTCCTGCGCCACGGCATACCCGCGTCGATGTTGGCCGACACCGTGAAGGCGTCGTCGGCCGTGACGACATAGGCGTAGTTGCGGCCGAACGAGGTGTAGAGAAAGTCGGAGTAGTACTTGACATTGTGGTACGACGTCAGCAGCGCGACGTCGACGCCGTCCTCGGCCATGATCTTGCGCAGTGTCGCGACCCTGTGCTCCATCTCGGCATCGGAGAAAGTCCGCTTCTCCTTCGATCCATTGTGGATGATCTTGAGACGTTCGAGGTCGGCGCTCATCGATATTTCCTTTCGTGATATACTCGTGGTCCACCGGGTGATTGCTCGACTCGGGCGCGGGCGCGGTCATTCGTCGACGTGGGAGAAGACATCGCGAACCTGCTCCGCCGACATCCGGCGATGCCGATAAGTCGGGAGGCCGAGGGACGCGGTGTGTTCCGCGATCCTCTCCAGGGTGGTGACCCACATTCCGGGCAGCGCCTTCGTCCGTTCGATCAGTTCTTCGAGCTGCTGTGCACGGCCCGGCCGGCCACTGAGGAACGGGTGGTTCGTCAGTACGAAGCAGCCGTTCTCGCGATGCATGGCCTGGGCTTCGAGAAACCACATCTCCTTCGCCTTGACGGGCGACTCGATGACCCCACTGCCCGTCCAGCCCGGATAGAATGCGTACTGTTCCCAGTCGTCCAGCGCCCAGTCGACCGGAATCTCCACAAGGGAGCCCGTCGCATCGGAATCGGGACATCCCATGGCGTACGGACGGTCGCCGTCGAGCAGGCTCGAGTCGTAGCGGAAACCACGTTCCAGCAACAGCTCGGGAGTGTGCCAGTTCAACTCCCACCACGGTGCGCGATAGCCGACCGGCCGCACACCGGCGACCGCGTCAAGCGCCTCGAGGCCACGGTCGAGCACCCGCGCCTCTTGGCTGCGAGTCAGCGAACCCATGGGCTCGTGGGTATAGCCGTGGTGCGCGACCTCGTGTCCGGCATCGACGATCCGGCGCACGGTGTCCGGGTACATCTCGGCGCTGAGCCCGGGCACGAAGAATGTCGCCGTGACGTCTTGGCGTGCCAGGATCTCCAACAGGCGCGGCACCGCGACCTGCGGGCCGTAGGACTGGTGAGACATCAGCGACATGCGATCGTGGTTCGACCGGTCGGCCGCCAGCGCGCACGACTCCGCGTCCAGATCGAAGGTGAACGCCGCAGCCGCCCGCATTCCGGTGGGCCAGGTAAACTCGCCGGGCATATCAATCTCCTGCCTTCTGCTCGGTCGTACGTGGTGTCGGGCCGTCCGCGAACGACCCGGAGGCATCGTCGTCGGGAGTCCGGCCGGACCGCCGGGCCAACAACAAGTGGCACAGTGGGGCGGAGACAGCTGCGACGACGATGCCTTGCACAGCAGGTATGCCGAAGTCGAACACCGAGCCCGCGCTCGCCGTCGCGGTACCGAGCAAGTAGGCGACGAAACAGCTGACCCGCACCGCAGGCAGGCCGGTAAGGCCGCCGGTGCGGGTCAGATGCCGGCGCGGCAGCCGTCCACGCCAGACAAGGTAGAACTGCCCCATGATCGCTCCGCCCAACGGCGGAACGAGGGTGCCGAGCAGGACCAGGAACGTCGACAGCGATTCGTAGATGCCGGTGAGCGCAAACACCACACCCAACGCCGCGCCGCCCGCGACGAACGGTCGCTTGTCGTTCACCGAGAAGAGTTCGGAACCGGCGACACCGAAGGCGTAAGCGGTGTTCTCGTTGGTCGTCCACAGCGCCACGAGCAACAATCCCGCGCCTGCCACGACGAGACCCATTTCGTAGAGAGCGAGCACGAAGTCCGGCTCGCCGTAGGCGGCCGACCCGAGCCCTCCGAAGAAGTACATCGCGTACTGGGCGACGATCACCGCGACGAAGATCGAGACGAGGGCGCCCCTGTCTGTCCGGGAGAACCGTGACCAGTTACCGACCTGTGTGGACCCGCTCACGAAGGTGCCGATGAGGACGGTGAGAGCCGAGCCGACGCTGATCTCGGTGATCGGTTCGGTCGCCATCAGTTCTCCCCAGCCGCCGATGTCACCGACGGCACGTTGGGTCACCCAGATGCACAGTGCGAGCAGGAGTGGAATGGCTACCCACCCGAGCATCTCGAGTCCTTTTGCCCCCCGGTAAGCGGCCATCGCTGTCACGGCGCCGAAGACGAGCACCAACGGCCAGGTGTACTCCAGCGACAGCGCGCGCCCGATCAGGTCGGAGAGGGTCGCGAGGGTGACGGCGAACCAGCCCACCTGCGTCCCCCCGAGCAGCAGGGCCGACCACTTGCCACCGGCGCGCCCCAAGCAGACCTTCGTGATCAGTACCGTGCTCAAGCCCGACCGAGAACTGATCACACCCATCAGCGCCGCGTAGACCGCCAGGACTGCGGCGGCGATCAGCGCGAGACCGAGATAGTCCGAGAACCGGAAGCCCACGGACGTCTGACCACCGGCGAGCATCGTGGGCGTAAAGAAGAAGAAGCTCACGAGCAGCACGAACAAGCCTGCAGGCGACCGCCGCGCTGACTGCGGAATCACTTCGAGCGGATAGTCGGGATCCTGCTGCCGTTCACCACGTGTGGTGCGGCCGAAAATCATGAGCCTCTCCTCGTCCGTCTCGGGACACCGCGCCGTCTTCGGGGCGGGCACAGTCGAAATCAAAGACAGTGACGCGCAGCCGTGTTGCTCCTTATGCAAATCAGTTGTGTGAACGTAGGCGAGACTGCGCTGCACTGTCAACTGCCGAGCGCGCAGTGACTGCCGCTGCGATCGGCGCAATAGGTGCATTATCCGCACACGCTCAGGATGTCCACGACAATATCGGCTTCCTTCGTCGGCGCGGCATGACCTCGATGCAATCGAGGCCGTTGCGCTAGGTGCAACCGAGTTTCTTCGTAGAGAACGCGCGTAGACCTTTATCACTGCCGTTGACAACTCGCGTCACGCGCCGCATGGACGCTCGGCATCCACCCGAGCAGAGAAATACAGCGCTGCTGTGCGTGAGCGCGATCAGAGCCCACCGGCCGACCGCCGTCCGGGCCCACCAAACCGCTCCGTTCGGCATCAGCCATGGCCACACGCGCCGTGCGTGATGATTCAGCCGGCTGCCACAGGGTCCGAACTGTCCACCCCACGCGAGAACGGCCCTCGCAAGGAGTCTCGCAAGGGCCGTTCTCGCTGATCAATGTTGTGGCCAGGGCCGGGGTCGAACCGGCGACCTTCCGCTTTTCAGGCGGACGCTCGTACCAACTGAGCTACCTGGCCGTCGGCTGTACACATTAGCGCATGCGCGCAACGGGCCGCGCGGCGGGTCCGGTTGCGCGGGACCGAACCGAGGGACCGTGGCGCGGCGTGCAGCGAGGGCGGGCAGCCACGAAGGACACTCCGGTGACACCGCCGAGTAGCCACCACCCCGCCGCGAAGACACGCCGGCACACTCCGTCGATACGCAGCGCTTCCACCGAGACGAAAGAAGCGGGCTCGTCGTGCGACGAACCCGCTTCCTCGGAGCGACCCTGACGGGACTTGAACCCGCGACCTCCGCCGTGACAGGGCGGCGCGCTGACCAACTGCGCCACAGGGCCTTGCTGTGTTCCGGCTTCGAGTCCGATGTCGGCCACCCGAGCCGGTATTCTGTTGTCGTCACTTGCAGTGTACTGCGTACTCCCAACGGGATTCGAACCCGCGTTGCCGCCTTGAAAGGGCGGAGTCCTAGGCCGCTGGACGATGGGAGCCCGGCCGGTTTCGGATAACCGACCCGACCACGCTCTCCAGGTCGTCTCCCCGGGAGCGATGACTACTTTACGGCACACGGGGAACCGCCGAAACACCGGGGGGCGTTTTGGTTCTGACCTGCGGAAACGCCGTGAGATCCGCGGGTGGCGTTCGGCCTGCGACTCGCCGCCCCGCCGGAGGCACCGACACTCGGGCGGCGCCACCGGGCCCTCGTCTCACACGGGCCCATGTCGACGACCACGTCCACCGCGGAGGCCACCGCCGAGCCGCGCCGAGACCTGTCACTGCGGCCTGCCATCGCGGCCTGTCACCGCGGCCTGGCACTGCGACCTCGAAGGGAAGACCGGAGCGACGCCGCCACGCTCCGCGAGTTCGCGACGCCGGCACCCGGTCGGGTGAGTTTCAACGAGATCGGTTCGCTCACCTCGGGCAACAACACCGTCACGGACCGCGACATTCGTGGGTCGTCAGGCGCAGTCGGGTTAACAGCGCTCTACGAGGATCTGCCAACCCGGTAACGGCGCCCGTCGCCCCGGTCGCAACCGTTTGCCCCCGCCACCACCTGCAATTAGCGTGACCAAGTGTTGTCCAGGTGCACGACCAGGGGGTGTGCACCTGGACACACAACCAGCCACCGGACCCGCCGGGGCCGCTAACGCTGGACCGGCGTGGTGCCGTCGTCGTCGGGGGTCAACCCGAGCATGTCGAGCAACTCGGCGCAGTCCTGGGCATCGAGCGCACCGGAGGCGACGGCGATTCTCGCCCTGCGCACCTGATCGTCGGAAACCCGTGGCGCGTCCGCATGCCCCGAGCGCTGGCCCGGCAACCCGCCGGCACCGGCAAACTGTCCTCCTTCCTGCCGAAGGAGAAACTCCCGCACTTCCACAGATCCGCTCATTGCTCCTCCAAAGGGGCTGCGCCGGATCGCGGACGGCCACCCGCGCACGGGTCTCCGCCGGATCGAGGGGTGATCGAGAACACCGACCTCGGCGCCGAGGCTAGCCACGCCGCGATCACAACCCCAGCCCCCCGCAGAGTGAACTCGCGATCACGCAACGAGTGCACCCGCGCCTGGTACGGACGTGCCGAAACGACGTCCGTCGCGCGATCTCCGCACGTTCGACCCGTCCACGCAAGATCTCGCGGGGACGCCGTCCTGCGGCAGGAAAAATGTCGACATCATTCGTGCACCGCCACGCGGAACAGCAACCGGCCACAAGCTACGAATGACGACCCGTGAGCTTTTTTCATCCACAAACCTCGCCACTCGCGGCCGGATCGTGTAACAATCGACGTGCTGACACACCCCCGGTCAGCGCCTGTGGAGATCCCCTCCGGCCCCCGCGTTCCTCCCCCTGGCGCGGGGGCCTCTCCATTTCTGCGACCGATGTCCGATCGAGCGTCGTCGCTGGTCACGAAACCTCCGGCACAGGATTCGCCACGCGATACACCAGGCCGGCCGGCGCCGTCACGACATTCTTCTGCGGTGCAATCTGCAATCCTCGCGATGTCCGAAATCACGATCCGTACAAGAATCCGCAACGCGCCTCCGTTGTGCCCACACGGACAGCGGACCGCTACTCTGAGGTTTTCTCAGTAGCGTCCGTCGTGTTCGAACTGTGTGAGGACGAGTGCGGCTTTGGTGATGGCGCCGATGCGTCTGGGGCAGAGGGTGATCTTGTTCAGGGTCTTCCAGCGGGTGGTGAGTATGGCGGCGCCGCGTTCGCCGAGGCAGCGTAGTCGGGTGAGGAGCATGTTGTGGCAGCGGTTGTCGACATCGAGGATGTTGCCATCGGCCGGGTTCTTGAACGGAGTGCGGATCCCGATCCCAGCGCCCTGGTAGGCCTTGTCGGCCAGCGTCGGCAATCCTTTCGTGGCGGTCGCGCACAACGCACCGATGGCGCCTTCG
>NZ_JAMTCN010000001.1 GCF_024171865.1 Prauserella aidingensis | reverse complement strand
CCCATGATCTCGTCGCCGCCTACGGCGAAGGCGCCATCGGTGCGTTGTGCGCGACCGCCACGAAAGGATTGCCGACGCTGGCCGACAAGGCCTACCAGGGCGCTGGGATCGGGATCCGCACTCCGTTCAAGAACCCGGCCGATGGCAACATCCTCGATGTCGACAACCGCTGCCACAACATGCTCCTCACCCGACTACGCTGCCTCGGCGAACGCGGCGCCGCCATACTCACCACCCGCTGGAAGACCCTGAACAAGATCACCCTCTGCCCCAGACGCATCGGCGCCATCACCAAAGCCGCACTCGTCCTCACACAGTTCGAACACGACGGACGCTACTGAGAAAACCTCATTGTTCGAGGTCTGGAATGAAGCGACTGCTCGCAACGGCGTCCATCCCTCCTGTTTGTGGGCAGGTCTCCGTCCACGCTCCCGGGACGGTCGATCTGCCGGAGTGGGTAACTGGCGAGGAGCCCGCACTCGCCTCGGAACACGCAGTCGTGATCGCAACGCAGATGGACACGGACGGCGATGTGGTGTTGAGCGTGCTGGAGGGCGACGGTCCCGAGGCCGGGGAGCTCGTGTTGGATGCTGACCTCTCTTTTCCTGAGGCTTCCCTCGAGTTCGGCAGCATCGTCGCGAACGTGCTTCACCGTGTTCGCCTGGCCGCAGCTGGCTACACGCGTGTTCGCGTATACGCCGACCCGCCGGGACTTGCTCGTAGCGTCGTGGTTGTGCTCGATCCAGGCGCAGAGTCATGAGCAGAACGTCCGAGGTCGGGCATGTCTTCGTGGTCCCAACCGGTGACGGTCGCGCAGGGGTTGGCCAGGTAGTCGCGACTTAAGAGCGCCTAATACTACAGCGGGGCTGCTGAGCAGGTCTGTGACATTTCGGATCCGCTTACCGAGGAGCAGGGGGAAGGACGTCATTGTGCTCAGGCCCTGTTCCCATCGGAAGATGATCCGCACGGGTGCGGCACAGGATCGGCCGGTCGGTTTACGGAACTCGACGACACAGCCGTCGCAGTCGGTCGTCGCACGAGCCCGGACCCGGTCGTGCTGTCGATCGACGCAGCGGCCGCGTCATCGGCCGGGGTCACGTTCTATGCAGGCAACGAGCACGTGTGGCTCGTCGACCACGTCCCGGCCCGATACATCACCCCAGCCTGACAGCCGGGCCGCTGCGGACACACCTCCGTCCGCGCCCGCGACTCCCGTCTTGACAACCCCGACCCGACCGCGGTCCCATATCTGACAACGGTCGTTTCCAGATGGGCGGAGCCCGGAGACCGCCGGAGCAGGGTGCAAGCGGAGGTCCTCGCGGATCTCGTCGAGCAAGGAGGCCCGATGAGCACCGAACAGACAGCGCAGTCCCCACGGCCGGCGGCAGGGTCACAGCCCAGAGACGGGTCCGGGACGGGGGAGTTGGCGGTGGATGGTGGCACCTCGGCCGCCACCATGCGCCGGGACGTCGTCGTCGGCGCGGGACTGCTCGCCGCGGCGGCGAACATCATCATGCAGCTCGCGCGCCCCGGAGTCGGCTACGGCGTGGTGGAAAGCAACGTCGACGACGGCAACGTCTACAAACGACCCTTCAAACGCGGCCGCACCACGTTGACCTATCTGGCCGTGGCCATGCTCGGCACCGACGAGGAACGCCGGGCCTACCGCCGGGCCGTCAACAAACAGCACGCCCAGGTGCGCTCCGACGCGTCGAGCCCGGTCGAGTACAACGCCTTCGACCCCGAACTACAGCTGTGGGTCGCGGCATGCCTGTACAAGGGCTTCGAAGACATCTACGTCGCCTACCTCGGAGACCTGCCCGCCGACAAACTCGACGACATCTACCGCTCGGCCGCCCCACTAGGGACGACGCTGCAGGTGCGCGAGGACATGTGGCCCGAGAGTCGGGCGGCGTTCGAAGAATACTGGCAGCGCAACCTGGCGAAGGTCCACATCGACGACACCGTGCGCGACTACCTCCACGGCATCGCCACCGCCTCCTTCTTCCCGAAACCGCTCCACCTGCTGCTCCGCCGGTTCAACCTGTTCGTCACCACCGGATTCCTGCCCGAGGAGTTCCGGGACCAGATGCGACTGACGTGGACACCCCGCCAACAGCGGCGATTCGACGCCATGAACCGGATGCTCGGCCGCGTGATCCGCGCGCTGCCGCTCCCGCTGCGCGCCTTCCCCTACAACGCCTACCTGTGGGACGTGCGGCGACGGCTCCGCACCGGCAAACCCCTGGTATGACCGCACGGCACGCGAGGGAGCGACCCCACCCGGGTAGTTCAGGTGTTTACTATCCGCGGCGGGTGGCGGTTAGAGTGGTGGCATGACGGCGAGTGACTCCGGCGAGCTGGACTTCTGGTCGTTCGTCGAACTCGCCAACCGCAGGCTCGCCCGCGAGTACGGCTTCCGGCACCAGCTCGCCACCGAACTGCTGCTCACCCTCAACCGCGCCTCCACCATCGTCACCTACGACCTCGAGGCATCCGTGCACCGGCCACGCGGACTGTCGTGGTCCGGGTTCCGGCTGCTGTTCGTGACATGGCTGGCCGGGCCACTCGAAGCGAAGAAGGCGGCCGAACTGACCGGAATGAGCCGCGCCGCGGTGTCCAACCTGGCCAAGACGCTCGTGTCCGGCGGGTTGCTCAGCAGAGACCCCGCGGCAGGCGACGGCCGGTCGGTCCTGCTGTCGCTCACCGACACCGGGCACCAGGAGATGGTCGACGTGTTCCGCGCGCACAACGAACGCGAACACGAATGGGCCGGCGCGCTCACGCCCGAGGAACAGCGCATCCTGATCATGCTGCTCGACAAGCTCGTCACCCACCGCGACCAATTCGACGTCCGCGGGCGCAACTGAGCCGCACACCCATCCGGCCCTCACACCGGCGGCGTGGCGGCCCCGAACGCCGGTTCGGCCGGCTCCGCGCCCGCGCACGTGTTGAAACTAGTACAGGCGTTAACTACCGTGGGGTGTGCGCGCCCTCGCGGTGCGCGGCCGGTGACAGCAAGGAGGCAGTCATGGCGTACTACCGCCGAGTCGGCAGCGTGCCACCGAAACGCCACACGCAGCACCGCACCCCGGACGGCGGGCTGTACTACGAGGAGCTCATGGGGGAGGAGGGATTCTCCTCCGACTCGTCGCTGCTCTACCACCGCGGCATTCCGTCGGCGATCGTCGACTCGCGCGTCTGGGAACTGCCGGAGACGTCCACCACACCGAACCACCCGCTCAAGCCGCGGCACCTGAAACTCCACGACCTGTTCCCGAAGGAGACCTGGGCCGAGACCGACGTGGTCACCGGGCGCAGGCTCGTGCTCGGCAACGCCGACGTCCGCCTCTCCTACGTCGTGTCCACGAAGGACTCACCGCTGTACCGCAACGCGAGCGGCGACGAGATCGTCTACGTCGAATCCGGCCAGGCGACCGTGGAAACGGTGTTCGGCAGCCTCGAAGCCACGTCCGGCGACTACGTGTTCCTGCCGATGTCCACCACCCACCGGTGGCTGCCCCACGGCGACGGGCCGCTGCGCGCGTACGCGATCGAGGCCGGCAGTCACATCGCGCCGCCGACGCGGTACCTGTCGCGCCACGGCCAGTTCCTGGAGCACGCACCCTACTGCGAACGCGACCTGCACGGGCCTGCCGAACCGCTGCTGCGGGAGGGCACCGACGTGGAGGTGTACGTCAAACACCGCGTCGGCGGTGGCATCGGCGGCAGCGTCCTCGTCTACCCGGAGCACCCGTTCGACGTCGTCGGCTGGGACGGCTGCCTGTACCCGTTCACGTTCAGCGTGCACGACTTCGAACCCATCACGGGCCGGGTGCACCAGCCGCCGCCCGTGCACCAGGCCTTCGAGGGCACCAACTTCGTCATCTGCAACTTCGTCCCGCGCAAGGTGGACTACCACCCGCTGTCGGTGCCCGTGCCGTACTACCACTCCAATGTGGACTCCGACGAGATCATGTTCTACTGCGGCGGCGACTACGAGGCGCGGAAAGGCTCGGGCATCGGGCAGGGCTCGATCTCCTGGCACCCCGGCGGCCACTCGCACGGCCCGCAGCCCGGCGCGGTGGAGAAGAGCCTCGGCGCCGAGTTCTTCGACGAGCTGGCCGTCATGGTCGACACGTTCCGCCCGCTCGAACTCGGCGAGGGCGGCCTCGCCTGCGAGGACCCGAACTACGCCTGGACCTGGTCCGGGCGCGGCCCCGCACAGTGACCACGCCGCCGGAGACCCCGCTGCCGAAGACCATGCCGCCGGACATCCCGGAGTGACCCCGTGACGACCATCGCCGTCCCCGCAGGCTCGCCGTTCGGGCTCGACAACCTGCCCTACGGCGTGTTCTCCACGCCCGGCACCGGCCCGCGGGTCGGCGTGCGCGTCGCCGACTCGGTCGTCGACCTGGCCGCGACACTCGGCGACGCGGTGTTCGCGCGTCCGTCGCTGAACGCGTTCATGGCACAGGGGCGCGCCCGGTGGGACGAGGTGCGGCGACGGGTCGCCGACCTGGCGGCGGGGGAGCTCCCCGACGAGGCGGTGCACCCGGTGTTGGCGGTGACGATGCACCGGCCGTTCGACGTCGCCGACTACGTCGACTTCTACGCCTCCGAACACCACGCCACGAACCTCGGCCGCATCCTGCGCCCGGACTCCGAGCCGCTGTTGCCGAACTGGAAGCACCTGCCGGTCGGCTACCACGGGCGGGCCGGCACGGTCGTCGTCACCGGCACCGACGTCGTCCGCCCGTGCGGGCAGCGCACGTCCGAGGGCGGCCCGGTGTTCGGCCCGTCGCAGCGGCTCGACATCGAGGCCGAGCTCGGCTTCGTCGTCGGCACGCCCTTGCCGCTGGGATCGCGGGTGAGCACCGCCGAGTTCGCCGACCACGTGTTCGGCGCGGTCCTGGTCAACGACTGGTCGGCGCGCGACATCCAGGCGTGGGAGTACCAGCCGCTCGGCCCGCACCTCGGCAAGAGCTTCGCCACGTCGATCTCCGCCTGGGTGGTGCCGCTGCAGGCGCTCGAGGCCGCCCGCGTGGCGGGGCCGGTGCAGGAACCGCAGGTGCTGCCGTACCTGGCCGAACAGGAGGACTGGGGACTCGACATCGACCTGGCCGTCAGCTGGAACGGCCAGGTCGTCTCCCGCCCGGTGTACCGGGAGATGTACTGGTCGCCCGCCCAGATGCTCGCCCACCTGACCGTGAACGGCGCAGCCACGAACACGGGCGACCTGTACGCGTCCGGAACGATCTCCGGCCCCGGACGCCACGAGCGGGGAGCGCTCATCGAGATCACGTGGGGCGGCCGGGACCCGGTGGACGTCGCGGGGAGGCCGAGCACGTTCCTCGAGGACGGCGACGAGGTGACGATCAGCGCCACCGCGCCCGGTGCGGCCGGGGGCCGAATCGGATTCGGCGACGTCACCGGCCGCATCCTGCCCGCGGTGGACCTGCCTGCGTGAACGGTGACTCCGCTCCGTGGCCGCGGCCCGACGACGGGACCCGGTCACGGCGCCGTGCAACGCTCTGCGCCCTTCACCTCCTCGTGCTGCCGCCCGTCCTGCTCTGACCAGGAAGAACGGTCACCGCGGGCGATCGATCGCCGGGCAGGGCCAACCTTTTCGGCGCCGTTTGCGTCACAGTGCACGGAAGTGGTGGAAACCACCCGAACGGTGGTTGGCATCATGGAGCGCCGGTACAGACGAGAGTGAGGTATGCCGTGACGCAGTCGCCGCCAGCGCCGCCGGAGGTGTCGGCACCGGCCGCCCCGGCGCCGGGCAAGACCCGGTACCGGCCCGAGCTGCAAGGCCTTCGCGCGCTCGCGTGTGCGCTGGTGGTCATCTACCACGTGTGGCTGGACCGCGTGTCCGGCGGCGTGGACGTGTTCTTCTTCATCACCGGCTTCCTGATCACGGGGCAGCTCTTCCGGGCGAGCCTGCGGGACCGGGTCCGGTTCCGCGCCACCTGGGGACGGTTCGTCAAGCGGCTCGTGCCCTCGATGGCGACCGTGCTCGTCGGCGTGGTGATCGCGGCCTACTTCCTGCTGCCGGAGACGCGGTGGCAGCAGACCGCGGGCGAGATCGTGGCCTCGGCGCTGTTCTTCGAGAACTGGCAACTGGCGGCCCAGTCCGCCGACTACTTCGCCCAGCACGACCAGGCCAGCGTCGTGCAGCACTTCTGGTCGCTGTCCATCCAGGGGCAGTTTTACCTCGTGTGGCCGCTGCTGATCGCCGCGTTCGCGTTCGTCGTGAAGCGGTTCGGCGGGAACCTGCACCGGTGGCTGTTCGGCCTGCTGACCGTGCTGACGGCCGGGTCGTTGGCCTACTCGGTGTACCTGACGGCCGCCGACCAGCAGTTCGCCTACTTCATGTCGGCGACGCGGGTCTGGGAGTTCGCACTGGGCGGGCTGGTCGCGCTGGCGATCGACCGGCTCGCCCTGCCGCGCGCGATCCGGATCCTGCTCGGCTGGGTCGGTGTCGCCGGCCTCGTGCTGTGCGGCCTGGTGCTGCAGGTCGGCACCATGTTCCCCGGCTACGTCGCGCTGTGGCCGGTCGTGGCGGCCGCGCTGGTACTCGTGGCCGGTCAGACGGGCACGGTGTTCGGCGCCGATCGCATGCTGTCGTCACGCCCGCTGAACTACCTGGGCAACGTCAGCTTCTCGCTGTACCTGTGGCACTGGCCGGTGCTGCTGTTCTACGTGTTGCTGCGGGACCGGCCGGAGGTCGGCCTGCGCGGCGGTGCCGTCGTCATCGCCGTGTCGCTGGCACTGGCGATGCTGACCTACCACCTGGTCGAACAGCCCGTCCTGCGGGCCAAGGCGGACACGCGGACCGTGTGGGGGTCCTACCGGATCGGTGCGTCGATGCTCGCTGTCGTGCTCGCCGTGGCGGGCGCGTGGCAGCTGGCGGCGGTCGAGCGGGCCACCTTCGTGCAGAAGGAGGACGACCCGGCCCACCCCGGTGCGGAGGTCCTCTCGCCCGGCGGTCCGCACGCGGACGGCGACGCCGAACCGATCCCGCCGTTCGCCGCGTTGCCCAAGCAGTACGACAACTTCACCGCGGAGCAGTGTCGCCACTCCGACAAGAACGAGATCGTCGTCATCTGCAACGAGAGCCTCAACCCGAATCCGACGCGGCGCATCGTCGTCGCCGGCGACTCGCATTCGCAGCAGTTCAACGCCGCGCTGCGACCCGCGGCCGAGAAGGCCGGGTGGGAAATCATCTCCATGGGCCGCGGCGGGTGCCCGCTCACCACGGAGGCGCCCAACAACCCCGAGTGCGCCGCCTGGAACGAGACGGTCATGCAGGAGATCCTCGAGATCAAGCCGGATGCCGTGTTCACCATGGCCAGCCGCGACGCCCACCCGCTGCGGGACGAGATCACCCCGGCCGGCTACGTCGAACAGTGGCGGACGCTCGAGGAGGCGGGCATCCCGGTGATCGCCGCCCGTGACAACCCGCGGTTCAACCGATCCCTCGCCGACTGTGCGGAGAAGCGCGGCGTGGACCACCCGTCGTGTTCGGTCGCGCGCGACAAGGTCTACGACCCGCAGCCGTCCTGGACCGCCGTCGAGAACCTGCCGCGGAACGTGCAGTTCGTCGACTTCAGCGACTACTTCTGCACCCCGACCGAATGCCCGCCGATGATCGGGAACGTCCTGGTCTACCTGGACAACAACCACATCACGAAGGCGTACATGAAGACGTTGGCGCCGATGGTGCGGGAACGGGTGAGCGGGATCCTCGACCGCGTCGGCTGACATGCGCAGCGGCCCGGCCGGGGCGACGGGACGTCCGCGCCCCGGCCGAAGCGGGTCACTCGCCCCGGCGGTTCTTCGCGCGCTGGTAGAAGTACGCGGCCCAGAAGCCGACGGCCGCCAGCACCATCACGACGGCGAACACCCACATGCCGAGATTCGACTCGGCCTCGGTCAGCATCAACGCGACCGCCGCCACGGCCAGCACGGACAGCGCGATCATGCCGTGGACGACGCGGCGCGGGATCTCGATTTCGGCCATGTGGGCCATCCTGTCAAGACGCGCCGGGCCGGGCAGGCGCCGGTCCACCCCTTCGGCCGTGGGCACGCGCCTGCGAGGCGATCACAGCCCCCAGTCGGCCGCCACGGCGTCGTTGTCGGACCCCCGTGCGTGCGGCGGCTCGGGCACCGCCGGTTCGGTGCGCGAGAACCGCGGCGCGGGCGCGGGCTGGACGACGCCGTCGATCTCGACGAACGTGCCCCGCGCCGCGACGTGGGGATGGTCGGCGACCTCGTCCCACGTCAGCACCGGCGTGACGCACGCGTCGGTGCCGTCGAACACGGCCGCCCACTCGTCCCGGGTGCGGCCCGCGAAGACCTGCGTGAACCGTGCCCGCAACGCGGGCCAGCCCGACCGGTCGTGCTGGTCGGGCAGCTCCTCGTCGGCCAGACCGAGACCCTCGATCAGCCGCGCGTAGAACTGCCCCTCGAGCGCGCCCACCGCGACGTACCGGCCGTCCGAGCAGACGTAGGTGTCGTAGAACGGCGCGCCCGAGTCGAGCAGGTTGCCCGCCCGCTCCGAGGACCACGCCCCGACGCCGCGCAGGGACCAGAGCATCTGGGCGAGCACGCTCGCACCGTCGACCATCGCCGCGTCCACGACCTGGCCACTGCCGGAACGCTCCCGCTCCCACAGCGCCGACAGCACGCCCGCGAGGAGGAACATCGACCCGCCGCCGTAGTCTCCGACCAGGTTGAGCGGCGGCGCGGGCGGCTCCTCGGCCCGGCCGATCGCATGGAGCGACCCGGTCAGGCTGATGTAGTTGATGTCGTGCCCCGCCTGCGTGGCCATCGGCCCGTCCTGGCCCCAGCCGGTCATGCGGCCGTACACGAGCCGCGGGTTGACGTCGTGGCACTCGTCGGGCCCGACGCCGAGCCGCTCGGCCACGCCCGGCCGGAACCCTTCGAGCAGCACGTCGGCCTTGCCGGCCAGGTCGAGCACGAACCGGGTGCCGTCGGCGGACTTCAGGTCGGCGGTCACGGAGCGCTTCCCGCGCATCAGGTGGTCGGACTTGCCGCCGTGGATGTCCAGCGCACCGGACGGCCGTTCCACCCGGACGACGTCGGCGCCGAGGTCGGCCAGGATCATGCCGGCGTGCGGCACCGGGCCGATGGCGGGCAGTTCGACGACTTTCAGACCGCTGAGAGGGCCAGGCACGTTGTCGTTCACCTCGTTGCTCGGGACTCGTGGTCGTGGATCGGAATCGGGGTCGCGGGGAGCCGGGAAGGGCCGGACGGCAGGCGGGTGCAAGGGATCCGGCCGGGGTCACGGCCGGCCCGCGCCCCTGCTCGGGACCCGGCCCCGTCACGGTAGCCGGACAGGGCACGGACCAGCTTTCCGTACGCGCCGAGGCGGCCGGGGGAGACGTAGATCACGGGTGACGTGTCGCGCCCACGGTTACGCTGCGCGGTAAGCGCACGCTTTCCTAGTGGGCCGACGGCATCCGTGATGCCGGTGACGGTGTCCGGCGGAGCCGGCGGCTCCCGACGTCCTGCGAAAGGAAACGCAATGGTTCGCACCCGGTTCTGCGACGTGTTCGGCGTCGACCATCCGATCGTGCAGGGCGGGATGCAGTGGGTCGGCACGGCCGAGCTGGTCTCGGCCGTGGCCAACGCCGGCGCGCTCGGCTTCCTGACGGCGCTGACGCAGCCCACGCCGGAGGATCTGGCCAAGGAGATCGCGCGGTGCCGTGAGATGACGGACAAGCCGTTCGGCGTCAACCTCACGATCCTGCCGTCGATCAACCCGCCGCCGTACGCCGAGTACCGCGACGTCATCGTCGAATCCGGCGTTCCCGTGGTCGAGACCGCCGGATTCAACCCCGCCGAGCACCTGCCGACGTTCCAGGGCGGCGGCGTGAAGGTGCTGCACAAGTGCACGAGCGTGCGCCACGCCGTGAAGGCCCAGGAACTCGGTGTCGACGGCATCTCCATCGACGGCTTCGAATGCGCGGGCCACCCCGGTGAGGACGACATCCCGGGACTGGTGCTGATCCCCGCGGCCGCCGACAGGGTCACGATCCCGATGGTCGCCTCCGGCGGCTTCGGCGACGCCCGTGGCCTCGTCGCGGCGCTGGCGCTCGGCGCCGACGGCATCAACATGGGCACCCGGTTCGTCGCCACCCAGGAGGCGCCCGTGCACGAGAACGTCAAGCGGGCCATGGTGGACAACAGTGAACGGGACACCGAGCTGATCTTCCGCCCGCTGCGCAACACCGCACGGGTCGCGAGCAACACGGTCAGCCGCGAGGTCGTGTCGATCCTGGACGGCGGCGGCGAGTTCGAGGACGTGCGCGAGCTCGTCGCCGGCAACCGGGGCCGCACCCGGGTGCTCGAGCAGGGCGACACCGACGGCGGCATCTGGTCCGCGGGCCTGGTTCAGGGCCTGATCCAGGACGTCCCGACCGTCGCCGAACTGGTCTCGCGCATCGCGGGCGGCGCGGACGAACTGATCAACCGGCGGCTCGCCGGGCTGGCGGGCTGACGCGGCCCGGGACAGTCCGGTACACCGCCATTCCTGTACACCGCCGTACATCCGAGGAGAACATATGGACATCGCAGGGTCGGTCGCGCTGGTGACCGGGGGAGCGTCGGGGCTCGGAGTCGCCACGGTGCGGGAGCTGCACGGGCAGGGCGCGACGATCGTGATCCTCGACCTGCCGTCGTCCGACGGCGAGGCGGTCGCCCAGCAACTGGGCGAGCGCGCCGTGTTCGTCGCCGGGGACGTGACCAGCGAGGACGACGTCGCAGCCGCCGTGGACGCCGCGGCGAAGCTCGGCCCGCTGCGCATCACGGTCAACTGCGCGGGGATCGGCAACGCGGTCAAGACCGTGTCGAAGAAGGGCGCGTTCCCGCTCGCCGACTTCACCAAGGTCGTCAGCATCAACCTCATCGGCACGTTCAACGTGATCCGGCTCGCCGCCGAGCGGATGTCGCAGACCGAGGAGGTCGGCGAGGAGCGCGGCGTCATCGTCAACACCGCGTCGGTGGCCGCCTACGACGGCCAGATCGGGCAGGCGGCCTACTCGGCCTCGAAGGGCGGCATCGTCGGCATGACGCTGCCGATCGCCCGCGACCTGGCGAGCCTGAAGATCCGCGTCGTCACGATCGCGCCGGGCCTGTTCCAGACCCCACTGTTCGCGGGCCTGCCCGAGGACGCCGTCGCGTCTCTCGGCGAGCAGGTGCCGCACCCGTCGCGGTTGGGCGACCCGGTCGAGTACGGCTCGCTGGCACGGCACATCGTGGAGAACCCGATGCTCAACGGCGAGACGATCCGACTCGACGGCGCGATCCGCATGGCCCCGCGCTGACGACCCGCCGGGTGGGCCCGGTGCGGCGAGAGGCCGCACCGGGCCCACCCGGCTGTCCGCGGTCGGGGCAGGTGCGCCGCGGGGTCCCGACGGCGGCCGGAGGCCGGGTGCTCAGAGGCCGCCGCGGGCGACCAGCTGGCGGGCCACGACGTCCCGCTGGATCTCGTTGGTGCCCTCGCCGACGATCATCAGCGGCGCGTCACGGAAGTAACGTTCGACGTCGAACTCGGTGGAGTAGCCGTACCCGCCGTGCACCCGCACCGCGGTCAGCGCAACCTCCATCGCGGTCTCGGAACAGAACAGCTTGGCCATGCCCGCCTCCATGTCGGAGCGCCGCCCGGAGTCGTAGCTGCGGGCGGCGTGCAACAGCAGTTGCCGCGCGGCGGAGAGTTTCGTGCCCATCTCGGCGAGGTGGTTGCCCACCGACTGGTGCTTCCAGATCGGGACGCCGAACGACTCGCGCTCCTGGGCGTACCGCAGGGCGTCGTCGAACGCCGCACGCGCGACGCCCGTGGCCCGCGCGGCCACCTGGATCCGGCCGATCTCGAGGCCGCGCATCATCTGCGCGAAACCCTTGCCCTCGACACCGCCGAGCAGGGCGCTCGCGGGCACGTGGCAGTCGTCGAACGACAGCTCGCAGCTCTCGACACCCTTGTAGCCCAGCTTCGGCAGGTCCCGGGAGACGGTGAAGCCCGGCCCCTTCTCGACGAGCAGCACGCTGATGCCGCGGTGCGGCGGGTCGGCGTCGGGGTCGGTCTTGCACAGCACGGCGACCAGCCCGGCGCGGCGGGCGTTGCTGATCCACGTCTTCGCACCGTTGAGCACGTACCCGCCGGAGGTGTCGCCGTCCCCGCTCGCAGGCGCGGCGACGGTCCGCAGAGCCTGCAGGTCCGAACCGCCGCCGGGCTCGGTCAGCGCCATGGTCGCGCGGAGCTCCCCGGTCGCCATGCGGGGCAGGTACTTCTGCTTCTGCGCCTCGGTGCCGTAGTCGGACAGCAGTTTCGCGACGACGGTGTGGCCGCCCATCGCGCCGGCCAGGCTCATCCAGCCGCGGGCCAGTTCCTCGGTCACGAGTGCGTAGCACGGTGCCGAGACCCGCACCTCGCCGTAGGGCTCCGGCACGGCCAACCCGAAGATCCCGAGCTGCTTCATCTGCTCGACGAGCGCCTCGGGGTAGACGTTGTCGTGTTCGAGGTCGCGCACCACGGGCCGCACGTCCCTGTCGACGAACTCGCGCACGGTGTCCACGATGGCCTGTTCGTCGGCGTCCAGGCCTGCTTCTGTCGTCATCATTCACTCCCTGTCCGAAGAATCCGTTCGCCTCACCGGGGTGCCGGTCAGGCGTGGAACCGCACGTCCGCCGTCGCGTGGCGGTCGTCGGCGGCGCTCGCGACGGTCAACGCCGCGCCTCCGTCGTCGTCCGGACCACCGCGGACGAGGACCGGCATCCCGCTGAACACGGGCCGCCGCAGCCGGAACCGCACCTCGGCCACCGGCCGCGGGTCGCCGCGCCGCACGGCCTCGAGCATGAGCAGCACCAGGAGCGGCCCGTGCACCACGAGCCCCGGGTAGCCCTCCACGTCGCGTGCGTAGGGCAGGTCGTAGTGGATGCGGTGCGTGTTGGCCGTCAGCGCGCTGAACCGGAACAGCGTCACCGGCGACGTGTCCGGCGTCAGCAGCCACGGCCGTCCGTCCGAACCAGGCGTGTCGGTCGGGACGGCGAACGTCCTGGGGCCCTCGTCACCGGAGCGGTAGACGTAGTCGATGTCCTCCACGACGCGGTCGTGGCCGTGCTGGCGCCACGTGCTGCGGACGGTGACGAACGCCAGTTCGCCGCTGCCACCCTCTTTGACCGTGCACGCGGCGACCTCGGACGTGCGGTGCACCGGCGCGCCGATCTCCAACGCGCCGTCGAACCGGACGCGGCCGCCGGCGAACATGCGTCTGCGGTCGGGGACGGGTGGCAGGAACGGGCCGTGACGGGGGTGGCCGTCCGGGCCGAGGGCCTCGTTCGGGGGCCATTCGAGCAGCTGCAACCAGTGCCAGAGCGGCGGGAGCCGGTCCCCGGCGCGTGCGACGACCGGCTGGTCGAGGACCGCCGAGAGTGCCGCCACCGGTTCGCCCGCGACGAGGCCCTCGTCGCGGGCCGGTTCGGGGTTCCAGTCGTCGAGGTGTTCCTGCAGTCCCACGCCCACGTCCTTGCTGTTCCCGTTGTCTGCCACCCGTGCGGCGCTGTCGGTCCTCGGGTCGCCTCACTCCGTACGTCGCGTCGCCCGCACGGTTTTCGTGCATTCTATAGAATCAGGGAGCCCTGGTTCTGGATCGTGTTCCACGTCACCCGAAGGGGCGAGGTGCTCGACGGCCGGTCGGCTACGGACGTCGGCCACCGGGCACGAAACGTGCACCCTCTCGCCGAATGATTGGTCACATGGTGGGTTCCCGATTCCCTCGCGCGCGCCGACCGGGTACCGAGGACGGGTGGGCTCGTGCGGGAGAGGCATCCGTGCGAGCGGCGGCGACGGTGGAAGTGAGGTGGTGGGCGACGCCCCGACGTCGCCGCGGGCGACCCCCCGCGGCGAACCGCGACCGTGCGAGACCGCGGTGCGCGCGACCCGCAGCGTGAGACCGGAGCGCGAGGCCGCAGCGTGCGACCGCAGCGTGAGCCGGTGCGGGTTCCCGACTCCCTGACCAGAGCACGACCCGACGACGTGTCTGCTCCCGGTGCGGCCCCGCGCCGCCCGGGTGCGGGAAGCCGCATACCAGTGGAGGAAGCGATGGCGACGGACGCCGACAAGATCAAGGTGACCATTCTGCCGACCGGCACGATGCACGCCGACCTGACGTGGCTGCTCATCGACCCGCAACGGATGGCGACACGCGGCAACCCGGGCAAACAGCGGGACTGGGTGCCGGTGCCGACCCATGTGGTCTACATCGAACACCCCGACGGCACGAAACTCCTGTGGGACGCGGGCGTCCCGCGGGACTGGGAACAGCGCTGGGGACCGACCGGACTGGACCAGTTCTTCCCCGTCGACGAGGTCACCGACGACATGTGGCTCGACGCCCGCCTGAAGCAGCTGAACCTCGCGCCCGGCGACATCGACTACCTGTTGCTGTCGCACCTGCACATGGACCATGCGGCCAACGCGAAGCTGTGGCAGGACACCGGCACGAAGATCGTCGTCGACGAGGCCGAGAAGCGGGGCGCCTTCAGTTTCGACGGGTACAACAAGGGCGCCCACATCAAGTCCGACTACGACGGCCTCGAACTCGACACGATCAACGAGGACACCGAACTGCTGCCGGGGGTGACACTGCTGCGCACCCCGGGACACACCTGGGGCACGTTGTCGCTGCAGGTCGACCTCGCCGACTCCGGAACGATGCTGTTCACATCGGACTCGCTGTACCTGCGCGAGAGTTACGGACCGCCGCCGATCGCGGCCGGCATCGTCTACGACACCGTCGCCTGGTTCGAATCGGTGGAGAAGATCCGCGGCATCGAGGAGCGGACCGGCGCGACGATCGTGTTCGGGCACGCCGCCGACCAGATGGCCGAGCTCAGGACCGGACCGGGCAACCACTACACGTGAGCAGGCCGGGCGAACCCGTGAAGGAGGCGTGACGAGATGCCGTTGTTCGACTACCGCTGCCGCTGCGGGGCACGGTTCGAGAAACTCCAGCCGAGCTGGCGCAGCCCCGACCCGGACTGTCCCGCGTGCGGGGCCTCCGCATCGCGCATGCCGTCCGCGGTCTCCCTCGCGGGCGGCGCGCGGCCGCCCGCCGGTCCGGACCAGGCGCCGACGTCCTGGGAGGGAACCGGCCGCGGGGACAGGGAGTACGTCGCCCAGTGGCGGCGGAAGCTGGAGCACCGGGAGCGGCTCGCCGAGAAGTATCCGGAGTTGTCGACCCGACGGGACGCGGTGGCCGCCCACGAGGGCAGGTTCGAACGGGCACCGCTGACGTATCGGGAACTGGCGCAGCGGGCGTCGGCCTCCGGCGACGCGACCTCGGCGGCCGCCGAGGCGGCGAGGTCCCGGCGCGGGCGGGGACCGAGCCACGGGAGTCTAGAATCGAACGGTGACCGAGAACGCAGCCGACGCGCTCCGCGGCCGGGCGATCCCCACGCGGCGCGGCCCCTTCGGTGACAAGCAGCAGCTGAGCGAGCGCGTCGCCGCGTACGTGCGTGAGGGCATCATGGTCGGCGAGTTCCCGCCGGGGGAGTTCGTCCGCACCGAACACCTCGCGGCGCAGCTCGGCGTGAGTCAGACGCCGGTGCGCGAAGCCCTCATGATCCTGCACAGCGAAGGATCGGTGCGGTGGGAGCCACGGCGCGGTTATCGCGTCGTGGCCCTCACCGGCCGCGACGTGCGGGACCTGTTCCAGGTGCAGGCCTACATCGCGGGTGAGCTGGCGGCCCGCGCGGCGGAACATCTCACCGATGCCGAGATCGACCGCCTCGGCTCGGTCCAGGACGAGCTCACCGAGGCCGAGCGGGCGGGCGAGACGGATCTGGTCGACAGCCTGAACCACGAGATCCATCGGACGGTCAACAAGGCGTCCGGGTCCGCACGGATGGCGTCGCTGCTCAACCTGACCGTCAACTACGTGCCGTTGCGGTTCTTCGGCACGATCGAAGGCTGGCCGTCGGCGTCGGCCCACGACCACGGCGAGATCCTGGCGGCATTGCGGGCGCGGGACCCGCAGGCCGCCCGTACCGCGATGACCGCGCACATCGAGCACATCGGCGAGCTGCTCGTGGCCCACCTCGCGAAGCAGGACATCCTGGCCTGAGCCGCGGCCGGACGAGTCGTGCCCGGTCACGCCGGCGCCGCGTGCCCGTCCCGCGCCGATGAACCGCCGGTGACCCGGAGCGGTGTCCCGGTGAACGGCCCGTGACGCGGCCGCGTCCCACCGCGTCGATTTTTGGTGGATTTCTACAAACCGCCCCCGTGGGACGTGGCGGCTGCGATCATTCCGGAGTCGGAGCCCGTCCGGGGAGGCTGGGGGCGCACGGACGGACGTGTGCCGGGACCCGGGGCGTCCGGTCCGGCAGCGTGTCGCGGAAGCGGCGCGTCCGAATGCGAGACACCCGAACGCGAGAACCCGGTGCCACCGCCCGGGCGTGACAGCAGGTTGTGAGGTTTGCCGAGTTTGTTCACCCGCATCGCCATCGTCAACAGAGGTGAGGCCGCGATGCGGCTCATCCGTGCCGTGCGCGAACTCAACGCGGAGGACGGCGGACGTCGGGAGACGATCGCCTTCCACACCGACGTCGACCGCGGCGCCACGTTCGTGCGGGAAGCGGATCACGCCTGGGAACTGGGCCATGCCGTCGACCGGCCGTACCTGGACATGGGCGCGCTGGAGCGCGCACTGACCGGCTCGGCGGCGGACGCCGCGTGGGTCGGCTGGGGATTCGTGGCCGAGGACCCGGCGTTCGCGGAGCTGTGCGAGCGGCTGGGCGTGGCGTTCGTCGGCCCGTCCGCGGAGGCCATGCGCAAACTCGGCGACAAGATCGGCGCGAAGCTCATCGCCGAGGAGGTCGGCGTTCCCGTCGCGCCGTGGAGCCGCGGCCCGGTGGACGGACTCGAGGGCGCGCTGGAGGCGGCGGGCGGCATCGGGTATCCGCTGATGCTGAAGGCGACCGCGGGCGGCGGCGGGCGCGGCATCCGCGTGGTCGAGACAGCCGATGATCTGGCGGAAGCCTACGAACGGACCAGCGCCGAGGCCGAGCGCGCGTTCGGCAGCGGCGTGGTGTTCCTGGAACGGCTCGTCACCGGGGCGCGGCACGTCGAGGTGCAGGTGATCGCCGACGGCCAGGGCACGGCGTGGGCCCTCGGGGTGCGCGACTGCTCGGTGCAGCGCCGCAACCAGAAGGTGATCGAGGAGTCGGCGTCGGTGCGGCTCGACGCCGACCAGGTGGCGGAGCTGAAGGCCTCCGCCGAACGTCTCGCGCTGGCGGTGGGTTACCGCGGTGCGGCGACCGTCGAATTCCTGTACCACCCCGATGAGCGGCTGTTGGCGTTCCTCGAGGTGAACACCCGCCTGCAGGTCGAACACCCCATCACCGAGGCGACGACGTCGTTCGACCTGGTCAAGGCGCAGCTGCACGTGGCCGAGGGCGGCGCGCTGACCGGACCGCAGCCGCAGGAGTCCGGACACGCCGTCGAGGCCCGGCTCAACGCCGAGGACCCGGACCGGGACTTCGCGCCCGCACCCGGGCACATCTCCCTGCTGACGCTGCCGAGCGGGCCCGGGGTTCGCGTCGACACCGGCGTGGGCACGGGTGACGACATCCCCGCCGACTTCGACTCGATGATCGCCAAGATCATCACTTACGGCCGCACCCGGGACGAGGCGCTCGCCCGGCTGCGCCGCGCCGTGCGGGACACGACGGTGCTCATCGACGGCGGCGCCACCAACAAGAGCTTCCTGCTGGACCTGCTCGACGCACCCGAGGTGATCGACGGCACCGCGGACACCGGCTGGATCGACCGCGTGCGTGCCGAGGGCAGGCTCGCGTCCCACCGCCATTCGGGGGTCGCCCTGGCCGCGGCAGCGATCGAGGCCTACGAGGAGGGCGAGCAGGCGGAGCGGCAGCGACTGCTGACCACCGCCTACGGCGGACGCCCGCAGGTCCGGCACGACGGCGCCACGGCCATCGACCTGAAACTGCGCGGCGCCGGTTACCGCGTGACCGTCGCGCGTACCGGTCCCCGGCGGTTCCGGGTCGAGATCGACGGTGCGGGTGCGGCGCCGGCCTTCGACGTCACACTCGAACGGTTCGACGACAGCAGCGGCCAGCTCACGGTGCACGGTCACCGCTACCGTCTCGTGACCGGCACCCACGGGCCCGTGCACCTCGTCGAGGTCGACGGCGTGACCCACCGGGTGAGCAGGGACGAGGGCGGCGTGCTCCGGTCGCCGGCCCCGGCGCTCGTCGTCGCGACTCCGGTGGAACCGGGTGACGAGGTCGAGTCGGGCGCTCCGGTGCTGGTGCTGGAGAGCATGAAGATGGAGACCGTGCTGCGGGCGCCGTTCCGCGGCAGGCTGGTGCAGCGCCCCGTCTCGATCGGCAGTCAGGTCGAGGCCGGCGCACCGTTGCTGCGCCTCGAGCCGGTCGCCGACGACGACGGTGACGGCGCGGAGGCCGCCGACGACACGGCGGAGCGGGTGGATCTCGAACTGCCCGCCGCGCCGCCGGAGGTGTCGGCGGCCGAGCAGGTGCGTCGTGGTCTGGACCGGCTGCACTGGCGGTTGCTCGGCTTCGACACCGGGCCGGACGAGGACACCGGCGCGCCGGCCGGGTATCTGAAGGCACGGACCCGGCTGGCCGACGACGGTGCGCGTCCGCTGGCCGAGGAGGCCGGGCTGCTGCGCGTGTTCGCGGATCTGTGCGAGCTCACGCGGAATCGTCCGGCGGTGGACGGCCAGACCGATCAGGGCGCGGGCACGAGTGTCCACAGTGCACGCGAGTACTTCCACACGTACCTGCAGAGCCTCGACGCCGAACGCGCCGGTCTGTCCGACGGCTTCCTGGCGAAGCTCACCCGCGTGCTCGGGCACTACGGCGTCACGGAACTCGACCGCACCTCGCAACTGGAGGAGGCGGTCTTCCGCATCTTCCTGGCCCAGCAGCGGGGCGCGGCCGACGCCGCCGTGGTGACGGCCGTGCTGCAGCAGTGGCTGACCGAGCCCGCCCCGCCCGAGGCGGTGCAGTTGACGGTCGGGGAGGCGCTGGAACACCTCGTCGTGGCCACTCAGCTGCGGTTCCCCGCCGTGACGGATCTGGCGCGCAGCCTGGTGTTCCGGTGGTTCGGGCAGCCGATGTACCGGCGGAACCGGGCCGAGAGCTACACGGCGGTGCGCAAGCACCTGCGGCACCTCGACGCCCATCCGGACGCGGCCGACCGCGAGGAACGGATCGCGGCCATGGTCGCCACGCCGGAGCCGCTCGTGCGCGTGCTCGCCCAGCGCATGGTGCGCTCCGGTACCGACCAGCGGCCGATGCTCGAGGTCCTCGCGCGGCGCTACTACGGTTCCCGGCGGCTGCACGGCCTCGACACGGTGCGCATCGCGGGCTTCGACTGCGTCACCGCCGAGTACCGGCCCGGCGGCGCCGACCCGGCGGGGTACCGGCTGGTCAGCACCGCGACCGACATGACGGGCCTCGGGGACGCGCTCGGCGCCGTGGTGTCGATGGCCGACGGCGGACAGGCGGCCGATCTGGTGGCGGACGTCTACGTGACCTGGCCCGACCAGCCCGGCGACGCCGACGCGATGGCCGAGCGGTTGCGCGGCGAGCTCGCGGCGGCTTCGTTGCCGGACCGGACCGTACGGGTCACGGCCAGCGTCGCGGGCCGCACCGGATCGGCCATGCACCACCACTTCACGTTCACGGCCGGTGCCGACGGGCCGGTCGAGGACCGGGTGATCCGCGGGCTGCACCCGATGATCGCGCAGCGGCTGCAACTGCCGCGGTGGCGCAACTTCGACCTCACCCGGCTGCCCTCGGCCGACGAGGAGGTCTACCTCTACCGCGCCGTGGCGAAGGGCAACGAGGCCGACGAACGGCTCGTGGCGATGGCCCAGGTTCGTGACCTGACGCCGTTGAAGGACGAGGACACCGGCCGCATCCTGGCGCTGCCGGACGTCGAGGACACGCTCGACGCCTGTGTGGCGGCGATCCGCCAGGAGCAGGCCGGCCGCCCGGCCAGGAAGCGACTCGACACGAACCGGGTGCTGCTGTACGTCTGGCCGCCCGACGGGCTCACGCTCGACGAGGTCGACGCCATCGCGCGCCGCGTACTGCCCACCACCGCCGGGGCGGGCCTGGAGGAGGTGCTGCTCATCGGCCGCCGGTCGGACGACGAGCAGGGCGAGCTCCGGGACACCGCCGTCCGCATCGGCTACGACCTCGAATCCGGCGTGAAGGTCGAGGTCGTCGAACCGCCGTCGGAGGACATCCAGCCGCTCGACGACTACGGCCAGAAGGTGCTGCGGGCGCGGCGGCGCGGTGCGGTGTACCCGTACGAGCTCACCGCGATGCTCGCCGGCCCGGACGGGATGTTCACCGAACACGACCTCGACGGGACGGGCGCGCTCACGCCCGTCGACCGGCCGAAGGGCGGCAACACGGCCGGCATCGTCGCGGGGGTCGTCACCACCCCGACGGCGTTGCACCCCGACGGCGTGACCCGCGTGGTGTTGCTGGGTGACCCGACGAAGTCGCTGGGGTCGCTGTCCGAACCGGAGTGTGCGCGCGTGATCGCCGCGCTGGACCTGGCCGACCGGATGGGTGTTCCCGTCGAATGGTTCGCCCTGTCGGCGGGTGCGCGGATCGCCATGGACTCGGGCACCGAGAACATGGACTGGGTCGCGGCCGCGCTGAAGCGCATCGTCGAGTTCACCCAGGCGGGCGGTGAGATCAACATCGTCGTCGCGGGAATCAACGTCGGCGCCCAGCCGTACTGGAACGCCGAGGCCACGATGCTGATGCACACCAAGGGCATCCTGGTGATGACTCCGGATTCGGCCATGGTGCTCACCGGCAAGCAGTCGCTGGACTTCTCCGGCGGCGTCTCGGCCGAGGACAACTTCGGCATCGGCGGGTACGACCGGGTGATGGGGCCGAACGGGCAGGCGCAGTACTGGGCCGCCGACCTCGCGGGCGCGCGCGACGTGCTGATGCGGCACTACGACCACACGTACGTCGCGTCCGGTGAGACCGCGCCGCGGGCGGCGGGTACGACCGACCCGGCCGATCGCGACGTCTCCGGCTTCCCGCACCACGTCGCGGGCAGCGACTTCACGACGGTCGGGGAGATCTTCTCGTCCGAGTCGAATCCGGACCGGAAGAAGCCGTTCGACATCCGCACCGTGATGCGGGCGTTGTCCGATCAGGACCATCCGGTGCTGGAGCGCTGGGCGGGCATGGCCGACGCGGACACCGCGGTCGTGCAGGACGTGCACCTCGGCGGGCGGCCGGTGTGCCTGCTGGGCATCGAGTCCAGGCCCGTGCCGCGTCGCGGGTTCCCGCCTGCGGACGGACCGGACACCTACACCGCGGGCACGCTGTTCCCGCGGTCGTCGAAGAAGGCCGCGCGCGCGATCAACGCGACCAGCGGCAACCGGCCGCTCGTCGTGCTGGCGAACCTGTCCGGATTCGACGGCAGCCCCGAGTCGATGCGCAAGCTGCAGCTGGAGTACGGCGCCGAGATCGGCAGGGCGATCGTGAACTTCGACGGGCCGATCGTGTTCTGCGTGATCTCCCGCTATCACGGCGGGGCGTTCGTGGTGTTCTCCAAGGCGCTCAACCCGAACATGACCGTGCTGGCGGTCGAGGGCTCGTACGCCTCGGTGCTCGGCGGGGCGCCCGCGGCGGCAGTGGTGTTCTCCGGGGACGTCGACGCGCGCACGGCCGCGGATCCGCGGGTGCAGGAGGCGCAGCGGGCCGCGGCGGCGGCCGAGGGCGGCGATCGCGCTGCGGCGGCCGCCGCGCTGGCGGAGGTGCGCGCCGAGGTGCGGGCGGACAAGCTCGGCGAGGTGGCGTCCGAGTTCGACGGCATCCACAGCATCCGCCGCGCCGTCGACGTGGGCTCGGTCGACGCGGTCATCCGGCCCGAACAACTGCGGCCGGCGATCATCGACGCGATCGAACGGTCCTGACGGCCGGCAGGTACGGCTGCGCACACGGGCGGGCCGGGGAGTGATTCCCCGGCCCGCCCGTGCGACGGTGGCCGGTCAGGCGTGGTCGGCCGACCGGGTCGGGCCCGCGGGCTCGGTGGCGTCGGTCGCCACCGGGCCCTCGGCCGTGGCCCCCGCGGCGGGCTGGGCGGACGGGTCGCCGTCCGGATCGGTCTCGCCTGCCAGGACGTTCATGCGGCGTTCCGCGCGGATCGAGCGGATCGCGGCGGTCAGGCCCGCGGCCCACAGCACCCCGATGCCCACCAGCACGACCACGGTCACGGGCGTCGGTGCGTCGAGCGAGGCGAGCAGCGCACGGCTGTTGGTGAACACGATGAGGCCGCCCGCCGCCGCGCCGAGGATCCGCGGTGGCAGTTTCCGTACCAGCCAGGCGGCCAGCGGTGCGGCGAGCATGCCGCCGATCATCAGCCCGGCGACGACCGTGTAGTTCATGCCGTCGGTGTGCGACAGGGCGACCAGGAAGCCGACGCTCGCGGCGATCGCCACGATGAACTCGGACGTGTCGACCGACCCGACGACCTTGCGCGGTTCGAGCCTGCCGGACGAGAGCAGGGTCGTCGTCGCGACGGGCCCCCACCCGCCTCCGCCGCTGGCGTCGACGAACCCGGCGACGACGCCCAGTGGGGCGAGGAACCGTGCGCCGGGCCGCTTGGCGGTGAGCAGGGATCCCAGCTCGAGGAACGCGAACCGGATCAGCACGTAGAGGCCGAGCAGCAACAGGATCGTGGTGATCCACAGCTCGGCCGAGGACGTGGCCAGCGACGTCAGCACGTAGGCGCCCAGCACGGCGCCGGCGGCCCCCGGCAGGGCGAGTGTGCCGACCACCCGCCAGTCGACGTTGCGCATCTTCCAGTGCGACAGGCCGGACGCCAGTGTCGTGCCGACCTCGGCCAGGTGCACCGCCGCGGAGGCGACGGCGGGCGTCGTACCTGCGACCAGCAGCGTGGTCGTCGCGGTGACACCGAACGCCATCCCGAGCGAGCCGTCGACCAACTGGGCGAGGAACCCGGCCAGTCCGAACAGGAGAAGTGTGTGCATGCCGACCTCGGTGAATCGAAAGTGGCCGACAATTCCGAGAGTGTCGGAATTGTCGGCGTCGAACGTCTTCGGCGCTGTCGCCGTCGCGGTTTCCGGACGTGTGGCGAACGGTGGGTGCGTGCGGTGACCGCGAGCGTCGTGTACTCGTGGCTTCGGCCACCGGCTCCGGTGGGTATCCGGTGCAGGGCAGTCCCGTCCGCCGCCGGATTCGATGCTGACACAGAATTCGCCGCCCGGTCCACCGTTTCTCGTACCGCGGGGATGTGGCAGGGAACACGGATTTTCTAACTTGGTGAAAAGAAATTTCGGAACACCGCGAAAAAAAATACCCGGGTGGTTCCGGGGTGTGGGAAATCCGGTGAGATGGGTGGCGGACACGTAGGGTTCCGGGCGAGGCGAAAGCGAGGGCACGCGAGTGGGCAGGCGACTACCGGAGTCGGTGCGGGACGTCCCCGGCGCGGGCGGGGTGAGGGAGTCGAACGCGGCGGCGGTACTGGCCGCGGCCCGTACCGACGGGCCGTTGTCACGCGCGGAGATGGCACGGCTGACGGGGCTGAGCATGCCCACGGTCAGCAGGCAGGTGACCGCGTTGACCGACCTGGCGTTGCTGCGGGAAGCACCCGAGATGGCGACGGGTGGCGGCATCGGCAGGCCGACCGTGCCGGTGCGGCTCGACGACGACGTCATCGCGGCCTGCGGTGTGCACATCGGGATCGTGACCACGACCTACGGCCTGACCAACCTGTCGGGCACGTTGCTGGGCAGTGAGCGCATCCCGACCCCGCAGGGATCGGCCACCGACGTGCTGCGGGCCATCGGCGACGAGGTGAGCACCTTCCTGGCCGACTGGCCCCGGCGGCGCATCATCGGTGTCGGACTGGCCATCGGCGGACAGGTGGACGCCGACGGCGGGTTGCTGGACCACGGCCCGCTCGGCTGGCGCGGCGTGCCCGCGCGTGCGGTGCTCGAGCAGGTGACCGGCCTTCCGGTGCACCTGGACGGGCACGTACCCGCGATGGCGACCGCGGAGCTGCTCTTCGGCGTGTCCCGTCGCGCGGCCAGCTCGCTGTACTTCTACGCACGAGAGATGGCGGGCGTGGCGATCGCGGTCGACGGCGTGCTGCATCGCGGTCCGGGACAGTCCGGAAGCATCGCCCACCTTCCGGTCGGCAGCGACGTCCGGTGCGAGTGCGGGCGCACGGGGTGTCTCGAGGCGACGGTCGCGGAACGGGCCGTGGTCGAACGCGCCCGCAGCGCGGGGATCATCACCGGCTCGGAACTCGGCGATCTCGTCGCCGCCGCCGACACCGATCCGCGGGCGCGGGAGATCCTCACCGAACGCGCGCGGGCGCTCGGCCGGGCGATCGCCATGACCCGGGACCTGGTCAACCCGGAACTCGTCGTCCTCGGCGGTCAGGCGATCACGGAGGCTCCCGCGTATCTCGACACGGTGCGGGAGGAATTCGCGGCCACGACGACGCTGCCGGGCACGGACCTGATCACCGTGACCCGGTTCGGGCGGAACGTGCAGGCGATGGCGGCCTGCACGGGACTGCTCACGCAGCTCTACGACCATCCGCTGTCGCTGCTCGGCGCCGGTCCGCCGCGCGATCGGGACGCGTGAGCGGGCCGGACGGGAGCCGGGGGAGCGGCGCCCACGGAAGGGGGACCGGTGGTGGTGCGCCGGGCGGCGCACCACCACCGGCGGTCACAGGCCGTAGGACCTGCCGATGATGTCGCGCTGGATCTCGCTCGTTCCGCCGTACACGGTGGACACGACGGTCGAGCGGAGCATCGCCTCCATGCCGTACTCGGTGGCGTAGCCGTATCCGCCCATCATCTGCATGCCTTCGAGTGCCATCGTCTTGGCCAGCTCGGTGGCCTTCAGCTTGGCCATCGAGGCCTCGCGCGGGAACAACTCACCCGGGGCGGCGTCCATGCGCGCGGCCGCGTCGTGCACCAGCAGGCGGGTCGCCTCGAGGTCGGTGGCCAGGTCGGCCACGCGGTGCTTGAGCGCCTGGAACGAGCCGATCGGACGTCCGAACTGCTCCCGCTCGGTCACGTAGGAGACGGTGTCGTCGAAGATCCGCCGAGCCGTACCGAGCATGAGGCCGGCGAGGATCATTCGCTCGACGTTGAGCCCGGCCATCAGCTGCGGCCACGCGTCGCCCTCGGTCCCGACGACCGCGTCCTCGGGCAGGTGACAGTCGGTGAAGTAGAGGTCGTTGACCTCGCGGCCGCCCATCGTCTCGATGCCGTGGATCTCAAGCCCGGGCGCGTCGGCGGGCACGAGGAACATGGTCAGCCCCGCGTGCTTGCCGCCCTCGGTCGAGGTGCGCGCCACGAGCAGGATGTGCTTGGCGATGTGCGCGTTCGAACACCACGTCTTCTGCCCGTTCACGACCCAGCCGTCGCCGGTCTTCTCGGCGCGGCAGGTCAGCCCGCCGACGTCGGAGCCGGCTCCGGGTTCGGACATCGAGATCGACAGCACGTCGCCTGCCACGAAGTCGCCGAGCACCGTGCGCTTCTGGTCCGGGGTGCCGAACTTCTCGAACGCCGCCGCGGTGATCACCGACGTCGCATAACCGCCCGTCGGGGCCTTGCCGTAGGCGCTGGTCTCCAGCAGCAGCAACAGCTCCCGCACGCCGAGGCCCGCGCCGCCGTACTCCTCGGGCGTTGTGACGCCGAGCCAGCCGAGGTCGGCCATCTTGCGGTAGAGGCCGTCGTCGTGCGGCCTTGCGACATCGTCGGTGACTTCGCGGCGGCAGAAGTCGGCGACGGCGTCGACGAAGTCCTGCTGCTCCTGAGTGAGCGTCATGAGTGTCACGGGGCGGTCGCCTTTCCGTCGGCGTACAGGGATGCGATGTCGTCGGCGTAGCGGTCGTCGATCACCCGGCGTTTCAACTTCATCGTCGGAGTCAGCTCACCGGTCTCCGGCGTCCACGGCCGGGGCAGGACGCGGTGCCGCTTGATCTGTTCCGGCCGGGCCAGTTCGGCGTTCGTCGCCTCGACGGCCCCGGCGATCGCGGTCAGCACATCGGGGTGGCCTGCGAGCTCGGTGAGGTCGGTGGTGTCGATGCCGTGGGCCTTCGCCCATGCGGGGGCCGCCTCCTCGTCGAGCGTCAGCAGCGCCGTGACGTACGGGCGCCCGTCGCCGACGACGGCGGCGTAGCCGACCAACGGGTGGGTGCGCAGCAGCCCTTCGGCCTTGCTCGGTGCGACGTTCTTGCCGCTGGAGGTGACGATCAGCTCCTTCTTGCGGTCGGTGATGGTGAGGAAGCCGTCGTCGTCGAAGCTGCCGATGTCGCCGGTGGCGAGCCAGCCGTCGGCGTCGGTGTCCGGCCGGATCCCGCCGTCGGCGTCGAGGTAGCCGAGGAACACCAGCGGGCCGCGTACCTCCACCTCGCCGTCGGGGGCGATACGCGCCTCCATGCCCGGCATCGGCAGGCCGACGGTGCCGGCCCGGTACTTCGCCGGAAACGTCGAGGTGGCCGCACCGGTCGTCTCCGACAACCCCCACACCTCCATGATCGTCATGCCGAGGCTGCCGAAGAACTCCAGTACCGACGCCGGGATCGGGGCGGCGCCACTGCCGAGACGTTCGGCCTCCCCGAGCCCGAGCTGCTCGCGCAACGGCCGCAGCACGGTCCGGTCGGCCCGGTCGAACGCCTCGGCGACTTCAGGGGTCGGCTCGCCGCCGTCGGCGCGGACCCGGTACACGGTCGCGGCGACGTCCCGGGCCTGCTCGATCGCGGCGGCCTGCTCCTCGGGCAGGCCGCCGAGGATGCCCTGAATGCCGGCCGCGATCTTCTCCCACACCCGTGGCACGCCGAAGAAGCCGTGTGGGCGGGTCTCCGTGAGCGTCGGCACCAGCTGAGCCTGGTCCGGGCAGACGGTCGCGTGTCCCGCCGAGAACAACAGCAGGTACATGCCCAGCACGCGCTCGGCCACGTGCGCCAGGGGCAGGTAGGCCACCATGCGCGGGTGATCCTCGACCGGGCGGATCAGCTCCTGGGCCGCAGCCTGGTAGAGCACGTTCTCGTGGCTCAGCACCACGCCTTTCGGCGTTCCGGTCGTACCGGAGGTGTAGATCATGCACACCGGGTCGGTCTGCTGCGGCGCGGCGGTCCATCGCTCGATCGCGGCCGGGTCGCGCCGGTGCAGATCGGCCCCGCCACGGAGCAGTTCGTCGTAGGAGACGAACACCGATTCGCCGTCGGGGATGGCCGCGGTGTCGAGGACGACGACAGCCCGGAGGTTCGGCAACGTGTCGAGGACGGGCCGCCACCGGTGCAACTGCGCGGCGCCTTCCAGCACGACGATCGTGGCCGCGCTGTGGGTGGCCACGTGGCGGATCTGCTCGGTCGAGAGCGTGGCGTACGTCGTGCAGGGGAGCGCCCCGAGGTGCACCGCCGCGAAGTCGACGATCCAGTGCTCGGGACGGCTGGTGACGTCGATGAGCATGCGGTCGCCCCGGCCGAGCCCGGCGGCCGACAGCCCGTGGGCGACCGCGGCGATCTGCTCGCGCACCTCGGCCCACGTGTGGGTGCCGTCCGCTCCGGTCAAGGCGGGTCTGTCACCGTGATGCTCGGCGTTGCGGAGAACCAGCGAGGGGACCGTGGCGTCGCCGAGGCGGGCGCGCACGTCGGATTCGGTGAGCATGCGATGGGTTCCTCTCACAGCAGGGTGACCTTGTCGACGAGCCACCGGTCGTCCCGGTGGACGAGGGTCATCTCCATCCGGTTGCGGTCGACGCGGGGCTGTTCGGTGTTGGTGTTGCTGATCGTCTGGTCGACGAAGAGGAGGACGACGGCGTGGTCGGCGTCGGCCTCGGTGACCCCGGCGCGGACGACGTTGCCCTCCGAGGTCGCCTTGTGCTGTTGGAGCAGTTTCGTGAGGTTGTCGCTCACCTGCCGGTACTGCTGTCCGAATCGGCCGGTGGCGTTGCGCTCCACGGCCTGGAAGTTGCCGTCGAGGTCCTTGTGGTCGTACGAGGACAGGTCGACCGCGTAGCGTTCGGCGGCGGCGAGGGCCTCGGCCCGCGCCTGCTCCTCGGCGCGTTGGGCGAAGAACTCACGCGCGGCGAAGCCGAGCCCGCCGAGCACGGAGAGGACGAGCAGCGCGGCGAGGACCCGCCGTGGTCGCAACAGTGCTGCCACGGTCGTGGTGCGGCCCTCCGATTCGCCGGCGCCGGTGTGGTCGCCGCTGTCGTCGTCGACTGTGTGGCCGTCGGCGCTGTCACCGTCGGCGCTGTCCGATTCGGACCGGGCGGGTTCGCGTGGTCCGGTGTCCGTGTCGTCCGGCTCGGCCACCGCGGTGCCCGTACCGGTCGTCACGGAGACGGTGGCCGGGACGGCCGGTGTGTGCGCCGCGTCGTCGGCGGAGGGCGCGACGCCGTCGGCATCCTGGGCGTCGCCGGGCGGATCGCCGACGCCGGCGCGGGGGCGGGGCGACGGTTTCCGGCCGGCCGGTACGGGAAGGCGCATCAGTGAACTCCTTGCAACAACAGCGATGACCAGGAACGGGGACCGAGTACGGCGGCCTGGCCGCCGGTGGTGCCGAGCGTGAACGGCGCGCGGTCACCGGTGGCGGCGTCGCGGGTGGCGCCGTCGGGGGAGGAGGCGCTGGGGGAGGAGGTGTCGGGGGAGGAGGCGCTGGGCCTGTGGTCGGCAGGAGGGCCGGGGTCGGCGTTCGCGGCCGACCCGGACTCGGAGCCGGAGCCGGAGCCGGGGGCGGTGGGCATGCCTGCGTCGGGCCGGGGAGCGTTCTGCGCGCCGCGTTGGCTCAGGTCCTGTCCGGGGGTGCAGTGCCACTGCCACTGCGGTTCGCGCGGTTCGGTGCGCTGCGGCGCCCGGCGCGGTGTGTCGTTGTAACAGACCGGTCCGAGCGTGCCGACGAGGTAGAAGTTCGCGGTGTCGCCCTCGACGACGTCGCCGAGCGAGCGGAACGCCTTCGGCGCCGAGCGCAGGAGCTGCTCCACCGCCGGGCCGCGCATACCGACGAGCCGGGTCGTCGTGACGAGGTTGCCGAGCAGGGTGCCGAGCGACGGCTCCGTGCGTTCGATCAGTGTCGTGACGCGCCCCGCCGGTTCGGGCACGTCGCGGACCAGCGTTCGCAGCCTGGGCGCGGTCTCGCGGAGGCCGCCGCTGAGGTCGCGCATGGCGGAGGCGAATTCCCGGAGCCGCGACCCGTTCGACTCGGCGAGGAGCCGTCCGTTGTCGAGGATGCGCTCGAGCTGGTCGGTGCGTGATCGGCCGAACCGAAGGAGTGTGTCGGTGTCGTCGAGGATCCGGTCCAGGTCCCCGGTGGCGTTCTGGAGGCCGGTGGCGAGAGACTCGGCGAGCACGGAGAGGTCCTCGGTGGGCAGGGTGTCGGCGAGGCGGACGAAGTTGCCCAGAAGTGCTTCGAGGGGGAGCGGCCTGCGGGTGCGGTCGGCGGTGACGGTGTCGCCGGTCGCCAGGTACGGTCCGGAACGGTCGCCGGGCCGGAAGTCGAGGCGGAGGATCGCCATCGGGCTCTCCATCGTGACCACGGCGTCGGTGTCGGCGGGGATCCGCGTGCCGGGGTGCAGCGAGGCGACCACCTCGACGCCCTCGCGGTCGCGCGCGATCCGCACGTCCGACACCTCCCCGACGCCGACGCCTCGATAGGTCACCTGCGAGCCGGTGCGCAGCCCACCGGTGTCGGGCATGTGCACGGTCACGGTGACGGACTCGCCGGTGGCGTTCGGCCCGAACACCCGGTCGGCGACGTAGTAACCGCAGGCCACGGCGACGAGGGCGAACACGAGCAGCTGGGCGAGCGCGAGCCGGCTCATCGGAGACCACCTCCGAGCAGCCGGTCCAGACCGCCCGGCCGGGGCTCGCGGGTGCGGGCTCCGGCACCCGTGGCACCGCCGCCCTCACCCTCCCCGGAACCGGCCGTGTCGCCGAGGTCGAGGGCGGGCGGGCCCGAGTCCTCGCCGTAGAGGTCGATGTCGAGCAGTTCGGCGACACCGGTGGGGACGTTGACCGTGCCGTCGAGGTTGAGGTAGTCGCCCGGGGTCGCGCTGCGCAGCGCGCGGGAGAACCGGGTCAGTGACTGCAGCGTCGGACCCAGGTCCTCGTCCAGTGTGGACAGGTCACGGAGGACGGGCCGGAGCCGGTCGAGCTGCCGGGTGAGTGCGCCGCCGGTCTTGTCGACGAGAGCGCGCGTCGTCGTGCCGAGCGAGCCGACGTTGCGGAGCAGTTCGGTGAAGCGGGTGCGTTCGTCCAGCAGCGTCTGCAACCCGGGCCGGATGTCGGTCAGGCCCTTCTCGAGCGTCGGGGTGCCCTTCTTCAGTGCGGCGGCGACCGTGTCCATCGAGTCGATGACGGCGGTGATGCGGTCGCCGCGGCGGGCGAGCCTGCCGAGGACGTCGTCCAGCCGTTCGACGATGCGCCGGACCTTCGCCTCCCGGCCGCCGAGCGCGGAGTTCACCTCGCGCACCACCGTCCGGGCCTGGTCGAGACCCGAACCGTTGAGCAGCGTGCCCAGCGCGGCCAGCGTGTCCTCGACGTCCGGCCCACGGGACGTCCGTTCGATCGGGATGCGGCCGGCGTCGGCCAGCGTCCGGCCACCGGCCCGGGTGCCGGCCGGCGTGTCTGCTGTGGACGGGTCGGGTGCACCTGACGTCCCGCGGTCCTCTCCGGACCGAGGAGGTTCGAGGACGACGAACTGGTCGCCGAGCGCCGACGTGAGTTCCAGCCGCGCCCCCGTGTTCGCCGGGAGCCGGACGGACGTGTCGATCGCGAGGTCGACGTGGGCCCGGAAGGCCTCGGCACGGATCGCTGTCACTCGGCCCACGTCGGCCTGCCCGATGCGGACGATCCCGCCTTCGGGCAGGTTCGCGGCGTCGGAGAACACCGCGGTGACGGGGTAGGTGTCGGCGGGGCTGCCGAGGGTGGCGGTGCGTTGGAGGCTGATGCCGCATCCGGTGGCGGGCAACAGTGCGGCCGACAGCGCGACCGCGACGACGGTGTGGCGGGAGGGCGCGTGGCGACGGTTCATCGGCGCCCCCCGCTGAGCAGGTCGAGAACGCCGAGCGTGTTGGGGAACTCGACCGGGTTGACGATGCCTGCGCCGCTGCACAACGGCAGCGGCAGCTGCTCGCAGAGTTTCGCGGTGGTGCCGAACTGGTTCAGGTTGGTGGACAGGTTCAACCGGATGCGGAGCCGGTCGTCGTCGGACACGGCGCGGTCGAAGTTCTCGAGCGCGAGCGGCAGCGTGTCGAGTGTCTCGGCGAGCTGTTCCTTACGGGACACCAGCGTGGTCGACAACCGGGTCAGCCGGGACACGTCGCCGGGCAGCTGGTCGCCGTGCTCGCGCAGCAGCGTGTTCAGCGTGCCGAGGGCGCGCGAGAGCCTGCCGATCGCGCGGGTGATGGATCGCTGTTGGGTGGTGAAGTCCTTCGACGCGGTCGTCACCGTCGTGGTCAGGTCGTCGATCGTGGAACGGTGCTTCTTCAACACCGTCAGTAGTGTGTCCACATTGTCCAGTACGGCGCCGAGATCGCCGGTGCTGTTCGCCGCCACCTCGGAGGCACTGGCGAGGGTGTTCAGTGCGGCACGGAACTCGGGCCCGTGGCCGCCCAGCGAGCCGGCGGCCGTGGAGACGAGCTCGCCGAGGCCGCCTCCGCCCTTGCCGTCCGGGCCGAACGTCTGCAGGAGCGTGTCGAGGGACTCGGTCAGTTCGTCCCACGTGACCGGGGCGTGCGTGCGGGAGACGGGGATGACGGCGCCGTCGTCGAGGGTCGGACCGCCGGTGTGGGCGGGGGAGAGTTCGACGAACCGGTCGCTGATGACGGCCGGGTTCATGATGTAGGCGTTCGCCGACTCCGGCAGTCTGGTGTCGCCGGGCAGCGACATCGTGACCCGCACCGAGTCGCCACGCGGGTCGGTGCGTTCGACGCGTCCGACCGGCACGCCCAGCAGCGCGACCCGGCTGCCGGGGAAGATGCCGTCGGCGGTGGCGAAGTCGGCGGAGATGCGCAGCTGGGGCTCCGGCCGCAGCAGGACGTACCAGCCCGACGTGACGACGAGCGCGACGACGAGCGCGATCGCCGCGATGCGGGACAGCGGCCGGCGTCCCGAGCCTGTCGCCGCGGATCGCTCGGTCATCGGCATCCCTCCACGAGTCCGGCTACGCACAGGAGGTTGTCCGGCAGTGGGCCGACCGGACCGGAGACGTCGCCCCACGGGCCGTTGCCGGTCGCGTTGGTGACGTAGCGGCTGACCGGTCCGAGTTTCGCGAGCGTCTGCGAGAGGGCGCGGTCGTTGCGCTTCAACGTCGTGGTGATCGAATGCAGGTCGGACAACAGCGGTGAGAACGCCGACTTGTTCTCCCGGATCGCCACGTCGAGTGCCGCGGTGAGGGTGTCGACCTCCCGCACGAGTGTGCGGATCGTCTCGCGTCGCTGGGTGAGGGTTCCCGCGACCAGCTTGGCGTCGCCGAGCAGTTGCGTCAGGTGGCCGCGCTGTCCGGCCAGAGTGGACGTCAGCGTGCGGACGCCGCCCAGGAGTTGCCGGAACCGCTCTCCCCGCTCGCCGACGATCTGCGCGGCACGGCGGATCCCTGCGAGCGCATCGCCCAGCACCTTCCCGTCGGGCGCGGCCTCCTGCAGGGTGGAGATCATGTTCCGGAGCTGTGTCGTGTCGAGTTTCTCCGTGGTGCGGTGGGCGTCGTCGGCGATGTCGGCGAGGCTGTAGGGCACGGACGTGCGCTGCCGAGGGATGGTGGCGTCGGCGAGTTCGCCGGTGCCGCGGGGCTGCACCGCCAGGTAGCGGGTGCCGAGCACCGTCGCGAGTTTCACCGAGGCGGCGCTGGACCGGCCGAGCGGCTGCATCTCGTCGAGCCGGAAGCGCACGTCGACGTGGTCGCCCGCCAGTTCCACGGCGACGACCCTGCCCGCGGGCACGCCTGCCACGTGGACCTGGTCGCCCGCCGCGAGTCCGGCCGCGTTGGCCAGCTCCGCGGTGAACTCCGCCGTGTCGGCGCGGAACCGGAGCTGAGGAACGGCCACTGCCGCCGCGACGAGCAGAGCCAGCACGAGTGCGCCGGCGACGCCGGAGGACACGGGACCGCGCCGGGTCAGCGCCCGGGCGAGTGTACGCAGCCTGCTCATCGGCACACCTCCGAATGCGGCCCGGGACTGAGATTCACGGGAGCATCACCGGTCACGTCGACACGCAGGTTGCAGACGTAGACGTTCACCCACGAGCCGTAGTCGGTCGCGCGGCCCACGGTGTCGAGCAAGTCGGGTGCTTCGGCCATGAGCGTGTCGAACCGGCCGGTGTTGCCGACGAGCGACGAGGTCACTTTCCTCAGCGCGGTGATGTCCTCGGACAGGTGCGGCGTGATGCCCGCCAGCAGCGTGTTCAGCGAGCCCGCGAGCTTCGTGCCGCTGTCGAGCGCCGTGGCGATGTCACCGCGGTGCCGGGCGGCGTACGACGTCAGCCGCTTCAGCCCGTCGACGAGCTCGGTGAACTGTTCGGTGTGGCCGTTCATCGTGTCGAGCACCGACGTGAGATTCCGCAACAACCGGTCGAGGACCCGTTCCTTGCCGTTCACCGTCGACGTCAGGGAGACCACACTGGACAGCAGCGACTCGATCGCCGGGCCTTCGCCCTGGAACACGGCGACGATCGTCCGTGCGAGCCGGTTGACCTCGCCGGGCTCGATCGCCTCGAACAGCGGCTTGAACCCGTTGAACAGGGCGGTCAGGTCGAGTGGGGGACGGGTGCGCGACACGGGAATCGTCGCGCCCGGTTCCAGTTCCGGACCCCGGGCCGCCGGGTCGCCGCCTGCCGCGCCCGACGTGGCCGCGTCCTCGCCTTCCGCGGGAGGTGTCGTCAGTGCGAGGTGGCGGGAGCCGAGCAGGTCGGCGTAGTGGATCGCTGCGTGCGCGCCCGCGGGGATCCGCTGGTCGGTCGAGACCTCGAAGGTGACGTGCGCGCGGCCGCCGTCGAGGCGCAGCTCCCGCACGGTGCCGACGCGCACGCCGGCGATCGTGACGTCGGATCCGGCGTACAACCCGTGGGCATCGGTGAACACCGCGTGGTAGGTGCGCATGTCGCCGGGCAGCGGGTCGGTGAGCGTGTTGACCACCAGGACGGCACCGAACACGCACACGGTCACGAACGCCGTCAGCTTGGTGACGACCGGGGCGAGCCTCACGGGACCACCACCGTTTCGCCGCGTACCAGCGGCCCCAGCATCAGGCCGAGCAGGTCCGGGTCCTGCGAGGTCCGCGCACGCGGACCGGCGGGCAACAGGCCACCGAGTTCGCGCAGGGACCGCTTCTCCCTCTCGCTGCCCACGGGGCCGCTCGTGCCGCCGACGACCGGACCGCTGCCGCTGTCGCGACCGTGCGCGTCGTCGCCGCGCGCCGTCGTGTCGCCGCCGCGGCCGTGATCGGTGCCGGATTCGTGCTGCGGCTGCGGGAACGTCCGGTCGTGCCGGGACGAGGGAGCCTGCCGGCAGTTCTGCCCCGCGAGCCCGGGGTAGCGCGGGCAGTCCGCGGCCGTGTAGGGGAACGGCTGGTCGAGCGTCAGCGCGGCGTCGATCGTGAAGTTGCCCGTGGCGAACGTGCGCGCACCGCGCGTCAGGAAGAACCGGGCCGCGTCGAGCGACTCGCCGGCGGCACCCGGGTGGCGAGCCAGCACGTCGGCGATCGGGCCGGTCGCCTCGGCGAGCGTGACGATCCGCTGCGCGTGATCCGACACGACGCGGCGGCCGGTGTCGGTGAGGTCGATGGCGGAGCCGAGAAGTGCCCCGATCGACCGCCGCTCCTCGGTGATCGTCGTGGCCAGCGAGGTCGCGTTGTCCACCGTCGCGAGGAGGTCGGGGGTGGCTGCCTCGACGTCCGACGACAGCCGCGCGACCGTGTCGAGGTCCTCCTCGAGCGTCTCCAGCAACGGCGAGGTCTCGGTGAGCAGCGCGTCGGCGTCGTCGATCATGCGGCCGAGCCGTTCGCCGCGCCCGCGGACAGTGTCGGCCAGCGTGGTCATCGCGACCTGCAACTCGGCGGGCCGCAAGGCGGTGATCACGTCGTAGAGTCGCGTGTAGGCCGAGTACAGCCGGACGGTGCGCCGCGAGGTGTCGGGCCGAAGCGTGGCTCCGGCGTCCAGGGAGCCGCGCGGCTCGGCGCCCCGTGGCACGGCGAGGTCGACGTACTGGTCGCCGAACAGCGTCCGCGGCAGCACGCGCACCCGCACGTTGGCGGGTACCTGCCCGAGGAACTCCTCGTCCATGCGCAGCCGCAGCTCGGAGCCGTCGATCCCGCCGTCGACCGTGGTGAGTCTGCCGACGGTGACCCCGTGGTACTGGACAGCCGAGTTCTCCCGCACCGGACCGGCCGACGCGGGCAGCAGCGCCGTGACCTCCGGCGCGGGCCGTAGTGCGTCGTTGCCCGCGGCGATCAACACGCCGGCACCCACGACGAGCGCGGTCGCGGCGGCGACCCCGCGCAGGGCCAGTGCGGTGCGGCCGGTGTCGCGGCGGTGGGATCGCATCGTCACGCCCCCACACCCGGCAACGTCGGCTGGGTGCCCCATATCGTCAGTGTCAGCAGCACGTCGACGATCGCGATGGTGACGATGCTCGTGCGCAGGGCGCGGCCCGCGGCCTTGCCCACGCCTTCCGGCCCGCCGGTGGCATGGAAACCGTGCCCGCAGTGGACGAGCGTGATGATCACCGCGAAGATCACGGCCTTCAGCAGCGAGAAACCGACGTCGGCAGGCGTGAGCAGCAGCTGGAAGTAGTAGTCGTAGGTGCCGCTCGACTGGCCTTTGAGCTGGACGACGGCGAGGCTCGTGGCGGCGTACGAGGCGAACAGCCCCACCAGGTACAGCGGCACGACCGCCAGCACGGCCGCCGCCATCCGGGTGCTGACCAGGAACGGTACCGAGGGCACCGCCATCGTCTCCAGCGCGTCGATCTCGTCGGAGATGCGCATCGCGCCGAGCTGGGCCGTGAAACCCGTGCCGACCTTCGCGGCGAGCGCCACGCTCGCCACCACCGGGGCGATCTCCCGCGTGTTCACCAGCGCCGACATCAACCCGGTCATCGGCGACAGTCCGATGATGTCCAGCCCGCGGTAACCCTCCAGGCCGATCTGCGTGCTCGCGACCGCCGACATCGCGAACACCACGCCGATCGTGCCGCCACCCGCCAGCAGCGACGCCGAGCCGAAGCTGATGTCGTTGACGTGGCGCAGCACGTGCCGCCAGTGGCGCACCAGCACCGTGGGCACCGCGGCGAGTACCCGGGCGTAGAACGTCGAATGCCTGCCCAGGCCGGCGAACCCGTCCACCACGGGGCGTGCCGCCCTGGCGGGCAGGTGCAGGACCGGGGCGAGCATCAGTACGCCCCTCTCGCCGGGACGATCGCCGCGTACAGCTCCGTGAGTACCGTGTTGGCGACGAACACCAGGATGAACGCGAGCACGACGGCCTCGTTGACGGCGTCGCCCACGCCGCTCGGCCCACCTTTCGCGGTGAGTCCCTTGAAACAGGCCACCAGTGCCGCGATCACCCCGAACGCGGCGGCCTTGATCTCGGCGATCACGAAGTCCTCGACACGCGAGAACTCGGTGAGGCTGCTCAGGAAGGCGCCCGGCGAGTCGCCGAGCACGAGCGTCTGGAATCCGTAGCTGGCGCCGATCCCCACCGCCATCACCAGACACGCGAGCAACGTGGTGACCACCACGGCGGCGATCAGGCGGGGCACGACGAAGCGTTCGAGCGCGGGGATGCCCATGACCTCCATGGCGTCCACCTCTTCCCGGATCGTCCGCGCGCCGAGGTCGGCGCACACCGCCGACCCGCCGACCCCGGAGATCATCAACGCGCAGATCAGGGGCGACGCCTGCGCGACGACGACGAACGCGACGACCGCGCCGCCGTATCCCTCGGCGCCGAGCTGCCCCGCCATCGACCCGACGTTCAGCGCGACGACGACGCCCAGCGGCACCGTCACGAGCAGCGAGGGAAACGTCGTGACCGAGGCGAGGAACCACGTCTGCTCGAGGACGTCCCGCCAGGCCAGTCGACGGCGCGCGACGGTGCGGCCGAGCGCGGCGACCGTGCTCGCCGTGAAGCTCAGCAGCATCCCGGCCTGGGCGAACGCGTCGCCGACGGCCGTGCGGGTGGGCGGCGGGGTGAACGTCATCAGGCGGCCCGTGCGGAACCGTCCGTGCCTTCGGCGCGGCGACGGCGGCCTTCGGCGCGGCGGCCACGGATGATCAGCCAGTACGCCAGTGGTGAGTACCGCAGCGGTTCCGGCGCCCTCCGGTGGGTGGCCCGGACCACCGAGGCCAGCCGGTCCAGCTTGCGCCGGTCGGCATCGGTCCACTCCAGACCGAGCCGGTCACGCAACAGCGGTGGCAACGTGCCGACGGTGGTCAGCCGCACCAGGCTCGCCGCCGGGGCGATACCGGCGTTCCACAGTGGAGGGGGCAGGAACCGGCTCGGGCGCTGTGGACGGGACAGGGCCTCGAGGACGTCGGCGGTACTCCGGTTCGCCTCGAGGCGGTCCCGCACCATCTCCTCGATGTAGGTCTCGGTGCCCGCCCAGTCGGCGGGGAGATGATGCGGTTTCAGGCCCAGTGCCAGGCCGATCGTACGCCACTCCCGCCACATGTCGTCGAGTTCGGCGGGGCTCATGGGCTCGCAGAACCACGCCGCGGTGTCGACCATGAACTTCGCCAGCGTGGCGTGGACCCAGGCGTATGCCTCCGGGTTGAGCGCGTGGTACCGCCTGCCCTCGTCGTCGACACCTTTGATGTCCCGGTGCAGCTCGATGAGCCGCTCGCCTTCGGCGTGCGCGCCGCCGCCCATCCCGTACACGAAGCGCATGGTGGACAGGTGGGTGCCCCAGGCGCGTTTCCACGGGTGCTGCCTGAATTCGGAGTGGTCGAGCACGCCCTGGCCCACGACCGGGTGGGCGACCTGGAGCAGGAGGCCGGTTCCGGCGAGCAGAGCACCGGGGGCGACACCGAAGCGCCGCCATGTCACCGAGCCGGGGCCGGGCAGTGCGGGCGTCCCGCGGTGGGAGGCCTCGTTCATGGTTCCTCCGAATTCAGCGCCGTTGCGAATGCCGATTAACCTAGCTTCCTGACACGGGCCGTTGTCAAGAACTCCTGACGGCGGTTGCAGGGCGCGGCGCGATAGGGTCGAATCCGTTGTTCGGGACAACGCGGGAGCGAGTCGGAGGTAACGCCGTTGCAGGAATCGGACGCCGGCTCGGCCGCCGGGACGGGTACGCCGCGCCGCCGCGGTGACCGCAGGGCGCAGCTCGCCCGCATCGCTGCCGAGCTGTTCTGCCTGCGCGGATACCACGCGGTGGGCCTCGGCGACATCGCCACCGAGGCCGGCATCACCGGGCCCGCGATCTACCGGCACTTCGAGAACAAGCAGGCGATCCTCACCTACGCCGCCGAGGACCTGGCGAGTGCGACCAGCGGCGCCGTGCAGACCGCGCTCGCACAGGCCGGCGACGACCCGTGGGCCCGCATCGACGCGATCGTGGGTTCACTGACGAAGCTCGTGATCGAACGCAGGGCCAGTGCGCAGCTGTATCAGTGGGAGCGGCGGCACCTCGACCCGGAGGACCACGCCCGGTTCACCGCGACCCTGGAGACGCTGGTCGACACCGTCGCCGGGCTCGTCGGGGAGGGGCGTCCCGGGCTTCCCGAGGCCGACCGTGCGACCGTCGCGACCGCGGGACTCAGTGCGATCGCCAGCCTCGCCACCCACCGCACCACCGTGTCGGCACGGGTGGCGCAGCGGGGACTGCGGAGCATCGCGCTCGGCGTGCTCGCCACCGGACTGCCGCCCCGGCTCAGCGGAGAACTCGCCGAGCAGCGGCCCGAGCCGCCCGCGGCGAGCCGGTTCGTCTCCCGGCGGGAACGGCTCGTCGTGGCGGCGTTGCGGCCCATCCGCGAGCGGGGCTTCCACGCGGTCACCATGGAGGAACTCGGCGCGGCCGCGGGCATCGGCGGCTCGAGCGTCTACCGGCACTTCTCGAGCAAGGCCGAGCTGCTCGCCGCCGTCTACTACCGCGCGGCGGACCGGTTGACCGTGGCCACCGGCACGGCCATCGAGTCGGCGACCGAACCGGGCGAGGCGCTGCGGGCACTCGTCGACGCCTACGTCGGCTACAACTATTCGGACAGTGACCTGGCTGCGGTGTACCGGTCCGAGTACGGCAACCTGCCGCCCGACGACCGGCGGCACCTGCGCAAGGTCCAGCGCGAGTACGTCGAACAGTGGGTGCGCCTGGTGATGGCCGTCCGCGGGGACACCCGCGCCACGCACGCGCGGCTCGCCGTGCATGCGGCGCTGAACATCGCGGGTGACCTGTGCATCCGGCGCAGGCGCATCGCCGACGCCGACCAGATCAAGCACCTCGTGTTCGCCGCGCTGGCCGGCTGACCACCACGCTCCGGCCGCGGGCCCCGCACCCTGCGGAGCCGCGCCCCGGCTTCCCGGATCGCGCGGTGGCGCTCACGCCTCGACAATCGAGCGCGTCAGCCCGAACCACCGCCCCGCGATCCGTGAAGGAGTACGAGATGGCCCGAGCCTCGGTCGCCGATCAGTTCATCGAGGTGCTGGTACAGGCCGGCGTGTCCCGCATCTACGGCGTCGTCGGCGACAGCCTCAACCCGATCGTCGACGCGATCCGGCGCACGCCCGGTATCGAATGGGTGCACGTGCGCAACGAGGAGGCGGGCGCGTTCGCGGCAGCGGCGGAGGCGCAGCTGACCGGAAGGCTCGCGGTGTGCGCGGGCAGCTGCGGCCCCGGCAACACCCACCTCGTCCAGGGCCTTTACGACGCCCACCGCACGGGCGCACCGGTCCTCGCGTTGGCCTCGCACATCCCGGCCGGTCAGATCGGCACGGGGTTCTTCCAGGAGACGCACCCCGAACGGCTCTTCGTCGACTGCAGCGGCTATTGCGAGACGATCAGCACGCCCGAGCAGGTGCCGCGCGTGCCGCGGATCGCGATGCAGCGTGCACTCGCCGGTGGCGGCGTGTCGGTGTTGGTGATGCCCGGCGACCTGGCTCACCGCGACGCCACCGAAGCGACCGGGACGAGCTCGTTCGTCACCGAACGCGCCGTGGCCGTGCCGCCGGAGACTCAGGTCCGCGCACTGGCCGACGCGCTGAACCGGGCCAGAACCGTGACGCTGTTCTGCGGTGCCGGGGTCGCCGACGCCCACGCCGAGGTCATGGAACTCGCGGGCCGGGTGCACGCGCCGGTGGGGCATTCGCTGCGAGGAAAGGAGTGGGTGCAGTACGACAACCCCTACGACGTCGGCATGAGCGGCCTGCTCGGCTACGGGGCGTGCTACCGGGCCACCCAGGACGCCGACCTGCTCGTGCTGCTCGGCACCGACTTTCCCTACGACGGCTTCCTGCCGCTCGAACGCACCGTGCAGGTCGACCACGACGCGAGCAGGCTCGGCAGGCGCACCCCGCTCGAGGTCGGCGTGCACGGCGACGTGGGCGAGACACTGCGCGCGGTGCTGCCACTCGTGGACCAGAAGACCGACCGCGGCTTCCTCGACGACATGCTCCGGGAACACTGCCGAGCCCTGGAGACGGTGGTCGACGCCTACACCAAGGAGGTGGGTGACCGCACGCCGATCCATCCGGAGTACGTCGCCGACGTGCTGGACGACCTGGCCGCCGAGGACGCCGTGTTCACCGTCGACACCGGCATGTGCAACGTGTGGGCGGCGCGCTACATCACGCCGAACGGGCGCAGGCGCGTGATCGGGTCGTTCCTGCACGGGACGATGGCCAACGCGCTGCCGCACGCCGTCGGCGCCCAGTTGGCGTACCCGCAGCGGCAGGTCGTGTCCATGTCCGGCGACGGCGGCCTGGCGATGCTGCTCGGCGAACTGCTGACGGTGCGACTGCACGATCTGCCGGTGAAGATCGTGCTGTTCAACAACTCGTCGCTCGGCATGGTCAAACTCGAGATGCTCGTCGACGGGCTGCCGGACTACCAGACCGACCACGCGGGCGTCGACTACGCCGCGATCGCCCAGGGAGCGGGAATACCGGCCACCCGGGTCACCGAGCCGGGACAGGTGCGTACCGCTCTGGCCGACGCGCTCGCACGGCCGGGCCCGGCGCTCGTCGACGTGGTCACCGATCCCAATGCCATGTCGATGCCACCGCACATCACCGCGCAGCAGATGAAGGGCTTCGCGCTGGCGGCGAGCAAGGTCGTCCTGGGAGGCGGCGTCGGCAAGATGGTCGAGCTGGCCCGCTCCAACCTGCGTAACATTCCGCGCCCGTGACCCGCGTCCGTCGACCGCTGTCTACAACGGACGTCCGCAGTGGACATGCGTGACCATCGTTCGGGGAGGCGCTCGACGGCGCCCGCACCACGGGACGACCCGCCACGCCGACGCGCTCGGCGCCCGCGACGTGCCCGATCCGTGGCAGGCGGTTCACGCGTGCTGCGGGTGCAGCAGCGCCATGACCTCCTCGTCGGAGACCGGACGGAAGTCGCGGTACCAGTTGCCGACCGCGCGCATCCAGACCCGCGGATTGGGGCACACGGTGCGGTCGGCGGCGGAGGACAGCTCCTCGAGCACGTCGGCCGGCGCGACGGGGATGGCGAGGGTGAGCAGCCGCGCACCGCGGGCGGCCACCGAGTGCAACGCCGCACGGGTGGTCGCGCCGGTGGCGATGCCGTCGTCGACGACGATCACGCAGCGCCCGTCCAACGGCACGGGCGGCCTGCCGCGGCGCAGCCGCGCGACGGTTCTGTCCAGTTCCGGAAACGCCTCGGCCGCGGCCCGGTCGAGATCGTCCCGGCCGAGCCGGCGATGCCGCAGGACGTCCGGATTGGCGACGACCGTCCCGCCCTCGGCGATGGCCCCGAGAGCCAGCTCCGGGTCGCCGGGCACGCCGAGTTTGCGGACACCGATGATGTCGAGTTCTCCGCCGAGCGCCTCGGCCACCGGCCCGGCGACGACGACCCCGCCCCGTGGCAGGCCGAGCACGAGCGGTCGCTGCCCGGCCAGGTGATGCAGCCGGGCAGCCAGCTCACGTCCGGCGTCGCGGCGGTCGGTGAACTCCATGCGCGCATGCTCCGTACGCGGGCAGGTTCCCGGGGAAGGTCCCCGCCGGTCCAGGGTGCGCGCAGTCGCCGCGGGTGTCCAGTGTGCGGGTGTCCGGTGTCCGGTGTCCGGTGTCCGGCTGGGCGGTCCCGCCCCGCGGCAGCGGTCACGGCCCGCACGTCACGGACGGCGCGTCATGGATGGCTTGTCACGGACGGCGTGTCACGACTCGGGGTAGCGCTCCGCGTGCACGACGGCGTCCAGGGGAAGCCTGGAACGCCAGCCGTGCCGTTCCAGGTCCGGGGTCTGCTCCAGGTGCGTCACCGGACCCAGGCACAGCCACGCGACCGGGCGGACCCGCTCGGGGATGTGCAGCAGCTCGCGCAGTACGGGTTCGCGGTAGAAGCTGACCCAGCCGACGCCGAGACCTTCGGCGGTCGCGGCGAGCCACAGGTTCTGGATCGCCAGGCAGACCGAGTAGAGGCCGGCGTCGGCGATCGCGTGCCTGCCCAGCACGGCGGGGGAGCCACGGTCCGGGTCGTAGGTGACGACGACCGACAGGGTCGATTCGAGGATGCCCTCGATCTTGATCTTCGAGAACGTCTCGGCGTCCTCGCCGGAGAGCTCGCGGGCGAAGGTGTCCCGCTCGGCGGCGACGTGGTCGCGGAACGTCTCGCGGGTGCCGCGGTCCCGCACGAGGACGAAGTCCCAGGGCTGACTCAGGCCCACGCTGGGCGCGGCGTGAGCGGCGCCGAGGATGCGGCGCAACACCACGTCGTCGAGCGGCTCGCCGGTGAACTGCCCGCGCACGTCCCGCCGCCGCCCGCAGAGGGCGTAGAACAGGTCCGCGACCTCCCCAGGGGTGTCGCGACCGGAGGGGTTCTCGCCGGAGCCGTCGGCCTGCGGGCCGCTCCGGTGCTGCGGGGCGCTCACCACTCGCGGTTCTTGAGTCCGACGAGCACCCGGTCGGCGAGCGCCGGGTCGACGGACTGCGGTTGCTCGGCGGGCGGGGCGGCGGCCTCGGGTGGCAGATTGCGGCGCTCCCCGCGGTGCGGCAGGCGCACCTGCGTGGCCGACATGCCCGGGGGCAGCGGAACCTCGCACCACACGAGCTTGCCGCGTCCCTGCACCGGGACGGCGCCCGTCCGGCGGCCGTCGATCACCGGTGCTTCGTCGTGGGCGCGGGCGAGCTGGTCGTCCTCGACCTCGATCACCAGGCAGTCGCCCTTCAGCCGGAGCCGTACGTTGACGAACCCGGGGTTCTTGTCGTCGGCGTGGTCGAGCACGTTCTGCACGAGCGCACGTGCCGCCTCGGACGTGGTGTCACGGAGCATCGGCAGCTGCCACTCGGTCAGCGAGAACTCGACGAACATGCTCGCGCAGTTCAGTGCGCTGGGCATGGCCACGAGCCGGATGTCGTCGACCTGTGCGGTGTGGCTGCTCACTCGTGATCCTTCCACGGCGCGTGTCGGCGGGGCCGCCGGCCGCGCGGCGGGCCCGGGTGCTGTCGATGCGGTCGTCGGTGCTCGGTTGTCGTGTCCGGTCCGGCTCGGCCGGTGGTCGTACCGGGTGTGGTGCCTCCCGTGAGGATCGCACGTCCGGACACCCGTCCGGCAGGGATCCGGTCACTCTAGGTGTGATCTGTGTGGCAGTACATGGGACACGGACGGTGATTCCCGTCCCACGAACGGGTGCACGCCACGCTTCTTTGCGGTGGTGAGAGTAAGGCATCACGGCGCGCGACTACGCAGGGACTGCTAGTGGACATCGGGGAGGGCGTCTGCTTGCATATGCCACCGTTGGTCGGGGGACATACGGCCGAATTCCGAGGCCCGTACGCGAGACTCAAGAAAGTGTGGACACCGAATGGCGAGGCGGGCGAGAGCGCGGGAAATTCTGGAGCGCTCGCGTGTGTTACTTGACCGCTCCCGGGTGGCGGCGGCTCAGCTGCTGGATCCTCCACGGCAGGACGGGGAAGGATCCGACGGGACGGCGATCGCCGCCCTGGCGCAACCCCTCCCGGCGCGGGGCGGCGAGCAGCAGCAGGCACTGGTCGACATGTGCGCGAACCTCGCGCTCCGCGACCTGAACCTGGTCGACACCCTGCTGCAGGAACTCGAGAAGATGGAGATCGACGAGGAGGACGAGGAGCGGCTGGGTCAGCTGTACCGCCTCGACCACCTCGCGGCGCGGCTGCGGCGCAACGCGGAGAACCTCCGGGTGCTCGCGGGCAAGGACGCCGGTGGTCCGTCCACGGACGCGTTGTCGCTCGTCGACGTCGTGCGTGGCGCCATGTCGTCGATCGACCAGTACTCCCGCGTCACCATCGGGCGCGTCGCGTCCCTGGGCGTCGCCGGGTTCGCGGCGGAGGACATCAGCCGACTGCTGGCGGAGCTGCTGGACAACGCGGCCAACCAGTCGCCGCCCAACGCTCCGGTGCGGGTCAGTGCCCACCTGACCGACAGCGGCAGCGTGCTGCTGCGGATCGAGGACGAGGGCATCGGCCTGCCGCCGGACCGGATGGACGACCTCAACCGGCGACTGTCGCCGGTTGAGACCGAGATCGACGAGGTCATCGACGACGAGGCGGTCCGCAGCATGGGCCTGACCGTCGTGCGGCGACTGGCCGACCGGCACAAGCTCACCGTGTCGCTGGCCAACCGGCTGCCGAGCGGTACGACCGCGACCGTGCTGCTGCCGTTGGCGCTGGTGACCGAGGTGCCGGACGCGATGTGGTCGGGCAACGAGACGGTCTTCTACTCCCAGGGCCCTGGCCTGGTCGAGCCCGCGCCCGAACCGCCGGAACGCTCGGCGGGGGCCATCTCCGGCCAGCTGCCGCAGCGCGTGCCGCAGCAGACCGGTGCGGCGGCCACCCCGCCGCCCCCGGCCGAGGCCGCCCCGTCCCCGACCGACGCCGCTCCGCCGCAGGCGGACACCGCGGCTCCGGTCGAGGAGCCGCCCTCGCCGCGGCCCCGGCCGCGCCCGTCGTCGAACGCGACCGGCGGTACGACCGCGAGCGGGCTTCCCCGCCGCGTGTCGCAGAGCCTGAAGGACACCACCGCGGCGGGTGCGGGTTCCGGCGCGGGCACGAGCGGGTCGGACGAGCCGATGTCGGCTCCCGAGGACGTGCTCGAGGACCCGGTGTCGATGGAGGAGAGCCACGACCGGCTGCTGGCCGATCTGGACGCCTTCTCCGACGGTGAGCAGCTCGCCGCCGAGAACGCCGAGAACGCCGAGGCCGCCGAGCCGGGCCAGGAGGGCGACGACGCTCCGCGGGCCAAGCACCGCAGGCTCGACGACGTCGGTGAGGAGGCCGAGTGAACCCGCAGGCCTCAGGCAAACAGAATTTCGCGTGGTTGATCAACGACTTCGTCCGCAAGGTCCACGGGGTCACGCACGCGCTGATCATGTCGTCCGACGGTTTTCCGCTCACCGCGTCCGACGAGGTCTCGACGGACGAATCGGAGCAGCTCGCGGCGATCGCGAGCGGGATGCTCAGCCTCGCGCGCAACAGCGCGACGCTGTTCGACAAGGGCGGGTGTGAGCAGATCATCATCCGGCTCACCCACGGCTACTTCCTGTTCATGGGCATCGGGAACGGCGCCGGCCTCGCCGTGCTGACCGGGCCCGACTGCGACATGAAGGTGGTGGCGTACGAGATGACCCAGTTCGTCCGCAACGCCGGCCACGCCCTGACTCCGGAAATCCGTGCCGACATGCGACGCGTGCTGACCGCCCGCAGGGCGCAGGCGTGACGACCCCACTGGTGAGGAAGTGACCACCGTGTCCACAGAAAATGGGGCCGGTCAGCCGAACCGGATGCGCAGCAAGCGGATCCGTCCTTACGCGCTCACCGGCGGCCGCACCAAACCGCGTTACGACCTGCTCGTCGAAACGCTGATTTCGGTGCCGCGTTATGACCCGAGCCTGGCGGACTCCCTGATGCCGGAGTCGCGTCGGCTGTACGAGCGTGCGCGCACGCGTGTGTCGATCGCCGAGCTCTCGGTGTCGCTGGGACTGCCGCTGGGCGTGATCCGCGTGCTGGTCAGCGACCTGGCTGCCCAGGGAGCGATCTACATCCACCCCACTGCGTACGCGTACGCGCACGATCGGAACGTACTCGAGAGGATCCTCGATGGACTCAAGCGGCTACCGGTCTGACGGCGCGCAGGCGGCGGCCGGCGGCGGCGACCCGGAACAGCTGGCGGTCTCGGCGAAGATCGTGGTCGCCGGCGGTTTCGGCGTCGGCAAGACCACGTTCGTCGGATCCGTGTCCGAAGTGCCGCCGATCAACAGCGAAGCCTGGATGACCGAGGCGGGTACGGGCATCGACGAGGCGCCCGACACCGCCCAGAAGTCGACCACGACCGTGGCGATGGACTTCGGCAAGATCACGCTGCACGACGATCTGCTGTTGTACCTGTTCGGCACGCCCGGCCAGGCGCGGTTCTGGTTCCTGTGGGACGACCTGTCCCGCGGTGCGCTCGGCGCCGTGGTGCTCGTCGACACCCGCCGGATCGACCAGTCCTTCGCGGCCATCAACTACTTCGAGAACGACTCGGACCTGCCGTTCATCGTCGCGGTCAACCGGTTCGACGGCGAGATGTACCACGACATCGAGGACGTCAGGGACGCGCTGGCGCTCGACGCGTCGATTCCGCTGGTCACCGTCGATGCGCGGGAGCCGAAATCCACGGCCGAGACGCTGCGTGAGCTCGTGAGCTACACGCTGGCGTTGGCCGAACTGTCTGACCCCGGGAGGGCACGAACGCATGCGTAAGATTCTGGTCGTCGGAGCCGGCCAGTCCGGACTCCAGCTGGCGCTGTCGCTGCTCCAGCACGGGTACGACGTCACCGTGATGTCGGCGCGGACCGCGGACGAGATCCGCGGCGGCCGTGTCATGTCGACCCAGTGCATGTTCAATGACGCGTTGCAGACCGAGCGCGACGAGGGCCTCAACCTGTGGGAGTCCGAGTGCGTCACGGTCGACGGCCTCGGCGTGTCGATCGCCGGTGAGGACGCCAGCCGCCAGCTCAACTGGATCGGCTGGCTCGACAACTACGGCCAGTCGGTCGACCAGCGGGTGAAGATGGCCGGCTGGCTGGAGCTGTTCGAACAGCGCGGCGGCAAGCTCGTCATCCACGGCGTGACGACGGCCGACCTGAACTCGCTGTCGACGATGTACGACCTGACGGTCGTCGCCGCGGGCAAGGGCGAGCTGGTGCAGCTGTTCGACCGCGACAACGAGCGTTCGGTGTGGACGAAGCCGCAACGTGCGCTGTCGGTCGTCTACGCGCACGGCGTCGAGCCTCGGCCGGAGCATCCGAACAACCGCGCGGTCCGGTTCAACCTGATCCCGGGTGTGGGTGAGCTGTTCATGATCCCGGGCTACACGCTGAGCGGGAACTGCGAGATCCTGTTCTTCGAGGGCATTCCGGGCGGGCCGCTCGACGTGTTCACCGACCGGCCGTCCCCGCAGGAGCACCTCGACCGCACGCTGGCGCTGATGAAGCAGTTCCTGCCGTGGGAGTACGACCGGGCCCGGAACGCCGAGCTGACCGACGACCGCGCCACGCTGGCGGGCGGTTACACCCCGGTCATCCGCAAGCCGGTCGGCACGCTGCCGTCGGGGGGCAAGGTGCTGGGCATGGCCGACGTCGTCGTCGCCAACGACCCGATCACGGGTCAGGGCTCGAACAACGCGGCCAAGTGTGCGGACTCGTACCTGAAGTCGATCATGGAGCGCGGCGACCAGCCGTTCGACGACGCGTGGATGCACGAGACGTTCGAGAAGTACTGGGACTACGCCCAGCACGTCACGAACTGGACGAACGCGCTGCTCACCCCGCCGCCCCCGCACGTCATGGACATCCTGGGTGCGGCGCAGGAGAACCCGGTCGTGGCGAAGCGGTTCGCCAACGGCTTCTCCGACCCGTCGGACTATCAGCACTGGTTCATGGACCCGCAGAAGGCGGCGGACTACCTGGCGAGCGTCTCCTGACGGGAGCCCCTCGGGCGAGGGGGCGTCCGCGGCTCCGACGGTGAGTCCGCGGAGTATCTCGGCAGCTGTCACGGCGGGCCGGCACATCGACGATGTGCCGGCCCGCCGTCGTCGGTCGGCGGGTCACGTTCCGGTGGGTGGGCGGGCGATGTGTTGAATAGTTCGCCGCCGCGGCGGGAACATGACATGCGTACCGACCGCGTGTCGTGGTCCGAGGGCCGGTGGTCCGAGGACCCGCACCCGAGCGGCCGACGAGGGGAGAACGGTGACGGTGAGAGGCGTGGGATCGGACGGACGGCTCACGCGCGCGTGGCGGCGGATCCGTCCGGGCAAGAACCCGTTGGCACGCAGGGGTGACCGTTGGGACGGCCGCCTGCTGGTGATGCTCGTGGCGCTCGTGATCGCGGCCGTGCCCGTCGCGGTCGGCTGGGGCGGTGACGTGTACGCGAGCAGGCTGGACGACGTCGCCCGCGACGCGGCGGCGAAACACCAGGTGACCGCTGTCCTGACCGCGAAGGCGCCGACCTCGGCGACGACGGGCTATGCGCGCGGTGTGCGCGCTCCGGCGCGGTGGACGGCGCCCGGAGGCGGCGAGCGCACCGGATCGGTACCCGCCCACCGCGGCGCCACCCGGGGCACGGAGGTCGCCATCTGGGTCGACCCCGGCGGCGCCGTCACCTCGCCTCCCGTGACGCGAACGGGCGCCGTCGTCGACGGTGCGAGCGCGGGCCTGGCCCTGTGGCTGCTCGTGGCCGCAGGGGGCGGGCTCGCCTACGGCGCCTTCCGCGTGCTGCTGGCACGGTCGCGGCAGGCGTGGTGGGACCGCGAATGGCAGCGCGTGGCACAGGACTGGGCGCGGCAGTGACGCCATGACGTTGTCGCGTTCCGCGTTGCGGCTGATCGCCGCGGTGGTCGTGTTCCTCGTCGCCGCCGTGGCGGTGACGCTGCTGGTGCTGCCGGGAGGCGGCAACGGTGAGGACCGGGCGCCCTCGGAGCCGGGCGCGGCGCCGAGCGAACCCCCGCGCAGGCCGGTCGTGGTCGTGAAGGTCGACAACGTCGAGCAGGCGCGCCCGCAGGCCGGTCTGTCGGCCGCGGACAAGGTGTACGTCGAACCGGTCGAAGGCGGGCTGACGCGGCTCGCCGCGGTGTACGCGAGCAGGCTGCCCGAGGCGGTCGGACCGGTGCGCAGCGCGCGGGAGACCGACATCGCGCTCGTCCGGCAGTTCGGCAGACCGGTGCTGGCCTACTCGGGTGGCGCACCGGAGATCGAGCCGCTGTTGAAACGCGCGCCGATCACGCTCGTCACGGACAAGACACGGCCCGGGGCCTATTTCCGCGGGGGCGACCGGCCCATCCCGCACAACCTGTACGTGCGCCCGCAGCAGCTTCCGGGGCAACAACGGGAGCGGGAGCCGACGCCGGTCACCCGACCGGGTGCGGCACCGGAGGGCGGCACACCGGTCGAGGCCCGCGCGGTGAACTTCCGCGACGCGCGCTACCGGTTCACGTGGTCGGCGGCCGACGACCGCTGGCGGATCTCGTTCAACGGGTCCCCGCTGACCACGCGGGAGGCGGGCCGGGTCACCGCGGGGACGGTCGTCGTGCAGCGCGTGGCCGTTCGCGAGGGCAGGCAGGTGCGCGATTCCGGTGGGCAGCTCTCGCCCGTGGCCGGGACGGTCGGGCGCGGCGAGGCGACGATCCTGCGCGACGGCACGGCGTTCGACGGCACGTGGTCACGCCCGTCGCCGGAGGATCCGACGACGTACCGCACCCGCGGCGGGCAGCGCGTGCCGGTCGCCGAAGGGCCGGTGTGGGTACTGCTCACTCCGCGGTGACGCACACGCCGCGCACGAGCGGGGCCGAGGAGACGGTCAGGCGTCCTCGGGGCGGGCGACCAGCACGGGACAGCCGGCGTTGTGAATCAGGGCGTGACTGGTCGAGCCGAGCAGCAGGCCACGGAACCCACCCCGGCCGCGGCTGCCCACGACGACCAGCTGCGCCCGGTTGCTCCATTCGAGCAGTTCGTGCCGCGGCTTGTCCTTGACCAGGACGCGTTCCACGGGCACGTCGGGGTAGCGTTCGCGCCGGCCCGCGAGGCGTTCGGCGAGCCGCCGTTCCTCGGTGTCGCGCAGCGGCTCCCAGTCGACGTACGTGTCGCGGAACGCGGAGGTGTCCGAGTCGCTCCACGTGTGCACCGCGACGAGCGCGACGCCCCGGAACGAGGCCTCGTCGAACGCGTACCCGAGGGCGCGTTCGCTCAACGGACTGCCGTCGACGCCGACCACGACCGGCCTGCGGTCGGGTTCGCCGCTGTCGGCGACGTCACCGCGGACGGACACCACGGGACTGTGGGCGTGGCCGACCAGCGCGATGGTCGTGGAGCCGACGATGAGCCCGGTGATGCTGCGGTGCGCCGACGTGCCGAGGACGAGCAGCCGTGCGGTGGCGGAGGCGTGGACCAGCGCCGGGATGGGCTGTTCCGGATCGAGCACGGTCGCCACGTCGAGCCGGGGCAGTCCGGCCGCCGCGACGGTGTCGATCGCCGATTGCCGCGCCGCGTGCAGGAAGGCCCACCGCTGGCGGCGCAGCTCGGCCTTGAACGACTCGGGCGGCAGTATCGACTCGCCCGTGTAGCGCTCGGGGTAGCCGGAGGCATGCAGGATGTGCAGGGGTGCGCGCCGGATCGCCGCCGCCCGCGCCGCCCACTGCACGCCGCGCAGTGCGGTCTCGGAACCGTCGGTCCCGACGACGACGGGTCCCTGGCCTCGGCCGGCTTCGGTCATCGGCGCCTCCCGTTCGTGATCTCGTCCGTCCTACGGGGACGGTACGCGACGGCGCGGTGGCGGGGTGTGGCGAAACTCCGCACGGGGACGCGATGTGCCCGTGCGCCGCGAACACCGCGCGGCGGCGCGACGCTGTGACGTTCGGGTGACGCTGTGACGTTCGGGTGATGCTGGGACGCGGGGTGATGCTGTGACGCCGGTGATGCTGCGGCGTCGGGCAACTCAGCGGGGCAGTCGCCGCCAGAGGGTACGCGGCAGCAGGCGCATGCCGAAGAACACCGGCCGCAGGATGCGCGGCACCCATGCGGTGTGCCTACCCGCGCGGAGCGCGGCGACGGTGGCGTCGGCCACCTGGTCCGGGGTGCTGGAGAAGGGGGCGGGCGACATGCCGTCGGTCATGCGGCCGACGACGAACCCGGGCCGCACCAGCAGCAGGTGCACGCCACTGCCTGCGAGGGCATCACCCAGTCCGCTCGCGAAGCCGTCGAGGCCCGCCTTCGCCGACCCGTAGACGTAGTTGGCCCGCCGTACCCGCACGCCCGCGACCGAGGAGAACACGACCAGACTGCCGCTGCCCTGGGCGCGCAGCAGATTCGCGAGGTGGGTCAGCGCGCTGACGTGCGCGGTGTAGTCGGTGTGGACGATCCGCAGCGCGTGGCCCGCATCGTGTTCGGCGCGCTGCTGGTCGCCGAGGATTCCGAAGGCGGTGACGACGACGCCGACCGGTCCGTTGGCGGTCATGATCTCGCCGAGGACGTCGGCGTGCCGCGCGGTGTCGTCGGCGTCGAATTCGACGCGGGCCACGGACGTGGCGCCTGCGTCGCGGAGGAGGCGTTCCTGCTCGTCGAGATCGTGGCTGCGGCGGGCGGCGAGGACGACTTCGGTGGCGCCCGCGCGGACGAGGCGCAGGGCGACGGCGACGCCGATCTCGCTGCGCCCGCCGAGGACGACGACGGTTCCGTTCATGACCCTCGAGTCTGCCCGGCGGTACCCGCGTCAGACGCCGCGGGGCACCGCGCACTGGACCTGAGCCAGTCCGGTCTCGTCCCGCTCGGTCGCCCGGTCCCTGGCCACGACGTCGCCGTCGACCGTGATGCGGCACTGCACGGCGGGGCGGCCTGCCTGTTTGCTCGCCGCGGCCACCCGGATGCCGAGGTGCCCGTCGCTGCCCGCCGGTTCGGTGAAGGAGTGGTCGAACGGTTCACCGCCCAGCGCCACCTGGGTGCCCTGGTCGTCGCGCAGTACCCGCATGAGCGTGTCGTCCGGACCGGACACGTGGATACGCACGGTGTGCGGGCCCGCGGCGTCCGGGGCGGTGTCGGGGGAGTGGTGCGGGTCCGGCGGCGATGCCGGGTGTGGCGGCGGGTGCGGGGCCGCCCGTGCGGCGTCACCCGGCTCGGGTTCGAGCGCCGCGCTGGCCGCCCCGGTGAACAGGATCGCGATGCCGAGTACCACGCCGACGGCGGCACGTCCGAGCTGCATGGGGCCCTCCTCGCCGGCGGATTCAGGTCCGGGAATTGTCGCACCCGTGACCGCCCGGCCACGCACCGCGTCCGCCGATACCGCCCGAACGGCCGCCGCGCGGGGACGACGCCACGGCCAGGGCGGGACGGGTACCCGGGACTGCGGCGACGTATCCGGGAGCGGCGACCGGTAGCCTGCGCGCCATGTCCGATCGGCTGTACTTCCGCCAGTTGCTCGCGGGCCGGGACTTCGCCGTGGGCGATCCCGTCGCGACGCAGATGCGCAACTTCGCCTACCTCATCGGGGACACCGAGACGCGGGAGGCCGTGGTCGTCGACCCGGCGTACGCGGCGGGCGACCTGCTCGACACGCTCGCCGCCGACGACATGCGGCTCAGCGGTGTGCTCGCCACGCATCACCACCCGGACCACGTCGGCGGCGACTTCATGGGGTTCTCCCTGCCGGGACTGGCCGAGTTGCTGGAGCGCGAGCAGGTACCGGTGCACGTCAGCGACGCGGAGTCCGAATGGGTGCGGCGCACGACGGGCGTGTCCGGCGACCTCGTCGCGCACGAACACGACGACCGGCTCGAGGTGGGCGCCGTCGGCATCCGGCTGCTGCACACGCCCGGGCACACGCCCGGCAGCCAGTGCTTCCTCGTCGGCGACAAGCTCGTCGCGGGTGACACGCTGTTCCTCGAAGGGTGCGGGCGCACCGACTTTCCGGGCGGCGACGCCGACGCGATGTACCACAGCCTGCAGGCGCTGGCGCGCCTCTCCGGCGACCCGGTGGTGCACCCCGGACATCTGTACTCGGCCGAGCCGTCGGCGCCACTGTCCGAGGTCACCGAGAACAACTTCGTCTACCGTGCCTCGTCGTTGGAACAGTTCCGGGCGATGTTCGGCGGCTGAGCCCCGAGCGCATGTGGGCACGACCCCGGCCGGGAGGGGCGGGGAGCGTGCTCAGCGCATGCCGAGCCTGCGGGTGAGCGTGATCTCGAGGACGACGCGTTTCGGGTTGACGCGGGGCGTGCGGTAGCGCCCGGCGTAGCGGCGCTCGGCCTCGGCCACCGCATCGGCGTCGTCACGGACGACGGCCCGTCCCTCGAGCGTCGACCACCGGCGCCCGTCGACCTGGCTGACCGCGACGGACGCACCCTCGGGACCCGCGCGGCGGACGTTGCGCGCCTTGACGCTGTCGCCGGAGCAGATGACCCGGGCCACTGCGAACTCCTCGTCCACGGTCACACCCACGGGGACGACGTGCGGTGTGCCGTCGGCGCGCGGCGTCGTCAACGTCGCGATGTGACGCTCGCGCCAGAACTCGGTCAGCTCGTCACTCGGCCTGGATGTGTCGGACATGCGCCCACCCTAGGCGCAGGCGGTCGCGAGGCGTACGCGGTGCGGTGTGGACGTCACGGACGTGGCGATCGGCCGCGCGGACACGGGCAGGGCCGGGCCGGGCCGGCGATCATCCGGCCGACGCGTCGATGAGCCCTTGGAGCGAGTCCCGCGTGGTCACGAGCTCGGCGATCCGCGAGTCGTACTCGGTGAGATGTTCGGCCAGGACAGGGACTGCGCACGGCTCGAGGCGCCCCGGCGCGCGGATGCAGTCGATCAGTTCGCGGATCACGCGGAGGGGCAGGCCTGCATCCAGGAGCTCCCGGATCCGCAGCACCTGGTCGACCGCGGTCGCGTCGAACAGGCGCTGCCCGGACGAGGACCGTCGTGCCGGCAGGACGCCCTGGTTCTCGTAGTAGCGCAGGAGTCGGGCGCTGACCCCGGTACGGGCGGCGAGGTCCCCCACCCGAAGTGGGGCATCCGTGTTTGCCCTTGTCACTGGTGTCAACTCCTACGTTGTCGGCATGGCGATCATCTCAACGTACGTCAACGGTCGTGTCGCGACCGCCGACGATCTCGCTCCGCTGGCCTTCTCCGGTTTCGCGCACTTCACGGCCATGCAGGTGCGCGACGGGGCGGTGCGTGGGCTCGACCTGCACCTCGACCGGCTCAGGACCGCGAGTGACGAGCTGTTCGGGCACCACCTGCCCGACGGCCGGATCCGCGAGCTGCTGTCGTCGGCCGTCGCGTCCGCACCGCCCGACGTCTCCCTCACGTGCCACCTCACCACGCGGCCCGGCGAGTTCCTGCAGAGCGGGGGAGCGGACGAGATCGACGTCCTGGTCACCGTGGCGGACCCGGTGACGCCGTCGGCGGAGCCGCTCGCGCTCGACGTCGTGCCGTACCAGCGGCACCTGCCGCATATCAAACACGTGGGCGAAGTCGCGAAGACCCGATTTCTCCGGCGGGCGGCCGAGCGCGGTTTCGACGATGCCGCGTTCGCGGATCCGGCCGGGCACCTGAGCGAGGCCACGATCTGGAATCTGGCGTTCCGGGACGGCCGAACGGTCGTCTGGCCCGAGGCGCCGGTGCTCCGCGGCGTCACGATGCAGATCGTCGAACGGCGGCTTGCGGCCCGTGGTGTGGACCAGGTGGTGCGGCCGGTCGGGGAGACCGAGCTGACGGCGGGACTCGCCGGCGTGGTCATGAATTCCTGGAGTCCTGGTGTCGGACTCGCCCGCATCGCCGACACGACGATGGAAGACCCCGGCGAGCTGGTGAGCCTGCTGCACGACGCCTACGAGTCGGAGCCCCCGGTCGCGGTGTGAACGCCGCGGTGTGAATGTCGCGGTGTGAACCGCGGCGGTCGTTTTCAGGGCAGCAGGCGGGACAGGGTCAGCGCGGCGGTGCGGACGGCGGGGGCGACACGGTCGAGCCGCATCCGATTGGTCCAGCCGGACAGCGAGAGCGCGGCGACGGCGGTCCCGTCCGAGCCGACCAGTGGTGCGCCGGCGCAGACCACCCCGACCCCGGATTCCTCACGGTCGTAGGCGATCCCGTCGCGGGCGATCGTCGCCAGCTGGGTCCGGAAGAGCCCGGGAGCGGTCACGGTCCGCGGGCTGATCCGGGGCAGGCCCGCGGTCACCACGCCGTCCACAACGGACTGCGAGGAGAACGCGAGGATCGCCTTGCCGACGGACGTGGCGTGGGCGGGGAACCGGCCGCCCACGCGGGAGGGCAGCGTCGGCGCGTCGGGCCCGCGGAGGATGTCGAGGTAGACGACCTCGGTGCCCTCCAACACGGCGAGATGTGCCGTGTTGCGGGTCGCCTCGCGGAGATCGGCGAGGTACGGCCGGGCCGCGTCGACCAGGCCCCGTTGGGCCGCGGCGAGCTGGCCGATCTCGAAGAGTTTCAGCGCGAGCCGCAGTCTGCCCCTGCCCGCGGGCTCCAGCAGTCCCTGGTCGGTCAGGTGTGCGGCGAGCCGGTGTGTGGTCGACTTCGGCACGCCCGTGCGCCGTGCCAGTTCGGACACGCCGAGCGCGTCGTCGCCGGCTCTGAACGCCGAGAGCAACGCCGCCACCCGAGCGGCCGTTGACGCGACACCGTCGGCGGCACCGTCCGCACCCGAGGAGGCGGCGTTGTCCCGAGTCGCGTTGTTCGCAGCCGCGTTGTTCGGAGCCGCGTTGTTCCGATGAGCGGGACACATACGTTGATTCTGGCGTACGCCGTGCCGGAGCGTCATCCCCATGACCACACCTCGAGCGGTGGCCGCGATCGTCGGCCCCGGCAACATCGGCACCGACCTGCTCGCGAAACTGCAACGGAGCGACCTCGTCGACGTGCGGTACATGGTGGGCGTCGATCCGGCCTCGGAGGGTCTCGCCCGTGCGGAGGCGCTCGGGGTCGAGGCCTCGGCGGGTGGCGTCGACTGGCTGCTGGACCGCGACGAGACTCCGGACCTGGTCTTCGACGCGACCTCGGCGAAGGCGCACCTGGCCGCCGCGCCGCGCTACGCCGAGGCCGGCATCCGGGCGATCGACCTGACCCCGGCGGCGACCGGCCCGTTCACGTGCCCCGTCGTGGCCCCGCCGGAGCACCTCGAGGTGCCCAACGTGAACATGATCACCTGTGGCGGGCAGGCGACCATCCCGATCGTGCACGCCGTCAGCAGTGTCACCGACGTGCCGTACGCGGAGATCGTGGCGTCCGTGTCGTCACGGTCGGCGGGGCCCGGCACGCGCGCCAACATCGACGAGTTCACGGAGACGACCGCACGGGGGCTCGAAGTGGTCGGCGGGGCTGAACGCGGCAAGGCGATCATCATCATCAACCCGATGGAACCGCCGATGATCATGCGGGACACCGTGTTCTGCGCGATCGACCCGGACGCCGACAGGGCGGCCATCGCACAGTCCATTCACGACACCGCGCGCCGGGTGCAGGAGTACGTTCCCGGCTACACGGTGAAGGCCGAACCGCAGTTCGACGACCCGAGACCCGACTGGAACGGCCGCGCCCGGGTGGGCGTGTTCCTCGAAGTGGCAGGCAACGGCGACTACCTGCCGACCTACGCCGGCAACCTGGACATCATGACGGCCGCGGCGGCGCGCATCGGCGAGCTCATGGCGGAGCGACTCCTCGGCGCCGACAGTGGCCCCTCGACGAAGGCGGTGTACGCATGACGGCCCCGGTTCGGATCGTCGACACGACCCTGCGCGACGGCAGCCACGCGATGGCGCACCGGTTCACCGAACAGCACGTGCGCGACACCGTGCGGGCGCTGGACGACGCCGGGGTGTCCCTCGTCGAGGTGACCCACGGCGACGGCCTCGGCGGGTCGACGTTCAACTACGGCTTCTCCCTCGTCGACGAACGTACGTTGATCGCCGCGGCCGTCGAGGAGGCGCGCCGGGCGCGCATCGCGGTGCTGTTGCTGCCCGGGCTCGGCACGGTGACCGACCTGCGCGCCGCGGCGGATCTCGGCGCGGGCGCGGTGCGCATCGCGACGCACTGCACCGAGGCCGACGTGTCGGTGCAGCACTTCACGGCCGCCAGGGATCTCGGGCTGGAGACGGTCGGATTCCTGATGCTCTCGCACATGGCGGAGCCGGAGACGCTGGCGAAGCAGGCGCGGATCATGGCCGACGCCGGCTGTCAGTGCGTGTACGTCGTCGACTCCGCAGGCGCCCTCATCCTCGAGGACGCGTCCGACCGGGTCGCCGCTCTGGTCGCCGAACTCGGCGATGACGCGCAGGTCGGCTACCACGGGCACCAGAACCTCAGCTTCGGCGTGGCCAACTCGGTCCTGGCCCACCGCGCGGGCGCCCGCCAGATCGACGGGTCGCTCGTCGCACTGGGTGCCGGCGCGGGAAACTCGCCGACCGAGGTGCTCGCCGCGACGTTCGAACGACTCGGTGTCGAGACGGGCGTCGACAAGGATGCGCTGATGGACGCGGCGGACACCGTGGTCAAGCCGTTCATCACGCGGCTGCCCGTGATGGACCGTTCCTCGATCGTGCAGGGCTTCGCGGGCGTGTACTCGAGTTTTCTGCTGCACGCCGAACGTGCCGCGGAGCGCTACGGCGTGCCCGCCCACGAGATCCTCTACCGCGTGGGTGAGCGGCGCTACGTCGGCGGCCAGGAGGACATGATCATCGACATCGCGCTCGAACTGGTCGAGGAGAAGAAGAACGTCGCGGGCGCGTGAGCGGTGGATCCGGCCGTGGAACGTCCGGCTGTACAGGCCGCAGCCGGAGAGGGTTCCGCTGCGGACAGTTCAGCTGTGGAGGGCGTCGATGCCGAGGACGAGTTTGACGCAGTGGACGACGAGTCGTTCGCGGTCGACGTCGAGCGTGCCGTCCAGGTAGGCCGTGAACAGGTTGGCGAGTCCGCCGACCAGCGCGGTGGCGGTCATCGCGCGGTCCTCCTCGTCGACGTTGGCGGAGAGTTCGTCGCGGACCAGCCCGGCGAACATCGGGATGCGCTGCACGCCGCTGCGGCTCAGTGCCGGGTGGGTGAGCGGCGCGAGCAGCAGCACCCGCCCCTTGCGGGGATCGTCGATGATCAGCTCGACGAAGGCGGTGACCGCGGCACGGGCGCGGGCGGGCCGGTCGTCGGTGGGCGCGGCCGCCACGGCGTCGACGAGTACGCGGTGGGCCTCGGAGGTCAGCTCGTCGTAGACGGCGACGATGAGCTCGTCGCGGTCGGCGAAGTTCTCGTAGAAGTAGCGCTCGGTGAGCCTGCTGTGACGGCAGACGGCGCGCACGCTCAGGGCGGCACTGTCCTCGGAGCCGAGCAGGGTCAGCCCGGAGTCCAGCAGTCGGCGCCTGCGGGTGGCCTTGCGGTCGGCCAGGGTGGTGCCCGCCCAGGTGCGGCTTTCGGCAGTCATGTCAGCTTCCCTCGATTGACCACGAACGTTGTCGACCGTACCGTGACCGACGAAGGTGACAACGGCCGTAGTCACATTGGAGTCGACGATGACGCAGAGCCGCTCCCGCGACGGCGTGCCGTCCCCGCACGCACCGTCTGCACGGGACTCCGCGGGCGAACAGGCGGCGGACCCGGCCTCCGACGTGGCCCCGGCCTCCGACGTGCACACGGCCGCGCCGTACGCCGCCACTGCCCGACACGCCCCCGAGCCGCTGGGGCCGGACTCGCTGACCTGGCGGATCTTCGGCGACTGGCGAGGGCTGCTCATCGCCCTGTGGGCGGGGAGCATGCAGAACATGCACCCCGAACTCGGGGCCGGTGTCGAGGAGCACTCCCGGTTCTTCGACGAACGCTGGGAACGGCTGTTCCGCTCGCTGTACCCGATCGGCGGGGTGATCTACGACGGCCCGCGTGCCCACGCCACGGCGCTCGAGGTGCGCGGTTACCACGACACGATCAAGGGCACCGACGAGTTCGGCCGCCGCTACCACGCCCTGAACCCCGGCACGTTCTACTGGGCGCACGCGACCTTCTTCGTCAGCACGCTGATCATCGCCGAGAACTTCATGGGCGGGCTCACCGAGGCGCAGCGGCGGCAGCTGTTCGACGAACACAAGCGCTGGTACCGGATGTACGGCATGTCGATGCGCCCGGTCCCGGCCACCTGGGAGGACTTCCAGGAGTACTGGGACCGCATGTGCCGGGACGTGCTCGAGGACAACAAGGCCACACGCGACGTCCTCGACATCTCGCGGATCGGCAGGCCGCCACTGCTGAAGTGGCTGCCGCGTCCCCTGTGGACACTCGTCCGGCCGCTGGTGCATCGCGGCTTCGTGTGGCTGACGGTCGGCATGTACGACGAACCCGTGCGCACCCGCCTCGGCTACCCGTGGTCGCCGCGCGACCAGCGGGTGCACCGGCTGGTGGGAAAGGCGATCGGGCTCGCGTTCCGGTTCGTCCCGTGGCAGCGTCGGTACCATCCGCGGGCGAGGGCGGGTTGGCGGCGCGCGCTCGGCAGGGACCCTGCGGGAACGCCCACCGTCGAGACCCCGCCGCGGAACCTGCCGCCCGTGGCCGAGCGGTCGCGGCCCACCCACTACGTGCCCGCCGAACACCGGCCCGCGGGCTGACGCACGATCCGGCGCGGACCGGTGACGACGGCAACGGACCGGCAGCGCCACCGGACCCCGGTGGCATCCGACGACAGTGCGGCCCGAAGGAGAACACGACGTGAAACTGGGTTACCACCTCGGATACTGGTCGTCGGGCCCGCCGGAGGGTGCGCTCGAGGCGATCACGACGGCCGAACGACTCGGATTCGACTCGGTCTGGACCGCCGAGGGTTACGGCTCCGACGCCCTGACCCCGCTCGCCTGGTGGGGGTCGGCGACCTCCCGCGTCACCCTCGGCACCAACATCGTCCAGCTGTCGGCCCGTACGCCGACGGCCACGGCGATGGCGGCGATGACGCTCGACCACCTGTCGGGCGGCCGATTCGTCCTCGGGCTCGGCGCGTCCGGACCCCAGGTCGTCGAAGGCTGGTACGGGCAGCCGTACCCGAGGCCGCTCGCCAGGACCCGCGAGTACGTCGACATCGTGCGCCAGGTGGTGGCGCGCGAGGCACCGGTCGTGCACGACGGGAAGCAGTACCAACTGCCGCTGCAGGGCGGCACCGGGCTGGGCAAGCCGCTCAAGTCCACCGTGCACCCGCTGCGGTCCCACATCCCGATCCACCTGGCGGCCGAGGGGCCCAAGAACGTGGCGTTGTCGGCGGAGATCTGCGACGGCTGGCTTCCGCTGTTCTTCTCCCCGAAGAGCGACGCCTTCTACCGCGCGGCCCTCGACGAGGGATTCGCGGCGCGCGGGCACCGGCCGGAGGGGTTCGAGGTCGCCGCGTCGGTGCCGGTGATCGTGCACGACGACGTCGAACAGGCCGCGGCGATGATCAAGCCGTCGCTGGCGCTCTACATCGGCGGTATGGGCGCGAAGGACGCCAACTTTCACCACGACGTGTTCGCGCGCATGGGTTACGCCGATGTGGCGGACACGGTGCAGGACCTGTACCTGGCGGGCCGCAAGGAGGAGGCCACGGCGGCGATCCCGACCTCACTGGTCGAGGACACGTCGCTGATCGGGCCGCCCGCGAAGATCCGCGACGAACTGCAGGCGTGGGAGGACACGGTCGTGACCACGCTGCTCGTCCGCGGTGACGCCGCGACGCTGCGCCGGGTGGCCGACGTGCTCGGCTGACCCGGCGCTGTCTCGCACGTCGGGGTCGGAGCCGGGTGGCGGCGCCGGGGTGGCACGATTCCTCCACGCGCACCGTCCGAGGAGGAGCATGTCGGCGCTGGGGACCAGGACTCGTCTCGGGTATTCGCTCGGGTCGTTCGCGACGGGCGCGTTCGGGACGGTGCCGGGGCTGCTGCTCCTGCCGTACCTGACCGACACGATGGCCGTGCCCGCCGCCGTGGCGGGTGCGATCGTGCTGCTGCCGAAGGCGTGGGACGTGCTGTTCAACCCGGTCGCCGGGCGGATCTCGGACGGCGCGCTGCGCAGACACGGCAGCCGCAGACCGTTCCTGCTGATCGGCGGTCTGGTGCTGGCCGCGTGCTTCGCCGCGCTGTTCGCGGGTCCCGGCCTCGGCTCGACGGCCGCGGACGCGGCCTACGTCGTCGTCGTGTTCTTCGTGTGCGCGACGGCGTTCGCCTTCTTCCAGGTGCCATTCAACGCGTTGCCCGCGGAACTGACCGAGGACTATCACGAGCGGACGCGACTGACGACCTGGCGCATCGCCGTGCTGGCGCTCGCCATCCTGGTGTCGGGCGCGGTCGCACCGGCCATCGCGAGCGGGCTCGGCGGCACCGCGGGCTATCGCGCCATGGGCGCGTTCGTCGGCGTGCTCATCGCACTCGGCGCGGTCGCCGTCTACGCCGGCACGCGCGGTGCACCCGTGGGGAGGCTGCGGGAGCCCACACCGGGGTGGCGCGACCTGCTCGCCACCATGCGGTCCTGGCGGGCGTTCCGCTGGCTGCTGACCGTCTACTTCCTCCAGGCGCTCGGCGTCGCCACCCTGCTGGCCGGGGTCAACTACGTCGCGCGGTACGTCCTCGGTGACCCCGACCTGCAGTCGGCGCTGTTCGCGGGCTTCGTCGGCCCGGCACTGCTCGTCATGCCGGTGTGGGACCGCATCGGCCGCAGCGGCGGCAAACTCACGGGCTTCCGCGTCTCGTCGGTACTGCTGGCGGCCGCGCTCGGAGCCCTCGCATTCTCACCGGCCATGGCGACGCCGGTGGTGTTCGTGTTCGTTGCGCTCGCGGGTGTGGGATACGCGGGGATCCAGGTGTTCCCGCTGGCGATCCTCCCGGACCTGATCTCCGCGGAGGAGGAACGCACCGGTGCCACCCGCGCCGGGATCACCGCGGGCGTCTGGACGGCAGCCGAGACGCTCGGGCTCGCCGTCGGCCCCGGCCTGTTCGGACTCGTGCTCTCGCTCGGCGGGTACGTCTCGAGTGGACAGTCGGTGGCGACCCAGCCCGAGAGCGCGGTCACGGCCATCACCGTCGGTTTCTCCGCACTGCCCGCGGTGTTCGTCGCGCTGGCGTTGCCGTTGCTGCGGCGCAGCGTGCTGGGGGACCGCCGCCCCGACGGCGACCCCGATGCCGATGCCACGGCCCCGGCCGAAGGGGGCGGCGCGTGATCCCCGGCGTGGGTCCCGGCGCCGACGAGGTGCTCGCGGAGCTGACCCGGCTGCGGGCCGGGGACGCACCGACCCACGGCGGGCGCACGCTGGCCTACGTCTACGACAGTGGTCTCGGCGACCTCGACGAACTGGCCGCGCGGGCGCACGCGGCGGCGTCCTCGGCCAACGGGCTGGACCCGACGGCGTTTCCCAGCCTGCTGCACATGGAGAACGACCTCGTCGGCACCGCGATCGAGCTGCTGGGCGGAGGGCGGGCCGCCGTCGGGACGGTGACGTCGGGCGGCACGGAGTCGTGCCTGTTGGCCGTGCTGGCGGCGCGCGAGGGCCGACGGGACGTCGTCGACCCGTCGATCGTCGTCCCGTCGACGGTGCACGCCGCGTTCCGCAAGGCGGGCCACCTGTTCGGCGTCCGCGTGGTGAGCGTGCCGGTGGATCCCACGACCTTCCGCGCGGACCCGGACGCGACGGCCGCGGCCATCGACCACACCACGGTGCTCGTCGTCGCGAGCGCGCCGTCCTACGCCCACGGGGTCGTCGATCCGATCCCCGAGATCGCCGCGGTGGCCCGCGAACACGGCGTCCGCCTGCACGTCGACGCGTGCATCGGCGGCTGGGTGTTGCCGTACCTGCGCCGCGAGCGCGTGGGCACCCGCGCTCCCGCGTTCGACCTCTCCGTGCCCGGGGTCACGAGCCTGTCGGTGGACCTGCACAAGTACGCCTACTGCGCGAAAGGCGTGTCCGTGCTGCTGCACGCCGACGCGGAGCTGCGCCGCGGCCACTACTTCGCGAGCGCCGACTGGCCCGGGTACACGATGCTCAACCCGACGTTGCAGTCGACCAGGTCGGGTGGTCCGCTCGCGGCGGCGTGGGCGGTCGTCCGCCACGTCGGCGACGACGGCTACGCCGCGCTCGCCCGCACCGCCCGCGCGGCGACCGAGGAGATCCGTGCCGGGATCACCGCGATCGACGGACTCGGCGTGCTCGGCGAGCCCGACTCCACGCTGCTGGCCGTCGCGCTCGACGGGGACCCCGGGTTCGACCTGTTCACGGTGGCCGACGAGCTGGCAGCCCGCGGCTGGTACGTGCAACTCCAGTTCCCGCACGAGTCGTCGCCCGCCAATCTGCACCTGACGGTGACCGCCGCGAACCGCGGCCACGAGGACGCGCTGCTGACGGCGATGCGCGAGGCCGTGACGTCGGCCGTGGCCGCAGGGCCGGTCACGCTCGACGACGACCTGCGGGCGCTGATCGACGCTCTCGACCCCGAGGCGCTCACGCCGGAGCAGTTCGCGGGCCTGCTCGCCGCGGCGGGTCTCGGCGCGGGCCCCGACGAGGACGGCCCCGACGAGGACGGCCCCGACGGGAACGGCGACGGACGGACCGGTGACGGACAGGGCCGTGGTCCCGGCCGTCCGATCCGGTTGCCTGACCGAATGGCCGGGATCAACGCCATGTTGGCGGTCGCGTCGCCGAGGCTGCGGGAGCGGCTGCTCGCCGAGTTCCTCGGAACGCTCTACCGGCCCCGCGCGGCCGACGCGTCGCCGTAGCGGCGGCGGAACTTCTCCACCTGACCCGCGGTGTCCATGATCCGTTGCGTGCCCGTCCAGAACGGGTGCGACGCGGAACTGATGTCCACGGTCACCAGCGGGTAGGTGTTGCCGTCCTCCCACTCGGTGGTGCGCTCCGAGGTGGCCGTCGAGCGGGTCAGGAACCGGTCACCGGTGTTGGCGTCCTGGAAGACCACCGGGTGGTAGTCGGGATGGATGTCGGGCTTCATCGTTCCTCCTGTCGCAGGGCCGGACCAGGGGTCGTCGTTGCGGTGCGGCCACGCCGTGTACTGTAAATGAAAACGATTATCAACACCATCCAGGGAGGGTCGATGTCGGCGATCTGCCAGGTCACCGGTCGCGGGCCGGGCTACGGCAAGCAGGTGTCGCATTCGCACCGGCGTACCCCGCGCCGCTGGCAGCCGAACATCCAGCCGCGCCGGTGCTGGGTTCCGTCCGAGAACCGCTGGGTGCGGCTGCGGGTGTCGGTCAAGGGCATGAAGACGATCGACAAGCGCGGGATCGACGCCGTCGTGGCCGACCTGCGTGCACGAGGGGTGAGGCTCTGATGGCGAAGAAGTCGAAGATCGCGAAGAACGAGCAGCGCAAGGTCGTCGCCGCGCGGTATGCCGAGCGGAGGGTGGAGTTGAAGGAGTCGATCCGCTCGCCCCGGTCCGCTCCGGAGGAGAAGGCGGCGGCCGTGTCGGAGCTGCAACGGATGCCGCGCGATGCGAGTCCCACGCGTATCCGTAACCGCGATGCCGTCGACGGCCGTCCGCGCGCCTTCTACGGCGCCTTCGGGCTGTCCCGGATCCGGTTGCGCGAGCTGGCGCACCGGGGTGAGCTGCCCGGTGTGAGCACGGCGAGCTGGTAGGAGGGGACCGGTGAAGCCCGCACCGCAGAAGCGCCGCACGCGGAACCTGTTGCGTGCCGAGGGTGTCGAGCACGTCGACGGGAAGGACACGGCGCTGTTGCGCACGGTCCGGCGCCGAGCGCTCGGGGTCGGAACGTGCCACCCTGGCCTGATGACGGAGCGGCATCCGGATCCTGCGCCCGGCCGGACCGACGGGGACGGGCGGGCGCACGCCGCCGGCACCGAGATCGACCCCGAACTGCTCGAACTCGCGGGCCGTGTCTTCGATTTCGCCCGCCACGGTGACACCGACACGCTGGCCGCGTACGTGGACGCCGGTGTACCGGTGAACCTGTCCAACGACAGCGGCGACACGCTCGTGATGTTGGCGGCCTACCACGGCCATGCCGGGACCGTCGCCGCGCTGCTGAGCCGCGGCGCCGACCCGAACCGGCTCAACGACCGGGGCCAGAGCCCGCTCGCCGGTGCCGTGTTCAAGGGCGAGGCGGAGGTCGTGCGCGCGCTGCTCGAGGGCTGCGCCGATCCGGAGGCGGGGCAGCCGAGCGCGGTCGAGACCGCCCGGATGTTCGGCGCAGAGGAACTCCTCACGTTGCGCAGGCCCTGAGCGTAGGACCGTGACAGGGCATGCGTCATGCTGACCGGCATGGCGCAGGAAGAGCACTACCTGGTCGGACTCGACCTCACCGGGCGGCGCGTGGTCGTCGTGGGCGGCGGCACCGTCGCTCAGCGGCGGCTGCCACGGCTGGTCAGGGCCGGGGCCGTCATCGAAGTCGTGGCCCCGGACACCACCCCGTCGGTCGGAGCGATGGCCGACGAGGGCGAGATCACCTGGACCCGGCGGGAGTACGCCGACGGCGACCTCGCCGACGCCTGGTACGCGCTGGCGTGCACTGACGACGCGGACGTCAACGCCGCCGTGTGCGCGGAGGCCGACCGGAGGCGTGTCTTCTGTGTCCGCGCGGACTCCGGGCCCGACGGCAGTGCGGTGACGCCCGCGGCGGGCGAGAACGACGGCGTGCTCGTGGGCGTGCTGTCCGGTGGCGAGCCTCAGCGCTCCGCCGTGGTGCGCGACGGCCTCCTGGACGCGCTGCGCTCGGGAGCGGCCGCGGACCCGGGACGCGGCTACGGCCAGGGTGCGGGGCAGGACGATCGCAGGCCCGAAGCCGGGGTCGCGCTGGTCGGCGGCGGCCCCGGCGACCCCGAGCTGATCACCGTGCGCGGTCGCAGGCTGCTCGCGCGCGCCGACGTGGTGGTCACCGACCGGCTCGCGCCGCGTGACCTGCTCGACGAACTGCCGCCGCACGTCGAGGTGATCGACGCGGCGAAGATCCCGTACGGCCGCGCGGCCAGCCAGGACGTCATCAACAGCGCGCTGATCGACAACGCCAGGGCGGGCAAGTTCGTCGTCCGCCTCAAGGGTGGCGATCCGTACGTGTTCGGCCGCGGTTTCGAAGAGCTGCTCGCCTGCGTGGAGGCAGGCGTGAAGGTGTCGGTCGTGCCCGGGATCACCAGCGCGTTCGCCGTCCCGGCGCTGGCCGACGTGCCCGTGACGCACCGGGGCGTGACCCACGAGGTGGTCGTCGTCTCCGGGCACGTCCCGCCGGACCACGAGACGTCGCTGACCGACTGGGACGCGCTCGGCCGCCTGCGGGGCACGATCGTGCTGATGATGGGCGTCGAGCGGATCGACCGGTTCGCCGATGCGCTGATGACCGCGGGCAGGCCCGCCGACACTCCGGTCGCGATGATCCAGGACGGCACGATGGCGGGGCAGAAGGTGCTGCGCTCGACGCTGAAGGAGGTCGGTGCCGACGCCGCCCGCCAAGGGATGCGCCCGCCCGCGGTGACGGTGATCGGCCCGGTCGTCGACCTGCTCACCTGACCCGCCGGGCCGTGAGCGAGGATGGCGCCATGAACGCCGCGCACACTGCACAACTGCCCGACGACCTGGTCGCCTTCGACGTCCGCAGGGACGGTCACGTCGCCGAGGTCACGCTCCTCGGCCCCGCCAAGGGCAACGCCATGGGCCCGGACTTCTGGCGCGAGCTGCCGCTGGTGTTCGGTGCCCTCGACGCCGACCCCGACGTGCGGGCGATCGTGCTGGCCGGGAGTGGTGAGCACTTCTCGTACGGCCTGGACCTGAACGCGATGTTGCCGGGCTGGTCCGAATTCCTGGCCGGTGATGCACAGGCCGGTCCGCGTACGCGGTTCCTCGAGGAGATCCGGACGATGCAGGAGGCGGTCAGCTCGGTCGCCAAGTGCCGCACGCCCGTCGTCGCCGCGGTGGCCGGGTGGTGCATCGGCGGCGGCGTCGACCTCATCGCCGGGGCCGACATCCGGTTGGCCAGCGCCGATGCGCGGTTCAGCGTGCGCGAGGTCAAGGTCGCCATCGTCGCCGACATCGGCAGTCTGCAGCGGCTCGGCGCCGTCATCGGGGAGGGGCACCTGCGGGAGCTCGCCCTCACGGGCAAGGACATCGACGCCGCACGGGCCGAGAAGATCGGACTCGTCAACGACACCTACGCCGACCGCGACGCGCTGCTCGCCGCAGCCCGAGAATTGGCCACCGAACTCGCGGCCAATCCTCCGCTGGTGGTGCGGGGGATCAAGGACGTACTGTCCATGGGCACCGAGCAGCAGGTCGACGCCGGGCTGCGCTACGTGTCCGCGTGGAACGCGGCGTTCCTGCCCAGCAAGGATCTCGGTGAGGCGGTGCAGGCGTTCCTGGAGAAGCGCCCGCCCCACTTCACCGGCGAATAGCGGCGCCGCGGCGAAGCCCCGGAAACACGGCGGAGCCCCGGGGCCACCGCGGAGCCCTGGGAACACGGAGCCCCGGAGCATCGCGGAGCCCCGGGAACACCGCGGAGCCCGGGAGCACCCGGGAGCGAGGGACCACAGCGGAACCGGCACGAACGAGGAGAAGCACGAACGTGAGCAACGAGGCCCACACCGCCCATTCGAACGCGGGTCACGACGAGTTCCGTCGGGCCCGGGACTTCCTGGTCGCCCATCGGGAGGACTACGACACGGCCCGCGCGGAGTTCCGCTGGCCCGAGCTGACCGAGTTCAACTGGGCGCTCGACTGGTTCGACCGCGTGGCGGCCGACCCGGCCAACGCCGAGCGTCCCGCGCTGTGGATCGTCGAGGAGGACGGCACCGAGGGCCGTTGGACCTACCCCGAGCTGTCGCGGCGGTCCAACCAGGTGGCGAACTGGCTGCGCGCTCAGGGCGTGCGGCGCGGTGATCGGCTGATCCTCATGCTCGGCAACCAGGTCGAGCTGTGGGAGACGATCCTCGCGGCCGTCAAGCTCGGCGCCGTGCTCATCCCGGCGACGACCCTGCTCGGGCCCGCCGACCTGCGGGACCGCGTCGACCGTGGGGAGGCGCGACACGTCGTGGCACGGTCGGCCGACGCGGAGAAGTTCACCGACGTGCCCGGCGACTACACGCGCATCGCCGTCGGGGAGCCCACCGGTGGCTGGCTGTCCTACGGCGACGCCTACTCCGCCGACGACGCGTTCACCCCGGACGGGCCGACGCAGGCGACCGACCCGCTGCTGCTGTACTTCACCTCCGGCACGACGGCGAAACCGAAGCTGGTGCAACACACGCACACGTCGTACCCGGCTGGGCACCTGTCGACGATGTACTGGATCGGCCTCGAGCCCGGTGACGTGCACCTGAACGTCGCCTCGCCGGGCTGGGCGAAACACGCCTGGAGCAACGTGTTCGCGCCGTGGAACGCCGAGGCCACGGTCTTTCTCTACAACTACTCGCGGTTCGACGCCGACGCCCTGCTGGCCCAGCTGGAGCGGTGCGGCGTGACGAGCTTCTGCGCTCCGCCGACGGTGTGGCGGATGCTCATCCAGGCCGACCTGTCCGCGCTGCCGACGCCGCCCACCAAGGTCGTCGGCGCGGGGGAGCCGCTGAACCCGGAGGTCATCGAACAGGTGCGGGACGCCTGGGGCGTGACGATCCGGGACGGCTTCGGCCAGACCGAGACCACGGTGCAGATCGCCAACACGCCCGGCCAGAAGGTCAAGCCGGGCTCGATGGGACGCGCCGTGCCGGGCTTCGACGTCGTGCTGGTCGACCCGGCGAGCGGCGAGCCCGCCACCGAGGGCGAACTGTGCCTGGACCTGTCGCGCAGGCCGACCGGGCTGATGGTCGGGTACGCGGGTGACGACGAGCGCACCGCGACCGCGTTCGCGAACGGCTACTACCACACGGGCGATGTCGGCTCGATCGACGAGGACGGCTACATCACCTACGTCGGCCGCACCGACGACGTGTTCAAGGCCTCGGACTACCGCATCTCGCCGTTCGAGCTGGAGAGCGTGCTGCTGGAGCACGAGGCGGTCGCCGAGGCGGCCGTCGTGCCCGCTCCGGACCCGATCCGGCTGGCGGTGCCGAAGGCGTACGTCGTGCTGGCCTCCGGACACGCTCCCGACGGGGCGACGGCGGAGAGCATCTTCGCGTTCACCCGTGAGCACCTCGCGCCGTACAAGCGCGTGCGCAGGCTCGAGTTCGCCGAGCTGCCGAAGACGATCTCCGGCAAGATCCGCAGGGTCGAGCTGCGCGGCAAGGAGAACGACGCCACCGACCGTCCCGCGGGGGAGTTCCGGGACGACGACTTCCCCGGACTGAAGAGCTGACCGGACGCAGGCCGGCCCACCTCGAAGTCCACAGTGGACAACAGGTGGGCCGGCCGCGGACGGGTGAACCCTGCGGCGGGCGGTTAACACCGGCGGGTCACGTGCCGATAACGACGGTGATGAACGACAGTGAGCAACCCGCCGCCCGTGCCACCAACTCCGCGGAGCGGCACACCAACTCCGCGCGGCAGAACCCCGCCCCGCGGCAGAACGCGGCAGGGCAGAACGCCACGCCGCGGTCGAACACCACGCCGCGGTCGAACACCGAGGTGCGGTACAACACCGCCCCGCGGCAACTCCCGTCCTCCCAGCACGTCCCGTCCTCCCAGCAGCTTCCACCCTCGCAGCAGCTTCCGTCCTCGCAGCAGAGCACCGAGCCGCTGCGGGCACCTGCTCGGCGACAGGCGACTGCGCCGCCGACCACGCCGTGCACGGTCGTGTGGAGTCAGGGTAGGCCGTACGTGCTCGAGAACGTGGCGGGCCGCCCGCGGTGGATGGGGACGGATCGTCACGGCAGGCCCCAGGCACTCACGGGTGACGAGCTCCGTCGCCGCGGCTGGAGCTACCACCGCACCCGATGACGGTCCGAGGTCGCCGTGGTCGACGCCCGCGGCGGCGATCTCGGCCCCGGCTTCGGCCTCCGGTCCGGCCCGCGCGGGCGCCGTGTGGCGATCGTGACGGGGCGGGGTGACCACGGCCGCACCCGCCGGGACCGGCGAGTCGATACGGTGAGCGGGTGAAGGACGCGGAGGGGAAGCGTGCGGGGCGGAACGGCCGTGACGAGGTGGCGGGCCGCTCGACCGATGTCGGCGACGAGGCGGCAGGTACGGGGGATTCGGGGGGATCGAGCGGCGTCGCAACGTCGGGCGGCGCCGGAGCTTCCGGCGGCACGCGAATGTCGGGTGGCTCGGGGGCGACGACGGCGTCCGGCGACGATGCGGGGGAGGGCGAACCGTCGCTGCTGCGACAGGCGGTGATGGCGCCGAACCTGCTGTCGGTACTGCGACTCGCGGGCGTTCCGGTGTTCCTGTGGTTACTGCTCGGGCCGCACGCCGACGGCTGGGCGCTGGCGATCCTCGTGTTCAGTGGCCTCACCGACTGGCTCGACGGCAAGCTCGCGCGGTGGCTGAACCAGATGAGCAGGCTGGGGCAGCTGCTCGACCCCGCCGCGGACCGGCTCTACATCGTCGCCACGCTCGTGGCGTTCCTGCTGCGCGACATCATCCCGTGGTGGGCCGTCGCCGCGCTGCTGCTGCGCGAGGCCGCCGGGGGAATCTGCCTGCTGATCCTGCGGCACTACCGGTTCGAACCACCGGAGGTGACCTACGTCGGCAAGGGTGCCACGTTCGTCCTCATGTACGCCTTCCCGCTGCTTCTGCTGGTCCAGGGCGATTCGACCGCGGCCACGGTGGCCGCACCGCTGGCCTACGCGTTCACGATCTGGGGCGGCGCGCTCTACCTGTGGTCCGGTGCGTTGTACGTTGCGCAGACCGTGCTGGCCGTCACGCGGGGCCGTGACCGGAGTGATCCGGCGGGCACTGAGGCCCCGGGCCGGTCGGCCTGACGAGGCCGCGGCGCCGTGCGACGATGCCCCTCGTTCGCGGCCACGTAGGGAGTGAAAGGGGAACGAACCTTGGCTGCACAGTCCACACCCGAGGAACTGCGCTACACCGAGGACCACGAATGGGTCGCCGAACGGAGCGACGGCGTCGTGCGGGTGGGCATCACCGAGTACGCCCAGGACCAGCTGGGCGACGTGGTGTTCGTCGATCTCCCGGAGCCGGGCACCGAGGTGGCCGCGGGCGACACGTTCGGTGAGGTCGAGTCGACCAAGAGCGTGTCCGAGATCTACGCCCCGCTGGACGGGGAGATCGTCGCGGCCAACGACGCCGTCACGGCCACCCCCGAGCTGATCAACGGTGACCCGTACGGCGAGGGCTGGCTCGTCGAGCTCCGGGTCGCCGATCCGGACACCCTGGAAGGGTTGCTCGACGCCGAGGCATACCAGCGCCTGACCGGGAGTTGATCGGGGAGCCCGGGCATTGCGTGCGGTCGCCCGCGCGGTACGTTGAGGCGCACCAGGTTTCATGGCCGCCCGAGGTTTCGCGACCACGGGCGGTGAGAATGCCAAGCGACACACTGTCAGTGCGTAAGGAGAGCTCAGGTGAGCACGAACGACGGGCCCGAGATTCCCCCGGAGGGAGCTCCGGAGAAGACCTCCGTGTTCCGGGCGGACTTCCTGTCGGAAGGGGAGGGGCAGGAGGCGCCGGCGGTGGAGCCGCAGGAGGCCGGCGTTGACGCGCTGCCCGCGGGCTCGGCGTTGCTGGTGGTCAAGCGGGGTCCGAACGCGGGATCGCGATTCCTGCTCGACCGCGACACGACGAGCGCGGGCCGGCACCCCGACAGCGACATCTTCCTGGACGACGTCACCGTGTCCCGGCGGCACGCGGAGTTCCGGCGCGAAGGCGGTTCCTTCGTGGTGATCGACGTGGGCAGCCTGAACGGCACGTACGTCAACCGCGAGCCGGTCGACCAGGCCGTCCTGGCCGGCGGTGACGAAGTGCAGATCGGCAAGTTCCGTCTGGTGTTCCTGACCGGAGGCCAGGGGGCGCAGTGACGGCTGCCGGACGGCAACCACGCGAGGGTCTGAGCATCGGGGCCGTGCTGGCGCAACTGCGCACGGATTTTCCCGGGGTGACGATCTCGAAGATCAGGTTCCTCGAATCCGAAGGCCTGGTCCGACCCGCTCGCACGCCGTCCGGCTACCGTCAGTTCACGACCGCCGACGTGGAACGGCTCCGGTTCGTCCTGACGGCGCAACGTGATCGCTACCTGCCGCTGAAGGTGATCAAGGAACAGCTCGATGCCGTGGATCGCGGCGCGGCCCCGGAATCGGACGGCGGCCCGCAACGCGAGCCGGCACCCGCATCGCAGCCCCGGACGCCGCGACTGGTCCCGCTCGACAGCCCCGAGACCGGTGCCCCGGTGCCGACGGCGGAGGACTTCGCGGTCACGGCCCCGTCCCGGCTGTCGCGGGATCAGCTGCTCGCCGAGGCGGGGATCGACGAGGACCTGCTGACGGAACTGGATCAGTACGGCCTGGTCCGGCCGGGCGCCGGCGGCTTCTACGACGCCGATGCCGTGGCCATCGCCAGAACGGTCACCGCGATGGGGGCGTTCGGCATCGAACCGCGGCACCTGCGGGCACTGCGGGTCGCGGCCGACCGTGAGGTCGGGTTGCTCGAACAGATCGCGGCACCGGTGTACCGGCATCGTGACGAGGGCGCCCGCGAACGCGGCGACGAGCTCGTCCGGGAGCTGGCGGCACTGTCGGTCACGTTGCACACGCTCCTCGTCAAGGCGGGCATCCGGGGGATGACCCACGGGTGAGGTCGCGGACGGCGGCAGGGACGGCGTCGTTCGGCGGCCGGGACACGCTCGGACGGAGCAGCGCGGCGGTCACGGATTCAGAAGCCGGGTGGCGAAACTTCGGTGCAGCCCCCGGGATGACGTACGGTTGAAGGCGGGCTCGAAGAGACCGGGCCGGCGAGAGTGAGAAGCGAGCACAGCGCAGCGATGGCGGGTAGCGTCGGCGGTGTCCGCGCGGAGTGTCGTGTGGGCCGGCCGAACGGATGATCCACCGCGAAGCGCTGCAGCCCGCGCGCAGAGAGGGAGGCGAAGCCCGATGAGCGAGATGCGCGTCGTCGGCGTCCGGGTCGAGCTGCCCGCGAACCAGCCGATCTTGTTGCTGCGGGAGACGGAAGGCGAGCGGTACCTGCCGATCTGGATCGGCTCGGTGGAGGCGACCGCGATCGCCTTGGAACAGCAAGGCGTGCGGCCGGCCCGTCCGCTGACTCACGATCTGCTCAAGGACGTCATCGGTGGCCTCGGCCGGGAGCTCGAACAGGTCGTCATCACCGACCTGCAGGAGAGCACCTTCTTCGCCGAGCTCGTGTTCGACGGGGACGTCCGGGTCTCCGCACGGCCGAGCGACTCGGTCGCCCTGGCACTCCGGATGGGCGTGCCGATTCACGCGGAGGAAGGCGTGCTCGACGAAGCGGGCCTGATCATCCCGGACGAGCAGGAGGACGAGGTCGAGAAGTTCCGTGAGTTCCTCGACTCCGTCTCGCCGGAGGACTTCCGCGGCGCCGACACGTAGTCGGTACCGCACCGCACCCGCGGCCGGGTCCCGCTCCTGCGGGGCTTGCCGCCGCCCGATGCCGCCGGTCCACGACGGCCCGCCTTCTCACTCGGCCCGGACGGCCCGGTCGAACAGCTCGCTCAGTTCGCGGCCGTAGGCGTCGAGGTCGAGATCCGGTTCCTGGCGGAGCCGGAGGGTCACGCCGTCGACCGCCTGGCGCATGGCGAGTGCCATGACGTTCGGGTCGAAGTCGCGGAACACACCGTGTCGCTTGCCCTGGACGAGCTGCCCCTCGAGCCTGCCCACGCGGACCGCGTACACGACCTGCGGCGAGATGTCGGCGTCGTCGGCGGTCCCGGCATGGGAGGCGATCTCGACGAGCGCGGTCGACTCCCGCGGGTGGGTGGCGACGAACGCGACCTCCGCGGCCAGCTGGCCCAGCAACAGCCGTCTCAGGTCCTTCTCGTCGCCGAGACGCTCGGCGACGAACGTGTCCTGCCGGTCGATGATCGTCCCGAGGGTCGCCTGGACGAGGTCGCTCTTGCCCGCGAAGTGGTAGGAGATCATCCGCGTGCTGGACAGACCCGCCCGCTCGACGATGCGGGCGAACGATGTCTTGGCGTAGCCGAGTTCGGCGAGCGCGGTGATCGTGGCGTCGACGATCTGTCTACGCCGGATGTCTTCTGTCGGGGTGAGGCCGGCGCCCGCGCCGAAGGTGCTGACGTCGCCGTCGCCGCCTGTGTCGTCCGATGGGGTGGTTACCTGCATGGGTAATAAATTACTCGGGTGAGTAAAACCCGACAACCGGGTAATCCGGTCGAGATGTCGCCACGGTGCCCGCGCGTCGCGTTGACCGCCCCCTGGGGCAGGCATACCGTTCGAAGAGCGACGAAACGCGCCGTGGTCGGCGACCGGGCCGCACGGGCGTAGTCGTACCGGTCGGCCCGTCCGGGTCGGCGGTCTTGTTTCGTCGGCCGCGCGGCCGGGCGAGAGGAGGCATGCGTGGTCGACGACAGTCCGATCAGGGGCATCGACGGTGGCGAGCAGGGAGCGCTGTTCCCTGACGACTCGCTGCCGGACGAACTGGTTGGCTACCGTGGTCCAGCGGCCTGTCAGATCGCCGGTATCACCTACCGTCAGCTGGACTACTGGGCGCGCACGAAGTTGATCGCGCCGAGCATTCGCACCGCGCACGGTTCCGGTTCGCAGCGGCTCTACTCGTTCAAGGACCTCCTGGTCCTCAAGATCATCAAACGGCTGCTCGACACGGGCATCTCGTTGCAGAACATCCGTGTGGCGGTCGATCATCTGCGCGGCAGGGGAGTGCGCGACCTGGCCCGGGTGACCCTGTTCTCCGACGGGACGACCGTCTACGAATGCACGTCGCCCGAGGAGATCGTCGATCTGCTCCAGGGCGGTCAGGGCGTGTTCGGTATCGCGGTCAGCGGGGCGATGCAGGAGATCAGCGGTTCGCTGCACGAGTTCCCTGCCGAACGGGCCGACGGTGGCGAGCTCGACACGCCTGTGGCGGCGGACGAGTTGTCGCAGCGGCGCAACGCTCGCCGTACGGGCTGAGCGACTCGCTCGCCGGTCGACCACCCGACCTACGGACGCACCCGAACGGCGTCCGAACGCTCATGGAGTGTTCGGGCGCCGCTTCGTCTGTGAGCCACGAAGTCGTATAACGACCTATACGGCGGGTCGTTTCGGTTCCGGCCTCGACTCGACGACGGCTCCACCGACGACGGGTCCCCGCCACGGACAGGCCGGGACGAGAGCGTCAGCCGGTGAAGCCCGCCTGCGTGAAGTGCTTCTCCTGCTTCGGCGAGGTCAGGTAGGAGCGGAAGGACTGGGCAGCCCGCTGCTGCACGGTGTCCACGCCGTCGCCCGCGAGGCTGACGTAGGTGAACGTGCCGTCGGGTCCGGAGGCGATCTTCTCCGGCGAGGCGCCGATCCGGTCGGGCTGCTCCGAGGCGAGGCGGTCCGACCACTTCGTGTCGGCCATGATCCAGGCGCCGGGAGTGCCGCGGGCGCGGTTGCCGGTCAGATCGTCGTAGACGACCTGCGAGCTGCCCGGTTGCACCTTCACGGTGATGCAGTGCCCGTGCACCACCGTGTCGTCGTTGTTCCAGGTCTTGGCGGCCTGGCGGACAGGTTCGGCCACCGCGGGATCGGCCGCCACTCGCAGCGTCGACCGGCCCTCCTGGCAGGCCGCTGCCTGGGCCTCGGCGCGGTTCGACAGGACACCGTCGGCCCAGTTCCAGCCGAAGAAACCCGCCACGACGAGGACCACCAGCACCCCGCAGGCGACGGGCCATGCCGCGACCTTGCGTTTCGGCTTCTTGGCCACTGCGCGGTGGCTGCCCGTCGACGTGACCGTGCCGTGCCGGCCCGTGGACGTGACGGCGCGGTGGCCGCCCGTCGCGCTGACGGTGCTGTGCCTGCCGGTCGAGGTGACGCGGCGGCGCCCGCCGGTGGACGTGACCGCGTCGCGGTCGGCGTCGGTGGTGCCGCCGGGTGCCTCGCGGTCGTCCGTACCGCTGTCGGGAGTCCGGTCGGCGGGGCCGCGCGTCGCGGCGACCGGGCCGGGTGCCGGTCCGGTGGTCGCGGCGTCGTGGCGGTCCGCCGCGGGTGGGTGCTCGCCCGTGGCGTGACCGGCGTCGTGGACGGGGGGACGGCCGCCGGGCCGCTGCCGGGGACGCGGGGGCCGTTCCGCGGCCGCGGCGTGATCAGGGGCCGGGGGGTTCGTCGTGTGGCCGGCACCGGCGTGGGGTGACGGCGCTGCGGCCGGCGGGACCGGGTCGAGGCGGGTGGTCAGTTCGGTGGCGCTCTCGTCGGCGGTGCGGCGTGGTGCCACCGGGTGCATCGCAGGTGAGGTGGACAGGACGTCGTCCGGGGCCGGCGCGTAGCCGGGCGTGCTGCGGTAGGCCGCAGGCGGCGTCGTCGTGTCGCGGAACCAGTCGTCCGGCGAGCCGCCGCCCGCGTTCGCTCCGCCGATCGCCTGTCTCGCCTTGCCTAGCGGATCAGGGTGCCCGGGAGCCGGATCGTCGGCTCTGTAGTGCCGCCCCATTCGCGTCCTCTCACCTGCACGGAGTGCCGATCACACTCTGTCGACGTGACAAAAACGTAACCACCCTAACAGCCCAGCCCGTCGGATTACTGTGATTCGGATCCGACTTCCGTTCCCGAAAGCAACCCGCGGTAGAGGGTGATCAACCGTTCGCGCAACGGAGTCGCACGGCGGGCGAAGTCCGCCTGGTACCGGGCGTACTCGGCCCGGCCCGCCGCAGTCTCGATCGGGACGGGGGAGTAGCCGAGTGCCGACAGATCGTACGGGCTGGCCCGCATGTCGAGCACGCGGATGTCGGCCGCCAGCTCGAAACAGTCGCCGAGCAGCTCCGACGGCACGAGCGGCCCGAGCTTGTAGGCCCATTTGTACAGGTCCATACCGACGTGCAGGCAGCCGGGCTGATCCAGGTCGCGCTGCGTCTCCCTGGTCGGCTGCAATGTGTTGAGCGGCCGTGCCTGCTCGGTGAAGAACCGGAAGGCGTCGAAGTGGCCGCACCGGATGTTCAGGCTCTCGACGACGTCGTCGGTGCCACGGGAACCCAGCCGCAGTGGTAACTGAGCGTGGCGGACCTGATCCGGCGGGTGGCGATACACCATCGCCCATTCGTGGAGGCCGAAACAGTTGAGCCGGGGTTGTCGCGCCGCCGTCGCCTCCAGGAGGGAGACGGCGTACCGCGCCATGCGGGCGCGCTTCGGCGGCAGCACCGGATCGGCGTGGACGCCCTCGGCCGTCTCCACGTACCCCGTGCGGTCGAGGAACCGGCGGGCGCCCTCGCCGGTGAGCAGCACGTCGACGCCGGGCTGCCAGCGCTGCAACTGGGACGGTGGCAACGAGTAGTACGTGAACAGGAAGTCCAGCACCGGATGCTTCTCGCCCCGCGACCGGCGGTCCTGGTGCGGCCCCGTCCACGGCCGCATGCGCGCGATGTGGGCCTCCTCGCGGGCACGCCACTCCGGTTCGGTGAGCACCGTGTCAGGTGACATGCGTGCCGTCCCGCACCGTGCCGACGTACTCCTCCACCAGGTCCTCGAGTGCCGCCACCCCGACGACCTCGCCGTCGTCGTCGGTGGCGGTCGCCAGATGGCTGCCTTCCCTGCGCATCGCCGACAACGCCGTGTCCAGCCGCGCGTGGACCGGCAGTTGGGTCAGCCTGCGGATCTTGTTCGCCGGTACCCGCGCGCCGGGGTCGTCGCCGAGGTGGGCCAGCACGTCCTTGACGTGCAGGTAGCCGACGAGTGTGCCGTCGTCGGCGCGCAGCGGGTAGCGGGAGAATCCCGTGGCGGACACGGCGGCCTCGACGTCGCCGAGCGTCGGGTGGTCGGGCACGGTCCTCAGGTCGGACATCGGCACGATGATGTCGGCGACGGTCTTGTCGGCCGACGAGAGGGTCTGCGACAGGCGCCGGTGTTCGGCGTGTTCGAGCAGGCCCTCCCGCCGTGACTCGCTGAGCAGCGCGGCCAGCTCGTCGGAGGTGTAGCCGGTGTCGACCTCGTCCCTCGGCTCGACCCGCATGAGCCGCAGTACACCGTTGGCGATGCCGTTGAGCAGCCACAGGAACGGGTGCACCAGCCGGACCCACGCCACGTGCACGGGCACGAGCCACAGCGCCATCCGCTCCGGCTCGGCGATCGCGATGTTCTTCGGCACCATCTCGCCGACCAGCACGTGCAGCAGCGTGATGGCGACGAGCGTGACGACGAAGGCGACGGCGTGAACGACGTACGCGGGCAGGGGGACACCGAGTGCGTGCACGGCCGCCTCGAGCCGGTGCGCCACGGCCGGTTCGCCGAACTGGAGCAGCAGCAGCGAGCACACGGTGATGCCCAGCTGGGCCCCGGCGAGCATGAGCGAGACGTTCTGCCCCGCCTTGATGACGGTCCTGGCCCGGCCCTTGCCGGATTCCAGCAGCGCCTCGAGCCGGTCGCGCCGGGAGGAGATGAGCGCGAACTCGGCGCCGACGAAGAACGCGTTCAATGCCAGCAGGACCCCGATGAGGGAGATGGCGACCCAGTCGTTCACGCAGGCACCTCCCGTCGTTCGACGCGGACCTCGGCGATGCGGTGCCGGTCCATCTCGGTGACGGTGAGCCGCCAGCCGTCGATGTCGACCGCGTCGTCGACGTCGGGGATCCGGCCCAGCCGTTCGAGGATCAGCCCGGCGATCGTCTCGTAGTCGCCGTCGGGCATGGCGAACCCGGTGATGTCGGCGACCTCGTCACCGCGCAGCTGACCGGACACGGCCCAGCTGTCGACGCCGATCTGCTGCGAGGACGGTTCCTCGCGGTCGTCGTGCTCGTCCCGGACGTCGCCGATGATCTCCTCGACCACGTCCTCGAGCGTGACGAGTCCGGCGCTGCCGCCGTACTCGTCGACCACGATCGCGAGCTGGAACCGGGACGCGCGGAGCCGCTCGAGCAGCGCGTCGCCCGGTAGCGACTCCGGCACGGTCGGCACGGGCCGCATCACCGAGCCGATCGGCACGGTGCGGCGTTCGTCCGCGCGGACCGTGAACGCCTGCTTGACGTGGACCGCGCCCTGTACGTCGTCGAGGTCCTCGCGGTACACGGGGAACCGCGAGAGGCCGGTGCTGCGCGACAGGTCGACGAGGTCGGCGACCGTCTCGTCGACGTGCAGCGATTCGACGCGCACCCGCGGCGTCATCAGTTCCGCCGCGGTGCGTTCCCCGAAGCGCAGCGAACGGTCGAGCAGCTGGGCCGTCGCGACGTCGAGCGTGCCGCTCGCGGCGCTCGTGCGCACGATCGAGCCGAGCTCCTGGGGCGACCGCGCCGAGCGCAGTTCCTCCTGCGGCTCGATGCCGAGCTTGCGCACGACGACGTTGGCGCTGTTGTTCATGAGCGCGATGAGCCAGCGGAACAGCGCCGAGAACCGCGAGTGGTACCCGGCGACGGCCCGCGCCGTCTTGAGGGGCAGCGAGACGGCCAGGTTCTTCGGCACCATCTCGCCGATGACCATCGACAGCGCCGTGGCCAGCAGCATCGACAGCACGAGCGACGTGCCCCGTGCGGCGCCGTCGGGCAGTCCGACCCCGGTCAGCACCGGGCGGATGACCTGGCCCAGCAAGGGTTCGGCGACGTACCCGGTGAGCAGCGTCGTCAGCGTGATCGCGACCTGGGCGCCGGACAGCTGGAACGAGAGCGTGCGGTGCGCCTTGAGAACGGTGCGTGCCCGCCGGTCGCCGACCTGGCGGACGTTCGCCTCGATGGTGCTGCGCTCAAGGGTCGTGAGCGAGAACTCGGCCGCCACCGCGAGGCCCGTGCCGACGGTCAGGAGCAGGACGACGAGCAGGCCGCCGATGGTGAGCAGGACGTCCATCAGAATGCGCCGCCCGGGGCCGGATGAGCGGGGCGGGCAGGGGGAGACATCAGCGAGCCGGGTCCGTCACCCGGCCGAATACTGTCTCCCGGCGACTGCGCATCGCGCACGAACGACGTCACTCCTCGACAGAACACGGGCCAACAGGGGATACGGGTATCTTAACCAGGACAAACGGCGGTGACGGTGGCGGAGTTCCCGAACCGGGCGGTGCCCGGGTCGGACGGTGGCCCCGGCACCGCCCGGGTCAGTCGCCGCGGTGCCTGCGGACGCTGTCCTCGACGACGTCCAGGACGGGTTCCAGGTCGTCGGCGGGCAGGCCCATGGCGAGGTGGGAGACGAGGCCCTCCAGTACGAGCTGGAGGTACTCGGCGAGCACGTCGACGCTGATGTCGTCGCGCAGGTTGCCGGACCGGCGCTGCCACTCGAGCCGCTTGCGGGTGGCCGTCGTGAGCTGTTGCGAGTGCTCGGCCCACCGGCCGCGGAACTCGGGATCGGTGCGCAGTCTGCGGGAGACCTCCAAGCGGGTGCCGAGCCAGTCGGCGGGGTGTTCGGAGTCGCCCGCCAGCAGGTCACGCATCACCTGGACCAGACCCTGCCGCGCGACGACGTCGGCCATGCGGGCGGCGTCGTCCTCGGCGAGGGCGAGGAAGAGCGACTCCTTGTCGCGGAAATGGTGGAAGATGGCGCCGCGTGAGAGGCCGGTCGCCTCTTCGAGCCTGCGGACGGTGGCACCTTCGTAGCCGAACCGTCCGAAACACAGGCGTGCCCCGTCGAGGATCTGGCGCCTGCGCGCCTCGAGGTGGTCCTGGCTGACCCGTGGCATTCACCGATCTTGACACCGCGTGTGCACCGGATGCAAACCGTACGTACGTACTGGGAGGGGCGTGTCGCGCCCGCCCCGCGGCATCCGCGGCGCGCCCCGGCGAGCGCGTAAGGCTGCGATTGTCGGTGGGCGCCGGTAGCGTCCGACACCGACGGTCCTCGAGCGGATGCGGTGGTCGCATGACGGCGATGCACGGTTCTGTCACACCAACCCCCGGCACCACAACCCCGGGCACGACAACCCCGGGAACGCCGGCCTCGGGAGGGAGCCCGCCCCCGGAAACCCCCACTCACGAGGGCGCTGCCTCTGGCGCCACGACCCGGGACGAGCGCGCACCCGGCAGGCCGGGCCCGGACGTCCCGGCTCCCGACACCGCGGCTCCTGGGACCCCGGCTCCTGGGATCCCGGCTGCCGAGATCCCGGCGCCGGACGGAACGCGGGAGACGGCCGCCGAGGTCGCCGCGTGCGCGATCGCCGATCGCGCCCAAGGAGAGGCGTACGTCGCCTCGGTCTGCTTCAAGCACGGACCGCCGCGACTGACCGGCGCCGAACTCGAGTTCCTCGTCCACGACGCCGCCGACCCGCGCAGGACCCCGGACCGCGACCGGCTGGGCCGCGCGCTCGGCCGGCACGCCCCGGCCACGCTCGCCCCCGGCGGCCGGGCGGCTCCACTGCCGTCCGGTTCGGCGCTCACCCTCGAACCGGGCGGCCAGGTGGAGATCTCCACCCGTCCGCACGCCTCGATCCCGGCGTTGGTGTCCGACGCGGGTGCCGACCTGACCCACGTGACCGAGCTGCTCGCCGGTGAGGGACTCGTCCTCGGCGAGCAGGCCATCGACCCGTTGCGCCCGCCGCGGCGGCTGCTCGAGACGGAACGCTACGCGGCGATGCAACGGCGGTTCGCCACCATCGGCCCCGCGGGCGCCACGATGATGTGCAGCACCGCGGCGGTGCAGGTGTGTGTCGACGCCGGTGAGCCCGACACGCTGCCGTCCCGCTGGGCGGCCGTCCACGCGCTCGGCCCCGTCCTGCTCGCCCTGTTCGCCAATTCGCGCACGCACCTCGGCCGAGACAGCGGGCACGCCTCGGCGCGCTGGCGTGCCGTGATGGAGACCGAGCCTGCGCGTACCGACCCCGCCGCGGCCGGAGGCGCCGTCAACGATCCGCCCGCACGCTGGGCCTCCCGCGTGCTGGACACCCCGCTCATGGTGCGCAGGCGCGCGGCCGGAGCGTGGGACGCGCCCGACCGGCTGACGTTCGCCGACTGGATCGCGCGCCGCGGCGTCGCCCGGCACTGGCCACCGCCCACCTTCGGAGACCTCGACTACCACCTGACCACGCTGTTCACGCCGGTCCGGCCGCGAGGGCACCTCGAGGTGCGCTACGTCGACGCCCAGCCCGCGGGCCGGTGGGTCGATCCCGTCGCCCTGGTGGCCGCCCTGCTGCGGGGGCCCGCCGTGGTCGACCGCGTCCGCGAGGTCTGTGCCGCCACCGAGGGCAGGTGGGCCGACGCCGCCCGCCTCGGACTCGCCGACCCGGCGCTGCACCGCGGCGCGCGAGCCGTCGCCGAGCTCGGTTGCGACGGGCTGGCCGACCTCGGGTTGCCGCCGGCGCTGATCGACGAGATCACGGCCGCCGTCGACGTCCGGCTCGGCCCGCACCCCGGCTGACCCGTGGCGGCCGGCCGGCGTCGCCGGGACGGTCGCCACGGCTGTCCCGTCCGTGTCCCGCCCATCCCACAGGCCCGTTCGAGCCAGTCCCGTTCGAGGAGGAAACATGGCCGCGTTCGACCGTTCCCCGGCGTCCGCCCAGGACGTCACCGCCGCTCCCGGTACGACCGAGCCCGCGGGCGCGCACCCGGGCACGGAGGGTTCGGAGGCGCTGCGTGCCCACGCCGCGGCGGCGCTGGACCGGGCGCGCCGGCGTACGGCGACGCTGACCGACATCGACGACACCGAGCTCACCCGGCAGCATTCGAAGCTCATGTCGCCGCTGGTGTGGGACCTCGCGCACGTCGGCAGCCAGGAGGAGATCTGGCTCGTGCGCGACGTCGGCGGCCGCGAACCGCTGCGGCCCGACATCGACGATCTGTACGACGCGTTCCAGCACCCGCGCGCCGACCGGCCGGAACTGCCGCTGCTCGGCCCTGACGAGGCACGCGCCTACGTCGGCCAGGTGCGGGAGAAGGCGCTCGACGCGCTCGACCGTGTCCCGTTGCAGGGCGACCGGCTGACGGAGTCGGGCTTCGCCTTCGGCATGATCGCCCAGCACGAGCAGCAGCACGACGAGACCATGCTCGCCACCCACCAACTGCGCCGGGGCGATCCGTTGCTCGAGGCGCCCCCGCCGCCCGGCAGGCGCGCGGGCCCGCTGCCGGAGGAGGTCGTCGTCCCAGCGGGGCCGTTCGTCATGGGCACGTCGGTGGAGCCGTGGGCGCTCGACAACGAGCGGCCCGCCCACGAGGTGCACGTCGACGGGTTCGCGCTCGACACGGTTCCGGTGACGTGCGAGCGCTACGCCGCGTTCGTCGAGGCCGGCGGGTACGACGACCCGCGGTGGTGGAGCGAGGCCGGCTGGGCGTACGTGTCCGCCCACGGCATCACGGCGCCACGGTTCTGGTATCGCGACGGCGGACACTGGCGGCGGAGGCGGTTCGGCGTGGACGAGCCGGTGCCTGCCGACGAGCCGGTCCTGCACGTGTCGTTCCACGAGGCGGAGGCCTACGCGGCATGGGCGGGCAGGCGACTGCCGACCGAGGCGGAATGGGAGAAGGCGGCCCGCCACGATCCGGTCTCCCGCCGGTCCCTGCGCTACCCGTGGGGGGACGACGACCCGACGCCCGACCGTGCCAACCTCGGCCAGCGTCACCTGCGGCCCGCACCGGTCGGCGCCTACCCGGAGGGTGCTTCGCCGGTGGGGGCGCACCAGCTGATCGGCGACGTGTGGGAATGGACGTCCACGGACTTCCGCGGCTACCCGGGGTTCACCGCGTTCCCGTATCGCGAGTACTCCGAGGTGTTCTTCGGCGGCGACCACAAGGTGCTCCGCGGCGGCTCGTTCGGCACCGACCCGGTGGCGATCCGCGGCACGTTCCGCAACTGGGACCTCCCGATCCGCAGGCAGATCTTCACCGGGTTCCGCTGTGCCCGCGACCTGACGCGCGACGAGGTGATGTGAGCGGTGTGCCGCCATCTCGCCTACCTCGGAGCACCGGTCTCGCCCGTGGGTCCGCTCGTGGGGGCGCCGCACGCGTTGCTCGTGCAGGCCCATGCGCCCGCGGACATGCGTGGAGGTGGCACCGTCAACGCCGACGGCTTCGGCCTCGCCTGGCTGGCCGACGACGAGGGACCTCCCGTGCGGTACCGCCGCGCGCGACCCGTGTGGACCGACGAGACGCTGCCACGGCTGGCCGAGACGGTACGGCCGGCGGCGTTCGTCGGCGCGGTGCGCTCGGGCACCCCGGGTATGCCGGTCGAGGAAGGTGCCTGCGCACCGTTCGTCGACGACCGGTGGATGTTCAGCCACAACGGCGTGGTGACCGGCTGGCCGTCCTCGGTGGCGGGGCTCGCGGAGAAACTGCCCGTCGTGGACCTGCTGGGCCTGGAGGCACGCACCGATTCGGCGCTGCTGTGGGCGTTGCTGCGCAGGCGGCTGGCCGCGGGCGGTGACCCCGTGACCGAGGTCGCGCAGTTGGTGTCCGATGTGGAGCGCGCCGCACCGGGGTCGCGGCTCAACCTCGTGCTCACCGGCCGTGACCTGCTCGTCGCGACGGCGTGGACCCATTCGCTGTCGGTCCTCGCCCGTGCCGGCGGCGTGGCGGTCGCCTCGGAACCGTACGACGACGATCCGGCGTGGCAGCCGGTGCCCGACCGACACCTCGTCGTGGCCCGCCGGGACGGTACCGGCGCGGTCGTCGACCGGATCGTGCCCCTCGACGAACGGAGCTCCACGTGAACGACGTGATCATCGAACGACACCGCACCGGCGAGGACCTGACCGCGGCACTGCGCCGCGACGTCCGGGAAGGACTGTCGGCGCCGCAGAAGTGGCTGCCCGCGACGTGGTTCTACGACGCGCGGGGCAGTGAGCTGTTCGAACAGATCACCGCGCTACCGGAGTACTACCCGACACGCGCCGAGCGCGAGGTGCTGTTGCGAGAGTCCCCGGCGATCGCCGCGGCGACCGGGGCCCGCACCCTCGTGGAGCTGGGCGCCGGGTCGAGCGAGAAGACGCGGGCGTTGCTGGATGCACTGCGGTCGGCCGGGACGTTGACGGGCTTCGTGCCGCAGGACGTGTCGGCCTCCGCGCTGACCGGGGCGGCCGAGGCGATCGCCGCGGACTATCCCGACCTCGTCGTGCACGGGGTCGTCGGGGACTTCACCGTGAACCTGGGCGAGCTGCCCGGTACGTCACCGCGGCTCGTGGCGTTCTTGGGCGGCACGATCGGCAACTTCCCACCCGCCGAGCGCGCGGCGTTCCTCCGGTCGGTGCGGGAGGTGCTGAAACCGGGGGAGTGGTTGCTGCTCGGCACCGACCTGGTGAAGGACCCCGCCACGCTCGTGGCCGCCTACGACGACGCGCGCGGCGTGACGGCCGAGTTCAACCGCAACGTGCTGACCGTGCTCAACGCCCGGCTGGGTGCGGACGCGGACCCGGCCGACTTCGACCACGTGGCCGCGTGGGACGCCGAACACGAGTGGATCGAGATGCGCCTGCGCGCCCGCCGTGACCTGGTCGTGCACGTGCCGGGTGCCGGACTGGACGTCGAGTTCCGCGCCGGTGAGCACCTGCGGACCGAGGTCTCGGCCAAGTTCCGGCCCGACGGCGTGCGAGGCGAACTCGCCGACGCGGGTTTCGCGCTCGACCACTGGTGGACCGACGAGCAGGACCGCTTCGGCGTCTCCCTCGCCCGAGCCGGCTGAGCCGCGTGTCCTGCACTCGGTGTCTACGTGTCGGCGTCCTGCAGTCGTTCGAAATGCTGGACGGCGAACAGCCGCGCCGATTCGACGTGTTCGCGCATGAGGCGCTCCGCGCCCGCGGCGTCCCGGGCGTGGATGGCGTCGAGCACAGCCCGGTGCTGTTCGACCGCGATGGCCGAGCGCTCGGCGGGGTAGGAGTAGTTCGACCGGAAGCTCACCGTGAACGCGAGGACGTGTCCCATCGTCGTCTGGAGCATCCGACTGCCCGTGGCCTCGGCGACCAGCGTGTGGAAGGCGAGATCGGCTATCGCCTGCTGGCTCGCGTTCCCGCTGGGTGAGATGCGGACCAGCTTTGCGTGGGCGTCCTCGAGGGCCTCGAGGTCGTCTTCGGTCCGGCCGGTGGCCGCCTCCTTCGCCGCGTACGACTCCAGCACCTCGCGCAGCGTGTAGACCTGCATGATGTCGTGGGAGGTGATGGTGCGGACGGTCGCGCCCCGGTTGGGCGTGAGTTCGATCAGTCCTTCGCTCTGCAGCGTGAACAGTGCTTCGCGTACCGGGGTCCGGCTGACTCCGAGCTGTTCCGCGAGGAGTCTCTCCCGCAGCGGTTCCCCGGGCTTCAGCTCGCCGGAGAAGATCTCCGAACGCAGCACGCGTGCGACACCCTCGCTCGTCCGCTGGGACAAGGGGATCGCGCCGCGTCCCGGTTGCTGCATTCGTCGCTCCGTCCTCGCGCCTAGTTCGTCGCCACACGTCGTCTGACATCGCATCGCGTTCGCCGCAGAGTTGCCCGCGGCATCCGGTGATCGTACCGGCCCGGTGCGGCAGGGCCCGTACGACGGAGGTTCGTGTGACGCGGCGATGACGATTGATGACGGCTGCGTTGCGGATGCGCCGGAGGGATTCCCGGATCCGGACGGGAGGGGCAGACTCGGTCATCATCGGTTCGAACGGGAAACACCTCTTGCCAAAATGGTATACCGGTATGCAAACTGGCGGAGGTGTTCCAATGAAGGGAGCCGCCGTGGCAGGCACACACACGACCGACCACGTCTACGACCGGGCCGGTTTCGGCAGGCCGGTGGAGCGTGGCGCCCGCCCGGCGGTGGTGGTGGTCGACTTCTCCTACGGCTTCACCGACCCGGCGAGCCCTACGGGCTCCGACATGTCCGGCGAGATCGCGGCGACCGCCCGGTTGCTCGACGCTGCACGTGCAGCGGACCTGCCGGTGGTGTTCACGACCATCGCCTACGACCCGGCGCAGCGGGACACCCTGACCTGGCTGAAGAAGGCCACCGGCATGCGGGCCCTCGAAGTGGGCAGCAGGCTCGTCGAGATCGACGACCGGCTCGAACCGCGGCCGGACGAGCACCTCGTCGTCAAGACCGGAGCGTCGGCGTTCTTCGGTACCGCACTGTCGTCCTACCTCGCCGCGTCCGGAGTGGACACGGTCGTCGTGGCCGGGGCGACGACCAGCGGCTGTGTCAGGGCGACCGTCGTGGACGCGGTCCAGTACGGCTACCCGGTACTCGTTCCCCGCGAGTGCGTCGCCGACAGAGCTCAGGAACCCCACGAGGCGAACCTGTTCGACATCGATCAGAAGTACGGCGACGTCGTCGAGGTCGCCGATGTCCTCAGCTATCTCGCAACTCTCGATACCCCGAGGCCCTGACCATCCCGAATTCCTCAGCATCCCGGCCCTGACCGGAGACCGCTGCGCGAGCGCAGTTCCACGACCCGATCCCAGGCGGAGGCGTACCCATGACACTGGCTGATTCCCACCCGGATACGACCCCGGCCGAAGCCGTTCCCGGTGAACGGTTCGCGAGTCCGTTCGCGATCCGGACTCCGGAAGGGGCCGAAGGCTGGCAGAGCATGTACCCCTACTACGCGCTGTTGAGCGAGGAACGCGCCGAGAGCGAGGACGGCAAGTTCTGGTTCTTCGACGGGATGCACAACCCCGAACCGCTGTACCCGTTCGACACCATCATGACCGAGAACTGGTGGGTGGCCGCCAGTCAGATGTCCACGCGGGTCTGGCCGGTCCCGCCCGCGGGCGGCATCGAGCACCGGATCATCAACGGGTACCTCTACATCAGCCCGAGTGCGGTCACCGACCCGGACGAGATCGCCCGCCGGGCCGAGGAGTTCTCGGAACGTGCCGGCCACTACTACGAGAACTGGGACGAGATCTACGAGGAGTGGGAGGCAAAGGCCACCGACTGCATCAAGCGGCTCAAGGCGATCGAGTTCCGGCCACTGCCGGACCGGGAGCCCCTCGAGAGCGTGCTATCCCACCGCGGGACGTACTCGAGCTACGAGCTCCTCACGAAGTACGGCGAACTCATCCACAACCTGTTCGAGATGGGCTCCTACCACTTCGAGATGCTCAACCTCGGTTACGGCGCCTATCTCACGTTCCAGGAATTCTGCCAGGCCGCATTCCCCGGGATCACCGATCAGACGCTGGCGAAGATGGTGTCGGGCATCGACATCCTGCTGTTCCGTCCGGACGACGAGCTGCGCAAGCTGGCGCGATTGGCCGTCGAGCTCGGTGTGACGGACCAGCTGCTGGGTACGGAGGATCCGGACGCCGCGATCGCGGCGGTACGGGCCCACCCCAACGGTCCACGGTGGATCGAGGCGTTCGAGGAGGCGCAGGACCCGTGGTTCTGGTTCTCGACCGGCGCGGGCTACACGCACAGCGACCGGGCGTGGATCGACGATCTACGCCTGCCGTTCACCGCGATGCGGGGCTACATCAAGAACCTGCTCGATGGTGAGGAGATCGACCGCCCGCTCGAGTCGATCCTCGCCGAACGCAGCCGCATCACCGAGGAGTACCGCGGCTACCTGCCGACCGAGGCCGACCGCGAGGAGTTCGACGGCCTGATCGAGCTGGCACGGAAGGTGTTCCCGTTCGTCGAGAACCACAACTTCTACGTCGAACACTGGCACCACACGCTGTTCTTCTCGAAGGTACGGGAGCTCGGCGACGTGTTCGTCGCACACGACTTCCTCGACGACCGCGAGGACATCTTCTACCTGCACCGCAACGAGATCTATTCCGCGCTCTACGACCTGATCATCGGGTGGGCGACCGATGCCGAGGCCAGGGGCGTGACGTACTGGCGGCCGGAGGTCGAGCGCCGCCGCCGCATTCGGGACGTGCTGAAGGCCCACCCGCCGCAGCCGGCGCTCGGGGTGCCGCCGGAGTTCATCACCGAACCGCTGACGGTGATGCTCTGGGGCATCACGCAGCAGTCGATCGACGAATGGCTGGGCACCGGTGGCGAGGACGGGGCCGACGACGGGCAGCTGCGTGGCGTCGCCGCCTCGGCGGGTTCAGCCGTCGGAAAGGCACGCGTGATCCTCGACCCCGAGGACCTGCACCTGGTGGAGGACGGGGACATCCTCGTCTGCCGCATCACCGCGCCGAGCTGGGCCCCGGTGTTCTCCCGCTTGTCGGCCGCCGTCTCCGACGTCGGCGGCATCATGGCGCACACCGCGATCATCTGCCGCGAGTATGGCCTGCCCTCGGTGGTCGGCACGGGCTTCGCGACGACGTCCATCGAGACCGGTCAGCTCATCGAAGTGGACGGCGGCACCGGCGTCGTCCGTGTCATCGAGGAGGCATCCGCATGACCACCACCCCGCACGTACTGTGGATCGACGACCCCGAGGCACCGGGGAACCGGCTGCTGGGCGGCAAGTTCGGCAGCCTCGCGGACATGCACGCGGCCCGCTTCGAGGTGCCGCCCGGATTCGGGATCACCACCGGCGCCTACCGACGGTTCCTCGACGCGGCGGGACTGACACGGCGCGCCGAGGAGGCACGCAGCCAGGCAGCGAACGCCGAGCTGTCGGAGATCCGGGAGATCAGCGCCGGACTGACCGCTGAGATCGAGTCCGCGCCGCTGCCGCCGGAACTGGAGACCGCGGTGTGCGAGGCGTACGCCGAGCTCGGCACGCGTTCAGGACAGGTCGATGTACCTGTCGCCGTACGCTCGAGCGGTGAGTCCGAGGACCTCGCGGGCGCGAGCTTCGCGGGCCAGTACGACACGTTCCTGTGGATCCGCGGCGTCGAGGAGCTGCTCCGGCATGTGCGGCGCTGCTGGGCGGGCATGTTCGGTGAGGCGGTGCTGACATACCGTACCGAGGACGAGAAGCCTCCGCCCTCCGATCTGGGCATCTGCGTCGGTGTCCAGCAGATGGTGGCCGCACGGTCGGCCGGGGTGATGTTCACCCTCGACCCGGTCAGCGGCGATCGCTCGAAGGTCGTCGTCGAAGGATGCTGGGGACTCGGTGAGGGCGTCGTCAGCGGCGGGATCACCCCGAGCCGGTACCGCGTCGACAAGGTCACCTTCGAAGTGCTCGACCGGGACATCGTCGAGCAGGAATCCAAGTTCGCCTTCGATCCCGGATGCGGCGAAGTGGCGCTGGTCGAGGTGGCTGACGAACTGCGCTCGCAGCCGTGCGTGACCGACGAGCAGCTCCACGCGCTCGCCGAGCTGGCGAAGCGGATCGAACGGCACCGCGGCGCGCCACAGGACATCGAGTGGGCTGTCGGCGAGCACGGTGAGGTGCGCGTGCTGCAGGTGCGCCCGGAGACGGTGTGGAGCAGGCGCGGGACCGAGCAACTGGTCGGCGACCGCAAGTCGCCGGTCGACCGGGTGCTCGCGCGGTTCGCCGGGCAGCGGGTCGTGCGGGGGAGCGGCGGCGCATGAAACCGGCCCCGTTCGAGTACCACCGGCCTCGGTCGGTGGCCGACGCCGTAGCCACACTCGGCGACTACCCGGGAACCGCGCGGGTACTGGCCGGAGGACAGAGCCTGGTGCCGATGCTGAACATGCGGCTGTGGCGGCCGGACGCGATCGTCGACATCAACGAGATCGACGAACTCGACGACATCGTCGCCGACGGCGACCGCGTGACCATCGGATCACTCGTCCGGTACTCCACCGTGGAGCGTTCCTCCCTGCTGGCACGGCGACTGCCGCTGCTGCCGCGGATCGTGCGGCACATCGGAGACCGGCAGGTGCGCAACCGCGGCACGGTCGGCGGGGCTCTGGTGCACGCCGATCCGACCGGTGAGCTGCCGCTGGCGTGCCTCACCCTCGACGCGGTGGTGGTAGCCGCCGGTCCGGAGGGTGTCCGCCGGATCCCGGTCGACGAGCTGTACGAGGGCTCGTACGCCACCGCGGTCGATCCCCGGGAACTGGTCGTCGCGGTCGAGTTCCCACCACCGGCCGAGGCGGTCGCCTTCCGGGAACTGTGCCGCAAACACAACGATTTCGCCGTCGTCAGCGTGGCTGCCGCGGGCAGCCGCGACGACGGTGGCCGGTGGCGGGACGTTCGGATCGCGCTGGGCGGCGTGGCCGACACCCCCGTGCTCGCCACCGCGTCCGCCGACCGGCTCGAGGGTACGGAACTTCGTGACGCCGACGTGGCGGCTGCGTCCGACGCCGCGCTCGAGGTCGCCGATCCGCCGTCGGACATCCGCGCGAGTGCGGAGTACCGCCGCCATCTGCTGCCCGTGTACGTGCGCAGAGTGCTCACCGAACTGCGCGAGTCCCACGCCCGGCAGGCGTGGGGGGAGGGGACACCATGAAACTGCGGGAAGAGTTCCGCCTCGGACGCCCTGTGGCCGAGGTGTGGAACTTCGTGGACCAGCCGGAACTGGTCGCGAAGTGCATGCCGGGTGTCGAGGACCTGAGCATGTCCGGTCCGGACGAGCTGCGGGTGCGGGTGACGCAGAGCGTCGGCCCGATGTCGGCGACGTTCGCGGCCGACCTGACGATCGTGGAGCGGGTGCCGGAGAAACGGGTCGCGTTCACGGCGACCGGCAAGACGGTGCGCGGCGCGATGGGCAACGTGCGGGCTTCGGTCGCCGTCGAACTGGAGCCCGGCGGCGACGGTACGACCGTGGTCGTCGACGGCGACGTGGCACTGGCGGGCGCGCTCGGCAGTGTCGGGCAGAAGGTCGTCGCGAAACAGGCGGGCAAGGTCACCGCGGAGTTCGCGCGCAACCTCGAGGCCGCCCTCGGCGGTGAGACGCCGCAGCGGCCGTCACCGGCCCTGGCCGCGGACACGCCGGGCGGCGCACGGGAGGTGGCGACAGGCGACCGCGACCGTTCCGTCCGACAGATCGCCGAACCCGGACATGCCCCCGAATCGGCCGCCGCCGAGCGGTGGGCGAAGGTCGCGGCCGCGCTGAGCGCCGCGTCCCTGGCCGTCGGACTCGTCGCACTCGGGCACAGCATGGGGCGGGGGCGGTCATGACCTCCGTGACCCCGTGGGCGCCGCCCGCCCTCGCGCCGGGCACCGAGGTCGAACGACTGGCGACCGGGTGGATCGCACCGTACGGCCAGGAACTGCACCTGCGCCGGGCGCGCGACTGGCTCGTGCACCTCGTCCCGGACGCCACGGCCGAGGCACGCCTCGCCGCGCTCACCCACGACATCGAGCGGATGTTCCCCGGCGGGCCGGTTCTGGACCATGCGAACACGGACTGGGACGACCCGTTCTACCTGTTCGCGCACAGCCTGCGGTCCGCGGATGCGGTCACCGTGTGGCTCGGTGGCGTCGGGCCCGTGGCTGCCGAGGTGGACGTGGCGGAGGTGCGCAGGCTCGTCGGCCTGCACGAGGTCGGCGGCCTGAGCGGCGGCGACGAACTGCAGGCCGCCGACTCACTGTCCTTCCTGGAAACCCTCGCCGACCTGACGGCCGGCTGGGTCACGAGCGGCGCGTGCTCCCGGGAGAAAGCGGCCGCCAAGTTGCAGTACATGGCCGAGCGGGTGCGCGTGCCCGCCGCGCAGGGCCATGTCGCGGAATGGCTGGACTGGGCGTCCGCCCGGTTGCCGGAGGAGGAGTGACCACGATGAGCACGATCGACATCGCGGGGGAGAGCGCCTTCGCCGACGCCAACGGGCTGCGCCACCACGTGCTGCGCTACGGCGACACCGGAGATCCGGACCTGCTGTTGCTGCCCGGCATCACCAGTCCGGCCGTCACCGCGGATTTCGTCGCGGTGCGGTTGGCCGAGTGGGGTTTCCGGGTGACGGTGCCGGACGTTCGCGGCAGGGGAGACAGTGACCGCGGCCCTTCGGGCGGCTACCGGCTCACCGACTACGCCGCCGACGTCGCGGGCCTGGTCGAGGCACTGGACCTGGCGTCACCGGCCGTGATCGGACACTCGATGGGCGCGCGGATCGCGGCCGCCTACGCGGTGCTGCACGCGCCCGGCGGCCACGGGCCGCTCGTCCTGGTGGACCCGCCGACATCCGGTCCCGGTCGGGACCCGTATCCGACCTCCCGCAAGGCGTTTCTCGAACAGCTGCGCGAGGCGCAGCGCGGCACGACCGCCGACGAGGTGCGGAGGTTCTACCCGGCCTGGCCCGAACGCGAACTGCGCCTGCGTGCCGAGGTGCTGGCCACGTGCGACGAGACCGCCGTCGTCGAGACCCACGCGGGGTTCGAACGCGAGGACTTCTTCGAGTACTGGGCGAAGGTCACCGCGCCGGTGGCGCTCGTCCGGGGCGGCGACAGCCCCGTCGTCCCACCCCGCGCAGCGGAGGAACTGACCCGCACGCGTCCCGAGATCCCACTGCTGACCGTTCCCGGGGCGGGCCACATGGTGCCCTGGGACAACCCCACCGGCTTTCTCGATGCCGTCCGGCCCCACGTGACGGCGACCCGTCCGGAGTAGGAGAGAACCATCATGGACCAGAACCTGTTCAACGACATCTGCCTGCGACAGCTGACCTTCTCCGGTGTGCACGAGGGGGAGACGGTCGCCGTGCTGACCCGCGGGTCCGAACGCGGCGAGTACGCCGACGCGTTCCTGTGGGCGGCTCGCCAACTCGGCGCCCAGGCGTTCCATCTGCGGATGCCGGCGCCCGTCAACGCCTCCGGCGCGTGGGCGGTGGGCGACTCCGGACTGGCGGGCAACCGGCACGCCGTCGAAGCGCTGAAGGCCGTCGACATGGTCGTGGACTGCACGTTCCTCCTGTTCTCGAAGGAACAGTTCGAAATCCAGGACGCCGGTACGCGCATCCTGACGGCGGTCGAACCGCCCGAACTGCTGGCACGGCTGATGCCGACCAAGGAGCTGCGCGAGCGGGTCGAGACCGGCGCGGAGCTGCTGGCCAAGGCACAGACCATGCGCATCACCAGCCCGCACGGCACCGATGTGACCTACCGGCTCGGCGTGTACCCGACGATGTCGGAGTACGGCTACACCGACACCCCGGGCCGCTGGGACCACTGGCCCGCCGCATTCGTGTTCACCGGCGGTGCCGACGACGGCGTCGACGGCAAGATCGTGCTCGCCCCGGGGGACGTGCTGCTGCCGTTCAACACCTACGTGCAGACGCCCGTGGAGATCACCATCGAGCAGGGCTTCATCCAGGACATCCGCGGCGGCGCCGGTTCGTCGGGGTTGGATGCCGAACTGCTCGCGTCCTACATCAAGTCGTTCGACGACCCGCGCGGTTACGGGATGAGCCACGTCGGCTGGGGCCTCGACGAACGCGCCCACTGGCACGGGCTGACCCAGTTCCCCGGCGGCATGGGCATGGAACTGCGCAGTTTCTACGGCAACGTGATGTTCTCCATCGGCCCGAACAACGAGCTCGGCGGTCCCAACGACACGCCGTGCCACTTCGACATTCCTATGCGCGGCAACAGCCTCTACCTCGACGACGAGCTGATCGTCGACGCCGGTGAGCTCACGGTGTCGGAGATGCGGCCCGCGGACAAGCGATGACGGAAACGGCGACGAGCCACGGCGGGACGGACGGCGAGCACGCGCCCGCGGCACTCGTGGAACTGGACACGACGGTCAACGGTGATGCGGTGCGCACGCAGGTGCCACCCCGGCTGCACGTGGCGGACTTTCTCCGGCAGCACCTCGGGCTCACCGGCACGCATCTCGGCTGTGAGCAGGGATCCTGCGGCATGTGCACGGTGGTCGTCGACGGTGAGGCCGTGAAGAGCTGCCTCATGCTCGCGTGCCAGCTCGACGGCCGGAGCGTGCAGACCGTCGAGTCACTGGCGGGCGACGAGCTCGCTCCGGTGCAACAGGCGCTGTCCGACGAGCACGGACTGCAGTGCGGCTTCTGCTCCCCGGGCTTCCTGATGACCGCGACGGCACTCGGATACCAGGGTGGTTGCCCGTCACGGGGCGAGATCCGCGAGGAGATCGCGGGTGTGCTGTGCCGCTGCACCGGCTACGAGAACGTCGTGTCGGCGATCGAACGCTGGTTCGCCGAACACCCGCAACAAGCCGGATCCGGCGGAGAGGTGAGGTCGGTATGACGGCACTGGAGGACTCGCGAGAACAGACCGCCGTGGCGGGTGGCAGCCTCGGCGCGTCGCTCTCGCGCAAGGAGGACGAGCGGCTGGTCCGGGGTGACGGCCGGTTCACCGACGACGTCGAGCCGGCGCGAGTCCTGTACATGGCGGTCGCACGCTGTCCGTACCCCCACGCCAGGATCACGTCCGTCGACACGAGCGCCGCCGATCGGATGGACGGTGTCGAGCACGTACTCGACCCGGCCACGCTGCGCAGGCTCAGCGACCCGATCACGGTGCTGCGCCCCGTACCGGGTGCGCCGACGCTGCCGTACTACGCGCTGGCGCAGGACGTGGCCACGCACGAGGGCCAGCCGGTGGCCAGCGTCGTCGCCACGAGCAGGCACGTCGCCGAGGATGCGGTCGAGGCACTCGAGATCACCTACGAACCGCTGCCGCACGTCACCGACGTGCTCGCGGCACTCGAACCGGACGCTCCCGTGCTGCATCCGTCCGTGCTGGAGTCGAACCTCCTCGCCGCCAACTCCAGCGGCAGCGGAGACCCGGACGCACGGCTGGCCGAGGCGGACGTCGTGGAGGAGGGGCGGTTCCGCATCGGCAGGGTCACCGCGTTGCCGATGGAGACCCGCGGTGTCGTCGCGCAGTGGCGGCCGGGCGCGCGCGAACTGGTCGTGCACTGCTCGACCCAGGTGCCGCACCTGGTGCGTAAGCAGCTCGCCGAATCGCTCCGACTGTCCGAGAGCGACATCCGCACGGTGGCCTCGGACGTCGGGGGCGGTTTCGGGCTCAAACTGGGCGTGTTTCCCGAGGACGTGCTCGCCTGCCTGCACGCGATGGCCCTGCGCCGCCCCGTGAAGTGGAGCGAGGACCGCGCCGAGCACTTCCGAGCCAGCACCCATGCACGGGAGTCGGTGCACGACTACCGCATCGCCGCTGCCGCTGACGGCACGATCCTGGCGATGACCGACGTCTACGCCACCGACATCGGCGGCTGGAACTCACCGTTCGGATCGGCACAACTGTCCAGTGTGGTGTTCAACGGTCCCTACCGGGTCGAGGACGGCTACACCGAACGCCGCGTCACGCTGACCAACAAGACCCCGATCGGGGCCTACCGCGGTTACGGCCAGCCCGAGGTGAACTTCGCCTACGAACGGCTCATGGACCGGCTCGCGCGGCGCCTCGACCTCGACCCCGTCGAGCTGCGCGCACGGAACATGCTCACTCCGCGGGAATTGCCGTGGCGAAACCCGTCCGGTGCGGTGTACGACAGCGGTGACTACGAACATTGCTTGCGCATGGCGGCCGAGCGGATCGGCTGGGCCGAACACCGCGGCCACTCGCGCACGCCGCGCGAGGACGGCCGTCTCGTCGGTATCGGCTTCTCCTCGTTCGTCGAGCGCACCGGCTACGCGAGCGCGCGGTTCCTCGCCAAACGCGGTTCACAGTTCGGCGCGCACGAGAGCGTGACGTTGCGCGCCAACCGTTCCGGCGGGATCGACGTGTACACGGGTGTCTCCAGCATCGGACAGAGCAGCGAGACGGCGTTCGCGCAGGTCGTGGCGGAGGTGTTCGGCACCGACTACGACCTGGTGCGGGTCCACGCCGGTGACACGGCGGCCTCGCCGCTGAACACGGGGTCGTTCGCCTCCCGCACGATGATCGCCGCGGCGGGAGCGCTGCGCGAGGCCGCGCACGCGCTGGCCGCCAAGACCCTGCGGCTGGCGGCGTGGCGGCTGGAGGTCGCCGAGGAGGACCTTGAGATCGCCGGCTCGGTCGTCCGGCATCGCCGCGACGGCGACGTGGCCGCGACGTTGGCGGACCTGTACACCGTGGCGATCACCGGCCAGGGCATCCCGCCGGAGGAGGACCCGGGCCTGGAGGCGACCGCGCACTTCGAACCCGCCGACGCCGCGTACTCGTTCGGGACGGCCGCCGCCGCGGTGTCGGTCGATCCCGAGACGGGGGAGTTCGACGTCGAACGGTTCGTGATGGTCCACGACGCGGGCACCGTGGTGAACCCGAAGATCGTCGACGGTCAGGTGCGCGGCGCGCTGGCTCAGGGATTCGGCGCCGCGCTGAGCGAGGAACTCCGCTACGACCCCGAGACCGGGCAGCTGATCAACGGGTCGATGATGGACTACTTCGTGCCCACGGCGGCCGACCTGCCGTCGATGGAACTGCTGCACACCGAGGTGCCGTCGCCGGTCACTCCGTTCGGCATTCGCGGTGTGGGCGAGGTCGGCACGATCCCGCCGGGTGCCGCCGTCGCCAACGCCGTGTGCGATGCGCTGGCCGAGTACGGCGTCGATCTCGACAGCCTCCCGATCACGCCCGAAACCGTCTGGCGGGCGCTCGCCGCAGTGTCCGAACCCGCCTCTCCCGAACCAGCAGCGCCCGACCCCGCCGGTACGGGCCCCTCCGACCAAGGAGTCGAATTCCGATGAACGCAGTGTCCGCCGAGTCCCAGTCTCCCGAGCAGCAGTCCACGGGCCGGTCCCGTATCGGCCTGATCGTCCCGAGCTCCAACACCACGATGGAGACCGAACTGCCGGAGTTGTTCCGGCGGCAGACCGAGGCCACCGGCCACCGGTACACGTTCCACTCCGCGCGAGCGCGGATGCGCAATGTCAACCGCGACGAACTGCTGGCCATGGTGGACAAGGCCGCCGACTGTGCGACCGCGGTGTCGGACGCCGACGTCGACGCGATCGCCTACGCGTGCCTCGTCGCCGTGATGGCACAGGGGGCGGGCGCGCATGTCGAGTCGGAGAAGGTGATCGGTGGGGCGGCCGCCGACAACGGTCACCCCGCGGAGGTCGTGAGCAGCGCCGGTGCGCTCGTGCGTACGTTGCGGGCGATCGGCGCGCGGCAGGTCGCCATCGTCACGCCGTACCTGGCGCCGCTGACGGAGACGGTGCGGTCCTACATCGACGGTGAGGGAGTCCGAGTGCTCGACGCGGTGTCGCTCGAGGTGCCGGACAACCTCGAGGTCGGAAGGCTGGACCAGGCAAACCTGCCGGGGATAGCCCGAGGCCTGCACCGGGACGGGGCCGAGGCCGTCGTCCTGTCGGCGTGCGTGCAGATGCCGTCCCTGGACGCGGTCGAGGCCGTGGAGCAGGAACTCGGCCTTCCGGTTGTCACGGCGGCCACGGCGACGGCGTTCGAGACACTCACCGCACTGGGGCACCCGCCCGCCATCCCCGAGGCGGGGCGCCTACTGCGCGGCGAACTCGCCGTGAGCCCCTGACGCCGCTGTCACCGACCGGGCCACGTGTTCCGCCTTCGGCGGCCGCCCCGGGAAAACCGGTGTGCGGTGCCGCTGCCGGGAATGGTCGAATGTCCGGTATGCGGAACCCGTTGCCCGCCGTCGCGCGGTTGCTCGGCCGGCGGCGGTCGTTGATGAAGCTCGCCGAGGCTGTCGTGTGGGCCGACACCCGGCTGCATCGCGCCTCCCGGGGCCGGGTGAGCCTGGTCGGCATCGCCGGTCTGCCGTCGCTGCGGCTGATCACGACGGGACGGCGGACCGGCCGGCCGAGGGAGAGCAACCTGCTCTACATGCCCGACCGCGGCACCCCGCACCGCGTGGGCCGGGCACGCTGCCGCGGAGGCGCCACCGGAGAGACGGTGGGTGACGACGAGGTCTTCGTCGTCACCGGATCGAACTGGGGCCGCCCCCACGACCCGGCGTGGGTGCTCAACCTGCGCGCCCGGCCGGACGCGCAGGTGCGCGTGCGTGGCCGTGACATCCCGGTGCGCGCCCGTGAACTCACCGGTCTGGACCGCGAGGCCACGTGGCGGCGGCTGCTCGGCTTCTGGCCCGGTTACGCCATGGAGCGCGACGAGGCGGGCCGCGACTTCCCGATCTTCGTGCTCACCCCGGACGCGGATCGCTCGCGACGATGCCCATCGTGATCATGTCGTGCCAGATGCCGTTCCACCAGATCGCCTGGCGGTGGATCCCTTCACGGACGAACCCGCACTTCTCGTAGACCCGCTGGGCACGCACGTTGAAGTCGAACACCTCGAGTCCCACCCGGTGCAGTCCGGCCACGTCGAAGGCGTAGTCGCGCACCAGCCGGGTCGACGCCGTGCCGTAGCCGCGGCTGAAGGCCTCGGGCCCGAGCAGCGCGATGCGGTACCCCGCCGCGGCGTTGGGCGGGTCCAGCTCGTGCAGCACCGCCTCGCCCAGGAACGCTCCCGTGGCGGCGTCGGTGATGGCCCAGTCCGCCCGGTCGTGGTGGTCGGAGCGGGTGGCGAGGAGACGTCGCACCTCCTCGTCGGTGAACGTGTGGTGCGTCCCGGTCAACCTGCGGACCTCCGGGTCGTCGAGCATCCGGCGCACCCCGTCGAAATGCTCCTCGCCGAGCGGCACGAGCCGGACGCGGTCATCGGTCAGCACTGGCAGGTCGCGGAAGACGTCGGAGGGAATCACCCCGACACGGAACCATCACCGGGGCGCGGGCGCGAGGCGATTATCACCGGGACAGCATCCCCTGCCGAGCGGCCAGGTGGTCGGCCTTCGCCGTCCGCGCCACGCGGTCGGGCGCGATGAAGGCCTCCGCGATACGGCCGGCCTGCGCGATCCCGGCCTCGCGCCGGGGTGCGTTGTGCTCGCCTTCGACGTCGTGGATGAGGTGGCTCTCGACGTCGTCGATACCGCAGTAGGCGAAGATGCCGACATCGATCTGGGTGCGCATCGCCTCGTCGTAGCCGTACTTGTCGTACGTTCGCTGCTTCGACCCGCCCACGCCGATGAGCACGGTGGGGATGCTCGGCAGCAGTGCGTGGAGAGGCTGCTTGCCGCGGTCGTCGACACCGGCGCCGTACTGGTACGCCCAGCCACCGGTGAAGACGCGCTCGATCCACCCCTTCATCATCGCGGGCATCCCCCACCAGTAGACGGGGTAGACGAAGGCGAGCCTGTCCGCGGCCTCGACCCGGCGGTGCATCTCGGCGATCCCGTCCGGAACCGGGCCGCCCCAGAAGTGTGCGTGATCGGCTTCGGTGAACCGCGGATCGAACCCTTCGCGGTGCAGGTCGAGCACGTCGATCGTGTGCCCCGCCTGCCGGAAGGGCTCGTGGAACGCGTCCATCACCGCGGCCGGGTAACGGTCGGTGAAGGGGTGGGAAAAGACGGTCAGCAGCTGCATGGGGACGGGCTCCGTTCGACAGGTCGAGGCCGATTCAGGTGCGTGCGACGACGAGGGATCTCGCGGCGGCGCGAGCGGCGTCCACAGCCCGCTGTCCGCGGTAGGAGGCCGCCGAGGTCGCACCTTCGAAGACCACGAGCAACTGTTCGGCGAGCAGTTCGTCCGCACCGCCGGTTTCCCGCTCGACGATCGAGGCCATCACCCGGTGCAGCAGCTCCCGGTACTCCGCGACCGCGTGCTCCACCTCCGCGACGCCGTGTCCGTCCTCGCCGAGCGCACGCAGGAACAGACACCCGCGCGCACCCTCGGAACGGACCCAGCTCGCCAGCGCGTCGAAGAGTTCATCGACTGTCGAGACGGCGAAAACGCGGCTGAACCGGTCCCGGCGAGCGTCCAGGACCGCGGCGATGAGACCGGTCTTGCTGCCCATGTGCTTGTACAAGGTGCGGGAGGAGACTCCGGCCGCCTCGGTCAGCCGGTCGACGCCGATGCCGGCGAAACCGTGCGCGTCGAAGACGGGTTCGGTGCTGGTGATGATGCGTTCCCGGGTCGTCGTCACGCCACCAATGTACCACGAGCGTTTTACCTCTGTGGTTCGAAGCCGGAGCCATGAACGAGCAAGCGCCCCGCCGGGCCGAGGCCTGGCGGGGCGCTTGGAGGGGGTCAGCGACCGGATCGTGTCGCGTGGCCGGTGACTCAGGACGTGGTCAGGTTCCGCAGCACGTACTGCAGGATGCCGCCGTTGCGGTAGTAGTCCGCCTCACCGGGGGTGTCGATGCGGACGTCGGCGTCGAACTCGACCTTCTGGCCGTCGGTCTTGGTGGCCGTGACCTTGACCGTCGACGGCGTGACACCGTTGTTGAGCTCGGTGATGCCGGCGATGTCGTAGGTCTCCGTGCCGTCGAGGCCCAGCGAGGACGCCGTGGAGCCCTGCGGGAACTGCAGCGGCACGACACCCATGCCGATCAGGTTCGACCGGTGGATCCGCTCGAACGACTCGGCGATCACCGCGCGCACGCCCAGCAGGCGCGTGCCCTTGGCCGCCCAGTCACGCGACGACCCGGAGCCGTACTCCTTGCCGCCCAGCACGACCAGCGGCGTGCCCTCCGCGGCGTAGTTCTGAGCCGCGTCGTAGATGAACGCCTGCGGACCGCCCTCCTGCGTGAAGTCGCGGGTGTAGCCGCCCTGGACGTCGTCGAGCAGCAGGTTGCGCAGCCGGATGTTGGCGAACGTGCCGCGGATCATCACCTCGTGGTTGCCGCGGCGCGAGCCGTACGAGTTGAAGTCCTTGCGCTCGAGGCCGTTCTCCTTCAGGTACCGGCCCGCGGGCGAGTCCTCCTTGATGGCACCGGCGGGGGAGATGTGGTCGGTGGTGACCGAGTCGCCCAGCAGCGCCAGCACCCGGGCACCGGAGATGTCGGTGACCGGCTCCGGCTCGGCGCCCATGCCGTCGAAGTACGGGGGCTTGCGGACGTAGGTGGACTGCGGGTCCCACTCGAACGTCTTGCCCTCGGGCGTGGGCAGCGACTTCCAGCGCTCGCCGCCGTCGAACACGTCGGAGTAGTCCTTGGTGAACATCTCCTGCGTGATCGCCGAGTCGATCGTGGACTGGATCTCCTGCGGCGACGGCCAGATGTCGCGCAGGTAGACGTCGTTGCCGTCGGTGTCCTGGCCGAGCGGCTGGTTCTCGAAGTCGAAGTCCATCGTGCCCGCGAGCGCGTAGGCGATGACCAGCGGCGGCGAGGCCAGGTAGTTCATCTTGACGTCGGGGTTGATCCGGCCCTCGAAGTTGCGGTTACCGGACAGCACCGACACGGCGGTGAGGTCGTTGTCCTGGATGGCCTGCGAGATCTCCTCCGGCAGCGGACCGGAGTTGCCGATGCAGGTCGTGCAGCCGTAGCCGACCAGGTGGTAGCCCAGCTTCTCCAGGTACGGCCACAGGCCGGCCTTCTCGTAGTAGTCGGTGACGACCTGCGAGCCCGGGGCCATCGACGTCTTGACCCACGGCTTCGACGACAGGCCCTTCTCGACGGCGTTGCGGGCGAGCAGCGCCGCGCCGAGCATGACCGACGGGTTGGAGGTGTTCGTGCACGAGGTGATCGAGGCGATCACCACGGCGCCGTGGTCGAGCACGAACTCGCCGCGCTCGGCCGACGTGACGGTCACCGGCTTCGACGGGCGGCCGTCCGCGCCGTTGGCGGCCGACTGCACCGCGACGGAGTCCTCGTCGGCGAACGACAGCGCGGGCGCGTCGCTGGCCGGGAAGGACTCCTCGACCTTCTCGTCGATCTTCGTGTGCGGCGTGGCCTGGTCGTCCTGGACGTAGTCGCGCACCGACTTGCGGAACGACGTCTTGGCGTCGGTCAGCTCGATGCGGTCCTGCGGGCGCTTCGGACCGGCGATGGACGGCACGACCGTCGACAGGTCCAGCTCCAGGTACTCGGAGTACTCCGGCTCGTGGGCCGGGTCGTGCCACAGGCCCTGCTCCTTGGAGTAGGCCTCGACGAGTGCGAGCTGTTCCTCGGAGCGGCCCGTGAGCTTGAGGTACCGGATCGTCTCCTCGTCGATCGGGAAGATCGCGGCGGTGGAGCCGAACTCGGGGCTCATGTTGCCGATCGTGGCGCGGTTGGCCAGCGGCACGGCGCCCACGCCGTCACCGTAGAACTCGACGAACTTGCCGACCACACCGTGCTTGCGCAGCATCTCGGTGATCGTCAGCACGACGTCGGTCGCGGTGGCGCCGGGCGGGATCTGGCCGGTCAGCTTGAAGCCGACGACCTTCGGGATGAGCATCGACACCGGCTGGCCGAGCATCGCGGCCTCGGCCTCGATACCGCCGACACCCCAGCCCAGCACGCCGAGACCGTTGACCATCGTGGTGTGCGAGTCGGTACCGACGCAGGTGTCCGGGTAGGCCTGGCCGTTCCGGGCCATGATCGTGCGCGCCAGGTGCTCGATGTTGACCTGGTGGACGATGCCGGTGCCCGGCGGGACGACCTTGAACTCCTCGAACGCGTTCTGGCCCCAGCGCAGGAACTGGTAGCGCTCCCTGTTGCGCTCGTACTCGATCTCGACGTTGCGCTCGAACGCGTCGGCGCGGCCGAAGATGTCGATCACCACCGAGTGGTCGATGACCATCTCGGCGGGCGCGAGCGGGTTGACCTGGTCCGGATCGCCGCCGAGAGCGGTGACGGCCTCCCGCATCGTGGCGAGGTCGACCACGCACGGCACGCCGGTGAAGTCCTGCATCACCACGCGGGCGGGCGTGAACTGGATCTCGGTGGACGGGTCGGCCTTCGGATCCCAGTTGCCCAGGGCGCGGATGTGCTCCGCGGTGATGTTGGCGCCGTCCTCGGTGCGCAGAAGGTTCTCGAGAAGAATCTTCAGGCTGTACGGCAGCCGCTGCGAGCCCTCGACCTTGTTCAGGCGGAACACCTCGTACGAGGCGTCACCGACCTTCAGTGTGTCGCGAGCGCCGAAGCTGTTCTTGCTGGCGGGTGCAGTCACGTCTCACTCCATGCGGCGGTTAGTTCGGGTACCCAGGGCCGAGTCTTGCGCACCCCCGTCGCGCCCGCAGAGGTGGGCTCGGACAATCCCTGCGCTGTAAACAGTACGCTTGTCCTTTTTTGTATTCAACCAAGGGTGCGCCCGGATGTCGTGGGACGTGTGTGATATCCGCCGCGGTCCCGAACGGCCGTGTGCCCGGCGACGACCGCGGGCTGCCCCTCCGCCGGGCGGGACGGGTGTGGCCGTGGCGATGATAGGGCTGGATCAGGACTGCGGCGCGGGCACCGGGCCCGCGCCGGGCCGCGACCATCCCGGAGGGGAGCCGACCATGACCGACGGTGCGACCGCCGACACGCGAACCGGCGACACGCGAACCGGCGACGAGGTGCGAACCGACGAGCCGCCGAGCGCGCTCGACGTCCTGCATTCGACGCCGTCCCGCCGCTACCTCTCACCGGAGCCGATTCCGGACGAGGTTCTGTGGGACATCCTCGACGCCGCGGTGCGCGGACCCTCCGGGGGCAACCGGCAGGGGTGGGGTTGGGTCGTGGTCACCGACCCGGAGGTCAAACGGCGGATCACGCCCTGGTACCGCGAGAACTGGGAGCGCGCCTACGGACACCGGCGCGACGAGTTCCTCGCGGGCACGGCCGAGGGGCTGAGTCCGGCGGGCTTCCGCGGCGCCGAGCACCTGGCCCACCACCTCGAGGAAGCGCCGGTGTGGGTCTTCCCGGTGCTGCGGGGAGCGGCGACGGCCACGGACCCCCGGACGGGCGCGTCGATCTACGGCGCCGTCCAGAACCTCTGCCTCGCCGCGCGGGTGCACGGCGTCGGCACGTCGCTGACCACCCTCTACGCGGGACACGAGGACGAGCTCCGCGCCCTCCTCGGACTGCCGGAGGACGCGCTCACGATGGCGCTGGTCCCGATGGGCTACCCGGAGCGAGGCCGGTGGGCCCGGCCGAAACGGGCCCCGGTCGAGGAGGTCGTGCACTGGGGCGCGTGGGGCGTCCACGCCCGGCGCTGACGCGCACCCGGAACAGCAGCCCCGGAACAGCAGCGCGGGCCCGGCGGCCTCCCCTGCGCCGGGCCCGCGGTCGTGCCGTCGGCGGTTCAGTTCCCGCCGAACATGGCCTCGACGTCCTCCGGTTCGAGGCTGCGCAGGACCGTCATGCCCAGGTCGTTCAGCGTGCGCACCGGGCTGACGTAGTGCTCGCCGTCGATCTCGGTGGTCACGACGCCGACTCCCTGTTCCATGATCCCGCCGACCAGGTTGGAGACCATCCCGGCGACGGCGGGTGGCATGTCGGCGGCGTTCTCACCCGCGGCGAGCTGGGCGAACTGATCGGCGCACAGCCGCTGACTCCGGCCCTGCGCCTGCACCTCGTAGCAGTCGCCGGACTTGGCGACCGTGACGGTGCTGCCCTGGGCGGACACCGTCACCGAGGTGATCGTGGCGCGCGTGCCACGCTGGACCTCGGAGTTCTCGGTCTGCAGGTCGGTGACCTCGGCTCCCGGCACGCCCTCGAAGTCGCCCGCCTCCTCGAGCAGCAGCGGGCCCGCGTCGTGCAGCACCGCCATCTCGTCCGGCGCCAGCAGTTCGATGACGCGTTCCAGGTCCCCGCCCAGCGCGGCGTTGACGACACCCTTGATCGCCTCGTCGGGTGAGCCCGCCCCGCGGGCAGGAATCGACTGGGACGGCCATTCGAGGTCTTCGTCCTGGAGGATCTTGTCGGCGAGCGTGTAGAAGAGGCTCGGGTACCACTCGCCGTTCTCCTGGACGGCCGCGATGCGGAGCGGCTCGTCGAGATCCTCGGCGATGTCGATCGTGTGCGTGCCGTCCTTGATGGGCCAGTCCTCGAGCAGCTGGTCCTTGAACTCGGGTGCGAACTGCACTTCGGAGGAGTCGGCCTTGAACGTGATCGTGCCGCTGGTGAGCTCGGTGACCGCGACGCGGTCGTTGATCCGTTCCTCACCCTGCTCGTCGAAGCGCAGCTTCTCCGTGGACATGCTGAGTCCGCCGAGCATCTCGGGGTCGGCGTCCTCGGTGAACAGGCCGAGGCGCTTGTACTCGGCGACCGTTTCGTCGGCCGTATCGGTGAGCAGTCGCGATTCCGACGGCGCCAGGGTGCCCAACACCCCTGCGAGATCACCGCCCTCGAACGAGGTCGCGAGTTTGCGCACGGCCTCGGTGGGGGACGGGGAGCCCGCGGCCACGGAGCTCTGCTGGAAGAAGGCGAAGTAGCTGCCCACGGCGCCCGCGGCGACGACCAGCGCGACGACGAGCCCGATGATCAGGCCGCGCTTGCGGCCGCTGCCCGACGGCTGCGCGGAACCGACCCCGCCGGGCTGGCCGGGCTGCTCGTAGGGCGGGTACCCGCCCTGCTGGTAGGGGCCGGGCTGGCCGTAGGGCTGCTGCGGATACCCGGGCTGGCCGAATCCCTGCTGCGGATATTCCTGCGGATTCCCCTGCGGCGGCTGGCCGTAGGGGTACTGGCCGTACGGCGGGTACCCGCCCTGCTGTGGCTGTCCGCCGTACGGCGATCCGTGGTCCTGCCCGTACTGCGGTCCCGGCTGCTCGCCGGCCCGGCCCTCCCAGGGCTCGCCGGGGCCTTGCGGAGTGGTCACGATACCCACCTGTTCCGTGTCGATCCCTGTGCACGCGGGGGTGCGTGCACAGTCTCCGGTCCGACGGGGACGGCACCCTCGTCGTTCCGTGACCCCGCCGCGACCGGGTGCGCGGTCGTGGTCAGCCGTGCCCCGGTGGTCCGCCCGCAGCCGCGACGGTCGGCGGCCGTGGGTGCCGGGCCGCGCGGCCGGCGAGCACCACGGCGACGAGCGCGGCCACCACTGCCAGGCCTGCGCCGACGGCGGTCACCACGGGACCGGTCCGGTCGACGCCGGCCGCCCCGTAGTCGCCCGCTTGGGCGACGGTGCACACCGCGGTGAATCCCACGAGGAGCGACCACACCAGGCACGCCACGGCGGCGGTGCGGACGAACCGGGTGACCAGCGCGGCGGCGCAGACCGCGGCCAGCAGTGGCACCGCAGGCCACACGGCCACGGCCGGTCCGGCAGCGCCCGCGAGGTCGAAGTGCTCGACCAGTCCCACGGCCTCGTAGCTGCTGCGGGTCACCTCGCCGGAGACGAACCAGGGCAGGAACGTGCCGACGACGGCGAGCGCGAGACCGGCCCCGGTCAGTGCGGTCGCGACAACGCGTGCCACGACCACAGGGGGACGGGAGTTGACCATGCGCCACATCTTGCCCGATTTGCCCGACAATCCGGACGCGGGTCCCCCACCCGGGGAAATGTGACGCGCGATGCGCGTGTTCCGCATGTGGTGAATGGTGAGGCCGGGTCGTGGGTGGCAGAGTCCTACTCGGAGTAGCAGGAGGTGGGATCGGATGCGGACGAGCGTGGACCGCACGGCGCGGACGTCGTCGTCGCGGCCGGGGGGACGGAGGTCCGGTAGGGGACTGGCGGCCGGAGTGTTCGCGCTCGCGGTGCTGCTGGCGGCTCCACCCGCGGCCGTCGCGGTGCCGCCACCGCCGCCGAACCCGAGCGATGCGGAACTCGACGCGAGCCGCGCGGAGGCGTCCGAGAAGGCCGGCGAGGTCGGCCGACTCACGAGCCGTCTCGCCGACGCCGAGGCCAAACTGACCACCCTGCGCAACAAGGTGGAGCGGAAGCTGGAGCAGGCCAACAAGGCCAGGGTGGACCTGCAGCGGGCGCGGGCGGAGGCGGACACGGCCGAGGCCGAGGCGGAGTCGGCGCGCGCCGAGGTGCGGAGCGCGTCGGGCGCCATCCGCAACGCGCGGGAGTCGCTGGACCGCTTCGCTGCCGCGAGTCACCGGCAGGGCACCACGGTCGGGTCGCTGAGCGCCTACCTGGGTGCCGACTCGCCGAAGGACCTGCTCGCCCGTGAGCAGCTGCTGGGCGCCGTCGGCGGCAGCGAGCTGGACGCGCTGGGCAGCATGAAGCGTGCGCAGGTGCGCAAGTCGAACAAGGAGGCCGCCGCCAGGCAGGCGCTGGAGAACGCCCGGCAGAAGCGGGCAGCGGCGGCGCGGGCGAAGACCGCGGCCGAGCAGGCGCAGCAAGCTGCCGTCGAGGCCCGCAACGGTCAGGCGTCCCGTGCCGAGGAACTCCGGGCCGAGAAGAGCGCCGTCGAGCAGCAGTTGCAGGAGGCACGCTCCCGCGTCGGCGGGCTCGAGGGGCAGCGTGAACGGTACGAGGCGTGGCTCGCCGAGAAGGAGGCCGAAGAGGCGGCCCAGGCGCAGCAGGCGGCCGCCGCGGCGTCCGGCGGTGGCGCTTCGGCTCCGTCCCCGCAGAGCCAGGCCGCGTCGGTTCCGGCGGGTGCGAGCGTCGAAACGGTGGTCCAGCGTGCGATGTCCCAGCTCGGGGTGCAGTACGCCTGGGGCGGCGGCAACGCGCACGGCCCGACCTACGGCATCCGGGACGGCGGTGTCGCCGACGCCCACGGCGACTACGCCAAGATCGGCTTCGACTGTTCCGGACTGATGATCTACGCCTTCGCCGGGGTGCAGGCGCTGCCGCACTACAGCGGGTACCAGTACGACGCGGGACGGAAGGTGCCGCTGTCGCAGATGCGGCGCGGCGACATGCTGTTCTGGGGCAACGGCGGCATCCACCACGTGGCGCTGTACCTCGGCAACGGGCAGATGATCGAGGCGCCGTACTCCGGTGGGCACGTCCGCGTGGTCCCCGTGCGGTACGGCGACATCCTCCCGTACGCCACACGCCTCATCGGGTGATCGCAGGGAGCGAGCCCCGGCCGGAGGACGCGGGGCCGGCGACCGGGCGACGCGCGTACGGGGGCGTCGTCGTCGCCGGTGGCGCCGCCGAACGGCTCGGCGGCGTGGACAAGCCGATGCTCGAGGTCGGCGGACGCACCCTGCTCGCGCGATCACTGGCGGCGTTGTCCGACGCCGATCCGGTCGTGGTCGTCGGGCCGCGGCGACCGGGGGTGGACGGTGTGGTCTGGACCCGGGAAGAGCCGCCGGGGACCGGCCCCGTCGCGGCACTCGCCGCCGGGCTGGCGTTCGTGCACCGGTCGCGGGTGGTGGTGCTGGCCGGGGACCTGCGCGGCGTGACGGCGGCCGTCGTCGGCCGCCTGCTGGAGGCGCTCGACCGGCCGCACGACGGTGGCCACGCCGAGGCGCCGGACGGCGCGGTCCTCGTCGACGCGGACGGCCGCAGGCAGTGGCTGCTCGGAGCGTGGCGGACGACGTCGCTGCGCGAGGCCCTTCCCGCCGACCCCGCGGGCGCCTCGGTGCGCCGGGTGCTCGGCGAGCTCACGATCGTCGACGTGCCCGCGCGCGGCGACGAGGCCGCCGACGTCGACACCGTCGACGACCTGCCGTGAGGGGCGACGTGGTTCACAGGCGTCATACCGGGAGTGGGGTTCCATGGAACCCTCCACCTCACCCGCCGGGTGCGCGCCCGCGAGCGGTACGGTCCCGGCGAGAGGGAAGATCACCGCAAGGAGGTTAGGTGTGACCGAGCCCGGCACCCCCGACAACGCGAACGGGGCGGAACCCGGCGCACCGGCACGCGACGCCCAGCTGCTCGAACGCACCGTGTTCGAGGTGAAACGCGTCATCGTCGGCCAGGACCGGTTGGTCGAGCGCATGCTCGTGGGGCTGCTCGCCAAGGGCCACCTGCTGCTCGAGGGCGTGCCCGGCGTCGCGAAGACCCTGGCCGTCGAGACGTTCGCGAAGGTCGTCGGCGGCTCGTTCTCGCGCGTGCAGTTCACCCCCGACCTCGTGCCCGCCGACATCCTCGGCACCCGCATCTACCGCCAGGGCAGCGAGAAGTTCGACGTCGAGCTGGGCCCGGTGGTCGCCAACTTCGTCCTCGCCGACGAGATCAACCGCGCCCCGGCGAAGGTCCAGTCGGCCATGCTCGAGGTGATGGCCGAACGGCACGTCTCCCTCGGCGGCGAGACCTTCCCGATGCCGGACCCGTTCCTCGTGCTGGCGACGCAGAACCCGATCGAGAACGAGGGCGTGTACCCGCTCCCGGAGGCGCAGCGCGACCGGTTCCTCTTCAAGATCATCGTCGAGTACCCGACGGCCGAGGAGGAGCGCGAGATCGTCTACCGGATGGGCGTCGCCGCGCCCGAACCGCAGACGGTCCTCACCCCGGACGAGCTCGTCCGGCTGCAGGGCGTGGCCTCGCAGGTGTTCGTCCACCACGCGCTCGTCGACTACGTGGTCCGCCTGGTGCTGGCGACGCGGACTCCCAGCGAGCACGGACTGTCCGACGTCGCGGGCTGGGTGTCCTACGGCGCCTCGCCGCGTGCCAGCCTCGGCATCATCTCCGCCGCCCGCGCTCTCGCGCTGGTCCGCGGCCGTGACTACGTGCTGCCGCAGGACATCGTCGACGTCGCAGGCGACGTGCTGCGCCACCGGCTGGTGCTGTCCTACGACGCGCTCGCCGACGGCGTGCCGCTCGACCACATCGTGAGCCGCATCCTGCAGACCGTGCCGCTGCCGCAGGTCACCGCGCGGCCGCAGGGCCCGCAGGGTGGTCAGCCGTCCGTTGCCGCCGGCGCGCCGGGCAGGTAGTCCGTCGACATGGCGCGCACGAACGACCCCGGAGGCCCGCTCGGTGTGGGGCCTGCCGCCGCAGGCAGCCGCGAGGGGAGGCCGTCGTGGGCTCCGCCCGTGCTGCGGGGCGACCGGATGGCGGCCGGCCTGCGCACCCTGGAACTCGAGGTCCGCGGTCGACTCGACGGCCTCCTGCAGGGCAACCACCTCGGCCTGGTCCCCGGGCCGGGCTCCGAACCGGGGGAGGCGCGTCCGTACCAGCCCGGTGACGACGTGCGCCGCATGGACTGGGCCGTGACCGCCCGAACCACCACGCCGCACATCCGCGAGACGGTCGCCGACCGGGAACTGGAGACGTGGATCGTCGCGGACGTGTCGGCGAGCCTCGACTTCGGTACCGCCGCGTGCGAGAAGCGCGACCTCGTCGTGTGCGCCGCCGCCGCGGTCACCCACCTGACCCTCGGTGGCGGCAACCGCGTGGGCGCACTCGTCTCGAACGGCGCCGAGACCGTGCGCGTGCCCGCGCGCGGGGGACGCGCACACGCACGCAACCTGGTGCGCACGATCGCGGAGATGCCCCGGGCCGAGGAGGGCACGCGCGGGAACCTGGCCGAACTCGTCGACCAGCTGCGCCGCCCGCCGCGACGGCGCGGGCTCGCCGTCGTCGTGTCCGATTTCCTCGGCGACACCGCGTGGCAGCAGCCGTTGCGTGGGCTGTCCGCGCGGCACGACCTGATCGGTGTCGAAGTGCTCGACCCGCGGGACGTCGACCTGCCGGAGGTCGGGGACATCGTGCTCGCCGACCCGGAGACCGGCAGGCAGCGCGAGGTGCACGCGTCGGCGCAGCTGCGGAAGGAGTTCGCCGCCGCGGCCCAGCAGCACCGCGGTGAGGTGGCCCGCGCGCTGCGGCAGGCCGGCGCCGGGCACCTCGTGCTGCGCACCGACTCCGACTGGATCGCCGATACGGTCCGGTTCGTGGTCGCCCGCAAGCGCGGTTGGTCGGGGGCGGCCTCATGAACCTGACCGGCTTCGCGTCGCCCTGGTGGTTCCTGCTGCTGGTCGTCGTCGCCGCGGTCGCGGTCGGCTACGTGCTGGCGGTCCGGTCGCGGCGCAAGCGGACGATGCGGTTCTCGAACCTCGCGTTGCTGGAACGGGTCGCACCGACGGGCAGGCGGTGGACGCGGCACGTGCCGTCGGCGCTGCTGATGGTGTCGCTGTTGCTGTTGACGTTCGCGTTGGCGGGTCCGACGGCGGAGCAGAAGGTTCCGCGGAACCGGGCCACGGTCATGCTCGTGATGGACGTGTCGCTGTCGATGGAGGCGACCGACGTCGAGCCGACCCGATTGAAAGCGGCGCAGGACGCCGCGTCGCAGTTCGCCGAGGGACTCACCCCGGGCGTGAACCTGGGGCTGATCTCGTTCGCGGGCACGGCGACCGTCCTGGTGGCGCCCACCACCGAACGTGACGGTGTCACCAGCGCGATCCGGAATCTGAAGCTGGCCCAGTCCACGGCGACCGGTGAGGGCATCTTCGCTGCGCTGCAGTCGGTGGAGAGCTTCTCGGCGGTCGTGGGCGGTGCGCAGGGGCCGCCGCCCGCTCGCATCGTCCTCATGACCGACGGCAAACAGACCGTCCCGCAGGACGAGTACGCCCCGCGCGGCGCGTTCACCGCGGCGACGAAGGCCAAGGAGAAGGACATCCCCGTCAGCACGATCTCGTTCGGCACCTCGCACGGCAGCGTCGAGATCGAGGGCAAGGACGTGCCGGTCCAGGTCGACGACGCGTCGATGCGCGAGATCGCCCGGCTGTCCGGCGGCGACTTCTACAAGGCGGCCACCGCCGAGGAGCTCGACCAGGTCTACGAGAGCCTCGGCGAGCAGATCGGATACGAGACCAAGGACACCGACGCCAGCAGGCCCTGGGTGGTGCTGGGCACGCTGGTGCTGTTCGGTGCGGCGGCCAGTTCGCTGCTCATCGGACGGCGCCTGCCCGACTGAGCGCCGCCCGTCACGCCCCGGTGGGCCGCGCTCCCGGGAAGCCGTGCTGCCGCCAGGCCTCGTACACGGCGATCGAGGCGGTGTTGGTGAGGTTGAGCGACCGCGACGTCGGCAGCATCGGCAGCTGGACCCGTTCGGTGACGGCCGGGTCGGTGAGGACCTCGTCGGGCAGACCGGTCGACTCGGGGCCGAACAGCAGCACGTCGTCGGGCGCGTACGAGACGTCCGTGTACAGCCGGTCGCCCCTGGCGGTGAACGCGTGGACGTTGGCGGGAAGCAGCGTCTCCCACGCCGCCTCCAGCGACGGATGCACATGGACGTCGGCCAGGTCGTGGTAGTCGAGCCCGGCGCGGCGCAGCTGCTTGTCCTCGAAGCCGAACCCGAGCGGCTCGACGAGGTGCAGTTCGCAGCCGGTGTTGGCCGACAGCCGGATCGCGTTGCCGGTGTTGGGCGGGATCTCGGGGTGGTAGAAGACGACCCGGAACACGTCGGTGGTTTCTCCTCGTTCGTACGGCGGGCGGCCGGGCGACGGCCACGCACCGATTCTGCCGACCGCGCCGCGCCGGCCGCGGGCGGCCCGTCGCACCCGCGGGCCGGCGGGCCGTGTGGTGAAGACCATGCCGGGCACGGCCGGGTTACCTCCGGGTACCGGGCAGCGGAGCGGCCCGTGCCGGATAGCCTCACGGCGGACAATTGCCATGCGGCGTGAGGAGAGGTTTCTCGTGGGACGGTCGGTTCTGGTCACCGGAGGCAACCGCGGCATCGGACTGGCGATCGCGCGCGGTCTGGCCGAGGCCGGGCATCGGGTGGCGGTGACCCACCGCGGATCGGGCGCGCCGGAGGGGCTGTTCGGCGTGCAGGCCGACGTCACCGACTCCGAGCAGATCGACGCCGCGTTCAAGGAGGTCGAGGAGCACCAGGGAGCCGTGGAGGTGCTGGTGTCCAACGCCGGCATCACCGACGACACGCTGCTGATGCGGATGAACGAGGAGTCGTTCACCCGCGTGGTCGACGCGAACCTCACCGGTGCCTACCGGGTCGCCAAGCGCGCCAGCCGTGGCATGCTGCGGGCGAAGTGGGGCAGGCTCGTGTTCATCTCGTCGGTCGTCGGGCTCTCCGGCGGCGCGGGTCAGGTGAACTACGCGGCGAGCAAGGCCGGTCTGGTCGGTGTGGCCCGCTCCATCACCCGCGAGCTCGGTTCCCGCAACATCACGGCCAACGTCGTCGCGCCCGGTTTCGTCGAGACCGACATGACCGACGAGCTGACCGAGCAGCAGCGGGAGGCCGCGCTGGCGCAGATCCCGGCGGGGCGGTACGGCGCGCCCGAGGACATCGCCAACATGGTGCGGTTCCTGGCCTCCGACGAGGCGGGCTACGTCAACGGGGCGGTGCTGCCGGTGGACGGCGGCCTCGGTATGGGGCACTGAGCCGCCGCGAGCCGCATCGCGCCTCCGCGGGCCGCGCGGGCCCACCGGGCGACACGCGCGACCGTCGGGGGACACTGTCCCGGCACGCGACACCCGCCGTCTCCGGACGCCGCCCTGCGCGCCGCGCCCTGCGGCCGGTGTCGTGGGCCGCGCCGCGGCACGGTCGCCCGGCGCCCTGTCCACATCCCGTTCACCCGGCATCACCGCCGCGACCATCGGTACACACGAAGGGAAGAATTCCGTGTCCGGACTGCTCGAAGGTAAGCGCCTGTTGATCACCGGCGTCATCACGGACGCGTCGATCGCGTTCCACGCCGCGAGGACGGCGCAGGAACAGGGTGCGCAGGTGGTGCTGACCGGCTTCGGCAGGATGTCGCTCATCGAGCGCATCGCCAAGCGGCTGCCCGAGCCCGCGCCCGTGATCGAGCTGGACGTGCAGAACCCGGAGCACCTCGACACGCTCGCGGACCGGGTGGCCGAGCACGTCGACGGGCTGGACGGCGTGCTGCACTCCATCGCGTTCGCACCGGAGACCTGCCTGGGCGCCCCGTTCATGGACGCGCCGTCGGAGGACGTCGGCAAGGCCGTCGAGGTGTCCGCCTACTCGTACAAGGCGCTCGCCAAGGCCGTGCTGCCGCTGCTGAGCCCCGGTTCGGCGCTGGTGGGCATGGACTTCGACGCCCGCGTCGCGTGGCCCGCCTACAACTGGATGGGTGTCGCGAAGGCGGCGCTGGAGTCGGTCAACCGGTACCTCGCCCGCGACCTCGGGCCGCACGGGGTGCGGGTCAATCTCGTGTCGGCGGGCCCGGTGAAGACCATGGCGGCCAAGTCGATCCCCGGCTTCGGTGAGCTCGAGGACGGCTGGGGCGACCGTGCCCCGCTGGGCTGGGACACGACGGACCCGACACCGGTGGCGAAGACCATCTGCGCCGCGATGTCGGACTGGATGCCTGCCACGACCGGCTCGATGATCATGGTTGACGGCGGCGTCCACGCCACCGGCCAGTAATTCCCCGCGTCCGGCGGGGTCGGTCGCGGGTGACCTGTTCGGCCGTCCCCGGCGCTGCCGGTCCGGGGCGGACGCCCGCATCGGGTCGGCCGGCTCGTGTGGGGTCGACCCGGTGCTGCGTGCCGTGGGCCACAGCGGAAAGATGGACACCGTGAGTTACGACGCGCTGCTGTGGTTGTCGTTCGGCGGGCCGGAGGGTCCGGACGACGTGATGCCGTTCCTGGAGAACGTGACGCGGGGCAGGGGAGTGCCGCGGGAGCGACTCGAGGAGGTGGCCGAGCACTACCGCCACTTCGGCGGAGTCTCGCCCATCAACCGCCTCAACCGTGAGGCGATGGCCGCGGTGGAGAAGGAGCTCGCCTCCCGCGGTATCGATCTCCCGGTGTACTTCGGCAACCGCAACTGGCATCCGATGGTCGAGGACACGCTCGCGCGGATGCAGGCAGACGGGGTGCGGCGGGCGCTGGTCTTCCCGACGAGCGCCTACGGCGGCTACTCGGCGTGCCGGCAGTACGACGAGGACATCGCGCGTGCCCGTGCGGCCGTGGGCGAGGGAGCGCCGGAGCTGGTCAAGCTCCGCCAGTTCTTCGATCATCCCCTGTTCGTCGCCGCGAACGCCGACGCCGTCAGGGCCGCCCACGCCGAACTCGGCGGGCGGCAGGCGCGCACGGTGTTCACCGCCCACTCGATTCCCACGGCCGCCGACGCGGCGGCGGGGCCGCCGGAGACGGGCGGGGAGTGGTACTCGAAGCAGGTCTTCGAGGCCGCGCGGCTCGTTGCCGCGCAGGCGGGCGTCTCCGAGTACGACGTCGTGTGGCAGTCGCGGTCCGGTCCGCCGCACATCCCGTGGCTGGAGCCGGACATCGTCGACCACATCGACGCGCTGCACGAGCAGGGTGTCGGTGCCGTGGTGGTGAGCCCGATCGGTTTCGTCTCGGACCACCTGGAAGTGGTGTGGGATCTCGACAACGAGGCGGCCGACCGGGCGGCCGAACTGGGGATGGGCTTCGCCCGTGCGGCCACCCCGAACGGGGATCCGCGGTTCGCCGAACTCGTCGTCGAACTCGCGCAGGAGCACCTCGCGGGCGGGGGAGTGCGCAAGCTGTCCGAGGTCTTTCCCGTGGCGGGCTGTACCCGGAACGGCGCGCCGTGCGCCGAGGGATGCTGCGCATCGGTGAAGCGGCCCGCAGCGGAGTAGCCGCGGACGTGCCGACCCGGTGAGACGCCGGAGTGGTGACGTGCCGGAGCGGCGGGCCGCTGCGGCACGTCACCGCAGACCCTCGGCCGCAGACCCTCGTTGTGTATAACGTCCTATACGGCTCGGCCGTGGCGTGTCACGGCCGGTTGGCCTGATCGGCGAACACGCGCACGGCTTCGTTGACCGCCGCGCACCTGGCGGTGCGCACCGCTTCCGACAGGGGCCGGAGTGCATCGGCGCGCCGCTCGGCGGCCGACGCCGACAGTGCGCCGCCGGGCTCCTCGGTGGAGGCGACCTCGAGGATCGCGCCGATCTCCTCCGCGCGCTGGAGCACACGGAGTGCGCGGCCGGGCATGCCGTCGGGCCAGTCGGGGGAGGGGCGCGCGCGGAGCCGTGCCGACAGCTCGGAGCGCACGCTCGGCCGTTCGCTGGCCACGTCGAGTGCCTGGAGTGCGCCCGCGCTGTCACGGATCGCGTCGGTCAGGCCGTGTTCGGCCTCGGCGAGGCCGAGGTGCTCGAGCCCGACGTCCTGCGGCGTGACCGGGCCGGGGGTCGCGAGCGGGTGGACGGTCCACCGGACGAGGCCCTCGGCGATGTGGTGCGGCACGATGCCGTAGCCGGCGCCGGGCAGAACCACGGCCTCACCCGCGGCCAGTGCCGCCTTCGGGAACTCCCCGCCGCCACCGAGTCCGCGGACGTCGCCCGGCACGGGCAGGACCAGCCGCGTGTCGGGGGTGCCGAGTCGGCGGAGCGTGCCGAGCAGCTGGGCGGGTTGGGCGGGGAAGCCGCCCGTCACGGGCAGATCGAGGGCGGAAGCGGTGGCATCGTCGGCGGCGACGACCTCGTGCGCTTCGCCCCACGGCAGCAGGGAGTCGAGCACGTTGTCGGACGCGGCCGCGCCGTGGAGCCATGCCGAGGACCACACGGCCAGAGTCGCACTGGGACAACACACAGGGCCCGAGCGTACCGGCCGGAGCCGCCGGGCGATCCCGGGCGATCGCCGATCGTGACGCGACCGTCGCAGCGGGGATAGGCTGGTCGGGGTGAAGGCCCCAGAGGAGACCGTGCCCGCGGATCTGCCCCGCACGGCGGGACAACTGCGCGCCGCCGGTCATACGCCCCGTGGTGTGAAGGACGAGATCGCCGACAACCTGCTCGCGGCGCTGCGCGAGGGCCGCGACCCCTGGCCGGGCATCGTCGGATTCGGCGACACGGTCGTGCCGCAGCTGGAACGCGCGCTACTGGCTCGACACGACGTCGCGCTGCTCGGCGAACGCGGTCAGGGCAAGACACGCCTGCTGCGCACGCTCGCGGGGCTGCTCGACGAGTGGGCCCCGGCCATCGAGGGCTCCGAACTCGCCGAGCACCCGCTGGACCCGATCACGCCCGCGGCGGTGCGCCGCGCGGCCGAACTCGGCGACGAGCTGCCGGTCCGGTGGCTGCACCGCAGCGAGCGGTACGCGGAGAAGCTCGCCACGCCCGACACGTCCGTGGGCGACCTGATCGGCGACGTGGACCCCGTCAAGGTCGCCGAGGGGCGGACGCTCGGCGACCCGGAGACCATCCACTTCGGACTGGTGCCGCGTGCGCACCGCGGGATCGTGGCCCTCAACGAACTGCCCGACCTGGCCGAGCGGATCCAGGTGGCGCTGCTGAACGTGATGGAGGAGCGCGACATCCAGGTCCGCGGCTACACGCTGCGCCTGCCGCTCGACGTGCTGCTCGTCGCGACGGCGAACCCCGAGGACTACACGAACCGCGGGCGGATCATCACCCCGCTCAAGGACCGGTTCGGCGCCGAGGTGCGCACGCACTACCCGCACGAGCTCGACGCCGAGATCGACCTCGTGCGGCAGGAGTCGGAACTGGTCGCCGAGGTCGGCGATCCGCTCGTGGAGGTGCTGGCACGGTTCGTGCGCGCGCTGCGCGAGGCGACCGTCATCGACCAACGATCCGGGGTGTCGGCGCGGTTCGCGGTGGCGGCCGCGGAGACGGTCGCGGCGGCGGCGCTGCGACGTGGCGCGCTGACGGGGGAGGAGCCCGCGGTGGCGCGCCCCGTGGACCTCGAGTCGGTTCCGGAGGTGCTGCGCGGCAAGCTGGAGTTCGAACCCGGTGAAGAGGGGCGTGAACTCGAACAACTGGTGCACCTGCTGCGCGTGGCGGTGGCCGAGACGGCGCGCGGCCGGTTCGCGGGCCTCGATCTGACGCCGTTGGCGGACGCGGTGACCGAGGGGAGTCCGGTCGAGACGGGCGAGCGGGTTCGTGGTGGGGAGTTGCTCGCCGCCCTGCCGGAGTTGCCGGTGCTGCACCAGGCGGCCGAGCGGTGCGGCGTGGGCCCGGGGGATCCGCCTGCCCGGATCGCCGCGGCGGTCGAGCTGGCGCTCGAATCGCTGTATCTCGGCAGGAAGGTCGCCAAGGACGTCCGCGGGCCCGGCGACGGCGGCGCGGCGAGGACGGTCTACGGACCATGAGTGGCGACGGGTACCGGTACGGGCCGTATCACGACGGCCCGGACCCGCTCGCGCCGCCGGTCGACCTGCGGGAGGCGGTCGACGAGATCGGCAGGGACGTGATGGAGGGCGCCTCGCCCCGGTCGGCGATGGACGAGTTACTGCGCCGGGGCACTCCCGCCACGCCCGGACTGGACGAGCTGACCCGCCGGGTGTGGCAGCGCCGGTCGGAGATTCAGCGCCGCCACCGACTGGACGGCACGTTGCAGGAGGTGCAGCGGCTGCTCGACGAGGCGCTCGCGGCGGAGCGGCAGAGCCTGGCGACCGATCCGTCGGACGACGCCCGCTTCGAGGAGATGCGGCTCGACGCGTTGCCGCCGGGAACGGCGGGCGCGGTCTCGGAGCTGGCCGACCACGAGTGGCGGTCGGAGACCGGCCGGGACAACTACGAGCGGATCCGCGAGCTGTTGGGGCAGGAGCTGCTCGGGTCTCGGTTCGAAGGCATGAAGGAGGCGTTGCAACAGGCCACGTCCGAGGACGCCGACCGGATCGGCGCCATGCTGGCCGACCTCAACGACCTGCTCGCCGCGCACGCCCGTGGCGACGCGGACGTCGACGAGCGGTTCGACGAGTTCATGCGCAGGCACGGTGAGCTCTTCCCGGAGAACCCGCGGAACGTGGACGAACTGATCGACGCGTTGGCCGCGCGGTCGGCGGCGGCGCAGCGGGCGCTCAACTCGATGACGCCCGAGCAGCGGCAGGAGCTGGCACAGCTCTCGCAGCAGGCTTTCGGGGACCCGCGCATCGCCGAGCAGCTGTCACGGTTGGACGAGCAGTTGCGCGCCGCGAGGCCGGGGGAGGACTGGTCGTCGTCCGGCCGCTTCCGTGGCGAGGATCCGCTGGGGCTCGCCGAGGGCGCCCGCGCGATGACGGATCTGTCCGAACTGGACGCGCTCGCCGAACAGCTGGCACAGAGCTACCCCGGCGCCCGGATGGAGGACATCGACCTCGAGTCGCTCGAACGTCAGCTCGGCGACGACGCGGGCGTGGACGCGCGCAGGCTCGCCGAACTGGAACGGGAGCTGAGCAGGCAGGGCGTGTTCGAGCGGACCCCGGACGGCTCGTTGCGGCTGTCGCCGAAGGCTCTGCGCAGGCTCGGCGAGACGGCACTGTCCGATGTGGTCAGGGCGCTGCGGGCGGGACGGGGCGAACGCGACACCACGGCGGCAGGCGCGGCCGGCGACGTGACCGGTCAGACCCGGCCGTGGGCCTTCGGGGACACGCAACCGTGGGCGGTGTCGAGAACCGTGCAGAACGCGGTGCTGCGCACGGCGTCGACAGGGCGCGGCGCGGTGCGCCTCGACGTGTCCGACGTGGAGGTCGCCGAGACCGAACACCGGTCGCGGGCCGCCGTTGCGCTGTGCGTCGACACGTCGTGGTCGATGGTCGCCGAGGACCGGTGGCTGCCGATGAAACGTACGGCCCTCGCCCTGCACCAGCTGATCTCGACACGGTTCCGCACCGACGCGCTGCAGATCATCACGTTCGGTCGCTACGCCCGGCAGGTCGAGCTGTCCGAGCTGGTGGCCCTCGACGGGACGTGGGAACAGGGTACGAACGCCCACCACGCGCTGTTGCTCGCCGGGCGGCACCTGCGGCGTCATCCGAGCGCGCAACCCGTCGTGCTGATGGTCACCGACGGCGAGCCGACCGCCCACCTCGAACCGGACGGTGAGGCACTGTTCGACTACCCGCCCAGCCCGACGACGCTCGTCAAGACGTTGTCCGAAGTGGACAGGCTCGCGAAGACGGGGGCGGCGCTGTCGGTCTTCCGCCTGGGTGACGATCCGAGACTCGAGGCGTTCGTGGACCTGCTCGCCCGCCGGGCGGGTGGCCGGGTGCTGGCACCGGACCTCGACGGTCTGGGTGCCGCCGTGGTGGGTGACTACCTGCGCGGCCGGCGCGGCTGATCCGTCCGAGCGCAGGACACGCGAGGGTCAACGTGGGGTGACGACGAGGCGGGCGCCGCGGGCGGGCACCATCGTGATGTTGCGGGCCTTGGCGTGTTCGGCCCGCGGCCGGTCCGGGGCGATGTCGAAGCGCCGTAGCACCTCGCCCAGCACGACGGCGGACTCGAGCAGCGAGAAGCCGGCGCCGAGGCAGCGCCGCACACCGCCCCCGAACGGGAACCACGTGCCGGTGGCGGGTCCGGAGCCGGTGAACCGCTCCGGGCGGAACGCGTGCGGGTCGTCGTGGTGCTCGGGGTCGTGCTGGACCATCGTGATCGAAGGCATGACGGTGTGGCCCGCGGGAATGCGGTAGCCGCCGATCTCGACGTCCCGGGTGACGACGCGCGCGACCTCCGAGATCACCGGGTGCAGTCGCATCGCCTCCTTGACGACCGCCTCGAGGTGCTTCTCGTCTCCGTCGTCGGCGGCGCGAACGGCCTCGGCCAGCGCCCGCGGGTCGCGGGCGAGTTCGTGCAGTGCCCAGGCGAGGGCCGTCGCGGTGGTCTCGTGGCCCGCGAGCAGCAGGGTGATGAGCTGGTCGCGCAGTTCGGCGTCGGTGAGCCCGTCGCCGTCGGCACCCTCTCCGACGGTCAGCAGCCGGGACAGCACGTCGCGGCGGTCGGCGAGGTCGCCCGCCCGCCTGCGATCGGCGATCTCGGCGTAGATGAGCTCGTCGGCGGCCTTGCGCACCTCGGCGTCCCGCTTCCACACGCCGAACCGCTGCAGTGTCGGCTGGTGCCAGCCGAGGATGTCGATCGGTCCGATGTCGACGATGCGGCGGAGCAGTTCGCGCAGGCGGTCCAGCCGCGGTCCTTCGGCCACACCGAACACCACGCGCAGGATGATCTCCAGCGTGACGGCCTGCATCCGCCCGTGCGACCGCAACGGGCCGGGCCGCCAGCCGTCGACCTCCGCCTCGGCGAGTTCGGTGACCAGGTCGCGGTAGCCCCGCAGGGCGGAGCCGTTGAAGGCGGGCATGAGGAGCTTGCGGGCGCGCAGATGGACGTCCTCGTCGGTGAGCAGCACCGAATGCCTGCCCATGGCGGGTTCGAGGACCACGTTGCCCTCGCCGGCGTGGAACACCTCGGCCGGGCCGCCGAACACGGCACGGATGTGCTCGACGTTCGCCAGCTGCACGACGTCCCGTTCGGGGAAGATGCGCAGTCGGAAGACGTCGCCGTGCCTGCGGCGCAGCCGGGGCATCCACCGGTCTCGGTACGACCCGAACAACACGCTCTGGACGGCCTGCGGCAGGCGCGGCCCCGGCGGTGTGGTGGTGGCGGTGACGTCCTCGGTGCGTACGGCCGTGCTCCGGGCGTCGGATGCGGCGGACTCGGTCGTCGTCATGAGCGCGCTCCTTTGCGCGGACGGGGTGGCGGACGGCGCGGTGGACGCCCGTCCGGGTCCTGCTCCTCGCCGCCGATTTATACGCCCGTATAGATTCGGTGTCCAGTGCCGCCCACCGGGCCCGCGGCGCGGCAGCGGATCCACAGCGACGCGCGGGCAGTAGGCTGCGCGACGTGGGCCACCGGGACGATCTGCTCGCGGCGGCGCGAACGCTGCTCGAGGACAAGGGCTACGCGCACATCACGGCGCGCGACCTCGTCGCGGCCTCCGGCACCAACCTGGCTTCCATCGGTTACCACTTCGGCTCCAAGTCCGGACTGCTGAACGCGGCGATCGGCACGGTGTTCGAGGAGTGGACCGACCAGCTCGCCGAACTCGCGATGGCCGACCCGACGGCCTCTCCGATCGAACGCGGTCACGTGACCTGGGCCGCATGGCTCGCGGGACTGGCGGGCAAGCGCAGGCTGCTCGTGTCCTACATCGAGGCGCTCGCGCAGGCGGAACGCGCACCCGACCTGCGGCAGCAACTGGCCGAGCTGTACCGGACCTGCCGGCTGCGGGTGGCGGATCTCGTCGCCGAATCGCTGGGTGACGGCACCCGCGGCGACGACCCCCGTTGCCGCGCGGTCGCCACGTTCGTCGTCGCCGTCTGTGACGGCCTCGCCGTCCAGTGGCTGGTCGACCCGGACGGCGTTCCCACCCCGGACGAGCTGCTCGCCGGTCTGACGACGTTGTGGTCGGCGTCCTTCCCACCGGACGGGAACGATTCGCCGGGGCACACATAGGGTTGAGATATGCAGACTTGGTCCTCGGTCGCCGTGCCCCGTGTCCCCGGAGAGTCCCGCCCGCTGCGGCTGTACGACACGGCATCCGGTGAGATCCGTCCCACCTCGCCCGGCCGGATCGCCCGGATGTACGTCTGCGGCATCACGCCGTACGACGCCACACACCTCGGGCACGCCGCGACGTACCTCGCGTTCGACCTCGTGCACCGGCTGTGGCTCGACGCGGGCCACGAGGTGCACTATGTGCAGAACGTCACCGACATCGACGATCCGTTGCTGGAACGTGCCGAGCGGGACCAGGACGACTGGGTCGTGCTGGCCATGCGTGAGACCGCGCTGTTCCGGGAAGACATGGAGGCACTCCGGGTGCTGCCGCCCCGTGACTTCATCGGTGCCGTCGAGTCGATCCCCCGCATCGTCGAGGTCATCGGCAAGCTCCTCGCCTCCGGCGCCGCCTACCGGGTCGACGACCCCGAGCACCCGGACATCTACTTCGACCGGTCCTACACGGGCCGGTTCGGCTACGAGTCCGGCTACGACGCGGAGACGATGGCCACGTTCTTCGCGGAACGGGGAGGCGACCCCGACCGACCCGGCAAACGCGATCCGCTCGACGCACTGCTGTGGCGGACCGAGCGGCCGGGCGAGCCGTACTGGGAGTCCGAACTCGGCAGGGGCAGGCCCGGCTGGCACATCGAGTGCAGCGTCATCGCCCTCGACCAGCTCGGTCTCGGGTTCGACGTGCAGGGCGGCGGTTCGGACCTCGCGTTCCCGCACCACGAGTACAGCGCCGCGCACGCCGAGGCGCTCGCGGGCGACCACCCGTTCGCCCGGCACTACGTGCACGCCGGGATGATCGGGCTCGACGGCGCCAAGATGTCCAAGTCCAAGGGCAACCTGGTGTTCGTGTCCCGGCTCCGGGCCGCCGACGTCGAACCGGACGCCATCCGGCTGGGCCTGTTCGCGGGCCACTACCGCGACGACCGCTCGTGGACCGACGAGGTGCTCGCCACGGCGCAACAGCGGCTCGCGCGCTGGCGCGAGGCCGTCCGGCTGCCCGCGGGACCGCAGGCGGCCGACACGATCGCCCGCCTGCGGCAGCACCTGGCGAACGACCTCGACACGCCGCGCGCGCTCGCCGCCGTGGACGCGTGGGTCGACGAGGCGCTCCGCGGTGGGCCGAGCGGTTCCGGCGGTGACGAGGACGCGCCCGCGGCGATCGGCGCCGCGATCGACGCGCTTCTCGGCATCTCCTTGGAGGAGACGGTCTGACGAGACGGGACCCGTGGCCCGGCGGGGACAGATACCGTGGGCCGCGTGCCTACTCTCCACGCCACCAGCGACCTGCACGTCACCCACACCGGAAACGAGTCGCACGTCGACGTGATCCGGCCGGACACCCCCGACGACTGGCTGTTGGTCGCCGGTGACGTCGGAGAACGGCTCGGCACCGTCGTCGACACGCTGGCCCGGCTGCGGGAGCGGTTCGCCACCGTCGTGTGGGTGCCCGGCAACCACGAACTGTGGACCACGGCGAAGGATCCCGACCAGGCGTCGGGCCGTCCGCGCTACGACGAATTGGTGCGCCGGTGCCGGGAGATCGGCGTGCTCACGCCCGAGGACGAGTTCCCCGTGTGGCCGTACGCCGATCGCCCGCTCACGATCGCGCCGCTGTTCGTGCTGTACGACTACAGCTGGCGCACACCCGCGGCGCAGGGCGCGTCGCTGGACGAGGCGCTGCGGCAGGCCAGGGATGCCGGCGTGGTCTGCACCGACGAGTACCTGCTCGGGCACGAACCGTACGCGGGCCGGGCCGAGTGGTGCGAGGACCGGCTGACGCTGAGCGAGAAGCGCCTCGCCGAGATCCCCGACGACCACGAGACGGTGCTGCTGTCGCACTGGCCGCTGCACCGGCATCCGACCGCACCGCTGTACTACCCGGAGTTCGCCATGTGGTGCGGCACGACCCGGACGGAGGACTGGCACGTCCGGTTCCGTGCGCGCCTTGCCGTCTACGGGCACCTGCACATCCCGCGCACCACCTACGCGGACGGCGTGCGCTTCGAGGAGGTCTCGCTCGGCTATCCGCGCGAATGGCGCCGACGCGCCCGCGGTCCGGTGGCGTTCCGCAAGCTCCTCACCTCCGACTGACCCTCGGGCGGGACTCCGGCGGGGGTCAGTCGCGGGCGCGGGCGCGGGCGAGCGTCGCCGTGAGTGGCACGGTGGCGAGCAGCACCGCCGCGGGAAGAGCGAAGCCCAGCAGTGGGTCGGCGTGGTACGGCGCGGTGAACACGGCCGGTGCCGCGGCCATGCCCAGGAACCGCATGGCCTGGACCACCGAGATCGCACCGCTCCGGCCGGGCCCGTCGCCCGAGAGCACGGTCGTGTTCACGGCGACGAGCACCAGCTGACTGCACACCCCGGCCGCGGCCCACGCCGCCACGGCGAGCGGCGCGAGCCCGGTCGCCCCGATGACGACGACCAGTGCCGCACCGGCCAGCAGTCCCGTCAGTGCCGTGAGGCGGCCGCCGAAGCGGTCCGCGGCGGCGCCCGCGAACCGGGCCGCCAGGAACCCGGCGACGCCGAATCCGGTCAGCAGCAGGCCCCGCATTCCCGCGCCGAAGCCGAACGCGTCCTGCAACCGGAACGCCACGAGGAACGACAGCCCCGCCAGACAGCCCCACGCGGTGAGCGCCGCCAGCCCCGGCAACAGGACGGACGCGCGCCAGGGATCGCGGAGCCGGGCGGTGCCTGCGCGGTCGTCGGCGTCGTCGGCGGGCAGTGGCCAGGCCGCCAGTACGGCGCCGACCAGGGCGATGCCGACGAACGCCCACCGCCACGACGCCGCGGCCGCGAGGCCACCCACCAGCGGGGCCGAGGTCTGGCCCACCGCCTGCATCGCGCCGAACACGCCGAGCGCCTTGCCGAGCCGGTCCGGCGGTGTCATGGCCGCCAGCCGCGCCATCAGCAACGGCGTCGTGAAGGCGTTGGCACATCCCATCAGGCCGCGCCCGACCTGGAAGAGCCAGAACCACGGCGCCACGGCGGCGACGAGGGTGACCACGGCGTACGCGACGTAGGCGAGCCGGATCGTGCGGGCGGGGCCCCAGCGCTGGCCGAGTGTGCCGGACACGAGCATCAACGCGGCGAACGGCACCAGGTACACGGTCAGCGACGCCGCCGCCGCCTGGGCGGAGACGTCGAAGCCGGCCCCGATCTCCGGCAGGATGGCCGCGACGATCCCGCCGCCGAACGGGCCGAGCAGAGCGCCCAGCTGCAGCCCGACCCGGGCCGCCGGGGAATCGCCCGTGCGCGGGACGGTCACCGGCCGGCGGGGCCGGGCCCGTCGTTCCTGCGCCGCCGCAGATAGCGCTCGAACTCGGCGGCGATCATGTCGCCGCTCGCGCCTTCGAGGTCGATCTCCGCGTCACCCCGTTCCTCGAGCGAGCGGACGTATTCGGAGATCTCCTCGTCCTCGTCGGCCATCTCGCTGACGGTCTTCTGCCAGTCCTCTGCCTGTTCCGGCAGTGCACCCAGCGGGATGCCGACGTCGAGGATGTCCTCCAGCTTGTTCAGCAGCGCGATCGTGGCCTTCGGCGACGGCGGGTGCGACACGTAGTGCGGCACGACCGCCCACAGGGACACCGCGGGCACGCCTTCCTTGACGCACAGGTCCTGGAACACGCCGAGGATGCCCGTGGGGCCCTGGTATCGCTCCCGTTCGAGACCGAACCGCTTGGCGGCGTCCGCGTCGTAGGCCGTGCCGGTCACCGGGATCGGCCGGGTGTGCGCCGTGTCACCGACGAGCGCGCCTATGGTGATCACCGTCTGCACCCCGAGCTGTTCGACGTGCTCGAGCAGCTCGGCGCAGAACGCGCGCCACCGCATGCTCGGCTCCGGCCCCTGCACCAGCACGACGTCCTGGTCGGAGCCCGCGGGGCGGCACACCGACAACCGTGTCGTCGGCCACTCGACCCGGCGGGTCACGCCGTCGACCATCCGCACCGTGGGCCGGGCGACCTGGAAGTCGTAGTAGTCGTCCGGTTCGAGCTCGGCCAGCGGTGTCGCGTCCCAGTTCAGGGCGAGATGCTCGAGCGCGGTGCTCGCCGCGTCGCCCGCGTCGTTCCACCCGTCGAAACAGGCGATCATGACCGGGCCGCGGCGCTGCCGGTCCTCGCCGCCGTCGGGGGAGCCGTCGGTGAAGTCGTTGAAGGGCGTGCTCACCCGCCCAGCGTACGTCCCGGCGGCGACTCGGTTCGCCACCGTAGGCTGGACGGGCGGCCGCTGCCCGCGGTGCGCTCGCCGAACCGAGGAGAAGTCCGTGATCCATCCGTCCTCCGACCCCGGTGAAGGCGGTCCGGCCGCCGTGTTGTGGGACATGGACGGCACCCTGATCGACTCCGAGAAGCTCTGGGACGTGGTACTCGCGGAGGCCGCCCAGCGGCTGGGCGGGGAGCTGACCGCCGACCAGCGGACGGCGCTCGTCGGGTCGAACATGGCGGCCACGTCCCGGCGGCTGCTGGAGATCGCGGGATGCGCGGTGACCGGCGAGGCCGCCGACGACGTCGCGGACTGGATGCGCGGGCGCACGGCCGAGCTGTTCTCCGGCGCGCTGCCCTGGCGGCCCGGCGCGCGCGAGGCCCTGGAAGAGCTGCGCGCGGCCGGCGTGCCGTGCGCGTTGGTGACCTCCACCGAGCGCGGCCTGACCGAACTCGCACTCAACACGATCGGGCGAGAATTCTTCGCCGCCACGGTGTGCGGGGACGAGGTCGACGGCAAGAACAAGCCTCATCCCGAGCCGTACCTGCGGGCCGCCCGGCTGCTCGGAGTGGACCCCGCCACCTGCGTGGCCGTGGAGGACTCACACGTCGGGGCCGCGTCCGCCGAGGCCGCAGGCTGCGCCGTGCTGGTCGTCGAGGCCGACGTGGCGGTCGAGCGAGGTCCGGGGCGGACGTTCCGGCCCTCGCTCGTGGGGGTCGGCGCCGGTGAGCTGGCTCGGCTGATCCGGAGCCGGTGACCTGCGACATCACCGGCCAGGCCGCTCGACGGTCCGTCGGCCGCGGATGACAGGATTCGTCCCGTGAAGACCTTCGACGAGCTGTATGCCGAGCTGACCGAGCGCGCCCGCACCCGCCCCGCGGAGTCGGGCACCGTCGCCGCGCTGGACGCCGGCGTGCATGCGCAGGGCAAGAAGGTACTGGAAGAGGCGGGCGAGGTGTGGATCGCCGCCGAGCACGAATCGGACGAGCGGCTGGCCGAAGAGGTGTCCCAGCTGCTGTACCGGGTTCAGGTGCTGTTGATCGGCCGGGGCGTCCCGATGGACGACGTCTACCGGTACCTGTGAGCGAGAGAGGACGTCAGATGCTGCGTGTCGCGGTGCCGAACAAGGGTGCGCTCGCCGGACCCTCGTCGGAGATGCTCGGTGAAGCGGGCTACCGCAAGCGACATGAGCAGCGGGACCTCACGGTGCTCGACCCGGTCAACGACGTCGAGTTCTTCTTCCTGCGGCCGAAGGACATCCCGATCTACGTCGGCTCCGGTGAACTCGACCTGGGCATCACGGGCCGCGACCTCGCCCTGGACTCGGGTGCGGACGTGCAGGAGAAGCTCGGCCTCGGCTTCGGCGGCTCGACCTTCCGCTACGCGGGGCCGGCCGACCGGGACTGGACCGTGGCGGACCTGCAGGGCAAACGGCTCGCCACGTCCTATCCCCGGCTGGTGCGCGACGACCTGGCCCGGCAGGGCGTCGAGGCCGACGTCATCCCGCTGGACGGCGCGGTGGAGATCTCGATCCAGCTCGGGGTCGCCGAGGCGATCGCCGACGTGGTGGGCTCCGGGCGGACGCTGCGGCAACACGATCTCGTGGCCTTCGGTGACCCGATCTGCGTGTCCGAGGCCGTCGTCATCACCGGCACCGGCAACGGTGAGAACCCCGCGGTCGAGCAGCTCACGGCCCGGCTGCAGGGTGTGGTGTTCGCCCAGCACTACATGATGCTCGACTACGACTGCCCCCGGTCGCTGCTGGAGCAGGCCGCGTCGATCACGCCGGGACTCGAGTCGCCCACGGTCGCGCCCCTGGCCGACCCGGACTGGGTCGCCGTGCGGGCGATGGTGTCGCGCAAGCAGGTCAACGCGGTGATGGACGAGCTCGCCGCTGTCGGGGCGAAGGCGATCCTGGCCTCGGACATCCGCTCCTGCAGGCTGTAGGACGCCGAGGCGACCGCTCGGGCCGTGCGCAGTTCCGCGTACGGCCCGAGCGCACTCGACGGATCGCCACGGTGGGCGCCGGGGTACGCCGCCTCCGCTACGGTGCCGCAGCGGAGGCGCCGCGCCCGGTGCTCCTAGTTGTCCTTGCTGCGTTTCGGCAACAGGTCGTAGAGCTTCTTGCGGGCGCCGTTGTCGTTGGCGTTGCGGGTGTGCGCGACGTCGGTGATGAAGTCCTCGAAGTCGAAGTCCTGCTCCGGTGCCGCGGGCGCCTGCGGGGCCGTGCCCGGTGATTTGTCCAGCGCGCGGGCGACCTCGCGGAACGCCGCGGCATGCGTGGTCTCCGGGGCGAACGTCGTGACCGGCATGCCGCGGGCGGCGGCCTCGTTCATCACCACGCCGAGCGGCACGTGCGGTAGCACCGGAATGCCGAACTGTTCCAGCTCGCGCAGCGCGGTGACGGCGTAACCGGAGATGGGACGCCGGTACAGCCCCGGGACGAGGCCGTAGTAGTCGATCGGCGGCCGTTCGACCATCGTCTCCAGATGCCGGATCTGCTCCTGCATGAGGCGCAGCGCACGGATGCTCGTGCGGTCCGGCTGAACCGGGACGAGCAGACCGCTGGTGGCCACGAGCGCGTTGTTGGTCAGCACGTCGAGCGCGGGCGGACAGTCGATGACCACGTGGTCGTAGTTGGCGAACTGGATGACCCTCGCCAACTGCCAGCCCGGCACCCGGAACTGGTCGAGCCTGCGGACCAGGTCGAACATGCCGGGGGAGGTGGGGATGACGTCGAACGCCCCGCCACGGCCGACGTTGCTCCGCGGATGCGGCACGACGAGTTCCTCGACGGGGCCGCGCCACGTCTTCGTGAGCGCCTTGGCGAGGCTGGGCCGGTCAGCCGGAACCTCCGGCAGGCCGAGCATCTCCGTCGTGGCGTGCCCTTGCGGGTCCAGGTCGATGAGAAGAACGCGGCGGCCCCGCTCCGCGAGTGCGGCGGCGGCGCCGACACTCAGCGCGGTCTTGCCGACCCCGCCCTTCTGATTGACCACCGAGGTGATCTGCACTGTGCGCCGCTCCTGGATCTCGATTGCCGGGAACAGAGTAGTCGATCAGCACTCGCGTGCGGCGCTGATCGCGCCCGGCGTGCCGGTCGATCCTGCCACGGCCCGCAAGGAGGTCAATCCGCGCGGTCGAGCACCGTCTCCTCACCGCCGGTGGGTTCGGGCCAGCCCGGATACTCCGGCGGCGTACCGCCGAACGCCGGGCACAGCGCCTGGTGGGCGCACCAGTCGCACAGCTTGCTCGGGCTCGGGCGGAAGTCGCCGGTCCTGCCCGCCGTGACGATGGCCGACCAGATCGCCTCGAGGGTGCGTTCGAACCGGGCCAGCTCGTCCTCGTCGGGGGTGTAGGCCAGGTCCTGCCCGTCGCGCAGGTACATCAGTTTGAGCTGCCGGGGCACCACACCGCGGGTGCGCCACAGCACGACGGCGTAGAACTTCATCTGGAACAGCGCCTTGGCCTCGCCGATCGCGCGCGGCGCCGCACCCGTCTTGTAGTCGACGACGCGGATCTCGCCGGTCGGTGCGACGTCCAGGCGGTCGACGTAGCCGCGCAGCCGCAGCCCGGACCCGAGCTCGGTCTCGACGTGCAGCTCGCAGGCCTCCGGATCGAGCCGATTCGGGTCCTCGAGGTCGAAGTAGGCGTCGAGCAGCTTGCCCGCCCCGTCGAGCCACCCGGCCGCGTGGCCGTCCGGCCCCGTTTCGTCCTCGGCGAACAGCTCGGCCCACTCCGGGCTCGCCCGGTACAGCTCCTCCCACGTCGGTGCGAGCAGCTCGTGCGCACGCTCCGGACTGCGGTCGCCGCGGGGAAGGGCGAACAGTCGCTCGAGCACCGAGTGCACCAGCGTGCCCCGAACCTGCGCCTTCGTGGGCGGTTCCGGAATCCTGTCGATGGCACGGAACCGGTAGAGCAGCGGGCACTGCTTGAAGTCACCCGCCCGCGACGGCGACAGCGCGGGACGTCTGCGCGGCTGCAGTGCCTCGTTGCCGGCACCGTCGGCGGGGCCGGCCGGGTCCTCGGACGTGGTGGAACCCGTGGCGGTGGTGGCGGCCTGCGTGTCAGTCATGCGTGCCCTCGCTCATGCCCGGAACCCTAACGAGCGGCACCGACAGAACCCGATCACGGGCGCCCGGGCCGCGTCGCGAACCGCCGGGTGCGGGCGCGGCGATAACGGTCGTTGCACACGGTGCGTTCTACCCTCGCCTGGTGAACACGACGAGCCGGTCCCGGCGCGGGACCGTGACCGACGGCGGCCTGCTGCTGTTCCGGGTGGGCGGCGTACCCGTGCTGCTCGCGCCGTCGTGGTGGATCGGTTCGCTGCTGATCGTCGTGCTGTACAGCCCGCTGGTCGGCAGGTTGCTGCCCGGCGCGGGGCCGGGCGTGTCGTGGGCGCTGGCGGCCGCGTTCGCGATCCTGCTGGGCCTGTCGGTGCTCGCTCACGAACTGGGCCACGTGCTCGTCGCGATCCGGCTGGGTATCCCCGTGCGCAGACTGCGGTTGTTCCTGCTCGGCGGGTTGTCGGAGGTCGCCCGCAGTCCGGAGAGGCCGAAACACGAGGGCCTGGTCGCGGCGGCGGGCCCCGTCGTGTCGGTGCTGCTGGCCGTGTTCTGCGGGTTGCTGCTGGTCGCGGTACCGCCCGACGGTGCGGTGTGGCTGCTCGTCGCCCAGTGCGCGGTGGCCAACCTCGCGGTCGGGGTGTTCAACCTGCTGCCCGGGCTTCCGCTCGACGGCGGCCGGATGCTGCGGGCGGGCGTGTGGTCACTCACGGGAAAACGTGCGTCGGGCACGCGCGCGGCCGTGTTCGGCGGCGGACTGGTCGCACTGGGCCTGCTGGTGTGGGCGCTGTGGGGCCTGGCCGAGGGCAGTGACGACCGCTGGTTGCGGCTCGGGGTGTGCGTCGTGACGGCGTGGTTCGTGGTCACCGGTGCGACCGGCGAGATGGCCGCCGAACAGCGGCGCAGCTGGCCGGCCGGACTGGCACTGGGAGACCTGACCCGACCGGTGCTCCAGCTGCCGGCCGAGAGCCCCGTCGAGTCGGCCCTGTCGGCGTCCGCAGGCAGGGGAGTGGTGCTCGTGCGCGCCGACGGGGTCGCGGCGGGACTGCTCGACGAGAGCGCGGCCGAGCAGCTCGCCGCGGAATCGCCACGGGCGCCCGCCGAACTGGCCGCCGAGCCGATTCGCGCGGAGACGGTGCTGCTGGAGTCGGAGACGGGCGATGCGGTGATCGAACGCGTCGCCGAGGTCGCCGCGTGGCAGTTCCTCGTCGTCGACGACGAGGGCAGGCCCGCGGGCGTACTGCACCGCGACGACCTGCGCGCCGCGCTCTCCGGGAACCGCCGCACCCGCTGAGGGCGGCGCCCGGTCGGTCTGGAACGATCGAGCGCTGCCGAAAGGTATCCGCAGCGGCGTGAGAGTGGGAGTTTCGTGAGCGCAGGACCGTTCCGTGTCGGGGATCGCGTGCAACTGACCGACCCGAAGGGACGGCATTACACGATCGTGCTCGCGGAGGGCGAGCAGTACCACACCCACCGCGGCGCCCTCGCCCACGACGACATCATCGGCAAGCCGGAGGCGTCGGTCATCACGTCCGCGGGCGGCACCAGTTACCTGGCGTTGCGGCCGCTGCTGTCGGACTATGTCCTGTCGATGCCGCGCGGCGCCCAGGTGATCTACCCGAAGGACGCCGCCCAGATCGTGATGTGGGGTGACATCTTCCCCGGCGCCCGGGTCCTCGAGGCGGGCGCAGGCTCCGGAGCCCTGACGTGCTCACTGCTGCGCGCGGTCGGTGCCGACGGCAGTGTGACCTCCTACGAGGTCCGGGACGACCACGCCGAGCACGCCGAGCGCAACGTCGAACGGTTCTTCGGCCACCGGCCCGACAACTGGGAGCTGCACCGCGGCGACCTCGCCGGCCACGAGGGCGAGGTCGACCGCGTCATCCTCGACATGCTCTCCCCTTGGGAGGTGCTGCCGACCGTCCACAGGAACCTGATCCCCGGCGGTGTGCTCGTCGTGTACGTGGCCACGACCACGCAGCTGTCGGCCGTGACGGAGGCCCTGCGCGAACAACAGTGCTGGACCGAGCCCCAGGCGTGGGAGACCGTGCTGCGGCCGTGGCACGTCGTCGGCCTCGCGGTACGCCCCGAGCACCGGATGGTCGCGCACACGGCGTTCCTGCTCACCACCCGGAGGCTCGCCGACGGCGTGACCCCGCCTCGGCAGCAGCGCAGGCCCAGCCGCGGCTGAGACGCTCACCGCGCGACCGGGAGGCCGGTCGCGCGGGAGTCGCCGTCAGACCGGGCGCGCGTCAGGAGGTGAGCTGGTCGCCCAGGTAGCACCAGCCGCCACCCTCGTTCTTGAGCACGATGAAGTAGTCGCGGTTCTGCGTGACGTTCGTGGCGGGGACCTTCGCCGTGTCCCCCGTGACCTGGGCAGAGCCGGCCGTTCTGACCTCGACGCCCTCCGGGATCGGCCGCACCTCCTGCGGCTTGCTCAGGCAGATCGTCTCGGACACGGCCTGGCGGTTGCCGGCGTTGAATGCGGAGACGACGGCCTCCGCGGTCGCCTCGGGCGTCGACTGGGCACCCGGTGCGCGACTGTCCGACGGCGGGCTTTCGCTGCTTTCCGTCTGCGGTGAGGTCTCCGGCGCCGAGGTCGTCGGCTCGTTCGACTGGCTCGTCGCGGGCGCGGCGTTGTTGTCGCCGCCCTCGGAGCTCTCCTCGTCGTCGAGGAGGAAGCCGGGCGCGACCCAGGCGAGGAACGCGAACACGCCGGCGAGGACGACGACGGCACCGACGACAAGGCCGACGATGAGGCCGGTCTTGCTCTTCGGCGGCTCGCCACCCGGGCCGCCGGGCTGGCCGCCGAAGGGCTGCTGGCCGTACGGGTTCTGCCCGAACTGTTGCTGGCCGTACTGCTGCCCGTAAGGATCCTGCTGGCCGTACGGACCGGGCGCGGGCGGCTGCTGCTGACCGTACGGACCGGGCTGGCCGTACGGTCCCGGTTGCTGACCGTAGGGGTCGGGTTGGCCGGGTCCGGGTTGCTGCGGCGGATAGGTCATGCGGGTCCCCTTACGTCGGCGCGAGCTGCGGCCCCCTCGGTGGGTGGGATGTGATCGTATCGGCGTCGGTTCCCACCACTCGTCCACCCGTGTACCACCGTCGGTCACGGGTCGGCCGGTGACCGGGACGCGACCGGGGTGCAACTTCCCGTGTCACGGTCGTGTTGCTTGGCGGGGACGACGGCCCGGCAGATCGCGGACGAGTACCCGGGCGGACGTGCCCGTGCGCACGCTCGACGGTCCCACGCGAGTCCAGCGGGCGACGCGGCGCCGCCGGCCGGAGCGTGCGGCACGTGCGCTGCGAAGATCCGCTGAGGGTCGGGTCGTGGCCACGATGACGATCATGATTCACCGCATCGTGGTGCGGTGTCCGGGTTGTCCGATCCACGGGGGTTCTCGGCACCCGGCCGCGACGCGCGCGGACGGTGCGGCCGTTCGGTGGAAAATGCGCAGTGCGGCGGAGTTCTGCATCCCTGCGCGGAGCTGTGGGTAGTCGGTCGGGCCCGTGCGACGCACCGATTCCGTAACGCGCCGAAGCCTTTTCTTGTCGGTGATCGCCGGTACCGTGGAAGCAAATGCATTCCGAGGAGGTGCCGAAATGCAACACGACCTTCCCGGTGGTCGGCACGAGGAGGCCGACTCTTCAGAACCGAACGGAGCGACCAGCGCGGGGTCTCCCGCGGAAACCCCGGCCGGCGACGAGGCGAGCCAGATCCGGCAGTTGGAGGAGGAAGTCGCCACTCTTCGCCGGAAGCTGACCGACTCGCCGCGGCAGAACCGTGTCCTCGAGCAACGTCTCGCGGAGGCGACCGAGCGCGTCGAGCAGCTCACCGAGCGGAACGAGAAGCTCGTCGAGACGTTGCGTGAGGCCCGCAGTCAGCTGCTGACGCTCCGCGAGGAGGTCGACCGGCTCGCGCAGCCGCCGAGCGGGTACGGCGTCTTCGTCGAGGCCTACGAGGACAACACGGTGGACGTGTTCACGTCCGGCAGGAAGATGCGCGTCGCCGTGTCGCCGAACGTCGAGGTCGAATCGTTGCAGCGCGGGCAGTCCCTGCGGTTGAACGAGGCACTGACGGTCGTCGAGAGCGGAGGCTTCGAGCGCACCGGTGAGGTGTGCACCTTGCGCGAGGTGCTTTCCCCGGAGACCGAGGGCGGCAGTGCCCGCGGGCTGATCGTCGGCCATGCCGACGAGGAACGCGTCGTGTGGCTCTCGGACCCCCTTGCGGCCGAGGAACTGAAGTCCGGGGACTCGGTCCTGGTCGACTCAAAGGCCGGGTACGCCTACGAGCGTGTGCCGAAGGCCGAGGTCGAGGACCTGGTGCTGGAGGAGGTGCCGGACGTCGCGTACGAGGACATCGGCGGTCTCTTCGGGCAGATCGAGCAGATCCGGGACGCCGTCGAACTCCCGTTCCTGCACGCCGACCTGTTCCGCCAGTACCAGCTGCAGCCGCCGAAGGGTGTGCTGCTGTACGGCCCGCCGGGATGCGGTAAGACGCTCATCGCCAAGGCGGTGGCGAACTCGCTGGCCAAGAAGGTCTCGGGGGACGCCGCCGACGCGAAGTCGTACTTCCTCAACGTCAAGGGCCCGGAGCTGCTCAACAAGTTCGTCGGCGAGACCGAGCGGCACATCCGGATGATCTTCCAGCGGGCCAGGGAGAAAGCGTCCGAGGGCACACCCGTCATCGTGTTCTTCGACGAGATGGAGTCGATCTTCCGGACCCGTGGCAGCGGTGTGTCGTCAGACGTCGAGACGACGATCGTGCCGCAGCTGCTGGCGGAGATCGACGGTGTCGAAGGGCTCGAGAACGTCATCGTGATCGGCGCCTCGAACCGTGAGGACATGATCGACCCGGCGATCCTGCGTCCCGGCAGGCTCGACGTGAAGATCAAGATCGAGCGGCCCGACGCCGAGGGTGCGAAGGACATCTTCTCCAAGTACCTGACGCCGGACCTGCCGATCCACACGGACGACCTCCTCGAGTTCTCCGGCGATTCGCAGGCGACGTTGGACGCGATGATCCAGCACACCGTCGAGCGGATGTACGAGGAATCCGACGAGAACCGGTTCCTGGAGGTGACCTACGCCAACGGGGACAAGGAGGTGCTTTACTTCCGTGACTTCAACTCGGGCGCGATGATTCAGAACATCGTGGACCGGGCGAAGAAGGCGGCGATCAAGTCGGTGCTGGAGACCGACCAGGCGGGCCTGCGGGTGCAGCACCTGCTGGACGCGATCGTCGACGAGTTCGCGGAGAACGAGGACCTGCCGAACACGACGAACCCGGACGACTGGGCCCGGATCTCCGGCAAGAAGGGCGAGCGGATCGTCTACATCCGTACGCTCGTGACCGGCAAGAACCAGGACTCCGGCAGGGTGATCGACACGGCGACCAACACCGGCCAGTACCTGTGACCGACACGGTGCCGCCCAGGGGCGCGGTTCGGTAACCACAGAAGGGTGACCGGCCGCGTGTCGTGAGGACACGTGCGAGTGGCCCGTTCCGACGATGTCGGGGCGGGCCACTCGACTGTGCGTACGCGTGCCGCACCACGCCGTGTCGCACCACCTCGTTATGTATAACGACCTATACGATTCGGCGCATGAGTGATGACATGCCTTCCATCGATGCGCCGGACCCGCTCGCGGAAGCGGGGGAGCGGCGCACCGCCGCACCTGTGACGGCTGCGGCGGTGCTCGCATGGCTCGAGGAGACCGCGGAGGCCGTGGCTGCGGGGGACGTGGCGGCCGAGGAGCTGATCGCGCTGCTCGGGGAGTTGCGGCAGGCGTCGACGGCCTGCGCGAACGCGTCGGACTGGACTCTGCTCGCGGCACGGGAGGCCGGCGCGAGTCTGCGGCAGATCGCGCCGGTGTTCGGCAAGGGGTACGTCCGTGCACCCGCGGCGCGACTGGAGAAGCTCCATCGCGAGGTGTTGTCGGCCGATCAGTTCATCGAGTTGATGCGGCGGCGAACCACCGAACCAACTGTATAACATCCTATACGGCGGGGCTTTCGACGGCTACCGTCCACCATCCCCGCTACGATGCGTGCCATGGACAACATCACACGGACGGCGGTGGGTCTCGCCTCGCTGGGGCGGCCCGCGTACATCAACCTCGGCCGCGAGTCGGAACTGCCCGTGGATCGCACCGTCGACGCGATGCGCGACGCGACCTTCGCCGTGCTGGACCGCGCCTACGACGCGGGCGTCCGACGGGTCGACGTCGCGCGCTCGTACGGCAGGGCCGAGGAGTTCCTCGCCGCATGGCTGGCGGCCCGCGGCCACGCCGACGTCACGGTGTCCAGCAAATGGGGCTACGCGTACGTGGGCGAGTGGCGGATGGATGCTGCCGTGCACGAGGTCAAGGAACACTCGCCGGCGCGGTTCCGTGCGCAGTGGGCGGAGACGCGCGACACGCTCCCCACCGCTCCGGCGTTGTACCAGGTGCATTCCCTGACCTCGGACAGTCCGCTGTTCGAGGACGACGCGTTGCAGCAGGCGCTCGCCGAACTCGTCGACGCCGGGGTGCGCGTGGGCTTCTCGACGTCCGGGCCCACGCAGGCCGACACGATTCGCCGGGCGCTCGAACTCACCGTGGACGGCAGGCAGCTGTTCACGGCCGTGCAGTCGACGTGGAACGTTCTCGAGTCCTCGGCGGGCCTGGCCCTCGCCGAGGCGCATCGGGCGGGCGTGCTGGTGCAGCTGAAGGAGACGGTCGCCAACGGCAGGCTCGTCGTCGATCCTCCGCAGGTCGTCGCCGACATCGCCCGTGCCCGCGGCACGACGCCGGACGCCGTGGCACTCGCGGCCGCTTACGCCGAGGAGTGGGCCGACGTCGTGCTCGTCGGCCCGGCGGGTGTGGCCCAGCTCGAGGCGAACCTCGCCGCCACGGACCTGCGGCTGAGCGACGACGACCTGGAACGTCTCGCCGAGCTGCGGGAGAGCCCCCGCGAATACTGGGCCCGCCGGTCGCAGCTCGTGTGGGGGTGACTACTGTCGCGATCGCCCAGCGAGCGAGCCGGAGAGGACGAGACACAGGTGCGACGCGCACGAACGACCACCATGGCCGGTCTGCCCGTGGCGATCACGCTGCTGACGGTGGTGGCCGGTTGCGCCGACCGCGAGAACGACCTGGACACGTACTACGACGACCGGCCCGCCACCGGTGAGCCCACCGGCACCTCCGCGGCTCCCCGCAGCGACGGCACGCAGGACGGCACAGCCACCGAGCAACAGGGCGGTGGCGCCGACAGTGCTCCCGCTCGGCCCGCAGGCCCGAGCGTCCTCCTCACCGGCGAGGACGTCCGCAACGAGGGTGTCGAACCGGTCGCACCGTCGACCGTGGGCGCCGATCCCGCCGCGCCGACGTGTCTCGCGACGATCGCCGTGCAGTCGGGCGCCGCGGAGATCCACGAGCGGGCCTGGCGCTACCCGACGGGCTCGACGCTGCACCACCTCGTGACGCGCTACGAGGGCAGGCCCGCCGCCGACGTGGCGGCGGAGCAGGTCGGATGCGGCGGCGAGGAGATTCCGGTGAGCGGCGCGCCCGAGGGTGTGCAGCCGCAGGCGTGGTGCCAGCTGGGCACCTGCACGGTCGTCATCGCGGCCGACGACACGTTGTCGACCGTCGAGGTGCGAGCCGCCGACCAGGCCGGCGCCAGGGACGCCATCAACCGTCTCGCGCCGATCGCGGTCGGCAAGCACGCCTGACCTCGACTCGCGAGCACACCGCGGTGCCGCGCCGCCGGGCACACCGGGCGCGGCGGTGGTTGTCACGGTCGGGCGTAACGGCGGAACCATTCGAGCGCGCCGAGGCGGCCGTCGGGGACGAACGTGCCGTCATCGGCCGTGAGCCGGCTGCGCAGCGCCTGCAGCGGTGTCCACCAGCCGTCGGCGACCTCCTCCGGCTGGTGCACGACGGGTCCGTCCCAGCGCACCTCGTACGTGAAGTTGTGGCAGCGCACGGTGCCCGCGGTGAACGTCCACGTGAACAGCGGTCGCGGTGTCACGCCGTGGATGCCGAGTTCCTCACCGAGCTCGCGGGCCGCGCACTCGTCCGGTGATTCGCCCGCGGCGATCACCCCGCCCGCCCAGCAGTCCAGCGCCGACGGGTACACGTCCTTGGTGTCGGTGCGCCGATGAACGTAGACGGACTCGCCGTCACCCGAACGCACCAGTACGACGGCGGCGGCGTGCCACAACCCGCGACTGCGCACGTCGGCCCTGGTCGCGGCGCCGACGGCGCGCGTGTGTGCGTCGTAGATCGCAACGAGCTCGTCACCGCCCATGATGTGATCCTGGCACGACCCGCCCGTAGGGTGGTGGCATGCGGCGGATCATGGGAACAGAGGTGGAATACGGGATCGCGGTCCCCGGCGATGCCACCGCCAACCCGGTGCTGACTTCCACCCAGGTCGTGCTGGCCTACGCGGCGGCCGCGGACATTCCGCGCGCCCGGCGCGCACGCTGGGACTACGAGGTCGAGTCACCGTTGCGGGACGCGCGGGGGTTCGACCTCACCGGCCCCAGTCAGCCCACGCAGGACAACGACGTGGAAGACCTCGGCGCGGCCAACGTGATCCTCACCAACGGGGCGCGGTTGTACGTCGACCACGCGCACCCGGAGTACTCCGCGCCCGAGGTGACCAATCCGCGGGACGCCGTCGTGTGGGACAAGGCGGGTGAGCGGGTCATGGAGCAGGCCGCGATGCGCGCCGCGACCGTGCCCGGGCAGCCGCAGCTGCAGCTGTACAAGAACAACGTGGACGGCAAGGGCGCCTCGTACGGCACGCACGAGAACTACCTGATGGACAGGGCGACGCCGTTCACGTCGGTCATCACGGGGTTGACGCCGTTCTTCGTGTCGCGGCAGGTGGTGACCGGTTCGGGCCGGGTGGGCATCGGCCCGCAGGGCGAGGAGCCGGGCTTCCAGCTGTCCCAGCGTTCGGACTACGTCGAGGTCGAGGTCGGCCTGGAGACGACGCTCAAGCGCGGCATCATCAACACGCGGGACGAACCGCACGCCGACGCGGACAAGTACCGCAGGCTGCACGTCATCATCGGCGACGCGAACCTGGCCGAGTACTCGACGTACCTGAAGGTCGGCACCACCGCGCTGGTGCTCGACATGATCGAGGCCGGGGTGCGGTTCGACGACCTGAAGCTCGACGAGCCGGTGCGCGCGGTGCACGAGATCAGCCACGACCCGTCGCTGAAGACGACCGTCGACGTCGCGGGTGGGCGCAAGTACACGGGGCTGGACCTGCAGTTCGCGTACCACGAACTCGCGGCGGCGCACGTGGAGCGGACCGGCGGGGACGAGCAGTCCAAGGAGGTGCTGCGGGTCTGGGGCGAGGTGCTGGACACGCTGGCGAAGGACCCCATGGACGCGGCCGACCGGCTGGACTGGCCCGCGAAGCTGCGGCTGGTCGAGGCCTATCGGGAACGCGACCAGCTCGGCTGGGCGGCTCCGCGGCTCCACCTGGTCGACCTGCAGTACTCGGACGTGCGCCTCGACAAGGGCCTGTACAACCGGCTGGTGACGCGGGGCTCGATGAAGCGCATGGTCGGCGAGGACGAGGTGCAGCGGGCGGTCACGACGCCGCCGGAGGACACGCGGGCCTACTTCCGCGGTCGCACGCTGGAGAAGTACGCCAGTTCGATCGCGGCGGCGTCGTGGGACTCGGTCATCTTCGACGTGGGCAGGGACTCGCTCGTGCGGATCCCCACGCTCGAGCCGCTGCGGGGCACGAAAGCGCACGTCGGGGCGCTGTTGGACCGGACGGAGACGGCGGAGGAACTGGTCGAGGCCCTGACCGGATCGGAGTAGGAGAAGATCACCACTCCGTCAACGATCGTCCCGAATCGCCCTTCCTCTGGGTAGGCTGGGCGGCAGAAGCTCATCGGTCACACCGGGAGGCGGCAATGGCTCAGGAGAAGATCGAGAAGCACGGCGGCGGCGACTCCGAGGACGAGGCCGAAGGCGCAGCCCCGGCCGGTCAGGAACGCCGTGAGCAGATGGGCGAGGACGTCGACACGATCCTCGACGAGATCGACGACGTCCTCGAGGAGAACGCCGAGGACTTCGTGCGGGCCTACGTGCAGAAGGGCGGAGAGTGACGCAGGCTCCGGCGTGACCTAGGCTCGCTGATCAACATTTCGGTACTGTCCCTTTCGTCGATGGGAACTACGAGCACGCATGGAACAGATTCCGCGCAACTCGGGCTTCGCGCTGCCCTCCGCCTACTTGTCGTCGACGACGTCGTCCTTCGCCGATTTCCTGCGTGCCGAGGCGCCGGATCTGCTTCCCAGCAAGCGGTCCGCGGGCATGGGCACGTCGGGGGGTGACCTCGACGCGCCGCACGGCACGACGATCGTGGCCGCGACGTTCAACGGCGGGGTGCTGATCGCGGGTGACCGGCGTGCGACGAGTGGCAACCTGATCGCGACCCGCGACATGGACAAGGTCTACGTGACCGATGCCTATTCGGCCGTGGGCATCGCGGGCACGGCGGGTATCGCTCTCGAACTCGTCCGGCTGTACACCGTGGAGCTGGCGCACTACGAGAAGATCGAGGGTGTGTCGCTGTCGCTCGACGGTAAGTCGAACAAGCTCGCGACGATGGTGCGAGGCAACCTGGATGCGGCGATGGCGGGGCTCGCGGTGGTCCCGTTGTTCGTCGGGTACGACATCGAGGCCTCCGACCCCAAGCGGGCGGGCCGGATCGTGTCGTTCGACGTGACGGGCGGCCGGTACGAGGAGAACGCCGGGTTCCACGCGATCGGTTCCGGATCGGTGTTCGCCAAGTCGGCGATGAAGAAGCTCTACGACCCCGACGCCGACCAGGACGCCGCGGTGCGGGCGGCGATCGAGTCGCTCTACGACGCGGCGGACGACGACACGGCGACCGGCGGGCCGGACGTGGCGCGGAAGATCTACCCGAGCGTCGTCACGATCACGGCCGAGCACGGCGCCGTGCAGTTGCCCACGGAGGAGACGTCGACCATCGCCGAGGCCGTCGTCGCCGACCGCGCGGCCCAGCAGGACTGGCGCGGCTGATCCGGTCGCCGGGTCGCGTGCGGTCCACGCGACCCGGGCCGGTTCGAGCCCGATTCCCCCACACTCGTCAGCTTCACATCCCCGAACAGAGCGGAGCCAACGCAAGTGTCGATGCCGCTGTACGCCTCGCCCGAGCAGTTGATGCGGGAGCGTTCCGAACTCGCGCGGAAGGGTATTGCCCGCGGTCGGAGCGTCGTGGTGCTCAAATACCGGGGCGGAGTCCTGTTCGTGGCGGAGAATCCGTCGCCGACGCTGCACAAGGTGTCGGAGATCTACGACCGCATCGGGTTCGCCGCGGTCGGCCGCTACAGCGAGTTCGAGAGCCTGCGCCGGGGCGGTATCCGGCACGTGGACCTGCAGGGTTACCAGTACGACCGGCGTGACGTGAGTGCGCGGGCGTTGGCGAACGTGTACGCCCAGACGTTGAGCACGATCTTCACCGAGCAGCTCAAGCCGTTCGAGGTGGAGATCTGTGTGGCCCAGGTGGGCGCGAACGCCGACGAGGACGAGCTGTACCGGCTGACCTACGACGGGTCGATCGTCGACGAGCCGCAGTTCGTGGTGATGGGCGGTCAGACGGACGCGATCAACACGAAGCTGAAGGATACGTTCGCCGACGGTATGGAGCTCGCCGACGCGGTGCGAGTGGCGGCGGAGGCGTTCCGCCCGTCCACGTCGGGCAGTGGCAGCGGCGGCAACGGCAACAGTGCGTCGAGTTCGGCGCAGGAGGGTGAGCCGAGCAAGCTCGAGGTCGCCGTGCTGGAGCGGGAGCGGCCGGGCCGCAAGTTCCGTCGCATCACGGGTGCCGCTCTGGACGCGCTGCTTCCCGCGCGTACGGAGGCGGCCGACAGCAGCGACTCCGGTTCCGAGGGCGACGAGAAGTCCGACGGCTGACGCGCCCGTCCGGCCGACACGACCGGGTGTCCGGTGGGTGTGACGCGGTGAGGTGCCGGGTCACACCCACGGTCATCGCCGGTAGATCGTGAGCGCACTGGGACGGGACCGGAAGCGGAACCGGCGGCCGAGCGGGCCTACCTCGCCGTCGCTCGCGAGCCTGCGGTGTCCGTCGAGCAGTTCGACGTCGAGGGCGGGCAGGTCCCGTTGCCGGTACACGTGGCTGGCGTGGAGTGTCTTGGTGACGGCCGAGAGCACGAATCGTGCCCGGGAGTAGGGCACGTCGGCACGCAGGTAGCGCACGTCGAGCAGGCCCGTGTCGAGCGCGGGCCTGCGGTTGGGCCAGAATCCCTTGGGCGCGTAGGTGCCGTTGCCGACGAACACGAGCCAGACGAGCGCACGTTTTCCGTTGAGCCGCACCGGGAACGGTTTCGCCCTGCGGAGCACGCGCACCATCGCGAGCACCGCCGACGGCCATTTGGGGTGCCGCTGCTCGATCTTCTCGCGTAGCCGCACCATTTCCGGGTAGCCGCCCAGGCTGGCGGTGTTGACGAACCACCGGCGGTGGGTGCCGCCGAGCCCGTCCACGGTCACCTCGCCGAGGTCGATGCCGACCGCCGTGCCGCGTTCGGTCGCGACGTCGGCGTCGGGCATGGAGCGGACTCCGACGTCGCGGGCGAAGTGGTTGAGCGTGCCCGCGGGGATGAGGGCGAGTGGCAGGCCGGTGTCGGCGGCGACGGAGGCCACGGCGGCCACGGTGCCGTCGCCGCCTGCGACGCCGAGTGCGCGGATGGCTCCGTCGCCGCCCGCCCGACGGCGGATCTCGGCGGTGATCTGGCCGCGGAGGTCGCCCTCCGGGTCGGGCAGCAGCAGGTCGGCCTTGGGCCAGGCGAAGCGGACCTCGGCCGTCGGGTCGTCGGCGGGGTCGCCGGACGCGGGGTTGACGACCGCGAGCATGTTCTCGCCGTCGACCATGAGGGGAGCGCCGACGTCGCTGGGCCAGTGCACGCCGGTGTGGACGCGTGAGTAGGCGACGGCGGCGGCGAGCGGCAGCAGGGCCAGTCCCACGGAGGGCGATTCCTGGAAGGCGCCGGTCACGAACGCGGCGGCGGATGCGGCGTGGCCGGACGGGAACGACGAGGAGTCGGGGCGGCGGGCGAGTCTCCGGTGTTCGGGGACCGCCGAGGCCGCGGGACGGCGCCGGGGCAGCAGTTCCTTGGCGACGAAGCTGGCGGCGAGGCTCGCGAACCCGATGCTGCCGATGCCGCGGAGGGCGGCCCGGCGTGGGGCGCCCCGGCGGGTGGCGAGCGCGCCTGCGACGACCCACCACAGCCGTGCTTTGTCCGCCGACCGGGTGATCACGGTGAGTGCGTGGTCGGCGTGGGTGCGGGGCAGGGCGGCGCTGCGGGCCATGAGCCGGCGGTCGGGGCGGCCGACGCGCTGAAGTGCGGCGACGCGTCGAAGCAGGGGCGCGGTCATGGCCGACATGCTGCCGTACGGGGTGCGAAGTCGGTGTCGGCGTCCGGCCGCGCGCGATTTCGTTCCCCAGTTCCGGGCTTTCACCGCCTACCCTTGAAGAATGCAGCGGCGGATCTTTGGGATCGAAACCGAGTTCGGAGTCACCTGCACGTTCCACGGGCAGCGCAGGCTCTCGCCCGACGAGGTGGCGCGGTATCTGTTCCGGCGTGTCGTGTCGTGGGGCCGGTCGTCCAACGTCTTCCTGTCCAACGGGTCGCGGCTCTACCTCGACGTGGGCTCCCATCCGGAGTACGCGACGGCCGAGTGTGACGACCTGACCCAGCTCGTCACGCACGACAAGGCGGGGGAGCGGATCCTCGAGGATCTGCTGGTCGACGCCGAGCGCAGGCTCGCCGACGAGGGCATCGGCGGCGACATCTTCCTGTTCAAGAACAACACCGATTCGGCGGGCAACTCGTACGGCTGTCACGAGAACTACCTGGTCACGCGGGCCGGCGAGTTCTCGCGGATCGCGGACGTGCTGCTGCCGTTCCTGGTCACGCGGCAGCTCATCTGCGGCGCGGGCAAGGTGCTGCAGACCCCGCGGGGTGCGGTGTACTGCCTGTCGCAGCGGGCCGAGCACATCTGGGAGGGCGTGTCGAGCGCGACGACGCGGTCGCGCCCGATCATCAACACGCGCGACGAGCCGCACGCCGACGCCGAGCGGTACCGCAGGCTGCACGTGATCGTGGGCGATTCGAACATGTCGGAGCCGACGACGTTGTTGAAGGTCGGCACGGCGCACCTGGTGCTGGAGATGATCGAGCAGGGGGTGCAGTTCCGGGACTTCAGCCTGGACAACCCGATCCGCGCGATCCGGGAGATCAGCCACGACATGACGGGCCGGCGGCAGGTGCGGCTCGCGGGCGGCCGGGAGGCCTCGGCGCTGGAGATCCAGCGGGAGTACTACGCGCGGGCGGTGCAGCACGTGGAGGCGACCGACGCGAGCCCGCTGATGCGGCGGGTCGTGGACCTGTGGGGCCGTGCGCTGGACGCGGTCGAGCAGCAGGACTACTCGCTGATCGACACGGAGATCGACTGGGCGATCAAGCACCGGTTCGTCGAGCGGTACCGCGCGAAGCACAACCTCGACCTGTCGGACCCGCGGGTGGCGCAGTTGGACCTGGCGTACCACGACATCCGGCGGGGGCGGGGTGTGTTCGACCTGTTGCAGCGCAAGGGGCTGGTGCAGCGGGTGACCGACGACGGCGAGATCGAGGCCGCGAAGGACACCCCGCCCCAGTCGACGCGGGCGAAACTGCGTGGGGACTTCATCGCGGCGGCGCAGCAGGCCGGTCGCGACTTCACGGTCGACTGGGTGCACCTCAAGCTGAACGACCAGGCGCAACGGACCGTGCTGTGCAAGGACCCGTTCCGCGCCGTCGACGAACGGGTCGACCGGCTGATCAACTCGTTGTAGGCCGGGACGTCCGCAGCCGAGTGAGGTCGCCCGTGGCCATCGTGGGCGAGCGTGGTTCCCGGGACTGTTCGACCGCTGCCGCGTTCCTGGCCGTTCGACGCGTCCGCGGGACCTCCCGGAACCGCGGAATCGGGCAGGCTAGGGTGGGAGAGGTGTCCACCGCACGTGCAGAACGCCTGGTCAACCTGGTGCTGGCGCTGCTGTCCACTCGGCAGTACCTGCCGGCCGAGCGCATCCGCGGGATCGTGCCCGGCTATGCCGACGCGGCGAGCACCGAGGCGTTCTTCCGCATGTTCGAGCGCGACAAGGCCGAGCTGCGTGAGCTGGGCATTCCCCTGGAAACGGGCACCAACTCCGCCTTCGACCCCGAGGGGTACCGGATCGCACGCCGGGACTACGAGCTGGGCGACATCGACCTGGCCCCCGACGAGGCGACGGCCGTGGCGCTCGCTGCGCGGTTGTGGGATTCGCCGGAGCTGACCGGGCAGGCGCACGGGGCGCTGGTGAAACTGCGCGCCGCGGGGGTCGAGGTCGACGATCAGGCGCACGCGATGGTCGAACCGCGGGTGCACACCGAACCGGCGTTCGCTCCGCTGTTGGCGGCGGTGCAGCGCGGAGCGACGGTACGGTTCGACTACCGTCGCTCCGATTCGCCGGAGCGGCGCACCCGCACCCTGGAACCGTGGGGCGTGGTGTCGTGGCGCGGACGCTGGTACGTCGTCGGTCACGACCGGGACCGCGATGCACCCCGCTGCTTCCGCCTCTCGCGCATCAGTGGCGACGTGACGGAGACGGGGCAGCGGGCGGCCGTACGACGTCCGGAGGACGTCGACCTCCTCGACTTCGTCGCGGGCACGACGGTGAGCGACGACGGGTCGCCCGCCACGACGGCCCGGCTGTGGCTCGCCGAGGGCAGGGCCGCGGGCATCCGCAGGCACGCCCGGATCGTCGAGCGGCGGCCGCTCGACGGGGAGGACGGCGACGTCGTGGAGATCGAGCTCCAGCACCCCGAAGGTGCGGCCGACTGGATCGCGGGCCACGGCCCGGACGCGGTCGTGCTGGCCCCCGACGTGCTGGCCAAGGCCGTGGTGGACCGGCTCGAACGGGTCGCCGCGGCGGCGGGGGAGAGACGATGAGCGCGGCCACCGAGCGCATGCCGAGACTGCTGGCTCTCGTGCCGTACCTGCTGGCCCGGCCGGGGATCCGGATCGACCAGGCGGCCCAGGATTTCGACGTCACGCCGAAACAACTGCGCAGGGACCTCGAGCTGCTGTGGCTGTGCGGCTTGCCGGGGTACGGGCCCGGCGACCTGATCGACCTGTCCTTCGACGGCGACACCGTGTCGGTGACGTTCGACGCCGGGATGCGCAGGCCGCTGCGCCTCACCGGTGGCGAGGCGAGTGCCCTGGTCATCGCATTGAAGGCGCTCGCCGAGACCCCGGGCGTGGTGGACACCGACGCCGTCGGCCGCGCGATCGCGAAGATCGAGACCGCGGCGGGCGCCGCGCAGCCCGCGGGCGTGGTCGTCGGCAACGGCGTCCGCGAGCACGAGGCGACCGCCCGGACCAGGGAGACGGTCAGGGACGCCCTGCAGCGTGGGCGTGCGTTGCGGATGCGGTACTACGCGGCATCGAGGGACCGGATCACCGAGCGCACCGTCGACCCGATGCGGTTGCTCATCGTGCAGGCCCACAGCTACCTGGAGGGGTGGTGCCGCCGCGCCGAGGACGTGCGCCTGTTCCGGCTCGACCGCGTCGACGACCTGACCGTGCTCGACGAGCCGTCGTCGCCACCGCCGCACGCCCGGCACGCGGACGTCTCCGACGGCGTGTTCTCGGCCCACGAGAGCTACCCGGAGGCCGACCTGGTGCTGGAACCGGACGCCCGATGGGTCGCCGAGTACTACCCGTGCGAGGAGTTGGCCGAGCTCGAAGGCGGCAAGCTGCGGGTGCGGATGCGTTACGGCGACGAGTCGTGGATGGTGAGGCTGGTCCTGGGGCTCGGCGGCCGGGCGACGGTGGAACGGCCGGATGAACTCGCGGTGGCCGTGCGACGCCGCGCCGCCGCCGGGTTGGCACGAGCACGTCACCTGTCGATCACCGGCCGCCAGTAGGCTGGGGGACGTGTTCTACGTGCTGAGTGCCGCCGTGGCAGGGGCCGGGTTGATCGTGCTCGTCCTCGCGCTGGTCCGAATGGCAGGTGCGGCGAAAGGATTCGGCCGTGCCGCCGGGGACGTGCGGTCGGACGTGGAATCCCGCCTGGGCATGCTCCGCGCCCGCGCGGCCGCGATCGGCGTCGCCGTTCGCGACCTTCGTACCCGACATGTCCGAACCGGTTCGGGATCGCCTTCCGAACCAGTAGGATCGGCCCTGAACGAATAGGGAGGCCACCCACTATGAACGCCTTTCAGCCGTGGCACTTGATCATCCTCGTGCTGGTCGTCGTGGTGCTGTTCGGCGCCAAGCGCCTGCCGGACGCCGCACGCTCGATCGGCAAGTCCATGAAGGTCTTCAAGGCCGAGACGAAGGACCTGCGCGGAGAGCAGTCGGAACAGGACTCGGCTGAGTCCGACACGACGACGTCCGCGGCGTCCGCAGCGTCCACTACGACGCCCGACGCCAAGCAGATCTCGAATCCGACGGTCAAGGCCGACGCCGAGGTCACCGACGCGACGTCGGCTCAGCCCGCCGACGCCCAGGTGGAGCAGCTGCAGCGCCAGCTCGATGAGCTGAAGCAGCAGCAGTCCGCCGAGCAGCCGCAGAAGAACGGCTGATCGCACCCGCACGGATCGAGAACGGAACGCTTTCGTGGGAGACACCTCCGCACAGCGCGAAGGTCGGGGCGGTAAACGGAAGGCTCGGAGCCGTCGGCACAACCCCGACGGCACGATGTCGCTCGTCGAGCACATCTACGAGTTCCGCCGCAGACTCGGCTACGCGCTGCTCGCCCTGATCGCGGGCGGCATCATCGGGTTCATCTGGTTCGGCAACAGCATCGGGCCGATCCCGACGCTCGGCGATCTGGTCACCGAGCCCTACTGCGCCATTCCCCAGGAGCAGCGCTATCCCAAGGGCGGGGAATGCCAGCTGTTGCAGACGGTGCCCTTCGAAGCGTTCATGATCCAGATGAAGGTCGGCCTCAGCGCCGGGGCCGTCCTGTTCTCACCGCTCTGGCTGTACCAGCTGTGGGCGTTCATCGCGCCCGGGCTGTACTCCAAGGAGCGCAAGTACGCGATGACGTTCGTCGGCATCGCGTCGCTGCTGTTCGCGGGCGGTGCGCTGCTGGCCTACTTCATGGCGCCGCACGCGCTGGAGATCCTCACGACCTTCGGCGCGGGCGAGTTCGCCACGTGGTTCACCGGTGACAAGTACATCTCGTTCGTCCTGTCACTGTTGCTGATCTTCGGCGTGAGCTTCGAGCTGCCGCTGCTGATCATCATGCTCAACCGCGTGGGCGTCGTCCGCTACGAGATGCTCAAGCGGTGGCGCCGCGGGATCATCATGATCATGTTCGTGTTCGCGGCGTTCGTGACGCCCGCGGACCCGTTCTCGATGATCGGCCTGGCCGGTGCGCTGTGCATCCTGTTCGAGATCTCGTTGCAGATCACGCGCTTCCACGACCGCAAGCTCGAGCGTCAGCGCGGCACCGAGGGCTGGGACGAGTTGGACGACGACGAGCCCGCTCCGTTCGAGTACACGCCGAGCACGGTGAACGACTCGGACGAGTCCGACGGCGGCAGGCGCGGCACCGACGACATCACGTGACCGGCGGCCCTCGCGTAGCCCTGGCGTTCCATCCCGGATCCGGCAGGGGAGCGGCGGCGCGACTGGCCGGGGCCGTGGCCACACGGCTCCGGCCGCACGTCGCGCGGCTCGACGTGATCGACGCCGACACGATCGAGGGTGCGCGGGGCCGACTCGAGGCGGCCCGGGAATGCGGACTCGACGCGCTGGTCGTCGTCGGTGGTGACGGCGCGGCTCACCAGGCGGTGCAGTTCTGCGCCGGAACGCCCGTCGCGCTCGGCATCGTCCCCTCCGGCACCGGCAACGACCTCGCGCGTGCGTTGGACGTGCCCGTCGACCCGGCTGCGGCCGTGGACCTGCTCACCGGTGCGCTCCGCAGCGGACGTCGGCGCGTGCTCGACCTGGGCAGGGCGGGCGAGACCTGGTTCGGCACCGTCCTGTGCACGGGTTTCGACGCCGCGGTCAACGACAGGGCGAACCGGCTCCCGTGGCCCCGTGGACCGCGGCGGTACGACGTGGCGATCGCCGCGGAACTCGCCTCCTTCCGGGCGCGCGACATCCGGGTCACCACCGACGCGGCGGGAGAGCTGACCCTGCCCGCGATGCTCGTCGCCGTCGGCAACACGCCCTGGTACGGGGCAGGCATCCCGGTCTGTCCCGGTGCCGACCCCACCGACGGACTGCTCGACGTGACGGTCGTCGGCCAGGTCGGCTACCGCGAACTGATGCGGGTGCTGCCGCGGCTGCGCACCGGCCGCCACGTGGAGCACCCGGCGGTGACCACGCTGCGGGCCCGCACCGTCGAGGTCGCCGACGTCGGCACGACAGCCGGGCCCGCCTGGCCGGTGTTCGCCGACGGCGACCCGCTCGGCGGGTTGCCGACGTCGATCAGCTGCGTCCCGCAGGCCCTGACGGTCCTGGCCTGACGTTCTCCTCGGCCAGGACCTTCCACCCGAGACGCTGCCGCGTCTCCCGCGGCAGCTTGGCCACGACCAGGTCGTACGAGTCCTCGATGAGGTCGAGGATCAACTGTTCGGGAAGCGAGCCGTCGTCGAGCACGACGGTGTTCCAGTGCCGCTTGTTCATGTGCCAGCCGGGCGTCACGGCCGGATACGACCTCCGCAGTTGCAGGGCAAGCTCCGGGTCGCACTTGAGGTTGACGCTCAGTGGCCTGCGCCCGAGCGCCGACAACGCGAACATCTTCCCGCCGACCTTGAACACGCTCAGGTGCTCGTCGAACGGGAACTCCTCACCCGCGCCGGTGAACGCGAGGCACGCCGCTCTGAGCTGCTCCGGGGTCATGATCGGACGGTAGCGCCGCCCACCGACACCGGCGCGGCAGGCGCCCACGGCGAGCCCGGTTCGTCGACGACCGTATCGATCACGGAGTGCCTCATGCGGGTGTGACCGCCGATGTGAAACCCTGGCGCCGTGGACTCATCCGCCTCTCCCAGCCCGGCCGAGGCGTACGCCGCAGCCCGCCGGCGCAGCGACCACCCTCAGCTGGCCCGGTTCGCGGCCGATCTGGCCTTCGACTTCGACGACTTCCAGGTGCGGGGGTGCGAGGCGCTCGAGGACGGGCACGGCGTGCTGGTGTGCGCGCCGACCGGCGCAGGCAAGACCGTGGTCGGTGAATTCGCCGTGCACCTCGCACTCGCCGAGGGCCGGAAGTGCTTCTACACGACACCCATCAAGGCGTTGTCGAACCAGAAGTACGCCGACCTGGTCGAACGGCACGGCTCGGACGCGGTCGGCCTGCTGACCGGCGACACGGCGATCAACGGCAACGCGCAGGTCGTCGTGATGACGACCGAGGTCCTGCGCAACATGCTGTACGCGGGCTCGGCCGCGCTCGACGAGCTGGGGTACGTCGTCATGGACGAGGTGCACTACCTGGCCGACCGGTTCCGCGGCGCGGTGTGGGAGGAGGTCATCCTGCACCTGCCCGAGTACGTGCGCGTGGTCGGGTTGTCGGCGACCGTCAGCAACGCCGAGGAGTTCGGCGAGTGGCTGGTCACCGTCCGCGGTGACACGGCGGTCGTGGTGGACGAGCACCGGCCGGTGCCGCTGTGGCAGCACATGATGGTCGGGAACCGGCTCATGGACCTGTTCGTCGGCGAGGAGCACGGCGACGAACCGAAGATCAACCGGCAGCTGCTGCGCCGCGTCGAGGAGCTCGCGCGGATGCACGCGCCGGCCGCGTTCGGCGGCGGCCGGGGCAAGCGGGGCCGGGACCGGGGCAAACCGCGCATGCCGCGGTTCCGGCCGCCGTCACGCGTCGACGTCATCGACCGGCTCGACCGCGCCGGACTGCTGCCCGCGATCACGTTCATCTTCTCCCGCGCAGGGTGCGATGCGGCCGTCGGCCAGTGCGTCCACGCCGGGGTGCGGCTCAACAACCCGGAGGAGATCGCCGAGGTCCGCCGGATCGTCGACGAGCGCACCGCCGACCTGCCCGAGTCCGACCTGGCCGTACTGGGCTATTGGGAGTGGCGCGACGGGCTCGAACACGGCGTCGCGGCCCACCACGCCGGCCTGTTGCCCGCGTTCAAGGAGACCGTGGAGGAGCTGTTCGTCCGCGGCCTGGTGAAGGTCGTGTTCGCCACCGAGACCCTCGCACTGGGCATCAACATGCCTGCGCGCACGGTCGTGCTGGAACGGCTGGTCAAGTACAACGGCGAGGCGCACGTCGACCTCACACCCGGCGAGTACACCCAGCTCACCGGCCGCGCCGGACGCCGAGGGATCGACGTCGAGGGCCACGCCGTGGTGCTGTGGCAGCCCGGTGTCGACCCCCGGCACGTCGGCGGCCTCGCCTCCACCCGCACCTATCCGCTCAAGTCGTCGTTCCGCCCCGGCTACAACATGGCCATCAACCTCGTCGGCCAGTTCGGCGCCGAGGCGGCCCGTGAGCTGCTGGAACAGTCGTTCGCGCAGTTCCAGGCCGACCGCGCCGTCGTCGGGACGGCCAAGCGGATCGAGCGCAACAAGGAGGCCCTCGCGGGCTACGCGGAGGCCGTATCCGGCGATTTCGACGAACTGCTCGAGTACGTCGAGCTGCGCAAGAAGGTCTCCGACCGCGAGAAGTACCTGGCCAAACAGAACAGCCAGCACCGGCGGGCCGAGGCCGCGCGTTCACTGGAGAAACTGCGCAAGGGCGACGTCATCCTCGTGCCGTCCGGTCGCAGGTCCGGGCTGGCCGTGGTGATCGACCCGGGGGTGGACCCGCTGCACGAACCGCGTCCCGTGGTCGTCACCGAGGACCGGTGGTCGGGCACGCTCTCGGCCGCGGACTTCCCGTCCGCCGTGGAATCGTTGGGCCGGGTGAAGCTGCCCAAACACGTCGAGCTGCGGTCCCCGAAGGTGCGGCGTGACATCGCCTCGTCGCTGCGCAACACCGGCATCGAGAAGCCGTCCGGCGGGCGCAAACGGTCCGGAGGTGGCGACGACGAGGAACTGGCGCAGCTGCGGCAGCGGATGCGCAGACACCCCGTGCACGGCCTGGCCGACCGGGAGGCCAGTCTGCGGTGGGTCGAGCGTTATCAGCGGCTGCAGGGCGAGACGCAGCAACTCGAACGCAAGGTCGCCGCGACCACGCACTCGCTGGCACGCTCGTTCGACCGGATCTGCGCACTGCTGACCGAACGGGGCTACCTGGAGCGGGACGGGTCCGCCGCCGACGACGATCACGACGACGCGGATCGGGTGACCGAGGACGGCATGATGCTGGCCCGGATCTACAGCGAGTCCGATCTGCTGGCCGCCGAGTGCGTGCGCAGGCATGTCTGGCACGGCCTGGCGGCACCGGAACTGGCCGCGGTCGTCTCCGCGCTGGTCTACGAGGCACGGCGGGACGCGATGGCCGAACCGAAACTGCCGCAGGGTGCCGTGTCGAAGGCGTGGCAGGAGACGGTGACGATCTGGAGCGAGCTGACCGAGGACGAACGCAGGCACCGGCTCGACCGCACCAGGGAACCGGACGCCGGATTCGCCTGGCCGGTGTACCGCTGGGCGCGGGGTGAGTCGCTGGAACGGGTGTTGACCACGTCGGAGGCCAACGGTCAGGAGCTCACGGCCGGTGACTTCGTGCGCTGGTCGCGGCAGGTGATCGACCTGCTCGACCAGCTGCGGGTCGTGCTCGGCAAGGAGCACCCCGTGGGCGGTGCGGCGGCCAAGGCCGTCAAGGCGCTGCGCCGCGGAGTCGTCGCCGCGGGCGAGGTGTGAGACCCGGCGCGACGCGGGCGGCACACCCGGCCACCTTCACGCACCCACCACACGCGGTTGTGGTTGGATCACACGCGACGCATGGACCAGAATGCCCGAGGTGGCCGCGCAGGTGACGTGACGGCCGGGTGGCGATTGGCGGAGGCAGGACGATGAGTACGCCGTACGGAGGCAACGACCCGCAGCAGTGGGGCCAGCAGCCGCCTCCGGGCCCGCCGTCCGGCGGTGTACCCGGGCAACCGGCCTACGGGCAGTACCCGGGTCAGCAGCCCCCTCAACCCGGCTACCCGCAGCAGCCCGGACAACCGCCGCAGCAGCCGGGTTACGGCCACCCGCAGGGATACCCGCCGGGGCAGGCGCCCCAGCCGGGGCAGCCCACTCCGCCGCCCGGCCAACCCATGCCGCCGCAGCAACAGCCCGGCCAGCCGGGGCAGTTCACGCAGCCCGGTCAGCCGCCCCAATCCGGGGGACACGGCACCGCCTCGTACACGCAGCCGGGTGCCCACCCCGGGCAGCAGGGCCAGTTCGGCCCGCCCGGGCAGACCCCGCCGCCGGGACAGCCGTACGGCCCGCCACCCGGCATGGGCGCCGCGGGACCGGCACCGCAGAAGCCCAAGAAGCGTTCCGACAAGGGCATGTGGATAGGGTTGGGCGCCGTGGCTCTCCTCGCGATCGCCGCTGCCGCGGTGTTGTTCTGGCCCATCGGCCTCCTGTCCCCGACGGTCTTCGACGCCGAGGCCATGAATCGGGACGTCCAGCGGGTACTGACCGAGAACTACGGCGTCGAAGGCGTGCAGAGCGTCACGTGCCCCGAGGACCAGCCGGTGACCGTCGACGAGACGTTCACCTGCGACGTCAACGTCCAGGGCGAGACGCGGCAGGTCACGATCACGGTGAAGAGCGAGGACGCCCGGTACCAGGTCGGCAGGTTGGAGTAGCCGCCCCCCGCAGCGGCCTCCGTAGCGCGGGCCCGCGCGGCCCACGTCCCCGCCGGAAGTCCGTTACCCGAACCCTCGTCGAAGGGACTTCGTCACAACGGGGCGTCCCGCCCGGGAATCCGGTGGCGAGCCCGTCGCGGCGTCGGAAATGATCGGTGGCATGACCGATCACGAAGTCCGAACCCTGGGCGACGACGAACTGCGCGCATCGCAGGAGCTGTTCCGCGCCACGCTGCACGCCAAACCGATCACCGACGACGAGTGGCCGCAGGTGCGCGCGGGGCTGCAGTCGGCGCGCACCTGCGGCGTCCACGAGGTCGACTCCGGCGCGTTGATCGGCACGGCACGATCGTTCGACTCCGCGCTCACGGTGCCCGGTGGCGGCGAGGTGTCGCTCGGTGCCGTGACCAGCGTGGGTGTGCGGGCCGACCGCACCCGGCGCGGCGTACTGACCGAGCTCATGCACACCCAACTGCGCGAGTTCGCCGACCGCGGAGTCGTCGCCGCGGGTCTGCACGCCTCCGAGTCGGCGATCTACGGCCGATTCGGCTACGGCGTGGCCACCTGGGCACGTGACTACACGGTCGACGTGCGCCGGGCGCGGATCCGGCAGGACGCGCCCGCAGGCGGCAGGGTGGACATCGAACACGTCGACCGAGCCTTCGACCACTGGGCCGAGGCCTACCCTGCGATGACGACACGGCCGGGCATGCTGGCCCGCCCTGCCGAGTGGTGGTCGCAGCTACGCAGGACCGCCGAGAAGCAGGACGGCCCGGTCACCGCGGTGACCCATCGGGGCACGGGCGGCGTCGACGGTTTCGCCGTCTACTCGGTGGACCGGCCCCGTCCCGGATCGGCGACGTTGAACCTGCTCGAGCTGCAGACCGCGGGACCGGAGGCCTTCGCGGGACTGTGGCGGTACCTGCTGTCGGTCGATCTGATCCACGAGGTCGCCGCGAACGGGCGTCCCGTGGACGAACCGGTGGAACTGCTGCTCACCGACCCGCGTGCGGTGTCGACCACCGCGCAGCTCGACGACCTGTGGCTACGGCTGGTCGACGTGCCCGCGGCGTTGTCGGCCCGCAGCTACACCGGTGAGGACGTCGTGCTCGAGGTGACCGACCCGGTGCTGCCCGGCAACAGTGGCCGGTACCGCGTGGGACCCGACGGCGTGGCACGTACCGAGGAGGCGGCTCAGGTGCAGCTGCCCGTGGACGTCCTGGCGATGGTGCACCTCGGCGCGTGGCGGCCGTCGCAGCTGGTCGACACGGGACGTATCCGCGTGACCGCACCCGGTGTCGTCGAGCGAGCGGACCGGCTGTTCGCGACCCCCGCGCCGCCGTGGTGCGGTACGTTCTTCTAGCCCGCAACAGATCAACATCGAGATGAGGGGCTCGTGAGGAGACGTCCGCTTGCGGTACTCGCGGGAATCGCGTGCCTCGGCCTGCTGACGGCGTGCGAACAGCCGACGGGCGACGAGGAGTCGGCGGCCGAGGCGACACCGGCGGTCTCCACCACGGAGAGCGCCGAGGAGGACACGGCCGGTGCGTCGCCGGTGCCGACGCCGACCGAGACGGTGCGCTTCTTCGATGTGGAGAAGATGAACGCCGACGTGCGGCGCGTGGTGACCGAGGACTACGGCCTGGAGCGCGTACGTGACGTGTCCTGTCCGCGCAACGAACCGGTCGAGGTCGGCGCGTCGTTCGTCTGCTACATCCAGGTGGCCGGGGGCGAGCGCAAGGCGGCCATCACCGTGGAGAACGAGAAGGGCCGCTACCGGGTCGGCGCACCGAAGTGACGGCGTCGGCGTGACCCCCGAGTGGCAGCCGACCCGAGCCGCGGAGTAGCGGCCGGCACGGTCCCGCGGCTGCCGGGCGCCGGATCGGCGTCAGACGCGGTACGCGGCGAGCGCGTCGAGCAGCCGCGTCGCCGAGCCGCCCAGGTTCCAACGTTCGGCCAGTTCCCGGACCCGCGGTTCGTCGGCGGCACCGGCCGGGACGTCGTCGGAACCGGAGAGCGTGACCGGCGCGTCCTCGGCCACGCGCACCACGGTCGGCGCGGCCGCGAGGTACTCGGCGGCCTCGTTGAGGCGGGTGCGCGTCTTCACCGGCAGCTCCGGGCTCTCCGCGCGCGCCGCCTCGACCAGCGCTTCGAACGTGCCGAACTGGGTGATGAGCTTGGCGGCGGTCTTCTCGCCGATGCCAGCCACGCCGGGCAGCCCGTCGGACGGGTCGCCGCGGAGCATGGCCATGTCCGCGTAGGCGGCGCCCGCCCGCTCGGCCGGAACGCCGTACCGCTCGGCGACGCCCGCGGGGTCGAGCACGTCGGCCTTGGCCCAGCCCTTGCCGACGTAGATCACCGAGGCGGGTGTCGGGGCGGCCCTGACGAGCTGGAACAGGTCCCGGTCCCCGGTGATCACCTCGACGGCGTCGGTCGTCTCGCGGGCGGTCAGCGTGCCGATGACGTCGTCGGCCTCGAACCCGGGCGCTTCGGCCACGGCCAGTCCCGCGGCGTCGAGCAGGTCGAGAATGATCGGCACCTGCGGGCTCAGCGTGTCGGGAACCTCTTCGACGTCCGCACCCGCACCGACCTCCTCGGCGACGCGGTGGGCCTTGTAGCTCGGCAGCGCGTCGACCCGGAACTGCGGCCGCCAGTCCGCGTCGAGGCAGGCCACGAGCCGGGAGGGCCTGCGGTCGGTGAGGATGCGCGCCACGGTGTCGGCGAAGCCGCGGACGGCGTTCACGGGCGTGCCGTCCTGAGCGGTCATCGACTCGGGCAGGGCGAAGTACGAACGGAAATACAGGCTCGCCGCGTCCAGCAGCGCCACGGAACCGGTGCTCACCCGCACAGCTTCCCACGGCCGGCCCTGGGAGCCGCGCGCCACACCTCGGGGTGTCGCCCGAACCGGGAAAGCCCGTCCGGCTCCCGCTCGCCCGACCACGACCCGGCGCGGCACCGCTCGGTATTGTCGGGCCCATGTCCCGCCGATCGCTGCACACTCCCGCGCCCGACGCCGCCACGCTGCGGTCCCGCCTCGACCGTGCCGGCAAGGCCGCCGCCGACGCCGGCACCGACGCGCTGCTCATCGCGCCCGGTTCGGACCTGCGCTACCTCGTGGGTCAGGCCGGCGGTTCGTTCGAGCGGCTGACCACCCTGGTCGTGCCTGCGGGTGACGCTCCGCCCGCGCTGGTCGTGCCGAAGCTCGAGCTTCCCGGCTATTCGGACGTGCCGACCGACGAACTCGGCATCGACGTCGTCACCTGGGTCGACGGCGACGACCCGTACCGTCTCGTGGCCGACCGGGTCGGCGCCGCGGGCCGGGTCGCCGTCAGCGACATGATGGCGGCGCTGCACGTGCTGGGTGTGCGCACGGCGGCGCCCGGCGCCGAACAGGTACTGGCCGGGCAGGTGTTGCGCGAACTGCGGATGCGCAAGGACGCCGCCGAGATCGCGTCGTTGCGGGCTGCGGGTGCCGCGATCGACCGCGTGCACGCCCGGATGGGCGAGTGGCTGCGCCCGGGCCGCACCGAGGCCGAGGTTGGCGCCGACATCACGGCGGCCATCGTCGAGGAGGGCCACACGGAGGCCGAGTTCGTCATCGTCGGCTCCGGGCCGAACGGGGCGAGCCCGCACCACGACGTGTCGGACCGGGTCATCGAGCAGGGTGACGTCGTGGTCGTCGACATCGGCGGCCCGATCCCCGAGGGCTACAACTCCGACTGCACCCGCACCTACGCCGTCGGCGAACCGCGGGATCCGGACGTCGCCGACACGTACGCCGTGCTGCAGCGCGCCCAGCAGGCCGCCGTCGACGCGGTGCGGCCGGGCGTCGGTGCCGAGTCGGTGGACGCGGCCGCCCGCGACATCATCGCCGACGCCGGATTCGGTGACCGCTTCATCCACCGCACCGGCCACGGCATCGGACTCGACGTCCACGAGGAGCCCTACATCGTCGCGGGCAACGACCTGCCGCTCGAGGAGGGCATGGCGTTCAGCATCGAACCCGGCATCTACACGGCCGGGCACTGGGGCGCGCGGATCGAGGACATCGTCGTCGTGACGGCCGACGGCGCCGAGCCGCTGAACACCCGTCCCCACGAGCTGGTCGTGCTCGACTCATGACGGCATCCGGAGCGAGCACACCGGGCACCGGACTGGAGCCGCTGGACAAGGCGATCGTGGAGGAGCTGTCGGCCGACGGGCGCCGCAGCTTCACCGACCTCGCCGAGCGGGTGGGGCTGTCGGTGTCGGCGGTCCACCAGCGGGTGCGCAGGCTCGAGCAGCGCGGCGTCATCCGCGGCTACACGGCCAAGCTCGACGGTGAGCAGATCGGCCTCCCGCTGACGGCGCTGATCTCGCTCACGCCCAACGACCCGGCGGCGCCCGACGACTATCCGCAGCGGCTCGAGCACATCCCCGAGATCGAGTCGTGCTACTCGGTCGCGGGCGACGAGTCGTACATCCTGTTGGTGCGGGTGCCGTCGCCGTTGGGGCTCGAAGACCTGCTGCGGCGGATCCGCGAGGTGGCGAAGGTGTCGACCCGCACGACCGTCGTGTTGTCCACGCCGTTCGAAGGGCGCTCGCCGACGTTGTGACGGCCCGCCCGATTCACCGGCCGTGTTCGGCCCGCACCGAGGCGGCGGGGTGGAGGTTGCCGTCGTCGCCCACCAGGCACGCGGCCGAGTCCTCTGTGGACGCCAGGAACTCGCTCATGCAGCGGGCGAACTGCTCGTGGCCGCGGGCGTTGGGGTGGAACGACTCCTGGATGGCGTGGCTCGCACGGTCGGCGTGTTCCAGATCGGACCAGCGGACGGTGAACCGGGTGAACCATTCCGAGTTCTTGTCCTCGCCGCCGCTGCACGCCTCGTGGCCCAGGGCCGCGCGGGACATGTCGAGGAACCGGGCGTCGGCCTTCTCCGCGGCGCGCTGCAGCCCCGCCGCCAGGTCGACCGCGCCGGTGTCACGGACCCAGCGGAGGTCGGCCCTGCGGAACGGGCAGCCGTCGAGGTTGCGGAGACTCTCCGGCATGTCCGGTCCGATCGGGGAGGCGTAGGACTGCAGCACGAGCTGGTAGTCCTCCTCCCGGTAGCCGGCCTCGCGCAGCACGGTGCGGATGTCGTTGAGCGCGTCGGCGACCTTCGGCACCATCGTGTCGACGCGCTGTTCCCAGTCGGACCGGATGTTCTCGTTGCACGGCGCGGCCTCGTCGGAGAACCACGCGGTGAAGCACTGCGAGATCAGGCGGGAGAACTGCGGTTCGTCGTTCGCGCCGATCCCGACGACGACGGCGGCGACGCGGTGGTCCTTGACGAGCTCTTTCAGTTGCAGTGCCTGGGAGGGCTCGGTCCACTGCTTCTTGTCGCCGAGGCGGATGTGTTTCGACGCCGCGCCGGAACAGGCCAGGTTGACGTGTTCGGTCACGCCGCGCAGATCGATGTGGTTGACCATCGCGTTCGGCGACCGGTGGCACCAGTTGCCGTCCTTGCCGTCGGTGGCGTCGGTGTAGTCGCCTGCGCCCTCGCCCGAGATCGTGCTGTCGCCGATGGACACGACGGTGAGCGGTCCGCGTCCGGGAGGGCCGGTGCGGCCGTCGGGTGCTTGGTCGGCAGTCATCAGCACGAACACCGCGACGAGCAGGGCGACCCCGGCCAGCGCGAAGGCACTGAGCCACCAACGAGAACCGAGCCACCCACGAGATCTGGCCATCGCCGCGATTCTACGGTCGGTGCCGTTCCTCCGGACGCGGCGGTATGTCCAACCACGTGGACCGGGCGAGGCCTCCGACGACGGTGTCGCCGCTGTCACCGGAGGTCGGGGCGACGGTCCCGTGGGCGAGGTCGAGTCGGCGGTCGGCGATCGCGTGCACGGTGTCGTCGTGGGTGGCGACGAGCACGGCACTCCCGTGGTCGGCGTGGGCGCGCAGCAGGGACAGCACGGCCGGAGTGGTGCCGGCGTCGAGGTGGGCCGTGGGCTCGTCGGCGATGAGGACCGTCGGACGTGGTGCAAGCGCCCTGGCCAGTGCGACGCGCTGTTGCTGGCCGAACGACAGCTCGGGCGGGTAGCGGTCGGCGAGCCCGTCGATGTGCAGTGCCTCCAGCAGTTCCGCCGTCCTCGCCGCGACGTCCGCGGCGGGCACGCCGGTCAACCGCAGCGGCAGGGCCGCGTTCTCGCCCGCGGTGAGCTCCTGCACGAGACCGAGCGCCTGGGGCAGCAGTGCGCACCGCTGCCACGGCACGTCCGCGGTGATGGGTTCGCCCGCGATCCGCACGGAACCGGCGTCGGCCGTGTCGAACCCGGACAGCACGGCCAACAGTGTGCTCTTGCCGGAGCCCGACCGGCCCGCGATCGTCACCAGTTCGCCCGCGGTGACCGTGAGGTCGATGCCGCGGAGCACGTCCACGTCACCGCCGGGGTGCGCGAACCGGCGCCGCAGTCCGGCGGCCTCGAGTGCGCGCTCGCCCGCGGCGCCGCCGGTGGTGAGGTCGGTGTCGGTGGCCGTCATGCGGTCCCGTGTCCTTTCCGGGCGGGTGCCTCGTCCGTGACAGCGCCGTGCGGCACGCCGTCGTGGCCCGCTCTGTCGTGGAGCGCACTGTCGTGCAGCGCGCCGTCGCGGAGCCGCACGACGCGGGTAGCGAGGTCGATGAGGCGGCCGTCGTGGGAGGTGACCACGACGGTCAGGCTGCGGTCGGTGAGCCGCCGCAGCACGTCGAGCACGCGTGTCGCCGACGTGTCGTCCAATTGCGACGTCGGTTCGTCGGCGAGGATCACCGGGGTGCGGCGGGCCAGCGCACAGCCGAACGCGAGGCGTTGCTGCTGGCCGCCCGAGAGCGCGGTGACGCTCCAGCCGCCGGTGCCGCCGAGTCCCAGTTCCCCGAGGACGTCGCCGAGTTCGTCGGGGTTCCGGCCCGCCGACTCGGCGGCGGCGCGGAGGTTGCCCGCCACCGACAGCTGGGGCAGCAGGTTCTCGACCGGGTTCTGGAACACGAGGCTGATCCGGTCACGCCGCAGGGCGCGGCGCCGCCGGTGGGAGAGCCGGGCGAGGTCGGTGCCGTCGAGCTCCACGGTGCCGCGGTCGGGGCGTTCGAACAGTCCGAGAACCCGCAGCAACGTCGACTTTCCGGAGCCGGACGGGCCGGCGAGCACGGTCATGCCGGTGGCGGGGATGTCGAGAGTGACGTCCCGCGCACCGGCCACGGGCCCGGCGGGCGTGGGGTAGTCGACGCACACCGACCGGAGGCGGTAGGCGGGAGTGACGGTCGGGGATTCAGGCACGTAGCAGCTCCGCGGGGGTGGCGGTGCGTGCGGAACGCACCGCGAGCAGGGCCGTCAGCAGCACCACCACGGCCGTGACGGCGACGATGCTCACCACCAGTCCTGCGAGGTCGGGCAACTCGGGTACGGGCGCGAGCCAGCGGACGGGGTCGAACCGGCGCACCGAGATCGCCGCCACCGTGACGCCCGTCGTCACGCCTGCGACGGTGGCGAGCCCGCCGATCGCGCCGAGTTCGGCCAGGTGGCTGCGCAGCAGCGAGGCCGGGCGCATCCCCATCCGCACCAGCAGGGTGGCTGCGAGGGCGTTCTGTCTGCGACGGGTCTCGACGGCCACCACGAGCGCCAGGATCGCGACCACGGCCAGGACGAGGCCGAGCAGGGTGACGAACGAGAACGTCCATTCGACGACGTGGAACGGGAGCGCGTCGAGGACGTCGGCGCGGCTCTCGGCGTTCGGGTGCACCATGCCTGCGGCCTCGAAGGCACGGGTGAGGTCCCGGAGCGGCCCGGACGAGAGCACGGTCCACTGCGGAACCTCGGCGAGTTGCGCCTCGGTGAGCGCCGCGCGGGAGACGACGTAGCCGGGTTCACCGCTCAGCAGCGGGAACGTGTCGAGGTCGGCCGCGACGTGGAGGGTCGGCAGGCCCGCCACGTCGGGTGGCTCCGCCTGTGCGCCGATGCGGAGGGCGGGGAGGTGCTCGCCGTCCGGTGCGGAGATGCGCTCCAGTAGTGCGCGGAGGCGGTCGTCGTCGACGGTGCGCGTCCAGGCGACGTCGGTGAACGTTGCGGGGTCGACCACGGCGACGATGGGCCCGCCCGCGGTGTGGTTGAACCGGCCGACGAGTGAGGTGCCGGTGCGGGCGCCCTCGGGCAGTGGCGTCTCACCGGTCCCGACGTCGCGCCCGACGTCCACGGACGACTGGGCACCGACGTACATGCCCGTCTTGTTCTCGAGCGCGCCGCGTTGCCCCTCGGCCACGCCGGTGCCCACGGCGAGGGTGCCGACGGCGAGCATCGTGACCACCAGGACGCCGACCACGGCCGTGCGGGCACCGGCGAGACGGCGGATCGCGAGCTGCAGCGAGGGCCGTGACCACAGTCGTGCCCGGTGCGACAGCCGCAGGAGCACGAACGCCACGCGGGCCGTGACGATCCCGACGGTGAGCACCACCGCCACGGGATAGGTCAGGGCCAGCGGATCGACCTGGGGGAGCGGGTCCCCGAGCCGCGACGTGCCGCCGTACTCGGTGAGCCGCAGCCAGCCCACCCAGGCCACGGCAGCGGTGCCCAGTTCCCACGGCACGTACGCGAGCAGCCTGCTGCGGAGACGGCGGCCCGCCGGCCGGCCCCGCTGGAACTCGCGGTGCACGCGCAGCGCCACGACCGAGACCAGCAGCAGCAGCGACAGCGCGAGCGCCCCGCAACCACCGAATGCCGCCGCCCAGGTCTCGCCCGACTCGATCGTGCCCGGCGGCCCGTAGGCGGGCAGCAGCACGCGGGCCAGCACGATCCCCGCTGCACCGCCGAGGGCGACGGGCAGCCCCAGTTCGGCGAGCGCCAACAGCCCGAGTGCCCCGGGACCGTGGCCGCGGGCGGTGAGCAGCCTGATCACGGCGTAGCGGCGCTGGTACCACTGCAGGCCCAGCATGCCCGCGCCTGCGCAGCCGACGAGCACCGCCAGGATCGCCAGCGGCAGGATCGACAGGCCCACGTTCGTCTCGGCGCGGTTCGCGAGCTCGATCGATCGCTGGAAGGGCACCGATCCGTGCACGAGGTCGGCGTGTCCGCGCGCCCGCAGCTCGGCGTCGACGTCGGCGATCAGGGCGCGGGCTCGTGCGGCGCGGTCCTGCGCTTCGGCGAGGGTCGACGGCGGCGGGAGCCGGAAGCCGACGACGGCGCGTTCCAGGCGGTCGAAGTGCGCGGCGGCCCGGTCGAAGGTGTCCCGGTCGGTGGCGAACACGATCGCGCCGGTCTCGATGTGGTCGACGAGCCGGTTGGTGATCGCCATGTCGCGGGCCGAGCACCACGGGTCGGGTGCGGGCAGGCGCAGATCCCGGTACACGCCGGTGGTGGGCGGCAGCGCGCCGCCGTGGCCGCGGGTGCCGAGCGGGATGTTCTCGGCGCCGGCGAGTTCGGAGCCGATCCAGAGCCCGGAGTCGCGCGTGCCGCGCAGCAACTCCAGGTCGTCGACGCCGCCGTCGCGGTAGGCGAGCCGGAACCGGTACGTCTCGTCGCCGAACTCGGCGGCTCCCACCGGCGTGTACAGCCCGACGACGGGACGGTCGAATCCGTGCCGGGGTGCGCGGGTGCGCACCGTGTCGGCCACGAGGGCGGCCTCCGACGGGGTCAGCGAACGGGCGTTGAAGAACGGGCCGTACTGGTCCTCGCACACGCTGCCTGCGCGGTCGGCGATCGCCGCGCCCGCGGCGGCCGACGAGTGCAGGGACGTGGCCGTGGCGAGAAAACAGGTCAGCAGCGCGGTCGCCGCGGTGACGAGCACGACCAGCGGACTCGACAGCGCCGCCCGGGGTGCCGTCCGCCACGCGAGAGGCACCCGCGGACGCCCCGGCCGTCGTCTCTGCCGCATGGCGGGGAACTGTAGTGCGTGGTTGCCGGGGAAGTGGGACGATCGCCCGCATCGTTACCGGGCGAAACGAGGCGCGATGCCGGATCTGATGGTCGACTTCATCATCTCGCTCGACGGCTACGCCGCCGCGGACGGGTGGCCGGGGTTCTGGGGCATGGAGTCGCCGGAGTACCTCGCCTGGCTCGAGGAGGACGGGGCCCACGACTACACGCTGCTGATGGGGGCGACGACCTATCGGCTCATGTCCGGTTTCGCCGCCGAAGCGCACGATGATCCCGGCACGGCTGCACTGACCGCCACGCCGAAAACCGTGTTCTCCTCGACGTTGCAGGCGCCGTTGTCGTGGGACAACACCGAACTCGTGCCCGACGACGCTGTGACGGTGGTGGGCGACCGGAAGCGCGGGGACGGCCCCGCGATGCGCACCCTCGGCAGTCTCAGCTTGTGCCGGTCGCTGCTGCGTGCGGGCCTGGCCGACCGGTTCCGGCTCGTCGTGTTCCCCGTGATCACCGGTGCGAGCGGCCGCGAGCGCATCTTCGACGGCTACCCGGACATCGTGCTCGAGCTGCTCGCGCACCGGATCTTCGAGGGTGGACTCCAGCTGCTCGAATACGCGCCCACGGTGCTGGACGCGCCGCCCGCCGCCCGGTGAGGTGGGCGGGACGATGACACGGCGCGGCCACCGTCCCGCCCCGGCGGCTCAGCCGTGCTCGGCCCACCAGGCCCGGCCCGCGTCCGGCAGGGTCGAGATGGGGTCGTAATACGGGTAGCGCCGGTCCAGCGCCTCCGGGTCGTCCAGTTCGATGCCGGTGCGGTAGTTCTTCGTCCAGTACGAGATGCCGCGTTCACGGTCGTACTCGGCGAGCTGGTGTACCCACCGTTTGCCGACATAGGGCACGTCGCACACGATGCGCGGGGTGGCGTAGCCGGGCAGGTAGCCCATGATCGCGTGCTGCAGGTGCTGCGCCTCGGCGACGGACAGTCGCCAGTGTTCGGCGTTGGGGATCATGTCGCACATGTAGAAGTAGTACGGCAGGATGTTCGCCTCGCCCTGCAGCGCGAAGCACAGGTCGAGCAGCGACGCCGGCGTGTCGTTCACCCCGCGCATGAGCACGCCCTGGTTGCGCACATCGCGCACACCGACGTCGAGGGCCGTGCGGGCGGCCTCGGCGACGAGCGGGGTCACCGACTGCGCGTGGTTGACGTGCGTGTGGATCGCGAGGTTCACCCCGCGGCGGCGTGCCGTGCCCGCGACGCGTTCGAGTCCTTCGACGACCTTGGGCTGCAGCCAGTGCTGAGGCAGGCCGGCGAGCGCCTTCGTGGCGAGGCGGATGTCGCGGACCGTCTCGATGTCGAGCAGCCGCATGAGGAACGCCTCGAGCTGGTGCCAGGGCACGTTCGCCACGTCGCCGCCGGAGACCACGACGTCCCGCACGCCCGGAGTGCGTTTGAGGTAGTCGACGATCTGGTCCTGCCGGTCGACCGGCTTCAGTTCGAGCTTGTGCTTGTCGATCTGCTCGGTGGAGTTGCCGACGAGGTCCATGCGGGTGCAGTGGCCGCAGTACTGCGGGCAGGTCGAGAGGAGTTCGGCGAGCACCTTGGTGGGGTAGCGGTGGGTCAGCCCTTCGACGACCCACATCTCCGCCTCGTGCAGCGAGTCCCGTTCCGAGTGCGGGTGGCTCGGCCACTCCGGGTCGCGGTCGCTGCGCACCGGAAGCATGTAGCGCCGGATCGGATCGGCGTACAGCGCGTCGGTGTACTCGCGCGGGTCGGTGCCGGCGTGCGGCGCCATCGTGTTGAGCATCTGCGGCGGCAGCAGCATCGACATGGTCGCCATGTCGCGCTGGTCGGCGGCGAGGTCCTCGAAGAACCGGTCCTCGACCAGGTCGCCCAGCAGGGTGCGGAGCTGTTTGAGGTTGCGGACGCAGTGGACCCGCTGCCACTGGGCGTCGCGCCATTCGGCCTCGGTCACGTCGCGCCAGCCGGGGAAGCGGCGCCAGTCCGGTTCGGTCAGTTCGGCGCGCCGGTACTCGTAGGGCTGTTCGACACCGTGCCCCTGGTCGCCGTCGCGCTGCCCTGCCTGGTCGGTGGCGTGCGCGGACGGGTGTGCGCCGGCAGCAGGCTCCTGGGTCGCAGTCACATCTGCTCCTCAACTCGCGGTTACATTGAAAATATCCTGTCATACAGCGAATTAGATGCAAAGATTCTCGCCCCCTTCGTCGTGGCACACTGCCGGACGTGACGAGTTCTTCCGCTGAATCCGCAGGTCCACCCGCCACAGGTCGGACGACGTCAGGCGCCCGCACGACCCTGCTGCTCGGCGGGCACATCCACACGCCCGCATCCAGCGACGCCACGGCGATGGCCGTCACCGACGGCACGGTCGTGTGGGTCGGGCAGGACGGCCCGGGGCGCGCGCTGCACCCGGACGCCGAGGTGGTCGAACTCGACGGCGCGTTCGTCACCCCGGGGTTCGTCGACGCCCACGTGCACGCCACCAACGCGGGACTGCACCTGGCGGGCGTCGACCTGGCCCGCGTCCGCGACGCGGGTGAACTCCTCGCGGCCGTCCGCGGCGCCGCCATCCCCGGCGAGGTGCTGATCGCGCACGGCTGGGACGAAACGCGCTGGACCGATCCGCGGCTGCCGAGCCGCGCCGAGCTGGACGAGGCCGCAGGCGGCGCGCCCGTGTACCTGAGCAGGGTGGACGTCCACTCGGCGCTCGTGTCCAGTGCGCTGGTCGACCTCGCACCGGGAATCCGGCAGCTGCCCGGCTGGTCCGACGACGGCCCGGTGACCCGCGAGGCGCACAGCGCCGCGATCACCGCCTCCCGCACGGCCCTGGGCCCTGAGCATCGCCGCCGCGTGCAGGAGACGTTCCTGCGCGCCGCCGCTGCGCGCGGCATCGTCTCCGTCCACGAGAACGCCGCCCCGGGCATCTCGAGCGAGGAGGACCTGCACGGGCTGCTGGAGCTGGCGTCCACGCCCGGGCTGCCCGAGGTCGTCGGCTACTGGGGCGCCCGCGGGCAGGACGCCGTCGACACGGCCCGCAGGCTCGGGGCCCGCGGCCTGGCGGGCGACCTGCTCGTCGACGGCTCACTGGGCTCCCGCACCGCGGCCCTGCACACGCCCTACGCCGACGCCGACACCACCGGCAACCGCTACCTCGACGCCGACGAGATCGCCGACCACATCGCCCTGTGCACCGACGCCGGGCTCCAGGCAGGCTTCCATGTCATCGGGGACGCGGGCGTCGCCGAGGTCGTGGAAGGCTTCCGCCTCGCGGAGAAACAGGTCGGACGCCGAGCGCTCGTCGGAGCCAAGCACCGCCTCGAACACGTCGAGATGATCGACGCGCAGCAGGCCGACGTCCTCGCCGGTTTCAACGTCGCCGCGTCGATGCAGCCGCTGTTCGACGGCAGCTGGGGCGGCACCGACGGCATGTACGCGGCCCGGCTCGGCGCCGATCGCGCCGCCGCGCTCAACCCGTTCGCCACGCTGGCGGCCGCCGGGGTGCCGCTCGCATTCGGCTCGGACGCACCGGTCACCCCGTTCGCGCCGTGGGAGAGCGTGCGCGCCGCCGTGCACCACCGCACCCCGGGGTCCGGGATCTCCCCGCGTGCCGCGTTCAACGCCCACACGCGGGGCGGCCACCGCGCCGCGGGCGTCCAGGACGGGGTCACCGGCGCGCTCGTGCCCGGCGCGCCCGCCCACTACGCGATCTGGGAACCGGTCGAGCTCGTCGTCGCCGCACCGGACAGCCGAGTGCAGCGGTGGTCCACCGACCCGCGCGCCCAGGTCCCCGGACTGCCGCCGCTCGACCCCGACGCACCGTTGCCGACGTGCCTGCGCACCGTCCGCGCCGGCGAGGTCATCCACTCCCGTGACTGAGTCGAGCCAACGCACCGCACCGTCGGCCGCGGACCGCTCCACCGCGAAGTCCCCAACCACGGAGTCCCCAACCGCGGCGGCCGCCGACACGGTGGCCGAGAACCCGCCGCGGTCCGACACCGGCACGGGAACCGGCGGCGCGGCGAACGCGGGGCGCACCCGATGGGAGCGGATGCGGCCGGTGCTGGGCAGGTTCGCCCTCGCCGCCGCGTCCGGTGTGCTGCTGTTCCTGGCGTTCGCCCCGCGAGAGCTGTGGTGGCTGGCGCCCGTGGCGTTCGCCGGGTTCGGACTCGCGCTGCACGGCAGGCGGCTCTGGGGAGCCGCCGGCTACGGGCTCGTGTTCGGCCTGGCGTTCAACCTGCTGCACCTCGTGTGGATCCAGGACTTCCTCGGCGTCGAATTCGGTCCCGGTCCGTGGCTGGCGCTGTCCGGGGTGATGGCACTGTACGTCGCCGTCGCCGCCGGGCTGATGTCGTTCGTGGGGCGCCTCCCGGGTGCGCCGGTGTGGCTGGCGCTCGTGTTCCTGTTGCAGGAGTACGCCCGGTCCCGCTGGCCCGCCAACGGCTTCCCGTGGGGCCGTATCGGGTTCAGCCAGCCCGACGGTGCCTACACCCCGCTCGCCTCGATCGGCGGTGCACCGTTGGTGGGCTTCGCCGTCCTCACCTCGGGCTTCGGCCTCGCGTGGCTCGTCATGCAGGTGCGTGACGGTCGTCGGGAGTGGACCGTCCTCACCCGCGCGGCGGCGTACGTACTCGTCCCGCTGCTCGCGGGGCCGGCCCTCTGGCCCACCGTCGGCACCGGCGCCGAAGCAGGCCGCCGCACCGTGGCCGTCGTCCAGGGCAACGCCCCCAACGCCGGCATCGGCCTGCTCGGGCAACGCGCAACCATCCGCGACGGAGCCCTCGCCGAGAGCGAACGGCTCGCCGCCCGCATCGAACGCGGCGAGGTGCCCCGGCCCGACCTGGTCGTGTGGCCGGAGACCACGGTGGACGTCGTCGGCGGCAGGGATGCCGAGGTGAGCGCCGCGGTCGACCGCTTGGGAGTGCCCACGCTCGTCGGCTCGCTGTACCGGACGGCGTCGGGCAAGACCGACAACGCCGTCGTCGCATGGCGTCCCGGCGACGGCCCTGGCGAGCGGTACACGAAACAGGAGCTGGTGCCGTTCTCCGAGTACGTGCCGATGCGGGAGATCGCCGCGTGGTTCACCCCGTTCGTCGGCAACACGCGGGACATGCGCTGGGGCGAGAAACCCGGGGTGCTCGACATCGCGGGCACCCGCGTGGGCACGGCGATCTGCTACGAGGCCGCCTACGACTACCCGTCCCGCGACGCGGTCAAGGCCGGCGCCCGCATGATCGTGCTGCCGACGAACAACGCGTGGTTCGGCGACGGGGAGATGACCTACCAGCAGTTGGCCATGGCGCGCCTGCGCGCGGTCGAGCACGGCCGCGCCGTCGTCGTCGCGGCGACCAGTGGCGTGAGCGCCGTCGTCGAACCGGACGGTACCGTCACGCGGCAGACGGAGATGTACACGGCCGGCTCGCTGGTCGCCGACGTGCCGCTGCGGGAGACGATTACGCTGGCGGACCGGTTCGGCCCGTGGACCGAACGCGCCATGCTCGGCGCGGCGGTCTGCGCGGTGATCGCCGGACTCGCCCTGCGGCGCCGTCCGGCCGGAACCACCGGCGACGACGCCTGAGGCGGCGAGCCGGACCGTACACACGTCACGGAGGCAGCACCGGGCGCGAGCCCGGCACGGCCACGACGCGGTGGCCGGAGAACCACGGCGCGCCGTAGGCCGGCGACGCCGCAATCGACAGGGGAGACAGGGGAGCGACATGGCGGAGGGCTCGCACACCGGCTCGATCGAACCCGTGCTGGTGATCGTCCCGACCTACAACGAGCGGGAGAACCTCACGCCGCTCCTGCAACGCCTCCACGACGCGCTGCCCGACGTGCACGCGCTCGTCGTCGACGACGGCAGCCCGGACGGCACCGGCGAACTCGCCGACAAGATCGCCGCGTCCGACGACCGCGTCCACGTGCTGCACCGCACGGAGAAGGCAGGCCTCGGCGCCGCCTACATCGCGGGCTTCCACTGGGGACTCGCACGCGACTACGGCACGCTCGTCGAGATGGACGCCGACGGCTCCCACGCGCCGGAGGACCTGCCCCGGCTGCTCGCCGCGCTCGAGGAGTCGGACCTCGTCATCGGATCCCGCTACGTCGCGGGCGGTGCGCTGGTGAACTGGCCGAAGCACCGCGAGGCCCTGTCCCGCGGCGCCAACATCTACTCGCGGATCGCACTCGGCGTGCCGGTCAACGACATGACCGCCGGGTTCCGCGCCTACCGCGCCCGCGTGCTGGCGGCGATGCCGCTCGACGAGGTCGTGTCCGCGGGCTACTGCTTCCAGATCGACCTGACGCTGCGCACGGCCGAGGGCGGGTTCGACATCGTCGAGGTTCCGATCACGTTCACCGAGCGCGAGATCGGCACGTCGAAGATGAACGGTTCGATCGTCGGCGAGGCGATGCTGCGGGTCGCGCAGTGGGGCCTGCAACGCCGTTTCGGCCAGCTGCGCCGGCTCGTCACGCGGCGCTGATGATGCTCACCGCAGCAGACGTGACGGCCGCGCGGGAGCGGATCCGCGGCCACATCCGCACGACGCCGCTGGTCCAGGCCGACCCCGCATCGTTGACGGTGGCTTCGGGGGAGGGAGCTGCCTCGGCCGTCTGGTTCAAACTGGAGCAGCTGCAGCACACCGGTTCGTTCAAGGCTCGCGGTGCGTTCAACCGCATCCTCACCGCGGCCGACGAGGGACAGCTCACCGAGGCCGGTGTCGTCGCCGCGTCGGGCGGGAACGCGGGTCTGGCTGTGGCACACGCCGCCGCCCGGCAGGGCGTGCCCGCGCGGGTGTACGTGCCGGAGACGGCACCGGCCGTGAAACGGGCCAAGCTCGCCGAGCTCGGGGCCACCGTCGTGGCCACCGGGACGAAGTACGCCGACGCCTACGACGCCGCGACGGCCGACGTCGCCGAGACGGGCGCGCTGTTCTGCCACGCGTACGACCAGCCCGAGATCTGCGCCGGACAGGGCACACTCGGCATGGAACTGCTGGACCAGACCGGTGGCGTCGACACGATCCTCGTCGCCGTGGGCGGCGGTGGGCTGCTGGCCGGTATCGCCGCGGCGACCGCGGGACACGCCCGCGTCGTCGGCGTCGAGCCCGCGACGATCCCGACACTGCACACGGCGCTCGCCGAGGGAGCCCCCGCGGACGTCGACGTCTCGGGCGTCGCGGCCGACTCGCTCGGCGCCACCCGCATCGGCGAGATCGCGCACGGCGTCGCCACGCGCACGGGTGTGTCCTCGGTGCTGGTCGACGACGCCGACATCGTCGCGGCACGGACGCTGCTGTGGCGCACGTTCCGCATCGTCGTCGAACACGGCACCGCGGCGGCACCGGCGGCCCTGCTGTCGGGTGCCTACCGGCCCGCCGACGGTGAACGCGTCGCCGTCGTCCTGTGCGGAGCCAACACCGACCCGTCGGACCTGGCCTAGGAGCCGGGGGATGCTCGCGGCCGCCTGTGGCGGCGGACGCCGTCGGGTCCTCGACCGGAGTCCAGCGGGCGCTGCGGGGGCGACCATGCGGCCGACAGCGGACCCGAACCGCAGCCGGCGTCGAGCACACGTCTGGCGGTGACATCCCCGACCAGGTCCAGGATCGCCGGGCGAGCGTAGTGGGCGTTGATGAGCCCGTCCTCGTTCGCCGCCGTGTACGCCTCGGCGAAGGCGTCGTAGTCGTTCACCACGGAGTCACGGTTCGCAGCCACGGGAACCGATCCTGCCAGGGGTGCGGTTGAGTGTGCGGCGCACATCGAGGCTGACCGGGCACAGGCGCGAAGCGGGAACAGGTTCCGGTGTCACGCTACGGCGGCGCCTACCGTGCGACATATCTATGAGATAGGTTCGGTGTGTGAAGTTCCTGATGCTGGGCTTGATGCTGCGACGGGCTTTGTCGCTCTACGAGCTGCACGGACGGTTCGAGGCAGGGCTCGCCCATATCTACGCGGCGAGCTACGGCAGCATCCATCGAGCCTTGCGGCAGCTGCACGATGCGGGCGACGTGGAACAGATCGCAGACCCGGACCCGCCCCGCAATACGAAGCGGTACGTGACGACCGACCAGGGACGGCGGAACTGGCTCGACTGGATGAAGCATCCCCGCTCGGCCGAGGACTCCGAAGCGTCGATGCTGGCGCGCGTGTTCCTGCTCGGCCTGCTCGAAAGCTCCGCGGAACGCAGGGACGTACTGATCGCGCTCCGCGAGCGGGCCCTTCGCGACGTGGAGGCACTCAGAACGGTCGATGCGACAGCCGGAACCGAGGACGTGGAATCCGCCGTGCCGCACTACCCTCGTGCGGCTCTGGACTACGGGGTGCAGGCGAGCGAGGCGATCGTGACCTGGCTCGAGCAACTGCTGAGCGAATTGCCCCCACGCGAGACAGCACGGCCGGAAAGGCCGGAAAGGCCGGAACGATGAGTGTCGTTGCGCTCGGGCCGGCACTCGTCGTTCTGACGGGCCTCACGGTCATGCAGGTACTCTTGATCGGCGGCCTGCCGATCGGGGAGTACGCGTGGGGAGGGCAGCACCGCACAGCGACACCCCGCCTTCGCCGCGCAGCCGTGGTCGCCATCGTGCTGTACGCGCTGTTCGCCGCCTTGCTGTTGAGCAGGGCCGGCATCCTGCCGGGTGGTGACACCACTGTGGTCGCCGCACCCACCTGGGTGCTGTTCGCCTACTGCGCAGCAAGCATCGTCTTGAACGCAGTCTCCCGCAGTCGACGCGAACGGATCGTCCAGACGCCGGTCAGCATCCTGCTCGCGCTCAGTGTGCTGATCATCGCGATCAGCGGCCCGGGCGGCTGACGCGACGGGTACCTGGACACGCACCTCGACAGCCCCGGACTTCGACAGACGACGGCGCCCGCACCTCGACGTGAGGTGCGGGCGCCGTCCGTGTGGTGGGAGCGAAATCTCCGGCCGACGGTCCGCACGGCTACCCGTGGTCCGTCGGCGATGCCGCGATGTCGCGCGACGCCGCGGCGTCACGAACGGCCGCGGCGGGCCTTCAGCTCTTCGAGTCGCTCGTTGAGCAGTTCCTCGAGTTCCGGCACCGACCGACGCTCCAGGAGCATGTCCCAGTGCGTACGCGGAGGCTTGACCTCCTTCTGCTCCGTCTGGCCGCCCTCGATGATGTCCGACTCACTGCCGTGCAGTCGGCATTCCCACGTCGCGGGGATCTCGGCGTCGTCGGAGAACGGAACCTCGAACTCGTGGCCCTTGGGGCACGCGTAGCGCACGCTACGCCGCGGTGCGAGGTCGTGATTGCGGTCGGTCTCGTAGCTAACCGCTCCCAACCTGCTGCCACGGAGAACACGGTCGGCCATGATGAGTCCTTTCAGTCGGCTCCCGGTGGAGCCCGGGTCGTGCTCACCGAGTGCAACGAACGCCGTCGCCGGGTTCATTCCCCGTACGCCGGATCGTTACCCACGGCACCCGGTACACCCGCCACGACGAATCGCGCCGGGACAACGGTCTTCTCCCGAATGGGAGACGGCAGCCGCGCTCGTATGACGCTCCGATGGGTGCGAGTTCTCGGCCGCATCCCCCAGGTAGGGGAGTTGGCGGTGCGGCGTCTCCCGGTGGGTCGTCAGGTCAGCCGCAGCTGTCCATGACCGGAACCGGCAGGCCCGAGATCTCCGAGGCGGTAATGCCGCCGACACAGTACTTGGTAACGCACCGTAGTGCTGTCCGTCTGCGTAGGTGGTGTCGCGCGATTCACCTCTGCGACGGACACGTCGAGGTCGCCGGCCGAGGTGTGCGCCGCAACGGGTGACACGGCCGGGGGAGCGTCCGGCGTGTACGCACCGTCGACGGCGGCGCCCGCGCTTCCGTCGCCGCCGTCGCCGCCGTCGACGTCGGCCGTGTCCGCCACGACCACGGTGTCGCCGGTGCGCTGCACCTCGTCGCCGTACACGCGCGCGTTGAACCGGCCCGGCAGACCGCACCAGCACAACACCTCGACCTGCACCGGTTGCAGCTGGTCGGCCAGCTCGAACAACCGCCGCGCGCCCGGGAACAGCCTGCTGCGGAAATCGGTGGCGATACCGAAGCAGTACACGTCGATCGTCGCCTCATCGGCGAGCTCGCCGAGCTGCTCGACCTGGACAGGGGAGAGGAACTGAGCCTCGTCCACGATCAGGTAGTCGACGTGCGTGCCCTGCTCCCACGCCCGCCGCACCACGCCGCGCAGATCCGTGTCGGGATCGAGCTCCAGTGCCTCCCGGGTGATCCCGATGCGGCTGGTGATCTGCCCGGGCCCGGAACGGTCGTTGCTCACCAACAGCAGCCCCTGCCTGCCCTGCCGCGCCAGGTTGTGGTCGATCTGCAGCGCCAACGTCGACTTCCCGCAGTCCATCGGACCGTAGGAGAACTTGATCGTCCCGACGTTCGGCACCTCGCGGCGCGAACCCCAGGCGGGGACCGGGGAAAGAGCGTCGGTCGGGTCGGGTCCGGGGTTCTCCAGCGTTGTCACGCCGGAGAACCCTAACGGTCGCCGCCCCTACAGCACCGCAGGCTCCTCGTTGCCCGCCGCGGCGATGGCCCTTCTCACAGGCACCAGCGCCACGAGCACGAATCCGACGACGAAGAAGATCACCAGCGCGATGATCGCGTACCGGAACGAACCCGTCGCCTGGCCCACACCCGCGAACACGAGCGGCCCCAGCCACGACGTGCCCCGCTCGCCGACCTCGTACAGCGAGTAGAACTGCGCCTCCTTGCCCGCCGGGATCAGCTGGCTGTACAGCGACCGCGACAGGGCGTTGGTGCCGCCGAGTACCAGGCCGATGCCGACCGCCATGGCGTAGAACTGCATCGCCTGCCGCTCCTCGACGAAGTAGGCGAACACCAGCACCAGCACCCACACGGCCAGGCTCACCAGGATCACCTTCTTCGCGCCGAACCGGCGGGCCGCGAAACCGTGCAGCATGCCACCGACGTAGGCCACGAACTGGATCACCAGGATCGTCCCGATGAGCACCTGGTCGCTGAACCCGAGCTCCTCCGTGCCGTACTGCGCCGACACGCTCACCACCGTGTTGATCCCGTCGGTGTAGATCAGGTACGCACCGAGGAATCCGAGCGTCAGCGGCAGCGCCTTCGCCGCCTTGAACGTGTCCTTCAGCTCGACGAACCCGGCCGTGAGCACCCGGACGCCCTTCTCGCCGCCGTGCGGATTCTGGTGTTCCCGCAACCTGCGCAGCGGGATCAGCGTGAACAGCGCCCACCACAGTCCGGAGCTCAGGTAGCAGATCCGCACCGCCATCGACTCGCTCACGCCCACCGTCTCGTGGCCGAGGTAGAACGCCAGCTGCAACGCCAGCGCGACGCCGCCGCCCAGGTAGCCGAACGCCCAGCCCTTCGCCGAGACGTCGTCACGCTCGTCGGGTGTCGCGATGCCCGGCAGGAACGCGTAGTAGGTGACGATCGAGGCGCCGTAGCCGATGTTGGCCACGATGTAGAGCACCGCGCCCAGTTCCCACCGCCCGTCGTCGACGAAGAACAGCAACGCCGACGCCGCGGCCCCGAGGAACGCGAAGCCGCCGAGGATCGCCTTCTTGCGCTGGCTCCGGTCGGCGACCGCGCCCGCGATCGGCAGGACCAGAACCTGCACGACGGTCGCCACAGCCAACAGGTAGCCCCACAGCGAGCCGGCGGGGAAGGCGAGTCCGAACGCCGAGATGTCGCAGTCGACGAGCCGGTTCTCCCCGCCGTCCGGGCCGGTGCACGCGTCCGGGCCGTTGCGCGCCACGTCGGCGCGTGCGGCATCGGCCGCCACGGCACTCATGTACAGCGCGCCGAAGACCGTGATCACCGACGTGTAGAACGCCGAGTTCGCCCAGTCGTAGAAGTACCAACCCCGTTGTTCGCGTTTTCGCTGTGCGGGGTCGGCGGGGGGTTGCGGCCCGGGCAACGTGCTCGTCATGCGGCGTCGGTGTCCTTCGGTGCTGTCGTGGTCGTGGGTACGGCCCATGATCGGCCGCACCTGTCGCGCCCGTGTGACGGTCGGGACGCGGTTCCGGTGCCACCGGGCGGAATCCGAGTGGCACCGGACGTCGTGGGTGATACCGGGTGTCGTAGCAGTATCCCCCGCCTGTGGTAGGAGATACTGTCGTTTCCAGTGTGACTGTTGTGGCGGTTGTCCGGTTTGCTTACCGTGCCGTTATGAACAGACGCCGCCTCCGTGGCTTGACACGGGGATTCACGAAGCTGCTCCTCGTCGTTCTCGCCGCGCTCGGCGTGCAGTTCGCGCTCGCTGCCCCCACAGCGGCGGACCCCAGTCGCGCCGACTGGGCCAAGCTGCGGATGTGCGAATCGACCGAGCGCTACCACGTGGACACGGGCACCGGGTACTACGGCGCCTACCAGTTCGACCTGCCGACCTGGCGCAGCGTCGGCGGCGCCGGACGGCCGGACCTCGCGACGCCCGCCGAACAGGACTATCGGGCGCTGCGCCTGTATCGCATGCGCGGCTGGCAACCGTGGGAGTGTGCCGCGATGGTCGGCCTGGTCGACGACGGCGACGCGCGCAGCAAGGTGGTGCCGAGCCGCGCCGAATCGGCCTACATCGGGGGACGGAAACCCGCGCCCGCACCGCAGCCCTCGCCGAGCCCGGCAGCTACGCCCGCCTGGTCGGGACTGGTGTACGCCTACGGTGACTGCGCACCGGCGCTGCGTACGTTCCAGCTGCGCATGAACGATTTCGGCTACGACTTCCAAGGCACCGGCTGTTACTACGACGAGACGAAGGAAGCCGTGCTGGACCTGCAGCGGGCCAACGACATCCGCGACTCGGGGCGGCTCGGCCCGAAGACGTGGACGGCGGCGTGGGAGGGTACCGCGCCGCGCTGACGATCGGCGGTGTCCTCGGTGCGACCTCAACCGTCGGAGAGGTCGCCCGCCCCGGCCGAGTCCGGAGCGGCGTCCGGCTGCTCGGCGTGCCACGTGCCGCGTTCGGCCAGCACGTCGCGCAGGACATCGGGACGGTCGGTGACGATTCCCTGCACGCCCAGGTCGAGGAGTGCGCGCATCTCGTCGGCGTCGTCGATGGTCCACACGTGCACCTCGACGCCCGCGTTGCGCGCCGCGCGGACGAACGCGCGGTCCACGATCGTCATCCGGCCCTGCCGCCGCGGAACCTGCGCCATGGCGCCGCGGGACAACCCGCCGAGCCGCAGGAACGGCACCCAGCCGTTCGCCCACAGCACTGCCGCGGACCGCGGGCCGCACGCGGTGAGCAGGCGGTCGCCGCCGAGTGCGCGCAATCGTGCCAGCCTCGAGTCGGAGAACGCCGCCGCCGCGACCCGGTCGAACGCATCCGTCCGTTCGAGCACCCGCACGAACGGCTCGACCGCGTCGTCGGCCTTCACGTCCACGTTGAAGTGCACGTCGGGGAGTTCTTCCAGGACGTCCTCGAGTCGTGACACCGCCGCGCGCCCGCCGATCTTCACCTTCCGCACGCTGTCCCACGACTGTTCGGCGATGGGGCCGTGGCCGTCGGTGGTGCGATCGAGCAACGCGTCGTGGTGCACCACCACGACGCCGTCCGCCGTCGCGTGGACGTCCGTCTCGACGTACCGGTAGCCCTCCTCGGCCGCGCGCCGGAACGCGGGCAGCGAGTTCTCGAGCCCGTCGAGCTCGCCGACGTGCCAGCCCCGGTGTGCGAACGCCCGAGGGGTGGGGCCGTCGAGGTAGGGGTGTGGATGGCGATGCCACATGCGTGTCACACCGTCCAGTTTGCCGGACCGGCGTGGCCGCGGCATGGACATCGAGTAGCCGTCTAAGGTCGGTGTGGTGAGTGCGACGCCATCCCGGAGTACGCCGTCATCCTCGAGTACGACGCCGTCCTTGAGTACGACACCGTCCCGTGAGGAACTGCAGGCTCTGCGCACGCCCGTGCCGCAGCATTGCGGCTGGTGCGGTCGCGCCGTCGAACAGCCCGCCGCGGCCGGACGCAGGCGCCGGTACTGCGGTCGCTCGTGCCGGCAACGCGCCTACGAACGCCGCACGGCCGTGCAGCGCACCGGATTGCCGGAGGACGCCGTCGTGCTGTCCGGGGACGAGGTCGCGGCGTTGCAGGACCGGTTGTTCCAACTGCGATGCGCCGCGGAGGACGTCGCCACGGCCGCCGTGGACGGGGCGGGCAGTGACGAACTCGAGAAGCTCGCGGGTGAGGTCACCAGGATCGCGAGCGACATCGAAGTGCTCCGTTGATCGGCGAACCCCCGCCCGCATTTCGTCACCGTGGTGAAATGCGGGCGGGGGTTCGGATGTCGGATCACGAGGGGAGAGGCGACTGCCGGCCGCGATGGAGGACCCTTCGCAACGAGGTCGTGGCCACAGTCGCGGCCGTTCCCGGCCGGTGCGCCTACGCCCAGTCGTGCAGAACGATCTTGCCGACGGTGCGGTTGTTCTCGATCCGCTCGTGCGCCTCACACAGCGTCTCCGGACTGATCGGGCTCAGCCTGTCGGTCGTGGTCGGGCGGACCTTGCCCGCGTCGGTGAGCCTGCTGATCTCGGTGAGCATCCGGTGCTGCTCGACCATGTCGGGCGTCTGCTGCGTGGGCCGGGTGAACATGAGCTCCCAGTGCCACGTGATGCTCCGAGGTTTCAGTGGTTCGACGTCCCGTGGGCCGTCGTCGATGGCCACGATCTCACCGAAGGGCCGCACGATGGTCGCGTAGGTCTCGATCTGCCCCTCGGAATGGGCGGTGAAGAGCCAGTCGACGCCGCCGGGGGCCAGGTCGAGCACCTCGGCGGCCAGGTCGCCGTGATGGTTGACGGTGTCCTCGGCGCCGAGGTCGCGGACCCAGGCGCGCCGTTCGTCGTCGGAGGCGGTGGCGATCACGCGGACGCCGGGAAGGAGCGCCTCGGCGAGCTGGAGCAGGATCGACCCGACGCCGCCGGTCGCGCCGACGACCAGCAGCGTCCCCGTGCTGGATTCACCGAGCCGGAACCGGTCGAACAGTGTTTCCCATGCGGTGATCGCCGTCAGCGGCAACGACGCGGCGTCGGCGTACGACGTCGACGCCGGCTTGGGGCCCACGATCCGCTCGTCGACCAGATGGAAACGCTGGTTCGTCCCGGGGCGATCGATGGTTCCGGCGTAGAACACGTCGTCACCGGGCGCGAACAGGTTCACCTCGTCGCCGACGGCGCGGACTGTGCCGGCGGCGTCGAACCCCAAGACACGGAAGTCGTCGGTGGGAGCGCCGGCACGGAGCTTCCTGTCGACCGGGTTGACCGAGACGGCCCGAACGTCGACCAGCAGGTCTTGCGGACCGGGCTGCGGGGTCTCGACATCTCGGGCGACGAGGGATTCCGGGTCGGTGGCGGGAAGATTGTGCGTGTAGCCGATGGCGGTGTGCGTGGTGCTCATGACCTCACGATTCCTCACCGCGCGCCGGGCTGCGACACGTGGGTCGCAGCCCGACTCCCTGATATTTCGTCACCGTGGCGAAATGCAGGCGAGTGTCCGGACGTCGTTGCCGAAGGGGAGGGACGGGTTGTCAGCCTCGGTACAGCTTCTCCCGGTACGCCTCGCCGTAGTAGGTGTCGAGCTCGGCAACGCTCATGCCGGTGTCCTCGAGGCGTTCCGCGATGACGGCCCGGCGGGCGACGTGGCCTTCGGGGTTCCATGTGTCGGGTTCCCACAGCCGGGAACGCAGGAACGCCTTCGAGCAGTGGAAGAAGATCTGGTCGATCTCGACGAGCACCACGAGGACCGGCCGGTGACCCTTGACGATCATCTCGTCGAAGAACGGCGCGTCCCGCAGCAGTCGGGCGCGTCCGTTGATGCGCAGGGTGTCACCGCGCCCCGGAATGAGGAAGTTCAGTCCGACGTGTGGATTGGCGATGACGTTGCGGTAGCCGTCGGCGCGACGGTTGCCGGGGCGCTCGGCGATGGCGATGGTGCGTTCGTCGACGACGTGCACGAGTTGCCCGGCCGGATCGCCCTTCGGTGAGGCGTCGCAGCGTCCGTCGGCGTCGGCGGTGGCCATGAAGCAGAACGGCGACGCGGCGAGCCAGTCGCGGTCGATGGCGTCCAGGGTCTGACGTTCCTTGGTCCACACACGCGCAACGGGCTCGCCGAGCAGTTCCGTGAGTGCCGCGACGTCGGTGATCTCGGCGTACCCGTCAGCGGTGATGCGATCGTCGATGGTCACGACACCGACCGTACGTGAGCCCGCGGCCCATCGACCCGGACGAACAGGACGTCACCGAGGGCTGCAGCGGCACCCTCCGCCGACACAGGTTCAGCCAAGTCGTGTGCCGATAATGCACATTATGTTAAGTAGTGTTCGTCCGGGTCGGTGGAACCGGTTCTCGAGCGCTCTCCCGGCACTCGCCCCGGCCCGCGACACTCAGGCCGGCCGCGGGAGCTCGTGGCACAGTTCTCCCTGTGTCGTCGGACGTACCGCCGAGTTGGCTGTCCACGTGGTGCTTCGAGCGCTTCGGGAGCCGACCTGACGCTGTCCTGTTCCGACACCGATCGCTCTCGGATGTCATCGGCCTCCGGCTGGCCGACGGCATGGAAATCGTCGTCAAAGCCCGTCCAGGACGGCCGCGCGGCGGCGTGCGTGGCAGCGCAGAGCCGACTGGCCGAGATGGCTCTCCCCTGTCCCCGACCGCTCACCCGGGTCGGCATTGTCGGTTCGCCGGCCGTCATGAGGTAGAGGGATCAGCGGCTCTGCACTGCGAGTCTCCCGGCGAGGGCCACAAAGGTAGCGGCGAAGAGTTTGCGCATGGCCGCGACGACGCGAGGTCGTGTCAGCACGTGGTCGCGCATCGCGGCCGCGAACATGCCGTAGGCCGCGAAGACCACGAACGTCATCAGCATGAAGACCGCACTCAGGCCGAGCATGGTCGCCGTCGCCCCGTTGCCGTCGGGTACGAACTGCGGCAGAAAGGCGAAGAAGAAGATGGTCAGCTTCGGGTTGAGCAGATTGAGCGTGACGCCCGAACAGATCACCGTCCGCGCCGAGGCCTTGGAGTCGCCGGCATCGACCGACATCGCTCCCCTCTCCCGCCAGGTGGCCCAGGCCATGTAGAGCAGGTAGGCGACGCCTGCGTACTTGATCACTGCGAACGCCAGGCCGCTCGCCTGCAGGACGGTTGCCAGCCCCGTGATCGCGGCAACCAGATGGGGCACGGTCCCGAGGGTGCACGCGAAGGCAGCGAGGATGCCGGCCTTGGTGCCACGCGCGAGACCGGTCCCGATCGTGTACAGAGCGCCCGTTCCGGGAGTGGCGACGATGACGAGCGCTGTCACGAGGAACGCCGTGGACATGCCGGCCAGCGTAGGGACGTTGCACCGCGTCGGGGCCGCCCTTCACCCCGTTGTCCCAGTCGCAGCGCTGCCGAGACGGACCCTCTGGATCATGGGTGAAGCCAGCGTCACACGTGCTCGCCTTCTCCAGGATCGCGTGGTTGTCGATGTCGACGAGCGGCGCGGCCGGATCCTCACGAGTGGCGGGACGGTGACTGTAGGGCTCACGGAGCGCGGCCGGCTCTGAGGACCGCCTCGAGCTGCTCGCGCATCCACACTGCGAGAGACCCCTCGCGGTGCAGCGCCCAGCCGATCAGCGCGCCGTGATAGGTCGTCTCGACGAGCTTGGCCAGAGCCCCGACGTCCGTGCCGTCACGAAGCTCGCCCGCGGTCGACGCCGCCTGCAGGTGGCGCTCGAGCGCCGCGCGTAGTCGGCGCGCGCCACGCAAGGTTTCCGCGTGGAAGTCGGGCTCGACGAGATCGAGCTGGAGCATCGCCACCGAGTTCGCGATCCCCTCCGGGGTCATGTCCGGGTCCACCGCGCCGACCAGTCCCTCGACGATGCGGTCGAGCGGCGAGGGGTGATCGGCCTCCTCGACCGGGGCGACCCACAGCTCCACGCCGCGGCGGTCTGCAGCGAGCAGCAGCTCGCGTTTGGTGCCGTAGCGCTGGACCAGCGTGGCTGGAGAGAGGCCGACCTCGCGGGCTGCGGCGGCCAGCGTGAACTTCGCCGGGCCGACGCGGTGGACGAGCGCGAGGACGCCGTCCAGGACGGCCTCGTCGGAGACAGTGCGCGGACGCGGCATCTACTCGGCCGTGGGCAGCGCGGCCTCGGCGTCGGCCGCGCGCGCCTCCGCGTCGACTGTGCCCCAGTCCGGGCGCTCGCCGTCGGCGTCGGAGAAGCCGTATGTGTGCATGAGGTCCCACGAACCGAGGCATTGCCCGGCGAAGCGGGCTCGGTCGGGGTCGACGGCGAGTGCCGCGACGCCGCGGCCGAGCAGGTGAGGAGTCTCGGAGTGGCGGAAGTAGCCGCCGTGGGCGTCGGCGGCGTCGCGCCAGGTCTCCTCCGTGACGCCGAAGTGCTCGAGCATCGCCTCGGAGCGCAGGAAACCGGGGGTCACGGACAGCGCGGTCGCGCCGTACGGGCGCAGCTCGGCCGCCAGCGAGTAGCCGAGCCGCACGACCGCCTCCTTGACATGGTCGTAGGCGACGACCCCACGGAACGGAACGCCGGCCTTGCCGTCGCCGACTTCCACGACCAGTCCGTCTCCGGTCTCGATCAGCAGGGGCAGGGCGTGGTGCGCTGTGATGAGGTGCGTTTCGATGCCGTTGCGCACGATCCGGAGCGTGTCCTCGAGCGGGTGCTCCCACACGCCCTTGACCCAGCGGGTGAACGGATCGCCACCCCAGACGTCGTTGACGAGCACATCCAGCCGCCCGTGCTCGGAACGGATCCGGTCCATCAACGCCGCGACGTCCGCCTCCTGCGAGTGATCGCAGCGGACGGGGATCCCGGTGCCGCCCGCTGCGTCGACCAGTTCCGCGGTGTCCTCGATCGTCTCCGGTCGGTCCATCTCCGAACGCCCGTCGCGCGTAGTGCGACCGCTGCCGTAGACGGTGGCGCCGAGCGCTCCGAGCTCGACGGCGATCGCGCGGCCACAACCGCGAGTGGCGCCGGCGACAAGGGCGACCCGGCCGGTGAGGGGGCGCGCCGTGTTCATGTGCTCGATTATAAACTAACGGCCGTTTATATACCAGTACATCGCCGGATCTACTCCCCGTCGGCCGCGCGATGTGACACCACGCCCGCGAGCAGGACGTGGGAGAGTTTGCGCGCGTCGTACCGAGTGTCGTCGCCGCCGAAGAGGCAGAGGTTGCCGATGCCGCGCATGAGCTCGTAGGCGCCGATGTCAGTGGAGATCTCGCCGGCCTCGCGTGCCGCTTCGAGGAGTCGTTCACACACGGGCACGAGGTGGTCGAGGAAGTAGGCGTGAAGTCCACCCTCGTCGGCCTGACCTCCGTTCACGGAGGCCAAGCCGTGCTTGGTGACCAGGAAATCGACGAACGCGTCGACCCACTCCTCCAGTGCGGCCAAGGGTGAGGATCCACGGCGCAGGAGGCGTTCGCCGAGATCGACGCAGGCATCGACCTGGTGCCGGTAGACCGCGATGACGAGGTCGGAACGCTGCGGGAAATGGCGGTACACGGTCCCGACGCCTACCCCGGCCTCGGCGGCGATCTGCCGCACCGGCGCGTCGATCCCTTGGTCCGCGAACACCCGTGCGGCCGCGTCCAGCAGTGTCTTCTCGTTGCGGCGCGCGTCGACGCGACGGGTGCGCGACTGCGTGTCGTCTGAGGGCACGGACTCCTCCTTGTGATACGGAACCATGTTCCGTATTGTCGTTTCCGGAACGACGTTCCGAATCCATCATGGCAGACCGACCGCCGCAGTCCACAGACACACGCCACATGGCAGGCACGGGGAGAACGCTCATGCAGTACCGCACGCTCGGAACCACCGGTATCCAGGTCAGCTCACTGGCATTGGGCACGATGAACTTCGGCAAGATCGGCGACACCGGTCAGCCCGAGGTCGACGCTTTGGTCGGCGCGGCGCTCGATGCCGGGGTCAACCTGGTCGACACCGCTGATGCGTACAGCGCGGGCCAGTCCGAGGAACTGCTCGGCAAGGCGCTGACGGGACGTCGGGACGAGATCGTGCTCGCCACCAAGGCCGGCCTGCCGATGGGAGAGGACATCGGCAGGAGAGGCGCGTCGCGACGTTGGCTGACCACGGCTCTGGACGACAGTCTGCGACGGCTCGGGGTCGACCACGTGGACCTGTTCCAGATCCACCGGTGGGACCCGGCCACCAGCGACGAGGAGACGCTCACCGCGCTCACCGACCTGCAGCGAGCGGGCAAGATCCACCATTTCGGCACCTCGACCTACCCCGCCTACCGGATGGTGCAGGCCCAGTGGGCTGCGGCGCGCACCGGCACCGGCCGGTTCGTGACGGAACAGCCCAGCTACTCGATCCTGCAACGCGGCATCGAGCGCGACGTGTTGCCGGTCGCGCAGGAGTACGGACTCGGGGTGATGGTGTGGAGTCCGCTCGCCTCGGGGTGGCTGTCCGGTGCGGTCCGGCGCGACCGTGAGGTCTCGACCCACCGTGCCGGCTTCATGCCGCAACGCTTCGACCTGTCCGACCCGGTCAACCAGGTACGTATGGCCGCTATCGAAAAACTCGCGGCTCTGGCCGACGAGTCGGGCCTGACGCTCATTCAGCTCGCGCTGGGGTTCGTCACCGCGCACCCCGGCGTGACCAGTGCGCTGCTCGGGCCGCGCACCCCGGAGCACCTCACCTCGCAGTTGGCCGCGGCCGAGACCGTGCTGCCTGCGGACGTGCTGGACGCGATCGACGAGATCGCCTCCCCGGGTGTGGACCTGGCAGCCCACGAGAAGAGCGACACGCCGCCCGCCCTGCTCGACGCGTCCCTGCGCCGCCGATGACCGCGCCGGCGAGCACCGGGCGGGGCCGAGCGTCGCGCTGACGACACCACGACCGGTGCTCGCCGGGTGTGTGCGTCAGTCCCGGTCCGGACCTTTCGCGTCGAGGGCGGCGGCTTCCTCGGGGGTCGGCGCGGTTCCGCCGAGGTGCGCGGGAAGCCACCAGCGGTCGTCGTCGCCTGCGGGCTGATCCGGGTAGTCGGCCTGTAGTTTGTCCAGGATCGACTGCAGCCGGCTGCGCAGGTCGCCGCTGAGCGCGTCCGGGTCGTCGGCGGGTGTCGGGTGCAGCGGCTCCCCCGCGTGAATGTGGATCGGGACGTGCCGCTTGGTGAGTTCCTTCGGACGTCCCTTCGTCCAGAGGCGCTGCGTGCCCCACAGCGCCATCGGGACGACCGGGACGCCCGCGTCGGCGGCCATGCGGATCGCCCCGGACTTGATCGGCTTGATCGTGAACGACCTGCTGATCGTTGCCTCCGGGAACACCCCGACGACCTCGCCCGACCGCAGTCGATCGACCGCCTCGTCGTAGGACGCCTTGCCCGCTGCCCGGTCCACCGAGATGTGGTGCATGCCGCGCATCAGCGGGCCGGCGATCCGGTTGTCGAAGATCTCCTTCTTCGCCATGAACCGCACCAGCCGCTTCGCCGGCTGCGCGCCGAGACCGCAGAAGATGAAGTCCAGGTAGCCGATGTGGTTGCACGCGATCACCGCCCCGCCGGTGCGCGGCACGTGTTCGGTGCCCGTCACCGTCAACCGGTTGTCGAGCACGCGGAACATGGTCTTGGCCGCCAGTACGACGGGCGGGTACACGATCTCTGCCACACCCCCAGGCTACGCACCCGTAGGTTGCGGTGCTCGCCCGTAGGTTGCGGTGCTCGCCCGTAGGTCGGCGGTCACACACGGCCGGCGTCCGCGCACGGCGGAGGCGCGCCGAAGTCCGGCGCCGGACCGTTGAATCACGATCGGAGTCACGCCTACGATGTCGATCATGCGTGCTGACCGGATCGCCGACGCCGATCGCGTGTTCGCGATCTTCGGCGACCACAGCTATCGCATGGACCTTCGCGGCTGACGCACGTGCCACGCGCCGCGCCCGCAGTGTGCCCGCTGCCGGCACGGCACTCCCGCACGTCAGCTGTCAGCTCCGCACCGGCTCGGCCGGTGTCCCTTGTTGCGAAAGGTTCGACATGTCCTCCGCTCCCCTGTCCTCCCGTGTCCCTTCCGCCTGGCCGATGATCGATCTGCACCGGCACCTCGAAGGCTCGATCCGCCCGTCCACGGCCCACCGCCTCGCCGCACGGGCGGGTGCCCGTCCGCCGCGCAGCGAGTTCGTGGCAGACGACGAAGGGGACCTGCTCCCCTACCTGGCGAAGATCGACAACGCCGCCACGTTCGCCACCACCCTCGACGACTGGTGGCGGATCACCCGCGAAGCCGTCGCCGACGCCTGCGACGACGGGCTCACCGCCGTCGAGTTCCGCTTCAGCCCACAGTTCGTCGCCGCCCGCACCGGTCTCGACGCGGACGCCGTGATCGACACCGTGACCGCCGCAGTCGCAGGCCACGGCCTGCCCATCGACGTCGGGCTCATCGGCATCGTCGTGCGCGACGAGGGTCCGGACTCGGCCGAGGGGCAGATGCGCAGGCTCCTGCGGCATGCCGACCGGCTCGTGGGCGTCGACCTGGCCGGGGACGAAGCGGGCTTCCCCGTCGCACAGTTCTCCCCCGCGTTCGGCCTGGCCCACGACGCCGGACTACCGGCCACGGTCCACGCGGGCGAAGCGGCCGGTCCGGAGAGCGTGTGGAACGCCGTCCGGCACCTCGGCCCGACGAGGATCGGTCACGGGGTGCGGTCGGACGAGGATCCGCGGCTGCTCGACCACCTCGCCGCCAGCGGCATCACCCTCGAGGTCGCCGTCACCAGCAACGTCCAGACCGGTGCCGCGCAGGACCGCAGGCGCCACCAGTTGGCCGCCCTCGTCGCCGCGGACGTGCCGGTGGCGCTGTGCACGGACAACCCGTCGGTCAGCAACACCCGCCTGAGCCGCGAGTTCGACATCGCACGGGAGCTCGTCGGCGCCGAGACGGTCGAACGCATCCGCCGTCACGGCTTCACCGCCCGCTTCGCCCCGTCGGCGCGGGGCTAACCTGGGGCGATGCCTCCGTCGTCGATCGTGTCGTCCCTCCGCAACGCCGGGTGCGTGTTCGCCGAGGACGAGGCCGCACTGCTGACCGAGGCGGCCGGGGACGGCGCGGACCTGGACCGGCTCGTGGCACGCCGGGCCGGCGGCGAACCCCTCGAGTACGTGCTCGGCTGGGCCGGGTTCCGCGGTCTGCGCGTGGTGGTCGAGCCGGGCGTGTTCGTGCCGCGGCAACGGAGCGGTTTCCTCGTGGAGCAGGCGCTCGCGGTGTTGCCCGCCGGCGGCGTGGTCGTCGACCTGTGCTGTGGGTCGGGCGCACTCGGTGCGGCCGTCGCGGCGGAACGTCCCGATGCGACGGTCCACGCCGCGGACCTCGACCCCTCCGCGGCGCGGTGCGCCCGCCGCAACCTGGCGGGACGGGTGTACGAGGGTGACCTGTTCGCCGCGCTGCCGCCGGAGCTGCGCGGCGGGATCGACGTCGTCGTCGCCAACGTGCCGTACGTGCCGTCGGGGGCGATCGCGTCGATGCCGCCCGAGGCGAGGGAGCACGAACCGTCGATCGCGCTGGACGGCGGCGCCGACGGGCTGGACACGTTGCGCACGGTGGCTCGTGAGGCGCCGTCGTGGCTCGCCGCGGGCGGCCACCTGCTCAGCGAGACGAGCGAGCAGCAGGCCGACGGCGCCGCCGCGGCGCTGGCCGACGCGGGCCTCGCACCGTACGTGGAGCGGTGCGAGGAACTCGGCGCCACCGTGGTCGCCGGCCGCGCCGTGCACGACCGGCAGGACGCCGGGCACTCGTAGCGGTCGGCGTCCTGCCGGCGTTCACCGCCTCGCCGCCAGGACCGCCGCGAGGCCGTCCCGCAGGTCCTCGACGAAGTAGCCGGGCACCTCCAGGGCCGGGAAATGTCCCCCGGCTTCGGGGGAACGCCATCGGACGAGTCGTCGGTACCGCTGTTCCGCCCAGGGCCGCGGGCACTTCTCGATGTTGCGGGGGTAGATGGTGAGCGCCGACGGGACGTCGACCCGGAGTTCCGGATCGAGCGAGTTGTGGCTCTCGTAGTAGATGCGGGCCGCCGAGGCGCCGGTCCGCGTCAACCAGTAGAGCGTGACGTTGTCCAGGACGCGGTCGCGGGAGATCGTCTCGAACGGGCTGTCGTCGGTGTCCGACCACTCGGCGAACTTGTCGAGGATCCAGGCGAGCAGCCCCACCGGTGAGTCGACGAGCGAATAGCCGATGGTCTGGGGTCGGGTCGCCTGCTGCTTCGCGTACGCCGAGCGGTGGCGCCAGAAGTGGCGGGTCTGCTCGACCCACTCGCGTTCCGTCGTCGTCAGCCCTTCGGTGCTCGATCCCGGTGGTGCCGCGGCGAACGTGCTGTGGATGCCGAGCACGTGCTCGGGGAATCTGCCGCCGAGGATCGTGGTGACGGGGCCGCCCCAGTCGCCGCCGTGGGCCACGAACGTGTCGTAGCCGAGCCGTTTCATGAGCTCCACCCAGGTGGCTGCGATCTTCTCGGTGCCCCACCCGGTGGTGGCAGGCCTGTCGCTGTGGCCGAAACCGGGCAGCGACGGCACCACGACGTGGAACGCCGGGGCGTTCGCGTCCTCGGGGTCGGCCAGCTCGTCCACGACGTCGACGAACTCGGCGACGCTGCTCGGCCACCCGTGGGTCACGAGCAACGGAGTGGCGTCCGCACGTGCCGAGCGACGGTGCAGGAAGTGGATTCCGACGTCGTCGATGGTCGTGCGGAACTGGCCGATCCGATCGAGGCGGTCTTCGAACGTCCGCCAGTCGTAGCCGGTGCGCCAATGGTGGACGAGGTCGGTGAGCTCGGCCAGCGGGACGCCCTGTTCCCACCGGCGCCGGCCGGGTGCGGCGGGCCGGACCGTCTCGGCCTCCGGCAAGCGGGCCGCGGCGAGTCGGTCGCGCAGATCGTCGAGGTCGGCGTCGGTCGTGCGGGATCGAAACGGCTGCACGTCGTCGATGGGACTGGGCATGAGGACCTCCTGACCACGGAAGAACCGGCTATGACGGTTCTAGCATGGCCGCGAGTACCCGACAACCGGCTAAGGTGGTTCCATGCGTTCCGGACATCCCGACTTCCGCCTCGGCAACGTGCTGATGACCAGCTTCACGGCGACGCTGACGGAGCGCTGCGGCGACGCCGTCGAACGCATTCCCACGCCGCAACGACTCCTCGACTGGTTCGCACTGCACGGCCTGGCCGTCGAGTCGTGCTCCGCGGCCCAACTCGACCTCGCACGCGAATTCCGGGAAGCGATCCACGCGGCGGCGACGGCGGCCGCGGTCGGTGACGCGCTTCCCGAGCAGGCGCTGCGGATCATCAACGACCGCAGCATGCAGGGGCGGGCCGCGGCGGTTCTGACACCCGAGCGACACCGCGAGTGGCGACTCGGCCCGACGTCCAGCGTGGACGATGCCCTCAGCGTGATCGCCGCCGACGCGGTCGGCGTCATCGCGGGTGAGCGTGACGGGAAACTGGCCCTGTGTGCGTCGCCGACCTGCCGCGCGGCGTTCTTCGACACGAGCCAGAGCCGTACCCGCAAGTGGTGCGACATGAACACGTGCGGCAACCGCCAGAAGAAGGCTCGCTTCCAGGCCAACCAGCGCAGGAACACGACCGGCGGCTGATCCGACTCGGACGGTGTCCGCCCCGGTCGGGAGCAGAGTGCCCGCGGGTCAGCCCGCGGTGTCGGGGCGGGCGTGCGGATTGCGGATGACGCCGACGATGTTGCCGAACGGATCGCGCACCGATGCCGTGACGAACCCCTCACCCCGCTCGATCGGGCCCTCGTGTTCGGTGGCGCCCCGCGCGAGCAGGTCGGCGTACGCCGCGCGGACGTCGTCGACGTGCCAGTAGAGGACGATGCCGCCGTCCCCGAGCCGGTGCGGTGCGTAGCGCGTGTCGATGATGCCCAGCTCGTGCTGGTCCGGCCCGATCCGGAACTCGAGGTACGCGGGCGGGCCGTCGACGGGACGTGCGAAGTACGGCTGGATGCCGAGCACGTCGGCGTACCAGTCGCCGGCCGCCGACACGTCGTCGGCGAACAAGCTGACGGTGCTCATTCCATGGAACATCGCTGACTCCCTTTGCTCGGCAACGTCGCCATGTCCGGCGGCCGCTGTGAACAACGGTTGTCCCACGGACCCCTGACAAAACGCGTGAGGTGAGCCACCGACCTCGCGCCGAGTCCACCTCGGGCGCGAGAATGAGCGGACGCTTACCGCAAGGAGTCCGTTGTGACACAGTCATCGACGTCGCAGACGGTGCCGACGTCCCCGTCGGGGTCGCCCGAGCAGGCGCCGCAGTTCGCCTCGGTCGACGAGGTCGTCGAACGCCTGGCAGGAGCCGGCTACCTCGCGTCGAACGCCGCGGCGACCACGGTGTTCCTCGCCGATCGGCTCGGCAAGCCACTGCTGGTCGAAGGCCCGGCCGGGGTCGGCAAGACCGAACTCGCCCGGGCCATGGCGGCCGGAACCGACAGCGAGCTGATCCGGCTGCAGTGCTACGAGGGCATCGACGAGTCCCGCGCGCTCTACGAGTGGAATCACGCCAGCCAGCTGCTGCGGATCACCGCCGCCAAGGACGAGAGCTGGGACGCCACCCGCGAGCACGTGTTCAGCGAGGAGTTCCTGCTCTCGCGCCCACTGCTGACGGCGATCCGCAACGAGGACCCGACGGTGCTGCTGATCGACGAGATCGACAAGGCGGACGTCGAGGTCGAAGGTCTACTGCTGGAGGTACTGGGCGACTTCCAGGTCACGGTCCCCGAGCTGGGCACCATCACCGCGGCACGGCGGCCCCTGGTCGTGCTGACCTCGAACGCCACGCGGGAGCTGTCGGAGGCGCTGAAACGCCGGTGCCTGTTCCTGCACCTGGACTTCCCGCCCGCCGACCTGGAGCGCGACATCGTCACGTTGCGCGTGCCGGAACTGGACGGCGAGCTGGCCGCCTCTCTGGTGCGGGTCGTCGGCGCGCTGCGGGAGCTGGAACTGCGCAAGTCGCCGTCGATCGCCGAATCGGTGGACTGGGCACGCACGCTGCTCGCGCTCGGCGCGGAGACCCTCGACGAGGACACCGTGCGCGCGACCCTCGGGGTGATCCTCAAATACGAGAGCGACCAGCGGAAGGCACTGTCCGAACTGCGCCTCGACCGTGTGCTCTCCCCCGCCGACGCCGCAGGCAGTTCGGTGTCATGACGGCGCACGCCGTCGCCGGCAGGCTCGTCGAGTTCGCCCGCGCCCTGCGCGAGCACGGCATCGCGGTCGGCACCGGGGAAACGGTCGACGCCGCCGCGGCCGCCGAGGCCGTCGGGTTCGCCGACCGGGAGCGGCTCCGCGAAGCCCTCGCCGCGAGCGTGCTGCGGGGTGCGGCGCAGCGACCGGTGTTCGACGGCGTGTTCGACCTCTACTTCCCGGCCGCGCACGGCACCTCGGAGACCGCGGCCGACGAGCCGGAGACGCCCGCGCAGCTGCGCGACCGGCTCCTCGACGCGCTCGTGGCGGGCGACGACGCCCGCGTGCGTGCGCTGGCCGCCACGGGGATCGACCTGTTCGGCGGTTACGGCGCCGCCGCGGGCGGCGGCCAAGGACAAGGCCAAGGGAACGGACACGGCGGCGAGGGTGCGCCCGGCGGCGCGGGACAGGCCGGTGGGAACGGGAGTCCGGCGGCGCGGCTGAGCGGCTGGTCGGCGTATCAGGCGTTGTCGGAGGTGCGGCCCCAGGCGTTGCGGGCGCGGTTGCGGACCGCCATTCGCGAGGCCCGAGCCGACGGGCTCGACGGCGATGCCGCGGATGCGCTCGCGGACAGGGAAGCCGCCGCGGGGATCGCGTCGTTCACCGAGCACGTGCGGGCCGAGGCACGCAGGCGCACCGCCGAGCTCCGCGGGCGCGACCGCATCGCACGGCACGCCGTCGCTCCGCAGACCGACCTCGTGGCGTTCACGAACGCGAGCGCCGAGCAGTTCGCCGAGATGCGCCGCGCGGTGCAGCCGCTGTCACGCACACTGGCCACGCGGCTGGCGGCCCGGCGCAGGCGCGCCACGCGCGGCCGGATCGATCTGCGCCGTACCGTGCGGCGGTCTCTGGCGACCGGCGGCGTGCCGATGCGGCCGGTCATGCGGCGCAGGCGTCCCGGCAGGCCCGAGCTGGTGCTGCTGTGCGACATGTCCGGCTCGGTCGCCGGGTTCGCCCAGTTCACCCTGCTGCTGACGCAGGCGCTGAGTGATCAGTTCTCGAAGGTCCGCAGCTTCGCGTTCGTCTCGCGGACCGACGAGATCACCGACCTGGTGCGGGCGGGCCGGGACGAGCCGGAGAACCTGGCCGAGCGCATCGTCACCGAGGCGAACCTGACGACGATCGGGATGAGCAGCGACTACGACGGAGCGCTGCAGACCTTCGCCGACGGGTGGGGCGATGTGCTCGGCCCCCGCACCAGCGTGCTGATCCTCGGTGACGGCCGCACCAACGGCGCTCCCCCGAACCTCGCCGCGCTGCGCGAGCTCGCAGGGCGCGCCCGGCACGTCCACTGGCTCAACCCGGAACGCGAGTCGTCGTGGGGCACCGGGGACTCGGAGGCGCACCGGTACGCCCGGGAGGTGCCGATGTTCGAATGCCGCACGATCCGGCAGCTGTCCCGGCTCGTGACGCGGTTGCTGCCCGACTGACCCCGGCGCTGCCGGTCAGCCTGCCGCCTTCATCGTCTCCAGCAGGGTGGCCGCCTCGCCGTCGGTGAGCACGATGCCGAGGTCGCGCAGCCGGGCCGGCACGTCGTCGTAGCGCAGCTCCGTCACGTCCTTGGTGCCGTCGGGCCGTTCGAGGACCAATGTGCCGCCGAGGATCTCGGTGATCACTCCGGGCTCGAGGCGCATCGCGATCAGGCCCTGCGTGAACGGCGACTTCGGGTGCGTGGCGACGTAGTGATTGAAGACCTCGTAGTCGACCGGCCGCTGAGGCCGTTCGTCGAAGGCGTACTGCGGTTCCCACTCGCCGGCAGTCTGCTTCTCGAGCGTCCACCGGTCGTCGCCGCGCACGAGCCGGCTCGGCCAGCCCGCCTGGTCCACGACGACACCGTCCTCGAGGGGCATGGGACGCAGCACGCTCGCTCCGAAACCGACGTCGGCGAGATACCGGGCGCCGTCGAGGGTGACGACGAGGTTCATGTGGGACTTGGGGCCGTTGCGGTGCGGTTGCACGCGGGCGGTGAGGCGGGTGACGTCGTAGCCGAGACGTTCCAGCGCGGCGGCGAACAGCAGGCCGTGTTCGTAGCAGTAGCCGCCGCGGCGGCGGTCGACGAGTTTGGCCTGGATGTCGGTGAGGTCGAGTGACGGCGGCCGACCGGAGAACGGGTCGACGTTCTCGAACGGGATGGTCCGCACGTGTGCCTCGTGCAGCGCGGTGAGCGCGGCGGGCGACGGCGGTTCCGCGGGGCGGCCGAGGCGCGCGAGGTAGGCGTCCAGGTCGAGGGCGCCGATTCCCCAGTCGCCTGCGTCAGCCGCCGCGGTTGCGGCCTCGGTCGACGGGGACGAGCTGGATGTGCTCGCGGTGGACGTGGGCTGCGCTGTCATGGAGTTCAGCCTCACACTTCGACCGCGGTGGAGGTCAATGCGTCCGTCGCCGGTGGTGCCGCGGCCGGGCGCGGAGGTGAGTTGTCCCACGGAACGCCGGGGAATCCCGTACGAACCACCCAAACCGTGTCGCCCGATGGGGCCAGTCGACGCCTTCGGCCGGAATATATAGTTGCAGCAATCAAGTTATTTGTTATGTTGAGTCAACCGGCTTACGACTGTCGTCGTCACGACTCTGTCCTTACTCAGGGGGTTCACCACGTCCGCGCACGCTCAGACCGTCGAGGATCCCGACGCCACGATGTCCAAGCGCGAGATCATGCAGGCCTTCATCGGCCTGCTGCTCGCGCTGCTCGTCGCGATCCTCTCGTCGACGATCGTTTCCAACGCTCTGCCCCGCATCATCGCCGACCTCGACGGCACCCAGAGCCAGTACACCTGGGTGATCACCGCGATGCTGCTCACCTCGACGGCCACCACGCCGATCTGGGGGAAGCTGGCCGACCTGTTCAGTAAGAAGCTGCTGTACCAGCTCGCCATCGTGATCTTCACCGTCGGCTCGGTCCTCGGCGGTTTCGCCGAGTCGATGCCGGAACTGATCACCTACCGCGCCGTCCAGGGCATCGGCATGGGCGGTCTGCAGGCCCTCGTGCAAGCGGTCATCGCCGCGATGATCTCGCCGCGTGACCGCGGCCGCTACTCCGGCTACATCGGTGCGACGTTCGCCGTCGCCACGGTGTCCGGCCCGTTGCTCGGCGGCATCATCGTCGACTCCCCGCTCGGCTGGCGCTGGTGCTTCTGGGTCACCGTGCCCGTCGCGGTGCTTGCGCTGATCGTGCTCGGCAAGACGCTCAAGCTGCCCGTGATCAAGCGGGACGTGAAGATCGACTGGTTGGGCGCGACACTCATCGTCGGCGGCGTGGCCCTGGTGCTGATCTGGGTGTCCCTCGCGGGCAAGGAGTTCGACTGGTGGTCGCCCACGACCGCCGCATTCCTCGGCGGCGCCGCCGTCGCACTGGCACTGGCCGTGTTCGTCGAGTCGAAGGTCTCCGAACCGGTCGTGCCGCTGAAGCTGTTCCGCAACCGCTCCTTCACGCTCACGGTGATCGGCACGCTCGCCGTCGGCACGGCCATGTTCGGCGGCGCGGTCTTCCTGGCGCAGTACTACCAGATCGCGCGCGGCTACTCGCCCACCGAAGCCGGCCTGATGACGATGCCGATGGTGCTCGGCATGTTCCTGTCGACGACGATCTCGGGCCAGGTCGTGTCCCGTATCGGCAGGACGAAGCCGTTCCTGGTGGGCGGCGCGCTGATCCTCGTCGTCGCACTGAGCCTGCTCGGCACGATCGACAGCGAGATCAACCTGGCCCAGATGGGCGTCTACCTGGCGCTGATGGGCATCGGCACCGGCTGCCTCATGCAGAACCTCGTGCTGGTCGCGCAGAACACGGTCGGCATGCGGGACGTCGGGTCCAGCACCGCCGTCGTCACGTTCTTCCGCACGCTCGGCGGCTCCGCGGGCGTGTCCGCGCTGGGTGCGGTGCTCGCGCACAACGTCTCCGACTACATCGCCGAAGCGGCCGCCGCGCGCGGCCTGCCCATGAGCGGTGGCGCCACCGGTGGATCCGGCGGGACCACCCTCGACGTCGAGGCGATGCCCGCACCGGTGCAGGCGATCGTGCGCTCCGCCTACGGTGACGCCATCGGCGACGTGTTCCTCATCGGCGCCGCCGTCGCCGTGGTCACGTTCCTCGCGGTGGTGTTCATCAAGGAGACGCCGCTGCGCAGCACGCTCGACCTGGCGGACAAGGGGACCGAGGACACCGCGGGAGCCGGTGAGGCGGCGACCCCCGCAGGCGACGACGTGCCCGCCGCCACGGTGCCCGCGACCGATGCGGACACGGCACGGGTCCCCGCCGCGCGGCCGGCGTCGGAGGTGCCCGCCTCCCGGCTCGCGGCCGCCGCGTTCGCCGCACGCAACGGTTCCACCGCCGACCGGCCGGCCACCGTGCACGGCGTCGTCACGGCCGCGGGTGAACCGACACCCGGCGTCACGCTCACCCTGACCGACGCGTCGGGCGCACAGGCCGATCTGACGCGCAGCGCCGAGGACGGCACGTTCCGCGTCGGCGCGCGCGAACCGGGCCGGTACATCCTCATCGCCGCCGCCGAACACCTGCAGCCCTCGGCACAGTCGGTCGAGCTGGGGACGAGCCCGCTGCACCGCGACATCGCGCTGACCGGCTCCGGGCAGATCAGCGGGCGCGTCCGGACGCCGCAGGCACGGCCCGTGGGCGGGGCGACCGTCGTGCTCACCGACACCGGCGGCGACGTGCTCGACGCGAGCATGACCGGCGGTGACGGCTGGTACCGGTTCCCCGACGTGGCGGGCGGCACCTACACCCTGGCCGTCACGGCACAGGGCTACCGGCCGCAGGCCACACCCGTCCGCCTGGCCACCGGCGAACGCGTCACGCAGGACGTCGAGCTCAGCGCGGCAGGCCACCTGGAAGGCACCGTGCGCTCGGAACTCAGCGGCGCCGCCGTCGCCGAGGCCCGCGTGGTGCTGCTCGACGAGGTCGGCGAGGTCGCCGGGGTGACCATGACCGCCTCGGACGGCACCTACCGGTTCGACGACGTCGAACACGGCCACTACACGGTCATCGCCAGCGGCTACGGGCCCGCCACGGCGACGGTCCAGGTGGGCGTCGAGGAGGGCAGGCAGGACTTCGAGCTCGGCTACTCCACCGCAAGCGGCGGCCCGGCGCCCGCACCGGGCGACTCCGGGCCGCGGCGCGCCGTGGTCCGCGGTGACGGCGTCGCCGAGGACTCGGACACCCCGCAGGGCTGACGCCCGAGGCGGGGATCGTCGGGGGTGATCGGGGCGGGACGGCTGTCGCGGCCGTCCCGCCCCGATGTGTGTGCGGACTACACTCCGCGGCCATGTCGACCCCGCAACGACCGCCGCTCGCCGCGGCCCTCGACCTCGAACCACATCCCGAAGGCGGCTGGTACCGGCAGACCTGGGTCGCCGGCCACACGTTCAGGCCGGACGGCTATCCCGGCGACCGCTCCGCCGCGACCGGCATCCACTACCTGCTCGCTCCAGGTGAGGAGTCGGCGTGGCACCGTGTCCGCAGCGACGAGCTGTGGCTCTGGCACCGCGGCGGCCCGTTGACCCTGCAACTCGGCGGCTCCGGCGACGAGCCCGACACCGCACCGCAGACCTACACGCTCGGGCCCGCGGTCGAGGACGGCCAGCACCTGCAAGTGCTCGTGCCCGCGGGTGTGTGGCAGACCGCCAGGCCCGCAGGCGACACGGAGGCGCTCGTGTCGTGCATCGTCTCCCCCGGCTTCGACTTCGAGGACTTCGAACTGCTGCCCCACTGACGCCGCCGCCCCACTGATGCGGCTGCGGCGGTGACACCACGGCCACGCACGAAACGACCACGGACGAAACGGCCACGGACGAAACGGCGCCGGGCTCGCGTGCGAGCCCGGCGCCCGTCATCGGTGCCGACACCGGTCTTCGTTCGTGATTACAGCCGGACCCGCATCTTGTAGGCGTGGTGGTCCGAACCCCACTTCGGACGCTGCAGCGCCAGGGAGTGCTGCACGTTCGTCGGCGCGTACATGTGGTCGAGCCGCACGCCCCGCACGCCCTTGATCGGCGTGTACTTCAGCGGCGAGGGCATCGGCAGCGCCTTTCGGCGGTTGAAGTCGCCGACCACGAACAGTCGTGCGTTCGGGTGGTTGGCGTGCAGCGTCCGGACCTTGCTGCGCAGCTTGCGCATGTGCGTGTACCACCGCTCCCGCCGCTCCGGATGCTTCGACCACGCGCCGGAGATGAGGTGCGTGTTCACCACGATGACCTTCTTGTTCGTACCACGCAGCTTCAGCTTCACCCACGTCACGAAGCGTGCGGGCGTGACGTTGGCTTCGCCCGGGTGGGTCCGCTGGTAGCCCGAGGCCAGCTTCTCGAATCGGTGGTTGCGCCACGAGATGGGCACCTGGTGCGAACCGGCCGAGTTCGGGCCCGTGGCGAAGTAATGCCGGTAGTTGTCGGGCAGCTGACGCCGCAGCTTGTCCTTGGACCGTTGGCCCTTGACCTCCTGCCAGCCGATGATGCCGGCGAAGTTGTTGTAGTCGGCGGCGCCGCGGAGCGTGTTGTGCGTACCGATCGTGATCCGCGGATCCACCTGCGCCGTGGCCGGTGCCGCCGCGGCCGCCGGAGCGAGCGTCGCTCCGAAGACCGCGCTCAGCGCCACGACGCCGAGTTTCACTCGTTTCCTCATCATGACGAAAACCCCCCAGGTTTCCTGCTCGGCCACCAGGTGACCGTCGGTTGTGTCGCTGTTCGTGCTCGCTGTTCGGTTGTGGCGGCGTCGACGTCGCCGCGGGCGACGGCCGGCTGTGGCGGCCGAGGCCTGCGACCTCGACGCCGATACGGACGGTACGGTCACATCCGGGCGCCGGGAACCTGCGCCGGTAGGCGGCTGTCGGCCGGTGCGTGCCCGGTCACAGGTACCCGCTGGCTAGAGTCGGGGGCATGTTCGAGCGGTTCGTCGCACTGGGAGATTCGTTCACCGAAGGGGTCGGTGACGACGACCCCGACTACCCGAACGGCGTCCGCGGGTGGGCCGATCTCGTCGCCGAGTCACTCGCCGCGGCGAACCCGTCCCTCGGTTACGCCAACCTCGCGGTGCGCGGCCGGTTGCTTCACCAGGTCGTCGCCGAACAGCTCGAGCCCGCACTGGCGCTGCACCCGGACCTGGTGACGCTCTACGCGGGCGGTAACGACCTGATGCGGCCCCGGCCCGACATCGACGGCCTGGCCGAGGCCTACGACGAGGCGATCGGCAAACTCGCCGCCACCGGTGCGACGATCGTGCTGTTCACCGGCGTCGACGGGGTGGCCGATCCCGTGTTCCGGAAGATGCGGGGCCGCACCGCGGTCTACAACGAGCACGTCCGGCTCATCGCGGCACACCACGGCGCGCACGTCGTGGACATGTGGGCGATGCGCGCGCTGCGGGACCGTCGCATGTGGTCCGACGACCGCATCCACCTCGGTCCCGACGGGCACCGGACGGTCGCCACCGCCGTGCTCGACACCCTCGGCGCACGCCACACGCTGCGGCCCGCCGACCTGCCGCCCGCCCCTGCCGACACCCCGGCCCGGCGGCGCAACGAGAACCTCCGGTGGGTGCGCACCCACGTCGTGCCCTGGATCCACCGGCGACTGACCGGCACGTCCTCCGGCGACGGCGTCACCCCGAAACGGCCGACCCCGGAGCCGGTCACACCCCGCTGAGGTCCGGTCCACCGGTGGGTCTCGACGCTGTCGCAGCGGGACCCGTGCGTAGGTACTCCCCGGGTTCGTGCCTATTCGTGCTCCGGGCTTGCGATGGTTTCCGCAATGTGCTGCAGGACGAGTTGTGGCTGTTCGAGAGGTAGCTGATGGGTGGCGTCCTCAGCGAGGACGACCCGGCCGTTGGGGGCGAGCTCGGCCAGCTGCCGATGGTCGGCGTCGAGGTGCCGGCGATGCTTCGCCGGTATGCGCTCCGGCCGTATCGCGGCGGCGAGCACCGTGGTGGGTACGTCCGGGAAACAGGCGCCGCGTGCTGTCATGGCCTGGTGCACTTCGCGCAGGTGCGTGTCCATGCGGGCCAACATCCGGGAGAGCTCTCTGATCGCACGCGGTGTGGTGTAGAAGCTCGTGGCGAGCTCCAGCATCTCCCGACTCGGCTCCGTGCCGGACGTTCTGGTGACGCTGCGGTGGATCAGTCGTTGTCCGAAGGCGGTGCCGAACAAACCTGCCGCCGAGGCGGACGCCATGGCCCGAAGTTGCGTCACGCCGAGGAACTGCAGCGGTAGTCGGAGTGCGGCCGGCATCGGTACGGGTGCGGCCGGAGTGGGGTCGACGAACACCAGACCGGCCACGTCGCCGGGATGCCGAAGGGCGTGCATCGCCGTCACTAGTCCGCCGTAGGACCAGCCGACGAACACCGCCGGCAGTACGACCCCGGTCGCGTGGACGAGTTCGTGCAGGTCGTCGGCCATCTGAGCGATCGTGCGTGCCTGGCAGCCGTCAGAGTGGCCCACGCCGCTCCGGTCGTATGTCACGACCGTGGCCATGCTGGCCAACCCGTCTTCGAATTCCCTGCCCCAGCCGCCACCGACACCTTGACCAGTGCCACCGCCGTCCAACACGACGGTGGGACCCCGACCGCGGATCTGGGTGCACAGCATCCGTCCGTCGACCTCGATCAGCCGGGGAGTGTCCCCGAGTTGAGGAGCATTTGCGCTGTGCATAGCAACGAGTTCCCTTCTCCGCACGGGTGTGGTGAGGTCAGCGGTTCCCGGGCAGTAGCCGATTGCCGCCGTACTTCTTGTGGACGGCCTGTTTGGACACCCCGAGAGCACCGGCGATATCCGTCCAGAGCGCGCCCTGGACACGGGCTCGCCGCACAGCCACCGCTTCCCTCCGGTCGAGCTCGCGACGGAGCTCGGCCGCAGCTCGCAGTGCGGTCAACGGATCAGGGTCGTCGGCGTCGGCGACAAGCGCGGTCAATGCCTCATCCATGGAGTCAACCTACGTTGACCACATCGTTCTGGTCAACCCAGGTTGACCAGAACGTCGGGAGTTCCCGTGTGGTGGACAACCTGCCCGCGGCCGGGTCGCGAAGTGGATCGTGCTCCCTGGCTCTTGATCGCAGGTCCGCCGGTGGTGTCGGATGCGGGCGATGCTCCCGTGATTCTTCGAGTGTCGAGCGCCCGCTTCGATGCCCTTGCCACCCCGTCTGGAGATGTGATGCGCGAGTTGTATCCGCAGATCGAGCCGCACACCACGGGAATGCTGCCCGTCGGTGGAGGGCACGAGCTCTACTGGGAGGAATGCGGCAACCCCGTGGGCAAGCCCGTCGTGTTCCTCCACGGCGGCCCCGGATCGGGGTGCAGGCCCGGTCATCGACGCCTGTTCGACCCGGAGCGCTACCGGGTCGTGCTGTTCGACCAACGCGGTGCCGGCCGCAGCACGCCCAACGCCGGGCGGATCGACGCCGACCTGACCGCCAACACGACCTGGCACCTCGTCGACGACATGGAACGACTGCGTAATCACCTCGGCATCGATCGATGGCAGGTGTTCGGCGGTTCGTGGGGCAGCACACTGGCGCTGGCATACGCGGAAACGCACCCCGACCGCGTCACCGAACTGGTGTTGCGCGGCGTGTTCACGGCGCGCCGCAAGGAACTCGACTGGAACTTCCGCGGCGGCTCCGCGTTCCTGTTCCCCGACCGGTTCGAGAAGCTCCTGGAACCCGTCCCCCACGACGAACGTGACGACCCGATCGAGGCCTACCACCGGCTGTTGTCCGATCCGGACGAGTCGGTCCGAAGCGCGGCCGCCGTCGCCTGGGCACAGTGGGAGGCGGACACGGCCTACCTGCGACCGAACAGCGAGTTCATCGCCGGCTTCACCGATCCCGAGCACGCCGCCGCGCTCGCGCGGATCGAGGTGCACTACTTCCGCAACGGCTGCTTCGTCGAGGACGGGCAGTTGCTGCGCGAGGTCCACCGCCTGACCGGCATTCCCGGTGTCATCGCGCAGGGCCGCTACGACGTGGTCACTCCGCCCGTCAGCGCGTGGGACCTGCACCGGGCCTGGCCCGACTCGGAACTGACCGTCGTGCCCGACGCAGGCCACGCCTTCGACGAACCGGGCACGCTCGACGTCCTGCTGGCGGCCACCGACACGTTCGCGCGCGACTGATCCGCCGCGCGGCGCGAGCGCCGGAGGGGTTCGAGTGCGACGGCGTCCGCCTTGCGCGTTCGCCGGTGCACTCCGGGTGCAGGCGACGTGCGAAGCGTGTAGTGTGGTCAGTGGTCGTAGTTTTCTGGGTTCGTGTTTTGTGCATGCTCGCAGGATGTTGATGCGGGCGAGCTTCTTTCTTTGGTTGTAGCTGGAGTAAGCCGCCGTCTGAGATCGCCGGCCCGGGCCTCCACGCGGTGTGGTTGCCCGTCATACCTCAGCTCCCGAAGGAGACAGTCATGATCAACGGAACCGTGAAGTGGTTCAACTCGGAAAAGGGCTTCGGCTTCATCGCCCCGGACGAGGGCGGCCCGGACGTGTTCGTGCACTACTCGGCCATCGACGCGTCCGGTTTCCGGACCCTCGAGGAGAACCAGAAGGTCACCTACGACGTCAGCCAGGGCCCCAAGGGCCCGCAGGCCGACGTCGTGCGCGCGGCCTGAGACTCCGCTGAGTTCCTCCCGGCCCGCACCCCGCGTGCGGGCCGGGTACGGCGGTGTCATCCGGAGCAGTTCCCGCGTCCGCCACCACGCCGTGCCGGTGAGGCGAGCGGAGCCGAACCGGTCCACGAGCCGATCGAGTCCAGCAGCATGCCCGTCGCCGCGACGACGCTGCCCACCACCGGGCGCGCACCCGCGAGACGGCCGGCCATAGCCTGCCGCAATTCCCAGTTCCTGTTTCCCGGTCGAGCCGAACGCGTTTCCCGCGCGGCGGCTCCCGGAGCCCTCCTTCTTCCCGCAGGCCCGCAGCGGCAACCCCCGAGTTGCGCCGAGGCCGCGGGATCCTTCGACATGCATTGGAGGCCCCGTGCGGGCCGACGACAACCTGACCACGACCGTGTCCGCCGTCTTCGCGGTGGAGAGCGACCTCGCCGATGCGAACGTCGCCCTGCTGGCCGAGCGACTCTGGCCGCATGTGCTGACGGGACCACCCGAAACCCTGGTGGACCTTGCCCGGACCACGACCATCGACGCCGCCGGGCTTGATCTCCTGAGCGCCGCACACACCTACGCGGCCCACCGGCACATCGCCTTCCACATCGTCAACGCGGCACCCCACCTGCACGGCATGTTGCAAGCGGCCGGTGTCAGCGCACTCCCGGCGGCGCATCGCCCCCGCGCCGCGTTCGCCATCACCACGCGCCCGCCACCGCAGTCGGACACTCCGTTGGCGATGGCGTGATCAGGACGTCGATGTCGAGGCCGAAGGACCGCTCCAACTCGACTCGGGCTCGCATCTCCGGCAGCCGGCCGTAGGACTCGGCCCCTGCGCTCCGTACCGCACGGCGTCAGCGAACCCCGGTACGGCCGCGCTGCCGGCGTCGCGCTTCCGTGCCTGTGGCCGCGCCCCACTGGTAGCGCGGCCACATCGCTCCCGTGGGGCGTTGATGCGGCTCATCACCACCCGCGCAGGCCCGTGACCGAGCGGTCGCGGACTGTCAGATCACTCAGCTACAAAATATATCTTCCGTAGCTGTCCGATGTTGTAGTTTTCGTATCCATAACCCAAGTTACAGGATCTATAATCCACTACTAGGATGGGCGCATGAGCGCGGAGAGTGTGACGGTGCACGTGACGGACCCGCAGGCGGCCCGATGCGGCTTCCGGCATTGCAGGCAGCCGCTACCGCCGCCGGGTCCCCGTGGCGGACGGCCCTACGAGTTCTGCCCCGATCGCCGATGGCCCGACAACAAGACGTGCAAGCAACTGGCGGCCGCAGAACACGCGCTCCGCACCGCGCTCGGTGACACCGATCCCCCGACGGCACTACGCGACGCGACCGACACGTTCGCCGAGGCTTCCCGGCAGGCCCTCGAACCGCTGCAGACGCTCGGCAGCGCGCTCGAAGACGTCACGGCACGCATGCAGGAGGAGCTGACCGCCGCGGCCACCCGGGCCGACGAGGCCGACGCGGCCGCCGAACAGGCCCGGCAAGCGCAGGCCGAAGCCGAGGAACGCGCCGCCGAGGCGCAGCGGCTCCGGGACGAGGCGATCGCCGAGGCCGATCGGGCACGAGCGGACGCCGACGAGGCGCAGGACACCGCGCAGCAGGCCACCTCCGCCGCCGAGGCGGCCGCGCTCGCGCAGGCGCGCGCCGAGGCCACGGCGGAGGCGACAGCCGAGCGGGCACGCACCGCCGAGGACCAGAACAAGGTGACCCGGGCTCGGGTCGACGAACTCACCGAACGCCTCGACCAGCTGCGCGGGCAGTTGGCACAGCGCACCGGCGAGCGCGACACCGCGCAGGCCGCGCTCGAGGAACACCGCACCCGCAGCCGTGACCTGGAACAGAGCCTCACCGAAAGGCTGACGGCGGCGACCACTCAGCTCGACGACGCCCGCGAGGCGCAGGCCGAGGCGTCGCGGCGGGAGCAGGAACTCGCCCGCCGGCTCGACGAGGTCACCGCCGAACAGCGGCGGGCCGAACAGGACATCGACGGCGTGCGCGCCGAACTGGCCGAGGTCCGCGCCGACGCGGAACGCCTACGCGCCCGCGCGGCCGACGCCGACGAACGATGCTCCGCCGTGGACACCGTGCTCCATCGGGTGCACGCGACGGTGCTCGAACACACCGACGACCCGGTTACCTTGCGGGAGCACGTGCTGCGGGAACTCCTCGCCCGTGAAGGAGCACCGGAGGCCGGATCATCGGACGCAGACGGTTCCTGACCCTGGGGGTTGGGGAAGAACCGGGCGACACTGAACGTTCCGCCCTCGCTCGCGCGCGCAGCCGGATGGTGGGCAGCGTCCGTGCCGGGTGGCTGGGCCAGCACATTCGCGCGACCAGTTCCGTGACCGGGTGTGCCCGGCGCCCGTTCGGGCAGTGACCTTTCCGATCGAGTCTCGCCGCACGGCGAGTGAGAGTGGTTCGGGCATGAACCGACATTGTTCGAGCGACTGTGCAGTCGAGCTCTACGTGGTGGGCGGCAACCGGTGGCGCAATCCCGAGGACGACCTGTGGGCTGACTTCGATCCGCGCCTACGTGGTCCGGTCCCGGACTGATCCGGCCCGGAATCGGTCCGTCGCAGTCGGAGGGCGAGCGAGGCCGTGATCAGGAAGATCGCGGCCTCGTAGGACATGGCGTGGCCGAACGCAGCGCCGGCACCGTCGGACGGCGCGAAATAGGCCATCCCGGCCGCCGTCACCCCGATCGTGCCGCCGAGCTGCTGAGCCGTGGGCAACAGCCCGGACACCGAACTCGCCGCGGAGGACCGCACACTCGCCAGCACCAGCGTGAACACCGAGGCTGTGAACAGGCCGAACGCCGCACCACCGGCCGCCAGCACCGGCAGGGCCACCACGCGTCCGGCCTCGGTGTCGATGAGCAGCGCGAGCACCAGTGCCATACCCGTCAGAACCAGTGCTGCGACCGTCAACGCCGTCGAACCCAGGCGACGGGAGAAGGACGGGGCTGCGCGGCTGCCCGGGATGGCCGCGGCGGCGAACGGTGCCGACACCAGCGCGGCGGACAGCGCCGAATATCCGAGGGCGGACTGCAGGTGCAGGAACAGCAGATACGTGAACGACGGCACCCCGGCGTTGAAGACGAACACCAGCAGCACGCCCCGCCGAGCGGTCCCGTCCCGCAGAACCGACGGGTGAATCAGGGAGTTCTGCCGATTCCGGAGAGTGCGGGCGAAGCAGCTGAGTGCCGCCGCGGCCACGGCGAAGGATGCCCACGTCCACCAGGGCCAGCCTGCCTCCCGGCCCAGCGCACACGGCAGAATCAGCGCACCGAAGCCGGTGGTGGCCAGCGTCGCCCCGACCCAGTCCACGCGCTGCTCGTCCGTACCGGGCGTGTGAGGCAGCAGCCTGGCCCCTGTCAGCGACACGAACGTTACCGGCAGCGTGACCAGGAAGACCGCGCGCCAGCCGAGACCGAAGAGGTCGGCGCCGATGAGCAGCCCACCGACGAGCGGACCGGCCAGCGAGGCCACGCCCATAGTGGCGCCGTACAGGGCGAGGGCTCGTGGCCGACGTTCCGGGGAAACGCCGGTGTGGATGAGCGAGAGGACCTGCGGGGCGACCAGGCCACTGCCCGCGCCCTGAACCAGTCGGGCCGCGATCAGCCATCCGGCGCCGGGCGCGGCGGCGGAAGCCATCGAGCCGACCATGAACACCGCTGTGCCCAGTACGAACAGGCGCCGGTAACCGTATCTGTCGCCCAGCCGTGCGGCGGTGACGAGTACACACGCGTATGTCAGGGTGTAGCCGACCAGCACGAGCTGCACCGCACCGGGCCCCGTGTCCAGACCGGACCGAATGGCCGGAGCTGCGACCTGCGCGATCGTGACGTTGAGCAGCTGCACGAAAGTCGTACTCAGCACCACCGGCAACAGGAATCGCCGGTCGTTCATCGGACCAGGGCCTCGGCGAGTTCCCGCGGCCGGGCGGCGAACGGGCTGTGGCTGCCCGGCAGGGTGCGGACGGTGAACGGCTCGTCCGGCATGTCCCGGTCGGCCTCCGCGATCATCAGGTCCTGGGCTGCCGTCGGTTGCGCCCGGTCTTCCTCGCAGCGCAGGAAGGTACGCGGGATACGGCCCCACCGCGCCGCGGTCAGTGTGATCGGGGTCGCCGGGATGGCCAGCGGCAGGTCGGGGATCAGCGCGGAGCGCCAGCGGTCGAAACGGTCGGCGGGTGTGTCGTGGTAATGGGTCTGCCGCAGCTCCTCGACGTAGGAGGGGTCCGGTGAGAGCGGGTCGATCCGTACGGCGCCCAGCGCCTCGGGGTCACCGAGGTTGAGTTCCTGCCCCCGTGTGGTGGCGCTCTCGGGGGCGCCGAGGTAGTCGAAGAACCGGGGGCGGCCTGCGGGGACGAACGCGGAGACGTAGATGATGCGGTCGACCAACTCGGACGCGCGTTCCGCGGCCAGCGACGCGGGACCGCCGCCCGCGCTGTGAGCGACGAGCACAACACGGCGGTAGCGGCGGACCTTGCGCAGCGTGTCCAGAACGGCATCGGCACAGTCGTCCATCGTCACGTCGGCGAGCGGCGACCTCTCGGTCAGCAGACCGGGTCGATCGCCCAGCAGGTACCCGCTGGGCAAGGCAGCGTCGAAGCCGTGCCCGGGCAGGTCAACGGCCACGCTCGCGGCACCCAGACCGGCGAGTACCCGCTGCGTTGCCGCCCAGTGCCACGAGGCGTGCCAGGCGCCGTGCACGAGAACGAAGACGGTGCTGTTCAGATCGGTGCACGTGGAGTTCGGGGATGGCGTCATGACTCCCATCCCAGTCGGTGACCACAGCACCCATCAAGGGAAAGATATGGAAGTCTGGTTGGTGATACTTCCAGTATATGGACGGGATGATCATGGAAGCGCGGCATCTCCGGTATGCGCTCGCCCTCGCCGAGCACGGACACTTCGGTCGGGCGGCCCGTGCGCTGGGCATTGCACAACCCCCGTTGTCCAAACAAATCGCCGACCTGGAGCGCGAAGTCGGGGTCCGGCTGTTCGACCGCGCGCGCCAGGGCGTACTCCCGACCGGCGCAGGTGAGGCGTTCCTCGTCCGAGCGCGGCAGGCACTGGAGGACATGGCGGCCGCCGTTGTCGACGCTGACCGGGCGGCGCGCGGCGAGACGGGTCGACTGCGCCTGGGGTTCATCGCCTCGGCACTGCTCGAGCCGCTGCCGGACGTCCTGGGCCGGTTCGGCAGCGAGCGGCCCGACGTACGGCTGGAGCTGCACGAGATGGCATCCGGTCGCAGCACTGCGGCCCTCGTCGCCGGAGAGCTGGACGTGGCCGTCACGCTCGGACCACCACGGGGCGTCGGGGTCGAACATCTGGTGTCCGTCCCGATCGGACACGCCCATCTGACCGCCGTCGTCGGCAGCGCGCACCCGTACGCCGGCCAGGCGTCCGTGAGCGTGGACCAGCTACGGCGACAGCCGCTGATCGTGGCCGCCGAGGAGGACGAGCCCGCGATCGCCACCGGGCTGCGTACGCTACTGGGCGAGGACGCAGTCGCGCTGGACGGTGCGACCGTTGCCAGGGACGTGCACACGATCATCGGCCTGGCCGCTTGCCAGGTCGGTGTGGGCCTCGGGCCCTCCCGCATGCTGTCGGCCCCGCGCCCGGGGGTCCGGTTCTGCGAAGTGACCCCACGCACGGCGCTGCCCGACCTCGTCCTGTCCTTCGTCGATCGGAACCGCTCCCCAGTGCTGGGCGCCTTTCTCGACACCGTCCGCGGGAGCTGTCCCGACGTCGGCACCGCGCTCGACCGACGATCGGGCCACACATAAGTACCGGATTCGGTTCCGGCATCGCGGCGAGCCCAAGCACCTCGCCCAGCACGCCGGGAGGAACTCGGCCGCGCGGTGCGAGATCCCTGGCGGGCTGCAGTTCGTGGATGTACCGGAACTCCGTGACGATCCCCGGGACGAGAACAGAACTCCATCCAGACCCGATGGCCATCGCTTTCCCGCTGCTGTGCGGCTCAGGACAGTTTCAGGAGTACAGGGCCTACTCGGACCCGTCGTCGCCGGTGAACCAGGTGCCCGCGACGAGGTCGACGGCGCTGCGCTCGGGGTCCGGCGCGGCGTGGTCGTAGACCTTGCGGGTGGTGTCGATGCTGCTGTGTCCGACGTCGCCCTGCACGTGGGCGAGGTCCGCGCCCGCCTCGACGGCGGTGGTGACGTAGAAGTGCCGCAGCGCGTGCGGATGCATCGCCTCCGCCACCTCGGCGAGTTCCGGACCGGCCGATGCGGCGACCCGGCGCAACAACTGCCAGATCGCCTGCCGCTGGAAACGCCTCCCCGTGCGGGTACGAAGAAGCGGCCGCTCCCCGGTGGGGGCGGTGCGCTCTCGCTGCACCGTCTTCCCTGTCGAAGCCCTGTCCTTGGAGGCGGCGGCCTCCCGGACGCGGAGGCGGTACTCGGTCAGCGCGGCCTCGGCGGGCTCGCTCAGGTACACGATGCGCGTCTTGCCGCCCTTGCCGTGCACCCGCAGGGCCCGCCGTCCCCGCGTGACGTGGAGGTCGGACTCGTCGAGCCCGCACAGTTCGCTCACCCGCAGGCCGAGGGTGAACAACGCGACGACCGCGGCCGCGCGGGCGGTGTCCACCGGACCCGCTCCCCTGCGCGGCGCCGCGGCCGCGGTATGCAGCGCCCGCACCTGCCGTCCGGTCAGCGTGACCGTGGCCGACGTGCTGGTCGTCGCCGTCGTCAGGCCGAGTCGGCGTCTGCTCAGCGCCGCCGGATTCCCCGTGACCAGGCCCTCCTCGGCCAGGTAGGCGTACAGCGTCTTGACGGTCGCGAGGAGACGATCGCGTGTGGACGGTGCGGCACCCGCGCCTGCCACGGCCTCGAGCCAGGCCTTCACGTCGCGGCTGGTGGCGCGCAGCGGGTCGAGTCCGCGCGCGGCGCACCAGCGGAACCAGTGGACCGTCCGCAGCCGGCCACGCGGCGCCGGTGGCGGACGCCGCGCCGCGCCGTCGGCGGCCGGTGGCTTCAGCTGCAGGGCCGCCGCGTAGGCCGCGACCGCCTCACGCCAGTCCGCGCCGGGCGCCCCGCCGCTTCCCGCGAATGCGGCTTGCGGCTCCCCGCCGTCCGGTGTGGACGCGGGTGATGCCGCGGACGCGGTGATGGTCCGAACCCATTCCTCGACGTCGTCGCTCGTGACGGGCAGTCCGAGTCCCTCGGCGTAGGTCCGGCGGGTCTGCACGTTGCCGTACCCGGTGAGCCAGTCCGCGATTCCCGACAGCAGCGCGGCCGGGTCGGACGCCCCGGGCCACGGCTCCGTCCCGACCCACGGCTCCGTCCCGGCACACGCAGGCCGCGGGAGGGGAACCGGCTGCTCACTCATCGCAACCGACCGTAGCGCATCACGGGCCCCGCCGGTCGGCTCGTGACCGGTCCGCTGCCGGCGGTCGCTCGGGTGGACCGTCGCGGCGGCGGTCGGCGATGCTGTCGGGGTGGAGTACGTGTCCCGGGTGCCGCGACCACCGCTGGACGGGCTGATCGACGACCTCTACTACCTGGCGGGCACGCCGCCGTACGCCCGGCTGATGCTGCCGCCGAGTCCGTCGGCTCTGCTCGTCCTCAACCTCGGGGACGACCTGCGCATCCGCGCCGGCACCGACATCTCGGCGGCCGAGTACGTCGACGGCTGCGTGGTCACCGTGCCCACCCGCGCGTGGGAGTTCGGCTACCCACTCCGGACGCGGACCGTCGGCGTGCACTTCAAGCCGTGGGGGCCTGCACCCTTCCTGCCGTTGCCCGCGGCCGAGCTGCGGGACCGGCCGGTCACGGTGGAACAGGTGTGGGGCCGGGCCGCCACTACCGAGCTGCGGGAGCGGCTGGCCACGGCGCCCGGGCCGCACGAGATGCTCACGCTCCTTGAGGAGGAGCTGATGCGGCGGCTGTGCGAGACCGCAGGCCTGGACTGGTCCGCCACACGAGCAACGTCGTCGCGGCAACCGGCGGTGCGGTGGCGATCGGTGACCTGACGGCGGCGGCCGGCGTCAGCAGCACTCAGCTGGCACAGCGGTTCAAGGCGCTCGTCGGCCTCACGCCGAAACGGCTGGCCCGCACCGTCCGTTTCTTCTCCGGCGTGTTCCCGATCGACCCGGCCGAACCGGTCGACTGGGGCGCCGTCGCCGCCGATGCGGGCTACTTCGACCAGGCCCACTTCGGCCACGAGTTCCGCGCGTTCACCGGGCTCACGCCGACCCGCTACGTCGAGGCCCGGCGGCGGTTCCAGCGCGAACACCCCGGCCACGCGCTGGACGGCTGGCCGCTGCCCGCCGATTGAATTCTTACAAGAACGGCACCGCACGCCACCCCTAGCCTCGGGGACATCGGCGAGACGGAGGAAAGGAGAGCCCCGTGGGCAAGGTGGTCATGTACAACGTGGTGTCGGTCGACGGCTTCGTCGCGGACGCCCACGACCGGCCCGGACCGCTGTTCGACTGGTATGTCAACGGCGACGTCCCGTTGGACGAGAGCGGCGCGTTGACGGTGTCGCGGACGTCGCACGACTACATCCGGCCGTTCTGGGACGAGATCGGGGCGTCGGTCTTCGGCCGCCACGTCTTCGACATGACCGGCGGGTGGGGCGCGACACCCCCGGGCGGCGTCGACCACGCGGTCATCGTGACGCACCGGCAGGCCCCCGAGGGTTGGGACGCCGAAGCGCCGTTCCACTTCGTCGACGGCATCGAGGCGGCCATGGCCACGGCGCAGGAACTCGCGGGAGACCGCACGGTGGCCGTCGCCGCCGGCGACGTCGGCGGCCAGGTGTTCGCGGCGGGCCTGGTCGACGAGGTGCGCATGGACGTCGCCCCCGTCGTGCTCGGCTCCGGTAAACGCTACTTCGGATCGGTCGACACCCAGCACCTGCTGGAGGATCTCGACGCCGTGGTTCGGGGTGACCGAGTGCTGCACCTGCGGTATCGGGTGCGCCGGTGACCGGACCGAACGGGAACGCGGAGACGCCCACCCCGGCCGGTGACGGAAGCCGGAGCGTGCGGTCGAGCACCCATCCGCCCCGCCGCGGCCGCGGCGGGGCGGATGGGTGCTCGACCGCGCCACGCAGTTCTGGGTCCGCCGGACCGGCAGGCTCGTGGACCTGCGACAGCATCCCTGGCTGGACGGCCCGTGGCACGAACCGGACGTCCTCGGGCCTGCGTGGATCCACCGGGAGGCCCGCGCCGCGGCGCCGTCGTCACGGAAACCCCGGACAACGGGCTGCTGCCGTCGCTGCAGACACTCGCGGGCGACCGATTCGACCCCGCCGCGGTGGATCCCCGCATCGACGACTTCTACGCACACACCGCCGCGTGGCGGCTGGAACTGTGGTCGCAGTGGACCGCGTGGGCCTGGCCGTTCGGATGGGCGCTCTCGACCCTGTTCAGCCGAAGACTGCGCCAGCTGAGCCTGCCCCTGCGCGGCCTGGACACCTCCCGTGGGGTGGACAGCCGCGTGCTGGTGGTCGACAGCCCGGCGGGCGAGCGCCACGGCGCGGCGTGGCTGCGCGAGCTGCGTGCAACCGGTGAGGCCGTCTTCAGCGGCTGGTACGGCACGGTCACGCTGCCCGGCAGCGACCAGCCCCGTGTTCGCGTCGTGTTCCCGTTGCCCAACGGCAGTCTGACGGTGCTGCTCCGGCCGGCCGCCTCCACCACGGGCGGCCTGCGGCTCGTCTCGCCCCTCGGCGGGTTCGGTGACGACGGCGCGTACCTCGTCGTCCGTGCCGACGACGAGGTACGCGCCTGGGTCCGCCGGATTCCCCTCCACGAACGGTTCGAGGTGTTCGTCGACGACGAAGGTGTACTGCGCACCGACCACGCCCTGCACCTGTGGCGGATCCCCGTGCTCGCCCTGCACTACCGCATGGCCCGGCGCCGACCGTAGGCTCGCTGGATGATGCGACCCGGTGAGCAGGCCGGTGGTCCGGTCCACACCTTCCATCTGGCCGAGCTCGCTCCGACCTCGACCGCCCGCCGCCTCGTCCGGGCACCGTCCGGCCGCACCACGCCCGGTCTGCGGCACGCGGAGTGCCTGGCGATGATACGGCTGGGTGCACCCACCGTCTCGCCCGAGCGCCTGCAGCTCGGCAGGATCGCGATGTTCGCGGAATGGGAGGGCGAGGCCGCGCTGGACCGCTTCCTCAGCCACGACCGGCTGGGGCGGCGCCTCGCCGCTGGTTGGCACGTGCGGCTGCGGTTCCTGCGGCGCTACGGGCAGATCGCGGCGTTGCCCGACCTGCCGCCACGTGCGGGCACGGCCGAATCCGACGAACCGGTCGTCGCCGTGACAGTCGCGCGACTCAGCCTTCCCGAACTGCCCCGGTTCCTGCGGTGGGGAAAGAGCGTGGAGCGTCTCGTCGCGGGTCATCCGGGCGCGACCTTCGCGACGGCCGCGATCCGTCCACCACGGACGTTCGCCACGTTCTCCGTGTGGCGGAGCGTCCGCGAGATGACCGACATGGTGCACGGTCGCAGCGACGTGCCCGAGGGACGGGCGCACTCGGTGGCGATGGCCGAGCAGCATCGCAGGGATTTCCACCACGAATCCACGTTCATGCGCTTCCGGCCGCTGTCGGAACACGGAACCTGGCAGGGAGGACCGCTCCTGCCCCGCTGACGCGTATCCGCGACCGGGGCCGTCGCGGGTCCGGAACGCGACGAAGGCCGGTTCCCACGGGTGACGTGGAAACCGGCCTTCGTCGTGTCTCGCCTGTGCCTACTGCTGACGCGGCGGCGGTCCGCCGAACGGCGGACCCTGCTGCGGCGGGTACTGCCCGCCCTGCGGCGGCTGCGGCGGCGGGGTCGGACCGCCCTGCGGGGGCTGCTGCCCCTGGTTACCGCCGTACGGCCCCGCGGGCGGCTGCTGCTGCGGAGCCTGCTGCTGCGGCGGTGCCGGCGGAGATGTCGGCTGCGCGGGCGGCACCGGAGGAAGTTCCGGCGCTTCGTCCTTGTCCTCCTCCGGCGAGGCCTCCGGCTGTGCCGGCGACGGAGCACCGCCGCCGAGTGCCTGCAGCGCCGCGGGCGGCGGCGTCGGTGTCTGCGGCGTGCCGTGCAGCGGGCCGACCTCCTGGCGCGCGACCTTCTCGGCCTCCCGCACGGCTTCGGCCACGCTCGGGTCCGACTTGGTGTCGAACCAGGACGCGACCTCCTCGTCCTCCAGCGGCGGCATCTCCGTGTCGTCATCCTTGGGAGGCTCGTACCGGAACACGCCGTCCTCGCCGGGAGCGCCGAGTTTGCGGGCGAACCCTTCGAGGGCCTGGCCGTACTCGCTCGGAATCATCCAGACCTTGTTCGCGTCGCCCTGCGCCATCTGCGGCAGCGTCTGCAGGTACTGGTACGCCAGCACCTCCGGGGTCGGCTTACCGGCCTTGATGGCCGCGAAGACCTTCTCGATGGCCTTGGCCTGGCCCTGTGCCTGCAGGTACCGGGCGGCACGTTCACCCTGGGCCCGCAGGATCCGCGACTGCCGCTCGGCCTCCGCGGACAGGATCGAGGCCTGCTTGGAACCCTCGGCGGCGAGGATCTGGCTCTGCTTCTGGCCCTCGGCCGTCTTGATGGCCGATTCGCGTTCACCCTCGGCGGTCAGCACCATGGCGCGCTTCTCGCGGTCGGCGCGCATCTGCTTCTCCATCGAGTCCTGAATCGACGGCGGCGGGTCGATGGCCTTCAGCTCGACCCGCGCGACGCGGATGCCCCAGCGTCCGGTCGCCTCGTCGAGGACGCCGCGCAGCTGCTGGTTGATCTGGTCACGCGAGGTCAGCGCGTCCTCGAGGCTCATGCCGCCGACGAGGTTGCGCAGCGTCGTCGTGGTCAGCTGCTCGACACCGACGATGTAGTTGGAGATCTCGTACACCGCGGCGCGGGAGTCGGTGACCTGGAAGTACACGACCGTGTCGATCGACACCGTCAGGTTGTCCTGCGTGATCACCGGCTGCGGCGGGAACGAGACGACCTGTTCCCGCAGGTCGACCTTCGCGCGCACCTTGTCCAGGAACGGCACGAGGAAGTTCAGGCCGGGACCGGCCACCATCCGGAACCGTCCGAGCCGCTCGATCACGGCCGATTGCGACTGCGGCACCACCATCAGCGCCTTCGCGACCACGACGATCACGAGTAGCGCGATGACGGCGACAACAATCAGTCCTGTTGTCTCCACCTGGTTCTCTCCCCTTCACTGTGCGACCGGGCCGTGCGCGGCCCCGTGTTCTCGCGTGGACTCCCGGTCAGGGCTTGTTCGATCCTCTGTGGATTTCGCGGATGCCGCCCGTGGTGTGGACCGCGGAAGGACGGCGACGGTTCCCTCGACGGCCGGTCCGGGGTGATCACCGGTGCCGGTTCGCGGCCGCTGTCAGATCGCGGCGGACACGACGGCGGTCGCCCCTTGGATCTCGACGACGGTCACGTGCGTTCCGGCCTCGATCACGTCGCCCTCGGTCAGGGTGCGCGCGGACCAGGGTTCCCCTGCCAGCTTCACCTGACCGCCGTGCGAGTCCACGTCGGACATCGCGACGGCCTGACTTCCCACCAGCGCTTCGGCGTTGGTCTTGATGCCGGGACCGGCCAGGAAACGGCGTTTCAGGGCGGGCCGGACGAGGCCCAGCATGCCGGTCGAGACGATCGCGAACACCGCCACGTCGATGTAGATGTTGCCGGTGATCGCTTCGGCACCGGCCGCGGCGAGCGCTCCGGTGCCGAGCATCAGCAGCACGAAATCGCCCGACAGCACTTCGGCCACGATCAGGCCGATCCCGATGATGAGCCAGATGAGTGCCGCTGTCATGCGCACATGCTCCCAGATCCGTCTCGGCGAGATGAACCGGATCACAGTACGTGACCGAGGTGTGACCTCACTCGGGTTCGCCGGCGGCCACCCACCTCACCCGTTCGGCCCACCGAGGCGCGTTCCGGTGTCGTGTGCCCGCCCCGCTCCGCGTCAGTCGACGGGCTCGGTGACGAAGTCGATGAGCCGTTCGACCGCGCCGATGAGGGGCGTTTCGACGTCGCGGAAGCTGCCGACCGCGGCGAGCACCCGCTGCCAGCCCTCGTAGGTCTCGCCCCAACCGAGCGCGTCGCAGACGCCGCGTTTCCACTCGACGCCCTTCGGGATCCGCGGCCACGCGTCGATCCCGAGCACGTCGGGTTTCACGGCCTCCCAGATGTCGACGTACGGATGGCCCGTGATCATCACGTTCGGGTCGGTGATGCCCTCGACGATCCGCGACTCCTTGCTGCCGGGAACCAGGTGGTCGACGAGCACACCGAGCCTCCGTCCCGGGCCGGTGCCGAACTCGGCGATCGCGTCGGAGAGCACGTCGACGCCGTCGAGCGGTTCGACGACCACCCCTTCGACGCGCAGGTCGTGGCCCCAGATGCGTTCGACGAGCTCGGCGTCGTGCTTGCCTTCGACCCAGATGCGCGAGTCCCGCGCCACGCGGGCACGCAGCCCGTCGACGTGCACCGACCCGGACGCCGACTGCGCGGGCTGCGGCGTGGCGGGCTGCGGCGCGCGTGCGGGCACGAGCGTCACGGGCTTGCCCTCGAGCAGGAACGCCGCCGGGCCCAGCGGGAACACCCGGTGCTTGCCGTTGCGGTCCTCGAGGACCGCGTTGCCGTGTTCGAGCCGGACGAGTGCACCGCAGAATCCGCTGACCGGGTCTTCCACGACCAGTCCCGGTTCGGCGGGCACTTCGGGAATCTTGCGCTTGCGGGCGCCGGACACGATGTCGCCGTAGGAATGGGAACGCACGAAGCGGAAACCTAGCGGCCCCGGGCCGGTGATGCGGGGAGCGCCACGCCCCGCATCGCACGACACGGGGTGCCATCGGACACGACCGGCCCCGCCGACGTCCGCCGTCGCACGCGGAGGGCGCGGTCTCCCGGCGGATGAGGAGGTCTGCGCAGCAGTGGCCGGTGTCAGAACAGCGGCCAGGGAATCGCGCGCCACTCGCCGTTGGGCACCGGGAAGGTACCGGCCGCGACCAGCCTGTCGACCCGCACGGCCAGCGCGGCGACCTCGTCGCGCGTCAGGTGCTGCGACAGCGTGGCGCCGAGTTCGCGGTCCAGTGCCCAGCGGAGTTTGCGCAGCTTGTCGAGCACGTCGTCGCCCAGCGGTTCGCCCGCCCAGCCCCACAGCACCGTGCGCAGTTTCGGGTCGGCGTGCAGGCAGATGCCGTGGTCGATGCCGTAGCTCCGGTCGCCGGGTCCCGGCAGGATGTGCCCGCCCTTGCGGTCGGTGTTGTTGACGACGACGTCGAGGATCGCCAGTTCCCGCAGCTCCTCGTCGTCGGCGTGCGCGACCACGAGCGGCTGTCCCTCCTGGTCCTCGGCACGCAGGACGACACGCCAGTTCTCGGGCAGCTCCTCGGGTGCGACGACGTCGACCAGTTCGCGTTCGGTCACGTCGATCCAGAGCTGCACCATGCCGTCGCCGAACGGCCCGTCGCGCAGCACGGTCGGCGGGACCCTGCCGATCTCGGCCGCCTCGGCGATCAGCGCGGTGGCGACCTCGCGGCCTGCCAACGTGCCGTCGGGGAAGTCCCAGAGCGGCCGCTCGCCGGTCACGGGCTTGTACACGACGTCGGCGGAGGTCCCGTCGAGCTCCACGGTGCCGAACAGCGTCAGGTTGGACGCGTCGACGACCCGACCCTGGACGTCGAGCCGGCCGCGGGTGATCAGCTCGGCGACGGCCGGGTCCGCCGGATCGACGGACCTGCCGGGCTCGCTGTGCGCCTCTGCCACCGCGGCTCAGCTCTCGTCGGTGAGTTCCGAGTCGCGCCGGTAGCCGTTCTGCCGGGGGCAGATGTGGCCTTCGGGGTCGAGCGGCTCACCGCACAGCGGACACGGTTTGCGTCCCGCGCTGACGACGCGGTCGGCGCGGGCGGCGAAGGCCCGGGCGGCGGGCGGGGTCAGGAACACCCGCACGGCGTCGGGCCCTTCCTCGGTGTCGTCGAGGACGACGGTCTCGTCCACCTCGCCCTCGGTCACGGCGAGCAGCTCGACGACCACGGCCTGGCTCTCGGCGTCCCAGCCCAGGCCCATGGTGCCGACGCGGAACTCCTCCTCGACGGGCACGCTCAGCGGCTCGTTGTCGACCAGCTCGTCCGGGGCCTCGTCGGGCACCTCGGCGTCGAATCTGCTGGCGATCTCCTCGAGCAGCGAGCTCAGACGTTCGGCGAGCACGGACACCTGCTGCTTCTCGATGGTCACGCTGATGGTGCGCGTGTCCTCGGCGGCCTGCAGGTAGAAGGTGCGATCGCCGGGTTCCCCGACGGTTCCCGCGACGAACCGGTCGGGCTGGCGGAAGACGTGGATGACACGAGCCATGGCACCTCCGACCCTAAGCCAACTTCCGTGTGGGGTCGCGTCCGGGTGCGACTCGTCGCATGATCTTCACTCCACCGGCGCCGCGTGCTGCCCTAAGGTGGCGCGCATGCCTGCGATCGCTCCGTTCGGTACCTGGCCCTCCCCGATCTCCGCGTCCGATGTCGCCGCGGCGGGTGTGACCCCGCAGTGGCTGGACGTGGTCCACGACGAGCACGCGCCCGGCGTGTGGTGGGCCGAGGCGCGACCCGCCGAAGGCGGGCGGGTCGCTCTCGTGCGGGCCGCCGGGGACGGTCGCGTCGAGGACGTGCTGCCGTCGCCGTGGAACGTCCGGAACCGGCTCCACGAGTACGGCGGACGGCCGTGGACGGTCGTCGACGGCACACTCGTGTTCACCCACTGGGACGACCAGCGGATCCACGCCCTGCGGTTGTCGGGCGGTGCGGACGGCGCCCCCGGCTCGGTGCGGCCCCTGGCCCCGGAGCCCACCGTGCCCCACGGCGTCCGGTACGGGGATCTGCGCCCCGGACCCGGCGGCGCCGTGTGGGCGGTACGCGAGACCGTCACCGGTCCCCGCCGCACCGACATCGCGCGTGACCTGGTCGCCGTGGACCCCGGCGGCGAGGTGCGGTCCCTGGCCGCCACCCACCACTTCCTCACCGGCCCGCACCTCTCGCCGGACGGTGCCCACGCCGCGTGGCTGGGCTGGGACCACCCGTCGATGCCGTGGGACGAGACGGCCGTGTGCGTGGCCGACGTCGACGCCGACGGCGTGCTGGGACCACCCCGCGTCGTGGCGGGCGGCGGTGGGGTGTCGGTGTGCCAGCTCGCCTGGGACACCGACGGGAGCCTGCTGGGGCTGGCGGACCCGTCGGGATGGTGGAACGTGCACCGGTTGCCGCTCGAGGCAGGCGATGCGGGCACGACTCCCCTCGCCTCGGTCGAGGCGGAACTGGGCGGGCCCGCGTGGAAGACCGGTGCCCGGTGGCTGGCGCCGCTCGGCGGTGGGCGGTATGCGGTGTTGGCCGCGGGCAGGCTGGCCGTCCTCGACGCCGAGGCGGGCACGCTGACGCCGCTCGCCGCGGAGCTGACGGCCTGGTCGCCGACGCTCGCCGTCGACGGCGACGACGTCGTGGGCATCGCGGCGGGACCCCGCACGGAGAACGCGGTCGTCCGCGTCCGATCCGGCGACGGGGCGGTCACCCCTCTCACCCCGCAACCCGACCTCCCTCCCGCCGAGTACCTGTCGGTGCCGCAGGAGCGCACGTTCCGCACCGCCGACGGCCAGGAGGTGCCCGCCTACGTCTACCCGCCGCAGCACCCGGACCACGTCGGCCCGGACGACGAGCGACCGCCGTACCTGGTGCACGCCCACGGCGGCCCCACCGGCCGTAACCACGCGACGCTGGACCTGGACTTCGCCTACTTCACCAGCCGGGGCATCGGCGTCGTGGCCGTCGACTACGGCGGGTCCGTGGGCTACGGCCGCGCGTACCGGGAACGGCTGCGTGAGCACTGGGGCGTGGTCGACGTCGACGACTGCGCCGCGGTGGCCCGCATCCTCGCCGAGGAGGGCACGGCCGACCCCGAGCGGATCGCGATCCGGGGCGGCAGCGCGGGCGGCTTCACGGCCGCGGCGGCGATGACCTCGACCGACACCTTCCGAGCCGCGACGATCAAGTTCCCGATCCTCGACCTGGCGCAGTGGACGGGCGACGGCGGCGAGGTGCACGACTTCGAGTCGCAGTACGTCTATGGGCTCGTGGGGCCGCTGCCGGAGACGGCCGAACGGTTCCGGGCACGCTCCCCCATGCACAACCTCGACGGCCTCACCGGTCCGGTGTTGCTGCTGCAGGGCCTCGACGACGAGATCTGCCCGCCCGACCAGGCCGAACGGTTCGCCGAGGCGCTGGAGGGCAGCGGCATCCCGCACGCCTACCTGCCGTTCGAGGGCGAGCAGCACGGCTTCCGCAAGGCCGCGACGATCGTCGCCGCGCTCGAGGCGGAACTGGCCTTCTACGGGCAGGTGTTCGGCTTCGACACGCCGGGCGTGCCCGCGCTGGAGCTGCGCCGGTGAGCCCGCGGGCCGTGCGGCCGGGCGACGCCGTGGCGCTGGTGGCCCCGTCCGGCCCCGTCTCGGGTGACCTGGTGGACCAGGCGGTCGGCGCGCTCACCGCGTGGGGACTGCGGGTCGAGGTGTTCGACAGTGTCCGCGCCCGGCATCCGCGGTATCCGTACCTGGCCGGGACCGACGAGCAGCGTGCGGCCGACTTCACCCGTGCGTGGACGAGGGAGGACATCGCCGCGGTCGTGGCGGCGCGCGGCGGCTACGGCGCCCAGCGCATGATCGACCTGGTGGACTGGGACGCCGTCCGGGCCGCGGGGCCGAAGCCGTTCGCCGGGTCGAGCGACATCACGGCCCTGCACGCCGCACTCGCCCGTCGCCTGGGCGCCCCGACGGTGTTCGCCACGATGCCGGCCTCGACCCACTTCGACGCCGTCGCGGCCGAGAGCCTGCGGGAGGCGCTGTTCCACCCGGACGCCACGCGCACGATCCGCGGGCCCGCCGCGCGCACGCTGGTCGGCGGCACGGCCACCGGCCGCACGGTGGGCGGCAACCTCAGCCTGCTGGCCGCGAGTGCGGGCACCCCGGAACAGCAGCACGCCGCCGGTGCGGTCGCCCTGCTCGAGGACGTCGGCGAGGATCTCTACCGGATCGACCGGATGTTGACGCAGTTGGTGCGGTCCGGCTGGTTCGACGACGTCGCGGGCATCGCTCTCGGCTCGTGGAGCGACTGCGGCGATCAGGCAGAGCTCGAGGCACTCCTGATGGAACGTCTCGGTCCGCTCGACGTGCCGATGGTGTGGGAGCTGGGGTTCGGCCACCACACGGGCGCCCTGACCCTTCCGCTCGGGGCGCAGGCGAGGCTGGACGCCGACTCCGCCCGCCTCGTGATCAATCCCTGAGCCGCGTCGCCCTACGCTCGGGGTATGAAGCTCGACCCTGCCGAAGCCCGTTCCCGGTTCGCAGACGCACGGGTGGCGACGCTCGCCACGGCCGACGCCGACGGCGTGCCTCACCTCGTGCCGGTGACGTTCGCAGTGGAGGGCGACACGGTGGTGTTCGCGATCGACGACAAGCCCAAGTCGACCTCGAACCTGCGGCGGCTGCGCAACATCGCGGCCAACCCGCGGGTGTCGCTGCTGGTCGACCACTACGAGGACGACTGGCGCAGACTGTGGTGGGCGCGCGCCGACGGCACGGCCACCGTGCACGATGACGGGACCGACCGGATGCCTGCGATTCGCGCGCTCACGGCGCGCTACCCGCAGTACGAGGAGATGCCGCCGCGCGGACCGGTCGTGATGATCGCCGTCAGCGGGTGGAGCGGCTGGTCGGCGAGCTGAGCGGCAGTTCGGGGTTGCGCACGTCGCGTCGCCGCCAGGCGGCCACCAGCCCGAGCGGGTCGGGCTTGAGCAGCGACGCGGCGGCGTACAGGCTCGCCGCGACGACACCGACGACGAACCACCAGTGGTACAGGCTCTGCTCGCCCGTCGGGTAGTAGACGAGCACCAGGAAGACGCTGATCCCGACGACGGCGGCCAGGTGGGTGCGCTTCCACCGGAACAGCGCCAGGACGAGGAAACCCCAGGTGAGGTACCAGGGCAGCGTCGGCGGCGCGAAGATCGCCACCGTCAGCAGCGCGACGCCCATCCGGAAGACCGTCGTGTTGGCGTCGCCGTTCCGGGCGAGCCACCACTGCCGCACCGCGATGGCGGCGAGGGCCAGCCAGCCGAGGCCGCGCGCGACGTCGATGAACGGGCCGGGCGGCACGTCGACGATCGTCTTGACGAGGGTGTGCACCGCTTCGCCGACACCGCTCGGGAAGTTGAGCCAGTTGACGATGATCTGCGGCGCGGACAACCCCGCGAACCAGCCGAGGTTGAACGAGCCGAGAGATGCCCAGGTCCCGGCGACGAACACCGCGCCGAAGATGCCCAGCGAGGGCGTGACGGCGGTGACGAAGCGGCGGAACAGGCTGTGCTCGCGGGGCAGGTGGTTCGCCCAGATCCACACCAGGAACGGCAGTGCGATCGCGGCCGTCGGCTTGATCAGCATGCCGACCGTGACCAGCCCGATGGCGAGTGCGTGCTTCCGTTCCAACGCCAGCAGCACACCGACGGCGAGGAAGCCGAGCATCAGCAGGTCGTTGTGCGGGCCGCCGACGAGGTGGATGACCATCATCGGGCTGGCGACGGCGAGCCACATCGTCACGGCGAGATTGCCGCCGAGCCTGCGGACCAGCTTCGGCAGCGCCCACAGCACCGCCGCCAGGCCCACCAACAGGACCAGCCGCGTGGCGATCACGCCGGCGATCATGTTCTCGCCGGTGGCCCCGACGATGTGCTGCGAGATCCACAGGAACAGCGGGCCGTACGGGGCGGGCGTCGTCTGCCACAGCGGGTGCACGTTCTCGACGACCGTGGGCAGCGTGTCGAGCGCGGCGGGGCCGTAGGCGTACGGGTCGAGCCCGTGCAGCAGCTGTGCGCCCTGCCCGAGGTACGAGTAGACGTCCCGCGTGAACAGCGGTGGCGCGACGAGCAGCGGCGCCATCCAGGACAGAGCGGCGATCACGACCGGGCGCGCACCGATCAGGCCTGCGAGCACGTATCGGCCGAGGCGGACCCAGGCCCACACCACGAGGCCGAACCCGGCGTACAGCAGCCCGGTCATGAGGACCTTGCCGTGCCCGTACCGGATCCACGACAGCGGCCCCTGGCTGAGCACCGGATCGTGCACGAGCACCCCGGCCGCACCGAACGACGCGATGAGCACGAGCACGCTGCCGACCACGCCCATCAGCGTGGTGCGCAGCGGGAACCTTCCCGTGCCGCGCTCCGCGTCGGCCGGGATGAACGTGTCCGCGAGGCCCTGACCGGTCCGGGTTCCGGCGCCGGGCACGGGGTCTGTGGTGGTCGCCATACTGGGTTTTGAGGTTACACACCACCGTCGGCCGCCCTGATATCACCCGACGTATCCGGAGTCACTAGGCGTATCGGCGGATTTAGCTCGTGCGGGTCCGCGAACCTGCTCAGCACTCGTGCCGGGCGTCGTCCCGGCCTGCCGACGGCAGCGCCGCGAGCAGGGCTCCGGTGTAGTCGTGCCGCGGTTCGAGCAGCACCTGCTCCACCGCCCCGACCTCGACGAGTTCACCGCGGTACATCACGGCCACCCGGTCGGCGACGTTCCACGCGAGGCCGAGGTCGTGGGTGATCACCAGCCCGGCGAGGCCGAGCTGTCTGCGCAGCCGCAGCAGCAGGCCGAGGATCTCGCCGCGTACCGAGGCGTCCAGCGATGCGACCGGCTCGTCGGCCACCAACACGTTCGGGTCGAGCGCCAGTGCGCCCGCGATGACGACACGCTGACGTTGGCCGCCGGAGAGTTCGTGCGGCAACCGTGTCAGGTACTGCTCGGCGGGTCGGAGTTCGGCAGCCTCGAGCGCGCGTACGACGCGGTCGCGCTCGTCGCCGCCGAGCCGGTGGATGCGGGGCCCTTCCGCCACCGATTCGTACACCGTGTGCCGCGGGTTGAGGGCGCTGCTCGGGTCCTGCAGCACGAGCTGGACACGCCGCCGGTAGTCCCGTAGGCCGGAGGTGGACACCGGGACCGGTCCGCCGTCGTAGTACACGGCGCCCGACGTCGGCCGCTGCAGTCCCAGCAGGGTCCGGGCGAGGGTGGTCTTGCCCGAGCCGGACTGGCCGACGAGCGCGACGATCTCGTCGCGCCGCACGTCGAGGTCGACCCCGTTCACCGCCGCGACGGTGGCTCCGGTGCGGTCACGGAAGTGCACCCGCAGGTCACGCGCCGACAGCAGGACGGGTTGCTGCGGATCCCTCTCCCCTTCCTCCGGCAGTGGTTCGGCCGTGGCCGGTGCGTACCGCGACCCCGGGTCTCCGACCTCGGGGAAGGCGGCGGCCAGCGCCGCGGTGTGTTCGTGCCGGGGCGCGGTGATGACCTCCTTCGCGTCGCCGCTCTCGACGATCCGCCCCTGGTACATCACCGCGATGCGGCTGCAGGTGGAGGCGAGCACCGACAGGTCGTGGGTGATGAACACCAGGCCGATGCCCCGCTGCTCGACGAGCGTGCCCAGCAGGTCGAGCACCTGGGCCTGCACGATGACGTCCAGAGCGGTGGTCGGCTCGTCGGCAATGACCAGCCGCGGGTCGCAGGCCAGCGCCATGGCGATCATGACCCGCTGCTTCTGCCCGCCGGACAGCTCGTGCGGGTAGGCGCGTGCCTTCGCCGCGGGCAGGTCGACCTGCCCGAGCAGTTCGCGGACCCGGGCGTCGATCTCGGATTCGCCGGCGTCGGTGTGCAGCCGGATCGGTTCGGCGATCTGCTTCCCGACGCGCCGCACCGGGTTGAGGGCGTGCATCGCGCCCTGGAACACGACCGACGCCTCGGACCAGCGCGCGGCGCGGAGCGTGCCCCAGCGCATCGCCCCGACGTCCTGGCCGTCGAGCAGCACGGTGCCGGTGACCGTCGCCGACTTCGGCAACAGTCGCAGGACGCTCGCCGCGACGGTGGACTTGCCGGAACCGGATTCGCCCGCGACACCGAGCGTCTCGCCCGGTTGAAGGGTCAGGTCGACGCCGCGCACCGCCTCGAGGTCGCCGTCGGCGGTCCGGTAGGTGACACCGAGGTCCTGCAGTTCGAGTAGCGGTGTCACCGTTCCCCCTTCAGGCGCGGGTTCAGCACGGTCTCCAGGCCGCGCCCGACGAGCGTGAACGACAGCACGACGAGGACGATCGCGATACCGGGCGGCAGCAGGTACCACCAGGCGCCCGCGGTCACCGCGCCCGACTGGTTCGCGCGGTCCAGCATCGAACCCCACGAGATCTCGGGTCCGGACATGCCGAGGAACGCCAGGGTCGACTCGGCGATGATCGAACCACCGACGACGAGCGTGGTGTTCGCGAACACCAGCGGCAGCACCGACGGCAGCACGTGTTTGCCGATGACGTGCGCGTGTCCACCGCCGAGAGCCTTCGACCGTTCGATGTACGGCCTGCTCTCGACCGACAACGTCTGCGCGCGCACGAGCCTGGCGGTGGTCGGCCACGACGTGACGCCGATGGCCATGATCACCGTCCACATCGACGTGGGCAGCACGGCCATCAGGACCGCCGCCAGCACCAGCGCGGGCAGCACCAGGAAGAAGTCGGTGATGCGCATCAGTACCGCCGAGATCCACCCGCCGAAGTGGGCCGAGACCACGCCGACGAGCGTGCCCACGACCACCGACAGCAGGGTCGCGGCGAACCCGACCAGCAGAGACACCCGCGCGCCCCAGAGCGTCAGGAGCATCACCGAGCGGCCGGACTCGTCGGTGCCCAGCCAGTACTCGCCGCTCGGCGGTTCGAGCGACCCGCCCGTGGCGGTGACGACCTCGAGGCCGCGCTGGTCGATCAGCAGCGGAGCGAGCAGCGAGAACAGCACGAGCAGCGCGATGAACGCCGTCCCGAACAGCGCGCCGCGGTTGGCGCGGAACTGCCGCCACACGTCGACCGCGGCCGCGCGTCTGCGCTGCCATACCGGCGCGCTCACGAGGCACGCACCCGTGGGTCGACGACGCGGTACAGCAGATCGGCGAGCAGGTTCATCACGATCACCGAACCGGCCAGGATCACGAACACTCCTTGCAGCACGGGCAGGTCGGGCCCGCGCAGCGACTCGTAGGTGAGCAGGCCGAGGCCCGGCCACGAGAACACCGCCTCGACGGTCACCGTGCCGGACACGACCATGCCGAACTGCAGGAAGATCAGCGTCATCGTCGGCAGCAGCGCGTTGGGCACGGCGTGCCGCCTGCGCACGAGGTCGTCCCGCAGTCCCTTGGCGCGGGCCGTCCGCAGGTAGTCCGCGCCCATCTCCTCGAGCAGGGACGATCGCATGACCAGCATGTACTGGGCGTAGATCACCAGCAGCAAGGTCAGGCACGGCAGCGTCAGATGCCACGCCACGTCGAGCGCCTGCGCCGCGAAGCCGTCCGGCGGGTCGACCGAGGTCATGCCCCGGCTGGGGAACACTCCCTGCGTGGCGATGAGCAACAGCAGACCCAACCAGAACTGGGGCATCGACCACAACGCGAGCGCGATGCCGGTCTGGGTGCGGTCGAACGTTCCGCCGCGGCGCCAGGCCGCGCGCACTCCGAGCCACAGCCCCAGCAGCACGGCCAGCACCGTCGCGGTGCCGACCAGCAGCACCGTGGGCCAGACCCGTTCGGCGATCATGTCGCCCACCGGGCGCCGGTACATGTAGGACGTGCCGAAGTCGCCCTGCAGCAGGCCGGCCACGTAGTCGAGGAACTGCTGCCAGACGGGCCGGTCCAGGCCCAGCCGCTCCCGCAGGTGGGCGAGCTGTTCGGGGTCGGTCGGGCGCTCCCGCGTCATCGTGACGAGCGGATCGCCGGGGATCATCCGGAACAGGAAGAACCCCAGCGCCACGACGAACACGAGGCTGACCAGCGCGCCACCGACCTTGCCCGCGACGTACCGTGTCGCGGAGGTGCCGTCGCGCCGCTCGTCGGGGTCGGTGGCGTGCTGCTCGGTCGGGCTGGTGGTCACCGGGCGCTACCTACTCCCGGTCTTCCGCAGAACCCTTGCGGCGCGCCAGCATCGTGCCGCCACCTGCGACGACGATCAGTGCGACGGCGCCGATGGCCACCCACGCGCCGGTCGGCATGCCGCCACCCGCGCCGCCCTCGACCGGTTCGGCGCCGGCGAAGCCCCAGTAGCCGGTCTGCTCCATGATGACGCCCTCCCCCTTCGGCTGGCGGGGGAAGCCGTCCCATCGGTCCGAGCGGTAGGCCTCGAGCGCCTGCTCGTAGCCGATGACCACACTGGGCGCGGCCCTGTAGTACAGCTCCTGCGCCTGCTTGACGAGTTTCGCCCGCTCGTCGGTGTCCATCTCGGCGAGCTGCTGCCGGTACAGCTTGTCGTAGGCCGGGTCGCAGAAGAACGCGCTGCTGGTGCTGTTGCCCTCGGAGGTGGGCAGGGCGTCGCACGTCTGCTTGGCGAGGATGTAGTCCGGGTCGGGGTTCGTCCCCCAGCCCGACAGCGCCAGGTCGTAGTTCGCCGCGGTGGTCTGCTCGTCCACCTGGTTGTCGGAGGCCAGGTTCTTCGTCACGCGGATGCCGACGTCGCCGAGCCAGCCTGCGACGAAGTCGGCGGCGCGGACGTCGAAGTCCTCGCTCGACCGGCCGGTCAGCCGCAGTTCGAGCGGGTCGCCGTTCTCGTCGCGGCGGACGCCGTCCGGCCCCTTCTCGTACCCCGCCTCGTCGAGCAGCCGGTTCGCGCGGGCGGGGTCGTGGGTGTACTTGTCCTCTTCGGACGGCTCGTAGTGGAACGTGTCGTAGATGGGCGGGACGAGACCACCCGGAAGCTGTCCGTACCCGCCGAGCACGCGGTCGACGAGCGTCTTGGGGTCGATGGCGTAGGCGATGGCGCGGCGGACCTGCTCGTCGCGCAACGCCGGATGACCGTTGCCGATGCGCTTGCCGTCCTGGGTTTTCGCGCCGGGGTTGATCATCAGTTCGCTGAACCGGCGTCCGTTGGCGGAGTTCGTGGTGATGCCGTCGGAGCCCTTCAGCGTCTCGAACTGTGCGGGCGTGAGCCGGTTGACGAAGTCGACCTCTCCGCTCTGGAGTGCCGAGACGGCGGCGTCGGCGTTCTCGAACCGGATGAACTGGAGTTCGTCGACCGCGACGTCGCCGCGCCAGAAGTGTTCGTTCGCCTCGAGCTTGACGAACCGGTTCGGCTGGTGGTCGGTGATGACGAACGGCCCGCTGCCCACGCCGACGTAGTCGAGCGTGTCGGTCTTCGGGTCGGAGAAGTCCTCGACGTCGGACCAGATGTGCTCGGGAACGATCGGGATGTCGAGGGCCGTCATGCTGGCCTGCGGTTCGGAGGTCCGGACCTTGACGGTGTCCTCGTCGGGCGCGGTGACCTTCTCGAAGTTCTCGACATAGCTGCCGTTGGCCTCCGCGGCGACCGGATCGTTCATGATCTTCTCGAACGTGAACTTCACGTCCTCCGAGGTGACGTCCTCACCGTCCGACCACGTCACGTCGGGGTTGATCGTGTAGGTCCACGTCAGGCCGTCCTCGGACGACTCCCACTCGGACGCCACGCCCTCCGTCGGCGTGGCGTCGTCGGCCGAAGGCGGAGTCATGAACTCCCACGTCATCCGGCCGATCATCGCGCTGGAGGAGAAGCTCGCGGTGAACGGATTGAGGTGGTCGATCTCCTGTACCAGCGCGACGCGCAGCACAGAGCTGTCGCCGTCGTCGGACTCCTGCGCGGCGGCCGTGGGCGCCAACGGCCCCGCGACCAGTAGCGGCGTCAGGAGAGCGGCGAGTACGGCTCTGCCGCGCCGGGGTCGAACGATTCGCACGGTTGCACCTCGATGTCGTGGGGCCCGGTCCGGTCGGGGCTGGATGTCTCGGGGCTGGATGTCCTGGGGCTGGCGTTCTGGGGGTCGGCGTCGGGGATGTTCTCGAGTGAGCAGATGACCCGAAGCGGAAAAAGTAACCACCCCCGCGAACGTGCTGTCAACGATTTCCACACGGGTTGCCCACCGAAAACAGACGGAAGTAGGAACGCCCGCCGTGCCGATCGGGAGGTCGGACGGGGTGGCAGGACGGCGACGCGGAACTGTGGAAGGGTGCGGCGCCGTAGCAAGGGCGCCGAGCGCCTAGTGCGGCGCGAGACCGCGCCGGATCAGCGCGTCCTCCAGTTCGAGGCGGGCGATGTCGCGATCGAGCCCGGCCGCATCGTGGAGACGGTCGCACGGAATGTCCGCGATCGTGCAGGCCTCGATCAGCAAGGCGTCGTAGCGGGCGCAGGCTTCGTCCCGGTGGAACCCGGACGCGTCACCGGGCAGGTTCTCCAGGGTGCGGTGCGCGCGGCGCAGCTCGGCGGCCACCACTTCGACGGCGCGGTGGCGCGGCACGGGCCCTCCGGCCGCCCGACGGCGCAGTGCGGCGCGGTGTACGACGCGGCGTGCGACACCCGGTGTCAGCACGATGAGCAGAACCGCGATCGTCGGCACCACGAAGATCGCGGCGTGCACCAGCGCACCCGCGGCCATATCCCATCGTACGACGAATCCGGTCGAATCCGACACCGTCGGCGGCATGATCCTTTCGCACGTCTCGTCGTCGTAGCCTGGGCCCATGACACAGCCTGCGCCCGACAGCGAAGCCGGCCGCCCCGACTCGGGGCCGAGAATCCTGATCTCCGCCGACATGGAAGGCGTCACCGGCGTCACCTGGACCGACGACGTCGTACCCGGAACCGAACAGTGGCAGCGGTTCCGCAGGCTCTTCACCGGTGATGTGAACGCGGCCGTCGCCGGGCTGTGCTCAGGCGCGGCCGCGGGCGTCCTCGTCAACGAGGCGCACCTGTCCCAGCGCAACCTCCTGCTGGAAGACCTCGACACCCGCGCGCGGCTGTTGACCGGCAGGCACAAGCCGCTGTCCATGATGGAGGGAATCGACTCCGGAGTGGACGGAGCGGTGCTGCTCGGTTACCACGCGGGCTCCGGGTGCGAGGGCGTGCTGTCGCACACGTACCTGCCCGCACACATCACGGGCGTGTGGCTCGACGACGCACCCGCGAGCGAGGGCAGACTCAACGCCACGCTGGCGGCCGAGTACGGCGTGCCGGTCCTGGTCGTCACCGGCGACGACCGGGCGTGCGCCGACGCGGCCGAGTACGCCCCCGACGCCGAGCACGTCGTGGTCAAGGAATGCGTCAGCCGGTACGCGGCGGTGTGCGATCCGCCGTCGGTCACCGCCGCGAGGATCGCCGACGCCGCCGAACGATCGATGGGCCGCGCGGGCAGCGGCGCCCCGGCCGTCGGCGCGCACCGGATCGAGATCGAGTTCGACGCCGGCCACCTCGCGCAGGCCGCCGCGGTCGTGCCGACCGTGGCGGAGACCGGGCTGCGGCGGGTCGCGTTCGAGGCGGCGACGATGACCGAGGCGATGAAGGCGTTCAAGGTCGTCACCTCGATCGCCGACAGCGCGGTGCAGGGCACGTACGGCTGACGGGCCGCCGAGCCACTCCGGGGGTCGGGCCACACGCCTGCCGGAGTCGACGCCCACTTGCGACGCCCGCTCCCGGGGACCGGTTCCGGTCTCTCGGGGCGGGCGTCAGTCGTCGAGGGCTTTGGTCGCCATGCCGGTGACGAGCGAACCGATGGCGATGCCCATCACGACGTACACCAGCGCACTGGCGACCTGCACCTCGATCTCCACGGCGATCGTGAACGGCCACACGGCGAACACGACCGTCACCAGGCCGACGATCCAGCCGAGGAACGCCATCGGCCGCGGCGCGACCAGCAACAGCAGGTGGGCCAGCGCGGTCGCCAGCACCGAGCCGACGACACCGAATCCCGCCAGCCACACCGCTCCGATGTAGTCGACCGCCCCCTCGGCGTTCGCCGGGGCGATCACGGGAATGTCGAAGACGCCCGTGACGACCAGGGTCGCGACCACTCCGACCAGCGCGGCGACGAGCGCGGTCGCCGCGCCGCCCGCCCACAGCGTGCCGGCGTTCACGTGCGGTCTCGCCGACGCGGCGTGGCGGTGGTCGCCGTACCCGCCGTGGGACTCGTACCCGTCGGATCCGTAGTAGCTGCTCACCATGCCTGACGGTAAGGCTCGCCCGACGTTCCCGCGACTCGGCGGCGTACTCCATCAGGGGACGTTCGCCCGGGGCCATGGCGGCGTCCCCGGGCGGTGATCGACCCGCGGACTACGGTGGGGGACGTGGCCCACACCCGTTCCCGCCGGACGCGACGCAGCGACGCGCGCCGGGGAGGCGGACGACCCGCCGCGGGATCCGAACGCTCGGGGTCGCACCGATGATCGGCCGTGCCCTGGAAACCGCCGTCGATCGGCTCCGCGCCTCGGACCCCGGGTGGAGCCGGAGCCGCCGCGCACTGTCGGCGGTGCTCGGCATCGGCATCGCGGTGTCCGTCCTCGCCGTGCTCGGACCGCCGTTGCCCGTCGTGCTCATCGGTGCGGTCGGCGCACTGATGGCCGCGTTCACGATCAGCGATCCCGAGCCCGCCGGGCAGGCGGTGTCCCTCGGACTCGTGTTCGTCGTCGGTTCGCTCGCGGTGACGTCCGCGAGCCTCGGGCAGGCCGTGCCGCCGCTCGACGGTGTCGTCTTCGTGCTCCTGATCTTCGTCGCGGTCTACGCACAGCGGTTCGGCCCCCGCGGTATCGCGCTCGGGTCGGCACCGTTCTTCCTGTTCTTCTTCGCGATGTTCCTGCAGACCCGCGTCGAGCAGGTGCCGATGTTGCTGGTGGCGCTCGCCGTCGGACTGGGAGCGAACGCCATCGTGCGGTTCGTGCTGCTGCCGCGCAGGGCAGGCCGCGAGCTGCTGGCCGTGCGCCGGTCGTTCCGCACCCGGTTGAGCGCCAGCGTGTCGGCCGCCGCGAACCACCTCGCCGCGGGCGGCACGCAGCGCACCGACAAACAGCTCCGCCGCGCGGGTGACCGGCTGCACGAGGCCGTCCTGCTGATCGAGGACACCATCGGCGACGTTTTCGACGATCCGCAGGCAGCCGCGTTGCTGCGGCGGCGGGCGCTCGAGGTCGAGCTGGCGGCGCAGTGGCTCGCGATGACCACCCGCAGGGCGTGCGCGGACCAGCTCGACGAGCCGGTCCGTGACGACCTGGTCGCGCGGCTGCACCGGTTCCGCTCCCTCATCGAACGTGATCCGCGTGAACTCCCGGTCATCAGCGACACCGCCGAGTTCAGCGAGCTGCTCGTCAGCGGCAGCAGGCTCGGCGACCGTGCCGAACCGGGCGACGACGTGCGCCGCGCCATCGCCGAACTCGCGCTCGCCGACCTGAACGCCCAGCGCATCGCCGAGCGCGACTTCTCGGCCGAGCCGGAACCGCCGGAGGACGAGGAGTCCGAACGCACGCCGGTGCTGGCCTACGACAACCGCACTCGCAGCGCGATCCAGGCGGTACTCGGCGGCGGCCTGGCCGTCGTCGGTGGCGACCTGGTGTCGCACCAGCGGTGGTACTGGGCGGTGCTGACCGTGTTCGTCGTCTTCCTCGGCGCGTCGAGCGCGGGCGCGACGCTGGTCAAGAGCGCCCGCCGCGTCGTCGGCACGGTCGTCGGCATCTTCGCCGGTGCGCTGTGCGCCCTCGTCGTGGCCGAGAACGTGCCCGCGACGATCGCGCTGATCCTCCTGTGCGTGTTCGGCATGGTGTTCTTCGCCAGGGCCTCGCAGATCGCGATGACGTTCTTCATCACGACCATGCTCGGCCTGCTCTACAGCCTGCTCGGGACGTTCAGCATCGAGGTGCTCGGCGTCCGACTCGCGGAGACGGCCGTCGGCGCGGCCGCCGGTGTGCTGGCGGCGGTGGTGATCCTGCCGGTCCGGACCAGGGCCGTCATGCTCGACGACGTCGGTACCGCGCTGGAGGACCTGCGGGAGTACGTGGCCCGGACCCGCGACCTGCTGGCCGGTGTGGACAACGTGAACGTTATCGAGCTCTCGCGCACGCTCGACCGCGACGTCGAACAGGTTCGCAGCGTCGTGGAACCGCTCACGCACCCGATCAGCCTGCGTGCGGCGCGCCGCGACTACGGCTGGTACGTCGTGGACACCCTCGACGCCGTCGCGTTCCGGGCACGACACATCGCCGCCCGCGCCCGGCCGGGACTGCTCGCGCTGGACGGCAGGCTGGACGCCGTCACGACGAGGCTCATCGGCAACATCGACACGTTGCTCACCGCGGTCCGCTCCCCCGGCTCGGCGGGCCACGTCGTACCACCACCCGGCGACGACGGGGTCCGGCCGGACGACGAACCGGCGACGCGGGTCCTGCTCGCGAGCTTCGCGAAACTCGACGAGGCCGCCGGCGCACTCGGCAAAGCGTTCGGCGTCACACCCGGGCCCGGCTCAATCGGTACAGGTGAGGCGACGCACCCACCGAGAGCCGAAACCGGCGGATAGCATCCCGAGTACAAGCACTGAATGAACCCATCAGCAGGAGAACGTTATGACCCAGGCCCCTGTCAACGTCACCGTCACCGGCGCGGCCGGCCAGATCGGTTACGCGCTGCTCTTCCGCATCGCGTCCGGTCAGCTCCTCGGCCAGGACACGCCGGTCAAGCTGCGGCTGCTGGAGATTCCGCAGGCGGTGAAGGCGGCCGAGGGCACCGCGCTGGAACTCGAGGACTGCGCGTTCCCGCTGCTGTCCGGCATCGACATCTTCGACGACGCGAAGAAGGCCTTCGACGGCGTGAACGTCGGCCTGCTCGTCGGTGCCCGTCCCCGCACCAAGGGCATGGAGCGCGGTGATCTGCTCGAGGCCAACGGCGGCATCTTCAAGCCGCAGGGTGAGGCCATCAACGCAGGCGCGGCCGACGACGTGAAGGTCCTCGTGGTGGGCAACCCGGCCAACACCAACGCGCTGATCGCCCAGGCGCACGCTCCGGACGTGCCGAAGGAGCGGTTCACCGCGATGACGCGGCTCGACCACAACCGTGCCGCGGCGCAGCTGGCCGCGAAGCTCGGCGTGGGCGTCGCCGACATCAAGAAGCTGACGATCTGGGGCAACCACTCGGCCACGCAGTACCCGGACATCTTCCACGCCGAGGTCGGCGGCAAGAACGCCGCCGAGGCCGTGGGCGACCAGAAGTGGCTCGAGGACGAGTTCATCCCGCGCGTGGCCAAGCGCGGCGCGGAGATCATCGAGGCGCGCGGCGCCTCCTCCGCGGCGTCGGCGGCCAACGCCGCCATCGACCACGTCTACGACTGGGTCAACGGCACCGCCGAGGGCGACTGGGTCTCGATGGGCATCCCGTCCGACGGCTCCTACGGCGTGCCGGAGGGCATCATCTCGTCGTTCCCGGTCACCACGAAGAACGGCAAGTACGAGATCGTCCAGGGCCTGGAGATCGACGAGTTCTCCCGCGGCAAGATCGACGCCTCGGTCCAGGAGCTCACCGAGGAGCGCGACACGGTCAAGCAGCTCGGCCTGATCTGAGGCCGTTTCCCGCAGCCGAGGGGCCGTCGGAACCGTCGACGCGACGGGTTCCGGCGGCCCCTCGTCGTGGTCGGTACCCGCGTCGTGGTCGGGGCCCGCTGCCTCGCCGGCACGGGACACCGCGACTCGCTCACGCGGTCCGACACACCGCGGTGATCACGCAACGTGCGCGCGGTCACGTTTCGGTGTGCCGGGAACGCCGGACATGCCGGATGCGTCGTTTCTTCAGACGCTGCCATGGCGGCAGCACTGACGACGCAGAGTGAGGTAACCGTGCGCAACGGACGTATCGCCGCATCGGCGGCAGTTGTCGCGACCATCGGCCTGGCCCTGTCGGCCTGCGGCGGCGAGGAAGAGGGCGCCGCCGAGCCGCAGGAGCAGGACTCCACGGCGACGAGCAGCGCAGCGCCCGCCGAATCGTCGGAAGCACCGGACGACGACGGTGGCGACGGTGGCGACGTGAGCGCCCTGCCGATCGACGACGACGTCACCGCCCCCGGCACGGAGCTGAAAGTCGGCGAGCGTGCCGTCGTGCCGTTCGAGTACACCGACGACACGAAGGGCACCATCGCCATCACGGTGACCGGTATCGAGAAGGGCTCGGCCTCCGACCTGCCGAAGAAGAGCGACGGATCGTCGGTCGACTCACGCATCACGCCCCACTACATCAGCTTCACGGTCGAGAACGTCGGCGGCGACGACCTGAAGTACTCGAGGGTCGACCTCGACGGCCGGCTCGCGGGCGGCGACTCGACCGGAGCCATGCTCACCGTGATCGGCGGTGTGGACCAGTGCGAGAGCGAGTCCGCGCCGTCGGAGTTCAACGAGCAGGGTGCCTCGTACGAGAGCTGCACCATCGAGGGTTCGGCCCGCGGCGACGTGACGGAAGCCCACTTCACCGACGCCCCCGACTACGAGGACAACCCGGTCGTCTGGACCAAGTGAGGCCGGACCGCAGCCGCGGCACCGGCCCGGACACCCGCCGTGTCCGGGCCGGTCGACGGCTCGTCACGCAGCGGTGAGCCCGCGGCGTTCGAGCAACGGCTGCAGCTGCGGGTCACGGCCGCGGAAGGCGCGGAACGCCTCCATCACGTCCACGCTGCCGCCCTTGGCGAGCAGCTCCGCACGGAAGCGGTCGCCGTTCTCCCGCGCCAGTCCTCCGTTCTCCCGGAACCACTCCACCGACTCGGCGTCCAGGACCTCGGACCAGATGTACGAGTAGTACCCGGCCGCGTAGGCATTGCTGAACACGTGCGCGAAGTAGGTGCTGCGGTACCGCGGCGGGACCGTCGCGAGCGCGACACCGGCCTTCTGCAGCGCCTCGGCCTCGAACCGGTCGACGTCGTCCACCTCGGCGTCCGGCCCGATGGTGTGCCACGCGAGGTCCAGCAACGACGCCGCGAGATACTCCGTGGTGCGGAAACCCTCGCCGTAGCGGCTCGCCTCCTCCAGCTTCGCCGCCGTCTCCTGCGGCAACGGCTCGCCGGTGCGATGGTGCCGCGCGTAGTTGGCGAGCACCTCCGGCCACAGCGCCCACATCTCGTTGACCTGCGACGGGAACTCGACGAAGTCGCGCGGCACGTTCGTGCCCTCCAGCGACTGGTACTCCACATCGGACACCAACCCGTGCAGGGCGTGCCCGAACTCGTGGAACAGCGTGGTCACCTCGTCGTAGGTGAGCAGCGCGGGCTCGCCGTCGGCGGGCTTGGTGATGTTCAGGTTGTTCACCACCACCGGACGCTGCCCCAGCAGGCGCGACTGCTCGACGAGGTTGTTCATCCACGCCCCGCCCCGCTTGGCGTCGCGTGTGAAGAAGTCACCCAGGTACAGCCCGAGCGGGCCGCCGTCGGCGTCGAACACCTCCCACACCCGCACATCGGGGTGGTAGCCGGCCAGGTCCGACCGTTCGGCGAACGTGAGCCCGTACAGCTTGCCCGCCGCATGGAACACGCCGTCGACGAGCACCCGCTCCAGCTCGAAGTAGGGCCGCAACGCGGCGTCGTCGATGTCGAACCTGCGCTTGCGGACCCGCTCGGCGTAGTAGGCCCAGTCCCACGGCTGCAGCTCGCCCTCGACGCCGTCGGCGGCCAGGTCCTCCTGCAGTTCGGCGGCCTCGGCGTTCGCGTTGGCGACGGCGGCGGGCGCCAACCGTTCCAGCATGGACACCGCGGCCTCGGCCGACCCGGCGGTCTGGTCCTCGATGGCGTACGCGGCGTGATTCGGGTACCCGAGCACCGCGGCACGTTCGGCCCGCAACCGGGCGATCGTGGCCAGGATCTCCTTGTTGTCGTGTTCGTTACCCCGTCCCCCGCGCGAGACCGACGCGGTGAACACGCGCTTGCGCAGGTCGCGGTTCTCCAACGACGCCAGCACCGGCTGGGCGGACGGCAGCCCGAGCGTGAGCAGGTACTTGCCGTCCTCGCCGCGCGCGGTGGCCGCTTCGGCGGCCGCGGTGACCGCGTCGTCGGACAGCCCCGCCAGCTCGTCGCGTGTGGACACCAGCACGGCCAGCTCGTTGGTGTCGGCGAGGAGGTTGTCCTGGAACCGGGTCTCGAGCCGGGACAGCTCCTCGTTGAGTTCCCGCAGCCGGGCCTGCTTGTCCTCGGGCAGGCCCGCGCCGGCACGGGTGAATGCGACGTGGGTGCGGTGCAGCAGCCAGTCCTGTTCGGGCGTGAGGTCGAGCTCGTCCCGCCGGGCGTGCACCGCGTCGACACGGGCGAACAGCGCCGCGTCGAGATGGACCGCGTCCGAGTGCGCCGCCAGCCGCGGAGCGATCTCGGTCTGCACCGCCCGGCGCGCGTCGTTGGCATCCGCAGCGGTCAGGTTGAACAGTATCTGCGACACCCGGTGCAGCAGCTGCCCCGAACACTCGAGCGCGACGATCGTGTTCTCGAACGACGGCGGTTCCGGATCGTCCACGATCGCCGCGATCTCCGCCCGGTGCTCGGCCAGCGCCGTCTCGAAGGCGGGCAGGAAATGCTCGTCGGAGATGCGGTCGAACAGCGGCAGCCCGTACGGCAGGTCGCTCGGCGCCAGCAGCGGGTTGTCGGTCACGCGTTGTCCTTTCGTCCAGTGGTCCCACCGGGAACGGCGTCGGAGGAGTCGGCGCCCTTCCGGCGCCTGCGGCCACGCTTGGCGGGTTTCGGGGGCACGACTCCGGACAGGTCCCCCGCGTTGTCGTTGATGCGCAGCACGAACGGCCGCGTCTCGCTGTAGCGCACGACCGACAGCGAACCCGGGTCGACGACGATGCGCTGGAAACCGTCGAGATGCTGGCCGAGCGCGTCGGCGAGGATCGCCTTGATCACGTCGCCGTGGCTGCACAGCGCCCACACGACGTGCTCACCGTGTTCGGCGGTGAGCCGCGCGTCGTGCTCCCGCACGGCCGCAACCGCCCGCGCCTGCACCCCCGCGAGTCCCTCCCCACCGGGGAACACCGCAGCCGACGGATGCGCCTGCACGACCCGCCACAGCGGCTCCTTCGCGAGGGTCTTCAGCTCCCGGCCGGTCCAGTCGCCGTAGTCCACTTCGGATAACCGTGACTCGGTCACCCGCGTGAGCCCGCGCGCCTTGGCGAGCGGCTCGAGCGTCTGCTTGCACCGCAGCAGCGGCGACGACACGAGCGCGGCCAACGGCACGTCGGCGAGGCGATCCACCAACCGTTGCGCCTGCCCGCGCCCAGTGTCGTCCAGGCCGACCTTCGGCATACGTCCGGCGAGCACACCCGAGCCGTTCGCCGTCGACCGGCCGTGCCGCAGCAGAATGACGGTTCCCACGCCCGTCACCCTACGCCGACACCCGCGTGTCGATCAGCTCTCCACCGGTCCGGCGTTCGGGTCGAGGACACCGGTGAACACCAGCACGTACAGCAGCAGGCCCAGCGCCACCCGGTAGATCACGAACGGCAGGAACGAGTGCCGCTTGATGTACGACATCAGCCACGCGACGACCGCGTAACCGACGGCGAACGCCACGACCGTCGCCAGGATCGTCGGACCCCACGCCGGTCCCTCGCCGTCACCGATGTCGGCGAGCTTGTAGAAACCGGACGCCAGCACCGCGGGCACCGCGAGCAGGAACGAGTACTCCGCGGCCGCCGACCGGCTGTAGCCCATCAGGCGGCCACCGGTGATCGTGCCGCCCGACCGCGACACGCCGGGCACCAGCGCGAGCGCCTGGAAGAACCCGTACGTCAGACCGTGCTTGACGGTCAGCTGGTCCAGATCGCGGTCCTGCCTGCCCATCCGGTCGGCCAGCAGCAGGAAGATGCCGAACACGATCAGCGTCGTGGCGATGAGCCGCAGGTCACGGAACACGTGCTCGATCTGTTCCTGGAACAGCAATCCCAGCACACCGATCGGGATCGACCCGACGATGATCAGCCAGCCCATGCGGGCGTCCGGGTCACGCCGGTACTCGGGCCGGTAGATCGAGAAGAACCAGTTCTTCAGAATGCTGATGATCTTCTTCCCGAAGAACAGCAGGACCGCCAGTTCGGTGCCGATCTGTGTGACCGCGGTGAACGCCGCACCCGGGTCGCCCCAGCCCGCGAACGCCGCCGTCACGCGCAGGTGCGCGCTCGACGAGATCGGCAGGAACTCCGTCAACCCCTGGACGATGCCCAGGACGAGAGCCTCGAACCACCCCATCAGCCGGCCACCCCCGCCAACTCGAGCGCGTCGACGGCCGTGCGCAGTGCGTCGAAGCCCTGCTCGGGCGCCACGAACGGCGACAGGCTCACCGTCGTCGCACCGGCCTCCGCGAACGCCGCCAGCCGCTCGGCGATCCGCTCCTTCGGCCCCAGCAGCGACGTCGCGTCGAGGAACTCAGCAGGCACCGCGGCCATCGCCCCCGCGTGATCCTTCGCGAGGAACTTCTCCTGCACCTCGGCGGCCTCGGCCTCGAAGCCCATCCGCACCGCGAGCCGGTTGTAGAAGTTCTTGTCCTTGCTGCCCATGCCGCCGAGGTACAGCGCCGCGTACGCCCGCACCGAGTCGGCGCACTCCCGCCAGTCGTCACCCGGCACGAGCGGCACGGTCGGCGCGATGTCGAACGACGACAGGTCTCGACCCGACTTCTCCGCACCGGTGCGCAACTGCGCCAGCTGGTCGCCCGCGTGTTCGGGCGAGAAGAACACCGGGAGCCAGCCGTCGGCGAGCTCACCGGTCAGCTCGACGTTCTTCGGGCCGATCGCGGCGAGGTACATCGGGATGTGCTCACGCACCGGGTGCACGGTCAGCCGCAGCGCCTTGCCGGGACCGTCCGGCAGCGGAAGCCGGAAGTGCTCACCCTCGTACGAGACCTTCTCGCGGCGCAGCGCAGCCCGCACGATGTCCATGTACTCGCGCGTGCGGCCCAGCGGCGACGTGAACCGGACACCGTGCCAGCCCTCCGACACCTGCGGGCCGGATACCCCGAGTCCCAGGCGGAACCGGCCGCCCGACAGCGAGTCGAGCGTCGCCGCCGTCATCGCCGTCGTGGCCGGCGTCCGCGCGGGGATCTGCAGCACCGCACTCCCGACGTCGATGTTCGACGTCTGCGCGGCGATCCACGACAGCACCGTCGGCGCATCCGAGCCGTACGCCTCCGCCGCCCACACGACGGAGAAGCCGAGCTCGTCGGCATGTTTGGCCAAGGTCAAGTTGCTCGCGTCGTTCCCGGCGCCCCAGTAGCCGAGATTCAATCCCAGTCGCACGGGCAGCGACACTATCGGTGGCGGGACATGCCGCCGATGGTGCCTTGGTCAATCTCCCGGACGGGTGATGACTACGCTGGGCAGTCATGGAATGTCGCCCGCTCGGCGCTTCGGGCGCGCAGGTGTCCCGCATGGGCCTCGGCACGTTGTCATGGGGCACCGGCACCGACACCGAAGAAGCCGCCAACCAGCTCGTGGCCTTCGTCGACGCGGGAGGCACGCTCGTCGACACGGCCGACGTCTACGGTGACGGCGAGAGCGAACGGATCCTCGGCTCCCTGCTGGCCGACCTCGTCCCCCGGGAAGACATCGTGCTCGCCACGAAGGCCGCGGCCCGCCGCGAGGCCGGCCCCTTCGGCGGTGGCGCGTCCCGCGGGTCGCTGCTGGCCGCGCTCGACGGCTCGCTGCGGCGCCTCGGCGTCGACCACATCGACCTGTGGCAGGTGCACGCCTGGGACCCGGCCGTGCCGATCGAGGAGACCCTCTCCGCGCTCGACCACGCCGTCACCAGCGGCAAGGTCCGCTACGTCGGCGTCTCCAACTACGCCGGATGGCAACTGGCCACCGCGGCGTGCGGCATGCGCACCACCCGGATCGTCTCCACCCAGAGCGAGTACTCGCTGCTCGAACGCACCCCGGAACGGGAGATCGTGCCCGCGGCGGGCCATCACGATATCGGCCTGCTGCCGTGGGCACCCCTCGGACGCGGCGTGCTGACGGGCAAGTACCGCTCGGGCACCCCCGCCGACTCCCGCGGCGCCGACCCGGCCTACGGCGGCTACGTCGACCACCACCGCACCGACCGGGCGAGCCGCATCGTCGAGGCCGTCGCCACGGCGGCCGAGGGACTCGGCACCTCGCCCCTGGCCGTCGCCCTGGCCTGGGTCCGCGACCGGCCGGGCGTCGTCGCCCCCGTCGTCGGAGCCCGCGACGCCACCCAGCTCGCCGGCTCACTCGCCGCCGAGGAACTGACCCTGCCGGACGCCATCCGCGGCGCCCTCGACGACGTCAGCAAACCCGACGGCGGCACCGCTCCGACACGAACGGCCGACTCCACCGACCGCAACGAGGACTCCCCGTGACCGCGCCGTCCGCACTCCGCACGTCGTCATCCCGCTCGTCGTCATCCCGCACGTCCCGGCGCCGCGGACCGGTACGGACCCGCAGTCTGGCCGCCCTCGCGATCACGTCCGCACTGGTGCTGACCGGATGTTCCGACACGGGCGCAGGCGGCGACCAACTCCAGGTCGTCGAGAATCCCGAACGGGCGAGCGCCGCACCGTCACCCGCGACGACCGAGGACCCGGCAGGCCGGGTCGTCCCCGCAGGCGGCGACGTCACCGACCTGGCCGCCACGGACGGCACGCTCGCGGCCGCGCTCGCGGGCGAGGACGCCGTGCACCTCCACGACCTCGACGATCCCGGAGCCGCACCACGCACGGTGCGGTTGCCGGGCGAAGCCGGCAGCCTGCGCACCGTCGACGGCACGATCGTGGCCACCATGCCGGACGCGAAGGCCTTCGCCCGGATCGACGTCGCCACCGGCACGGCCGAGGTCGTCGAGGTCGACGGCGTTCCCACCGGCGTGGCCGCCGACGGCGACCGCACCCTCGTCGCGCTCCGCGACGCCAAGGCCGTCCAGGTCCTCGACGCCGACGACTCCCCCGTCCGCACCGTTCGCGACGACCTCTACAGCGCCGACGACGTCCTCGTCGCAGGCGGCGGCGCGGTCGTGCTCGACCAGCTCCGCACCGCCGTGTTCTCGCTGGACCTCGCCGACCACACGATCGGCGAGGGGCTGCGCGCGGGCCAGGGCGCAGCCGACGCCACGACCGACGAGTACGGCCGCGTACTCGTCACCGACGCCCGCAACGGCGCCCTGCTCGCCTTCGACACCGACCCCCTGCTGCTGCGCCAGCGACAGCCCGTGCCCGGCGGGGCCTACGGCGTCGCCTACGACGCGAAACGCCACGTCGCGTGGGTCACGCTCACCGAACGCAACGAGGTCGTCGGCTACGACGTACGCGGCGGACAACCGGAGGAAAAGTTCCGGCTACCCACCGTTCGCCAGCCCGATTCCGTTACCGTCGATGAGCAGACGTCGCAGGTCGTCATCGGTTCGGCAGCCGAGGAAGGTATCCAGGTGATCACGCCATGACGAGTGCGGAAGCGGTGGTCGACGACGATTGGGAGTACCAGCGGGTCCAGCTCCCGCCCGGTGTCTCCCGCGTGACCGCATCCGTGCAGCTGGCCATCCAGGCCGAGTTCACCGGCTGGGAACTGTCCAACGTGCGGCTCTACTCCGACGGCACCCGCAAGGTGTGGCTGCGCCGTCGCCGCCGCACCCGGGACCTGCTGGCCACGCAGGGCGTCGTGGCCTGACGCCGGCGCGTCACTTCCGGAACCGCTCCACGACCTCGCGGATCTTCGGCCCCGTCGCACTGGAGGCCTGGGCCCACGCCTCGAACTCGAGCGTGGCGTCGAAGTCGCCGCTCGCGGCGATACCGACCGCCGTCTTGATGTCCCGCGTCAACGCCGGATCGTGCCCGGCCCACCGGTCCGCCAGTTCGTGGGCCCTGCCGAGCGGCTCCTCGGCCAGCTCCAACGCCAGACCCTGCTCGACGGCCGCGCGGCCGTCCAACGATCCGCCGTCCAGCAACAGCGCCATCGCCCGTTGCGGCCCGAGCGCGTCGACGAGGAACCACGTGCACCCGCCGCCCGGGTGGAGCCCGATCCGCGAGAACGTCGCAGCGAACGACGCGTGCGGCCCGGCGATGCGGATGTCGCACGCCATGGCGAGGTTCAGACCGGCGCCCACGGCGGCGCCCTGCACGGCCGCGACCGTCGGGATCTCCAACCGCCGCAGCCGCAGGAAACTGTCGTACACCGAGTGCAGATGCCTGCGCAGCTCGCCGACCGCCCGTTCCGAGGCGTCCCCGAACAGCGCGGGCAGATCCGCACCCGCGCAGAAGGCCTTCCCCTGTCCCACCACGACGAGCGTGCGCACGTCCTCGGCGGCCGCGACCGTGTCGATCGCCTCGCCGAGTTCGCGGCACGTCACGTCGTCGAGACAGTTGCGCCGGTCGGGGTCGGTCAGGGTGAGGGTCCACCGGCCGTCGGCCCCGGTGAGTTCCACTCGGCTCATCGCGTACTCCATCCCGCCCACCGGCACCCGCCGCGGGCCGTCGGGGTGTCGGGGTGTCGCACCCAGGTCAGCGCCCGAGCTTGGCGCGCGCACGCCAGTACGCCCGGCGGGCCGCCATGACCTGGGGATACTGATCCGACATCCGCATCACGAACTGCCGCAGCCGCAGCGCCTTGGCCTGCTGCGGCGGCTTGCGCTTCATCATGCGACGCGACCCGGCCGGGTGACGGAGCAGATCCGTGACCGACTCCATCGCGATCTCGCCGATCTCCGCCTCGCCGGGCGTCAGGTCGTCGGCGGTGGCGGGCTCGTCACCGCGGGGTGCGGCGGGCCGCAGGTCCTCCAGGTCACCGACGACGTGGTACCCGGCCTCACGGACCTGCTCGATGTAGCGCTCCGCGGTTTCCCGCACCCAGTCCTGGTCCTGCTTCGGCAGCGGGATGCTGCCGCGGCCGCTGCGCCCGCTGAGGGTGTGTGCGGCGAAGTCGTCCTTGACCCTGCGGGCGTACTGGAGCCACGGGAAGCGGTCCGGAAGCGACGCGTTGATCCGGCGGAGGAACTCCGTCTCCGGGTAGCCGAGGGAGAAGTTACCGTAGTGCGGAATGTCCGTCTCGTAGGCCGCAGGGTCCAGTCCGAGCAGCCCGGCGAACCGCTCCCACAGCACGTCGGGCCTGCCACCACGGGGCGGCACCGTCACCACGTGCACGCGGTCGGCGGGGACCCCGGCGCTCCACGTCTCGAGCACCCGCGGCAGGTCCTGGTAGTCCCAGAACAACCTCGCGGTGTCGTCGAGCTCGCCGCTGCGCAGCGAGGCGAGCAGGTCGGGGTAGGACGTGCTCTGCCGGGTCTTCACGTTCTCCTGCCACACCGACGGGATCTGCCGTGCCAGGTCGCGCACCGTGCACACGATGTGCACCTCGGCGAACGACAGCGAGGAGACGACCTGTTCGGCCTCCTCAGGACTCGCGGGCGCCAGCAGCTCCGAGGAGATCAGCGTCGCACCGTCGAACGCCCTGGCCTGCTCCACCAGCCAGTTCCACGATCCGGGCGTGCGCTTCTCCTTCCAGCCGCCGTAACGACCGGGGTGCACGTCGGCGACGGCCCGATGATGCGCGCCGAGGTCGTACCCGGGGAACGACACGCCGGCTGAGGTGAGGGCGTCCTGGTTGTGCCACAGCAGTTCCTGCAGCGATGTCGTTCCTGTCTTGGGTAGCCCGATGTGCAGGTACACACGCTGTGTTGCGGGGGTCATGGCCCCGGGAGCGTACTCGCTCACATCGGATGGTTTGCTGTGGCCTTCACGGCGAGTTTTCTTTCCGCACGGATGATGTTGTCTCGTGCACGCCACAGGTCGGTAACGGTTTCCTGGAGGAGCTTTTTATGACTGCGGACCGGTCCCTTCGCCTCACCCGCGGCGCGACCGTCTGGTTGACCGGGTTGTCCGGTGCGGGCAAGTCGACGGTGGCCGGCGCCGTCGCCACGCTCGTCGCGGGCGAAAGCACCGGCGCGGAGGTGGAGGTGCTCGACGGCGACGAGATCCGCCGCACGATCTCGAGCGACCTCGGCTTCAGCCGCGAGGACCGGGACAAGCAGGGCCAGCGTGTCGGATTCATCGCCGAGCTGCTGACGCGCCACCGCGTGCTGACCCTCGTGCCGGTCATCGCCCCGTACTCCGAGACGCGGGCTGCCGTGCGTGCGCACCACGCGGAGCGCGGTTCGGCGTTCTTCGAGGTCTACGTGAGCACCCCGCTGCAGGAGTGCGCCCGCCGGGACCCGAAGGGGCTGTACGCGCGCGCGGCCGCGGGTGAGGTCAAGGGCTTGACCGGCGTCGACGACGTCTACGAGGACCCCGAGACGCCCGACCTTCGGATCGACACCACCGAGGGCTCTCCGGAGACCGCCGCCGATCGGATCCTCGAGATGCTGCACGAGGCGGGTGTCGTCGAGTACGTCGACGACACCGCGAACTCGGAGAACCCCGTCGTGTCCTGAGCTTTTTCGGGCGGCGGCATTGGTGAGGTGAGGGACCGATGATCGATGCCAAACGCCTCGCTGTATAGGTTGTTATACACTCAACAGGGGTGTGGCACGCTGCCCGGTGATCACCGAGCGCCGTGTTCCCGAGGTTCCCGAGCGCCTTCCCCGAGTCGAGGAGGACCAGCACTTCCATGTCTCCCCGCGTCACCGTCGACCGCGACGGCCACGTACTGCTCATCGGCGTGAACCGTCCCGAAAAGCGCAACGCGTGGGACCGCCGCACCATCGAGGAGGTCGGCCTCGCCTACGACCGGCTCGCCGAGGACCCCGAGGCGCGCGTCGGGGTCCTGTACGGCCACGGGGACCACTTCAGCGCCGGACTCGACCTCGCCGACGTCTGGCCGGCGGTACAGGACGAAGGACCGGAGGCGTTGTCCGGCGGCGGGTCCTACGACCCCTTCGCCCTGTGGAAGCCGCCCGTCCCCAAGCCGGTCGTCCTGGCCGTCCAGGGCATCTCGTTCACCTTGTCGATCGAGCTGGCCCTCGCCTGCGACATCGTCGTCGGCGCCGACGACGTGCGCTTCCGGCAGCTGGAGATCGGCCGGGGTATCATCCCGTTCGGCGGCGCGACGGTACGCGCGACCACCCAGCTCGGCTGGGGCAACGCGATGCGGTTCCTGCTCACCGGCGAGGAGTTCGGCGCCGAGGAGGCCCACCGGATCGGCCTCCTCCAGGAGGTCGTCGCGCCCGGTGCCCAGCTGGAACGGGCCACGGAGATCGCGCGCCTCATCGGTGAACAGGCGCCGCTGGGGGTGCAGGGCACGTTGGCCAACGCCCGCGTCGCGCAACGACTCGAGAACGAACGCGCCGCCGCCGACCACCTGCGCGAACTACTGCCGGACATCCTCGCCAGTGAGGACGCCGCCGAAGGCCTGCAGAGTTTCGTCGAGCGCCGCCCTGCCCGGTTCACCGGGCGCTGATCGGAGAAGGGCCCCACCGAGTGTCCGCCCCACGCACCGTCGGGGTCGAAGAGGAGTTCCTGCTCGCCGACCCCGAGACCTGGCAGACCGTTCCCGCTGCCGACGACGTCCTCGCGCGCCTTCCGGAGTCGCCGACCGATCTCGGCGGCCCCGGGCTGACCGACGACGAGGTCCGCGACCCGGCCTGGCACGGCGAGCTCCGGGCCAGTCAGGTGGAGGCGGCGACCGGGGTCTGCACCACGGCCACCGCACTGCACCGGCAACTGATCACCGGCAGACGCGGGCTCGCCGAGGCGGCGCGGGCCGAAGGTCTCGCCCTCGTCGCCTCGGGCACGCCTGCGGTCCCGAGCCCGGCCGTCCCGCTCGGCGGCGACCCGCAGTACACCGAGCTCGACGGCCTCTACCGCGGTCTGATCGGCGACTACGAGGGCTGCGGATGTCACGTCCACGTCGGTGTGCCCGATCGCGAGGCCGCGGTCGTCGCCGTGAACGGCCTGCGCGCGTGGCTGCCGACACTGCTGGCGTTGTCGGCCAACTCGCCGTACGAGCGCGGGCACGACACCGGCTACGCCAGCTGGCGGACGATCCAGCACTCCCGGTTCCCCACCGCAGGCATCCCGCCCCGCTTCGACGATGTCGCCGAGCACGACGCCCTCGTCGACCGGCTCGTCACGGCGGGGGCGCTGGGAGCCCAGTACACGACGTTCTGGCTCGCCCGCCCCTCCCCCGTGCTGCCGACCGTCGAGATCCGCGTGGCCGACACCGCGACCACCCCCGACGAGGCGCTGCTGCAGGCCCTGCTGTGCCGAGCCCTCGTCGACACGGCCCTCGTCGGGTCCACGGATGCGGGCACGGCGCCCGGCGACCCGCTCGACGACCTGCTTCCCGCGGCCGTGTGGTCGGCGGCCCGGTACGGCCTCGGCGGGCGCGGCGTCGACCCGTGGACGGGACGGGCGCGCCCCGCCGTCGAGCTCGTCGACGAGCTGCTCGACCACGTACGTCCCGCGCTGGAGCGTTCCGGCGACGCCGACCTCGCCGACTCACTGGCCCGGCACGTGGTCACCGACGGGTCAGGGGCGCAGCGGCAGCGCCGCGCCGCCGCCCACGGCATCCGTCACGCCGTGCGCACGGTCGCCGACGAGACGATCCGTGACCTGCCCGAGTAAGTGAGGCCCTGCGCCGCTGCCCCGCCCCGGGTGACGCGGTGCCCGGATGACGTCTCAGGAGTACACCAGCCGGTGCAGCCCGCCGACCGCGGCGGCGTAGACACCCCCGCCCACACCGGCGCGCGCCAGCGCCGCCCGCGCCGCGTTGGCCCCCGGGCCACCGTGCACGGCTCCGCCGGGATGCGCCGACGCCCCCGCCAGGAACAGCCGATCCACCGGGGTGTCCGCCCGGCCGAGACCCGGCACGGGCCGGAACACCAGCTGCTGATGCATCGCCGCGCTCCCGCCTCCCACGGCACCGTCGACCAAGGCAGGGTTCGCCCGCTCCAGCTCGTGCGGACCCTGCACCAGCCTGCCGCGGACGCGCGCCCCGAACCCGGGCGCGTGCCGTTCGAGCAGCGCCTCCATCCGGTCGGTGAACCGGCGCAGCCGGTCGCCGTCCCAGTCCAGGCCGCGCGGCACGTGCGTGTAAGCCCACGCCGATTCGCAGCCGTCCGGGGCCCGCGACGGATCGGCCACCGCCATCTGACCGAGGACGAGCATCGGATCGCCGGGAACGGTGCCCAACTCGACGTCGAGGCCGTACCGGGCGAGGCCGGCGACGTCCCCACCGAGATGCACCGTGCCCGCGCGTGCCGCCTCGGGAGCGGCCCACGGGATCGGCCCGGACAACGTCCAGTTGACCTTGACCGTGGCGGCGTCCCAGTCGAACCGGCGGAGGTCGCCACGGAGGCGAGGGGGCAGGATCCGCTCGTCGAGCATGCGGCCGTACAGCAGCGGTGCGGGCACGGCCGCCAGCACCGCCCGCCGTGCCCGCACGGGGGTGTCGGCGAGCACCCCCATGGCACGACCGCCGGCCGTGAGGACCCTCGTCACGGGCCTGCCGCACTCGATGCGGCCACCCCGCGCCGTGAGTCGCCGCGTCAACGCCGCAGTCAAGGCGCCGGACCCGCCTTCCGGCACCGGGAACCCCACATCCTGCGCGAGCATCGACAACAACCAGCCGAACACCGCACTACCCGCCTGCGCCGGTCCCAGATCGGTGTGCAGCGCGTTCCCCGCGTGCACCGCCGGGGCGCCCGCACCGCGGAACCGCTCCCCCGCCCACGCCGTCACCGGCATCGCCACCATCCGCGCGAGCCGTGTGCCGTCCGCGGAGCCCGCCGCCCGCGCCAGCCGCCCGGCCGCGCGCAACGGCGGGAACGGGGACAGCAACGCGTCCAGCAACGGGTCGCGGATCCGCCGCCACAACGCAGCCTCCTCCTCCCAGGCCGCGCCGTCGCCCGGCGCGAACGCCTCGAACGACGCCGCCGTCTCCTCCGGGTCGCGGGACACGAGGGCGACCCGGTCGTCCGGCAGCACGTGCGCCAACGCCGCGGGCGCGTGACGCCAGCGCAGTCCGTACCGTTCCAGCCCGAGTCCGGCGAGCACGGGCGAGGCCGCCGCCATCGGGTAGAACGCACTGAACAGGTCGGTCACGAAGCCCGGTTCGACAGCCTCGGCGCTGCGCACGGCGCCGCCGGGAGTCGGCGTCGCCTCCAGGACGAGCACCTCCCAGCCCGCGTCGGCGAGCAGGTTGGCCGCGACCAGTCCGTTCGGGCCCGCCCCGACGACCACGGCATCGACCGTGTCGGTGGGAATCTGCACCTGCCCTGCATACCGCACCACGGCCCCGGTCCGCTGCGTGTCGTCACCACCGAGCCCTGTCACCACCGCTCGCAGTCATCACCGAGCGCAGTCATCACCGTTCCCGGTCACCACCGGCTCACGGCCTGCCGGATCGCGACGCACCTCGCAGTGGACGCGTGTCGCGCGACACCACCGTCACGTCCCTACTCCCGTGCGGCGGCACGGTCGCCTACAGTTCCTGCGGATCACGAGCAGGAGGCGATCATGGCGCAGCGACACGGTGTAGTGCGCAGGCTGGCGGAGGCGGCGAGCCGGTGGTTCGCGCTTCTCGTCGTACTCGGAGTGGCGATCGGGATGCTCGCTCCGGACCAGGCGTCGGCGCTCGTCGACCACGTACCGCTGCTGCTCGGCGTGATCATGTTCGGTATGGGCCTCACGCTGCGCGGGGCCGACTTCGCCCTCGTCGCACGGCGTCCGCTCGCCGTGCTGTTCGGTCTCATCGCGCAGTTCTTGATCATGCCGCTCACCGCGTGGGGAATCGGCCAGCTGTTCGGGCTGTCCGGCGCACTGCTCGTCGGCATGGTGCTGGTCGGCTCCGCGCCCGGCGGCACCGCCTCGAACGTCGTCGTCTACCTCGCCAAGGGCGACGTCGCGCTCTCCGTGACGCTGACATCGGTGTCCACGCTGTTGGCGCCGCTGCTCACCCCGTTGCTCGTGCTGCTGCTCGCCGGATCCGATCTGCCCGTAGGGTTCGGCGACCTGTTCGTGTCCATCGCGCAGGTCGTGCTGCTGCCGGTGGTGGCGGGCCTCGTCATCAGGGCGCTCGCCGACCGGTACGTCCAGCGCGTACTGCCGTACCTGCCGTTGGTGTCGGTTCTCGGCGTCGCGCTCGTCGTGACGGCGGTCGTCGGGGCCAACTCCGGCACGATCGCCGAGAGCGGAGCGCTGCTCATGCTCGCCGTCGTCGCCCACAACTCCGCGGGGCTGGCGCTCGGCTACGGGGCGGCGAGGCTGGCCGGGCTGGACGAATCGGCGCGGCGCGCGGTCAGCGTCGAAGTCGGCATGCAGAACTCGGGCCTCGCGTCGAGCCTCGCGACGACCCATTTCACCGCGGCTGCCGCCCTGCCCGGCGCGCTGTTCTCGGTGTGGCACAACCTGTCGGGTGCGCTGCTGGCGACCTTCTGGGCGCGGCGGCCCACGTCGACGCCGGCCTCGGCACCCGACGAGCACACCGGCGCCTGACCCACGGCCCACCGGTACTACCGCAGCCCGCCCCGCCATCCCGGTCCCGCCATCCCGGTCCCGCCATCCCGGTCCCGCCACGGCGAGGATCAGGCACCGTCCGGCCGTTCCCGTGAAGGAGCGTTCCACCCATGTCCTCCTCCCTCGGTGACCTGCGCATCGTCGATTTCTCCCGGGTACTCGCCGGGCCGTTCGCCACGATGCTGCTGGCCGACCTCGGCGCCACCGTCGTCAAGGTGGAGCGCCCCGGCACCGGCGACGACACCCGCGCGTGGGGACCGCCGTACGACGACCGCGGCGAGGCGACCTACTACCAGTCGGTGAACCGGAACAAGGATTCGGTGACGCTGGATCTGCGTACCGACGAGGGCATCGCCCGTGCCGCGGAGCTCGCCGCCGGCGCGGACGTGGTGGTCGAGAACTTCCGCCCCGGGCTGATGTCCGAACTCGGCCTCGGCTACGAGGACCTGCGGGCACGGAACCCGGGGCTGATCTACTGTTCCATCACCGGATTCGGCTCGGGCGCCGGCGCGGAGCTGCCCGGGTACGACCTGCTGATCCAGGCGCTCGGCGGCCTGATGAGCGTCACGGGGCAGCCCGACGGCCAGCCGCAGAAGGTCGGCGTCGCGCTCGTCGACGTCCTGTCCGGACAGTTCGCCACGGTGGGCATGCTCGCCGCGCTGCGTCACCGCGACGCGACCGGTGAGGGACAGCGCGTGGAGGTGAACCTGCTCTCGTCGCTCCTCGCGGCCCTGGTGAATCAGAGTTCGGCCTACACCTCGGGCGGGGTCGTGCCACAGCGGATGGGCAACGCGCACCCCAGCGTCGCGCCGTACGAGGTGCTGCCCTGCGGCGAGGGGGAGCTCGTCCTGGCCGTGGGCAACGACCGCCAGTTCCGGGCACTGTGCGACCGGCTGGGCGAACCGGGGCTCGGCACCGACGCCCGGTTCGCCACGAACAGCGCACGCGTCGACCACGGGGAGGAGCTGCGCGAACACCTCGTCCGGCTGCTGAAGGCGCGCGACGCCCGCGCGTGGGCGGATCTGCTCACCGAGTCGCGCGTGCCCGCGGGCGTGGTCAACGACGTGGCGGGCGCGTTCCGCCTCGCCACCGAACTCGGACTCGACCCGGTCGTCGGCATTCCGCGCGACGACGGCACGGAGGTACGGCTGCCCCGCAACCCGATCGGCCTGTCGGCGACGCCGCCGACCTACCGCTCCGCTCCCCCTCCTCGCTCGGAACCGCCGGCCGCGGAACCGCGACCGGACGGCGACTGACGCCTGCCTGCCCCGACGCCGAAGTCCATGTCCTCGGTCACGCTGCCGTGGCGCAGGTGCAGCACGTCGCGGAGATAGTTCTGGTGCAGCCGCCAGGGAGTCGCGTGTCCCTGCTTCGGCATCCGATCGATGCTGCGCAGCACGTAGCCCGCCTGCAGGTCGATCAGCGGTTCGGCAGGCCGGTCACCGGGCGGCAGCACCGGCGTGGCGGTGTCGAGGCCGTGGGCGTCGAGGTGGGTGAGCAGCCTGCACACGTACTCGGCGACGAGGTCGGCCTTCAGCGTCCACGAGGCGTTCGTGTAGCCGATCGTCATCGCGAAGTTCGGCACGCCGTCGAGCATCATGCCCTTGTACGTCACGGCCTTGCCGACGTCGACCGGATCGCCGTCGACGTCCAGCGCGATACCGCCGATCGCGAGCAGGTTCAGCCCCGTCGCCGTGACGACGATGTCCGCGGCCAGTTCCGCGCCGGACGCGAGCCGGATGCCGTCGGGCGTGAACGTGTCGATGGTGTCGGTGACGACCGTGGCGTCCCCGCGGCGCAGCGTTCGGAACAGGTCACCGTCCGGGACGAAACACAGCCGCTGGTCCCACGGCCGGTAGTCCGGTGAGAAGTGCCGGTCGACGTCGAATCCCTCGGGCAACGCCGACCGCGCGCCCCGTTCGAGCAGTCTGCGCACGAGTCCGGGGGCGCGGCGACTGAGGCGGAAGAACAGGCCCATGCTCAGCGCGTTCTTCCACCGCACGACGGGGAACGTCACGCGGTCGGGCAGCACGCGGTTCATCAACCGGGCGAGCGGGTCGACCGAGGGCAGCGCCATGACGTAACTCGGCGAGCGCTGCAGCATCGTCACGTGAGCGACGCCGGGAGCCAGGGCCGGGACGAGTGTCACGGCGGTGGCGCCGCTGCCGATCACCACGACCCGGCGGCCGCGATGGTCCAGGTCCTCGGGCCAGTGCTGCGGGTGCACGAGCGTGCCCTCGAACCGGTCCACGCCGGGCAGCTGCGGCGTGTACCCCTCGTCGTAGCGGTAGTAGCCGGAACAGACGTGCAGGAACGAGCACGTCAGCGTGACCTGCTCCCCGGTGTCGGACCGGTGCGCGGTCACCGTCCACAGTGCCCGGTCGCTCGACCAGGACGCGGAGTCGACCCGGTGGTGGAACCGGACGAGCCCATCGATGCCGAACGCGCGGGCGGTGTCGCGGATGTACTCGCGGATCGACGGGCCGTCGGCGATCGCCTCGGCGCGGCGCCACGGGCGGAAACCGTAGCCGAGCGTGAACATGTCCGAATCGGAGCGCACGCCGGGATAGCGAAACAGGTCCCACGTGCCGCCGATCGCGCCCCGTGCCTCGAGTACCGCCACCGTGCGGTCCGGGTGGCGCTGCCGCAGCCGGCAGGCCGCACCGACACCGGTCAGGCCTGCTCCCACGATGAGGACGTCGACGTGTTCGGCGGGCTCGACGTCTTCGACGGGCATAACCCCCGCCCTCCTCCGCATCGGGGCGACCCCGTCGTCACCCGACCGGGCCCGACGCTACCGACGACGTGATCACGACGCCATCGCCCGCAGTGCCCGAACGGCCGCACGACACTCGACGACCTCGCATCAGACACTTGACGAAACCTCAACTACCCACTAAAAATTTGCTGTAGCAGCCGAATGACGGCGCCCATCACGCCGAACCGCGGGAGAGGCGATCGGATCACGGTGAGACAGGTTTTCCGGAGCGAGAACGCATGACCCTGAACGATCTGGACGACGAACACCGGCCCACGTTCACCACCGGGCAGGCGGCCGACATTCTCGGCGTCGAGCAGCCGTTCCTGCGGAGCCTCGACACCGCGGGCGTCGTGTCCCCCGAACGGTCCGGCGGCGGGCACCGGCGCTACTCCCGCCACCAGCTCGGTCAGGCGAGTCGGATGCGAGCGCTGTTCGACGAGGGCATGAACCTCAACGCCGCCCAGCGCATCCTCGCGCTCGAATACGAACTCGACGAGGCCCGCAGGGAGATCGCGGCGCTGCGCAGGCGGCTCGAAGAGCCACCCGACGGCGCCTCCGCCGATACGTGAACGGCGCCTCCTCACCGCCCGACCTCACCGCGCGATTGCATGCGCCCTGCCCGCGCCGCGCCCGTGCGCAGCGCGGGCCCCGGCCGGGCGGCGACGCTCGAGGCGCACCCGGAGTGTGAACCGCCGGCGCCCTCGCGTCGGCACGACGAATCGAGGTGATCATCAGTGGACATCTACGGTTGGCACTCGACGGAACCCGCACTGCACGCGTACGTCTCCGCGGTGGCCGCCGCACTCTCCCCCGACGGCGACTCCCCGGCGCAGTACACGTGCGACGCCTCGGCCACGCCCGTGGGCGCCTACATCGCGGTCGACGGACACCTGCCCACCTTCCCGGACCGCGACGTCGCCCTCATCTGGGACGAACGCCACGGCTGGGGCGTGGCGATCGAGACCCACTCCGGTGAGGACCTGCTCATGGTGTCCTACCTCGGTGGCAGCGACCCGGTTCCCGAGCCGGAACGGGTCGCCCGGTTCGCCCGCCGCGTGCTCGACGGCGCGATGCCGAGTCACCTGGACCCGCCGGGGTTCGCGGCGATGTCCGACCTGCCACGGAGGCTGGCGGCGGCCGCCGCGGACGCGGACGCCCCCGCCCAGGAGGCGGCGTCGGCCGCGCACGTGCTCTGACCGTCCGGCCGCGCCGGGAACTCAGCGCGGCCAGTGCGCGGGGGTGCTCGCCCAGCCGGGCAACCGGGTGGCGGCGTCCCCGCGCGCGGCGTCCAGCTGCGGCTGCGTCAGGAACAGCGTGTCGACCAGGTCGGCACCGGAGAGCTCGGCCCCGCGCAGATCGGCACCGGTCACGTCGGCCGACGTGAGGTCCGCGCCCCGCAGGTCGGCACCCAGCAGCATCGCGCCCCGCAGGTTGGCCCCGCGCAGATTCGCCCGCGCGAGCTTCGCACCCACGAGGTCGCCGCCTCGTAGCTCACGACCGGCCTCGCCCGCCCTGACCAGCTCGCTCGCCCGCGTCAGCGCGCCGTTCGCCGTGGTCCAGTGCTCGGAGAGGGACGTGCCGGCCAGCTCGTCGAGGTCGCGTGCGGCGAGACGTTCCGTCGCGACGATCGCCACGTCCAGCTCGCCGTGAACCTCCGCGGCCGCGGACAGGCCCCGCGCCTCGTGCAGGTAGTAGAGGAGTTCGTGCAGGTCGCGCAGCACGGGATAGGCGTCGAACATCCGCCGCGCCCTGGCGGGGTCGCCACGCCAGTCCCCGCCCGCCCTCGCCGCGACGGCCTGGCCCGCCCCGAAGCAGTCGTAGACGGTGCAGCCGGGGAAGCCGCGCTCGCGCAGCGTGTCGTGCACACCGCACCACGAGTCGTCCCGGACGTTCGGGCACGGCGTCTCCGCGGGCTTGGTGATCGCGAAATCGGCCGAGGCGACGAAACCCGGTGCCACACAACAGATCCCGTAACACTGCCCGCAGTCCGCGCGTAGCCGCTGCCGGAACTCGCCGTCCGGTGTGGACGGTACCGTCATACTGCTCCCCCGACGTCGGAACGTGCCGTACCCCCTGCTGCGCCGTCCACCCTAGGCCCCGGCGCCGTTACGCTCGGGCACCACCGCACCGGAACGCACGGGCATCGACGAAGGGACACGCGATGAGCACGCTGCAGACGCTCGACCGGGGCCTGCGCGCGCTGGACGTGATCTCCCAGGCGCCGAGCGGCATGTCGGTCGCCGAACTCGCACACAGGCTCGAGGTGCACCGCGCGATCTGCTACCGCATCGTGTCCACGCTCGAGGACCACCAGCTCATCGCACGCACCGACGACGGCAAGCTCCGGCTGGCCGTCGGAGTGTCCGTGCTGGCCGCCCGCTTCGAACCGCAGTTGCACCACGACGTCCGGCCACTGCTGCAGGAACTGGCCAACGAGACGCGCGCGACGGCGTTCCTGTCCGCGGCCGAGGGCGGCGACTGCGTCGCGCTCCAGGTCGCCGAGCCGGACGCGCAGCTCCTCACCGTCGGCTACCGGGTCGGCAGCAGGCACCCGCTGTCGAAGGGGGCCGCGGGTATCGCGATCCTCGCCCAGCGTCCCGAACGGCCCGACGACGGTGACGCCGTGGTCCGCGCCCGCCGGGACGGCTACAGCCTCACCCGGGGCGAACTCGAACACGGCGCCGTCGGTGTCGCTGCGGGTATCGGCGTGCCCGAGGGCAGGCACGCGGTCGGGCACGCCGAACGGTCGGTCGGCGTGGTGGCGATCGAAGGCCTCGACACCGACCGTGCCGCCGGGGCAGTCGTCGGCACCGCCCGGCGCCTCGAAGCGCTCCTCACCGCCTGAGCCGGAACGGTCCGACCTTGACGTCCACTGTGACCCCGCTTACCTTCCAGGGTGTTCGCTATTCGATCCGACCTGTGCGCTATTGGCAACACCGCAGGTCGTGGCCCGGCGTGTCTGGTACCGCCACGCGTCGGGCCGCAGCCGCCAGGGAGGGCGCCGATGAGCACGGAGTCGTGTCCGGTCGACCACACCCGCCCCGCCGATCCCGTCACCGGATGTCCCGTCAGCGCGAACGCGGCGGCGTTCGACCCGTTCGGCGACGCGTACCAGGCCGATCCGCCGGAGGCCGTGCGCTGGTCCCGTGACGGCGAGCCGGTGTTCTACAGCCCCTCACTCGGCTACTGGGTCGTGACGCGCTACGACGACGTGAAGGCGGTCTTCCGCGACAACATCACGTTCTCGCCCTCCATCGCGCTCGAGAAGATCACGCCCGTCTCCGACGATGCGACCGCGACGCTCGAACGCTACGGCTACGCGATGAACCGCACCCTGGTCAACGAGGACGAGCCCGAGCACATGCCACGCAGGCGCGCGCTCATGGATCCGTTCACGCCCGACCGGCTCGCCCACCACGAGCCCATGGTCCGCAGGCTCACGCGCGAGTACGTCGACCGGTTCGTCGACGCCGGCACGGCCGACCTCGTCGACGAGATGCTCTGGGAGGTCCCGCTCACCGTCGCGCTGCACTTCCTCGGCGTCCCCGAGGAGGACATGGCGACGCTGCGCACGTATTCGATCGCCCACACCGTGAACACCTGGGGCAGGCCCTCACCGGAGGAGCAGCTCACGGTCGCCGAGAACGTCGGCAGGTTCTGGCAGTTCGCGGGCACGGTCGTGGAGAAGCTCCGGCGCGACCCTTCCGGCGAGGGCTGGATGCCCTACAGCATCCGCAAGCAGCGGGAGTACCCGGACATCATCACCGACTCCTACCTCCATTCGATGATGATGGCCGGCATCGTCGCGGCCCACGAGACGACCGCCAACGCCGCGGCCAACGCCATCAAACTCCTGCTGGAGAACCGCACGGTCTGGGAGGAGCTCTGCGCCGACCCCGGCCTCATCCCGAACGCCGTCGAGGAATGCCTGCGCCATTCCGGATCGGTGGCCGCATGGCGCAGGCTCGTCACCGCCGACACCACGGTCGGCGGCGTGCCGATCCCCGCGGGGTCGAAGCTGCTGATCGTCAACTCCTCGGCCAACCGCGACGAACGGCACTTCGAGGACCCGGACACCGTCGACATCCGCAGGGACAACGCGACCGAGCACCTGACGTTCGGCTACGGCAGCCACCAGTGCATGGGCAAGAACCTCGCCCGGATGGAACTGCAGGTGTTCCTGGAGGAGCTGACCCGCAGGCTGCCGCACCTCGACCTGATGCCCGGGCAGCGGTTCGCCTACGTCCCGAACACGTCGTTCCGGGGCCCGGAACACCTGTGGGTGCAGTGGGATCCCGCCGCCAACCCCGAGCGCGGTGATCCGGGCCTGCTGGACACCCGGCAGCCGGTACACATCGGTGAGCCCACGACGCGCGCGCTCAGCCGCACACTCACCGTGGAGCGGGTCGACCCGGTGGCCCGCGACGTCGTCGAGCTCACCCTCGCCGCGCGCGACGGTGCGCCACTGCCCTCGTGGTCACCCGGAGCGCACATCGAACTGGAACTCGGGGAGGTGTCGCGGCAGTACTCGCTGTGCGGCGACCCGGCCGACCGCAGCCGGTACCGCATCGCCGTGCTGCGCGAGCAGGACGGCCGCGGCGGGTCGCGGTACGTCCACGACCGGCTGCGGCCGGGGACGCCGGTGGCCGTGCGCGGACCGCGCAACCATTTCCGCCTCGACGCCGACACCCGCCACCACGTCTTCGTCGCGGGCGGCATCGGCATCACGCCGATCCTGGCGATGGCCGACGCCGTCCGCGCCGCGGGCGGCACCTACGAGCTGCACTACTGCGGCCGCTCCGCCGACACGATGGCACTGCTCGACCGCGTGCGCCGCGACCACGGATCCCGACTGCACGAGCACGTCTCCGACGCCGGTACCCGACTGGACGTCGACGCGCTCCTCGCCGAACCCGCCGACGGCACGCGGATCTACGCGTGCGGCCCGCAGCGGCTCCTGTCGGCACTCGACACGGCGAGCGCGCACTGGCCCGAGGACGCTCTCCGTGTCGAGCACTTCACCACGGCGGGCCGCGAACTCGACCCGGCCGTCGAGCGCGCCTTCGACGTCACCCTCGCCGATTCCGGGCTCACCGTCCGGGTCGCCCCCGACCGGACCGTGCTCGCCGCTCTGCGCGCCGCCAACATCGACGTGCCCAGCGATTGCGAGGAAGGCCTCTGCGGCACCTGTGAGGCGCCGGTGCTCGACGGCGAGGTCGACCACCGCGACGTCGTGCTCACCCGGGCCGAACGCTCCGCGGGCGCGCGAATGATGACCTGCTGCTCCCGGGCCTGCGGCGGCTCGCTCACGCTCGGCCTCTGATCCCGCGCTCCGGGTACAGGCCGCGCGCAGGCGCCCGTCAGGTCAGTTTCGCCGTTTCCCCGGCCCGGACCTCGGGACGACGCAGGGGTGGCACGGTCCGCGGCGGCTGCCGCCGTTCGGGCAGCTGCGCCAGCAGCCGCGTGGTCGTGGCGGTGACCTCGGCGACGGCCTGTTCGAACGGTTCCCGGGTCGCGTCGGACACGCTCTGCACGCCGCTGACCTTCCGCACGTACTGCCGCGCCGCCGCCTCGATCTCCTCGGCCGTCGCCGACGGTTCGAGTCCCCGCAGGGTGGTGATGTTCCGGCACATGACCGTGACGGTAGTCCTCGCCCGGCTCCCCGGCGAGCCTTCGGCGGAGGGCACCGCGCCACCCGCTCCGCTCGGCCCCCGCGCCGGCGAACCCATCACTGATTGAAACGGCTCTTGAGGCGTCGGCTCCGGTGCGCTCTACTGGCCGCATGCCAACGACGGCGACCTCCTCGGACTCTCCCCCACCGACCGCGGCCGTGGGGCGGCCGGGAACCCGTGACCGCCTGCTCGACGCGGCCGAGTCCCTGTTGCTCGCCCGCGACATCGACGAGGTCTCCATCCGGGCCATCAACGCCGCCGCGGGTATGAACCCCGCGGCGGTCCACTACCACTTCGGCTCGAAGGATGCCCTGATCGGCGCGCTCCTCGAACGCCGCCTGGCTCCCCACTGGCACGACGGCCTCGCCCGGCTCACGGCACGCCGCCGCGCGGGCGACGACCCCGCCGTGGCCGAACTCGTCGACGTCGTGTTGACGCCGCTCGGCGAACTCACCCGTACCGAAGCCGGGCGCCTTCAGCTGCGACTGCTGGCGCGCGTGGTGCTCACGCGCCGCGACGTCGGCTTCACCTCCGGCTGGTTCGGACTCCGGCCGTGGATCGCGCTCCTGCGCGGTGCGGTACCCGGGCTCGGCGGCGCCGAGGCCGCACGCCGGTTGCTGCTCGCGTTCGACCTCATCCTGCACACCCTGTCCGCGACCGGCCCCGCCGACCCTCCCGGCCGCAGCGCCTTCCGCTCCCTGCGGGCGTTCGCCGTCGCGGGGCTGTCGGCACCGCCGCCGTGACCTCACCACCGGGAGGATCCGTGCCCGCCGTTCCCGACGTCTTCGACCCCACCACGCTCGGACCCGCTACCCTGCGGAACCGCATCGTCAAGGCCGCGACGTTCGAAGGCCGCACCCCGGACGGTGCGGTCACCGACGAGCTCGTCGACTTCCACGTCGAGGTGGCCCGCGGCGGCGTGGGCATGACCACCGTCGCCTACTGCGCGGTCGCACCGGAGGGGCGCACCGACCGTCACCAGATCCTCATGCGCCCCGAGGCGGTGGAGGATCTGCACCGGCTCACCGACGCGGTGCACGCCGAAGGCGCCGCCGTCGCCGCCCAACTCGGCCATGCCGGGCCGGTCGCCAACGGCGCGTCCAACCGCCGTCCCGCGCTCGCGCCCCACGCGCTGCCGAGCCCGCTGAGCATGCGCATGATGCGCCGGGCGACCGAGGCCGACCTGGCGCGCATCGTGACCGCGCACGCCGACGCAGCACGCGTGGCCGTCGCCGCCGGGTTCGACGCCGTCGAACTGCACTTCGGACACAACTACCTGATCAGCTCGCTGCTCAGCCCGCTGCTGAACCGCCGCTCCGACGGCTACGGCGGGTCACCGGAGCGGCGTGCCCGGCTGGCACGGGAGACCGCCACCGCGGTGCGTGAGGCCGTCGGCGGGCGCATCGCCGTCACCGCCAAGCTCAACATGGACGACGGTGTACCGGGCGGACTCCGGCCCGACGCCGGCCTGCGGGTGGCGCGATGGCTCGAAGCCGACGGCGCGCTCGACGCCCTCACGCTGACCGCGGGAAGCTCGCTGCTGAACCCGATGTACCTGTTCACCGGCGACGCGCCCGTCCAGGAGTTCGCCGGGGCCTTCGGCCGGCCGTTGCGGACCGGGCTGCGCCTGGCCGGCCCGGCGTTCCTGCGCCGCTACCCCTATCGCGACGCCTACCTGCTCGACCGTGCACTCCGGTTCCGGGACGCCCTCGACCTGCCGCTCGTCCTGCTCGGCGGGATCACCGATCGTGACACGATGGAGCTGGCGATGCGCAGCGGGTTCGCGTTCGTCGCCATGGCGAGGGCCCTGCTCCGCGAACCGGACCTGCCGAACCGGCTGCAGGCCGAACCGCGGCACCGCTCGCTGTGCATCCACTGCAACAAGTGCATGCCGAGCATCTACAGCCGCACCCGGTGCGTGCTCGACGCTCCCGTATGACGACTCCGTCCCGTACGACCGACGACACCGTGCGAGCGCTCGACCGGGTGAGCACCCGGTGCCGCCCGCGGCCCCCGAGGGCGTGCGGTCTACTCGAACCGTGACGGGTCGCCCGCGCCGACGCGGACGATCTCCGGCTCGTCGCCCGAGAAGTCGACGACCGTCGTCGGTTCGACCCCGCAGTCACCGGAGTCGATCACCGCGTCCAGCACGTGGTCGAGCGCCTCCTTGATCTCCCACCCCTGGGTCATGGGCTCGTCCTCGCCCGGCAGCAGCAGCGTGCTGGACACCAGCGGCTCGCCGAGTCCCTCCAGCAGCGCCTGGGTCGTGACGTGGTCGGGAATGCGCACGCCGACGGTCTTCTTCTTCGGGTGCAGCAACCGCCGCGGCACTTCCTTCGTCGCGGGGAGGATGAACGTGTACTGACCGGGGGTCGCGGACTTGATGGCGCGGAAGACGCTGTTGTCGACGTGGACGAACTGTCCCAATTGGGAGAAGTCCTGGCACACCAGTGTGAAGTGGTGCTTGTCGTCGAGCTTGCGGATGCTCCGGATCCGATCGAGCCCCTCGCGGTTGTCCAGCGAGGTACCGAGCGCGAAGCACGAATCGGTGGGGTAGGCGATCAGCCCGCCGGAGCGGAGCAGGTCGACGACCTTGCCGATCGACCGCGGCTGGGGATTGTCCTGATGTACGTCGTAGTAGATCGCCATGGCCGACACCCTATGCGTCGCGCGAGCTATTCGCTCTCGCGCAGGTCGAGGACCTTGTCCAGACCGGTGACCTCGAATCCGCGCAGCACGGCGCGGTTGCCGACGAGCACGCGCAACGGCGTTCCTGCGGCCGTGCAGCGTTCGTGAGCCCGGACGAGGGCGCTCAGCCCGGACGATGCCAGGAACGTGACCCCGCTGAGATCGGCCACCACGGCCATCGGGGGCGAGACCTCGTCGCACGCGGCGTCGAGCGCCGAGTCGAGCTGGGCCACCGTCCCCAGGTCGACCTCGCCCTTCGCGCGCACGAACAAGGCATCGTCGCTTCGGTCGACCGTGATCACCAGTTCCATGTGCCCTCCGTCGCCGAACCCTGTGCCTGTCGGAGCCTCACTTGTACCACGGCTGCGTCGTCGCGGCGCTTCGTACTGCCCGGCCGGGGGTCACGGCAGGCGGGTGCCGGTCACCCGACGAGCGCGACGACGCCGAACAGCATCGGCAGCGAGACGATGGTCGTCATCAGCGCCGCGTCGCGCGCCAGTTGCACGCCCTGATCGAACCGCACGGCGTAACCGAAGACGTTCTGGGCCGTGGGCAGTGCGGCGCACACCACGGCCGCGAGCAGCGCGTGCTCGTCCGCACCGACCGCGGTGGCGAGCCCCCACGCCAGCAGGGGGTGCACCAGGTTCTTCAGCGCCACGACCGTGATCAGGGAGGGACGCAGGTCCCGGTCCCGGCCGGGCAGGGTCGAGGCGTGCAGCGAGATGCCGAACGCCAGCAGCATCGCAGGCACCGCCAGGTCGCCGAGCAGATCGATCGGGTCCATCACCGCCTCCGGCGGCAGGAAGCCCGTCGCCGAGCAGGCGATACCGGCCGCACTCGCGAGCGCGAGCGGGTTGCGCAGTGGCGCGCTGAAGGCCCGCAGCCAGTTCGGGCTGCCACCGCCCGCACGCTCGGACAACACGTCGAGCACCGAGGTGAACACCGGGGTGAGCACCGCGAGTTGGAACAGCAGCACCGGCGCCACGTCGGCGACGCCGTGCAGCACGTACGTCGCGATCGGGATGCCGAGATTGCCGGCGTTGACGTAGCCGCTGGCCATCGAGCCGACGGTGAGCTCACCGGCCGCCCTGCGCCGCATCAGGCCGAACGGCAGGTACAGCGCGCACGCGAGCGTGCTGGTGACGCCGGTGACCAGCAGCGCCGTCGAGAAGACGGATCCGACGTCGGTGCGGGCGAGCGTGCCGAACAGCAGCGCCGGACTGCCGACGAAGAAGGCGGTGCGCGAGAGCACCTGCATGGCCGATCCGCCCAGCGCACCGGTGCGGCCGAGGACGTATCCGACCGCGACCACGAATCCGATGACCAGGAATCCTTCGAGCACTCCGTTCATGCGGCCGTCACGCACCAAACCCTATGTGTGTGACGTATATCACCGACCGCCGGGTAGGCGTCACGGTGTCCACTGTGGACTACCGAACACCGGCGACGATCCGCTCGACGGTCCGCAACTCGGCCCTCGACCACCGGGTCGACCACGCACAACGGCCGCTCGCGAGCGGTGCCGCACCCGGGTTCCGGGTGTAGCTTGCCGTGCGGGGAAAACGTGCACACCGAGGGCCGCGCACCCGCCCGCGCGGGCGAGCAGGCGACGGACATCAGGACCCGGAAGCAGCAGGGGCACCGGGACCGGTGGTGTCGACCGGCACGTCCGGTCGCGTCGACCGCAGGCGCCGCGGCCCCGGAACGAGAAGCGCGCGAAGGGAGTCGCCATGATCGAACGTGCGGACGACATCGGCATCGGAGACCGCGTCACCTACCTGCCGGGGACCGCCACAGCGCCGCAGACCACCACAGCGCCGCGGCAGTGCGTTCAGGGGCACGTCGTCGCACCGCCCGTGCCCGATCCCTACACCGCCGTCGTCTGGCTGCCCACCCGCCCGGACGGCGCCGCCGACGACATCGAGCCGACGTGGGTGCGCCACGACCGCGTGGTCGAGTTCACGCACCCGCCGCAGCCCCTCGAACCCCGGCCTCGCCCGGTGTGACGTCGGCGCCGCGTGGCCGCTCGCCCGGCCGGTCCCCGCGTCGGTCCCCGCGTCGGTCCCCGCGTCAGTCCCGGTGCGGCCGGACGATCATGACCGGGCAGGCGGCGTGGTGGATCAGCGTCTGACTCGTCGACCCCAGGAGCATCCCGCGGAATCCGCCGCGCCCGCGGCTGCCCGCGACCAGCAGGCGAGCGCCCTGAGCACGGTCGAGCAGCTGCTGCCGCGGCTTGCCCGGGACCACGACCCGCTCGACCCGCACGTCCGGACAGCGCTCCGACATGCCCGCCAGTGCCTCGGACAGCACCACCTGCTCGGACTGCTCCTGCGACGCCCCCTCGGCCATCTCGGGCAAACCCGACTCGTACTCGACGTCCGCCCAGGCGTGCACGGCGACCAGCGGGGCACCGAGCAGCGACGCCACCTGGAACGCCGTATTCACGGCGGCCGTGCTGACACCGCTGCCGTCGACGCCGACGACCACCGGACCCTCACGCGCCATCCCGGTACCGGCACCCCGCACGACCACCACGGGACACTGCGCGTGCGCGGTCAGCGACACCGACGTCGACCCGACCAGCATGCCCGTGAAGCCACCGCGGCCGGAGGTGCCGACCACCAGCACGCTCGCCCGCTCGGACTCGTCCACGAGCATCGGCACCGACCCCTGCAACGGCATGTCCGTCTCGACGGCGAGCTCGGGTGCCCTCGCCGTCACCCGGGACCGCGCGTCCTCGAGGAATTTCCGTCCCTCGTCCTCCATCGCCCGGTACACCTCGGGGCTCGCGGGAAGATCCCCGCCGTAGAAGCCCTGCACGTAGGTGAACGCGTGCACGATCCGCAGCGGCCGGTTGCTCACCGCCGCCATGTCGGCGGCCCAGTCCAGTGCGCGCATCGCGCCGTCGGATCCGTCGGTCCCGACCACCACCGGGCCGTCCCGCAGCGCTGGGTTTTCGGTGTCCATACCTGAGGCTCCTTCCGACGCCACCGGACGCCACTCGTCATCCGGCGTAGCTGGTCACGTCCTCCACCGACCGCCGCGGGGTCGTCGCGCCCGGATATCCGTAGCCGAGGCGCAACGCGGTCTGCGGGTGCCCACGGCCTCCCAGCGCGGTCGCGAGCTCGAGCCGGGTGGACTCGACCTCCAGGGGCTGCGGCAGGAACGACGCGCTCAGCCCGCGCGAGGTGGCCACGAGCAGCACCCGTTCCAGTGCGACACCCGCGGCGATCCGGTGTCTGCGGGTGTCGCCGGTACTGGTCAGCACCGCGACGCACGGGTCGCGTTCGAACGCCCGCTCCGCCGTCGGGGGCTCCTCGGCGACCCGGCGAGCGGCACCGAAGTCGCGCATGGCCAGCAGCGTGCCCGGTTCCGGCCTCGGCCCGCCCGCCGACGCGGGCACGCCGTCCGGCCGGTCCCCGTCGTGCGTCCACTCCGCCAGCTCGGCGCGGTACTCGGCATCGCGGGCGAGCACGTGGTCGGCGCGGCGCAGCAACGCGGCGAACGTGTCGAGCTCGGCCGGGGACAGCACCACGAGGCGGGCACCCTCACTCTCGGCCGCGGCGGCGAGCCGATGCCGCAGCGACGGCGGGACGGGCCGGTCGGCGAACGGCCTGCGGTTGGTGGCGCGGCGTCCGACGGCGGCGCCGAGCGCGACGTCCTCGGGCCCGGGTTTCGCCGGTCCGGTGAACCGGACGACGCCCGCCAGTTCGGGGCGCCGTCCGTCCGGCAGCACGTCGACGCCGCAGCCGTACCCGGCCGCGGCGAGCGCCACCCGCATGTTGCACAGCACCGCGCCGCACGCCAGGTCCGCGCCGCGACCGTCGTCGTCACCGTGTTCGAGCACCCGGTCCGGGTCCCGCAGCACCTCGACACCGTCACCGAACACGCGGAACCGCCACGGCTGCGTGTTGTGCTGCGACGGGGCACGGATGCCCGCGCGCACGGCGATGTCCGCGGGACCGGTCGTCGCGTCGCGGGCTCCCATCGGATCAGGCTCCCGACCCCTCCGGCCGGGTCACGACCACCGGGCACGGTGCGTGGATCACGAGCGCCTGGCTCGTGGACCCGAGCAGCATGCCCGCGAATCCGCCGTGTCCACGGGTGCCGACGACCACGAGCTGTGCGTCCTCGGCGTGCTGCAGCAGGGCGCGCACCGGCCGTCCCGGTTCGAGCACCTCGCGCACCTCGACGTCGGGGTAGCGTTCCCGCCACGACGCGAGTGTCTCGTCGAGGAGTTTCCGCCCCGCGTCCTCGACCTCCGAGAGGTCGGTCGGGAACGGGTACGCGTACGGCCCGTCCGAGGCGATCACGTCGTTCCACGTGTGCACGGCGACGAGCGGTGCCTCCCGCTGCTGCGCCGCGTCGAAGGCGTACGCCAGCGACTGCGCCGCGTGCTCCGACCCGTCGACGCCCACGACCACCGGCCCGTCCATGGGCGGCGGGTCGTCGTGGTGCTTGCCCCGCACGACGACGACGTGACTGTGGGCGTGCGCCGCGAGGCTCACCGCCACCGATCCGACCAGCATGCCGGTGAACCCGCCGAGACCGCGCGACCCGATCACCACACACCTCGCACCGCGCGATTCCCCGGTCAGCACGTGGCCGGGTTGCCCCTCGGTCCGCTGTGCCTCGACCTCGACACCGGGCACCGCCTGCGCGATCTCCGTCCGTGCGACGTCGAGAGCGGTCTGGGCCTGCTGTTCGACGCCCTCGCGCACCTTCGACGCCGACGCCACGAACACCGGATACGCACCAGTCGGGACGACGTAGGCGTGGACGAGGCGCACCGTGTCACCGCGCCGCGACGCCTCCCTGGCCGCCCACACCGCCGCGTGCATCGCCGATGCCGACCCGTCGATGCCTGCCACGATCGTTGCCATGAACTGCGCTCCCCTCGGGTGTGCACCGCCGGCGACTCCCCGGTCGGCGTGAACACGATCACGTCCGCTCAACCGGAGATTACTCGCGACCACCGGCCTCGGCAGTGCGATCACCGGCGGTGCGACGACGGCGACGCGGCGCTCGCCTCCGTCCCACACCGCGGGCACGCCGGGACACCACACGCGCGTCGGCCGGACGGCGCGCGCGTACCGTCACGAGCGTGAGTGGCGACAGCTCCGCGGGACGGCCCACCCGCACCCCGACGACGTTCCACTGGGGCCGTTACGACGTCCTGTCCTCGGGCGGCACGGTCGTCGCGCTGGAACCGCACCCCGGCGACCCCGATCCGTCGCCGATCGGTGCCGGTGTCGGCGAGGTGAACCACGCGCCGTACCGGATCACGCGGCCGATGGTCCGCGAGGGGTGGCTCCGCGGCGACCGCGATTCGGTGCGGGGACGCGACCGGTTCGTCGCCGTGAGCTGGGAGCGCGCGCTCGACCTCGCCGCGGGCGAACTCACCAGGGTCCGGGAACGCCACGGACCCGCGGCGATCTACGGCGGCTCGTACGGCTGGGGCAGCGCGGGACGGTTCCACCATGCACAGAGCCAGATCCACCGATTCCTCGGGATGGCGGGCGGCTACACCGGCTCGGTCAACACCTACAGCTTCGCCGCGATGGAAGTCGTGTTGCCGCACGTGATCGGCGGCGGTCCGACCAGCCTCCACGAGCGGGGTCCGTCGTGGCGGGAGATCACCGAGCACGCCGGACTGGTCGTCTCCTTCGGCGGGCTGGCCGCGAAGAACGCGCAGATGGTGCCGGGCGGGCCGAGCAGGCACACGCAGACGTCGTGGCAACGGGCGGCGGCCCGTTCCGGGGTGCGGTTCATCAACGTCTCCCCCGTCCGCGACGACGCCGCGGCCGAGCTCGGCGCACGATGGCTGCCGTTGCGGCCCGGAACCGACGCGGCGCTGATGCTCGCGCTCGCCCACGTCCTGATCACCGAAGGGCTCGCCGACACCGACTTCGCGACCCGCTGCTGCACCGGCTTCGACCGGTTCCGCGCCCACGTACTCGGCCACGACCGTCCGGCGACGGACGGCACCGGAACGCCGGAGCACGCGGACGTTCCCCGTGGGGTGGCGAAGGACCCCGAGTGGGCGGAGCGGATCACCGGGGTGGCGGCCGACGACATCCGGGCCCTCGCCAGGGACATCGCCGCCCACCGCACGGTGATCAACCTCGCCTGGTCGATCCAGCGGCACGATCACGGCGAACAGCCGTACTGGGCGGGGATCGCACTGGCGGCGCTGTCCGGGTCGTGCGGCCTGCCGGGCGGTGGGCCCGCGGGCGGGCTGGGCATCGCCGAGCACGGCACCCGCGGGCACCGGCGGATCGCGGCGCTGCCACAGGTGCCGGGCGGCGCCGTGGGCCGCATCCCGGTGGCGCGCATCGCGGACATGCTGCTCTCCCCCGGCGAGACGATCGACTACGACGGCGACCGCATCACGCTGCCCGACACGCGGCTCGTCTACTGGGCGGGCGGCAACCCGTTCCACCACCACCAGGACCTCGGCAGACTCGAGCGGGCGTGGCAACGTCCCGAGACGGTGGTCGTCCACGAGTCGTGGTGGAACGCCACCGCCCGGCGCGCGGACATCGTCTTCCCGGTCGCCACGACGCTCGAGCGGGACGACCTCGCCCTCGGTTCGGCCGACTCGACGATCACGGCCGTGCACCGTGCGGTGCCGCCGCCCGCCGGCGTGCGCACCGACCACGCGGTGTTCGCCGCACTCGCCGACCGACTCGGCTTCGGCGAGCGATTCACCGAGGGCCGCTCCGAAGGGCAGTGGGTCCGCGAGCTGTACGACCGCACGCGCACCCGCCTCCGCGAGTCCGGTGTCGAACTCCCGGGGTTCGACGAGTTCTGGCACACCGGGTCGGCGGAGCTGCCGGAGAAGGACATGGCTCACGAGGGCGGGGCGTTCGCCGCCCTGCGAGCCGACCCCGACGCCGCTCCCCTCGCCACCCCCTCGGGCCGGATCGAGCTGGTCAGCGAGACGGTCGCCGCGTTCGGCTATCCGGACTGCCCCGGCATGCCCGTGTGGCTCGAGCCCTACGAACGGCTGGGGACCGCGGCGGCCGAACGGCACGGTCTGCATCTGGTGTCGAACCAGCCGAAGACCCGCCTGCACTCGCAGTACGACGGCGGCCGGGCCAGCCGCGACTCGAAGGTCGGCGGACGCGAACCCGTCGACCTGCACCCCGACGACGCGCGGCGCCGCGGCATCGAGAACGGCGACGTGGTGCGGATCCACAACGACCGCGGAGCCTGCCTGGCCGGGGCACGACTCACCGACGCGGTGCGACCGGGCGTGGCGGTCCTGGCGACGGGCGCCTGGTACGACCCCGACGACGACGGCGTCTGCCGGCACGGCAACCCCAACGCGCTCACGCGCGACACCGGCACGTCCCGGCTGGCACAGGGACCGACGTCCGGCACGACCCTCGTCGAGATCGAACCCGCGGGCGCCGACGTACCCGCCGTCCGCGCGTTCGATCCGCCCGAGATCGTCGAGGCGGACCCGGTGTCGGGCGAGGGCGACCGGCCGGTGTGACGCCGCTCGCGGCCCACCCGCCGCGGTCGTGTCCCGCGCGTCCCGGATCGTGGACACGGTTCGTCCGAGCGGCGCGCGGACGTACGCTGGCTTGTGCAGGCGCCCGCCGCGGCGGTATCCCGCCGCCGGAACGCCGCGTGGTCGTCCACCGCGGACTCGACCGCCGCCGCATCGTCGCGGGCCTGCGACCCACCCACCGGCGTCCCGGGATTCCACTGCGGATCACCGCCGAGCACGCCACCTCAGCGAAGCAGGAGCAACCGTGTCCACCGACACCGACCCGACCAGCGTGCGGAACTTCCTGACCACGTCACCGACCTCCGGAACGGCGCCCCGCCGGCAGCCGGAGGAGCCCGTGCGCGTGGCACCGCTCGTCATCGCCGGGATCGGGGCCGTCGCCCTCGCCTGGTACGTCTGGGCGGTGCACGGGGCGCAGTTCGGCGCACTGCTCGTCATCGGCCTCTTCCTCGGCGTCGGGCTCTTCCACTCCCGGTTCGGCTTCACCTCCGCGTGGCGGCAGCTGATCGGTGTCGGCAACGGCGAGGGGCTGCGTGCCCACACGTTGCTGCTCGGCACGGCGGCCACGCTCATCGCGCTCGTGATCGGCACGGGCACCGGCCTGTTCGGCACCACCCCGGAGGCGAGCGCCGGCCCGATCGGTATCGCACTGTTCGTGGGCGCGACCCTGTTCGCGATCGGCATGCAACTGGGCGGGGCGTGCGCCTCGGGCACGCTGTTCGCCGTCGGCTCCGGCCAGTCGACGATCGTGCTCACGCTCGGCGGTTTCGTCATCGGCTCGGTGCTGTACACGTTCGCCTTCCCGGTGCTCGACGGCTGGCCAGCGGTGCCAGGGGTGCTGCTGTCCGACCACGTCGGCTGGTTCGGCTCGTGGGCGATCACGATCGCCGTACTGCTGCTCATCGTCGTGGCGACCCGGATCGTGCAGGCCCGCCGCAATCCGCCGCCCGTCGGGGCCCCACCCACCGCGACCGGCATCGCCCGGGTGTTCCGCGGCTCCTGGCCGATGCTGGTCGGCGCGGTCGTGCTCGGCGTCCTCGCCGGCGCCGTGATGCTCGTCTCCGGCGGCATCTGGGGCGTGACGACGGCGTTCGCGCTGTGGGGAGCCAAACTGCTGCAGCTGATCGGCCTGCACCCGGAGACCTGGGACTTCTGGCAACAGCCGCGGTTCGCCGAGATGCTCGACAGTTCGGTGTGGACGGAGAAGACCACGCTCACCAACGTGGGCATCATCCTCGGCGCGGCAGTGGCCTCCGCCGCGGCGGGCGCGTGGAAGATCCGCTCCGAGATTCCGTGGCGCACCGCCGTCGCCGCCGTCCTCGGCGGCATCCTGATGGGGCTCGGCGCCCGCCTCGCCGCGGGCTGCAACATCGGCGCCTACCTCGGCGGCATCTCGACCGGCAGCCTCCACGGCTGGCTGTGGGGCGCGTTCGCCCTGTTCGGCACGTGGGTCGGCATCAAGCTCCGGCCGCTGTTCGGCCTCGGCGTTCCGCGCCGTACCGACGGCGTCTGCTGACCGGAGCGACCCGTGTCCCCGTCCGGCCGGCACGGCCACCGGACGGGGACACGGGGTCAGGGCACGGAACCGGCGTCAGGCACCCGTCCGATCGGCGGCATCCTGTCCGCCCGAGCCCCGGTCGGTCGAGTCCCGGCCGCCTGCGTCCCGGTCCGCCGAGCCCCGGTCGGCTGCTCCCACGCCGAGATCGACGCCCTTGGGCTCGGCGACGAGCGACACCGCGCCGCCGGAGATGACGGCGAGCAGCATGATGTACAGGCCCACCGAGCCGCCCCAGCCGGTGCCCTGCACGAGCAACTCGGCGATCGTGGGTGCGAACGCCCCGCCGAGGATCGCGCCGAGCGCGTACCCGATCGACACGCCCGAGTAGCGCACGCTGACCGGGAACATCTCGGCGTACAGCGCGGACATCGGCCCGTACGAGAAGCCCAACCCCAGGGCCAGGATCACGATCCCGGCACCGAACAGCACCAGGTCACCGGTGTCGACCAGCAGGAACATCGGCAGCATCCACAGGAACATGAACGCGTACCCGAACTGGAACGTCCGCACCCGGCCGATGCGGTCGGACAGCATGCCGCCCCACAGCGTGGACGCCAGCCACGCGACGGAGGCGATCACGATCACCGTCAGGATCGCGGACCGTTCCAGCCCGAGCACGCTGGTGCCGTAGCTGAGGAAGTACGCGATGACGAGGTAGCCGGCCGCGTTGTTGCCCACGAAGATGAGCGCGGTCAGCAGCACCTCGCGTTTGTTGCGGCGCATCAGATCGCGCAGCGGTGCGGACGACTCCTTCCGCCGTTCCAGCATCTCCTGGAACACGGGACTCTCCTCGACGGCCCGCCGGATCAGGTAGCCGACCACGACCAGCACCACCGAGAACAGGAACGGGATCCGCCAGCCCCAGGTCTCGAACTGCTCCGGGGTGGTCACGGCGGTGATGGCCCACAGCATCCCGGTGGCGAGGATCAGGCCGATGGGCACACCGATCTGCGGGTAGGCGCCGAACGTCCCACGCCGGTGGACGGGTGCGTGCTCGACCGACATCAGGGCGGCGCCGCCCCACTCCCCGCCCGCGGAGAATCCCTGCAGGATCCGCAGCAGCATCAGCAGGACGGGCGCCGCGACGCCGATCTCGGAGTAGGTCGGCAGCAGGCCGATCAGCGACGTCGCTCCGCCCATCGTGACGAGCGTCAGCACCAGCATCTTCTTCCTGCCCAGCCGGTCACCGTAGCGGCCGGCGACGATCGCGCCGAGCGGGCGGAACAGGAAGCTGATCCCGATCGTCGCCAGCGACACGACCGCCGCGAGCCCCGGCGAGTCCTCGCTGAGCGGGCCGAAGAACAGCGGCGCGAGCACGAGGCTGGCGGCCTGGGCGTAGATGAAGAAGTCGAACCATTCGATGGAGGTGCCGGCGAGGGTGCTGGCCAGCACCTTCCGTTCGCCGGCGGTCAACTTCCGCGGGGCCTGCCGGCGGTCACCGGCCGGTGCGGCCCCCTGCAGTGGGGACTGCGGTTCCATGTGAACTCCGTTGTTCGAACCGTGCCGGGGAGGCGGTCGCCTGCCGGCGTCGCCGCACCTCGCCCTGCGGGCGGGGCGCGGCGACGATCGAGAATGCGACATCGGACGGCCGTTTCGCCACCCCTCCGGCGACCTCACCCGCGAACCCGCCGGGTGTCAGTCGGCGGCAGCGGTGTCGCGCTCGGTGAAGACCTCACGCGCCGCGAAGGTGGCGTTCACGGCGCGGGGGAATCCGCAGTAGCAGGCGGCGTGCAGGATGGCCTCGGTGATTTCTTCCCGGCTGAGGCCCACGTTCAGTGCCGCACCGATGTGGACCTTGAGCTGCGGCTCGCAACCACCGAGCGCGATCAAGGTGCCGAGGGTGACGAGTTGGCGACTTCGCGGATCCAGGCCCGGACGGTCGTAGACGTCGCCGAATCCGAACGCCGCGATGTGGTGTCCGAGCGCGGGATTGATGTCGGCGAGTGAGTCGATCACCGCCTCACCGGCGTGGCCGTCGATCCGCGACAGCACCGCCTGGCCGTGACGGCGACGAGCGAGCTGCTCGGTGCTGTCGATGTCGTGGTGGCGAGCGGAGGTGTCCGTCATGGCCGGGGACCTTCCTGATAGGTGGCGATCTTGTACTCGGTGGCGGCGAGGGCGAGTTGAAGCTGCGCGATCTGGGTGCGCAGGGTGTCGCGGTGCTCCAGCAACATGTCCATGCGTTCGGACACCGTGTCCCGATCCGCGTCGGCGAGGTCCACGTAGTGGCGCAGGTCGCTGATCGGCATACCGGAGGTCCGCATCCGTACCAGGAACACGAGACGGCGAATCGCGGCGGCGTCGTAGCGACGACGGCCGGCACCGTCGCGAGGCACGCGGACCAGGCCGATGCGCTCGTAGTAGCGCAGCGTGTGAGGATTCACGCCGAGGTGCGCAGCCGTGGTCGCGATGTCCCAGTCGGTCGAGTCGTCGTCACGAGCGAGCTCACGCAACGCTTCGACCGAGACCCCGCCCGGCGGATCCACCGCCAGCCGAAGTGCTTCGCGCAACGTCTCGTCCGGTTCCATGAACGAGGACGCTAGAGGTGTGAGCGCACTCGAACGCAACCGCGCCGGCGATCGATGTTCACGGCGACGGCGCCGGGAACGGCAAGCGTCCGGACTGCGCTGCGTATGGGCCGGACGCCGGGTCGCCGTCGTCCGGCCCATACGGCAGGACGACGCCGCCTACCGCTCCACGCCGGGCGGGGGCGTCGCCGTGTCCGAGGTCGCCGCGGTGGACCGTCGCCTGTCGTCATCGCGGCGCGAGTGGCCGTCACGTGCCGGGGTGTCGCGTGCCGGGGTGTCGCGGGTCGGGGCGCCACACCTCGGTGCGTGACGTGCTCGGGTGTCGCGCTGGGTCGTCGCCGGGTGCGTCCCCGGTCGACCGGTTCGCCGGTGCCCGGATCACACAACACGGCCCGCCAGACGCTGCGGGAGTTGGTCATGATCTCCCGCGCAACCGCGGCCGGGATGGGCCCGTACCCGTCCAGCTCGCACCCCTGGTCGGAGATCGTCAGAGCCGCATCGACCGGCACGTGCAGGTACACCGTGGCCGCCGCCTCCGACGGCGCCACGCCCGGGTCGCGTCCCAGGAGCAGGTCGGCGGTCACGTCCGCCCGCAGCTGGTCCAGGGTGCGGCCGTCGCCGCTGCGGCGCAGCGACCGCGCCATCGCATCCACACGGGAGTAGCACGCACTCGCCACCTCCGCCGGCAGCTGCGCTTCGAGTGACGACATCACATGCTCGCCGGGGGCGAGTTCGAGCTTCCGTTCCGCCCGGGCTCGCCGCGCACGCTCGGCCTGCCCGTCGGGGTCGACCTTCTCCACCAACCGGCGCGCCCGCTGGGCCAGGTTCCCCGGCTGCCACGCCGTCTCCGGCGCATCGGCCAGCCTTTCCGCCAGCAACGCGTCCACCGTCCGGGCGGCGTCGTCGTCGAGCGGGCCGACCACCGCCAACACCCGCCTGGCCCCATACGACTCCACCTCACCGGCCCGCATCGCAGCCAGCAACCACGGCATCCGCCCCGCCACCGACCGGCCAGCGTCGATACGCCGCTCCACCTCACGGGTCGAGACCCGCAGCACCGGCGTCAACTCCTCCGCCAACCCCCGGTCATCACCCACCACCGCCGCAATGTCGGCCAGCAGTGTCAGTTCCTCGGCATCGAGCCGCGCGCGCCGGGCACGGACCTCCCGCACCCGCTCGATCATGGCTCCAACGCCGTCCCCCATGTCATCCACAACACCGATACTATCGAACTTGTGGTCGAATACTCGACACACGATAGGGTGAGACAGTGGAGCGTTCTCATCCCGGCCGGCACGCGTTGGGGTGTCAGGGTTTTCGTGCGCGGCCGGGTACCGTGCCGCGCTGCCGTTGTCGGAAGCGACCTGGTTTTCGTGTCACGCCTGATCAGGGCACACCGTCGGGGTCCGGGGTCGCCGTCGCGGGCGCTGGATCCCCCGGAGCAGGTGCTGGTGCTGGTGCTGGTGCTGGTGCTGGTGCTGGTGCTGGTGCTGGTGAATCTGCGTAACGGCAAGCCGTTCGCGGAGGTCGCGGCGGGTTTCGGGGTGTCGACCACGACCTGTTGGCCCTACGTGCACGAGGCCGTTGACCTTCTCGCGCGCCGCGCCCCGACGCTGCGCACGGCGTGACGGGAAGTCCGCCGGCGACGGTGGGACCCTGTAATCCTGGATGGCACCCTCATCCCGATCGGCCGCCTCGTCAGCGCCGCGCCGGCGCCTCACGCCGGGGCGCCCACTCCCCCGTCGGAGTCCGGATTCCCGTGGCGGTCAGGTGTCCGGTCGTGTCCCACACTCCTCGCCCACCGCCGATCCCGGCGGGGTTTCCGCAGTTCGGCGAACCATCTGCCGGCGTGGCCGACCACCCAGTCCAGGTGCAGGCTCGCCTCGGACGCGACCTCGGGCGCGGCGTCGGCCGCGACCCAGGCCCAGTCGAACCACGCTCCGGGCGCGGCGCCTCCCGTGGCGATCCGCGCGCGGCCGCGGCGCACTCCACCGCCGGGTGGGTCGAGCTCGACGAGCACGCTGCCGCCGGGTGCCAGTAGCCGCCCGACCCGGCGCAGCAGGACGACCGGGTCGCCGCCGATCCCGATGTTGCCGTCCGCCAACAGTGCGTGCCGCCATCGGCCCTCGCCGGGCAGCCGCTCGAAGACGTTGCGCTGCACGACGGGCGCGCCGCGGCGCCGGGCCAGCTCGACGGCCACCGGGGACGAGTCCACACCCAGAACCGGAACACCCAGGTCGCCGAGCGCCGCACTCAGCCGGCCCGGACCGCAGCCCACGTCGACGGTCGGCCCCGAGCACCCGGCGAGCAACAGTTCGTCGCCGCCTGCCGTCGTCGCGTGCCAGCGTTCGGCGGGCAGCGGGATGCGGGTGCCGTCGGCCACGTCGAACCACGCCCGTCCGCCCAGCAGTCCGGTCTCGAATCCGTTCACCGTGTCCCGTCCCCCGGTGGCACTCCGAGTTCGGCCGCCACGGCACGCGCGAAGCGGCCGTCCGGCGCCGTGCGTGCGACCGCGCGGGCGTCGTCGACGGTATCCACATCGGACATCATGGGCAGGGACGCCACGTCGAGACCGCGGCCGGCCAGTGCCGCGCGGGTGGCCCGCGCCGTGTCCGCCGTGGACATCGGGACGTCGACGAGGACAGCGGCGTGCCGGGGATCCCGCAGCGCGAGCGCCCACCACCCACCGTCCGCCGCGGGGCCGAGCGCGGCACCTGCGGCGTCCAACCGTGACAGCGCCGAGGCGAGCAGGGCCGGGGTGACCTGCGGGCTGTCCATCCCGATCTGCACCACCGGCGCGCCCGCGTGCCGCTCGGCCACGTCGGCGTGGGCCGCCGCAAGCCGTTCGGCGAACCCGGAGCCGCGCTGGCCGAAGACCTCGCACCGGTCCAACAGCTCCGTCAGCTCGGCGCGCTCCTCCGCGGCGTCGAGATCTCCGGTGAACGCGACAGCGGTCGTCGCGGCCGGGGTGCGCACCGCCGCGTCGAGCGTGTCCAGCAACGACGCCGCCGCCACGCGCGCCGCGGCGACGGCACCGGCGGACGTCGCGAGCCGCGTCTTCGCCGCGCCCGCGACCGGCGCTTTCGCGACGACGAGCACGACCCCGCCGCTCACAGCACCCTCGCCATGTCGCGGACCGCGCGCCAGGTGCCGCGCACCGACCCCGTCACCTTGCTGCGGGTCCCCGCGGCCCGTTCGTGGTAGTCGACCGGCCGCTCCACCACCGTCCAGCCCGCCTCCGCGGCGCGCAACAGCACCTCGAGCGGGTAGCCGAACGCCCGGTCCCGCACGTCGAGCCCGAGCAGCGGTTCCCGGTGCGCCGCGCGGACCGCGCCGAGGTCGGTGACGGGCACGCCGCGCCGCCGGAGCACCGCGGCGATCAGCCGGTTGCCCGCGCGCGCGTGCCAGGGCCAGGCCGCCGCGGTCACCGGTCGTCGTGCTCCCACGACCAGCCGGTCGGGAGCCACGTCTGCCACCAGGTCGGGCAACCGCGCGGCGTCCAGCGAGCCGTCGGCGTCCATCACGCACACGATGTCCGCCGATGCCGCCAGAAGTCCGGTGTGGACAGCCGCGCCGTAGCCGGGCCGGGTCTCGGTGACGACGGTCGCGCCGTGGTCGCGGGCCACCGACGCCGAGTCGTCGGTGGAGCCGTTGTCCACCACGAGCGCGCGGTAGCCGGCAGGCAGGCGGGCCAGCACCTGCGGCAACGCCGCAGCCTCGTTCAGGCACGGCAGCACCACGTCCACGGTCCCGGACCGGTCGCCGCGCCGGTCACCTCCGTCGCCGGCGTCCGCGGGGCCGGCCGGGCCCCGCGCGCCGGTCTCACCTCTGTCGTCGTCCACCTCTGCGACGCTAGGCCGCCCGGGCGGCATGTGAGAACCACGCGGCGGCTTACGAAAGGCTGACGTGTCCACGGCCGGACCGACGTCTTACGAAGTCCTGACGTCCCGCCACGCCGACTGGGCCGCCCGCGTCCGCACCGTTAGATTCGACGGCGATGACCGCCGACCCGCGTGCCGAGGGGCCCGGCTCCCCCACTCGGAGCCGGGCCGTGCCACCCGCCGACCTCGTCGCCGCCGCGGCCGTCGTCGCGCTGGTCGGGGTGTCGGTAGTGGGCACGCTCTGGTGGAACCCGGCACGGCAGCTCGGACCGAGCTCGTTCAAGGGCGCGCCGGAGAACTTCGGCGAGTGGCCGATCATCGGCACGCCGTACGTGCACACCGGACCGGGCACGATCCCCGCCGTCCTGCTGGCGCTCCTCGCCGTCCTCTACGGCCCCTCGCTCGCCGCCAGGCTGCCGTGGCGGCGAGCGCTGCTGCTCGGGTACGTCGTATCGGTCGGCTGGATCACGTCGCTCGCGCTCGTGGACGGCTGGCGGACGGGCTTCGCGAAGCGGCTCACGCCCGGCACCGAGTACCTCGCCGAAGTCCCCGGAATCACCGACATCCCCGCGATGCTCGCCGGGTTCACCGACCGCATCGCCCACGGCCAACCGGACTCGTGGACGGTGCACGTGGCAGGGCACCCACCCGGCGCCACACTGGTGTTCGTCTGGCTCGACCGCATCGGACTCGGCGGCGGTGTCGCCGCGTCCACCGTGTGCGTGCTGGCGGGTGCGCTCGTGGCGGTGGCCGTCCCCGCGACGGTATCGCTGCTCGGCCATCCCGACCGCGCCCGCGTCGCCCTCCCCCTCCTGGTGCTGCTGCCCGGCGCGGTGTGGCTCGGGGTGTCGGCCGATGCCCTGTTCGCCGGTGCGACCGCCACCGGAATCGCGCTGCTGGCGCTCGCCGCGGTGCGCCACACGGCGTGGGCCGTGCCCGCGGGCGCGATCCTCGGTTTCGGCATCTTCCTCTCGTACGGGCTGATCACCCTGGGGGCCGTCGCACTGGCCGTCGTGGTCGCGACCCGCGCGTGGCGGGCGCTCGGCCTGGCCGTGGCCGCCGCGCTCGCCGTCGTCGGGGTGTTCGCGCTCGCCGGATTCTGGTGGCTGGACGGCTACCATGCCGTCGTCGACCGGTACTACGAGGGCATCGCCGCGGACCGGCCGTACTCGTTCTGGGTGTGGGCCAACCTGGGCTGTCTCGCGCTCGCCACCGGACCCGCGGTCGGACCGGCGCTCCGCCGGGCCGCGGGTGCCGTGCGCACCGCACCCCGGCTCGTCGCCGTGGTCGCCGGCGCGGTCGTGACCGTGGTGGTGGCCGACCTGTCGGGGCTGTCCAAGGCCGAGGTCGAACGGATCTGGCTGCCCTTCGCCGTCTGGCTGCTCGCCGCCGCGGCGTTCCTCCCGGCGCGCAGCGCACGCTGGTGGCTGACGGTGCAGGCCGCGACCGCACTCGCGGTGAATCATCTGTTCCTGACGAACTGGTGACGCCGCCGCGCGTGACCCGACCGAGGAGTGCCATGACCACCACCAGGAGCTGCCCGGCAGACGCCGGTTCGCCGGCAGGGGCCGCGGGCACGGTGCTCGTGGTCGACGACGACGAGACCGTCCGCGACGTGGTTCGCCGGTATCTCGAACTGGCCGGTTACACCGTCACTCAGGTGGGCACGGGGAGCGAGGCGCTGCGAGCCCACCGGGAGCGGCCTGCCGACCTCGTCGTGCTCGACCTGATGCTGCCGGACCTCGACGGGCTCGAGGTGTGCCGCCGCATCCGCGCGGGCGGCGAGGCCTCCGACGTGCCCGTCGTCATGCTCACCGCTCTCGGCGAGGAGGAGAACCGCATCGCGGGGCTGCAACTCGGCGCGGACGACTACGTGACGAAGCCGTTCAGCCCGCGCGAGCTCGCGCTGCGCGTGGCGTCGGTGCTGCGGCGGGCGGCGCCGCAGGCCGACGCCGACGGGTCCGCGTCCGTGGTCACCGACGGACCGCTGACGCTCGACCCGGCCGCCCGCACCGCCACGCTGCGCGGCACCGGGCTCGCGCTGACCACGCGGGAGTTCGACCTGCTGTGGTTCTTCCTCACCCACCCGGGCACCGCGTTCACCAGGCAGCAGCTCCTGGAACGGGTGTGGGGCTGGGACTTCGGCGATCAGTCGACTGTGACCGTCCACGTGCGACGGCTGCGGGAGAAGATCGAGCGGGTCCCCGCCGAACCCGCCCGGATCGCCACCGTGTGGGGCGTCGGCTACCGCTACGACGCGGGCCTCGGCGCATGATCACGGCGGACGAGTCCTTCGCGGCGATGCTGGAGCACGCGCTCCACATCCTGCCGGTGGCGCTCGCGCTGGTGGTTCCCGTGGTCCTCGCGGGCGCGCTCGTGCTCCGCGCCGTGCGCCGCCGCGCGCTGGCGACGACGATGACCGTGCTGGTGCTGATCCCGGTGTCGGCCATGTTCGCGGGTGTGCTCGGCGTCAGCGGCTTCATGTTCGACGCCACCCTCGCCACGATGTGGCTCGTCTGCCTGTTGGTGGCGCTGGTGACCGTGCCCCTGGCCGTCCTGTTCGGACGCCTCATCGCCCGGCGCAGCGTGTGGGAACGCGAGGCCCGCCGCCGGGAACGCGCCGCGGAGGAGTCGCGCCGCGAGCTGGTGGCGTGGATCAGTCACGACCTGCGCAGCCCACTGTCCGGCATGGTCGACGACCTGTTCGAACTGTCCCGGATCACGGCAGGCGCGCTCCGGCTCACGTTCGCGGCGGTACCGCTGCACGACGTCGTCGGGGACGCACTCGCCGCGGAGGGGCCGGTCGCCCGGCGGAAACGGATCCGGGTCCACACCGACGCGCCGGTCTGGCCGGTCGTGCTCGGCAGCGATTCCGAACTGGGCCGTGTCGTGCGCAACCTGCTGTCCAACGCCATCCGCCACACCCCGCACGACGGCACCGTCGTCGTGCACGCCGGTGTCGACGAGAGGCACGGCGTGCTGGCCATCGACGACGCCTGCGGCGGCATCACCGAAGCCGACCTGCCGAAGGTGTTCGACGTGGCCTACCGCGGCACCACCGCGCGCACGCCGGAGTCCGGGGACCAGCCCGCAGGAGCCGGACTCGGGCTCGCCATCGCGAAGGGGCTGGTGGAAGCACACTCCGGCCGCATCGACGTACGCAACCACGGTCCGGGCTGCCGGTTCGAGATCCGGCTGCCGCTCGCGACCTGAGCCGCACCCGCTCACCGCCGCGGCGCGGACCGGCCAAGGTCCGCCGGCGCGCGGAGCGGATCCGTGGCGAACGCCGCCACGCCGGACGCGAACGACACGGCCGCGGCGAAGCCGAGCAGTTCCTCCGCCCGCGCCGGGTCCGCGACGACGTGCCGCACGTCGCCGGGCCGCGCCCCGCCCGCGATCCGCGGCTCCGGACCGCCCATGACGTGAGCAAGCTCCGCCGCGAGCTCGCCCACCGTGTGCGGTTCGCCGGAACACACGTTCACCGGGGTGAGGCCCGCCGCGGCCGGCCGTTCCACCGCGAGCGCGTTGGCGAGCGCCACGTCCCGCACGTGGACGAAGTCCCGCCGCTGCGCGCCGTCCTCCAGCACCACGGGAGCCTCGCCCCGTTCGAGCCAGGACCGGAACAGCGACGCCACGCCCGCGTACGGGGTGTCGCGCGGCATCCTGGGGCCGTACACGTTGTGGTACCGCAACGCCCACACGTCGCCGCCGGTCTGCCGGGCCCACGCGCTCGCGAGGTGTTCCTGCGCCACCTTGGACGCCGCGTACACGCTGCGCGGGTCCAGCGCGGCGTCCTCCGGCACGAGCAGGGGTGCGAGGTCGGCGCCGCATCGGGGGCACGGCGGTTCGAACCGGCCCGCGGCGACCGCCTCGGCGTCCCGCGGCCCCGGCGGCGTCGGGCCGTGGTCCGGACAGCGGTACCGGCCCTCGCCGTAGACCACCATCGACGACGCCAGCACCAGCCGCCGAACCCCGGCCCGGTACATCGCGGCCAGCAGGACCGCGGTGCCGTGGTCGTTGTGCCCGGTGTAGCGGGGCGCGTCCGACGGATCGAGCCCGTGCCCGACGACGGCGGCCTGGTGGCACACGACATCCACATCGGACAACACGGAGTCGAGCACCTCTGCCGAGCGCACGTCGCCCAGCATCGTGTCGTACCCGCGCACCCAGGCGGGCGGCTCGTCACCGCCGTGGGCCGTGTCGACGAGCGCGTCGAGCAGCCGGACCTCGTGGCCACGCTCGGTCAGGACGTCCGCCACGTGCGATCCGACGAAGCCTGCGCCACCGGTGATGAGAACACGCATGCCGCCACCGTAGGAGCGCCCGCCCGGCGATGCGCCCACGCCGGTCCGGATGTCACGAATCCGTCAGAACCGTCCCGCGGAACGGCCCGGCCCGTACCGCCGACGAGACGACAGACCATCCCCTCGTAGGCGTCCCCCACGGAGGTGACTTCGGCTGCACTGCGACGTCGCCGGATGTCACCTGACCTGCGTAAACCTCAGAAGTCACATGCGCCACACCCGACCCACATGTTTACACCGGCACCAGGTGAACCGATCCTGGGGGCGCTTGTGCAGACCAGGGCCGCGCGTATGTCGAGAGCGGTCCGAACCGAATACCGCGCCCGGGCCCGCCCGCGCGCGGCGTGGGAGGAACACGATGCCGGCGAACGGCCTGCGCACCGCCTCGCGGATCTCGTTGACCCTGGCCGCGCTGGGGGCGATGCTGCTCGGTTCCCTGACGCTGCTGAGCGGCTCGCGGGCCGCCGCCGCGCCCGAGAGCGTGCCCGGGATCGACGTCTCGGGGCACCAGCAGAACGTGAACTGGAAGCACGCGTGGAACACCGGCGCGCGGTTCGCCTACATCAAGGCCACCGAAGGAACCGGGTTCATCAACCCGTACTTCGCCCAGCAGTACAACGGCGCCTACGACGTCGGCATGATCCGCGGCGCCTACCACTTCGCGCGCCCGGACGTCGGTGCCGCCGCGCCCCAGGCCGACTACTTCGTCGCCAACGGCGGCGGCTGGTCGGCCGACGGCAAGACGCTGCCGCCACTGTTGGACATGGAGTACAACCCGTACGGCAGCGACCCCTGCTACGGCCGGTCGCACGGCAGCATGGTCCGGTGGATCGAGAACTTCTCCGAGCGGATCCACGCCAAGACCGGCCGGTGGCCGATGATCTACACGACCACGAGCTGGTGGAAGACCTGCACAGGCAACACCGGCCGCTTCGGCAGCGACCATCCGCTGTTCATCGCCCGCTACAACGAGCGCGTCGGCGAGCTGCCCAACGGCTGGGGGCACTACACGATCTGGCAGTACAACGACCACGGTCCGATGCCCGGCGACCAGAACACGTTCAACGGCTCGATGGACCAGCTCAAGCGGCTCGCGGCCGGCGAAGCGGACCGTTCGCCCGAGCCCGAGCCCGAGCCCGAACCGAAACCGGAGCCGGAGCCGGAGCCCAAGCCGGAGCCCGAACCGGAGCCCGAACCCGAACCGTCTCCGAAACCGGAGCCCAGCCCGAAGCCCTCGCCGCAACCCGAGTCCGACGCGGCCCCGGAACCGTCCACTCCCGAGTCGGAGCAGGCCGACAGCCCGAACGCCCCGGCCGAGGACGACTCGGCGGGCCGCGAGGAGCCGGCCGATCCGCAGGCCGAGGACGACGGAGGCGACCAGGGACGCGGCAACGACACCGACGATGCCGAGGCCGGGGACGACGGCACGGCCACGCACCAGCCGAATGCCGTCGCGGGCAACGGCGACGGCGGCGGCCAGGACGGCACCGAGAACGACCCGGCATCCGAGAACGAGGCCGCATCCGGAGACGACGCCGCGTCCGAATCGGACGGCACCGACCGGCTCGCGGTGCACGAGGAGCCGAAGCGGGCCGCCGAACAGGCTCCGCAGCAGTCGCCGCAACCGCACCAGCAGCCGCAGCAGAAGTCGGGCGGCGACGTGACCGCACAGGACGGTGGTCCGGACGAGCTCGCCGAGACCGGCGCGGCGCAGGACCTGCCCCGGATGATCGTGTTCGCCGCGGCGTTGATCGTGCTGGGCCTGATCGTGCTGACGCTCACCCGCGCGCCCGCCCGTTCGCGGCGCTGAGGCCGGCACCCGCACTCCCCGCTCCCCCGGTGCCCGGCCCCGCGCCCGACAGGCGCAGGGCCGGGCACCGGCGTACGTCCGTGCTCGGTCACCCCCGAACGACCGAGCACGGACCCGGTGCCGAGACGAGCGGACCCGCAACAGCACTGCCCGACGCCGGAAACACGGCGGTTACGCTCTCGGGTTAACGTCCGCCTCCGGCGCACGTACCCTCCCCGTCGCCGTGGAGTGGCGCTCCCCTCTCCCCGTCCCCTCCCGAGAGGTGCTCCGTGACGACGTCTCAGACACCGCCCGAACCCGGCGCTGCGGACCCGGCCCCGGCCACCGCGACGCCGGTCGACCGCGACCACCCGCTCGGGCGAGTCCCCGCCCACGCCAGGAAGGGCGTCGCCTCGCTGGCGGTGGTGATCGCCGGTTTCGGGTTCTTCACGCCGACGATGGCGACGGGCGGCCAGGTGGCGGGAGCGTTCCCGTTCTCGACGTTCGTCGTGCTCGCGCTCGTGTCCGCGCTCGTGCTCGCCTGCTACATCGCGACCCTCGGCCTCGCCGCCGCCCGCACGGGCCTGACGACCGTCCTGCTGGCGCGGCTCGCGCTGGGCCGGATCGGCGGCAAGTGGGCGTCCATGCTCCTCGGCGGCACGCAGGTCGGGTGGTACGGCATCACGGTCGGGGTACTCGCGACACTGCTCGGTGGCGCGTTCGGCCTGTCGGTGACGTGGCCGCTCGTGCTCGTCGGCGGCATCGCGATGGCCGTGACGGCCTACACCGGATTCCGCGGCATCGAACTGCTGTCGTGGCTGTCGGTGCCGCTCATGACGGCGCTGTGCCTGTGGATCGCGGTCTCCGCGGTCGACGAAGCGGGCGGATGGGACGCGGTGCTCGCCTACGAGGGCACGGGTGCGATGAGCGCGGGCGCGGCGCTGACGATGATGATCGGCACGTTCGTCAGCGGTGGCTCACAGATCGGCAACTGGACGCGGTTCGCCCCCGGCAGCACGCTCGCATTCGCGATGACCGCCGCGACGATGCTGCTGGTCCAGTTCGGACTCCTCGCCTTCGGCGGGCTCGGGGCCATCGGGTACGGCGAACCGGACTTCGCGAACGTGCTCCTCGGGCTGGGCTCGACCGGCCTGGCGGTGCTGCTCATCATCGCGAACCTCTGGACCACCAACGACAACACCGCGTACGCGTTCGGCGTCGCGGGTGCGGAACTGTTCGGCAAACCCGACAAGCGGCCGTTCATCGTGGGCGGCGTCGCCGTCGGCATCGTCATGGCCTTGACCGGAATCGACGAGGCGATCACGTCGTTCCTCACGCTGCTCGGCGTGTTCGTCCCGCCGCTGGGCGGGGTACTGATCGGCACGTTCCTCTTCTCGTGGAAGCGGCGCGATCCCGGTACCGCGGTCGACGACGTGCCGCTCGTCGTGTGGCCGGGCGTGCTCGCCTACCTCGGGGGCACCCTGGTGGCGCTGGGCGGCTCGTTGCTCGACGTGGGTATCCCGGCCGTGCAGGGCATCGTCGTCGCGCTCGCGCTCGCCGCGGTGCTCACCACCGTGGCGACCGCACGCCGCAGCACGCCCGGCTGACGGCCGAGGACACGGCCGCAGCGGCGGACGTCCGGCCACCCACGCGAGGCCGGCAACCGGACGCCCGCCCGGGCTACGACGACGGCCGGTCCGCCGACTCCGGGTCCGACACGGCGTTGCGCCACATCTCCAGAACGTCGGCGTGGGTGCGGGTCACGCCTGCCGTCCCGGCGCCGCTCGTCACGTCGGCGTCGAGCGCGGCGGTCGCCTCGAGCGTCTCGTCGAGACCCGTATCGCCCAGGTCCGTGCGGATCCGCGTCGACACAGCCACGCCCGAGGTCGCCACGCGGTACGCCTCGGCGGCCCACGTCAGATGGTCGCGCCGGGCGCGTTCCCGCAGCGGCAGTCGCCGCCACCACGCGCGCTCGTCCACCTGGATCTCGCGGATCCCCGCCGCCTCGAGGTCTCGCACCTCGTCGCGCAGGGCGAGTGCCAGCTGCGCCGCCGTGTCGACCGCGGGGACGTCGTCGCGCGGGAACGCGCAGGCGAGCATCGTCGCAGGTCCGGGCAGCACGGCCTTCACCGCGGAGGTGGTGAGCCGCTGGGCCCCGGTGACCCACTCGACCGTCATCGGGGCCGGCCTGCTCACGTCCCCCACCACGATCGGCGGCCGGACACAGTGGGCGCCGCCGTGCTGCACCCAGCCGTGCCGGGTCGACACCACGCCCTCCAACAGACCCGCGACGAAGCGCACGAGTCCGTCGTCGCGCCGCTCGGCCACCGACGGCGCGGCGAGCTCCGCGGCCTGCGGCCCGAGCGCCTCCTGCAGGCGCACGACGTCCTCCACCCCCGCACGCATCCGCTCCCGGTAGCGTTCGTCGTCGATCACGCCCGTGCCGGCCCACTCGTGGACCGTATCGAGCAGCGGGTCGATCGGCTCCTCCGGTGACCGTCCGGTCCGCTCCTGTGCGGCCCGCCGGGTGGCGTACGCGGGCCGCCGCAGATGCGCGGGCCGCAACGTGGCCAGCCGGGCCCGCACACCGCGGTCGGTCGGCGGTGACGCCCGTCGCGCGGCGAGGACCTCGCGTCCGCGGGTCAACTCCCGTGCCACGACGTCCGGACCGCGGCGTAGGGCCGCACCGAGGGTCACGACCTCCCGCACCTTCTGTCGGGCGAACGCGAGCAACGGCGCGACCTGCGGGTCCAACGCCGGCTCCAGGTCCACGTCGTGGGGCACGTGCAGCAGCGAACAGGACGTGCCCACCGCGACCTCCCGTGCCGAGCCGAGCAGTGTGGCCGCCGTGACCAACGCCGTGTCGAGGTCGGTGCGCCACACGTTGCGCCCGTCGACCAGGCCGGCGACGAGCGTCTTGTCCGACAGTCCCGGTGTGCCGACGACCGTGTTCGCCGTGGACGTCTCCGAGACGAGGTCGACCGCGATGCCCTCGACCGGGGTGGCGGCCAGTGCGCCGAACGCCTCGCGGGGGTCGCCGTACGGCACGGCGGTCAGCATCGCGGGCCTGCGGTCCCGCGCGCCGAGGACGTCGTAGGCGTCGCGCAACGCGTCGCACTCGGCCCCGGTCCGGTCGGTGGCGAACGCGGGTTCGTCGAGCTGCACCCACTCCGCTCCGGCCGCGTGCAGTTCGCGGAGCATCACGGCGTAGACGCCGAGCAGGTCACCGAGTCGGTCCAGGGGGCGAAACCCCGCGGGCGAACCCGGTGCCGGGGCACACGACAGCAGGAACGTCACGGGGCCGAGCAGCACCGGACGGGTGGTCACACCCAGCCGTAGCGCCTCGAGGAAGTCCCGCACCGGCGTGTTGTCGGCGACCGTGAGCGGGGTCTCGGGGCCGATCTCCGGCACGACGTGGTGGTACCGCGTGCCGAACCACGGTGCCGTGGCCAGCGGCGCCACCGCGTCGGTCCCTCGCGCCATGGCGAAGTAGGTGTCCAGCGGGCCGAGTCCCAGTGCGCGGAACCGGTCCGGCACCGCGCCCGCCATCACGGCGGTGTCGAGCACGTGGTCGTAGTACGAGAACGTACCGCCCGGCACGGAGTCGAGCCCCGCGGCGGACAACTCCCGCCACGTGCGAGCCCGCAGTTCCCGGGCGACGGCGCGGAGTTCGGACTCGCCGGTGCGGTGGGTCCAGTAGCGTTCGAGTGCCCGCGGCAACTGCCTGCCGGGGCCGATGCGGGGATATCCCAGGACGGTGGAACCGATACTGCCGGTCAATGCTCTCTCCTCGCGAGCTCGTCGACACGGGCGCCGACGGTCTCGAGGGAGCTGCGCAGTCCGGCCGGGCAGCCGCCCGGCCCGTCCGCCCGGTCCACCCGCGAGACCTCGGACCCGCGCGCACCGGGTGGTGCGCGCGCCGGTGGCAGGTCTTCGGACTCGCGGGCGATCCCGGCCGTGGCCGGGGGTTCCTACTGGCCGTCGCTTCCCGGACTCACGGTCCAGTGCCGTTGACGGCGGTCGTTCCCGCTCACCGCTGCGGGGCAGTCCCGGATTCGCACCGGGTTCCCTCTTGCCTCACCCGTGGGCCCGGTCGGGCCGCGCGGGTGAACCACCAGCACCGCCACCCTATCCCCGCTCGGGCCACCGCCGCGTGGACCGCCGGCACCGCCCGGCCCGCGGCGCGCCCCGCCGACCGGCGCCCGCCTGCGGCGCCTGCGATGGTCGAGACCTCGCTCACACGCGGTTCCGGCTCACCCGCGGGCCCGCCTCGTCACCGGAAGGCCGACTGCCCCGTCAGCGTCTGTCCGATGACGAGCTGGTGCACCTCCGAGGTGCCTTCGTAGGTCAGAACCGATTCGAGGTTGTTGGCGTGCCGCAGCACGGGATATTCGAGGCTGATGCCGTTGGCGCCGAGGATCGTTCGGCATTCGCGCGCGATGGCGATCGCCTCGCGCACGTTGTTCAGCTTGCCGGTGCTGACCTGCTCGGACGTGAGCGTTCCCGCGTCCTTGAGCCTGCCGAGGTGCAGCGCCAGCAGCATGCCCTTGCCGAGTTCGAGGCTCATGTCGGCGAGTTTCAGCTGCGTGGCCTGGTACGAGGCCAGGGGCTTGCCGAAGATGTCGCGTTCCTGCGCGTAGGCGATCGCCGTCTCGAGACAGTCCCTGGCCGCGCCGAGCGCGCCGAACACGATCCCGTAGCGGGCCTCGTTCAGGCACGACAGCGGCCCCGACAGCCCGCGCGCCTCGGGCAGCATCGCCGACGCGGGAAGCCGGACGTCGTCGAGCACGAGCTCGCTGGTCACCGAGGCGCGCAGCGACAGCTTCTTCGTGATCTCCGGAGCGGAGAACCCTGGCGAATCCGTGGGGACGACGAAGCCGCGGATCTTGTCCTCGGTCTGGGCCCACACGACGGCGACGTCGGCCACCGAACCATTGGTGATCCACATCTTGGTGCCGTTGAGCACCCAGTCGTCCCCGTCGCGCCGCGCGTACGTGCGCATGTCGCCCGGGTTGGACCCGAAGTCCGGCTCGGTGAGGCCGAAGCAGCCGATCGCCTCCCCCGCGGCCATGCGCGGCAGCCACTCCTGCTTCTGCTCCTCCGAGCCCCAGCGCCGGATCGCGAACATGGCCAGCGACCCCTGCACCGACACGAGGCTCCGCAGACCCGAATCGGCCGCCTCGAGCTCCATGCACGCCAGTCCGTAGGCGGTGGCGGTGGTGCCCGCGCAGCCGTAGCCCTCCAGGTGCATCCCCAGCACACCCAGGTCGCCGAGTTCACGGGCCAGCTCGCGCGCCGGGATCGACGCCTCGTCGAACCAGTCCGCCAGGTGCGGGCGGATCCGATCCGCGGTGAACGCCCGCACCGTGTCGCGGATGGCCCTGTCGTCCTCGCCGATCAGGTCCTCGGTGCCGAACAGGCCGAGCGGTGTCTGTGTGCCGGGCATGCGGATCCTCTCGTCGTCTGCGTCGCGGGGTGTCCCCTGACGGGCGTCATGGTGCGGACGTCGTCGTGCCGCCTCCGGCCGTCATCGTGCCGCCGGCGCGACGAGGCGTCACCGGGGAGTCAGCAACGACACGGCCGCGTGGACGGCGGAGTCGACCACGGCGTCGAGGCTCCCGCTGTCCTCGACGGTGGTCGCCACGAGTTCCCGCAGCCCGCCGAGCAGGATGATCACACTCTCCCGCGGCACGGGCGTGCCCGCGCCGCGGAGCTGCGCACGCTGCCCGAGCCGCTGCGCCAGCGTCACGAATCCGTCGAGCTGCATCCGCTGCAGCTGGCGCGCCTTGTCTCCGAGCGCGGGCACGTCCCTGATCCAGCTGACGACGATCGCAGGTTCGGCCTCGGCATAGGTGAACCACGCTTCGACGGCGCTGCGCACCTGCTCGGACCACGGCGCGGTCTCGTCGACGGCCTCGGCGACGTGGCGGACCATCTCGCCCGTGGTCTCGGCCATGAGCGTCACGAAACACTCGTCGCGGTCGGCGAAGTGCTGGTAGAAGGTGCGGCGCGACGTCCGGGCGCGGCGCACGATGCCGGCGACCGTGGCACTGCGGTAACTGCCGTCCGCGAGCTCGGCCGCCAGTCCGTCGAGGAGCCGCCTGCGGAAGTCCGCGGGACCGGAGCGCCGCTCACCGGCGCCGCGGGTTCCCCGCGCCCCGTCGGTGGCCGCGGAGGTCGGCGTCGCAGAGGTCGGCGTCGCGGAGGTCGATGTCGCGGATCCCGGTGCGGGCGCGTTGACTGCGGCCGCGTCGCCGGGGGCCGCGCTGCTGGACGACAGTTCATGTCCCCTAACGGATGACGGTCATTGCCCCTCGATGGTACGCCTGTGTACCGTCCCGCTCCGGTACACAGGCGTACCACGAACGGTGGATCACGGGACGGCGCCCGACACGCGCCGCGTCCGGTTCCCGTACCCACCGCTCCGCCGCACGAAACCACGCAAAGGAGCGTGCCTCGTGACCACCACGGACGGCCCGCACACGGTCAACCGACGCAAGTTCATCGGGTATCTGCTCGGCGGTGCGACCGTCGTCGCCGCCGCCGATCTCGGAATGGTCGGCCGGGGCGCCACGGCCGACGCCGGCGAACTGCCGACCCTCCCCCAGCCCGCGGAGATCGCCGATCTCAGCGACCTGCTCACCCTCGCCGCCGCCCCGACGTCGCAGCTGATCACCGTCACGATCAACGACGACGGCACGGCCTCGTTCGAACTGCCCCGCACCGAGGTCGGCCAGGGCATCACGACGGCTGCCGCGATGCTCATCGCCGAAGAGCTCGACCTGCCCGTCGACAAGGTCCACGTGACGCTGGCGCCCGCCAGGCCCGAGTTGCTGTTCAACCAGATCACCGGCGGGTCGAACACGATCCACGCGATGTACACGCCGATCCGCGTGGCCGCCGCGGTCGCGAAGGGCGCACTGCTGCAGGCCGCGGCGACCGTGCTCGGCGACAGCGCGAACAAGCTGACCTCGCACCTCGGTCACATCGTGGCGCCGGACGGCAGGCGCGTGGATTACGGCAGGCTCTCCGCCCTCGCGGCGAACGAGCAGCCCGAAACGGTCGAGGTGGAACTCAAGGACGAGAACTCCCACGGCATCGTCGGGACGCCGGTCAACCGCATCGACGCGCTCGACGCCGTGACCGGAACCAAGCAGTTCGCCACCGACCTCGACGTCGCCGACGCGCTGCCGACCATGGTGTGCCGAGCCCCGACGCTCAACGGCACGCCGAACGCGGTGAACAACGCGGACGAGGTCCGCAACATGCCGGGGGTCACGCACGTGGCCATCGTCCCGACCGGCGTCGCGGTGCGGGCCTCGACGTTCGGCCAGTGCATCGACGCGGTCCGCGCGCTCGACGTGTCCTGGAACGACGGGCCGGTCGCCGGCATGTCCGACGAGGACGCGCTCGCCGGTGTCCGCGCCGCCGAGGCACCCGCGCCCGAACTTCCCGCGGGCGAGACCGTCTCGGGCGATTTCACGTTCTGGTTCCGCAGCAACTCCGCCATGGACACCAACAGTGCGGTCGCCGACGTGCGCGACGGCCGCGCCGAGATCTGGGCGAGCCTGAAGAACCCGAACGTCGCCCAGGGCCGCATCGCCGAGGCCGTCGGCATTCCCCTCAACAACGTGACGGTCCACGTGGTCCAGGGTGGCGGCTCGTTCGGCAGGCGGCTGTTCGACGAACCGGCGATCGAAGCGGCGCGGATCAGCCAGGCCATGGGCGTGCCCGTCAAACTCATGTGGCACCGCGCCGACGACGCCCGGGTCGGCCGGACCCACCCGCTCGCCACATCCCGGATCCGCGCCTGCTACGCGGGTGACACCGTGCTCGGCTTCCAGCAGGCGCACACCAGTATCGAGACCGACTTCCGGCACGGTCTCGGCGACATCATCACCGCCAAGGCGGCCGACCTGCCCGCGGGCCTGGGCAACATGCCGTTCGCCCAGGTGATCTTCCAGCTGACGACGATCCTGCCGTACGACTTCGGCGCCGTCGGCCAGTCGCTGGTCGAGACCGACACGCGGTTCAACACCAGTTCGATGCGCAACATCTACTCCCCCGACGTCCGCACGGCGAACGAACTGATCGTCGACCAGCTCGCGCAGCGCATGGGCACCGACCCGCTCGAGTTCCGGCTCGCGCACCTGCGCAACGGCCGACTCCGCACCGCGCTCGAGACGGCGGCCGAGAAGGCCGAGTGGGGCAAGGAGCTGCCGGAAGGCATGGCGCAGGGCATCGGCGTGCACGTCGAGTACAAGGGCGTCACCGCCTGCATCATGGAGATCGACTGCCGCCCGGAGACGGTGGGCCGCAAGGTCCGCAACGCCGTGACCGGACCGCGCGTCACGAAGGCGACGATGGTGATCGACTGCGGCAGGGTGATCAACCCGCGCGGGGTCGAGGCGCAGATGCAGGGCTGCGTCAACGACGGCATCGCGATGACCCTGACCAGCAGCCTCCATCTGCGCGACGGCCACTTCCAGGAAGCCAGCTGGGACAACTACTTCTACACCCGGCAGTGGAACACCCCGCCCGAACTCGACGTCGTCGTGCTCGAATCCACCGAACCGCCGGGCGGGGTCGGCGAGGCGGGCGTCGCCGCGTCGGCCGCCGCGGCCGCGTGCGCCTACGCCCGCGCCACCGCCGCGATGCCGACGGAGTTCCCGATCAACCACCGGACGTTGTCGTTCGAGCCTAAGCCGTACAGCCCGCCTGTGCCGCAGTCGCCGACCGACGGTCTCGACCACACCTACTGACCACCACCTTCCTTCCAGTACCGATGGGAAACACGGAGACCCCAGATGCCTGAACAGACTTTCGTCGTCAACGGTGAGCGGGTGACGGTCGACGTCGAAGACGACGTGCGTGTGCTGTGGGTGCTGCGCGACCTGCTCGGCGTCACCGGCCCGAAGTACGGCTGCGGCATCAACGTCTGCAAGGCGTGCACGTCGCACATCAACGGCAAGGCGTTCAACCCGTGCGCCGTACCGGTCGGCGAGCTGTCCGCCGACGACGAGGTGACCACCATCGAGGGTCTGCCTGCGCAGACCGCCGAGGACGCCCGCGGGCCGCACGGCCTGCACCCGATGCAGGAGGCGTGGCTCGAGCGGGACGTCGTCCAGTGCGGCTACTGCCAGCCGGGCCAGATCATGGCCGCGGTCGCGCTGGTGCGGAAGGTCCGCGACGAGGGCAGGACGATCACCGACGCCGACCTCGACGGCATCCGCAACATCTGCCGTTGCGGCACCTACACGCGCATTCGCGAGGCCATCCGGGACGGCGAGACGCGGATGTGAGCGTCACCGGGCGGTCCCGGACGGCCCGGTGGGGAGGCCACAACGCCCCGCCGGGCCGTCCGGGGCGCGCACGGCCCGCGGCCCGGTACAGTGCAGGGTCGGCATGAGTGAGCACAGCGATCCGGCGCGCGCGACCCGCCGCAGCGGTGAGGAGCTGCGGGAGGCGATTCTCGACGCCGTGCTGTGCGAACTGGCCGACCGCGGGTACGCAGGCCTCACCTTCGACGGCGTCGCGCACCGCGCGCACACGAGCAAGCCGGTGATCTACCGCCGGTACGCGACGCGGGCGCAGATGGTTCTGGACGCACTCATCCGGCGTGCGCCCGCCGATCTGCCCTCGGACAGTGCGGGCGATCTCCGCTCCGATCTGATGGCGCTGGGCGTCGCGCTCGGCAGACGGTTCGAGCAGATCGGCATCACCACCGTGCGGCGGCTCATCGCCGACGTGGACGACGACCTGCTGCCGCAGTTGGCCGAGCTCGCCGCCGCCCCGGCGGAACAGGCGCTGCAGCGGGTGCTGGATGCGGCACGCGCGCGCGGCGAGCTCGGTCCGGAGCCCCTGCCGGAGCGGATCGCGATGTTGCCGCTGGCGCTGTGGCACCACGAGATGCTCTTCATCGGACACGTCGACGAGGCCGCCGTGGCCGACATCGTCGATCGCATCTGCCTGCCCCTGCTGACGCGCCGCGTCTGATCCCTTGGCTCGGACGCTCCCCCGATACGGCTACTCCCCGGACACGGAAGAGCCCCTCGGACACCGACGTGCCCGAGGGGCTCCTGTTCTGCGTACCGCGGCGTCAGACGTTCGCGGGTTCGCGCTCCGCGTCGGCGCGATCGCGTGCGGCGCCGGGCCGCTCGAGTTTCTCCCCTTCGACGTCGACGTTCGGGATGATCCTGTCGAGCCACTTCGGCATGGCCCACGCCGTGTCCTTCATCAGGTACATCAGCGACGGGATGAGCAGCATCCGGATCACGAACGCGTCGAACACGACCGCGACGGCGAGCGCGAAGCCCATCGACTTGATCATCACGTCGTCCATGAGCATGAAGCCGGCGAACACCGAGGTCATGATCAGCGCGGCGGCGGTCACGACACGGGCCGAGTTGCGGAAGCCGTCGACGATGGCGTCCTTGTACGACGCCCCGTGCACATGCGCCTCGCGGATCCGGGTCACCAGGAACACCTGGTAGTCCATCGCCAATCCGAACACCACGCCGACCAGGATGATCGGCATGAAGCTGATGATCGGCCCGCCTTCGAAGATGCCGAACCAGCCCTCCTGGAACAGCGCCACGGTCACGCCGAGCGTGGCCAGCACCGACAGCAGGAAGCCGAGGGTGGCGGTCAACGGCACGAGCAGCGAGCGGAACACCAACACGAGCAGCACGAACGCCAGGCCGACGACGGTGGCCAGGTACGGCACGAGCGCGTCGTTGAGCTGCTGGGAGATGTCCTCCATGATCGCGACGGTGCCGGTGATGCCGAGGTCCACGCCGGTGCGGTCCTCGAACCCGGCCTCGCCCGCGCGCAGGCTCTCCAGCAACTGCGCGGTACGCGGGTCGTCGGGCCCGAACTCGGGCTGCAGCATGACCATCGTGCCCTTGTCGTTCCCGGGCGCGGGCACGATGTGGCGAACACCGTCCTGTTCGGCGGCCCACCGCTGGGCCTCCTGGTAGGCGGTCTGCTGGGCCTGCGGGTCGTCCGAGATCTCCCGCGCGTCGACGACGAGCATCAGCGGGTCGAGCTTGCCCGGACCGAAGGCGTCGCCGATCATCTCGGCGGCCTGCCTGCGCGACGAGTCGGACGGGGCCGTCGAGTCGCTCGGCATGCCGAGTCGCAGATCCTTGAACGGGATCGCCAGCGCACCGAGCGCGACGACGACCAGCAGGGTCCAGGCGAGCGGCTTCTTGCCGATGAACCGCGACCAGCGCACCCCGTTGTTGAGCACGAGGCCCGAGTCCTCGCGCTTGGGGTCGTACTTGCGGAACGTCAGCCCGAACGTCTTGCCCTTCAGCATGCCGACCACGGCCGGCAGCAGCGTCAGCGCGACGAGCACCGCGATGGCCACGGTGGCCGCGGCGGCCAGGCCCATCGTGGTGAGGAACGGGATGCCGACGACGCTCAGCGCGGCGAGCGCGATGATCACCGTGAGGCCCGCGAACACGACGGCCGAGCCCGCGGTGCCGACGGCGATGCCGAGCGCGGTGGAGCGGTCGTCGGTGTGGTCGAGTTCGCTGCGGTAGCGCGCGAGAATGAACAGCGCGTAGTCGATGCCCACGGCCAGCCCGATCATGGTGGCCAGGATCGGCGTGGTCGTCGAGATGTCGGTGAACACGGTCATGGCCGTGATGCCCATCGTGCCCATCGCGACGCCGATGCCCGCGGTCACGACCGGCATACCCGCCGACACGAGCGAACCGAACGTCAGCGCGAGGATGATCAGCGCCATCACGATGCCGATGATCTCGGCCGTGGCGCCGCCGATCTCCATCACCTGCATGCCCGAGCCGCGGACCTCCATGGCGAGATCCGAGGATTCGGCGTGCTGCTCGACGACGTCGAGGATCCGCTGCTGGGTTTCGGGTTCGACGTCGGTGACCTGCTCGACGTCGAGGGCGAAGTCGACCAGGCCGGTGCGCCCGTCCTCCGACAGCGGCGACGACGCGGCCAGCTGCGGTTCGACCTGCTGCAGCGCGGCCTCGCGGTCGAACGGCTGCCCCTGCGCCTCGGCCTGCTGCTGGGCCTGCTGGAGCGCCTGCTGCTCGAGGCCCGCGTCCGCCTGGACCGGGCCGACGATCGCCTGCTCGCCCTGCGGCACGGTGTCGATGCCGCGCAGGTCGGCGATCAGCTCGTTGACGGCTTGCATGTGCTGCGGCGCCGCCAGTTGTTCACCCTCGGGCGCCTGCACGACGACCTGCACGTTCGCCTCGTCCATCGGTGAGGACTGGCCGTCCATGATCTCCGGCAGCGTCTCCGCCGCCTCGACCGACTCGATGCCGGGGATCGTGAACTGATCCGACATCGGCTGGGACTGCGTGGCGGAGAACGTGCCCACGCCCGCGAGCACGACGAGCCAGGCGATCAGGAAGAACGGCCACCGGCGGTACGCGGTCCTGCCGAGGCGGAAAAGTAGTTTGGCCATGCGCGGTTTCGGCTCCTGGATACGTGACGGACTGGGGCTCGTGCCGCACGATCACCGGCTCCGTTGCCGGACGGGTCGGCACGAATCGGCCCGCTGCTGCCGCATGCGGTCGGTTCGGGGCGGGTGTTCCCGCACACCCGCGCCGGCGAGGACACCGGCCGCGGAGGACGAACACCCGACGTGGCGCGGCACTCCCGCGGACGGGCCACGGCCACAGCGCGGTTCCGGACACGGGCAGCGCGGTTCGGCCACGCGTGTGCCACGGCGGATCCCCCGGCCGGCGACGTCGGCGGGCGCCTCGGTCACCACCCCGCCGTAAGATACGGCTCGTATCTTACGGCGTGCGGCCCATCGTACATGACCCGAAAGTGCGATCCCCGACGGAGCGAATGCCCCGCAGATCGGTCACACCGCGTGCCGAAACGCCACTCGACCGGGGCGAACGTCGGGTCGTCGCCCGCATGCGGCGTCCGAGAACCGCAGGCCGCGGGTGCGGCGGATCACACCTGCCGCTCGACCGACTCGGCCACGGCCGGTTCCTCGGCGCGCCTGCGGATCTCGGCGAGCACCGCGGGCAACACCTCGTGGACGTCGCCCTCGACCGCGTACGTCGCGCGCTGCATCATCGGCGCCTCGGGGTCGGTGTTGATCGCCAGGATCACGGCCGAGTCCATGCACCCCACCCAGTGCTGGGTGGCGCCGCTGATCCCGCAGGCGATGTAGAGGTCGGCAGCGATCTTCGTGCCGGTGAGACCCACCTGGTCACGGTGCGGGCGCCACCCGTTGTTCGTGGCCACCCGCGAACAGCCGACGACGCCGCCGAGCCGCTCCGCGAGTTCCTCCAGCACGGCGAACCCCTCCGCGCCGCCGACACCGCGGCCGCCGGAGACCACGACCGGCGCCGTCGCCAGTGACAACCCGGTCTCGCTCGCGACGTGCTCGACCACGCGGGTCCGGGCGAGTTCCGGCGGAACGTCCACTGCGGACTCGACGACCTCGCACTCGCCCGCGGGCTGGAGCGGCACCTGCGGAACCTCGACCGCCGGGGCGATCGTCGCCAGCGTCACCGGCGCCCTCAGTTCGGCGTCCTCCAGCAGCACGCCACCGCTGCGGGTACGGGTCACGTGCCACGTGCCGTCCTCGTCGCCCGCGAGGCGTACGCAGTCGGTCGCCAGCGGCAGGTCCGCACGCGCGGCCGCATGTGCCAGGACCTCGGCGCCGCGGTCACCCGCGGATGCGAGCACACCGGACGGTCCGAGCCGGTCGATCACCGCCGCCAACGCGTTCCCCCACGCTTCGGGGGCGTAGTCGTCGAGCAGTGCGTGCCGCGCGACGTGGAGCCTGCCGACCCCGTGGCCGCCGAGTACGCGGGCCAGGTCGCCCGTCTCGGTCCCTGCTCCGCCGAACGTCACCGCCTCGACCGGTTCGTCCCTGCCCGCGAGCGAGCGCGCCACCGCGGGCAGCTCGGCCGGCACCGTCGCGTCGGTCACCACGACCAGTTTCATCGTCGTCACACCTTCCCCAGCTCGGCCAGGATGTCGACCACAGCGGGCGCCGCGGCGGCGCCGCGGCCCAATGGAACCGCTCCGGCACGGTCGTCGGCGGGCCTGCGCAGTCCGACGGTGCGCAGGCCGCCCGGCTCCGGGGCACACGAGACCGTCCGCAGCTCCGCCTTCTTCGCCTTCAGCCGCCCCGGCAGGGTCGGATACCGCGGCAGGTTCAGGCCCTCCTTGACCGTCACGGCCGCAGGCATCGGCACCCGGAACACCTCGGTGCCTGCCGGGGTCTCGCGGGTCGCACGCAACCCTCCCCCGGCGTCGGCGTCCATGCCCGTGATCCCGCCGACGACGGGCAGGCCGCGTGCCAGGGCCACCCGGATTGCGACCTGGCCGTGGCCCGCGTCCGCCGAGGCGTCGCCGAAGAGCAGCAGGTCCGGTTCCGGTTCGTCGGCCAGTCCCGCGAGCACGGCCGTCGCGGTGGCCTCCGGGTCGAGATCGGTCGTGCCGGTGTCGACGAGCACGCCACGGTGCGCTCCCATCGCGAGCGCGTAGCGGAGCTGTTCGCCCGCCTCCTCGGGTCCGACCGTCAGGACGGTGACACGTCCGCCGTGGGCCGACACGAGCCGTACGGCCTCCTCCACCGCACATTCCTCGTGCGGCCCGATGGTGAAGCCGAGGTGCCGCGTGTCGACGGCGCTCCCGTCGTCGGTCAGCGGTACCTGCGCTCCGAACGCGGGCACCCGTTTGATGCAGACCACGATGTCCACGACGTCCGCCTCCCTCCGGCGGCCCGGCTCCGGTCGTCCGGCCGCCTCACGCCTTCATGCGCGTGTCCTCCGGGTCGAACAGCGGCGTCCGGCCCGCCCGTGCCACCGTGACCGGATACCGCTCGGCCATGTACTCCACCTGCAGCGACGTTCCCTCGACGGCGAATTCCGGCGGCAGGTACGCCATCAGCAGGTGGGCGCCCAGCGACGGTGCGGGCCCCGCACTCGTGACGACCGAGCCGCGGCCCTTGCGGTCCACGATGCGCTCCCCGGCCGTCGTCACGATCGGCTCGCCGCCCTGCGGATACCGTGCGATGCCGTCCGTGCCGGTGTGGTCGTCGACCGTGAGGGTGCCCAGCGTGAGAGTGCACAGCGTCGCCGCGGGCGTGCCCTCACGTGCGGCCAGGTAGGCGTCCTTGCCGACGAAGTCCGCGGCCTTGACCTTGGGCAGCGCGAGTCCGGCCTCCACGGGGTCGTACTCGCCGTCGAGCTCGGCGCCCATGAGCCGGTAGCCCTTCTCGAGCCTGCCGGTCGTGCCGTAGACGCCGATGCCCGCGGGGACGATCCCGTGCGGCCGCCCGGCCTCGGCGATCGCGTCCCACAGCGCCTGTCCGTGTTCGAACGGCGCGTGCAGTTCCCACCCGAGATCGCCCACATAGGACACGCGCAGCGCGAGCACCGGGATGCCCGCGACATCGATCCACCGGGCGGTGCCGAACGGCAACGCCTCGCCGGACACGTCGTCCTCGGTCGTCGCGGCCAGGACGTCCCTGGCGCGCGGACCCCACAGGCCGAGCGTGCACACGGCCGACGTCACGTCCACCAGGGACGCCGATCCGTCGGCGGGCAGGTGACTCTCGAACCAGGACCGGTCACGGGCCCCGTCCGCGCCGCCGGTGATGACGCGGAAGCGGTCCTCGCCGAGCCGCACGACCGTGAGGTCGCTGCGGAACCCGCCGCCCGGGGTCAGCACCGGGGTGTAGCAGAGCCTGCCGACCGGCCGGTCGAGCTGGGCCACGACCATGCGCTGCAGGTAGTCGAGTGCGCCCGGTCCCCGGACGTCGAACTGGGCGAACGCCGTGAGGTCGATCATCGCGGCGCGCTCGCGCATGGCGAGATGCTCGGCCTCGACGATCGGCGACCACCACCGGGCGTCCCACTCGTGTTGACGGTGTGTGACCCGGTCGCCGAATTCGTCGAGCAGGGCGCGGTTGGACTCGTACCAGTGCGGCCGTTCCCAGCCGCCGACCTCGAAGAACACCGCGTCGGCCTCGCGTTCGCGGGTGTGGAACGGCGAGAGTTTCCGGCCGCGCGAGGACTCCCACTGCTCGCGCGGGTGCACGATGCCGTACGTCTTGTTGAAGCCCTCGTTCGCGCGGGCCCGCACGTGTTCGCGGGTGCGCTGGTGCGGGTAGAATCGGGCGATGTCGGCGCCGTGCATGTCGAACTCGCAGTCGCCATGGGTGAGCCACTCGGCCAGCATCCGCCCGACACTCGGACCCTCCTTGATCCACACGGCCGCCGCGGACCACAGCCCGGCCACCTCGGGACACGGCCCCAGCACCGGCGCGCCGTCGGGGGTCATGGACAGCAGGCCGTTGATGGCGTGCCGCACGCCGGCATCGGGCCGGTCGAGGATGCTGCCGAACAGTTCGAGCGCCTGCTCCAGCTGCGGGTCGAAGTCCTCGGAGGTGAACGGCAGCTGGGTGGGCGAGAGCGCCGCCGACTCCAGCGACGGGATGTCGTCGGGCTCGTGCAGGATCGGCCGGTGCGCGTAGGAGCCGATCTCCAGGTCGGCACCGCTCTGCCGCTCGTACATGAGCGCGTCCATGTCCCGCACGATCGGATAGGCGATGGCCGTGCCGGTCGCCTCGAGCTCGGGAATCGGCCCGACGTCCATCATCTGGTGCACCGCGGGCGTCAACGGGATCTCCGCGCCCGCCAGCCGCGCGATCCGCGGGCTCCACACCCCGCAGGCGACGACGACGACCGGCGTCTCGACGTCCCCGGCGTCGGTGCACACGGCCTGCACCCGTCCCCGGTCGGTGCGGATACCGGTCACCGCGGTGTTGGCCGACACGGTCAGCGCGCCGTCGGCGATCGCCTGCTCCCGCATCAGCGCCCCCGCCCGCAGCGGATCGACGACGGCCACCGACGGGGTCCAGAACCCGGCGAGCAGAATGTCCGGATCGACGAACGGGACGAGCTCGGCCACCCGGCGCGGCGTGATCAGCTCGGCGTCCACGCCCCACGCACGCGCCGAGGCCATGCGCCGTTTGAGCTCCTCGACCCGTTGCGGCTGCCTCGCCACCTCGACACCGCCGGAGGTGATGAGGGTGCCCAGTTTCTCGTACTGGCGCATGGAGTCCGTCGTCAGCGCGGTGATCTCGCGGGAGTGGTCGACGGGGAAGATGAAGTTCGACGCATGTCCCGTCGACCCGCCCGGGTCCGGCAGCGGCCCCTTCTCGATCAGCACGATGTCGCGCCACCCCAGTTCGGCGAGGTGGTGGCACACCGCGTTGCCCACGATGCCGGCTCCGATGACGACGACGTCGGCGCGTTCGGGAATCTCGGTCATCTCGATCACTTCCTCTACGACAGCCCCACGACCTGACCCGCTTCGTCGATGTCGATGTGCTCCGCCGCCGGTTGCGACGACAGACCGGGCATGGTGCGCATGTCGCCGCAGATCGGGTAGATGAACCCCGCGCCCGCGGACAGGCGCACCTCGCGCACCGGCAACGTCCAGCCGACCGGTGCACCCTTGCGCGACGGATCGGCCGACAGCGACAGGTGCGTCTTCGCCACGCACACCGGCAGGCGGGCGAATCCGTGCCGCTCGTAGTCGTCGAGCTGCCTGCGCGCGGTGGCGCTGAGCTCGACGCCGTCGGCGCCGTACATGCGCCGCGCGATCGTCTCGATCTTCTCGGTGAGCGAGGCGCCGTCCGGGTACAGGTGTGCGAACGCGGCCGGTTCGGCACAGGCCTCGACGACCGCTTCGGCCAGCTCGGCCGCGCCCTTGCCGCCGCGGGCGGCATGCGTCGTGACGGCGGCCCGCGCCCCCTCCTCCGCCGCCACGTCCAGAATGGCCTGTTTCTCGCTGTCGTGGTCGCCGGGGAACGCGTTGACGGCCACGACGGGGGTCACGCCGTGCGCGCGCACGTTCGCGATCTGCTTGCGCAGGTTCGCCGCACCGTCCCGGACGTCGTCGGGACTCTCGGCGAGCATCTCCTCCGGCAGCGGCTTGCCCGCGACGACCCGGTAGCGCCCGGTGTGCGCCTTCAGTCCGCGGACCGTCGCCACCACCACCGCCGCGTCCGGGGTCAGTCCGGACGTACGGCACTTGATGTTGAAGAACCGTTCCGCGCCCATGTCGGCGCCGAACCCGGCCTCGGTGACGAGGTAGTCGCCGCAGCGGATGCCGATCAGGTCGGCCACGACCGAGGAGTTGCCGTGGGCGATGTTGCCGAACGGTCCGCAGTGGACGAGGGCCGGCGTCTGCTCGGTCGTCTGCAGCAGGTTGGGTTTCAGCGCCTCGCGCAACTGCACACACATCGCGCCCGCGGCGTGCAGGTCCTCGGCGGTCACCGGCTCGCCCCGCCGGTCGTAGGCCACGACCATGCGACACAGCCGTGCGCGCAGGTCCGACAGCGACGACGACAGCGCCAGCACCGCCATCACCTCGCTGGCGGCCGTGATGTCGAAGCCGGTCTGCCGAGGCAGCCCGTCCTGCCGCCCACCCAGGCCGGTGACGATCTGCCGCAGGTCACGGTCGTTGACGTCCAGGACACGGCGCCACGCCACGGCGAGCGGGTCGATGTCGAGTTCGTTGCCCTTGTGGAGGTGGTTGTCGACCATCGCAGCGAGCAGGTTGTGCGCCGAAGTGACAGCGTGCAGGTCGCCGGTCAGATGCAGGTTGACCGCCTCCATCGGCACCACCTGCGAGTAGCCGCCGCCCGCCGCGCCGCCTTTGATGCCGAACGTGGGCCCCATCGACGCCTGCCGGACCGCGATCACGCCGCGTTTGCCGATGTGCCCGAACGCCTGGCCCAGGCCGACCGTCGTGGTGGTCTTCCCCTCGCCCAGCGGGGTCGGGGTGATCGACGTGACCACGACGTACTTCGCCCGCGGGCGATCGGCGAACTCGTCGACCGCCTCCAGGGAGATCTTGCCCGCGGCGTGTCCGTACGGCTCGAACAACCGCGATTCGATCCCCATGTCCGCTGCCACGTCCGCCAGCGGCTTGCGCAGCGTCGCGCGGGAGATCTCCAGGTCCGACGGCATCGACGGCATGGCTCACCCCTCCCCTCGTGGCTGTCCCGCCGATCCGCCCCCACCGCGGGTCGCGGCGGGCAACTCGGCGAGCATGCGGGCGGTCGCCCGCACCTTGTTGAACGTGTAGCAGTGCACACCCGCGGGACCGGGTTCACCGGGCCGCGAGCCGAGGTCGGCCACTCCACGCAGGACGGCGTCGCGGCCGCGCCGAGGACGCAGCAGCCGTCCGACGAGCGACCGGTGGGACGTGACGAACCGCAACGAGTCGCCGACCCCGATGCGGGCACCGACCCTTGCCAGCGTCGCGACGTCGACGGCGCCCGGTACGCCGACCACGACCGGAAGCACGATCCCTTCCTCACCGGCACGCCGCAGGAAGTCGCGGATCGCGGTGAGGTCGAAGCACAGTTGTGTCACCGTGTAGGTCGCCAGGTCCTGTTTGGACCGCAACGACGCCCACAGCGCCGCGTCGTCGATCGACGGATGACCCTCCGGGTACGACGGCACGCCGACCTCCGCGGGCAGCCTGCCGAGGTCGGCCATCTCCCGCAGCAGCGCCTCCCCGTCGGGGTACGGCCCCGCAGGCGAGGCCGTGTCGCCTCCGACGACGAAGACGTCGGCCACTCCGGCGCCGGCGAGCCGGTCGAGCACGTCGATCAGCTCGCCGCGACCGGTCAGCTGCCGGGCCGCGAGATGCGGCACCGGGCGCAGGCGCTGTGCCGCGAGCTTCTCGCACAGCTCGACGGTCGCGCCGGTCCCGCGGCGCGGGGAGGCCGTCACCGTGACGACCGTGTGCTCGGGCAGCCCGCCTGTTTCCTCGAGCACCCCGCGCAGCGGCAGCACCTCGAAGCGCGGGCGCGCCAGGATGCCGGCCCGCGCCGCTGCCGGCACGGCCGCCTTCCCGGACTCCCGCCTGCGCTTCATCGTTTCGGGGTCTCCTTCCGCGGATCGACGAACGGCTTCTCGACGACCGTGGCCTCGCGCACGCCGTCCGGCGTGCGGACCTGGAGCGTCGTGCCGACCTCGCTGAGTTCGATCGGCACCATCGCGAGCCCGATGTTGCGTTCCAGTCGCGGCGAGCGGCAGGCACTGGTCACGCGGCCCACCGGCGCGTGCGATCCGTCGTGGACGGTGAACGGCTCGATCATCGACCCGTCGTTGTAGGTGCCGAGGGGTTCGCCGGAGATCTCGAGTCCGACCATGAGGCGGGAGATCCCCTCGGACCGAGCCCGCGCGAGCGCCGACTTGCCGATGAAGTCGGCCTCCTGGTCGAGATCGACCATCCACCGGTAGTCGTAGCCGACCTCCAGTGGATTGGTGTCGAGCGTGATGTCACAGCCGTAGGCGAGCATGCCCGCCTCGATACGGCGCATGTGGCACGGCCCGATCGGGCGCATGCCGTACGGCCTGCCCGCCTCCCACACCGCGTCCCACAGGCGTTCGGCGTCACGGGACGCGTCGTACAGGTACAGCTCGTAGCCCAGCTCGCCGGAGTACCCGGTGCGGCTGACGACGACCCGCATGCCGTCCACGGTGAACTCACGCATCCGGTAGTACGGCACGTCGAGCACGGCGTCGCCGAACAGGTCGCGCAGCACCTCCCTGGACCGCGGCCCCTGCACCTGGAGCGGTGCGACATCGGCCTCGGCGATGTGGACGTTCCAGCCGCCCGCGTGTGCCAGGCCCATGGCCCACAGTCCGACGTCCGAATCGGCCAGCGACAGCCAGAAACGGTTCTCCTCGAGTCGCAACAGGACCGGATCGTTGACGATCCCGCCGTCGGGCGCGGTGACGAACACGTACTTGCACTGCCCGACCTCGCACTTGGTCAGGTCCCGTGGCACGAGCATGTTGGTGAAGTCGAATGCGTCCGGGCCCGAGATCTCGAGCTGGCGTTCGACGCCGACGTCCCAGATCGTGACGCCGTCGAGCAGCGCCCAGTACTCGCCGACCGGGTCGCCGTAGTGGCGCGGGTGGTAGGTGTGGTTGTACACGCTGTAGACCGCAGCGCCGCAGGCCCGGGATTTCCAGAAATACGGCGACTTCCGCAGCCGCGTGTAGAGCATCACCGCGGGCCGGTCCACGATCGCGGGCGAGTCCCCCGCGATGTCCGGCCGGGCGGCGGTGTTGAGTACATCCGTCATGAGGGCCACCTCGGTTCTCCGACCCGTCCGATGCATGTCGTGAGAATGGGCGAACGCCCGCCGCCTCGTTGCCGTTCACGCAGTCGCACCGGCGACCGATGCCGGTTGTGTCATTCGCAACGAGTTCTGCATTACTAAACTGCGTGCTGTCAGCATGCGCCGCGCCCCACGGCGCGTCAAGGGCTCACGACGCCGAGAAGTGCTTCGCCACCTGCGGAAACGACCGTGTCCAATGCGCAGGAGGGAGCACGCACGGGTCACGGCACCGAGGGCGGGTCGAACCCCCATTTCACGGACTTCGTCGTCGACGTCGTCGTGCCGTCGCCGAGCTGATGGTGGTCGTTCCGGCCGACCGAGTACACGTGGCCGTCCACCGGCAGCACGTGGGCGCTGTCGCGGCCGCCCGCCGCCATCACGACGGAGTTGGCGTGCACGTCGGTCGCCGTGTCGAAACCGTGCGCCGACCCGGCTCCCGTGAACAGCTCCCCGTGCTCGTTCGCGCCCGCCGTCACCAGGCGGCCGTCGCTCAACGTCACCCAGGACCGGTCGTAGCCTGCCGTCACGTGCCTGGCCGGTCCGTACTCGTCCAGTCCCAGTGCGGTCGGTTCGTCCCGGTCACCGCTGCCGCCGATGCGGTGCGCGCCGTCGTGACCCCAGCCGTGGACCACGCCCTCACCGGTGATCGCCAACGCGTGCAGCCTGCCCATCGAGACCATGCTGTACCCGGCGCCACGGGGGTCGACCCTCGTCGGCGGGTTCGCGGTGTCGCCGTGGGAATCCGTGCCGTCGCCGAGAAGTCCGTGGCCGTCCGAACCCCACGTGTGGAGTCCACCGTCGCCGGTGATCGCCGCACCCGCGCGATGCCCCATCGACAGCTGCTCGACCCCCGACACGTCCACCGCGACGGGCGTGTCCCGGTCCGCGGTCGTGCCGTCACCCACCTGCCCGTGGGTGTTCTCACCCCAGGCGTAGACGTTGCCGCCGGTGGTGACCGCGCCCGTCGTGTGGTGACCGGCCGAGATCTGCGCGGCGGGCTCCGGCAGGTCGAAGGCCGCAGGATGGTCGCTACGCGTGCTGCCGTTGCCCAGGCCGTGGTCGTCGCGGCCCCACGCCCAGACCCTGCCGTCGGCGGTCACGGCGTACGAACTCCGCGCCCCGGCGGCGATGTCCACCACCCGGGCCGCGTCGTCACCGCCGTCGAAAGTGGGCAGGAGGGTGGGGACTCCCCCGTCACCCGCATCCCCCGAGCCGAGCCGCCCGCCCGAGGCGCGGCCCCAGGTCCACACTCGGCCCGTCGAGTCGAGGGCGAGCGTGTGGTCCCGGCCGGTGACGATCTTGACGAACGTCCATGTCTCGCCCGCGACCGTGACCGGTTCGGCGGAGGCACCCGCCGAATCCGTCACGGTGTACCGCGCCGACCACTCGCCCGCCGTGTCCGGGTCGAAGTCCGAGGTCCAGGAGATGCTTCCCTCCAGCTTCTCCCCGTCGCCGTCGGGATCGTCCTCGGCGTCGGTGGCCCTGACGAGCGCGCGCAGGTACCCGTCGGTGGCCTGATCACCGCCCACCTGACCGAGGAACGGTCCGGTGTTCGCGCCCGCGGCCCGCAGCTCCGGCGGAGTGTTGACCCGCATCCGTACGTGCGCATCGACGATCCGCCCCCGGCCACCGGACCGCGCGGAGGTGCGCGTCCCGGCCGTACCGGTGTTCCGGGCCAGCACGCCGAACCGCAGCGGCGTCGCCACGGCCCCGGAGTCCTCGGCGAGCCGCGACATGCCCTCGCCGCCCGCGTCGAGCCGGTTCGACAGCACCACCACCCGGAACGTGAACGACCGCTGCTGTCCGGCGCCGAGGGTGAATTCCGGCAGGTCCACCGCCTGTCCGGTGGTGGCGGGACTCGCGCCCGGCATGGCACCGGTGTCGGAGGTGTTCGGCCCGATCACCGTCGCCGTCGAGTAATCGCCCGCCCCGACCGCCTGTGCGATGTCCGACCGCGGCGTGGAGCCCGGCCACGCCAGGACGACACCCCGCTCGCCGAGGTCCGCGCCGGAGTCGGTGTCGACGTGGTCGAACAGCGTGAGGTTCCCGCGCCACGGCGCACCGCCGTCGTTGACGACGGTGAACCTCACCTCGTACGGCTCCCCGTGGTCGACGACGCGGCCCTCCGACCGCCCGGCCACGGTCAGATCCCGGATCGTGAGGGCGGGACTTCCGGACGACACCGCCGAACCCTCCGCCGTGTCGGAGAAGTACGCCTGGCTGCCTGCGGTGACCAGGACCAGCATCACGACGGTGACGAGAACGGTCGTCACACCGGTCCGGCGCAGTCCGACCGCCCTGCGCATGCCTCCGCGGCCGGGCGCGGTCGCGCGCCCCTGGTTCCGCCGTCCCGCCATGTTCCCCCGTCCAGGCGCCACTACGCGATGACGTACCCCGGTTCGGAGAACCGCAACCGGCCGCCACACGGGGACGCGGGCACGCCGCCACGTGGACCGGTCGTCGGGTGGACCGCGGCAGCGGTGCCGGCGCGGCCGCGGTGCGCGGTCAGCTGCGGCCGTAGATGCGGTCGGCGACCTCCGCCTTGCGGGCCCGCAGTTCCGCGACGGTGCCGTCCGGGAAACCACCCCTCCCGGGGAACTCCGGGACGTCGGCACCGGCCGCGTCGAGCATCGTCCAGCCGCTGCCGAGGTCGATCAGGCTGCGGTGCTTCGTGTCGTAGTAGTCCGGCGACACGCTCAGCGCGACTCCGCCTGCACCCGCCGCGGCGGCGGTCAGATGCAGGTGGAATCGCGTGGAGAGCCACACCTGCCCGGCGAGCGCGGGCACGCCGTCGCGCCACAGGTCCGAGAACGGCATGAAGGCCGCGCCCGGCAGGTCCGCGGCGAGCAGGTCGTACACCGCGCGGTCGATCCGCGGGATGGCTTCGACGAACGTCACGTCGCCGGGATCGACGTCCCACCGGCGCAGGATGCCCCTGACCCGGCTCGCGAGGGCGGGCGGGCCGAGCTCGCCGATGTCGGACTGCACGCACACCATGACCGCGCGCGTGCAGTCCTGGTATTCGGGTTCCGGCACGTCGAGGAACACGTCGTCGCACGTGAACCCCACGGCCGCGCCGTCGGCGAGCAGGTCGGCCGAATCCGGGTCACGGACGTCCACGACGTCGAACCGGGCGGCGAGCGCATACAGCAGTTCCGCGGTGTGCGGCGCGGCCGGCACGAAGCCCTGCCCGGTCATCGCGAGCCGCGCGCCCGAACGCACGCTCGCCGCGATGGCCCCGGCGAGCAGTCCGACGTGCTGCGGCCACAGGGCGTTGACGTAGCCACCTCCGAGCAGGTGGATCACGTTCGCGGTGGCGAGCAGTTCGACCCCTGGCCGGCACCGCGGTGCGAGCCCCGGATCGTGGACGACCTTGCGGATCCACGTCGCGACCGCCCAGGGCTCCGGGTCGGGAGCCTCGACCGCCAGGCGCCACAGCGTGTTGGTACACCGGAGGCCCGGGTGCAGCCCCGCGAGCATCACCTGGGCGGTGCCGGGCGTGTGGCAGTCGAGCCACACCTCGGCGTCGGGCTCGGTGCCTGCCAGGTACCGCAGCCATGTCGCGGCGACCAGCTCGTCACCGAAGTTGGGCAGCCCGGTCGGTGCGACCAGATAGATCCGGCGTCGTGCGGCCGGGTCGGCGGAAGACATACCGAGGCACGCTAGCACCAGGGTGGGACCCGTGATCGTCGACCGCTCGACCCGGCGGTCTCCTCAGTCGGCTCGGATGCCGCGCCACACCACGTCGGTCACCTTGGCGACCTCGGCCTGCCAGTCGCTCGCCGGGTCGAGATGGAACAGGCCGAACAGGCAGCGGATGACCGTGTCGACCTCCGCGTCCTCGCGGACGTTCCCGGCTTCCACGTTCGCGCGCAGCAGGTCCGCCAGCGCACAGCGGATCCGGTCGAAGGCGCCGGCCGGAAGTGCGTCGGACTCCTCGGACGTCGCACTGACGCGCTGCAACGCCTCGGCCAGGCCGCGCTTGGTCATCATGTAGTGCGCGACGTGGTCCATGATCCACGCGCGGAACGCCGCGTCCGGGGGCTGCTCGGCGAGCAGGCCCGGTACCGCGTCGACGATCTGGTCGACCTCGCGCTCGTAGACCGCCAGGATGAGCGACGCGGGCGTCGGGAAGTGCCGGTAGACGGTGCCGACCCCGACGCCGGCCTGTTTCGCGATCGCGTTGAACGACAGCTCACCGGTTCTGGTCAGCGACGCGGCCGCGGCGACGAGGATCGCCTCGTGATTGCGGCGGGCATCGGCACGCCTGCGGCTCACCGATCCGCTCGACATCCACCCTCCCGCGACTGCTCGACACGACTCCCCGGCCCGAGCAGCCTACCCGTTGCAAACCGGATAGGTATCCGCTAACGTCGTGGACGTCACTGCGGATACCTATCCGCTTCTCGTTCCCTTCCGCACTCGACAGCGCATCCGAACTGCGCGGAACGGACCCCATGAACATCGCACTCGAGATCAACGGCACCACCGAACACCTCGATGTCGCACCCGGCGTGACACTCCTGGACGCACTGCGGGAGCGTCTCGGCGTCACCGGACCGAAGAAGGGGTGCGACCGCGGGCAGTGCGGCGCCTGCACCGTCCACATCGGAGGACGCACCGCCCTGTCCTGCCTCACCCTCGCCGCCACCGTGACACAGCCCGTGACCACCGTCGAAGGACTGTCCACTCCCGAACGACTCCACCCGATGCAACGCGCCTTCGCCGAGCACGACGCGTTGCAGTGCGGATTCTGCACTCCCGGTCAGATCATGTCCGCCGTCGCCGCCGCGGACCGCGGCCTCGCCGAGCCGGACGAGATCCGGGAGTTCATGTCGGGCAACCTCTGTCGCTGCTCGGCCTATCCCACCATCGTCGCCGCCGTCCGCGACGGCGCGAGCGAAGAAGGGCGAGCCGATGCGACAGTTTGACATCACCGCCCCGACGACGATCGACGACGCCGTCGACGGCCGCCACACCTTCCTCGCGGGCGGCACGACACTCGTCGACCTCATGAAACTGGACGTCCTCACTCCCCCACGGGTGGCCGACATCAACGCCCTGCCGCTCCGCGGGATCGGCGCCGACGAAGGCGGCCACAGCGACAACGGCAACGCCGGCCACGGACTCCGGATCGGCGCACTCGAGCGGATGAGCGACGTGGCCGAGCATCCCGACGTGCCGCCCGCCGTCCGTCGCGCCCTGACGCTCAGCGCGTCGCAGCAACTGCGGAACATGGCCACCATCGGCGGCAACCTGCTGCAGCGCACGCGGTGCGGGTACTTCCGCGACACCACGATGCCCTGCAACAAACGCACCCCCGGGAGTGGCTGCAGCGCACTCGGCGGCAACAACCGCGGCCATGCGGTGCTCGGCACCTCCGACCACTGCGTGGCGACGCACGCGAGCGACCTCGCCGTCGCCCTTGTCGCGCTCGACGCCGAGGTACGCCTCGTCGGCTCCGACGGCGCCCGGACCACCCCGCTCGCCGACTTCTACCGGACCCCGGGCGACACCCCGGAGATCGAGACCGGCCTGCGGGACGGTGAGCTGACCACCGACGTGGTCGTCCCCCATCCGGAGCGGGCGGCGCATTCCACCTACGTCAAGGTCCGTGACCGGCAGTCGTACGAGTTCGCGCTCTGCTCCGTCGCCGCTTCACTCGACGTCCGCGACGGCGTCGTGGTGGACGCCCGGATCGCCGCGGGCGGGGTGGGCACGATCCCCTGGCGACTCCCCGGCGTCGAGGCGGCACTCCGGGGCGAACCGGCGACCGAATCGGCGTTCGCGGCAGCGGCCGAGGTCGCCACACACGGCGCGACACCGTTGACGCACAACGGGTTCAAGGTGCCGCTGCTGCGGCGGACGCTCGTCCGTGCGCTGCTCGAACTGGCCGAAGGGAGCACGCGATGACCGCCAGACCGGACGCCCCGCTCAAGGTCACCGGCCGCGCGACGTACGCCCTCGACAACGTCGTCGAGGGCGCCGCACACGGTTACCTGGTCCTCAGCACCGTCGCCCGCGGAGAACTGGCGTCGATGGACGTCGAGGCGGTGCGCGCGGCTCCGGGGGTGCTCGCGGTGTACACGCCGTTCGAACCACTCCCCCTGCACCCGGTGAACTCGGCGCTGCTCGGCCGGATGTGGCTGCCACTGCAGGACAAGGACGTGCGGTACCACGGCCAGCCGATCGGCTTCGTGGTGGCGGAGACGTTCGAGCAGGCGCGGGACGCCGCCGCGCTCGCCGACGTGGCCTACCACGAGCGACCGGCGGCCACCTCGTTCTCCGACGGGCTCACGTCCGCCGTCGACGCGCAACCCGCCGCCAGCGAGGCACCGCCGTCGCTGACGGTCCTGGCCGACGGCGTCGCGTCCATCGAGGACGCACTCGAGGCGAGCGACGTGACGATCGACGCGACGTACGAGACGGCGGCGCAGAACCACGCGGCGATGGAGCCCCATTCCGCGTTGGCCGTGTGGTCCGGCGGCGAACTCACGGTGTACGCCGGGAATCAGGCGCCCCACCTGGTGGCGAGCGACCTCGCGAGCGCCGTCGACGTCCCCGTGGACGCCGTGCACGTCGAGAACCCGGTGGTGGGCGGTGCGTTCGGCGGCAAGGCGACGTCGATGCCCGCGCTGCTGGCGTCCGCCGCGGCCGTGGCGCTGGACCGGCCGGTGAAAGCCGCCCTCACCCGGGAGCAGGTCTTCACCGCCACGGCCAACCGTCCCGCCACGCGCCAGCGCATCGCCCTCGGTGCGCGCCGCGACGGCGGCCTCGTCGCGGTGCGGCACGACTCGTGGTCGACCACCACCCGGGAGATCGGCTTCGTCGAGCCGACCTCGCACGGCACGTCCCGCGAGTGGTACACCACGGAGAACCTGGCGATCAGCCAGAAGGCCGTGCCGCTCGACGTCCCGCCTGCGACCTTCATGCGGGCGCCGGGCGAGGCACCGGGATCGTTCGCCCTCGAGAGCGCGGTCGACGAACTCGCCGAGGCCATCGGCATGGACCCGGTCGCGCTGCGGTTGCGCAACAACTCGACCGCACCGCCCGGCGAGGACCTCCAGTGGTCGAGCAAGCACCTCGACGAATGCTTCGAGATCGGTGCCGCCCGGTTCGGTTGGGCCGACCGCACGCCCGGTGGCCGGCGCGACGGCGACTGGCTCGTCGGCATGGGCACGGCCACCGCGATGTTCCCCGGGCTGCGGTTCCCCGCGACGGTCGGGGTGACCCTCCACGACGACGGCACCGCGGACGTCGCGACGGCGGGTGCCGACCCCGGCACCGGCCTGCTCGGCGTACTGCGGATCGTCGGCGCCGAATCGCTCGACGTCCCGCAGGACCGCGTCGTCCCACGGCTCGGAGACTCGCGGTTACCGCCCGGCGGCCTGTCGGGCGGTTCCACCGCGACGGCGAGTGCCGGGTCCGCCACGATGGTCGCCGCGAGCACGGTGATCGAACAGCTGGTGGCGCTCGCGTCGTCGGAGGAAGGGCCGCTGCGCGGACACGACGTCGGCTACGCCCACGGGACCGTGTACGCGCTGGACGCTCCGGAGCGCGACCCGATGACGTTCGGCGACGTACTGCGGGCCACCGGGCGCAGCACACTGTCCGCGACGGGAACCACCGCGCCGGGAGAGGAGACGACGAAACACTCGTTCGGCTCGTGGGGCGCGCAGTTCTGCGAGGTGCGGGTGCACCGGCTCACCCGGGAGGTCCGGGTGTCACGCCTGCTCGGTGTCTTCGACGCGGGCAGGATCATCAACCCGCGCACGGCGCGCGGTCAACTCGCGGGCGGCATGATCTGGGGCGTGTCCGCGGCACTCCACGAGGGCATCGAGTTCGACGACGACGGCAGGATGTCCCGCCGCGACCTCGCCGACTATCTCCTTCCCGTCAACGCCGACATTCCCGACGTCGACGTGCAGTTCGTCGAACACCCGGACACGCTGCTCAGCGATCTCGGCGCGCGGGGGCTCGGCGAGATCGGCATCGTGGGCGTGGCCGCGGCCGTCGCCAACGCGGTGCACAACGCCACCGGCATCCGGGTGCGGCGGCTGCCCATCCGGATCGAGGACCTGCTCGAGGACGGCTGAGACCCGCGCGAGCCGTGGGCGGGTCTCCGGAACCCCCGGAGGCCCGCCCACAGTGACGGGTCGATCGCGACACGACCGGTTCCTTCCTGCCGCAGCACCCGGCCCCGACTCCTACAACGCGACGATCCCGAGCGGCACCGCGACGGCGAGCAGCGCGATGCTGAAGCCCCACATCGGGAGGAACGAGTAGCGGATGTGCTTGCCCATGTCCACGCCCGCGAGTCCGATCCCGAGCCACACCGAGGCGTTGAACGGGCTGATGTACGTCCCGATGACGTTGCCGATGAGCACCGCGAACACGACCGTGGTCGAGCCCACGCCCAGCTGGGTCGCCGCGTCGTGCACGAGCGGCAGCAGCGCGAAGTAGTGCGCGTCGGTGCTCAGCACCAGTTCGAACGGCATCCCGAGCACACCGACGACGAGGTGCAGGAACGGCACGACGCCGTCCGGCAGCAGTGCGATCATGTCGGTCGCCAGCGACCGCAGCATGCCGGACTCCTCCAGCACGCCGAGGAAACAACCGGCCGCGAGGATGATCGCGCCGGTGCCGAGGGCACCGCCGCCGTGGGCGCGGATGCGTTCCATCTGGTCGGACACCTTCGGGTAGTTCACCACGAGTGCCGCGCTGAGACCCAGCATGAACACCAGTCCCGCCGGCAGCACGTCGGCCACGAGGACACCCAGCAACGTCAGGACCAGCGGTCCGTTGAACCAGGGCCGGTACGGCTTTCCGGCCACCGCGTCCCCGCCGGTGCCGGCATCCGCGTCGCCCGGGGCCGCAGGGTTCCCCGCGTCGCCCGTACCTCCGGACAGTCCCGAAGGCGTGTCGACGGCGCCGCCGTGCCCGCCGGCGGCGACGTCGGGTCCGTGCCCGCCGACATCGGTGCCTCCACCGGAGCCTGCCGACGGGGCCGCCGTGAGGGCGAGCTCGGGTTCGGGGTCTCCCGCCGCGGCGACGCGTGCGATCCTCCGGTTCTCCCGCAGCCCGAGCAGCGCGGCCATACCCAGCAGCATCACGACGCCCACGATCTGCAACGGGATCAGTTCCTGCCACAGCGCGATCGGGTCGTGCCCGGTGCTCGCGGCGGCTCGGCCCACCGGGCCACCCCACGGCAACATGTTCAGAATGGCCATGCTGGTGCTGAGCAGCAGCATCAGCAGGTACGGGCTCATCCCGAGGCGCCGGTACAGCGGGAGCAGCGCGGGGATCGCGATCAGGTACGACGTGGCACCGGATCCGTCGAGGTGGCACACGACGCCGATGATCACGGTGACCATCGCGACGCCGACGACGTTGCCACCGCTGATCCGCACCATCAGGTTGATCAGCGGGTTGAACAGCCGGACGTCGTTCATGATGCCGAAGAACAGGATGGCGAACACCAGCATGACGGCGACGTTGAGCACCGAGGCGAGCCCCGATTCGAAGAACTCGCCGATCTCCTCGGCGTTGAAACCGGCGAGGAAGGCGCCGACCGTCGGAATGACGGTCATCCCCACCACCGGTGCGATCCGGCCGAGGATCAACAGCGTCGCTATCGCCGCGATCACCCCGAAGCCGACGATACTGAGCATGGGCGCGTCTCCTGCCTCCGTTGGTCATCGAGTTCGCCCGCCGCGGACCCGAGGAGGTGTGTCACCCGGATGTACGGCGATTTGCGACATCATGAACCGGGCGTGGCCGCGCCCACGAGCGTTGTGTGCATTGGATCGGTAATGGTCGTAGTGGTCTCAGCCGCAGAACCGGCTTCACCGGCTTCGCCGAGTTCCCGGGCTCCGCGGATGCCGGTGAGTCCCGAGGAGCGGCGGCGGTGAGGGCGCGCCGCACCGGGAGAACCCGTCCCCGCCTGTCCCTGACCGGTTCCCTGTTCCTCGCGATCACGCTCCTGCTACTCGTCGCCCTGCTCGCCGCCGGTGCACTGTGGACGGTCAACCAGTACCGCGAGGTGCGCGACGAGTACACGCAACGCGCGCTGACGCTGGCCCACTCCGTCGCCGAACTGCCGACGGTGCGGGACTACCTCGCCGATCCCCGGCATCGCGGCGAGATCGCCTCCCTCGCCGAGCGGATCCGCCGCGCCGCCGAGGTGCGCTACGTCGTGATCGTCGACTCCGACGGCATCCGCCACTCCCATCCCGATCCGGACGAGATCGGCGGCAGGCCACACACCGACCCCGCACCGGTCCTCGCGGGCAACGTCTGGACGGGCACCGAATGGGGCCCCGCCGGCCTGACGCTGCGGACCCGGGTGCCGGTCGAGTCGCGCTCGGGCGAGGTCGTCGGCTACGTGTCGGTCGGCGTGCTGTCCTCGCGGGTCTCGCTCGCGGCGGCAGGCACGCTGCCCACGATCGGCGCCGGGCTGTTGCTCGCGCTCGTCGTCGGTGCGGGCGGGGCGTGGCTCATCTCGCGCAGGATCCGCGCCAAGACACACGGCCTCGAACCGCGGGAGATCACCGAACTGCTGGAGAGCAGGGAGGCGCTGCTGTACGCGATCTCCGAAGGCGTCCTCGCGGCCGACGCCGACGGAGCCGTGCTGCTGGCCAACGACTCGGCCCGCGCGATGCTCGGCCTGCCCGGCGACTGCGTCGGGCGAACCCCTGCCGATCTCGGGCTCCATCCGCGCCTGCGCGCGATGCTGGAGGGCAAGGAGGACACCGACGGCGAGGTGTTCCTGCCCGCAGGCGACCGGCTCCTGGTGTGCGAACACCGTGCCGTGCGGATCGGCGCGCAGGGCACGGGCAGACTCGTCACCCTGCGCGACCACACCGAGCTCGTGCGGCTGGGCGGTGAGCTCGACGGCGTCAGGACCGTGGTCGGCGGCCTGCGGGCCCAGACCCACGAGTTCGCCAACCGGATCCACACGGTGGGCGGCATGCTCGACCTCGGAGCCGTCACGGAGGCACGGCGGTACCTGGCCGAGTTGTCGGCCACGACGGCCGAGGCGTCGACCCGGGTCTCGGACCACGTGGCCGACACGGCGTTGGCGGCGCTCGTGCTGGCGAAGTCGGCGCAGGCCTCCGAACAGGGTGTGGACTTCGAGCTCGCGGCGCTCAGTGACGTGCCTGCGACCCTGCCGCCGGGGCTGCGCGACGACGTGCTGCTCGTCGTCGGCAACCTCGTCGACAACGCCCTCGACGCGGTCGGTTCCGACGGCTGGGTCGAACTGCTCGTCCGGCTCCACGACGACGAGCACCGGTTGCTCGAGGTGCGCGTGACCGATGCGGGCCCGGGCATCGACGTCGAGCTCGGTGACAGCGTGTTCACCCCGGGTGTGAGCACGAAGGACCGCGCGCCGGACGGTTCCGGGCCGCGCGGGCTCGGCCTGGCGCTCGTGCGGCAGGCATGTGCGCGTTGGGGCGGCTGGGTCGACGTCGACACCACCGAGGAGACCGTGTTCAGCGCGTTCCTTCCCGTACGGGAGGATGCGCGGGTGCGGCCGGCCCCGAACCCGGCCGCAGAGATCCAGGAGAGGTGAGGTGCCCGAGTGCTGTCCGTACTCGTCGTCGACGACGACGCGCGGGTGGCCCGCAACCACGCGGACTGCGTCGCCGCGATGCGCGGTTTCGCCGTGGCGGGCGTCGTGCACACCGGCTCGGCGGCACTGGAGGCGGTCGCGGCGCACCGGCCGGACCTGGTCCTGCTGGATCTGTACCTGCCCGACATGTCGGGCATCGACGTACTGCAGCGACTGCGCGGCGGCACCGGTGCCGGCGGTTCGGCGCCCGTCGACGTGCTGGTCGTCAGTGCATTGCGCGACGTCGACAGCGTACGCAGGGCGATGCACGGCGGCGCCGTCTACTATCTGATCAAGCCGTTCGACCTCGACGCGCTGCGGGACCAACTGGAACGCTTCGCCGCCACTCGGAACACGCTGACCGGCGTCGACGAGGTCACCCAGCGCGACGTGGACAGCGTCTTCGGCGTCCACCGACCCGCCAGCCGGCGCGAGCTGCCGAAAGGGCTGACCGCCGAGACGGCCCGGCTGGTCGCGGACACCCTGCGCACGGCGGGTGCCGACCTGTCGGCCGTCGAGGTCGCCGAACGTGCGGGGATCGCGCGCGTCACCGCGCGCCGGTATCTCGAGTACCTGTGTTCCGACGGACGTGCCGAGCTGCGGATGCGTTACGGCTCGGCGGGCCGTCCCGAACACCGGTACCACTGGGTGGTCTGACCGGTCCCGGACGGGCCGGTCAGCGACCGCCGTAGCGCAGGGGAACGCCCGACGAACCGTCGTCGAGCACCCTTGCCGCCAGCCACGCCAGCCCGTCCGCGGTGCGCGCGGGCGTGTCGGAGGGCTGCATGACGTGGCTGAGGACCGCACGCACGAGCACGTCGACCGCCACGTCGAGCTGCTCGGCGCCCAGTCCGGGCCGGTGGGAGCGCACCCGCTCGGCGAGGATCGCCGTCGCTTCGGTGATGAGCGTGTCGGCGCGGGTGGTCAGCAGCGGCAGCAGTTCCGTGTCCCCGCCGTGGGTGGCCGACGCGACGGCACGCAGCAGCACGTTGTCGGCGGCGAGGTCGAGCACGCCGCGCACGGCGTCGTAGATCGCGCCGGGAAGGTCGTCGGGGTGGCGGTCGAACGCCCCGCGCACGAGCGCGAGAAACCGGTCGAGCTCGCGGGCGACCATGGCTTCGGCCAACGCGGTCTTCGACCCGACCTCGTTGTAGACCGTCTGCCTGCTGACCCCGATGCGCTCGGCCAGCCGGGCCATCGTGACCGCCGACCAGCCCTCGCGCGCGGTGATCTCGACGGCCGCGACGATGATCGGCTGCCGGTACTGACCGCCGACCGCCGTCGCGGCCGCGAGAGTGTCACCCATGATCGCCATTCTAGGCGTCCCCGCCGTGCTCCCGGCCCGCCACGAACCGGCTCACGCGCCGACCCTTCCCGGAGCGACGAAGTCGATCTTCTCGCGCACACCGCAGTCAGGGCAGCACCACGAGTCCGGGATCGCCGACCAGGGAGTGCCCGCCGGGAAGCCCTCCCTCGGATCACCGGTCCGCTCGTCGTAGACGTAGCCGCAGCCGGGACACATCCCGCCCTCGGTGGCCTCGCCGTGGACGTCGGCGGCGACGGACCCGGTCGCCGAGTCCTCGGCCGTGTCCCGCGTGGCCGTGTTCTCGAGGGACGTCTCGTTCTCGAGGGTCGCCTCGGTGACGGTGGTCGCCGCGCCGGTGTCCGACACGCCTGCGCCGCCGTACCGGGCGAGGATTTTCTCCCGCTTGCTCGGCTGAATGTTGGCGCGGGCGATGTCGCCGTCGAAGTGGGCCAGCACGCGCGGATCCATCACGCGCCGCCACAGCGGCGGAATCAGTGCGAGCACGATCATCCCGGCGTACCCGGTGGGCAGCACCGGCGATTCCGCGAAGTCACGCAACGTCTGGTAGCGGCGGACCGGATTCGCGTGGTGGTCGCTGTGCCGTTGCAGGTGATACAGCAGGACGTTCGTCGCGATGTTGTTCGAGTTCCAGCTGTGGCTGGGGTCGACGCGCTCGTAACGGCGGCGCCCCGGGGTGCCGCGCAGCTGCCGCAGCATGCCGTAGTGCTCCATGTAGTTCACGATCTCGAGCAGCGAGAACCCGACCACCGCCTGGATCAGCAGGTACGGCAGGACGCCGATCCCGAGCCACACGACCATCGCCGCCCACAGCAGCGCCGACATGAGCCACGCGTTGAGCACGTCGTTGCCGATGCGGTACGGGTGCCGGTCGCGCCGTGCGTAGCGCTTGCGCTCGAGCCGCCACGCCGACCGCAGGGAACCCACGACGGTCCGCGGCCAGAACCGGTAGAAACTCTCGCCCACCCGGCTGCTCGCCGGATCCTCGGGCGTGGCCACACGGACGTGGTGGCCGCGGTTGTGCTCGATGTAGAAGTGGCCGTAGAAGCTCTGTGCGAGCGCGATCTTCGAGAGCCACCGTTCGTGGCTCTCCTTCTTGTGCCCCAGTTCGTGCGCGGTGTTGATACCGATACCGCCCACGCAGCCGACCGTGATCGCCAGCCCGACCTCGTCCAGGGCCGACAGGTCACCACGGGCGATCAGCCACAGCGCGACGACGAACCCCGCGTACTGGATGGGCAGGAACGCGTAGGTCACCCACCGGTAGTAGCGGTCGCTTTCGAGCCGTTCGATGACGTCGTCCGGCGGATTGCTCCGGTCCAGTCCGGCCACCAGGTCGAGCAGCGGCACGACCCCCAGGATCACGATCGGTCCGATCCACAGCCACACACCCCATCCCGTGGCCGCGTGCAGGCCGATCGCGACGAACACCAATGACGGCACGACCAGGCCGATCAACCACAGGTACCGCTTGCGGTCGGTCCATTCCTCCGTCGAGCCGGCGGGCACCGTTGCCGTCGCGTCACTCATCGCATGCCTCCTCGATCCGATTTACAGAATCGTAGAGTTTGTAAAGCGGCATGGACAATAGGGAGCGGCGCGTACATCGCCCGAACGAGCGGGCCGCGAGTCGCGGTGTCGAATATCTGGACAGTCGCCGGGTGTGATCCGGATTACGTTCGGAGGGATCGCCCGAGCACCACGAGCTCAAGGAGAGCCCCATGGATCGACTGCGTTTCGGCACCTTTCTCGCCCCGTTCCACCCCGCGGGCGAGAACCCGACGCTGGCACTGCAGCGCGACCTCGAGCTGGTCGAACACCTGGACGCGTGCGGGTACGACGAGGCGTGGATCGGCGAACACCATTCCGCGGGCACCGAACTGATCGCGTCACCGGAGATCTTCATCGCCGCGGCCGCCGAGCGGACGCGGCGGATCAAACTGGGCACCGGCGTGACGTCGATCGCGTATCACAATCCGCTGTGGGTGGCCGAGCGCATGGTGCTGCTCGACCACCTGACGCGCGGGCGCACGATGCTCGGCTGCGGCCCGGGATCCCTGCCGTCGGACTCGATGATGCTGGGCCTCACGCCGACGGACACCCGTGAACTGATGGAGGTCGATCTCGACATCATCATGCGGCTGCTGCGCGGCGAGACCGTCACGGAACAGACACGGACGCACAGTCTCGTCGACGCGCGACTGCACCTGCGGCCGTACACCGAGCCGTGTTTCGACATCGCCGTCGCCGCGGTGGCCTCCCCGACGGGACCGCGGCTGGCAGGGCGCCACGGCGCCGGACTGCTGTCGATCGGAGCGACGATGACGCAGGACGGCTTCGACGCACTCGCCCACCACTGGGGCGTCGTCGAGGAACGCGCGGCGCACTACGGCCACACCGTGTCGCGCCGCGACTGGCGGCTCGTCGGCCTGATGCACGTGGCCGAGACACGGGAGCAGGCCTACCGGGACGTCGAGTACGGGATCGAGACGTGGTTCGACTACTTCCAGAAGACCGCGGCGTTCCCGCAGATGGCCGTCGAAGGCAACCGCCTCCGCGAGATGATCGACTTCATCAACGAGGCCGGTGTCGGCGCGATCGGCACCGTGGAGGACGCCCGCGCCCAGGTGCAACGGTTGTGGGACCAGTCCGGCGGGTTCGGCTGCATGCTGCTGCTCGCCCACGAGTGGGCCGACCCGGCCGCGACGAAACGCTCCTACGAGCTCATCGCCCAACACGTCATGCCGCACTTCCAGGGCGGGGCCGTCTCGCACGCGGACCAGACGCTCGCCGCGAAGCAGCGCGCCCGTAGCACACGGGAGGACTACGCCGCTGCACAGCTGCAGGCGGTGGCGACCATGACGGAACGCTACGAGAAGGAGAAGACCGAACAGTCGTGACGACCACCGGGCCGGTGACGGCGGCAGCCGCACGTCGCCGTCACCGGCCCCGCACGCGTCAGTGCAGCGTCTGCACGGCGTCCTTGGTGAAGGGGACGAGCTCGGCTTCGCGACCGCCGAGCACCTTGCTCGCCCACTCCGGGTCCGCGAGCAGTGCTCGGCCGACGGCGACCAGGTCGAACTCGTCGCGTTCGAACCGTTCCAGCAGCCCCTCGATGCTCTGCACACCCGCTCCCGCACCCTGGAAGGTCTCCGGGCTGAACACCGCGTCGAGTCCGACCGACCCGACCGTGATGACCGGTTTGCCCGTGACCTTGCGGGCCCAGCCGCCGATGTTCAACGTCGAGTCGTAGTCGGGGAACTCCGGCTCCCAGTAGCGTCGCCCCGAGGCGTGGAAGGCCGTCACACCGGCCGAGGCGATCGGGCCGAGCACTTCCTGCAGTTCGTCCGGCGTGGTCGCGAGCTTCGCGTCGTAGTTGTCGGCCTTCCACTGCGAGAAGCGGAACAACACCGGGAAGTCGGGAGACACCCGCTCGCGCACGGCGCGCACGATGTCGGCCGCGAACCGCGTCCGCGAGGCCGCGTCACCGCCGTACCCGTCCGTGCGGCGGTTGGTGCGCTCCCACAGGAACTGGTCGATCAGGTACCCGTGGGCGCCGTGGAGCTCGACACCGTCGAACCCGATCCGCTCGGCCTGCGCCGCGGCCTCGGCGAACGCCTCGACGATCCGGTCGATGTCGGCCGAGGTGAGCGCGTCGCCCGCACCCTCTGTGCCGTCCAGCGCCACACCGGAGGGCCCCACCGACGGCGCCTCCGGATACGGCGGCTTCCCGGCCACCCGCTGGATGCCCACGTGCCACAGCTGCGGCATGATCGTGCCGCCCTCGGCGTGTACCGCGTCGACGACGCGCCGCCAGCCGGCGAAGGAGTCCTCGCCGTGGAACCGCGGCGCCTTCCCGATGTCGCCCGCGGACGGATGGTCGACGTACGTGCCCTCGGTGATGATCAGGCCCGTGCCCGCGGCGGCACGCCTGCTGTAGTAGGCCGCGACGTCGTCGCCGGGGACACCGTACGGCGAGAACGCCCGCGTCATCGGCGCCATGACGATCCGGTTCGGCAGCTCCGCCGAGCCCAGGGTGAACGGGCGGGCGAGGGCCTGTGCGGCGCGTGTGGACATGCTGCTCCTACTGCGTTTCGACTACTGCACTGTCAGGACCGGCGGCGCCGTCGGCACGGACACCGCGTACCGAATCCGGGACGAAAACTGCTCCTGTCAAACATACATATCCGCGGCGAAACTGTAACTGTGTCGAATACCATTGGGCGCACGGGAATCCCGCGCCGCCGGTACGCTGGAGCTATGGAACAGGAAGGTGGTGAACGGGCACGTGCTGGACATTCGGTTCTCGAGCGCGCTGAAGGCGATGCTCTACCTCGCCGCCACCGCGGAGCACGACCCCGCCGACCCGCCGACGTCGAGCTCGGCGCAGCTCGCGGACGTCCTGGCGACCAACCCGAGCCTGGTCCGCAAACTGCTCGTGCCGCTCGTCCACGGCGGCCTCGTCGAATCGACGAAGGGACGCGCAGGCGGAGCCCGACTCGCCCGCCCCGCCGACGAGATCACTCTCGCCGAGATCTACCGGTGTTCCGTCGGGGACAAGCCGTTGTGGGCCTGCCGCCCCGACACCGCGTCCTGCGAGGCGACGGCCAACACCGAGGAGTTCTTCAGCAGACTGAATGCCGACACCGAACAGGCCGTCCTCGGAGTGCTGGGCGAACGCACCCTGGCCGACAGCCTCGCCGAGGTGCGTTCTCTCCGCGAGACGGCCGCACCGCGCTGAACACCACCGGCGCCCGCGACCGTTCGCGACGCTGCCCCGCATGCGCGACGGCGTCCCGCGCGGTCACCCGACAGGCGGCGCCTCCGGCGACGACTCTCGCAACAACCCCAGCCTGCTCGCGGTTCGATCCGTCCCCTGTGGACGGTGCGCGAGCAGTTCCGGCAAGCTGCGGTCGGCGATCAGATGCAGCGTCCTGCCGCGATCGTGAAGGACGTCCACCAGATTCACCAGCCGCTGCCAGCCGTCCGGGCTGCGCGGCGGACGCACCCCGCTGAGCACCCATGTCCCGAAGCGCTCGGCCAGTGCCAGGTAGTCGTGAGTGGACGTCGGCCGTTCGCACAGCTCGCCGAAGTCGAACCACACCTCGCCGTTCACGGCCGGGACACCGCTGTCGGCGCGCACCGCCAGTGCCGGCAGCGTTCTCCCGGTCCCCCGTACCTGCGAACGCTCCTCCGCCGACGGCGGAGCCAGACCGGCGGCGACGACGTCGCCGGGACCGGTGCACCGGACATGAACCCCGCCGAAACCACCGGCGGGCCCGCCCCGTGTCCGGTGATCCGTCGGCCCCGCCACGGCGACGACGTCCAGGCGCCGCTTGATCACCGCGATGCCGGGCAGGAAGAGGTGGTGATACAGCGGATCGGGCAGCAACTCGTCCGGGTGGTCGTTCGACGTCGCCACGAGGGCGACCCTCCGGTCCGCCAGTACGTCGAGCAACCGCGTGACCAACGCGGCGTCCCCCGGAGTCGCGACGTGGAACTCGTCGAACACCACGAGCCGGGCGTGCCCGATCAACTCGGCGACGGCCGCCTCGACCGAACCGCACCGGAACACCGCGCCGTGCAACCGATCGAAGAACGCATGGCAGTGCACGCGCAGCGCCGGCACCGCGACCGCGTCGCAGAACGTGTCGGCGAGGAACGTCTTGCCCCGGCCTGCCGGTCCGTACAGGTACACACCGCCGGGACGACGGCGCACGAACCGCCTCGCCAACCGCTCCCCCAGCGCGGCGAGCACCGCAGCCGCGTCTCGCTGCGCATCGTCCAGCCGGAACCCCCGCTGCGCGGCCGCCGTCGTGAACGCCGTCGTGAATGCAGCAGTCCCGCCCATCCGCCGCTCCTCTACACCTGAAGAGTCCTCTACGGTTGAAGAGTACTGCGGACAAGCGGAAGGCGGGCCGATGAGTGATCGAGATCGCCGCACCCTCATGGCGGAGGCGGCGCTGGACATCGTGGCCGACCACGGAGCACGCGCCCTGACGCACCGCGCCGTCGACACCCGGCTCGGACTCCCGGCGGGGTCCACGTCGTACTACCTGCGCACCCGGCGGACGCTGCTGGCCGCCGCGGTGCACCGGCTCGCCGCACGAGCGCGCGCGGACTTCGACGGGGTCGCGGGCACCGGCAGCGACCCCGAACCGGCCGACACCAGGAACACCGCGGACATGCCGGACGCCGACGACATCGACGCCGCCGCCGCGCGCATCGCCACGTTCCTCGACCACACCGTCGGAACCCGCCGACGGGACACCGTGGCGCGTTACGCGCTGGTCGTCGAGACCTCCGGAGACGGGGAACTCCACCCGGTCCTCGCGCGTGCCGCGTTCTCCGTGCCCGCCGCGGTCGCGTTGCTCGACGCGTTGGGTGCCCCGGACCCGGAGACCGCGGGTGCCGACCTCGTGGCCCTGGCCGAGGGCCTCGTGTTCGACCGCATCGCGGGCAACGGTGCCGTGACGCCACCCGAACCCGGCAGTACGGCGAGCGTGGAGGCGTTCCGCCGCGCCGTGGCCGCCCAGCTCCGAGGAGCCACGGCGCGGACCTGAATCCCACGTCCGGGACGGCGGTCACCCGGTGATGCGGACGACCACCTGCCGGTTGGCGTAGGTGTAGGCCTCGTAGGTGAACGAGGTGCCCGTGCGCTCGACGTACTCCTGCCAGGCCTTGTGCTCGTGCTCCTGCCAGCCCGGGTAGTTGAAGTACTCGTCGAAAGCGACGATGCTGCCGGGGCGCAGCCGGGGCCCGACGAGGTCGAGCACCGTCTTCGCCGAGCTGTAGAGGTCGCTGTCGATGTGCAGGAAGTCCACCGGGCCCGGGTGCTGGTCGAGGAAGTCCGGCAGCGTGTCCTCGAACCAGCCAACGACCAGTTCCGCACCGGGCACGTCCGGCAGGTCCTCACGTGCGAAGGTGCCGGCCTGGATCCCGACCAGCCACGGTTCGGGGAGCCCCTGGAACGAGTCGAAGCCGAAGACCTGCTTGTCGTCGCGGACCGACGTGATCAGGCGAAGCGTGTTGCCGGTGGCCACCCCGAATTCGAACGCGAGTCCACCGGTCGGCGCGAGCGACAGCGCATGCCGCAGCGTCTCGGCGGGCGTGCGGAAATGCTCCGCCCCGATCATGTTCTCCCGCGCGAAATGGTGACTTTCCAGCGCCGCTTCCTGATCACCCGCGTACACCGTGTCGCGCCGCGACCGGATCTCGAACTCGACGACCCGGTCCAGCACGCGCTTCACGTCCTTGCGGAGGGCCGCCACCTCCGCTTCGAGCCGTTCGACGTCGCGGGAGCGACCCCGGTCCCGCACCGCACGGTAGGCACCCCTGGCCAACTGCTCCGCCTTGTGACGCTTCTTCTCGAGCACGGTGTCGATACCTCCTGCGGGGTGAGCTGTGACCGTCGTGGGCGCCGATGGCCACCGTCGACACGAACGACCACCGCCGGCGCGAGGGGGCGCCGTTGCCCCGAATGACCGTTCTTCTCGCTGTGTCACCTTGACGGCGCTGTGCCACGGAATCGGCCGTTCCGGCCGCCGACGACGTTGTTGTCACGAGTTGATTACGACGTGGCCGCGGTCACGGTAACCCCCGCCGAGAGCCCCACGTGCACGGGGCGGACGGGCGCGTCGCCGGCCGCCGGCGTGGCGACCCCGCGGCGCCTCACCACGGCAAACGCACCGACGGCGCCATCGCGAGCAGCTCGCGTTCCGTGCCTCGCGGGCTCCGCGGTGTCCTCGACCGCCGAGGCCCGGCAACGATTCTCACTCGATCGAGCCACTCGACGGTCCCCGCAGAACCAGGTGTCGGGCGGACACGCGAACCGTCCCCGGCAGCCACGGATCCGCGGCTGCCGGGGACGGTCACGATCCTCGCCCCGAGGTGGTCACCCCGACGACACTCGCGCGGCCGTGGCGACGAGCAACTCGGTCGCCGTCCGGCACGCCTCGTCGGTGATGATGTGCTCGTCGCCCGGGTCGATCCGGTGATCGACGTCCGCACCCGCCCGGCGCAGCAGCTCCGTCGTCGCCTCGACCCGGTTCCGCGGCACCCACGGATCGTGCTCGATGCTCCGCACCACGGCCGGGACACCCTGCAGCGAACCCTCCTCCGGCCCGGGTGGCTCCGTACCGACGTACCCGCCGGTGAACACGACGAGGCCCGCCACCGGGCGCGGTGCGGTGAGGATCAGCTGCGAGACCAGGCACGCGCCCTGCGAGAAACCCCAGAGCACGGTCCGCCGCGCGTCGAACCCGGCCCGTGCGATCCGCCCGAGCGCATCGTCGAGCACCTCCAACGACCGGCCGAGCGCCGGTTCGTTCCGGTCCACGGGTTCGAGGAACGAGAGCGGGTACCACGTGTTGCCCTCGGCCTCCGGGGCGAAGAACCGCACCGGAGCCGGTCCGAACCGCTGCGAGGTCTCCCGCATGAACGCCGGGTCCTGCCCGCGGCCGTGGACCGTCAGGACGGCCAACTCGGCCCGGTCGGCCGCCGCGCCCCATTCCTGCAACGGCGCGCTCATGCGGTCACCGCCCGTTCGTCGAGCGCGTACCAGGTGCGGTCCCGGTACACGAGCGGCGCGTCGGCCGCGGCGCCCGGACCGACCTCGTCGACCTCGACCACGACCAGTGTCGAACCACCCGCCGTCAGCCCGTCGGCGATCCGTCCCCGCAGCCACGTACCCACCGACGACAACACGGGTTCACCGGTGGCCAACCGGTGCCACCGGCACGGCGGCGCGAACCGGTCGATGCCACCCGTGGCGAACCGCTTCGCCAGGTCGACCTGCCCGGCGTCGAGCAGGTGCACCACGACGCTGCCCGCCGCCTCGATGCGCGGCGCCGCCGACGAGCGGGCCGACAACGAGAACGCCAGCAGGGCGGGCCGTGCGCTTAGCGAGATGACCGACGTCGCCGTGAGCCCGGCGGGTCCCGAGCCGTCGTCGGCCGTGATGATGGCGACCCCGGCCGGATGCGTGCGGAACGCGGCCGCGAACCGCTCGGCCAGGGCCTCGTCGGACTCCGACATCACTGCGCCTCCTGCAGCTCCAGGAACACCCACTGCGCGTTCGGCGCCAGGCCGCTGAGCAGTTTGCCGCAGTTCTGCAACACGACCGGCCCTGAGGTGACGTGCTGGGTGCCCGCGTGCAGATCACGGAAGAACCGCTGCAGGACGCCGCGCCGCAGCGCCGCGGTGGCCGCCCACTTGTAGACGGTCTGCCCCACCGCGTGCACCGACCACGTCGTGTTGTTCAGCATCAGCCGGGTGAGTGTCTCCTGCTCCGTGTCGAGCGGTTCGCCCGCGTCGAGGGTGACCTCGTTGTCGGCCCACACCTCCATCGCCCACGCCCGGGCCGCCCGCAGTTTCGCCTCGGCCTCGGCGTACTCCGCGTAGAACTGCTGGGTGTCCACCGACGCGTTCGGGCCGCCGGTCTTCTTGGCCGCCAGGGCCTTCATCTCGTCGAGCATCCGCCTGCCCACGCCGAGCGCCCAACCGGTGTGGCAGATGCCGGACATGTTGGCCAGGCCCATGCGGTAGATCGCCCCGCCCTGCAGGGTGGTCGTCGTCGCGATCTCGTAGACGTGCGTGGCGGGCACGAACACGTCCTCGCACACGTAGTCGTGGCTGCCCGTGCCGCGCAGGCCCATGACGTCCCAGTTGTCGACGACCGTCACCTGCTCCTTGGGAAGGGAGAAGATGAGCGCCTCGCCGGTCTCCTCGCAGAACGCGGCGGTGTGAATGTGGGACGCCATCGACATTCCCGACGCGAAGTGCCAGTGCCCGCTGATGCGGTAGCCGCCGTCGACCTTGACGGCGGTGCCGAGCTTCGTGCCCTGGCCTGCGAGCGTGGCGTACCGATCGTCGGCCACGTCGGGGTACAGGTCCGCCACGGCCTCCGGCCCCAGGTAGGCGGCCGTCGTCCCGGTGACCATCTGCAGGGCCATGAACGCCCAGCCCGCGGAGGCGTCCGCGTAGGACACCTTCGCGATCGTGTCGATCACCTGGCGCGGGGAGAACTCGTACCCACCGAGTTCGTGCGGAATGCCGATCTTCAGGGCGCCGCTCTCCCGCAGGGCCTTCGCGCTCTCGTCGGCCAGCCTGCCCAGTTCCTCGCCCTGGTCGGCGTTCTCCTCCAGCACCGGGGTGATCGCGGTGAGACGCTCCATGATGTGGTCGAAGTGCTCGCTGACGTGCAGCTGGTTCATGATGTCCGTCCTTCGGTCGGTGCCGGGGCCGTCACACGCGGCTCGACGGCGGTGAGAATCCAGTCGATGACCGGCTTGACGGTCTCGTCCGAGTTGGCCTCGAAGATCAGCGCGTGACCGTTGCCGGTGATGCCGTGGTCGGGCAGGTGCACATGCCGGGCGTCGGCACCCGCTCCGCTCAGGAAGTCCACGACCTGCGGCGCGAAGTCCGCGAACGCCGAGGCACCGCCGGTCACCACCGCGACCGGCGTGCCGGCCAGGCCGGGGATGCGTCTCCCCGCCACCTCCTCGGGAGTGGCCGCGGGCGGGTCGCACGCGATCTCGGCGCTGGTGAGGCCCCAGCTGAGCGTGCCCATGCCGGGGATCTCCGCGAAGGGCGGCCCGACCGGTTCGATCGCGGCGATCGCCGCCACGGTCCCCGGCCGCGCGGCCGCGGCCAGCCAGCCGACCGGCCCGCCCGCCGAGTGCGTCACGAGTACCGCCTCGCCGAGGAGGTCGAGGAGCTTGGCGAGCCGGTCCGCGTCGAGGCGTTGCGACTCGGCGAGGTCCGCGGGCAGTGGGCCCATCGGACTCAGGAGCTGGTCGACGTCGTCGGAGCCGACCTCCCGCGCGAACGTCCACTGTGTCTGGTGCTCGCGCATCTCGTCGGGCAGGAACAGCGCCGTGGCGGCCTCGTACGGGAACTGTGCTCCCATCGGCCCGATCACGTCCGGGTGGTACGGCGACCTGCCGTGCCCGCAGCGGTCGACGACGTAGACCGCGAACCCGGCCTCGACGAACCGCGTGGCCCATCCCGGCCTGCCGTCGGGAGTGCCCGTCCAGTCGGTGCCTTGTCCGCCTCCGCCGTGCACGAGCACGAGCGGCACGGGGTGAGCCCCCTCCTGCGGCGCCTCCCACGAGACGAACATCGGGGCGCGCTGCACGGTTCCGTGCTCGGCCACGACGCGCTCGCCGGGGATCCAGAACTGTCCACGGCGGACGGTCGACTCGTGGCCGCCCGCCACATGTGGTGCCGTCATGTCCGTCACCTCCACGCTTGTCCGAAGGCCGCGGCTCAGATGTCGATCGGTTCGAGCCTGCCGAGCAGCTCGTCGCGGCGGTGTTCGAACTGTTCCGGCAGCTGGAACCGGCTGCCCAGCTCGTGCGGCGACTCGTCGCAGGTCCACCCGCCGTCGGTGTGGGTGACCGCGAGCTCGAACAGCGCGCCGCTCGGCGTCCGGACGTAGACGCTCTTGAAGTACTTGCGGTCCTTGAGTTCGGAGATGTCGGTGTAGCCGCGGCCCTCGATGCCGAACTTCACCGCGTCCTGGTTGTCGAGCGTGTCGAGGTTCCAGGCGAAGTGGTGGTAGGTGCCGGCACCGTACCCCCATGTGCCCTGGTCGTCGCTGCGGTTGACCGTGATCTCGAGGTGGTTGCCGTGCTTGGCGTCGCCGATCTGCATCCCGAGCACGGAGCCCTCCTCGGCGAGCCCGCCGGTGGCGAAGAACGACTCGTCGGCGAACTCGACCATGCGGTCGGGCGTGGCCATGTGCACGCCCACGCCGTGGATGCCGTGGATCGCGTGTTCCTGCGGCACGCCGTAACCGGGGTGGCCGATCCGCTCGTCGCCGCTGTTGCCGACGAACACGTACTCGATGCCCGAGGGGTGGCGGAACGCGAGCCTGCGCTTGCCGAACCGTTCGACGTTGGCCACCTCGATGTCGTGGCCGGTGAGCCGGTCGTACCAGAAGTCCAGCGAGTGGTCCGGCACCGACAGCAGCACCTCACGCGCCTGGTTGGTGCCCCGCTTGCCGTAGAACCCGGCCTGCGCCCACGGGAACGTCGTCACCACGCTCGACGGATCGCCTGCGGCGTTCGAGTAGTACAGGTGGTAGACGGGCAGCGAGCCGTCGAACAGCACGGTGCGCTTGATGAAACGCATCCCGAGGACCTTGACGTGGAAATCGACGTCTTCCTGGGCGTCGGCCACGGAAAGCGTCACGTGGTGCGACCCTGTCACGTATGTCATCGATGGCTCCTCCACACTGAGAAAATCCACACGGAGAACTCCGGCTGAGGCGAACTGTAGGAACGCCCGCCCGCCGGCGTGTGACGTCAGAGCGCACGACGATGTCGAACCCGCGCACCACCGCTCACCTGCGGAGGACCGGCCGCCCGCGGCTCGGCCATGGTGCACGGCACGGCCGCTGGGTACTGTGGCCGGAACGACGTGCAGTCGCCAGCTGTGGAGATGACAACGATGTCACTTACGTCGCTGACCGAGCAGTTCGCCGTGACCGGGCCGTCGCCCCGCCCGGTCACGTTCCCGTCCTGGAAGGACGCCGTCCGGCGCAGCGTGTTCCGGTTCGAGTTCGACTGCGCCCGGCCCGACCGGTTCACCGGCACGGTCCGCGAGCGGTACCTGCACGGGGTCAGCTTCATCGACATGACCTCGGGCCCGCACGCCGCCTACCGCGACCACCGGACGATCAGCGAGGACGACACCGGGTTCTACGTGCTCACCCTGCAGCTGGAAGGGCGGATCCGCATCGAGCAGGACGACCGGACCGCCGCGCTGGAACCCGGCCTGTTCGCTCTCTACGACTCCAGCAGGCCCGCGGTGCTCACCGTCGGTGAGGACTACCGGTCGACGTGTATCCGCTTCCCGAAAACGGCGGTCGCCTCGCACCACGGCGACCGCCTCGCCGAGCTCACCGCACGGCCGATGGCGTGCGATCCCGGGCTCAACGACGCCGTGTGGAGCACGATCCTGGGTGTCAACCGCAACCTCGAATCCCTCGGCGTCCACGGGCACACGACCGTGCACTCGCTCATGACCCTGGTCGGCACCATGTTGCTGGGCGAACTCGGCAGCCACGCGCCCCCGCACAGGCGGGACGAGGAGCAGCTCGAACGCGTCCTGGACCACATCGACGCGCACCTGTCCGACGCGGACCTGGACCCCGGGCGGATCGCGGCGGCCCACTTCCTGTCCCCTCGTTCGCTGCACGCGCTCTTCGAACGAACCGGAACCACGGTCGCGCGGTACATCCGACAGCGCCGCATCGAACGCTGCCGGCTCGACCTCGCCGACCCGGCTCTCGCGCAGGTGCCGGCGTCGGCGATCGGCGCGCGCTGGGGCTTCACCGGGCCCTCGCACTTCGGGCAGGTCTTCAAACGCGAAACCGGTCTGACCCCCGCGCAGTTCCGCAGGAACGCACTGGCCGACGCCGCCGGCCCCGAATGAACGGCCACTTCCCACGCCGATCCGCCCGGCCGCCCGCGAACGGAGGACGCCCGTGACCGTGTCCGGCCCGACCCGTTTCCACACCGGCGACGTGCCCGAATCCAGCAGGCTCGCCGCGTGGGAGGACCACAACCGGCGTTCGCTCCTCGGGCTCCGCGCCCACCCGCCGGGTGACACGCCGTTCGTCGGGACCGAACTGAACCTCACGCTCCCCCGGTTGCAACTGGCCAGGGTCACCGGTTCGCCGCACGTCGTCGACCGCGACGCCGCGCGGATCGCGGCGTGTCCCGGCGACGGTGTCGTCGTCTATCTCGCGGTGGCGGGCGCAGGATGGTTCCACCACCGCGACGGCCGCGAACTGGTGTCACCGGGGCAGGCGCTCGTGTGCGACGCCGACCGGCCGTTCCGCCGCGGGTTCGCGCAAGGGCTCACCGAGCTCGTCGTCAAGGCACCCCGCAACGTGCTGCACGAGACGACCGGCCGCTCGGAACTCACGCGGCCACGGCTCGTGGGCGCAGGCTCCCCCTACGGCGACGCCCTCGGTTCGCTTGTCGCCGCCGCGCTCCGCGGTGCGGGCGAACGGGCGGCGCTCGAGGCGGACGTGCTCGCGTTGCTCCCGGCGCTCGTGGGTGACCAGCCCGCCTCGGCCGGTCACCGCGCCGCGGCACGGGCGTTCATCACCCGGCACCTGGCCGACCCGGAGCTGTCCGCCGGTCGGATCGCCCGCGCTGTCGGCGTGTCGGAGCGCCAGCTGTCCCGGGTGTTCGCCGAGACCGGGCACAGCGTGCCACAGGTCGTCCTCGCCGCGCGCCTCGACGCCGCACGCGCGGTCGTCACCGACCCCGCCGCACGTACGGAGACGCTCGCCGACGTCGCCGCGCGCCACGGGTTCCGGTCGCAGGCGTACTTCTCCCGTAGTTATCGGGCGCGGTTCGGCACGACACCGCTCCGCGACCGCCGCGACGCCCGTCCGTGGTGACACACCCGTCCGGCTTTTTGCTCGTTTCCGCCATCCGCGCACGAGACGGACCGTCCCGCACGCCGCCGGTGGCACCGTGTCGGCCACGGTCCGGCGACGAGGCCGGGCGCCGACGACGGAGGCCAGTGACCCATGGTGACTTTCGACGACGGACTCTCCGAGACCGCGCAGCCGACCACCGCCGTGATCGAGACCGACGTGCTGATCGTCGGCTCGGGGCCCGCGGGCGCGTCCGCGGCGCTGTTCCTGTCGACGCTCGGGGTCCGCAACACGATGATCACCAAGTACCGCTGGACGGCGAACACACCGCGGGCCCACATCACCAACCAGCGGACCATGGAGATCTTCCGCGACATGGGCATCGAGGACCGCGTCCTCGCGGATGCCACACCGCACCACCTGATGGGCGACACCGTCTTCTGCACCGCGATCGCCGGTGAGGAGATCGGCCGCATCCTCACCTGGGGCACCCATCCCGCGCGCCGCGCCGACTACGAACTCGCCTCGCCGTCGCTGCCCTGCGACATCCCGCAGACCTATCTCGAACCGACCCTGGTGCGCGCCGCCACCGTGCGTGGCACGCAGACGCGGTTCAGCACCGAGTACCTCGGCCACACGCAGGACGACGAGGGCGTGCACGTCCGGGTGCTCGACCGCTTCAGCGGCACCGAGTACACGATTCGCGCGCGCTACCTGATCGGCGCCGACGGCGCGCGCTCGCAGGTCGCCGCCGACATCGACCTGCCGTACGAGGGGCGCATGGACATCGCGGGGTCGATGAACATCACGTTCAAGGCCGACCTCTCGGAGCTCTGCGGCCACCGCCCCTCGGTGCTGTACTGGGTGATCCGCCCCGGCGCCGACGTCGGCGGCATCGGCGCCGGTCTCGTGCGGATGGTGCGCCCGTGGAACGAGTGGCTCATCGTGTGGGGCTACGACATCGAGCAGGGGCCGCCCGACGTGACCGACGAGGACGCCGTACGGATCGTGCGCGAGCTCGTCGGCGACCCGGAGCTGGAGGTCGAGATCACCGGCGTCTCGCTGTGGGGCAACAACGAGCAGTACGCCACGAACCTGCAGCGCGGCCGGGTGTTCTGCGCGGGCGACGCGGTCCACAAGCACCCGCCGAGCAACGGGCTCGGTTCCAACACGTCGGTCCAGGACTCGTACAACCTCGCGTGGAAGATCGCGGCGGTGCTGCAGGGCCGCGCCGGTCCGGGCCTGCTCGACACGTACACCGCCGAACGGGCGCCCGTGGCTCGGCAGATCGTGGTGCGTGCCAACACCTCCGCCCGCGAGTTCGGTGCGCTCTTCTCCGCGCTCGGACTCGACACCGCCGCCGACGCGGAGCAGATGCGGGCGCGGTTGGAGGAACGCAAGGACGACACCCCCGAGGGTGCGGCGAAACGCGCCGCCGTGCGCGAGGCGATGGCGCTGAAGAACTACGAGTTCAACGCACACGGCGTGGAGCTCGGCCAGTTCTACGACCCCGCGGTGTCGGCGGCCGTCGTCGGCGACGGCACAGCGCGGCGGGCGCCGGCGCGTGATCCGGAGCTGTACTACGAACCCTCGACCGACCCTGGCGTGCGCCTGCCACACGCGTGGGTCGGTGACGGGAAGCGGAAACTGTCCACCCACGACCTCGTCGGCTACGACGGGTTCACACTGCTGACCGGGGTCACGGGCGAGCCGTGGGCCGCCGCCGCGCACAAGGCCGCGGAGATCCTGGGGGTACCGGTCGAGCCGGTCGTGATCGGGCCGGGCCGCGCGGTGACCGACCTGTACTTCGACTGGGCCGAGCTGTGCGGCGTGGCCGAGGACGGTGCGGTGCTCGTGCGACCCGACAAGCACGTCGCCTGGCGGAGTCACCGGCTCGTCGACGACCCCGAGCGCGAGCTCGTCGCCGTGCTGAGCCGGATCCTCGACCGCACCGCCTCGCAGGCCACCACCTGAGCCGCCCGGTGCCGCCGTGGAACGCACCGACACCGGGCCGAACCGAGAAGGAGCCGACGTATGACCACGACCGAGGACTCGTCGCCTGCGGCATCCGGCAGGCGCGGGGTGCCGGACGAGCAGCGCAGGATCGAGGAGCGGTTGACCGAGGAGGTCGTCGCCTCGTTCGCAGGCGCGGGCGACGATCGGCTGCGCGAGGTGCTCGCGTCGCTGACCCGACACCTGCACGCGTTCGTCCGCGACGTCCGCCTCACCGAGCACGAGTGGAAGCAGGCGATCGACTTCCTGACCGCCACGGGACACATCACCGACGACAAGCGCCAGGAGTTCATCCTGCTGTCCGATGTGCTCGGTGCGTCGATGCAGACGATCGCCGTCAACAACGAGGCCTGCCGCGATGCCACGGAGGCCACCGTGTTCGGCCCGTTCTTCGTCGACGACGCGCCGCTGGTCGGCAACGGCGGTGACATCGCGGGCGGCGCACCCGGCGAGCCGTGCTGGGTGGAGGGAACCGTGCGTGACACCGACGGCACGCCGGTTCCGGGTGCGCGCGTCGAGGTGTGGGAGGCCGACGAGGACGGTTTCTACGACGTGCAGTACGACGACGGGCGGGTCGCGGGCCGCGGGCACCTGTTCACCGAGGCGGACGGCAGTTTCCGGTTCTGGTGCCTGACGCCGACGCCGTATCCGATCCCGCACGACGGCCCGGTCGGACGACTCCTCGAGGCCGCCGGACGGTCACCGGTCCGAGCGGCGCACCTGCATTTCATGGTGACCGCGCCGAACCTGCGCACCCTCGTCACGCACATCTTCGTCGAGGGTGATCCGCAGCTGGAGATCGGCGACTCGGTGTTCGGCGTCAAGGAGTCGCTGGTGAAACGGTTCGAGAGGCAGGAACCCGGCGCGCCCACCCCGGACGGCCGCGACCTCGGCGACCGCACGTGGACGAAGGCCCGGTTCGACATCGTCCTGGCCCCGGACACGACCGCAGGCGACACCGACGCCTAGCGGAGTTCGTCGCGCGCGTCCCGATCGCGTTCCGTCGCGTGCCCGGGAGACACACGTGAGATCCTCGCAGGAGGCCACGATCGAATCGACATCGAAGCACTGATTTCGGACGTCCGCGGCACGTAGGACCGCCGGCCGTAGCGGGAAACAGTTACACTCCGGCGGTCGTACAGCGGTATTCCTGCTGGTCCGTCCTCTTAAGACACAGCGACGTCTGGTCCGCTGCGGGCACACGCACTAGAGTGCTCCGCATGGCCACCCAGATCACCGCGGACAGTGCAATACTCGCCTACATCGAGAACATCTCGGAGGCCGAGGACGACCTTCTCCGTGAACTGCGCGAGCTGACCGCGGAACTCCCGGGCGGCACCGCCATGCAGGTGCCACCGAGCGAGGCCCGACTGTTGGCGTTCCTCGTACGGCTCACCGGGGCGACCACGGTGCTGGAACTCGGCACCTTCACGGGCTACAGCACCCTGGCCATGGCGCGTGCGCTGCCGCGGTCCGGTCGCCTGATCACGTGCGACATCAGCAAGAAGGTCACCGACATCGGTGCGGATTTCTGGCGCAAGGCCGGCGTCGACCATCTCGTCGACCTGCGGCTCGGCGACGCCCTCGGCACGTTGGAGACACTCGAGCCCGGCAGCGTCGACGTCGTGTTCATCGACGCCGACAAGCGCAACTACGCCGCCTATTACGATCGCTCGGTCACTCTGCTTCGCCCGGGCGGCCTCATCGTCGTGGACAACACGCTCTTCTTCGGGCGAGTGGCCGATCCGGACGCACAGGACGCCGACACGGTGGCCGTCCGCGAACTCAACGAACGCGTTCGCCGGGACGACCGGGTCGACAGCTGCGTCCTGCCGGTCGCCGACGGCATCACTCTCGCCCGCAAGGCGGGCTAGCCTGCGATCCGGTCACGCCGACAGGTCTGGGGTGAGCAGACGCATCGTGTCGGGTGGCTCCCGCCGCTCGGCCTCCAGGTGCAGCAGCTCCACACCGTCGCCGCCTGCGGCGCCGGTCACCCGACGGCAAGCGCAGTCGGCATCGTCGAACCCCGCGAACCGATAAGCGATCTCCATCATCCGGTTGCGGTCGGTGCGGCGGAAGTCCGCGAGCAGGTGGACGGCCGCGGACGCGGCCTGGTCAGCCAACCAGTTGAGGATCACCGTGCCGACCCCGAACGACACGACGCGGCATGACGTCGCCAGAAGTTTCAGGCGCCACGCCGCCTGCCCGGTCTCCAGCAGTGCCACACCGATCGCGCCGTGGGTGCCGAAGCGATCCTGCAGCGTGGCGACGAGCACCTCGTGTCCGGGGTCCGCGATGAATCCCCGCAAGGTCTCGTCGGAGTAGGGCACGCCGGTCGCGTTCATCTGACTGGTCCGCACCGTCAGTTCCTCGACCCGGCTCAGTTCGGACTCCCCGGCGCGGAGGATCTGCAGTTCCAGGTCGAGCGAACGCAGGAAATCCTCGTCGGGACCGGTGAACTCGGCACGTTCGGCGTCACGCCGGAAGTTCGCCTGGTACATCTCCCGGCGCCTGCCCGAATCGATCGTCCGCCGAGCGGGGCTGAACTCGGGAAGCGCGGTGAGGCGCGCCGCGTCCGGAGCGTCGAAACACCGCACGTCGGGCAGGTGGTACCGGACCTCCGCACGTTCCGCAGGCTGGTCGTCGATGAACGCGACGGCCCCCTCGGCGAAGTTCAGCCGCTCCGCGATGGTCCGTACCGATGCCGACTTCGGTCCCCAGCCGATCTCGGCCAGCACGAAGTACTCGGACACGCCGAGCTTCTCGAGCCGCCCCCACGCGTGCTCGTGGTCGTTCTTGCTCGCCACGGCCTGTAGGATCCCCCTGCTGTCGAGCTCGGTGATCACCGCACGAATCTCCTCCGAGAGGACCACCTCGTCATCTTCGAGGAGCGTCCCCTGCCACAGCGTGTTGTCCAGATCCCACACCAGGCACTTCACCGTCGTCGTCATACGCTCACTCCCGTCGCTCCCGCCGGTCGAGCCGACCCCGCGAGCGCGTGCTCGGCCAACAACAGTTCACAGATCTCGTTGCTGCCCTCGATGATCTCCATCAACTTCGCGTCGCGATACGCACGCGACACGACATGGTGGCTTCCTGCTCCGGCCGACGCGAGAAGCTGAACGGCGTCCGACGCCCCGTCGGCCGCACCCCGCGCGCTCACATACTTCGCCAGTACCGTCGCCGACACGGCGTCCGGCGACCCCGCATCCCAGCACTCGCTCGCGTGCGCGCACATCCGCGTCGCCGTCCGCTCCGCAACGTGCAACCGCGCGACGTGACGCGCCACGAGCTGATGCTCGGCGAGCACCGCACCACCCTGTTCGCGTTGCCGCACGTGGTCGCTGACGGCGGCGAGGCAGCCGCGGAGGATGCCCACGCAGCCCCAGGCGACCGACATCCGCCCCGATGCCAGGGCGTACGCGGTCAGCAGCGAGGGTGCCTGCCCCCCTCCCCCGAGCAGAGCCCGCGCCGGGACTCGAACCCTGTCGAGCCGGACGACGGCGTGACCCGCTGCCGCGCAACCCAGCGGCTCGGCGATGCGCTCGACGGACACCCCCGGGGCGGTCGCAGGCACGACCACCGCGCCCATACCGTCATCGAACAGCCCGAACACGACGATCACATCGGCGTAGGTCGCGGCAGTGATCCACACCTTTTCGCCGGTCACCACCACGGTGTCGCCGTCAAGCTCGATCGTGGTCGCCATCGCCGACAGGTCGCTACCCGCGTTCCGTTCGCTGAAGGCCACGGCCGCGGTCTCCCCACTCGTCAACCGCCCCAGCAACTCCGCGCGCTGCCTGCGATCACCCGTCCGCTGAATCGTCCACGCCGCCATTCCCTGTGACGTCATGATGCTGCGCAACGAACTGCACCGCGAACCGACGTACGCGGTGAACTCGCCTCCCTCATGACTCGACATCCCGAGGCCGCCGTAACGCGTGGGTACCTGCGCGCACAGCAGGCCGCGCGACGCGAACGTACGGACGACGTCGTCCGGTACGACACCGGCGGCATCCCACTCGCCCGCTGCCTCGCCGATGGACTCGTCGGCGAGCACGGCGGCGGCCGGGTCAGCCACGAGCGTCCTCATCGGACTCGCGGAGCCGGGCGACCAGCTGCGCCATCAGCTCGATCGTGCGGAAGTTGGCCAGCTTCAGGTCCGGACCCGCGATCTCGATGTCGAAATTCTTCTCGAGGAACACCACGAGTTCCATCGCGAACATCGACGACAGGCCCGCCGTGGCGAACAGGTCGGTGTCGTGCTCCCACGAGGTCCGGGTGTGCTCGGCGACGAACCGCGAGATGCGCTCGGCGACCTCGTCGGACGCCGGGTCGACGGGCCGGGGCGTGGTGGTCATGATGCGTCTCCTCCGTAGCTGTAGAAACCTCGGCCCGTTTTCCGGCCGAACAGTCCTGCCTCGACCTTGTCGAGAAGCAGTGGGTCGGGCGCACAGCCCTCGTCACCGGTCCGCTGGTGCAGGACCCGCAGCGAATCCGCGAGATTGTCGAGTCCGATGAGGTCGGCCGTCCGCAGCGGCCCCGTCCGATGGCCGAGGCAACCCTCGAACAATGCGTCGACGGTCTCCGCATCCGCCGTGCCTTCACGCACGACCCGGATCGCGTCGTTGATCATCGGGTGCAGGACACGACTCGTCACGAAGCCCGGGCTGTCCCCCACTACCCGGCCGGTACGGCCGATCGCCGACAGCAGTGACATCAGCGTCGTCTCGACCGCCCGGTCGGTACGTCGTCCCCGGATCACTTCCACCAGCGGAATCAGGTACGGCGGGTTCATGAAATGCGTACCGATCACGTCGCCGGGGCGGCAGACCGCATCGGCGAGTTCGTCGATCGGGATCGACGACGTGTTGGACACGAGCGGCGTACCCGGTGTCACGACCGTGGCGGCTCCCGCCAGCGCTTCGGCCTTCACCTCGGCCGACTCGGTGACGGCTTCGATCACGGCGGTGGCGTCCGCTCCGTCGTCGACGGCCGTCGTCAACACCAGGTCACCGCGCTCCCCCTCGGGCAACGCATCCATCATCCGGGCGAACCGGAGCTCGGCCCGGATTCGGTTCCGGGCCGCCTCCAGCACCGTCTGGTCGACATCGACCACGGTGACCGGTACGCCGTGCCCGACGGCCACGGCGGTGATACCGACGCCCATCGTCCCCGCCCCCAGGACCGTGATCCGGTGGTCGCCACTTTGTTCTGTCACGGATGCTCCTTCGAACGGTGCGGTGGGACCACGTTCCGGTGGCCCGCTCGGCGGGCGCCCTCCCAGTCGACCAGGACGCCGTGTCTCTCCGCGGTCGCGATCGAGTCGGTCAGGGTCCGCAGACCGCTCTCGCCCATCGCCAGCGAGCCGACCGCCGCGACGTCCGCACCCACGTCCCTGCCGATGTCACCGATCGGTGCCGTGAGGAGCGGATGCGACGACGGTTCGACGAAGTGCCGGTATCCGAGCCGAACCAGAGTGCGCACGGCGGCTTCGAACTCCACCCGGCCGCGTAGATTCTGGTACCAGTACGGCGCGTCGAGCGACCTGGGCTCGGCGAGATCGCCCGTCACGGACGAACAGAACGCAATCCCCGCCGCGCGCGGGCGGATGCCGCCGAGTGCGTCGAGCAGGGGCGCGTGGATGGCGTCGATGTGCGGAGAGTGAGCCGCGAAGTCCGAGGCGATGCGAGCCACTCGGACGTCGTCGTCGACCAGCTCCGCGAACAGTTTCTCGATCGCGTCGACATCGCCGGCGACGCTCGTCGCCGACGGCCCGTTGACGGCGGCGACGGCCAGCACACCGGTGTGATCGGCCAGTCGCTCTTCGACCAGCTTGACCGACAGCGGCACAGAGAGCATCGACCCGGTGCCCACGAGCCGCTCGGCGATAAGCCGGCTGCGCAACGCGACCACGCGCGCAGCGTCGTCGAGCGACAGTGCTCCCGCGACATGCGCGGCCGCGATCTCCCCTTGGGAGTGACCTGCGACGGCGGCCGGGTACACGCCGAACGAGCGCCACACGGCGGCCACCGACACCATCAACGTGAACAGGGCCGGCTGCACGACGTCGGGCCGGTTCATCGACGCGGCCCCGCGTACACCGCACAACACGTCCGTCAGGGACCAGTCGATGTAGGGGGCGAACGCGTCGGCGCACGCGGTCGCGGTCTCCCGGAACACCGGCGATTCGTCCCACAGACCCGCGCCCATGCCACGCCACTGACCGCCCGCGCCCGCGAAGACCATTGCGACCCCGCGGTACCCGGGCTCCGTGTGGCCGACGACCCCGGGGCTCATCGGCTCATCCCGTGGTGGTCGAGGAGCGCACCCGCAGCCCGGAGCAGTTCGACGGTGACGGTGTCGACGTTCCGTGCGCGCCAGTCCTCGAACGGGGTGCCACGCGCCCAGTCGTTGAACGCGCCCATAGCGGGGCCGCACGGCAGGTGATAGTCGACCCGGCGACCCGGATCCCCCTCCCATACCAAGGCGAGTCCTCCCGACAAGTACGTGCGGAACACCTCCGCCATGTCCTGTTTCGCATCGCCGCTCGCACCGACGTCGGCGAGAACGTCCGTGAACGGCCTGCGCAGATAGTTGCGCTCGATCTGGTCACGAGTCGCCGCGTCGATGTCGGTGAACCTGTCGTGGGCACGCCACAGCTCGTACAGCTTGCTCGCCCTGGCCGGATAGAACAGGCCTTTCCGCACCACGGTGTTGCGTCCGCCGAGCTCGAACAGGTCGGGCCACGGCGCGGTGTCGACGTCATGGACGGAGAGGCCTGCCAGGATGTCCTTCGCGACGGGACTCGTCGCCGCCTCGACCGTGCACTGGTTGATCGAGCCGGTGAGAACGAAGTCTGCGCCCATGAAGAAGGCACCGGCAACAGCCTCCGGAGTTCCGAGCCCACCGGCCGCGCCGACGTGCACGGGCTCGGCGTAGGCCTGCATCGCGTCGCGAAGCCGCACCACGGAAGGCAACAACGTGGGAAGCGTGGCCGCGCCGCTCAGCCAGCCCGAACCGGCCTCCACGACGACGTCGCGGGCCACCGGCAGCGTTTCCGCTCTCGCCGCCTCGTCGTCGGACAGGTGGCCGTTCTCGTGCAGATATCGCACGATCTCCGGCGAAGCGGGCTCAAGGAACTGTCGGGCGATGTCCGAACGGCTCACCTTCGCGATGACCGATCCGCCGGTGAGTCGGAACTTGACGACGCCGGGCGAGATCTCCAGGTGACCGGACGCCTCAACGGTGTCCACGCCCAATCGGCGATAGAGGTCGACCAGCGCGAGCTCCCGCTCGTGGTCGCCGTACGAATACGGGAGGTTCGCACCGAACGGCCGCGATCCACTCAGGTCGGCGCCGATCTTGCCGAGGTCCTCCTCGACCTGGCCGAGACCCGTACCCCCCGCGCCGTAGAAGGCGAGCACCCCGGCCCGCGCCAGGCACGTCACCATGTCAACACCGGACACGGCACCGTAGAGGGAACCGGCGACACAGGCGTGGTCCAGACCGTATCGCCTCCGGAACGATGCGCCGGCCCCGGCCGCCGGGGCCGGCGCATCGGCGGCCGCAGCCGCCGTAGTGGCCTGGGAAACGCTGACCGCGTGCGCCGGCTCGCCACGGTGCGGGGACGAAGATGCGGACGGTGTGGACACCTCAGGGACGGCTGCGTCCTCCGCGGGGCGTGCGGTCTCCCGGGGCCGGGTCTGCGGTTCCCGGACGGTTTCCTGCTCGCGGATCTTGGCGACGAGTTTGCGCAACACGCGGCCCGGCCCGAGCTCGACGAAGTCGACGTCGCCGAGCGCCAGGAGGTAGCGCACCGTGTCGAGCCACCGCACCGGGCTGTCGATCTGACGGGTGAGCCGCTCCACCATCGTCGCCCGGTCGTGCGGGCGTGCATCAACGTTCGCGATCACCGGAACGCGGGGTTCGGCAAGCTCGAACGTCCGCGCGAACCGGCCGAACTCCTCGGCCGCCGCGGACACGAACGGTGAATGCAGTGCACCGCCGACTCTCAGTCGGCCGAACCTCGCTCCCGCCTGCTCGGCCAGCGGCTTCGCCGTGTCGATGGCTGTGTCGGACCCGGACAGCACCACCTGGTCGGCCGCGTTGACGTTGGCGATGTAAAGGTCGTCGATCTCGGAGACGATGTGCTCGATCGTCGACAGGTCGCAGCCGACCACCGCAGCCATGCCTCCTGCGGGCGCCTGCGCCATCAGCTCACCGCGCCGCGCGACGAGCCGCAGTCCTGTCTCGAAATCGACGACGCCCGCGGCGAACAGGGCGGCGTACTCGCCGAGACTGTGCCCCACGACGAAATCGGGCGGAACAGGATCGTCGTCGACGTGCGCGAGGTAGGCCAGCGCCGACACGGTGTACAGAGCGGGTTGCGTGTACTGCGTCTGTCGAAGTCTGCCTTCGGGGTTGCGCTCGCACAGTTCGCGGATCGAATAGCCGAGCACCGCATCCGCCGTGCCGACGTGGTCGGGAAACCTGTCGAACAGGTCGGCTCCCATGCCCTGCGACTGGGAGCCCTGTCCGGGAAAACCGTAGACCTTCATAGGCGTCTTCTCCTTCGCGAGGGACCGCCGAGGACCCGCTGCGGCCGGCGGACTCGTCGGGTGCGGCCGCAGCTGCTCGCGCACGGTCGCGAGCAGCCGGTCGTCCTGGCCGACGACGCTCAGCAGTGGGTACGAACGGCCGCGTTCCGGCCCCAGAAGGGCCGCGGTGAGGTTGTGCAGGGTTCCCGACGGCCCCACGTCGACGTACCGGTGGGCACCCCGCGATTCGAGGCCGCGCACGGCCTTCTCGAACTCGATGGGCCCGGACACGACCTGCCAGTAGTGCTCCGGATCCGGCTGTGCGATCACGTCCCCGGTCGCACAGGACACCAGCGTGACGCGCGGCCGCCGGAACACGAGCCGGCTCACCGCCTCGTCGAACGCCTGCCGCCGCGAGTCGAGGAGGCGCGAGTGGAACGCGTGCTCCACGGCGACCCGCTGGCAGGGCACGTCCGCTCGACTCAGCGCCACCTCCGCCGCGACGAGCTGTTCTTCCGCCCCGGACACGACGAAATGCCCGGGGCCGTTCCGCGCGGCGAGATCCGTTCCCTCACATAGCTCCGGCACCCGTTCGTACAGTCCCGGGTCGGCCAGGATGGCGAGCATTCCGCCGGGTGGCAGACCTTCGAGCGACCGGGCCTGTCCGACGACCAGCTCGAGGCACTCCGGAACGGTGAGCACCCCGGCGACAGCGGCGGACGTGAACTCCCCGAGACTCGACCCCAGCAGGATGTCCGGCTCGATGCCGTCGGCACGGAGCAACTCCACCAGGGCGAGCTCGACCATCACGATCGCCGGATGGGTCAGGAGCGTGTCGTTGAACTCGTCGGTGAACTTGCCCGCCCCGTACAGTTCCTGAACGACCGAACGGCCACTCAGCTCGGCCACGATGGCGTCGAGGCGGTCGAGCTCCGCACGGAAAACCGGCTCGTCGCGGTAGAGTTGCGACGCCATCTGGTAGTGCTGGCTGCCCTGGCCTGCGAGCAGGAAGACGACAGGGCCGGTCACAGGTCTTCACCTCCGAGTGCCAGGACGTCGTTGACGACGAACTCGCCTTCCCGGAAACCGGTGGGCGAAGCCGACGGGCGGCGTGCTCGACCGGCGGCGCACAGCACGTCGACAACCGGCCCGTCGATACCGTCGAGGAGAGCCCGAACGGCCGCTTCGTACGCCCCCAGCAGTCGAACGACGGCGTCGTCGGAGAACCGGTCGCGGTAATAGGACATGTGCACGGTCATCGTGCTCGTCGGGAAGACGTCGACCCGCAACGGAAATCCCATACGCGTCACGTAGTAGCCGGGTGGGAATCGCTCGGAGGTGTCGATGCCGACGTTCTGGAACACCAGGTAGCTCTCGCACGGCAGCGTGCCGGCTCCCATTTCGCCGTGGGCCAGCGCTTCGTGCAGCGGGGTGAGCTCGTGCGTTCCCAATGCGACCACCTCGCCCATGACTTGGCGCAGGAAGTGCACCGCGGGTTCCGCACCGTCGACGCGCGTACGCAAGGGCAGGATGTTCAGCGTCGTGCCCACAATTCGCTCGACCCCCTCGGGACCGGACGACCGGCCGTTGAGCAGCATGCCGTGCACGACGTCGGTACCCGGCTCGTCGCCGGCGAACGCGGCGACCGTGAGCGCCCATGCCGTCTGGAAGAACACGTTGAGGGTGGTCCGTCGCTGCTGGACCAATGCACGTGCCCGGGCGGAGAGGTCGGCAGGCAAGTCGATCCATTGCCTGCCGTACCCGGTCGCAGAGGCGACCTCGTTGCCCGGAATCCGGGACGCCATCTCGATCGGTGAGTCGATCCCGCTGAGTACCTTCTGCCAGTACGCCGCCTCGGCACCGTGGTCGCGCGCGTCGAGTCCGCCGACGAATTCGCGATAGGGCGGGCTCGGAGCGGGGTCGGGCTCACGACCCGCCAGCAGGTCGCCGATGACCGCGTCGAACTGGTTGGCGATGATGTCGTACGACCAGCCGTCCAGGCACAGATAGCTCAGGCTCGCGACCATCAGGCACCGGTCGTCGTCGACGTCTGCGACGAAGTACCGTAGGCCCCCGGGCACGCCCGGGTCGACGCCCCGTTCCCGATCCTGCTTCAGGTGCTTCTCGAGCGCGGCGTCCTGTTCGTCCGGAGCGAGATGCCGCCAGTCCACGTGCTCGAACTCGACGAGCGGGTCACGGTGAACCACCTGCAGCGGCTCGTCCATACCCTCCCAGACGAACGACGTGCGCAGCGCCGGGTACGCACGCGCCAACGCAACAGCGGCGGAACGGAAGACCTCGGGCTCGACCATGCCACGCGGCATCGGCGTCAGCCGGTGCACCTGGAACGCGCCGGCCGACGGATGGTCGAGCAGAGTGCGCAGGGCCCAGGACTGGAACGGCGCAAGCGGATAGGCGTCCTCCAGCGCCGGGTCAGCGAGAATCTCCTGCCGGTCTCGCCCGCGGACCCGCTGCGGGGGTCGCCGATCGTGGTGCCCCTCACTCGTCTCCGGTGGTGCGACGGCCGCCGCGAGGTCACGCAGCGAGTCGTGCTGGAACAGCATTTGGGGGGTGAGTTCGACACCGCGCTTTCGCGCCGCCGAGACCACCCGGATCGTGTGGATGGAATCGCCGCCGAGCTCGAAGAAGTTGCTGCTGGTGCCGACTCGGGCGATGCCGAGCACCTCCTCCCAGATCTCGGCCAGCATCCGTTCCGCGGCCGTGTCCGGAACCCCGTCGGCCGCCTCCTGGCTGGTCGATACGTCGAGTGGCGCGGCCGGGAGCGCGTTCTTGTCGAGCTTGCCGTTCGCGTTGATCGGGAATCGGGGAAGCGGAACGAACGTGGAGGGCACCATGTACTCAGGCAGCCGGTCCTTCACATGAGCGCGCAACCGCGGCGCCAGGGCCGCCGCGGCGTTGGCGAAGGCGGGATCGGTGGTGGTGTCACCGATGCTGACGGCCTCCCCGGCCGCATGGGCCACCCATCGCCCACTGGTGGCCGGATCGGAGACGACGACCGAGTACCGACCGTCGGGCGCACCGGGGGTCCAGGTGACGGTCGCGACCCGGCCGAGTCGGCGTGCGAGAGAGCTCCACAGGTCCGGATGCACCCCGGGTGTGCTGCCGGCCGGCGACACGACCGGCGCCGCTTCGTCGTCGCCACGGACCTGCAGCTCCGCCAATGTCCCCGCCACGTCGGCGAGCCGAGCGTTCGGGACCGCACGCACCGCGACGGCGTCGTGGTCCCCGTCGAGCACGAGCGATTCGACGTCCGACGGGGCCGTCACGCCGTCGACCCAGTCGACCACCGTGTCCGGGACCCGCTGCTCCACCTCGGGACCGACGTGAAGCACGACGTCGTAGCGGTAGCGTGTCATCTCGTTGTCGCGCTCGCCCTTACGCAGCTGCGACTCGACCCTGCCGATCCCGGGCAGCTCCAGCCGAAGTGCGTGGAAGAAGGCCGGGTCCACGAGCAGCTCCCTGTCCTGTGCGCGCGCATACCGAGCGCGAGCCCGCGCCTGTGACACGCTGCGGTCGATGTCCCGGCGGAGTTCGACGTCAACGTGGAACGTGTCGAGCAGATGAAGGGCGCGGAGGTCGCCCAGGAAGATCGCACCACCGGGTGCGACCACCCGAAGCGCGCCTTCCACCACCTCGCGCAGGTAGGCCGGGTCCGGGAAGTACTGGACCACCGAGTTGATCACGACGGTATCGAACCGTCCGGTGGCGAACTCGGTGAGCTCGTGAGCGGCGGCAACCGACAGGCCGACCGCGGCCAGATCCGGGCGCTTCGAGGCCACCGTCTCACGGAGGTTCCCGATGGCTACCTCCGACATGTCCGTGCCGTGGTACTCGTCGCAGTGCGGAGCGACCCGGGACAGCAGCAGACCGGTACCACAACCGATTTCGAGGACCCGGCGCGGAGCCAACGACAGCACGCGCTCGACCGTCGTGCTCACCCATTCCCACATATCGACCGGGGACACGTTGCGGCCCGTATAACTACTGACCCAACCGCGAGTGTCGAAGTCGCCGTCAACATCCGCCGCCTCGTCGTAGACCCGCTCGAAGACGTCACGCCACTCCACGCCGCGGTCGCCTCCGCCGCCGGGCTCCGGACGCTCGTCGTCGGGGATCACGTAGGCGATCAGGCGCGTACCGTCGTCGTCCGGCAGGACCACCGCCTCCCGGACGGCGGGATGTTCGGTCAGTACCCCGCCGACCTCGCCGAGCTCGATCCGGTGTCCGCGGATCTTCACTTGTTGGTCGGCCCGGCCGAGGTACTCCAGTTCACCCGACGGCAACCAGCGGACCAGATCGCCGGAACGGTACTCGCGCCCGTGCGGGCCCTCGACGAACCGCCGCGCCGTCAGCTCGGGCCGGTGGAAATATCCCGACGTCACGCCGTCACCGCCGACATGGAGTTCCCCCCGGACACCGATGGGACACGGCTCGCCGTACACGTCCAGCACCCGTGCCGACAGGTCCGGCATGGCACGGCCGATGGGTGAGCCGGCCGACGGCCAATCGACGTCCGCGCGTGTGATCTCCCGGTAGGTGACGTGCACGGTCGTCTCCGTAATGCCGTACATGTTGACCAGCCTCGGCCTGGTGTCGCCGTGCCGGTCGAACCACGGCTTCAACGCAGTGACGTCCAGGTTCTCACCACCGAACACCACGAGGCGCAGTGCGAGCTCACCGGGCGGTGCGTTCTCTTCGGCCTCCATCAGGTGCCGGAACGCCAGCGGCGTCTGGCTCAGCACCGTTACGTGTTCGCTGCGGAGCAACCGGAGGAATTCCTCGGGTGAGCGCGAGACAGTGAACGGCACGATCACGAGCCGGCCGCCGTGTGTGAGCGCACCGAAGAGTTCCCACACCGACACGTCGAAACTTGCCGAATGGAAAAGACTCCACACGTCGTCCGGCCCGAAGTGGAACCAGTGGTCTGTCGCGGAATACAGCCGTGTGACGTTGGCATGACTGACCATCACGCCTTTGGGCTTGCCCGTCGACCCGGACGTGTAGATCACGTACGCGGGGTCGTGCGGGCCCGCCCCGGGAAGCCGCCCGAGGTCACCGGCCTCGACGTGGCCGTCCACGGTCACGATCTCGACGTCCGCACGAGCAAGACTGTCGACGAGGTGGCGCTGCGTCACGAGGACGGTCGCACCGCTATCGGCGAGCAGGTACCTGATGCGGTCGGCCGGGTAGGCGGGATCGACGGGCACGTACGCCCCACCGGCCTTCAGGATGCCCAGCACACCCAGCACGAGGTCGGCGGACCGCTCGGCCGACAGTGCCACCAGCGTGCCGCGGTTCACCCCGCGCTCCCGCAAGGCCGCGGCGAGCGCATTCGCGCGGGCGTCCAGTTCGCCGTAGGTGAGCTCAGCGGTTCCGTCGGTGACCGCGACGCTGTCCGGGGCCTCGTTCGCGCGGGCAGTGATCAACTCATGCAACAGTTCGGGGCGAACCGGGTCGTTCGTCGACCGCCCACCCCAGTCGGATTCGACCAGTTTCCGGTCCTCGGCGGTCATCACCGGCAACCGGGAGATCCGGACATCCGCGCAGTCGACGACGGCGTCGAGCAGCTCCCGGTAGCCGGCGAGCAGCCGGTCGATCGTCCCGCGGTCGAAGACCGTCGAGTCGTACTCGACTTCGACCAGCAGGTCGTCGTCACGGTCGACGACACTGATCCAGAGGTCGAATTTCGAGGTCTTGTTGCGTACGCCCGAGATACGTTCGACGGTCAACCCGGCCGGCGCACGCATCGGCCGGGCGGGCAGGAAGTTGAAGCACACCTGGAACAGCGGATTCTGGCTCAGGTACCGCTCGGGACGCAGCGTCTCGACGATGGCTTCGAACGGCACCTCCTGATGCCGCTGTGCCGTCGCCACCCCGTCGCGGACCCGTTCCACGAGGTCGACGAAACGGTCGTCGCCCACCACCTCCGTGCGGTGGACCAGGGTGTTGACGAAGAACCCGATGAGCGGCTCGACGTCCACGTGCGTCCGGTTGGTCACGGGTGAGCCGACAGCGATGTCGCCCTGCCCCGTGTAGCGGTGGAGCAGTGCCTTCAACGCGGCCAGCAACACCGTGAACAGGCCGACTCCGCGCTGTCGCGCCAGTTCCTGAAGGCCGTCGCGGACGCGCCCGGGAAACACGAGCTCCGTACCGTCACCCTCGAAGGTCTGCACTGCGGGCCGCGGCCGGTCGAACGGCAGCTCGAGGTGTTCGGCGAGCCCGTCGAGGCGTTCGCGCCAGTACGCCAACTGTGTCTCCAGCCGATCACCCGCGAGGTGTTCCCGCTGCCAGACGGCGAAGTCCGGGTACTGTATCGGCAGTTCGGGAAACGGCGACGGTCTGCCGTCCGCGAACGCGTCGTAGATGGTGAGCAGTTCCTCCCAGAACAGGCCGAGCGACCACCCGTCGACGACGACATGATGTGCGTTGAGGAACACGATCCAGTGCTCGTCACCGGTCCGGAACAGCTCGACTCGGAGCAGTGGGCCCTCGGCGAGGTCGAAGGGTTCCCGCGCGTGGTGGGTGACGAGGTCGTCGATGGTGTCCGGCGCGTCACGGACGTCGTGGGTGCGAACCGGTATCTCCAGCTCGTCGGCGACCAGCTGGTACGGCTCACCGTCGACGTCCGGCAACGTGGTCCGCAGTGCCTCGTGCCTGCGGACGATCTCCGCGACCGCCCTCCCCATGACGTCGGTTCGCAGCGGTCCGCTGATCGCGAACGTCATCACGACGTTGTATGCGGGGCTTCCCGGCACCATGCGATCCAGGAACCACAACCGCCGCTGCGCGAACGACAGTGGCGGACGACTGTCCGGATCACGGCGGGGAATCCCGCCCACGCGCGGTACCGGCACGGCGTCGTCAGCGCTACCGGTCAGCTTCGCCAGCAGCGCACGCTTCTTCGGTGACAGCTTGTCCCGGCCCGCGCCGACCTGCTCGTCCAGAGACATCCGGACTCCTCTCCCCTGGTTCATGATGGATCGTGTTGGCCGGCGGTCAGGCGAGCATGTCCTCGACGACCCCGTCAGGAAGCTCGTCGATACGTTCCACGAGCTCGGACTCGACGACTTTGGCCATCCCGCCCACCGTGCTGGCCTCGAACAACCCGCCGAGGTCGAGCTCGATCGGGAATCTGCCCCGTAGCCGCGAGATCACCTGTGTCGCGAGGATCGAGTCGCCACCGAGTTCCTGGAAGTCGTCGGTCGCCGTCACGTCGGGCAGTCCCAGCACGTCCGCAACCGCTTCGGCGACCATCGCCTGCAGCGCCCCACCCTCGGGCGTGTCCGGTGGGTCGCCGCCGGCGAGGTCTGCCGGCACGGCCGCCTCCACATCGGACGCCGCACCGACGTCCCCGAACTCCACCTCGTGGACCTCGGCCGTGGTCGCACCGGGATTCTCGGCGAGCAGTACGGATTCCATCGCCCGGTCCTCACGGGTGGCCAGCATGGAGAACGAGCGCACCGCCGACAGGCCCGCGCGTTCCATGGCTCTGCGCCACATCGGAGCGTTCAGCAACGGCCCGTTCGGCAGTCGGGCGTCCTCGTAGCTCCACCAACCCGGCATCAGTCCGAAGGTCAACGTCGGGAAGGGCTGCACCCGCGTCACCTCGAGCACGAGGACGACGCCACCCGGGCGGAGAAGCTTCCGTACGTTCGCGAGAGTGCGATCGATCCGCGGAGTGGCGTGCAGCACGTTCGTCGCCAGCACCACGTCGTAACCGGCCGGGGTCACCGACTGCGTCGCCGGGTCCCGGTCGATGTCGAGCACGGCCGTTTCGAGGCACCCGTGGTCACCTCCGTAACGGTCGGCGCCGTAACGAGTGAAACCGCGGGAGATGTCGGTGTAGGTGTACCGCACCTTGTCCGCGTGCGCTGAGATCGCCGGAAGCACCTTGGCCGCCGTGCCCCCCGTTCCGGCGCCGACCTCCAGCACTGCCACGCCGACGTCCGGATCCCGCGCCAGCCGGGCGTCGACGTAGTCGCCCACCAACCGGGCGACCAGGACGTTGGCGTCCTGATCGCTGTGGTAAACGTCGCCCACGGCGGTGAAAGATCCCTCGGGGAACAGCACCTCGTGGGCTTTGAGTCGGCCGGTCAGCACATCGGGGTAGGCGTCGAGGCACGACGTGAGGAGCTTCGCGAAGCCCGCCATTTCGGGTCTGCTCTCGACGAGCCTGCCCGCCAGTTCCTCCACTTCGGACATGTCCCACCGCAGCGTCATCGACGCGCAGGCTTCGGTCGTCGTGTAGACGCCGTCGTAGGACACGAGATACCCCGCATCGGCCAGCAGGTGCAGCAGACCGCCGATGAGCCGATGATGCTCGGGCACGACCCCGAGGCGTTCGATCAACTCACCCGCGGTGTGACGTTCACCCGCCACCTCGAACACACCCATGCGCCGTAGTGAGGCGAGCAGCAGACGCTCGCACAGTGCACCCAGCTCGGCGGCGAGTTCTTCCGCAGCCAGCGCGGCCCGCAGACTGGTCCGTTCGGGATCCGCCGCGAAGTGCGCCGCGGCGGCCGCATCCAGCTCCGCCAGCATCGACGGAACGCCGTCGGGCTCCTCCCGTACGGCGGGTCCGCTCGCCTCCCCCGATGTGTCGTCCCTCGCGGTGGCCGTGGCGTGCGGGGTCAGGGGTGCCTCCCCCGCCGACGGACGTTCGATCGGCGTCCCGTCCGCCCACGCGTGCTCGAACCGGTTGCGTTCAAACGGATATCCGGGCAGCCCGACGCGCCCGGGCGCCGATCCCAGATGCAGCCGTGCCCACGCGACGTGCTCCCCGTTCGCCCATTGGCGCGCAGGCTCGGCCAATGCGGCGGGAAACGTATCGATGTCCGCGGACTCACCTGCGGCGACCGCGTCGAGCCGATCGGCCAGTTCATCCGTGGACGAGGCAGGCACCACCGCGCGTTCGGCCATGGATTCGCGTCCGATCTGCAGGGTGTAGGCGACGTCGGCGACGTCGGTGGCGGCGAGCGGACCGCGCAGGGCCGCCGCGAGCTCCGCGGCCTTGGTCCGGAGACGCTCCGCGCTGCGCGCCGACAACGGAACCAGCTGTGGCTTCGGCATCCCCCGCTCCGGCCGTTCCGGCGCAGGGTGGTCCGACAACACCAGGTGTGCGTTCGTCCCGCTGTAACCGAACGAGCTGACGGCGGCATGCCTACGCCCATCGCTCGCTGGCCGCCAGGGCCGCTCGTCGGTGTCCACGCGAACCGGCGCGGAGGAGAAGTCGATGTGCGGGTTGGGTTCGTCGAAGTTCGCCGACGGCGCGGTCACCCCCTCTCGCATGCTCAGCAGCACCTTCATCACGCCGAGCACGCCCGCTGCTCCCATCGTGTGACCGACGTTGGCCTTGACGGACCCGACGGGGAACAGGCCGGTCCCGGGAGTGAGGTCCGAGTATGCGTCCGTGATGCCCGCGATCTCGATGGGATCCCCGAGTGCCGTTCCGGTGCCGTGCGCCTCGTAGTAACCGAGTTCGGCGACGTCGACGCCGCTGCGATCGAGCACCTCGCGCAGCAAGGTCGACTGTGCCCGGGTGCTCGGCGCGGTGATGCCCGACGTTCTGCCGTCCTGATTGGTCCCGCTCGCACGGATCACGCCGTGGATCCGGTCGTTGTCGCGGACCGCGTCGTCGAGTCGTTTCAGCACCAGCACGCCGACCCCCTCACCGACGAGCATCCCGTCGGCCGAGGCATCGAACGGGCGGCAACACCGGCTGGGCGAGACGGTTCCCAGGCTCTGCATCGTCAGAAACACGCCGGGGTGGTTGCACACGTACACGCCGCCCGCCAGCGCGACGTCGGTGGCCCCGGACAGCAGCATGCGGCGAGCCACGTCGATGGCTACGAGCGACGACGAACAGGCCGTGTCGACCGCCAGGGCCGGGCCCGCCAGGTCCAGGTGGTACGCCAACCGGGACACCATCACGCTGGTGTCCGATCCCAACAGCGAGTGCGCCGTGTACTCGGCCTGCGGAGCCAGTCCCGTCGTGCCGATGACCGTCGCGACCCGTTCCCCGCGCAGGCCGGCGGCATCGATCGCGGCGTCCTCGAGAGCGTGGTAACTGCTCTCGAGCAGCACGCGCTGGGCGGCGTCCATGGCGGCCGCCTCCGTCGGCGAGATCCGGAAGAAGGCGGGATCGAACGCGTCCACGTCGGGCATGGCGCCGTACCGCGGCAGTTCGGTACCCGGGAACGCCCGGCGGTACATGTCGAGGGCGACCGGATCGGCCAGCTCGGAGGTGACGTCCTTGCCGGCACGCACGATCCGCCAGAACTCCTCGGTGCCGGTTGCCTCGCCCGCCCGGCAGTGCATGCCCACGACCGCGATGTCCTCACCGGCGGACCTGTCGGCGAGCACCCTCTCGATGTGCGACGCCAGGCGCCGCACATCGGGATGTTCCGCGACAACTCCAGTGGACAGGTTCGTGCCCAGCTCGGCATTGATGGCCTCGACGAGCGACACCGACCTCGACAGGTCGAGCCCGGCGAGGGTCGTCAGATTCAGCTTCGCCGCGGCCTGTTCGACGATCTGCACGACGTCTGTCATGTGTGGCTCTCCCGATCTCCTGCGCCGATGAACGCCGTCAGCGCGTGGTGGTTGGCGCTGTCCCGCTCGGCGGCGGCAGCAGCGGTGTCCTTGAGCAGGCGGAAGGCGACCGGCCGGACCCAGCCCCTCCTGCGCGGCTCCGCGAGCGCGTCCGCCGCCCCTGGCATACCGGCCTCGTCCGGTTCGGCCAGCTCCTCGAGCACCAACCGCGCCGAACCGAGGACGCCGACCCAGGTGTCCACGCTCGCCACGTGTAGGCCCGAGGCCGGGTCGTCGAGGTCTCCCCGCAGAGTCCCGACGTGATCGGAGACGACCAGTCGGCCGCCGTCGATCAGCGCCGCGTCGATGCGCGCGAACAGCTCGCGTTTCCTGCGCACCGAAGCCAGGCCGCCGAGCAGGACGACGAGGTCGTAGGTTGCGGGCAGCGGGACGTCAGGGTCGGCGGGAAGCGTGTGCACGACCGCATCACCCTGTCGAGCCGCCAGCTCCGCGAGGCGATCGCCGCCCCCACCCCCCACGTCGGCGATCGCGCCCGCAGACGCGATGTGCTCACCGCCGAGCACGCCGGCCAGGGCGGCGTCGGACTCGAGCCGCTCCGCAGGTTTCGCCTCGTCGTTCGCGGAAGGACCACCGGAGATCCGTGCGGACAGCCGATCCAGCAGGTGCCCGGCGAGCGCACCGGCCGTCGCCTGGTCGAACACCAACGTGACCGGCAGGGTCAGACCGGTGATCTCGTCGAGGCGATTACGCAGTTCGACGGCGGTGAGCGAATCGAAGCCGATCTCGGCGAACCCGGTGTCGGCCTCGACGTCCGAGGAGCGGAATCCCTCGAGGACTGCCGCCACCTGCTCGGCCACGACCCCCAGCAGCAGCTCGCGTCTGCGTGCCGGCTCCGCACCCGCCAGCCGGTCTATGAGCGGCCGGTGTCCCGCCGTCCCCGCTCCGCCGGCTGCGTCCGGGGGCTGCGGCTCTCCCTGAGCTGCCGGCACCGGGATCGCAGACGTGACGGGAACGGTCGGCTCCTGCTCCGACGGCCCGTCCAGGCCTGCGACGCGGCGCAGGACCGGGTGCACCGGGCCGGAGCGCATCGCGGGCACGTCGAGCTTCATCGGCACGGCCACGTCGGCACCGTCGGCGAGCGCTGCGTCGAAGAGCCGCATACCCTCCTCGTCGGAGAGCATGCGGAACCCGCCGCTCGCCATCCGTGCGGCCGCAGCCTCGTCGAGGTCGCGGGTCAGGTCGCTCTCGGTCGCCCACAGTCCGAACGCGATGGACGTCGCGGCGCGGCCCTCGTGCCGCCTGCGCCGGGCGAGCGCGTCGAGGAACGAGTTCGCGGCGGCGTAGTTGGCCTGTCCGGGGTTGCCGAGTACCCCGGCAGCGCCGGAGAACGTCACGAACACGTCCGGGTCCGCCTCGCGCGTCAACTCGTCGATCAGCACCGCCGAGTCGATCTTCGCGGCGAGCACGGGTTCCAACCGGGCTCGTGTCTGACCGGCCAGCATGCCGTCGTCGAGCGCACCGACCACTTGGACAACCCCGGTCAACGGCCGGTCCTCCGGGATGCCGGCGAGGAGCCGGGAAACCTGGCCGCGATCGGTGGCGTCACAACGCACCACCGACACGTCCGCGCCCCGCGCGGTCAGGTCCGCCACCAGCTGCTCAGCCCCCGGCGCGTCCTCGCCCCTCCTCGAGGCGAGGACGAGATGTCGCACGCCGTGCGCCGTGACCAGGTTCCGCGCGACGACCGAGCCGATCGTGCCCGTGCCGCCGGTGATCACCACCGTTCCCCCGGGGGCGAACGACCGCGGCATCGTGAGCACGACCCGGCCGACGTGGCCGCCGCCGCTCATGAGACGCATGGCCTCGCGAGCGTTGCGGACGTCGAACACCGTCCGCGTGGGCGGCGGCAGTTCGCCGCGTTCGAACAACGGCAGCAGCTCGTCGAAGATGTGGTCGATCCGTTCGGGGCCCGCCTCGACGAGGTCGAACGCGGTGTACCGGACCCCGGGGTATTGTCGCGCGACGTCCTCGGATTCCCGAATGCCGGTCTTGCCCATCTCGACGAACCGCCCGCCCCGTGGCAGCAGGCTCAGCGACGCCTCGACATGCTCGCCCGTGAGCGAATTCAGCACCACGTCCACGCCCCGGCCGGATGTCCCGGCCAGGAACGTGTCGGCATATCGCGTGTCGCGGGACGAGGAGATCATCGCCGCGGGCACTCCGAGCCGTTCCACCTCGCCGTGCTTCGCAGACCCCGCCGTGGCGAACACGTCGGCGCCGATCCACGACGCGAGATGCACCGCCGCGCTGCCCACCCCGCCCGCGGCGGCGTGCACCAGTACGGACTCGCCCGCGCGCAGATCCGCGACCTCACAGAGCCCGTAATACGCGGTCAGATAGGCCACCGGCGTGGCGGCTGCCTCGGTGAACGACCAACCGGCGGGCATGTGGCGCACGGTGCGGACGTCAGCGACGCACACCGGCCCGATCCCGCCGGGCAGCAGTCCGAAGATCCTGTCGCCACGGGCGAATCCGGTCACGCCCGGTCCGATCTCCGTGATCACTCCGGCGCCTTCCGCCCCCAACACGAGGTCGCCCGGATACAGGCCGAGCGCGCCGAGCACGTCCCGGAAGTTGAGGGTCGCCGCTCGCACTGCCACGCGCACCTGTCCCGCGGCCAGCGGGCGCCGCGCATCCGGAGCGGGCACCAGCGACAGCCCGTCCAGTGTGCCCGGGGCCGTCGTGTCCAGGCGCCACGACAGCTCGTCGGGCACCCCCAGCGCCGAACTCTCGGCGGCCTTCGCCAGCCGCGGTACGAGCACCCGGCCACGCCTCACTGCGAGGTGGAGCTCGTCGGCCGCCACGGCGCCGGCGACGGCCGCGGGGATCTCGGCGGCCCGCGTGGTCGTGTCGATGTCGACCAGCACCAGCCTGCGCTGGTACTCGGACTGCGCGGTACGGAGGATGCCCCAGACCGGTGCCGTCGCCAGGTCGAGAACGTCCTCGCCCGGCTCCACCGCGATCGCGCGCCGTGTCACCACGACGAGCGTGCGGCCACGGTTGGCCGGATCGGTCAGCCAGTCGCGCACGCTGTCCAACACCACGCCGGTGGCCTCATGGGCCTCCGACACCTGCACATCACCCGAGGCCTGCGTCCCCGAACGGTCCGGACACGAGAACACGACGTAGTCGCCGTCCTCCCGCGCATCGACCGCCGAGGCCAGTCCGAACGGATCGGCGCCGAGCAGCGTCCATGTCATCGCCGACGCCCGTGCCCCCGCGGTATCGACCTCGTACCAGGCCGGCACGAGGAGGGCGTCCCGTACGAGGTCCGGGCCCCTCCCCGTTGCCGAACGCAGTACCAGTGAGTCGAGGTGTGCCACGGGTCTGCCGGTGCTGTCGGCCAGCTGCAGGTGCACCCCGCCGTCCTCGGCCTCCGCCAGCCGCACCCGCGCCCGGGGACCGCAACCCGGCGCGTGGATCGCCATGCCCGTCCAGGCGAACGGCAACAGTCCGCCGCCACCGTCGGCCCAGGCACCGAAGCCCATGGCATGCAGGGACGAGTCGAGCAGCGCCGGGTGCACGCCGTAGCGGCGCGCCTCGTCGTGCCGTTCCGCCGGCAGCTCGACCTCCGCGAACACCTCCGCGCCCCGAGCCCACACGGCGCGCAGGCTCTGGAACGACGGGCCGTAGGTGTACCCGGCGGCATCCATCGCCCGGTAGTAGTCGTCCATCGGCAGCGCCTGCGCCCCCGGCGGGGGCCACTCGGCGAACCCGAAACCGGCTTCCTCCTGCCGCGGCGAGCAGGTCCCGCCCGCGTGCCGGGACCACGGCCGGTTCTCGACGGCGTGCACAGGACGCGACGTCACGTCGACCGTACGGCGGCCGTCCGCCGCAGGTGCGCCGAAGGTGATCCGAACCGTGACCTCGTCCCCGTTCGTGAGGTCCAGCGGGGCCTGCAACGTGAGTTCGTCGATCCGTGCCGTACCGACCCCGTCCCCAGCCCGGCACACGAGGTCCACGATCGCCGTGCCGGGCAACAGCACCCGGCCGTTCATGACGTGATCTCCCAGCCAGGGATGATTCGTCAGGGACAGCGTCGCGGTGACGACCACCGTGCCGTCGTCGAACGTCGTGGCGCCCGCAGGGTCCAGCATCGGGTGGTCGTCGACCACATCCGGCCGCGTTACCGGGTCCGTGTTCGGCTGCGTGACCGTGTCCATCACCGGCGCCTCCCCGACAGGAGGGCGGCCTTGACCGCCGTCCTCCGGCGGGTCCACCCAATACGAGGTCTCGGCGAACGGATACGTCGGCAGGCCACCGAGCCTGCGCGGCCTGCCACGCTGATGTACCGACGACCACGCGATCATCCCGCCCGACGCCCACACCCGGGCGAGCTCGTGCAGGGTACGACCCTTGGCCCGCTCGGCTCGGACCGCTGTCGGGGGACGCGTGGCTTCGCCGGTCTCCACCGCGTTCGCCGTGCCCGAGCGCCAACGCTCCAACAAGGACACGACGCCCTCGATGCTTTCGGCCACGAGCGCAAGACGGTGCCGCATCGGCTCCCTGCCGACCTGGGTCGTGTACGCCACCCGTTCCAGGTCCAGTCCGGGATGCGCCCTCAGATGGGCGATCCAGTTGTCCGCCGACTTCTCGAGCTGCTCGGGTGTCCGGGCCGACAACACGAACAGCGCGGGTCCGTGACCGGTCGTCCCTTCGGCCGCCGGTGCCTCCTCGACCACGGCGTGCGCGTTCGCTCCACCCGCGCCGATGCCGGTCACCCCGGCGCGTCTGGGCGGACGTCCCCCGTCCACCACGGGCGGCTCCCACGGAGCAGGCACGGCGGAGAGTTCGAACGGGAGTTTGTCGGTGTCGATGGCCGGGTTGAGTTGCGCGGGCACCCGCGTCGGAGGGAAGGTGCGTTCCCGGAGTGCGAGCACCACCTTCGCCAGCTGAGCCATTCCCGACGAGGCCTCGCCGTGACCGATGTTGGGCTTCACCGAGCCGATCCTGAAGGTGCCCGCGGTCTCCTCGCGGCGGCCGCCGAACACCTGCGTCACGGCGCTCATCTCCACGGCGTCACCGATCTCCGTGCCGTTGACGGTCGTCTCGAGGTACCCGATCGTGTCGGCGTCCACACCGGACCGGCGCAGGGCCGCGGTCATCACGTCGGCCTGGCGCTTCGGGTTTGGGCTGGTGAAGCCGACGGTCCTGCCGTTGTGATTGACCGCCGTGCCGCGAATGACCGCACGAATGTCGTCCTTGTCGCGTTCGGCGTCGCCGAGGCGCTTCAGCACCATGACGCCGACGCCTTCACCCGGCACGATGCCGTTGCCGCCGATTCCGAACGCGGGGCATTCGGACTGGCTGGACAGCATCTTGACGGCGCCGAGCTCGGCATACGTCGACGGGTGCAGATACAGGTTCACACCGCCGACGAGCGCCATCGCGCACTCACCCGATCGCAGGCTCTCCGCCGCCTCGTGCAGCGCGACCAACGCCGACGAGCACGCGGTGTCCACCGGCTTGCTCGGTCCACCGAGATCCAGGTGGTACGACACCCGGTTGACCATGTCCCCGAACGATGTCCGGGGAAGCTCCACACCCCGCTCGGGCCCCAACCGATCGAACCCGAGCTTCGACGCGCCCGCGAACACACCGGTCGCCCTCCGCACGTTCGCGTCGAGTCCGTGCGGGCAGTAGCCGGCGTCCTCCATCGCCTTCCAGCATTCCTGCAGGAAAATCCGTTGCTGCGGATCCGTGTTGCGCGCCTCCTGGTCCGACATGCCGAAGAACTCGGCGTCGAACCGGTCGAAGTCGTCGAGGAAGGCTCCCCACTTCGAGTGACTCTTCGACACGACCTCGATGCCCTGAGGGTTCGGCGTGTAATGCCGGCGCCAGTCCCACCGCCGCGCCGGAATCTCATCGATCGCGCCGCGGTTCTCGGAGACGAGATCCCAGTAGGCACGCGCATCGGGCGCGCCGGGGAAGCGGACACTCATGCCGACGATCGCGACCGGGTCGTCGGCGGCGGCGCCCTCCCGTTCCGCGAACCGAACCCGTTCGGCCTCCGGGGCCGGCGTCGGTGGCGTCGGTGGCGTCGAGGCCACGGGGTCCGCGGCGGTGCCGCCGTGTGGGCCCGCCGTCACGTCAGCGGCCTCGCCCGGCTCCCCCGCTGCGACCCGGTTCTCCGAGTTCGCACCGACGCCTGTATCCACTGCGGACGGCCCGAACCCATCGTGGGAGCGGATCGCCACGATCACCGCTTCGGGTGCGTCCTCGGCATCCGACCCCGGGGGCAGCGGATGTACGCGGACCTCCGTGAAGCCCGCGGCGACCAGGGCATCGGTCCAGTCATCGGCGGACAACAGGGGCGAGCCCGGCAACCGCATCGAGCGGTTGGCAGGCCACCAGCGTTCCGTCAGGCCGAACACCATGACCAGAGGCTCCGGTGCCGAGACCGTCTCGGCGAGAACGAGTGCCCCACCCGGCCGCACCAGCTCCGCCGCGTTGCCGAGCGCCGCGTCGATGTCGTCCACGGCATGCAGGACGTTGGCGGCCACCAGCACGTCCGTACCACGGGCCGTTGCACCCTGGGCCGCCGGTCCGACCGTGATGTCGAATCCGCTGAAGTCGACGAAGTTCCGACCGCCTCCGAACCGGCGTCGGGCATCCTCGACGAACCACGGCGACGGGTCGGTGCACGAGTACCGCACGCGATCCGCGAACGGCTCCACGGCCGGGAGGAGACGACCCGTCGCACCGCCCGCACCGGCGCCGAGCTCGGTGATCGACACCGCCCCGTCCGTTCCCCGGACCAACTCCTCGACCACCGCCGCGACCACGGAAACCGCGTCGTGATCACCGGGTCCGTCCACCGGCGGGTCGCCGCCCGGGAACAACACGTCGGCAGTGCTCCGCCTGCCGGTCAGCACCTCCGGGTAGGAGGGGACGCACCGTCCGACGAGTCGGGCCATCGGTGCGGTACCGGGGAACTCGCCCTCGATGCCCTCGATCATCGAGGCCACTTCGGCCGGCGACAGCTCGCGCAAGGGGTGCGGCGCGACCACGTCCCCCGCGTCGCGCTGCAACGTCCCCGCCGTGACGAGCACGTCGAGCAGCGTGTCGAACAGCGCCCGGTGCCGGTCGACGACCCCGATCCGGTCGGCGAGTTCGGCGGGGCCTGCCCGCTCCCCCGGCGCAGCGAACGCTCCCATGCTGCGGACGGCGCCGGCGAGCAGTCGCCTACCGACGACGGTCAGCGCGTCCATTCCCTGTTGGACGACGAGTCCTGCGCCGGGATCCGCACCCTCGAGCGCGGTGCGGGCGGCACCGGCCAACCGGTCGGCGAGCAGCGCCGGATCCTGGGTGGTCGAGACGGTCGAAGTCATCGGTGGGTCACCGCCTGGGAGTAGGGAGTTGCCGTAGCGAGGCGGCGCCGGTTGCCGGAGCGGCGGCCGGCGGCGTCGGTGGTCGTCGACTTGCGCAGCCGGAGCAGCAGGTAGGCCGCCGCGCCGCGTTCCAGGGGAACCGCGAGGTCGGTGTGGAAACGCCAGCGATACCGCTCCCGGTCGGCGAGTGCCGCGGTGTGTTGGTCGACGTCGAAGTCGGCGAGGAAGTGACCGGCCTCCGCGCTCGCATCCACCACCTCGTCAAGCACGAATCCGGCGTCGGCGAGGTGGTCGAGCCAGTCCTCCCGCGTCGACAGCACGATTCCGGTACGCCGGTCGGACACCTCGGAGCCGACCGCCAGGAATTCGGCGAGCAGCAGCCTTCCGCCTTCGGGCAGCACCGCGGCGATGCCCGTCAGGTACGCAGCCTTGTCGGACACGTAGTGACTGCCTTCGACGCCGAGCGCGACCTCGTGGAAGCCCGTCACGGTTGCAGGATCGTGGTGTTCGACCGAGACACGGCCGTCCAAGCCGTGTTCCTTCGCGGCGCTCCTGGCGATGTCGGCCTGTTCGGGGTCGCCGGCCCGGACGTGGACCTTCAACCCCGGGTGACGACCGGCGAGCCGGAGGCCCGCCGCACCCCGCACGCCGTGGAGATCGATGAGGCCTCCCGTGCTGTCGAGGTCGGTTCCCGCCAGCAACACGTCCAGCAGCTCCGCCTGCCGTTCCCTGACGAGTTCGGTGTCGTCGGGATCGGCCTCGGGGTCGACCAGCACCCGACTGGCGGAGAACCCGGTCTCACGGGTGGGAAAGGGGGCGATCCACGTCGGCGCTACCGGCCAATCCGGCACCGGCGTCGCCGCCACGGCCGAGGCAGTGCCGTTCCCGACGGGGCCACCCTTCAACCGGGCGGACTCGTCGGGGAAATCCGCCGCGAGACTCTGCGCGACCTCGCCCACACACGAGAACTCGAACAGCAGCGTGCGCGACGCCTCGGGAAACACCTCCCCGATCCGATGATTCACCCGCGTCCGCACCACCGAATCCACACCGAACCCGTCCCACGGCGACCACGGATCCACCGAACCAACCGAACGACCCAACTCATCGGCCACCACATCCGACAACCACCCCACGACATCCCCGCCGCCGGAAGCCGTCACCACGTCCGATGCCGAGACCACCGTCGCGGGCTCCTGGGCGGGAGACGACGTTCCGGTTCCGGAGACTGCAGGGATAGCCGCCGTGAGCCGGGCGGACTCGTCGGGGAAATCCGCCGCGAGACTCTGCGCGACCTCGCCCACACACGAGAACTCGAACAGCAGCGTGCGCGACGCCTCGGGAAACACCTCCCCGATCCGATGATTCACCCGCGTCCGCACCACCGAATCCACACCGAACCCGTCCCACGGCGACCACGGATCCACCGAACCAACCGAACGACCCAACTCATCGGCCACCACATCCGACAACCACCCCACGACATCCCCGCCGCCGGAAGCCGTCACCACGTCCGATGCCGGTTCGTCCTCCGTCACCCGCACGTCCGCACCGTGTAGTGACCGGCACTCGGCCGGAAAGTCGGTGCTGAGCAGTTCGACGACCTCGTCGATGGTGGTGAACTCGAACAGAAGCGTGCGCGAGGCCGCCGGGAACGCCTCGGCCAGTCGCTGGTTCACCCGCGTCCGCACGACCGAATCGACGCCGAACGCGTCGAACCGCTCCCACCGGTCGATCGCCGCCGGGTCGATTCCGACCTGGTCGGCGACCACGCTCGTGAGCCACCGAGCCACGTCCTCGCGCAGCGCGGAGGGGCTCCCGGCCCGTGGGCTCGGCGGGACGGTGGCCCGAGCCGGTTCCTGCGTGGACTCCGGCGCCCTCACCGGGTCCGGGCCTGCGTCCGTCACGGCCTCCGGCTCGGCGACGGCGTCCGCAGCGGCAGGGACGTCGGGGGCGGCGAGCGCGACCGAAAGCGGCTCCGGCCTTGCCGAACCGGCCCCGGGCGGCCCCTCGGCGGCCGACCTCCGCGGAGCCATGCGGTCGCGACCGTAACGCGTGCGGGTGAACGGATACCCGGGCAGCGACACACGCCTCCCACCGGTCACCGGCCAGTCGATCGCGGCGCCCGCGCACCAGGCGGCGGCGAGGTCGGGCAAGGTGCCGCTCGGGGGTGTGTCCCCCGAGTTCCGTGCCCGGCCCCGGACGGTGCGGCCGCCTGCGCCCCCCGAAGCGAGCAGCCGCAGCTCACCGACGAGATCGTGTGTCGAGTCGGCGATCACCACAGCACGTTCGGGCAGCGCTGTCCGTCCGAACTGGAGCGTGAACGCCACGTCGGCGAGGGTGGGCGGTTCCCACGTCGACGTCGGTCGCGCCTTCTCCGAAACCGGCGCCAACTCGGCGATCAGGGCGTCGACGGATGGCGCCTCGTACAGAGTGTCCACGGTGACCTCCCGGCCGGCCTGCCGCGAGAGCAGCACGGCCAACTGCGCGAGCTGGTGCGGCTCCGCACCGTGGTCCTCGAGCGTGTCCTCTCCCCGGATCTCCGACGGCGCGGTTCCGAGCAGGTCCGCGATGAGTGTGCGCACACCGTCGTCGCTCCCGGAGCCTGCCTCCGATGTGGCCGACTCCAGATGGTCGGCGAGCCGGGCGGCCAGTGCGGAGAGCCGGTCACCGTCGCGTGCCGACAGCGGGACCGCGACCGGGACGGAGGCAGGCGTCGGGGATTCCGGCCGCGCGACGTACTCCTCCACCACGATGTGGGCGTTGGTTCCGCTGTGCCCCATGGAGTTCACCGCCGCCATGCGCGGCCTGCCCGGAGTCTCGGGCCACGGCCTGCCGATCGAGTCGACGCTGATCCCGGATCCCTCGAGCTTGATCATCGGGTTCAGCGTCCGGAAGTTCGGCAGGCCGGGGAACCGGTTGTTCCGCATGCTCAGCAGCACCTTCATGAGCCCGATCGCCCCTGCTGCCGCCCCGGTGTGTCCGATGTTCGCCTTCGCGCTGCCCATGACACATCCGGCCGGGTTGCGCGGGTGTTTGGCGAAGGCCCTGACCAGCGCGCTCGCCTCGACAGGATCACCGAGTGTCGTGCCCGTACCGTGCGCTTCGACGTAGCCGATGCGTGACGCGTCGACACCGTGACGGCGGTACACCGTGTCGATCAGCCGTTCCTGTGCCTTGCCGTTCGGGGCGGTCAACCCGTTGCTGGCTCCGTCGTGGTTGATCCCCGTGGCACGGATGACGCCGCGGATGTCGTCACCCGCCGCTTCCGCATCGGACCGTCGTTTGAGGACGAGGACGGCCACGCCCTCCGAGAAGATCGTGCCGTTGGCCGAGTTGTCGAACACGCGGCACTCACCGGACGGTGAGAGGACACCCATGTCGGCGAGGAGGTTGAGCGGTTCCTGGCTGAGGCCGACGTTCGTCCCCGCAGCGAGCGCGATGTCGCACTCACCACTGGTCAGGCTCTGACATGCCAGGTGGATCGCCACGCTCGACGACGCGCACGCCGCGTTGACGACCAAGGTCGGTCCGTGCCAGTCGAGAAAGTACGGCAGTCGCGCTGCGACGAGGGCGTCCGACGCGCCGGTGAATGACTCGTGCAGGTACCCCGCCGGTTCGGAACCGACGAACATCCCGGTGTCGGAACCGGACAGCGACATGGGGTCGATGCCGGTGTCCTCCAGCGCGTGCCAGGCCTCCTCGAGCAGCAACCTCTGGTGCAGGTTCATCGAGTCGGCCTCGCGTTCGTCGATCCCGAAGAACTCCGGGTCGAAGCACTCGCGATCGTCGATCACGCCGCCCCACCGGTAGCCACGGGCGTTCTCGCCGAGGAGCTCGCCGGGGAGCTCGCCGACCGCAGTGCGGCCCTCGGCCAAGCTTTCCCAGAAGGACGTCACGTCATCGCTGCCGGGAAACCGGCCCGACATGCCGACGACGGCAATGTCCAGGGCGTTCGCTGCGCCCGGGGTCGTCTGCTCGTGCCCCGCCCCGTCGGCGAGGTAGCGATCCACGACAGATCGGAACTCGGTACTCGTCATCGCTGCCCTCCGGTGGAGTTGCCGACCAGGTCGGCGAGGTGGTCGGTCAGTTTGTCGATGGTCGTGTGGTCGTAGAGGATCGCGGCGTCGAGCTCGAGGCCGAGCTCCTCGCCCAGTTCGGACACGAAAGACATTCCTGTGATGGAGTCGACCCCGAGTTCGGCGAACGCCTCACGCGAGGACAGTCCGTCCTCCGGGACGTGCAGCACCCGGGCGAGCCTCCGGACCACGAGTGCCCTGATCCGGTCCCGGTCGACGGCGACCGCCGGTTCCCGGTCCCGGTCCGGCGCGGCGCCACCCGCCCCCGCTCCGACAGAACCTTCGGCCCCCGGTGTCGTGGACGTCGGCTCCGGCGGCACCTGTTGCGTCGGCGACTCCGGACGCGGCCCGGCTCCGCCACCCGGTTTCAGCCCGATCGTCTGCGCAGGACCGCCGGCCGTCAGCAGTCGCACGGCCGCGTCGAAACAGGCCGCTCCCTCGTCGTCCGAAAGGAACCCGACCCCGGGGTGGTCGGCAGCCGCCGTACCGAACGAGGACTCCCAGGCTCCCCAGTTGAGAACGCCGACCGGGAACGGCGCCATGGCGGAGATCGTGCGGGCGAACGCATCCGCGAAGGTGATGCCCGCCGCATACGCGGGGTGCGTACCGGCGCCCCCGAACGCGAACGCCTGCGCCGACGACAGCAGGCACAGGAAATCGAGCGGCTCCGCCGCCACCGCAGCGGCGATCTGGACGACCCCGTTGGCCTTGACGTCGTAGTGCCTCCGGAACTCGGCCTCGTCCACCTCGGTGAGTGATCGGGCCTGCTCCGTGATCGTGGCTGCACCCGCGAACACCACGCCGTTCAGATCCCCGAGAGCAGCCTTCGCCTCGTCGATACCCGTCCGCAGCTGCGCCGCATCGGTGACGTCCGCCCCGACGTACACGGGGCCGACGCCGTCCACGGTGGCCGCCTCCACGGCCGCGCGAACGCCCGCGTCGTCGGCCGGCCGACGGCCTGTCCAGGCGACCCGTGCGCGATAGTGCCGGTGGAGGTGACGCGTGATCGCTCGGCCGACCACCCCGGCTCCGCCGACGATGAGATAGTTTCCGCCGTCACGGAGCGCCGGCAGCCCCGCAGGCGGTTCGACGCCGTCGAACCGCTGCCGGTACCGGCGTCCACCCCGTAGGAGCGTCGGTTCTGCCACAGGACTGGCGGGCTCGGCCAACAACGCCGTCGCAACACGGTCATGGTCGTCCTCCACGGTCGAGACGTCGACGTTCCGCACTGCGAACCGCGGCTCCTGCGCGGCCACGAAGTACGCGAGTCCCGTCAGCCCGGCTCCGCGCGCGTTCGCCGCCGTGCCGTCGAGCCCGTGTGTGTCGTGGGTGGTTACGTGCAGTGCGATCCGGTCCCCACGAGCCACGGCCGACAGTGCCCGCACGAGCCGCACCGCGAGCAGCTGGACGTCGGCGTCCGAACGTGCGTGCCGGTCCTCGGCTCCCACCACGAGGTGCACCGTGTCGACGGCCGGGATCCCGGCCAACACCCCGCGGAACGGATCCCCGTCGTGGACGGAGACCACGCCGGGGCCACTCGCCGTACCGGTCGTCAACCGCACGACGTCGGCACCATCCCGACGATGCCGCGACGCGACGGCATCCGCGAGCAGCGGTGCCCCGGAATCGAGGACGACCACGGCGGCGGACTGCGACATCGGAGTCACGGGCGCCTCCCGCTCCGTCCACACGGGAGTGCGTAACAGCCCACGCGCGGATTCCGTCGGGACCACAGCCTCGTCACCCGACGCGTTCCGCACCGACAGCTTCTCCTGCGCCACCGACCCGGACGTGCCGTTCCCGGGTTCGATCGCGGGCTCACCGGCGTGGTCGGTGAACCAGTACCGCTCGCGTTCGAAGGGGTAGGTCGGGAGGCTCGTGCGCCGGGCTCCGGGGATCGTCGGCCACGGCACGGTCGCGCCGCCGACCCACCGTTCGGCCACGGGCCGCAGATCCGCATCCTCGCCGTGCACCCGGATCCGGACGTCTCCGAGGAACGCGTCGAGTCGCCGTACCAGCTCCTCGGCACCGGACACGACGAAGGCGGCCCGCTGCGCGTGTTGAGGGCGCCCGTGCTGAAGCGTGTACGCGACGTCCGAGAGTTGGGGAACCGCGCCGTCCCTCGGCAGCGTCGCCGCTACCCCAGCGGTCGTGTCCGCCGCGGTGAGCCGGGGGGCTTGTCCGGTGCGTGACAGCATGGCCAGCGACTTCGCGATCCTGGCGAGGTCGCCGGCCACGATCCCGTACTCGTGCCACGGGCGTAGTGGGTCGATGGCCGCGGCGTCGGTGCCGAGTACCTCGGCGAGGATGCGGGACACCTCGCCGACGGGGTCCGTCGTTCCGCCGGACATCCGCTCGCGCAGCCGGTCGGCCGATTCCCGAAGTGCGTCCGTCGTGCGCGCGGACAGGGGTACGACGACGGGGCCGCCGTTCGCGACCGGGATCCGCTCGTGCGCGTGTTCCTCGACGATCACGTGGACGTTGGAGCCGGTGGCGCCGAACGAGCTCACGCCCGCCCTGCGTGGCGTCCCGTTCTCCGAGGCCCAGTGGGCGACCTCGTGCTGAAGACGGAACGGCGTCCCGTCGAGTTCCAGCAGCGGGTTGGCCCGGTCGGAATGCAGCGTCGGTACCAGTGTCCGGTGGCGGAGCTGCAGAATCGCCTTGGTCAAACCCGAGATGCCTGCGGCCCCCTCGGCGTGCCCGATGTTGGACTTCACCGACCCCAGCGAGCACGATCCGGCGGGCACGTCGCTGCCGAAGGCGTCGGTCAGAGCCCGCACTTCGACCGGGTCGCCCAGCGACGTCCCCGTGCCGTGTGCTTCGAGCACACCGATGCTTCCGGGCTCGGCACCGGCGTCCCGGAGCGCATCCGTCAGTACCGCCGCCTGCGCCGCCGGGTTGGGAACACTGAATCCTCCCGCCGCACCGCCGTGACCGACCGCAGTTCCGCTGACGACCGCGTACACGTGATCGCCGTCGCGTTCGGCGGCCGACAGCGGCTTGAGGACGACCGCCCCGACTCCGTCGGCCGATACGTACCCGTCGCCGCCGTCGCCGAACGAGCGGCACCGGCCGTCCGTCGCGTGCATGTTCACGAGTCCGTACGAGACGTACTTCGCGGGATGCAGCGAGAGGTTCACGCCACCCGCGATCGCCACCGAACACTCTCCCGCACGGAGGCTCTGCACCGCGAGATGCACGGCCGTCAGCGACGACGAGCAGAGCGTGTCCACCGTGAGGCTCGGCCCGTGGAAGTCGCAGAAGAACGACACCCGGTTGGCAACCTGTCCCTGACTGAGCCCGATCGGCACGGGTGCGCCGCCCCGTGCGGCATTGTCCGCACCGAGTAACGGATAGTCCTTGTGCATTACGCCCGCGAACACGCCGCCTCGCCGCCTGCCCGATGCTCCGTCCGGCGGGCACAGCGTCTCCGGCGTGTGTCCCGCGTCCTCGATCGCTTCCCAGCACGTCTCCAGGAACAGGCGCTCCTGCGGGTCGAGCACCGCGGCCTCGCCCGCCGAGATGCGGAAGAAGGAGGCGTCGAAGGCGTCGACGTCCTCGACGAAGCCTCCCCACGACGACACCGGACGACCGGTGGCGCTTCGCACGTTCTCGAAGCGCCGGGGATCCCACCGGTCCGCGGGCACTTCGGTGACACTGTCCACGCCGTCGAGCAGATTCGCCCAGAAAGTCCGGAGGTCGGCGGCCCCCGGGTAGCGGCCCGACATGCCGATCACGGCGACCGGTTCCACGGTGGGCGCGGTCGTAGTGGCCACAGCCTGCCCGCCCGGGTCGGCACCGCACTCCGGTGCAGGGCCGAGTGGCAGGCCGGTCGAACGGATCGGCCTGCGGTTCAACTCCGGTCGCGGCAACGGACTGCGTGTCCCCCCACTCCCGGCCCACGCGGCCAGTACGACATGGGCGTTCGTCCCGCCGTCGCCGAAGCTGTTGATCGCTGCCACCCGTGGCCCGTGCCACGGCGTCTGTTCCCGGTCGAAGCGGAACGGCGAGGTTTCGAGGTCGGCGTGTTCCGGCGGCTCCTGGCCGCTCAGATAGGGAACCCGCGTGCCCCTCTCGAGCATCATCGTGACCTTGATCAGCCCTGCGATACCTTCGGCGCATTGGGGGTGGCCGATGTTCGGCTTCACCGAGCCCAGTGCGCACGGCTCATCGGAGTCCGCGCGGTAGACCGACCGCACGGATTTCAGCTCGATGAGGTCGACGACCTGGGACCCGGACGCGTTCGCCTCCACGTAACCGACGTCGTCCGGCTCGTGTCCGCTCGCAGCGAGGGCGCGCGAGAGCACGCTCTGCTGGGTCACGAGATTCGGGGTCGCCGGGCCCGCCGTGCGCCCGTCGTTGTTGACCGCGATCCCCTTGACGACGGACAGGATGCGGTCGCCGTCGGCGCGCGCCGCGGCGAGAGGCTTGACGATCACCACACCCGCGCCTTCCGCGGGCACGAACCCGCCTGCGCGCCGGTCGAAAGCGTGGAACTCCGGCTCGGCAGTCAGCAGTCCGCGCTGCTGGAAGACCTGATGTGCGGCGGCGCCCTCGATGAGGGTCACGCCGCCGACGACCGCGGCCTCCAACTCGCCGGAACGCAGTGCCTGTGCGGCGATGTTCAGCGCGACGAGGGCCGACGAACACGCGGTGTCGACCACGATGCTCGGCCCACGCAGGTCGAAGTGCTGCGACACGTTCGCCGCCAGGTAGTTCTGCCCGAGCACCACCGGGTTCCGGCTCTCGAGCACGCTGTCCCTTGCGGGGAGTCGCGCGGTACGGCCGCCGACGTAGACGCCGATCTCCTTGCCCTTCAGCTCGTCCGGCCGGTATCCCGCGTCGTTCCAGGCGAACAGCGTCTCCTCGAGCAGCAACAGCCCCTGCGGGTCCATCGCCGCCGCGTCCGTGTCGGCTATGCCGAAGTAACCGGGGTCGAATCGCCGATCGGCCTCCGACACCAGCCCCGCGTGGAATCCGCTCTCCTCACCCGGCCACCGTCCCGGCGGCACCGGTGCGATGGCCGAACGGCCCTCCGCCAGCAGTCGCCAGTACTCCTCCGGCCCCGCGGCCCCGGGGAACCGGCACGACAGGCCGATCACCGCCAGGTCGTCAGGCCGAGCACCGACGTCCACACCGCCCGCACCCGGCCGCGGGCCGGGCTCGGCCGGCACCGTGACCTCCGCACCGGCCGGCGTCCTCAACGGGACAGCCACTGCGGGGGCGGTGGCGGGCGCCGCACCCGCGTCGCCGAACCGCTCCGCCACGGTCTCCGGGTGCGCGGTCGCGAGCCATGCCGCGAAGCCGGCCGCCGTCGGGTGTTCGATGAGGACGGACGGGTCGAGTTCGACGCCGAGCTCGCCTCCCGCGGCGCGGGTGAGTTCGACCAGCGTGATGGAATCCGTTCCGTAGTCCTGGACGGGCGTGTCCGCATCGAGGCGGTCCCGGTCGAAATCCAGCTGCTCGGCGATCAGGTCCAGCAGCCAGGCGGCCGCGGCGGACTCGGCCGCGGCACCGTCCACAGCACCGCCGTGCCCGGTCCGGGCCGGTCCCGCGGCGTCGGGCCGTGTCGGTGCCGGAGCGGGCCGCTCCGGCACCGACGGCACACCGAGCTGCGACAGCGGGCGCTCATCAGCGGGAACCACGGGCACCACCACCGGGGCCGTGCCCCCGGCTGCAACCCGGTCGAGGACGCCGAGACCTTCGGCCACCTCGAGAGGAGCCAGCCCGGCCGCCGTGTAGGCGGGCCCGGTTCCGGCCGCCCCCATGCCGAGGCCGTCCCAGCTGGGCCATTGCACACTCACGACAGGGAACGGCCGTGGTGCGCACGCGAGCCGGTCGAGGTGAGTGTTCGCCATCGCGTAGTCGCTCTGGCCGACCGCCAGTGCCGGCAACACCGACGCGACGGACGAGAACAGCACGGCGAACCGGACGGGCTGGCCTGCCACAGCCCGCAACAGGATCTCGGCGCCGTCCGTCTTGGGCGCCAGCACCCGCCGCACGCCGGCTGCGGTCTTGCGGGCGAAGGACAGCGTCTGCTCGTCGACGACCCCCGCGGCATGCAGTACCCCGGCGATCGGGCCGCACTCCCGGAACAGTTCGAGCAGCCGGTCCTCGCTCGCAGCGTCGTCCAGGTCGACGGCCTCGACCCGCAGCCGTACCCCGGTGGCCGCCAGATCGAGCAGCCCACGGAGTTTCCGTCCGAGCGGATCGTCCACCCTTGCGCGCCGTGGCCACTCGGCACGGGGCGGAAGTTCGTCACGGCCGATCAGCACCAACGACCGTACGCCCCAGGCCGTCACGGCGTGGCGGGCCGCGGCGAGGCCGACGCCCCGCGTACCACCCGTGACAACGAGGGTCTCCTCGTCGGCGAACGTCGGCGGCGACCCTGCGGCGGGAGGTTCCTCCCGCCGCAGGGTCGGCACGGTCCGGACACCACCGTTCACGCGGACCCGGGACGAGGGCGCCGCGGCGCACAGTTCGGTGAGAATCCGTTCCGCAGCCTCCTCCGGTGCGGTGGGTTCGAGGTCCAGGTGCGTGGTCTCGACCCTGCGGACCTCGTGCCCGAGCATGCCGTAGAGACCCGCGACCCGGCTCGCGTGGCGATCGTGGGAATCCGCTCTGGTCACACCGATGATCCGCTCCGCCGTCGCGCAGGCCCGCTGCACCCACGGCCACCAGAGCTCCAACGCCGTGCCGGTTGCGTCCAGTCCGGTCAGATCCACCACGGTGCGTGCGGTCTCCGCCGTGCGGGGCTCGGCCTCCTCCTGCCTACGAAGTCGTTCGGTCCGCACCACGGTCGCACCGGGCATCGTCTCGGCCAGCCGTCGCGCCGTCGCCGCGCCGCCGTCACCGGTGACGACGAGGACCTCGCCCGGTTCACATTCCTGTTGCCCGGGCACGGCCGGTTCCCACTGTTCGGCGAGCAGCCGCACCCTCGGGGCGGTACGGGTGTGTGCCGTCGCGGTGATCACCTCGGCGAACGCACCGTCGTGCGCGTCCGGCCGGGAGATCTCCCCGAAGCCGTGCTCGGCGAGCAGCCGGTGCCACCCGTCCGCCGTGAGCAACGGGGCACCGGGAATCCGCAGGCGTGCATCGTCGTAGAGCCACCAGCCGTCGAGCAGTCCGAACGTCAACGTCAACAGTGCCGACTTGCGGGTGACCTCGTTGACGACGAGCAGTCCACCCGGCCGCAGTGCCTCCGCCAGATTCGCGACGACGCGGCGGAGGTCCTTCGTCGCGTGCAGCACGTTCGAGGCGATGAGCACGTCGAACCGACCACCGTCGCCGAGCTGTGTGCCCGCATCCGCACGTTCGACGTCCCAGCGTCCGTACCGGAGATAGTCGCGGCCGGGACCGAAGCGGTCCTCGGCCTTGGAGAGGAATGCGGGGGACAGATCGGTGAACCAGTACTCGTCCGGTCCACCGACGGCGTCGAGTGCAGGCAGCACGACCGCTGTCGTGCCGCCGGTGCCCGCCCCGATCTCGGCGACCCGCATCGGCCGGTCACCGGCGCTCACGAACGCCGCGACGGTCTCGGCCACGGTCCGGTTGAGTCCGTCGGCGACGTCGTTGCCCTGGTACGCACCGGTCATACGGTCGAGCGACCCGCCGGGGAAGAGGATCTCGGTGACCGGCCGCTTCCCGGTGAGCACCTCCGGGAGAGCGGCGATGCAATCCTCGACGAGTGCCAGTTGCGCATGCCAGTAGTCGTCCGCTGCCAGGGCCTCACGCAGTCGGGCCCAGTCCGGCTCCGACTCGGCGGCCAGCGCCGCCCGTCCGGCGTCACGCAGTTCCACCGGGTCCCCGCCGCCGACGAATCCCGCGTCCTCGCACAGACGCAGAACCTCGTCGAGCCACCGTTGGTACTTCGTCACGACGCCGTGCCGCACAGCCAGTCCGTCCCGTGGTTCCGCTCCCGACGCGAACAGGCCGAGGTCCCGGAGCCGCGACAGGGTGTTCCTGGCAACCCACCGGTCCGCGTCCTCCGGACCCGGTGACGACCCACCGGTACCGGGCGCACCGTCCCCGGTGACGGCCGCTGCCACCGCGTCGGCCGCCGTGCCTTGCCCATCGGTCACGGCAGCAGCCGCGAACACCTGTGGGTAGCGCGGTTCAAGGTGGGCCGTGAGCGCTCGGATGGTGGCGTGTTCGAACAGCAGCGTGGGATCCTGCTTCTCCCCGACCAGCTCCTCGACAGCCGCGACCAGATCGAGCACCTTCACCGATTCGATGCCGAGGTCGAAGTACCCCGCCCGCACATCCAACTCACCCGGATCCCGTTGCAGGCGTTGGGCCAGCACACGCTGAACCAGGGTCTCCGCCGCGCTGGGCGCGGAGACGCCCACCGCGGTGCCGTGATGCGGTGTCGGCTCTCTGCCGTCGTCGAGCAGTTTGCTGGACAGGCCGGTCAGTTCCGCCACGGCGGTGCCCTGCTCGTCGTGGAAGCCGATGTCCAGGGTGATCAGACCGTCGGCGCGTCGTATCGCGGACGTGTCGATGCGCGCGTAGCACCGGGTCGGAAGGGAGCCGTGGGCCCGGAACTCCGCCACGTGGAAGGGCAAGAAGGAGGCGGGCCCGTCCGACAGCAGACCCCCCGGAGCCACCGCCCCCGCAAGCAGCAGGGCTGGGTCGAAGGCATGATCCTCGGCGCCGGCCGGCGCGGTCAGCTCGACCACCAGCACGCCCGGACCGTCCCAGATCTCACCGGAGGCCCTGGCGGCTCCGGTGTACGACTGGCCCGAGGCTGCATCCGCGTCGTACACATCGGACAGCGACGTGCGGCGCACCGCCGTCTCGCGCGCCCTGGCGATGTCGAGCGTCGCGGACGGTCCTCCGTCGTCGTGGTCCACGTGCACCGTCGCATACGGGCCGTCCGGGTCGGCGACGGTCACGGTCCAGCCGGTCCCGTGCCCGGTCTCGGCGTCGACGGTGAGCCGCACCGGTGCGACGTCGGTCACCACGAGCGGCCGCACCACGGTCAGATCGGTGAGGCGCAGACTCCCCGGACCGTGGCCCCGCGCGCCGAACACGGACTGGACCAGCTCGACGTAGCCGAGCGCCGGCATCAGCGCGCGGCCGTCGACCCGGTGGCCGGCGACGTAACCCGTCGCCATCGACACGGCGGTCTCCTCCCGGAACCCGGTTCGCGGTCGGCCCGACTCCGCTGCCGGGCCGACCGGTGCGGTGCCGCCCGGGATCGTGACCTCGGACCGGGCGTCTCCGGTCTCACCGAGCTCGGCGGGAACCCGGGTTCCCGCGAGGTCCGCTGCAGCCTCGGGCAACCAGCACCGGTCGCGCTCGAAGGCGTAGCCCGGCAACGACACCGGCAGCGGCGGCACCGGCCCCCACGATGCCCGCCAGTCGACCGTGGCCCCGTCGACCCAGCGGTCGGGGACGGACCCGCGCGCCGCCGACCTGTCGGCGACACCGGTCACGGCCGATCCGCCTCCGGTGAGGTGGGCACGCAGTTCCCGCGCCAGGTCGGCGACGTCGGCGAACTCGACCGCAAGACGGTGTTTGAGGTGCTCACGGCCGGCCTGCAGGGTGAACGCGAGCCTGGCCGGATCGGTTTCGCGTCCCGGCCCCTCGAGGAAGTCCGCGAGCCGCTCGACGTTCGCATGCATCCGGTCCGCCGTGGTCCCGGACAGCACGGCGAGGAACGGCCCGGTCCGGTCGGGCTCGGCACGGTGGGGTGACACACCTTCCTCCAGGATCAGGTGGGCGTTGCTGCCGCCGGCACCGAACGAGCTGATCCCGGCGATGCGGGGCAGCTCGCGCCCGTCCACTCCGGTGCGTGCGATCCACGGCGCCGCCTCCCGTTGCACACGGAACGGTGTCGCGGCGAAGTCGATGTCCGGGTTGAGCCGTTCGGAGTGCAGTGAGGGAGCAAGTGTCCGCTCGCGGAATTGCAGAAGGACCTTGGTCACCGCGGCGATCCCGGCCGCCGACTCGGCGTGGCCGATGTTCGACTTGACCGATCCGATCGGAATGGTGCGATCGGATCGCACCGTGCCCACTGCGCGGCCTGCGGAGGCGGGTCCGCCGAACGCGCGGGACAGCCCGCTGATCTCGATCGGGTCTCCGAGTGAGGTCCCCGTGCCGTGCGCCTCGATGTAGTCGACATCGCACGGATCGACACCCGCACGCGTCAGCGCGTCGGCGACCAGTTCCCCTTGCGCCTTGGGGTTCGGGACGCTGTACCCCTTGCTCGCACCGCCGTGGTTCACGGCCGATCCCCGGACGACGGCCAGCACCCGATCGCCGTCGGCCTCGGCCTGGGACAGTCGTTTGAGTAGGACCGCACCCGATCCGTCCGCGGGCACGAACCCGTCGCCGTCCTCGCCGAAGCTGTGGCACGCCCCGGATTCGGAGAGGAATCCACTCCGTGAGAGCTGCAGGTACTTCACGGGGTGGCTCGTGATGTTGACCCCGCCCGCGATGGCGACGTCGCAGTCACCGGTCCGGATCGCCTGGCACGCCAGGTGGATGGAGGCCAGCGACGACGAGCACATCGTGTCCAGCGCGATGCTCGGCCCGGTCAGTCCGTAGAAGTAGGAGACCCGGTTGGCGACGGCCGCGTACGACGACGAGGTCGCGATGCCGCCGCGGTGCAGCGCCGCGTCGACGCCGTAGAGCTGATAGTGCCCGTACATGAGCCCGACGAAGACGCCGGTCCGTCCGGACGCGAGTTCGGCGCGGGTGCGCCCGGCGTCCTCCAGCAGGTGCCACACGGTTTCGAGGAAGATCCGTTCCTGTGGGTCCAGGTGCCTGGCCTCGACCGGAGAGATCCGGAAGAACATCGGGTCGAACGCCGCCACGTCACGGAGGAAGCCTCCGGTACGCGTGGCGGTCTTGCCCGCGGTCCCCGGCTCCGGGTCGTACCAGCGTCCGTGGTCCCACCGTTCCGGCGGGACGTCCTCGACGCAGTCCCTGCCGTCCCGCAAGTTTTCCCAGAACTCCCACAGGTCGTCGGCCTGGGGATACCGCCCGGCCACGCCGATGATCGCGATCGGGTCGTCCGCGGCCCCACCGGAGTCGTCGATGGCCGCGCCGGGCACCGGCACGGTCACCGACGCCGTCGTGTCCGCGGAGTGCTGCGCGACCGCGACGGTCTTCCTCCTGGGCGGATGTTCCTGTTCGGCGGCGGGCGGCTCCGCATCCACCGCGTCCGCCGGGTCTGCCACGGGCTCGTTTCGGTCGGAGCGAGCCGCCGAGCCTTCGGTCCTACCGGAAACAGCGACGGCGCCGTCCGCGCTGTCGGAGTGCGCGGCTCCGTCGAGCAACTCGGTCAACGCGGCGGTGTGGTGCGCCGCGAAGTACCCGGCGAGCTCGCGCAGCGTCAGATACTCGAAGAACAGTGTCTTCGACAGGGCGCCGAAGTGCTGCTCCAACTGCGCCGTCGCGCTCATCACGATGAGCGAATCGACTCCGTAGCCGTCGAGCTCCTCCTCCGGGTCCAGGTCGTCGGCGGGCATTTTCAGCTGTTCGGCGAGCAGTCCCGCCAGGAACCGTTCCGCACGCTCGGCGAGGTCGCCGCCATCGGACGGCCCGGACGACACCGCCGGCCGCACGGGCGGCTCCGCCTCAGCTGCCGGCCCTGCCTGCCCGGGTGCGGAGCCGGGGTCCGCGTGCTCGCCGCCCGCGCTCGCGACGATGCGGTCGGGGTCCCCGGGCGCGAGCAGTATCTCGGCCGCTCCGCTGCCGAGAGCCCGTCCGAGGGCGGCCATCGCGGGTCCACTGTGGATGGGGAGGAGCCCGAAGCGTGTCGTCATGGCCTCGACGACTTGCGAGTCGGCCGTCACGCCACCGTCGGCCCACAGTGGCCACTCGACGGACAGGCTCACGCCGGACCGCTCCCCTTCCTCCGCTCGAGCTGCGCGTCGGCGGGCCAGCCCATCGAGGAACGCACTGGCGGTGGCGTGATCGGCCTGGCCGACATTGCCGTACGCCGCCGCGGTCGACGAGTACGTGACGAAGTAGTCCAGCTCGTCACGGCGGGTGAAGTGGTCGAGCCATGCCGCACCGAGAACCTTGGGCCGCAACACCTCGTCGGCTTCCGCACGGGTCTTGCGGAGCAAGAACCCATCGCGCAGCGTGCCCGCCAAGTGCGCCACACCGACGAGGCGACCGGCCTCTCTCGCCCACGCCACCGCCGTCCGCACGCCGTCCCGCGTCCCGATGTCGGCCTGCACGAAGCGCACGTCGACGCCGGTCCGCCGTAGGGCTGCGAGCGTCCCCTCCTCCGGTTCGCTGCGCGCGGCGAGCACGACCGTGGCCTCGGGGTCGTGCTCACCGATCCATGCAGCCAGCCCGCGGCCGAGCGCTCCGGTACCGCCGGTGACGAGATGCACCCCTCCGCCGGCCGGGGTGAACCCGGCCGCGGGCAACGCGATCCGCCGCCACGACGAGGCCGACCGCCCTTCCGGGGTGATGTGGACGTCGAGGGGGCCATCGTCGACGAGCTCGGCGGGCAGGAGCCGCACGGCGTCACCGCGGTAACCGACCACCCGCATGGCCAGCTCCGGGTACTCCCACCGCAGTGACCGCGCGAATCCCGCCATCGCACCGTGCAGTTCCGCATGCGGCCCGTCCAGGTCGTACGAATAGAGCCAGCGCGCGGGTCCGTTGCCGCCCGCGATCCACGCCGCGGCCAGCTCGCGCGCGGCGTGGAAACCGTCGTCGACGGCGTCCTCCAGGTCACCATCGGTCACGGCGTGCTGCACGAACACGACGGGCGCCGGTGCGTCGGCCAATCCGGCGACCAGGTCCTCCATCGGCGCGCCCGCCCGGTGCTCGACCACCCTGGCCGGTGCGGCCGCCGCGCACAGCTCCGGCCGCGCGCCACCGACGAACACGACGGTGCCCGGTGGCGGGGCCGGTCGTTCCGGCACCGCGCGTCGAACCGGCACGAACGCGTGCACCGGCCCCTCGGCCGGGACGGAATCCGCTTCTCCTGCCGTCGACTTCAACGCGAACCCGGCGAGCCGGCACACGACCGTGCCGTCGGTACCGGTCAGGGTCACATCGAACACCTGCACCGACCGGGCGGCGCGCACACGCGACACGTGCACGAAACACCGTTCGGGCAAGGGTCCGAAGGAACGGACCTCGTCGATCGAGAACGGCAGATACGGCGCAGGGCGCCCTCCGGTGTCACCGGCGGCGGCTGCGTCGACGATCCAGCCCACCGTCTGCAGAGCGCCGTCGAGCAAGGCCGGTTCGAACACGTACGTCGCAAGGTCCGCGGTACGGGATTCCGGGAGCACCAGCGTCGCGAGCGCCTCGCCCTCGGAGTGTCGGATCTCCTCGATCGCACGGAGGCTCGGGCCGTACTCGAAACCCAGTGCGCTCACCCTCTCGTAGCACTCGTCGCGGGTGCGTACGGTCACGCAGCGCGCCCGGATCGCGCCGATGTCGAGGTCTTCCGGGGCGGTGCGCTCACCGCGCACCAACGATCCGGCAGCGTGTTCGACATCGCCATCGGACTCGCAGGTGACGATCCGGAACGGCACGTGATCGCCCACGGCAGGCTCGAGCCGTACCTGGAGGCGCGCCCCGTCGGGTCCGGGCCGCACCGGCCTGCCCCACCCGAGACCCGCGATCGCGCGAACGTCGCCGACTCCTGCGTGCTCGCCCGCGAGGCGCGCCAGTTCGATCGGGATCACGCCCGGAAGCACGGCGTCGCCGGCCACGACGTGATCGGCGAGGTAGAACTCGTCTCCGGTCAGGTACTTCTCGAACGCGATTCCATCCAGTGTGGACACGTTCCGGTCGAGTAGCGTGGGATGAAGCGCGGAAGGCAAGCCCGGCGGCACGGCGCGAGGTGCCGTGGAGGACTGGGGCGCGCCCGCCGTCCCCACCGGGGCGCTGCCGGTGGGGCACTCCTCGGCCGGGTCCGCCTCCACCCAGAAGCGTGTGTGTTCGAACGGGTATACCGGCAGGGCGATGCGGCGGCCGCGCACCCCGGAGGTGAGCGCGACCGGCTCGCCTCGGACCCAGCGCTGCGCGAGATCCTCGGCAGTGCCGGCGCCACCCTCGTCCGTGGTGGGCCTGCGGCGGTTCCGTTTCGCCGCCGTGCCCCGCACGACCCTGCCGGTGTCCCGGCCCTCGGCCAGTGCGGTCAGCTCGGTGATCAGCTCGTACCGGGTGGAAGCGACGATCACGGCCCGTTCCGCCAGCTCTTCCCTGCCCGTGGCAAGGGTGTGTGCGACGTCGGAAAGGGCCGCGTCAGCGCCGGGGCCTTCCAGGAACCGGGCCAGTGAACCGGCCCGGCGGGACAGCGCCGTGCCGGTGCGTGCGGACAGCGGGAACGCCAGCGGGCCGGGTGCGTCCGCACCGTCGCCCGCAAGCTGCGGCGATTCGGCCACCACGACGTGGGCGTTGGACCCGCCGACGCCGAACGAACTCACCCCGGCCACGCGCCTGCGGGCCGCGTCCCGCGGCCACGCCGCGTGTTCGGCGACGACCCGGAACGGTCCCCCGTCGAGTTCGAGGTACGTGTTCTGCGTCGAGAAGTGCAGGTTCCCGGGGATCATCCCGTGCCGCATCGCCAGGATCACCTTGAACAGCCCGGCTATTCCGGCAGCGGTCTCGAGGTGGCCGATGTTGGACTTCACCGAACCGACGCCGCACCACGGGGTCTCGGGCCGTCCGGCGCCGTGGCGCGCGCCCAGCTCCTCGAAAGCCGCGGTCATGCCGGAAACCTCGACGGGATCGCCGAGTTCGGTTCCGGTGCCGTGTGCCTCCAGGTAATCCACATCGACTGCGCGCAGTCCGGCGTCCCGGTAGGCACGGACGAGCAGGTCGGCCTGAGCGTCCGGGTTCGGCGCTGTCAGCGACGAACTCAGCCCGCCGTGTCCGGTGGCGACGCCCTCCACCACGGCGTGGATGACGTCCCCCGCTCGCTCCGCCGACGCGAGATCCCGCAGGACGACGACGCCCGCCCCCTCGCCCCGCACATACCCGTCGGCCGCTCCGTCGAAGGTCCGGCAACGGCCGGTCTCGCTGAGAACGTGGCCGTCAGCCATCGCGAGATACACCTCGGGCGACAGCAGAAGGTTCACGCCGCCCGCGATCGCGAGGTCGCACGCCCCGGTCCGCAGTGATGCCGCGGCCTGTGCGACCGCGGTCAGCGAACTCGAGCAGGCCGTGTCCATCGTGACGCTGGGGCCGCGGAAATCGAAGAAGTACGAGACGCGATTGGCCACGATCGACTGTGCCGCGCCGGTCGCCGCGTGCCCCTCCACGGCCCTGCCCGCACCGCGCTGGCATTCCGCGTACTCGACGGCGGACACGCCGAGGAACACCCCGACCCGCTTGCCCGCGAGGTCCGACGGCCGCAGCGCCGCATCCTCGAGCGCATTCCAGACGGTCTCCAGTACGAGCCGCTGCTGCGGATCCATCAATTCGGCCTCGCGCGGCGAAACACCGAAGAACGCCGCGTCGAAACCCGCGACGTCGTCGAGATATCCGCCCCATCGCGCCACCCGACCCACGTGACGGCCGTGACGGGCGCCGAGCTCGCGCCAGTCCCACCGCTCCACGGGCGTCTCGGTCACCAGGTCGTCCCCGGCCACGAGGTGCTCCCAGAAGGAGTCGAGATCCGAGGAGCCGGGCAGCACACCCGCCATGCCGACCACGGCGATGGCACCGGGGTTCGGCGGTTCCGCCGGCGCGTACTCCGGGGCGCGTGCCGTGTCCGCCACCGCGCACACGTCGGGCCGGGTGTCGATGAGGTGCGCCGCAACGGCTCGCGCCGTCGGGTGTCGGAAGAACGCCGGGGGTGCGATCTCGACGCCCCAGTTCTCCCGGATACGTGCGCTCAGCTCGGTCAGCCGTACCGAGTCCACACCGAGGGCGCCGAACCGGTCGTCGGGATCGACGTCTTCGCCATCCAGCCCCAGCAGATCCGCGACGATCGCCCCGACCTCGCCGGACAATGCATCGGCCCCGGTACGCGGCGTGGGGACCTCGCTGCGTCGACCACGGTGCGAGCTCAGGCCGGCCCGATCGATCTTGCCGTTCAGCGTGGTCGGGAGCGCCTCGAGTTCGATCAGTTCGTCCGGAACCATGTAATCCGGCACGACGTCCGCGAAGGCGCCACGGTCGGGCGCGGGCCCACCCTCGTCCCGCGTGTAGAAGCACCGCAACGCCTCCCCTGTTGTGCCGATCCGCGCGAGGACCACCGCGGCGTCGGCGACGCCGGGCAGTCGCCGCGCCACCTCCTCGATCTCTCCGGGTTCGACACGGTGCCCCCGGATCTTCAGCTGGGAGTCGCGTCTGCCGAGGTACTCGATCGACCCGTCGGCCGTCCGCCGTGCGAGGTCGCCGGTGCGGTAGAGCCGCGGCGACGTCGCAGGGTCGACGGGGTTCGGCACGAACCGCTGTCGTGTCAGATCCGGTTGCCCGACGTAGCCGGCCGCCAGCCCGTCCCCGCCGATGCAGAGTTCCGCCGGAACTCCGGCGGGCGCCGGGCGGCCCTCGTCGTCGAGCAGATGGATCACCGTGTTGGCGACGGGACGGCCCAGCCGGACCGGCTCTCCCGCGTGTACCCGGGCGACCGACGACCAGATCGTCGTTTCCGTAGGGCCGTAGAGGTTCCACACCTCGGACGACCGGCTCAGCAGCGCGCCGGCGGTCTCCTCGTCGAGCGCCTCACCGCCGGTGAAGACCCTGATCCTGTCGTCGCCGTCCCACCCCGCGGCGATCAGCATCCGCCACGTCGCGGGCGTCGCCTGCATGACCGTGGGTGCGCCGGTTTCCACGGCACGCCGTAGTGCGAACCCGTCGCGGGTCGCGGGCGTAGGTGCCACCTCGACACTGCCGCCGGTCACGAGTGGCACGAACAATTCCAGTGCCGCGATGTCGAACGACACCGTCGTGATCGCCAACATGCGGTCGTGCTCGCCGAATCCGGGTTCGTCGGCCATCGACCACAGCAGGTTGACCAGGGCCCGGTGCCCGACGCGCACGCCCTTCGGACGTCCCGTCGATCCCGAGGTGTAGATGACGTAGGCCTCGTCGCCGGGCTCGGGTCGCGGTGACGTAGCCGGCGCACTCGTCGCGGCGCGCGCCGCCACGTGCACAACCGGAACGTCGACGGGTGGCGCCGCGGCCGGGTCACCGCTCACCACGGCGGCGAGCGCTGCGTCGGTGGCCATGTAGCGGAGGCGCTCGGCCGGGTAGCCCGGGTCGAGCGGCACATACGCCGCGCCCGCAGCGAGTACGCCGAGCAACGATACGACCAGGTCCGTCGATCGCTCCACCAGGATTCCCACGCGGTCGCCCCGGCCGATCCCACGTTCGGTGAGGCAGCTCGCGAGATCGCCGACGCGCGACACGAGCGCGCCGTAGGTGAGCACGTGCTCGCCGGACACGACGGCCGCACGGTCGGGATGACGGTCGGCACGGTCGGCGACCAGGTCCACGACCGTACGCTCCCGGGGGTAGTCCCGGCGCGCACCGGCATGCTCGCCGGCGATCGCGGCACGTTCGGCCTCGGTCCGCACGTCCAGTTCGGCGAGCTCGCGGTCCGGTTCGGACGCGCAGGCGTCGAGCGCCACGTGAAAGCGTTCCGCGATCGCGTCCACGGTGGAGCGGTCGAACAACGCCGGGTCGTACTTCATCGTCAGCGTGCATCCCGATTCGAGCTCGACCACATCGGCGGTCAGCTCGAACTCGCCCTCCTGGTGGACACCGCCCACCAGGCCTCGCACGGGTGAGTCCCCGGATCCCGTGTCCAACCAGTTCTGGAAGTAGAACGCAGTCGTGACGATCGGCCCGCCCGCCGCCTCTGCGATGCGGAGGTACGGGTAATCGCCGTGCTCGACGGCGTCGAGCGCGGCACTTCTCGTCCGTGCCAACAACTCCGCGAAGGTGTCGTCCTCGCGGCATTCGACGGTGACCGGTACCAGGTTGACGAAGTACCCGATCGTGTCGGCGAACCGGCTTTCGGGCCGCCCCGCGACGGGGGTACCGACGGTGAGCCGCCGTTGTGTGCCGTGCCGTTCGAGGGTCACCAGGTATGCGGTCAGCAGCACGGTGAACACCGACACGCCCGCCGCCGCCGCGCAGTGTTTCGCCCTGTCGAGCAACGCCGCGTCGAGAACGTGCTCGGTGCTCGCGCCGTCCAGTGACGGCACCTCCGCACGAGGTCGGTCGGTGGCGATCCTGAGCGGTTCGGCGTCGACGACGTTCGCCTGCCAGAACTCCCGCAGCCGAGCACCGCGAGGACCGTCGAGCATCGACCGCTGCCAGTCGACGAAGTCGCGGTACTCCGCCGCCGGTCTGCCACGAGGTCTCCGGGAACGTCCCGTGGTCGCTGCATAGGCGTCGGCGAACTCGTCGAGCAGCACGGCGATCGACGTGCCGTCGAACAGGCCGTGATGCACCGTGATCAGCAACGCGTGTCGTCCGTCCGGCACTGTCCAGACGCCGGCGCGCAGAAGAGGACCCGTGGCCAGGTCGAAGGGCTTGCGGACACTGCCTCGCAGCCTCTCGGAGAGCCGGCCCGCGTCGGCCTCCGACATGCGCCCGACCTCGAACTCCATGGGCATCGAGGGGTGGACGCACTGCATCGGTGTCCCGTCGCTCGCGCTGCCGTAGGTGGTGCGCAGGGCCGGGTGGCGGGCGACGAGGTCCTCCAACGCGGTCCGCACGGCCTCGAGGTCGGTAGCCGGGTCCAGCCACACTGCGATCGGCAAGTTGTAGGCGGCGTTCCCGGGCGCCGTCTGTTCGACGATCCACAGCGCGCGCTGGCCCTCGGACATCGGATACCACTCCGGTCCCGCCGAGGGCGCACCCGGATCCGGCTCGGCCGTTGCCGGTGGGGCCGGGGACTGCGAGACGCCCGACTCCTCACCGGCGGGCGCCGAGGTCACCCCCGTCCGGGCCAGGTACGCGCTCAGCGCCGTCAGCGTCGGATGTTCGAGTACATCCACGAGCCGCAGCTCGGCGCCGTACCGTTCGGCGATCTCGTTGACGACCTGCATCCCGGTCAGCGAGTCGAATCCGTAGTCGGCGAGGGGCCTGCTCGCATCGATGCGCTCGTCCAGCTTCAGCGCCCGCTCGACCAGGTCACGCAATTCGGCATCCACATCGCCGACGCCGTCACTGCCCGTTGGGGTCCCGGCACGTGCGTGCGGCGCGGCACCGGCAGAGCCGGCAGGTCCCACGGCACCGGCTCCGGCCGCCGCGACCAGCACTGTCTGTCCCAGGTCGGCGCCGGTCCCCAGGCTGACGACCTCGTCGAAGCCGGCTTCACGGAGCAACCGTGTCCACGTTCCGGGTTCGGCGAGCGGCGCATCGGCGATGCGGTGCTCGGCGTCCTGGAACGACCACCAGCCGTCGAGCACTCCCCCGGCAACGGTCACCGAAGGACGCACCGTGGTGAGTTCATTGAGCACCAACCAGCCGCCCGGGCGCAACAGCCCACGGATCGACCGCAGTGTCGCGAGCAGGTCGGGCGTGGCGTGCACGACGTTCGTCGCCAACACCACGTCGTGACTCGCCGGTGCGAAACCCTGGTCGGCCGCGTCGCCGCGCAGGTCCAGAATTCGGAAGTCCACATGCGACCTGCCCCCGAATCGGGATCGGCCGTGCTCGAGGAACCGCGGCGACACGTCGGTGTAGACGTACCGGACGCGCGCCGCCTCGCCGTCGAGCGCGGGCAGTACCCGCTCCGTCGTGGCTCCCGTACCGGCGCCGAGCTCGACGACGGAGAGTGGGTCACCCTCCCGCGCTCGCAGTCGTTCCAGGACGACGTCGCGCATCACGTCGTTGTAGTGGTCCGTCACCGGGTTGCCCTCGTAGAACCCGACCGCGAGCTCGAGCGACGCGCCTGGGAACAGGATCTCCGTGGCACCGACCTCGCCTCGCAGCACCTCGGCGTACGAGGCCAGGAACCGGCGGACCGGCAGGATCGTCGAGGCCACCTCGGGATACGTCTCCGACAGCCGGCCGAGCTCGCCGTCCACTCGTGCAGCGCCCCAGGAGCGCACCGTCTCGGCGAACGAGGGGGACGAACGTAGTGTGTCGCCGTCGCGAACGAGATGACCGGCCGTCGCGAGCAACTGCACCAGCGCGGTGAACTGCCTCCGGTGAGCGAAGGCCACACCCAGTTCGTCCGCCATCTCCGTCTCGGACATCGTGTCGCCGCGTGCGAACGCACCCATCGACGACAGCACGCCGACGATCCCACGAAGCACGACCGGCTCGAGCTCGGCGTACGCCGCGAGCACGCGGCCGGTTCCGTCCCGGTCGGACGGCATGGTGTTGACGCGGCCGGTCACCGCAGCCAGCGCGCCCGTGGCGGGCTCGTCGAACAGCGCGCCGAGCGCCGCCGGTTCCGCACGGATGACCATGACCTGCGGCTCCGCGCCGGTCAGCACGTCCGGAAGTGTTCCGAGTCCCTCACCCGGAGTCAGCGCACCGATGCCGAGCGCCCGGAATATCTCGGGGAGTCCCTGCCGTGCACCGGATCCGACAGCTCCCCAGTACCCCCAGTTGATCACACGCACCGGGTGGTCGCGAACGCCGTCGAGATACCGCCCGAGCGCATCCAGGCACGCCGACGCCGTGGTGTAGGCGCTGTTACCGGAGCTGGAGCCGAACGAACCCGCCGACGAGAACAGAGCAAGGAAGTCGGGACGATGCCCGGACAGCGCTTCGTCGAGCGCGAGCACCCCGTCGACCTTGACCGCGAGCGCCTCGCGGAACTCCGCGCCCGAGAGCTGCTCGATCTGCCGGTCGTCGAACGTCATCGCGGCGTGGAAGACACCGTGGACGACTCCGAAACGGCTGCGGATATCCGCCATGGTGTTGCGCACCGACGGTGCGTCGGTCACGTCGACCCGCTCGTGCACGACCGTGCCGCCGCGGGCACACAGCTCCTCGATCTCGGCAGCCTCCGACGTGTCCGGCACGCGACGGCTGAGCCACACGACGGTCGCCCCGTGTCGCTCGACGAGTTGCCGGGTGAGCCGTCGGCCGATTCCACCCGTGCCGCCGACGATCACGTACACGCCACCGTCGCGGTACGCCATGCCGTCACCACCGGTGACGCGCTCCAGGGTGCGCGTGTAGCTGCGCCCGCCCCGGACGACGACCGCTCTCCCACGGTCGTGCGCAGGCGCGGCCAGCACGGCCGCTGCCTGATCCGCCAGAGGATCCGCGACCGACACGTCCACACACGACACCGCGACCCCGGCGAATTCGGCGGCGACGACCTGGGAGAGGCCGTGCACCGCCGCACCGATCGGGTTTCCCCCTCCACCGGCCTCGACGTCCGTGTCCCCGACCGAATGCACATCCGATGTGACCAGCCGCAATGAACGGGGACGAACCTCGGTGAGCAGTGCGAACACCGAGCAGGCTCCACGATCCAGTTCCGAGGCGGACGGCGCGGGGCCCGGCTGCCGCACGCCTCCGAGGTGGACCACCGTGTCGACACCGGATGGCCGTTCCACTGCCGAACCGCGACCGTCGAGCCAGACCACGCTCGCTCCCGGGGCCGCCGCGGCGACCGCCTCGGCCAGCTGCGCGGCCTCCGGCGGAGCCAGCACCAGCACCGACCCCGTCGGCTCCGGAGCAGGACCGACCGGTCCGGCCGGGCGCCAACGCGGCGCGTACCGGCCCAGCGGAGCCGTCTCCTCCACAGCCCCCGGGGCCGCCGGCGTCGGAGTCGGGATCCAGAACCGTTTCCGTTCGAACGGGTACGTGGGCAGGGCGATCCGCCGCGGCGGACGGCTTCCCGGCGTCACGGGCATCCGTGACCAGTCGACGTCGGCACCGCGCGCCCACAGGCGCGCCAGCGCAGGCAGGTCGGCGGCCGTGGGTGCCGCGCCCACGGCGTCCGCGACATCCGCCCCGGACTCCGCCCGCGAGCCCTCGGCCTCACCGGTCACATGTATGCATGCCGGCGTTCGCCCCTCGGCGACGGCTCGCAGCGCATCCCGCAACGCTGCGACGTCCGGGACCACCAGGGCGAGCCGGGACGCCATCGCGGTGCGGCCGCTGCGGAGGGTGTGCGCCACGTCGGCGAGCTCGGGGCCCGGCGCAGGCTGAGCCGACGTCGCACGCGCGCTGTGGCGCGCCAACTCCGCCACCGACGTGCCCGGCGGTAGTTCGGGTGGAAGGCCGAACCTGCCGTTCGTCCGTGCTGTGAGGCGGGTCCATTCCGTCGGCCCGACACCGTAGTCACGAAGGTCGACATCGGGGTCGATGTCGTCCGGGTCCACCCCGAGGACATCGGCGACGGCCTGCGCCGCCTCCCGTCGGCCCTCCTGCCACGTCGGCACGGCCGGTTGCCCTGCTGGCCCCGCCAGGAAGTCGGCCAGTCTCCCGGCCAGCACGCGGAGCCGTTCGCCCGTTCGAGCCGACACGGTGACGAGCTGGGGCGCCGGGTCGGCGGGGAGGCGGTCGTCGACCTCGGGCAGGTACTCCGACACGACGAGATGCGCATTCGCTCCGCCGCCGCCGAACGAGCTGATCCCCGCGATCCGCGGTTTCCGCACGCCGTGGACGACCCGGGCAGGCCACGGCTCCGCCTCCGCCGGGACGCGGAACGGAGTCCCGCGCAGATCGATCTCCGGGTTCAGCGGCTCGGCGTGCGGCGACGACGCGATCGTGTCGTCGCCGAACTGTGCCAGCACCTTGGCGAGCGCCGCGATACCGGCGGCGGACTCGAGGTGCCCGATCGTCGACTTCACCGACCCCAGCGGCACGGTGCCCTCCGGCAGGCCGCCGAACACCCGGCGCAGTCCGGCTATCTCGATCGGGTCGCCGAGCGGAGTGCCCGTACCGTGTGCCTCGACGTAACCGACCTCGTCGGCGCGGACTCCGGCCCGCCGCAACGCCGTCGCGACGACCTCCGCCTGACTGTCGGGATTGGGCACCGTGTAGCCGCTGGTGTGACCGCCCGCGTTCAAGGCCGATCCCCGGAGCACGCCGAGCACCCTGTCGCCGTCCTCGACCGCGGTACGCAGTGGCTTCAGCACGACGGCACCGACGCCCTCGCCGTCGACGAAACCGTCGGCATCGGCACCGAACGTCCGGTTGCAGCTGCCGCGTGAGATCATCTGCCGGTCGGAGAGGTGCCACAGGTGCGCGGGATGCAGGATCAGGTTCACCCCGCCCGCGATCGCCACCGCCGAGTCACCGGAGCGCAGGCTCTGCATCGCGAGGTGGATCGCGGTCAGGGAGGAGGAACACGCCGTGTCGACCGTCATGCTCGGCCCGTGGAGATCGAGCGTGTACGACACCCGGTTCGACACCGACCAGTGGTTCGACCGGGCGTGCGAGTGCACTCCCCGAGCAGCGGCCTCACCGCCCATCCACTCGTAATCGTTGTTCATGACGCCTGCGAACACGCCGACCGGGTCGGCGGCAGCCAATCCACGCGGTGGGTAGCCGGCGTTCTCCACGGCCGTCCACGCCGTCTCGAGGAACAGCCGCTCCTGGGGATCCATGTCCTCGGCGTCACCGGGAGAGATCCGGAACAGCAGCGGGTCGAAGGCGTCCACGTCGTCCAGGAAGCCCGCCCACTTGCTGTAGCTGCGCCCCGCCGAGCCCGCGGGGTCGAAGTGCTCGTCGGCGCGCCACCGACCGGGTGACACCTCCCGCACACAGTCCCGGCCTGCGCGCAGGTTGCTCCAGAACGACTGGACGTCCTCGGCGAGCGGAAAACGGCCGGCGACACCGATGATCGCGATGTCTGCGGGCGGGTCGACGACGGCACCCAGGTCGGCAAGCACGCGCGCGAGGAGCTCGCGGCGGTCGGCGGGGGTGTTCCCGTTGTCGCCGACGGGTTCGAACGGCACGGTCATGCGGTCTCGCCCTTCTTCTCACCGGCGGCAAGGCCGGACAACATCCCGAGCATCCGGTCGACCTCCGCGTCGGAGAGGCGGTCGACGGCCGCGCGAAGCCCTCCGGGTACCGGATTGTCCACAGTGGACGACGGCTCCGGCGGGGCGGGCGCCTGCGCCGAAACGTCGGTCTCCCTGCCGTCCTGGTGCCCGGATCGTGGCCGCCGGTCCGTGTGCAGATGCTCCGCCAGCCGCGCGATGGTCGGGTGTTCGAACAACAGCGTCGCGGGCAACGGCCCGAACTCCGTCTCGAGAGCCTTCGTCAACTCCAGCGCGACCAGCGAGTCGACGCCGTACTCGCCGAACGTGACGTCCCGGGCGAGCCGCTCTTCCGGCAGCTCCAGCACCCGGGCCAGGATCGCGGTCACGTGCGCCTCCGCCGCCTCGGGCGACGCCGCGCCCTCACCGCCGGCACACTCCGATGCGTTGTGCCGTGCCGTCGACGGATGGTCCCGGGCAGGTTCCGTATCGTCGGAGCGGGGCGATGCCTCACCGGCCGCCCTGCGTATTCCGTCGGACCGTGCCACGAACAGTCGCTGGTCGGCGGGTTCGCGGGGCAGCGCCAGCTCCGTGACGCCGGTGAAACCGGCCGCGGACAACGAGTCCCGCCAGCGGGCCGCGTCCAGCACGGGCGAGGCGGGCAGCCGGATCGCCCGGTCGTCGGCGGCCCACCAACCACTCGTGAGGCCGAAGACGAAGGTCAGGTACGAGGCGGGCCGAATGCCCTCGTTGACGACCACGACCCCGCCCGGCACGAGCAGCTCCTTGATGTGGGCCAACGTGGTTGCGATGTTGCGGGTGGCATGTAGCACGTTGGTCGCGACCACCACGTCGTAGACCGCATCGAAGCCCTGCTGACCCGGTCGGCGCTCGATGTCCAGGGGCCGGAACTCGACGCCGGCGACGCCACCGAACTCCCTGCGGCCGTGCCGGACGAAACTCGAGGAGAGGTCGGTGTAGGTGTAACGCATTCGGTCGGACGCCGCCGCGAACGCCGCCCGCGACGTGGCGCCCGTACCCGCGCCGACTTCGAGAACCCGAAGCTCCCGATCGGCGCCCATGTCGCGCAACAATGCACCCAGCAGCGCGTTGTACTGCTCCATGACGGCGTTCGCCTGGTAGAAACCCGCGACGTCAACGGTCGAGCCGTCCGGGAACAGCACGTCGACACCGTCGCGTCTGCCGCGGAGGACGTCCGGCAGTGCGCCGAGACACCGGGCCAGCAGTGGCGCCGCCGCGCGTGCCGACGGGTGTTCGGCGGTCACATCCGCGAGGGGTCGTTGCGGGTCGACGGAATCGACCCACTCGACGACCTCGAGCTCGCTCCCACCGGGTTCGGATCCGGGATGTTCGCGGAACAGCCCATGCCGCAGCAGCAGATCCAATGCCGCGGCGAACAGCTCACGATGCTCCGTGACGACGCCCGCGCGGCCGGCGAGCGCCGCACGCGGATACCGTGCGCCCGGTACCAGTTCGATGCCGAGCTCCCGGAGGACACCGGCGAGCACGTGTGCCGTCGCGACGTCGAGCGCGCGATCGGCACGTTGCTGCGAGGTGATCGCCGCTACCGCGGCCCGGTCCTGGGTGATCTCGGGAGTGGGCACGCGATCGGCGACGTCGGCCACCGCGTCGCTCTCGAGCGTGACGTCGGCGTCCACCCCGAGGCCGGACAGCACAAGTCGGTCGGCCTTCGTCGCGAGCACGCGCGGTGCCGGTCCTGCGAGGGCGTACTCGAGGACCCGCATACCTTCGGTTGCCCCGATCGGTTCGATTCCGGAGCTCGCCAGCCGGGCGAGCGTGCGTCGCCGGTCGTCGTCACCGCCGTCGTGCCAGAAGCCCCAGTTGATCGTCCTGACGGGGAACGGCGCCGTTTCGCCGAATGCGGCCGCGTAGGCGTCCTGGTAGGCACTGCCCGCCGCGTACCCGGCCTGGCCCTGGTTCCCGTGGAACGAGACGCCCGAGGAGTAGAACACCAGGAAGTCGAGGGGCTTGTCCGCCACGGCGCGGCACAACACGCGTGTCCCCTCCGACTTGACCCGGAGCGCCGACACGAACCCGTCGTGATCGAGTTCGCCGAAAGCCGTGGTGACGAGCACCATCGCGGAGTCGATCACCCCGTGCAGCGCACCGAACCGGTTTTCGGCCGTGGCCACGGCGTCCGCGACCGCATGCGGGTCGGTCACGTCCGCCGCGACGTAGTGCACACGACCACCCGCATCTTCGAGGGTCCGGATCCGGGCGCGCTTGTGCTCGTCGAGCGGGCCCCGTCCCGTGAGGAGCAAGCGCGCCGAATACCGACGTGCCAGGTGCAACGCCGTGTCGAAGCCGATGGTGCCGAGGCCTCCGACCACCAGGTAAACGCCCTCCTCGCGGAACGCCGGCGTGGTGGGACGGCCGAGCAGGAGCCGGCGCAGCGTGCGGGTGTAACGCACGCCCGCACGCAGGAGCACCTGCCGCGCCCGTGGCACGAGCGGTTCCGCGACGATCGCCTCGGCGACGGCGGCCACATCGGCCACGACGTCGGAACGCCGTACGTCGACGATCGCCGATGTCGCGTCACGTTCGGCGTTGAGCGCCATCGCCAGACCCGCCAGGCCGGCCGCCACGGGCCGCACCTCGCCGTTCCGGCCGAGGGTGCACGTGTCCGCCGTCACCACCTTCACTCCGAGCGACCCTCCGAGCAGGCCGTGATCGCGCAGCTCCGCCAGCAGCTCGAACAACGCCAGGGTGACCTCGTCGCCCTCCTCGTTCCCTGCCCCGAGGACCGGTCCGACGAAGTACAGCAGTCCGTCGGCGGCCCCCGGCAGGGTCCGGAACGCGGTGGCGGGCTCCCCGGGAGCGATGCGGACGACGTCGGATCCGGCATGGCCGGCCGCGATACGCTCCGCCACCTCGCTGTCCTCCTCGCGGGCGACGACGAGCACCGGCCGGCCGGACCGGTCGCTCGGGGTCGACACGGGTGACGGCGTCCACCCGGGGACGTACACGAAGTCGGGGGCGGCCGCCGGACGCGCCCGCAACGCCAGGCCCGTCACACCGAGCAGCACGGTGCCGTCGTCGGCGAGGACCGTGACGTCACACCTACCGTCACGCCACACGCCGTGGACCCGGCACTCCTCCGGTACCGGTCCGTGCACGGCGATCCGCTCCGCGGCGAACGGAAGGACCGGGCCGTCGTCGTCGGCCACCACAGCGGCGAGCACGTGCAGTGCGGCGTCGAACAATCCCGGATGCACCGCGTACTCGGCCGGAGTGCGGGTATCGGCCCGGATCCTCGCCAGCACCTCGCCGTCGCCTACCCGGATGTGCTCGGCCAGGCGGAAGAACGGTCCGTACCGCAGCCCCTGCCGGCGCAGCCGTGCGTACAGTTCGGACGCCTCGACGACGCGCGTGCACCGGCGCTCCACGGCGGCCACGTCCACCGGGAACCGTGGTTCGCTCCGCGGGGCTCGTACCGTACCGGTGGAGCAGACCCGGCCTCCGGCACGCAGCGCGTAGGCCGTGTCCTCGCCCGGATCCCGCCGTTCGAGCTCGAGCCGGACGGGCCGCGAACCGACCACGACGGGTGCGACCCATCGGACGTCCTCGACGACGAACGCTCCGTCACGGCCCTCGCCTCCCGCCAGTGCACGCGCGGCGAACCCGACGTGGGCAACGCCGGGCAGGAGTCGCTCACCCTCGACCTCATGGTCGGCGACCACCGGGTCGTCCGGCCGGACCACCAGCGCCTGCACCGATGTGCCCGCCGGGTCGGACATCCGCGTGATCCAGTGTCGTTCGGGTTCGAACGGGTAGGTCGGCAGCGACACCACCCGCGGCGGTACATCGCGCGGCGGCAGGACACTCCAGTCGAGGTCCACTCCGGACACCCATAGCCGGCCGAGCCGATCGGACCTGCCCTCTCCGGCGAGTCCTCGGACGAACTCGTCGCCGGCCGCGGTACCCGCGAACACGTCGGCGAGCGCGGTCGCCGCCGAGGCATCGCCCACCACGATCTCACTGGACCCCCGCCCGTCGGCGAACGCGCGCAGCTCCTCGGCCGCCTCCCCCGTCGATCGCGCCACGAAGGCCAGCCGGTGCCGCATCGGCGTCCTGCCGATGCGCAACGTGTGGGCGATGTCGGCCAGCGCGAGCGGTCCCGTCAGCGCCGCGGCGACGCGGCGCGCGTACTCGCGCAGCCGCTCCTCGGTATGGGCCGACAGCACGACCAGTTCCGGCGCACCGGATTCCGGCGCGACGCGCTCATCCGGGTACTCCTCGACGACGACGTGCGCGTTGGTACCGCCCGCTCCGAACGAGCTGACACCGGCGCGCCGCGGACCGCCGGTCGGCGGCGCGGGCCATGCCGTGGGTCGCTGCGGCACGGCGAACGGCGAACGGGAGAAGTCGATCTCCGGATTCGGCTCGGCGGAGTGCAAAGACGGTGCCAGCGTGCGGTTCCGCAACTGGAGCACGGCCTTGGTCAGGGCCGCGATACCGGCAGCCCCTTCGAGATGGCCGATGTTCGATTTCACCGACCCGAGACCACGGCCCCCGACCGGCTCTCCGTCGCCGCCGAACACGCGCTCGAGCGCCGCGTGTTCGATCGGATCTCCGAGCGCCGTTCCGGTACCGTGTGCCTCGATGTAACCGATCGACGCCGGATCGAGGCCGCGCGACCGCAGCGTCCGTTCGATCAGTGCTTGCTGGGCCGCCGGATTCGGCACGGTGTAGCCGTTGGTGCGGCCTCCGTGGTTGACGGTGCCCGCCTTGACGACCGCATGGATCCGGTCCCCGTCGGCGACGGCCGCCGTCAACGGTTTCAGCAACACTGCGCCCACACCTTCACCGGGGACGTAACCGGTTCCGCCCGCTCCGAACGAGCGGCACCGGCCGTCCGCGGCGAGCATGTTCATGCGGCTCAGGTTCACGTACTTCAACGGGTGCGCGAGAACGTTCACGCCACCGGCGATCGCATAGGAACACTCGCCCCTCCGCAGGCTCTCCACTGCCATGACGAGCGAGACCAGTGACGAGGAGCACGCCGTGTCGACGGTGAGGCTGGGACCGCGGAAGTCGCCGAAGTACGACACCTGGTTCGCGATCGAGGCGCGGTTGGCAGGCACCGACACCGGGTTTCCCCGGAATGTCTCCTCGGCGGCGAGAGTCGCGTAGTCGCCCCACATCACCCCGGCGAACACGCCCACATCCAGCCCTGCGTCCGCGTGGTGTGCAGCAGGTAACCGCGACGGCGGATAACCGGCGTCCTCGAGCGCGGCCCACGCCGTCTCGAGGAATAGCCGCTCCTGCGGGTCCATGGTGCGGGCCTGCAACGGGGACAGCCGGAAGAACCGCGAGTCGAACGTGTCCACCTCGGACAGGAAGCCGCCCCAGCGGCCCGTGATCGAACCGGGGCCGCGGCCGTCGGGGTCGTAGTCCGCGTCGGCGTCCCAACGAGAGTCAGGCACCTCGGTGACACAGTCGGCACCGTCGCGGAGCACCTCCCAGAACTCGTCGAGGTCGCGTGCTCCCGGGTACCGCCCGCTCATGCCGATGATCGCGACGTCCCCGTCGTCGGACGCGCCGGCGGGGCCAGTCATTCCCGACACCGCGCCCCGCGGGACACGGGCGGCGCCGGGCACCGTCGCCGCGTCCTCCCGCGGGACGGCCCGCGCCCCGGCATCCCGGCGGGGAGCGTCCCCCGGTCCCGGTTCCACGGCAGGAGGGGCGACCGCAGGCCCGCCCGCCGCCGGCCGCGCGTACTCGGCCAACCGGTCGCCGTATGCGGAGACCAGGTGGTCGGCTACCGCTGCCGGTGTCCGATGGTCGAAGAACAACGTCGGCGGCACGTCGCCCACGATCTTCGCGAGCTCGGCGTTCAGCTCCATGATCAGCACGGAGTCGATACCGAACCGGTCCAGCGTGTCGTGATCGCCGATCCGATGGGCCGGAACCCTGAGGACGTTCGAGAGCCTCTCACGAAGAATCCGCAGTGCGGCCGAGCGCAGGTGCTCGTCCTCCCCGCCGTCGAGGCCGACGGTAGAGGCCGCGACAGCGGGCACCGGCGCCGACACACCGGCCGCGCCCGTACGGCACGCGGTGTCCGTTGCCGCCGCGCCGTCGTCCGCCGCGCCGTCATCCGTTGCACCGTGCTCCGCTGCACCGTCCTCGGCCGCGCCACCCGTCGCGGCACGGAACGTCGCATCGACCCGGGCCGGGTCGCCGAGCACGGGGACGAGCCACGACCGGCCCGAGGACAGAGCCTGTTCCAGGGCGTGCCATCCGACGGCCGCGTCGAACGGCTCGAGTCCCGTCGCACGGTAGGACTCCCACTGGGAGTCGTCGAGTTCCTCGTCCAGCCCGCCGATCGTCCACAATGGCCAGTTGATCGTGATGCCGCCGGGCCTGCGCAGTGCTACCGCGTCGGCGTATCGGTTCGCCGTGCCGTACCCGGCTCCACCGAAATCACCGATGAGGGAGGCGAGCGAGGAGAACACGACGAACAGCGACGTGTCGGGGATCGCCGCACTGAGGTGGGCGGCGCCCTCCGCCTTCGCCGCCATACCAAGGAGGAACCGGTCCGGAGCGATGTCGAGCGGCGAGGCGTCGTCCGCGGCACCGGCAAGGTGGAACACCCCGTCCGGCTCACCGAACCGCTCGGTCGCTGCGGCGACCACACGCCCGGCATCGGCCGCGACGGACACGTCCGCGGACACGAGCAGCGCCTCTCCCCCGCGGGTGCGAACACGGTCGGCCAGTTCGCCGTGGCTCTCCGCGCCACGCGCCACGAGGACGAGCTTCGCAGCGAAGCGGACCGCGAGCTCTCCGGAGAGCCACCGGCCCAACGCTCCCGTCGCGCCGGTGATCACGTAGACACCGGCCCGCCGCAGGGGCGCGGCACCTCTGGGAAGATCGGGGACGCGCTCCGGGACACGCACGTGACGTCCTTCTGACGTGTGCCGAAGCTCGGTCCCGGCGGGTGCGCCGAAGGATGCGACGGCTGCCCGCACCGGATCGACGCCCTCGCCGACGCGTACCGTCACGATCCCGAACCACGGGAAGTGGCGCGGTACCGAACGGGCGAACCCCGCGACCGCTTCGTGCGGCGGAGCGCCGTCGTCACGGGACAGGACCACGCAGCGTATGCGACGGCCCGCACCGGCCTGGGCTGCCGCGAGTACGGGCAGCACGCCGTGCTCGGCGTCCGCCGCGTCCAGCCCCCAGCCCAACAGCAGGTCCAGCGGCCCCTCTGTGGCACGCACGGCCGCCGCGAGGTCCCCGGGGCCGGAGACGGTGCGGATCGCTTGCCAAGGCCCGTCCACGGACAGGCCGGAAGCCGAGCCCACCAGCAACGTCGGCGCAGGCGCGACCGGACCGGCCGGAGCCGCCGGGCGCCACCGCGGTTGGTACCAGGTGATCCCGATTCCGGCGGCCTCGTCGTCCTTCACCGGTGCGCGCAGCGCCAGATCGTCGACCCGCAGCACCTCGCGGCCCTCGGCGTCGGTCACCGTGACGTCGTAGCGCAGCCGGTCCGCGGTGGTGCCGGGCCGCCGGACCGCGTGGGCCCAGCATTCGTCCGGAAGCGGCCCGCGGAACCGCACCGAACCGAGGCCGAACGGGATCGCCGGGTCGGGCGACAACGCGCCGCCGACCCAATGACACACCCGCAGCGCCCCGTCCAGCCGGGTGGGATGCAGCATCCCACCGCCCGTGGCACCGGGCTCGGTGGCGGGCCGCCCGACTCTGACGAGCGCCTCGTGGGGTCCCGCGTGGACCCGGTCGATGACCTCATAGGCGGGTCCGTAGGCGAACCCCGACATGCGGTAGATGTCGGCGATCTCGTCGCGATCCCACGTGTCCCGGCATCGACCGCGCACGGCGTCGAGGTCGATCGATGCCGGGGCGTCGTCCTCGGCCGGGTCGCCGAATTCGACCTGGCCCCTGACATGACTCCGACCGCCGTCGCCGAGCAACTCGAACGGGGCGCGGTGGCCCTCACCGATCTCGATGCGCAGAGTAACCGGCCCGGAATCGACGGTGACGGGACTGCCCCAGGTCACACTGGACAGACCGCGGACGGTGCCACGCCCCCGGCCGGCAGCGGCTGCGCGGACGAGTTCGAGGCAGGCGGTACCCGGCAGCAACGAGACGCCGTGTACGACGTGGTCCCGCAGAATCGGGTCCTCCGGGCTCACCGTCACCCGGTCCCGCGATGGTGCGGCGTCGATCCAGTACCGCTCCTCGGCGAAGGGGTACAGCGGGAGCGAGATCCGACGCCCGGCCTCCGGGACCGGCAGGTCGGCACCCGCGATCCACGCATCGGCGAGTGTCTTCGGCTCCGTCGTATCCGGCCCGACGCCGGGCACCAGGCCTGCGCCGGGAGCTGTGGCTGTGTTGTGCACTGTGGCGGTGCCGTGCACAACACAGGGCGTGCTGCGGCCGGCGGCGAACTCGTCCAGGGCGTGCACGAGTTCGGCTCCGCTGCCGGTCACGACGGCGAGCCGGTGCTGCATCGGTTCGCGCCCCGAGATGAGGGTGGCGGCGACGTCGGCGAGCTCGGCGGTCGCCGAGGCCAGAAACGCCGCCATGCGTGCGGCGTAGGCACGGAGCCGGTCGTCCTCGCGCGCCGAGAGCACGAACACCATCGGCTCGGTTCGCTGCTCGACGACCGCCGTGCGGCCCTTCTCGACCGGCGCCGGTTCCTCGACGACCACATGGCCGTTCACTCCGCCTGCTCCGAAACTGCTCAGTGCCGCCCTGCGGGGTCCGGCGGCCGGCGCCGGCCAGTCCTCCGCCTCTCTTTGGACAACGAACGGAGTCCGATCGAAGTCGATCTCCGGATTGAGATCGTCGGCGTGGAGCGACGGGGCGAGCTTTCCGTACCGGAACTGGAGCAGCACCTTCGTCAGTCCGGCGATGCCTGCCGCGGACTCGAGGTGCCCGATCCCGGACTTGACCGATCCGACCGCGATCCGCCCCGCACCCGCGTACGCCTTCGCGAGGCCCGCGATCTCGATCGGGTCGCCGAGGCTCGTCCCCGTGCCATGCGCCTCCACATAGGACACATCGGAAGGGGCGACTTCCGCCGCGTCCAACGCGGCGGCGATGACGCGGCGCTGGGCGTCCGGGTTGGGGACGGTGTAACCGTTGGTCCGTCCACCGTGGGCGACCGCGTGTCCCGTGATCACGCCGTGCACGTGATCACCGTCGGCCAGTGCACGGTCGAGCGGCTTCAGCAGTACGGCCCCGACGCCCTCGCCGGGTACGTACCCGTCACCGCCCGCGCCGAAGGCACGGCATCGACCATCGGTGGAGAGGAACCGGCCCTGGCTGAGGTACACGTACTTGTACGGATGAGACGTCACGTTGACACCGCCCGCGATGGCCAGCTCGCACTCACCGGACCGCAGCGCCGAACAGGCCATGTGCAGGGCTGTCAGCGAGGAGGAGCACATTGTGTCGACCGCGACGCTGGGCCCATGGAGGTCCAGCGAGTACGACACCCGGTTGGCGATCGACGCGTAGGAGGACCCCGGAACCGGCTCACCCGAGCGCATGGCGTCGACGCCGTACAGCTGGTAGTGCGCGTGCATGGCGCCGACGTAGACGCCCACCGCCCGGCGCGCGAGTGCCGATGCCCGGTACCCCGCCTCCTCGACGGCGTGCCACGAGGTCTGCAGGAACAGCCGCTCCTGCGGGTCCATCAGCTCCGCCTCGCGCGGCGAGATGCCGAAGAACAGCGGGTCGAACGCGGCGACGTCGTCGAGGAAGGCACCCCACCGCGAATAGGTGTGGCCGGGAGTGCCCGCCTCGGGATCGAAAGCGGCCCACGGGTCCCAGCGCTGGGGCGGGATCTCGCTCACACAGTTCCTGCCCGTCCACAGGTTCTCCCAGAACGTGGCCAGATCGCGAGCACCCGGATAGCTGCCACTGACGCCGATGATCGCGACGGCACCGGAGCCCGGCTCTTTCGCCGGTTCGGTCGCCGGTTCCGGCGCCACGGGCTCGATGTGCACCGAGCCGTGCACGGCCTCGATGTGGGCCGCGAGCTCGGCAAGCGTCTGATACTCGTAGAACACGGTCTTGTCGATCGCGACCCCGAAGCGGTCCTCCAACTCGACGGAGACCCGCGTGATCATGAGGGAGTCGAGTCCGTAGCGATCGAGCGGAGCCGTGTCGTCGACGTCCCGCAACGGCAGGCGCGTCTGTTCGGCGACCAGTTCGCGGATGAGGCCGCGAACCGATGCGACGTCCGGCTTCGCAGCCGCCTCCGGCACGACACGCGGCTCGGGATCGGCGCAGCGACCGTTCTGCACGGTGCAGCTGGGCTCCGCTGCCGCCACCCGGTGCAGAGTGGCACCGTTCAACGCCTCGATCGTGGCAGCCGGGTCGTCCGGTACGACCAGCGACAGCGGTAGTCCGGCACCGATCGCCGCCGCGAACGCGCCGACACCATCCGGTGTGGACAGGGCACCGATACCGAACCTCGTCTCGAGCTCGGCCGCCGCGGAGGCGTGCTGCCGCATGCCGCCGTCGAGCCACCGGGGCCAGGCGATCGCGACCGTGCCCCCGTCCCGGTCGCCGTCAGCCCGTTCCTCCGCGACGGCGTCGAGTACGGCGTTGGCGTAGGCATAGGCAGCCTGCCCTGCATTGCCTGTCACGCCCGCGACCGAGGTGAAGAACGCGAGGAAATCGAGCGATTCCCCCGTCAGCGCGGCCTGTAAGGCAGCCGCACCGCGCAGCTTCGGTGCCAGCACCGCGTCGAGACGCTCGGCGGTGAGATCGTCGAGCAATGCGTCGTCGAGCACGCCCGCCGCGTGCACGACTCCTGCCACCGGCCCGAGTTCCCGGCGCAGCTCCGCGACGAGGTCCACCATCTGTGTCTCGTCGATGACGTCGACCGCGCGGTACCGGACCGATCGCGCCCTCAGTGACAGCGCGTCGATGGCGGCACCGGCCTCCGGCGGTGGCTCGGCCGAGCGTCCGGTGAGCACCAGATGGACGTCACCACGCGCGGCGAGCCCGTCCGCGATCTCGAGGCCGAGAGCCCCGGCACCTCCCGTGATGACATACACCCCGCCGTGGCGTACCCGGAGAGGCCGGGAATCACGGGGCGCGCTGCGATAGCGGCGGACCTGCCGCACCCGGTCGCGGTAGCGGACGATCGGGTCGTCGCAGGTGAACTCGTACGGCAGGACGTCGTCGGGACCGTCCACCAGGCTCATCCGGATCCGGCGATCCTCCGCCTCGAGCGACCGGGCGAGCCCGTCCAGTCCGAGTGCCGCGGGGCTGCCGCCGTGCGCGACCACGATGCGAGTCCGGCCGCCCCGCGAGGCCAGTGCCCGCGCGAGATGGACCAGGGACCGCACTCCTCTGTCCAGGTCACGGTCCGACGGCACGCCGGGGGTGGCGTCCCGGAGCCAGGAGTGGACGACGTGCCCGGGGTCGATGCCGTCCTCGGCCAACGCCTCCAGAAGCCTGGTGTAGTCCTCGTCGCGGGCGGGGTCGAGTTCGTAGCGCGCACTGTCCAGCTTGCGGAACGCCGCCGCCTCCGTGACGCGCACCAGCGTCCCGTGAACCCGAAGCGCGGCCTGCCCGAACACCAGGCACGGACCGTCGAGTTCCCCGGCCGCCGGATCGCCGGGATCGGCCACCCATTCCCGAGTGACGAGAGCAGGACCGCCGTCACCGACGATGCGGAGTTCGAGTCCGTCGAGGTCGGCGACCACCCCGCCCTCGGCATCGTGAAGGCGGACACGGGCGTCGAACACACCGTCGCCGTGTGACACCCGCGCCGTGACCGTCGCGGCGGCACTCAACGAACCGGTCATCGTCACCGTTCCGACCGCGGTCGGAACGAGTAGCGTTCCCGCCCGGACGGGATGCAACGCCGTCACCGCCGCGACCTGGATCGCGGTGTCGAGGACCGCCACGTCCACCTCGAACCCGGATGCCATCGGCGGCTCCAGTTCACCCGTGGCATCGGCGCCGGACACCCGGACGGCGCGAAGGGTTCGCAACCCTGGCCCGTGCTCGAGGCCACCTGCGGCGAGCAAAGCGTGGCAATCGTCGGTGCCGAGCAGACTTCCCGCACCGTCGGGCACCCCCGGGGCTGCGTCCGCGGAAAGCGGGGTCGGCACAGTCGACGCGGTACCGGCGCAGTAGAGCTCGCCGCCGGAACCACGCAGTGCGAAACCGCCGTCGGCCCGTGCCGTGATCATCACGGCACGCGGGGCATCGACGTCGCAGGTGGCGGCGAATCGCACCCCGGACAACGTCGCCTCCACCGGCGCGGTGGTCCCTCCGTCCTGCAGGACACGCACGGCCGACAGTCCGGTGAGCATCGCGGCGGCGGCCGGCATCACCGGGACACCGCGGAGCCGGTGACCCGCGATGTACGGCTCCGTCCCGGTGAGCGTCACCGCGCGGGTCTGCTCGGTGACCGTGCCCGGTGCACCGTACTGCGAACGCTCGCCGGGCAGCGCGTACCGCGGCGTGTCGAACGGGTGGGTCGGCAGGACCACCGAACGCACCGGGGCTCCCTCGAACACGCCCGGCCAGTTCACGTCGTCGCCCGCCTCGAACGCCCGGCACAGCGCTCCGTACTCGCCGTCATGGGAGGGCCGCGACTGTGTGGACAGTGACTCTGCGGCCAGTGCGCGCAGCAGATCGTCACGATCCTCCGCGACGAACGCACGCCGGTGCCGCAGTCGCGCGCGCCCGGTGGCGAGCGTGTAGGCGATGTCGGGGAGTCGCAGTTCCGGATGCGACCGGACGTGCTCGGCCAGTTCGTCGGCCCTGCGCCGCAGCGCCTCCGGGCTCGACGCGGAGAGCACGACGGGCCACGGCCGCTCGCCGTCGGTATCGTCCGCGTCCGCCGGATCGGGGGCCTCCTCGACGACGAGGTGGGCGTTCGTACCACTGATCCCGAAGGCCGAGACCGCCGCCCGTCTCGGCCGGCCCCTGTCCGGCCACGGCCGTGCCTCGGTGAGCAGCGCGACCGGCCCCTCGCCCCAGTCGACCTCGCTGCTGGGCTCGTCGACGTGCAACGTCCGCGGCAGGACACCGCGGCGCAGTGCCATCACCGTCTTCATCAGACCGCCGACGCCCGCAGCTGCCTGCGCGTGGCCGATGTTGGACTTCAGTGAGCCAAGCCACAGCGGTTCCGTGCTCGCTCGTCCCGCGTAGGCGGCACGAAGCGCCTCCACCTCGATCGGGTCGCCGAGGCGTGTTCCCGTTCCGTGCCCTTCCACCACGTCCACGTCGTCGGGACCGATACGGGCGTCGGTGAGCGCGGCTCGGACGAGACGTTCCTGCGCAGGACCGCTCGGTGCGGTCAGTCCGTTGCTCGCACCGTCGGAGTTCACCGCGCCGCCGCGGACGACGGCGAGCACGGGGTGCCCGCGCTCCCGCGCATCGGACAGCCGTTCCAACAGCACCAGTCCCGCGCCCTCGGCCCAGCCGGTGCCGTCGGCGCCGTCCGCGTACGACTTGCAGCGGCCGTCACGTGAAAGCCCCTGCTGCTGGGCGAATTCGACGAACACCCCCGGCGAGGTCAGCACCGTGGCACCGCCCGCCATCGCGAGATCGCACTCCCCGGAACGCAGCGAACGCACAGCCTGGTGAACCGCGACGAGCGACGAGGAACACGCCGTGTCGACCGTGATCGCGGGACCGTGCCAGCCGTATCGGAAGGCGAGACGACCGGAAGCCACGCTCAGCGACCTGCCGGTGAGCAGGTACCCCGCGGCTTCCTCGTCGGCGTCCTGCAGCCGCGGTCCGTACTCGCCACCCATCGAACCGACGAACACCCCGGTGTCGCTGCCCCGCAGCGCGCCCGGATCGATGCCGGCACGCTCGAGAACCTCCCAGGACACCTCCAGGAGCAGGCGCTGCGCGGGGTCCATCGCAGCCGCCTCCCGCGGACTGATCCCGAAGAAGGCGGCGTCGAACCGGTACGGGTCGTCGAGGAAACCGCCCGCCGTGCTGTAGGTCCGCCCCGGCGTGCCGGGCTGCGGGGCCAGCAACGTCTCGAGATCCCAGCCACGGTCCGCCGGCAGCTCCGTCACGGCGTCCGTGCCCCGGTCGACCAGGGTCCACAGATCCTCCGGCCCTCGTACTCCGCCGGGGAAACGACATCCCATCGCCACGATCGCGACCGGTTCGCGCGTGGCCTCGGTGACCTCTCGGAGCCGTTGCCGAGCGGCGTGCAGCTTGGTGGTCGCCTTGCGGAGGTATGCGACGAGCTCGGTCTCATCGGCCATCGGGACCCCTTCCTCCTGCGGCGCCCGCCTCGACGTCCTCGTCCAGGTCGGCATCGATCACCGCGAACAGTTCGGTGACGTCGGCATCGGCGAACAGCACAGGGTCCGCCTCCTCGTCGGCACGGTCGTCGGCAGGCACGGCGGTCCGACGGCGACCGCCCTCGGTCTCCCCGCCGGTGTCGTCGCCGGGGTCGTCCGCGCCGGCCAGCCCGAGCTCGGTCAGCAACCGCTCGGCGAGCTCCACAGGGGTGGGGTGACTGAAGATCACGGTCGCGGGCAACCGCAGTCCTGTGATCCGTGCCAACCGGTTGCGCAGATCGACACCGATGAGCGAGTCGCATCCGAGATCACGGAACGACAACTCGCCGTCGATCACCTCCGCTGTCGTGTGGCCCAGCGCTGCGGCCGTGTGTTCACGGACCACCTCGACCAGTCGCGCGCGCCTCGCGGGCACCGGCAGCGCAGCCAGATCGGCGATCTCGAGCGGCCCACCCGGCTCGTCGGCACGGCTGCGCGGCGGGTCGGCAGCGAGGCCGCGCAGCGGTCCCGTCCTGCTCGGCCTCAACCGCGCCGCCACCACGTACGGCTCGTCCGATTCCACGGCCGCGGCGAACATCCGGAGGCCGGTCTCGGTGTCGAGTTCCTCGATGCCCGCCGCGGCGAGCCTCCGGACGGCGGTGTCGTCGAGTTCGGCGGTCATACCCGACCTGCGAGACCACAGTCCCCATGCGATCGACGTCGCGGGAAGGCCGTGAGCACGACGACGACGGGCGACCGCATCGAGCACGCCGTTCGCGGCGGCGTAGTTGGCCTGCCCCGCTGTGCCGACCAATCCTGCGACCGACGAGAACAGTACGAACGCCCGCACTGTGCCGATACCCGACGTCAACTCGTCGAGCAACACGGCCGCCGACGCCTTCGGCCTCATCACCGTGGTCAACGACTCGTCGTCCATCGTGGCCGTCAGACCGTCGTCGAGCACCCCCGCGGCATGCACGACCGTGGTCAACGGCTCGGAGGCAGGGATCGTCGCGAGAACCTCCTGCAGGGCTCGGCGGTCGGTCACGTCGCACGCAACGGCGCACGCCCGCGCGCCCCGTCCGGTGAGCTCGGCGATCACGGCATCCGCGCCGGGTGCCTCGGGTCCGCGGCGGCTCAGCAACACGACGTTGCGAACACCGTGGGCGGTGACGAGACGTTGCGCGACCAGCGCGCCGAGTTCACCGGTCCCTCCGGTGACGAGGGCGGTACCACCCGGTCTCATGCCGGCGGCGGGAGCCGGCGTGGCCGGGAGCCTCCTGACCAGCGGGACGGTGATCGTTCCGTTCCGGTCCCTCACCTGGGGCTCACCGCGCACGGCCAGTTCCGCGATCCGGGCCTCGTCGAGGGTGTCGGTGTCGAGCAGGATCAGCCGTCCCGGATTCTCCGCCTGTGCCGAGCGGACGAGTCCCCACACCGCGCCGTGGCCCGCGTCGGTTCCCTCACCGTCCCCGCCGACCGTCGCGACGACGAGGCGGGTCCGCTCGTAGCGTCCGTCTCCGAGGCAGGTACGCAGGACCCCCAGCACGCGTGCGGCGGCGGTCTCGGGGTCAGTGCCTGGCCGGCAGGGCAGCACCGCGATCTCGGGCGGTACGCCGGGCAGGGCGTCGTCGAGCACCACGACCTCGGTGCCGGAGCCTGCGGCTTCCGTAGCCGTCTCCCGCGGCGCTTCCCATCGCACGGCGAAGAGCCCACCCACGCCGCCGATCAGGTCTTCCGCCACGGGCCGCAACTGCAAGCGGTCGACGGTCATCACCGGCGCGCCGTCGGCATCCCACACCTCGAGTGCGACGCCGTCGTCGTCGACACTCGACAACCGGGCCCGCAGCGCGGTGCCGCCGTCACTCCAATGACGCACACCGGCCCACGCGAACGGCAGACGACAGCCCTCGTCATGCCCGGGAACCAGCCAGACACCGTGCAGCACCGCGTCCAACAGCGCCGGGTGAACGGTGAACCCCTCGGAATCGCCCGAGGGCAGCGCCACATCGAGCCAGATCGCGCCGTCGTCGTCCGTCCAGGCACCGCGCAGGCCGTGGAAAGCCCGACCGTAGTCGAGTCCCATACCACGAAGGCGGTCGTAGTGGCCGGACAGCACGATCTCGGAGCCGGCGGGAGGCTCGGTTTCCACGGAGTCCGGTCGGCCCCGCACGCCGGGGCGAGCCTCGGCCGTCGCGTTCCGCCACCAGCCGGTCACCGCGTCGGCGCGCGTGTACAGGGAGACCGACCGCGACCCCCGCACATCCGGCTCGGTCACCGTCACCTGGACGCGGATCGGATCGCCGGAGGACAGCACCACAGGGTTCTCGAGCAGCAGTTCGGTGATCTCCGTGCAACCGAACCGGCGCGCCGCCCACAGCATGAGATCCAGCAGGACCGTCCCCGGAACCACCGGTGTACCGAGGACCACATGGTCCGACAACCACGTCGTCGTCGTGGGCGAAAGGGATCCGGTGAACAGTGCTCCCCCGTGTTCGGCGGGATCGACGTGCGCACCGAGCAAGGGATGACGGGCCGTGTCGAGGCCGGCCGGACCCAGATCACCGGAGCCGGCGGGGGCAGCCAGCCAGTGGGACGTCCGCTGGAACGCGTAGCTCGGCAGCGGAACCGTGCGGCCGCGGATTCCGACGTCGACGCGGAGCCCGTGGGCGTCCGCCGCCGCGAGCGAACGTAGGAAGCGGTCGGCCCCGCCGTCGTCCCGGGCCAGGGTGTCGAGCAGGGTCAGCGTTTCGGCGGCTTCGTCCGCCCGCTCTGCGATACCCGCCGACACCACCGGATGCGGACTCATCTCCACGAAGGTCCGGTGGCCCGTCGCCAGCAGAACGCCGACGGCCTCGTCGAACCGCACCCGTTCCCGCAGGTTCCGGTACCAGTAGTCGGCGTCGAGGTCGCCTCCTGCGATCCAATCGGCATGCACCGTGGACATCATCGGGATCTCGGCCCCGTGCGGTTCGATACCGCTCAGCTCACGGAGCAGTTGCTCCCGCAGTTCGGTGACCTGGCGCGAATGCGAGGCGTAGTCGACCGCGATCCGTTTCGCCCGCTCCCCCGCCTCCGTGCACCGTCGCACGAGTGCGTCGACCGCGTCCGGCTCGCCCGTCACGGTAACGGCGGTGGGTCCGTTCTCCGCGGCCACGGCCACGTCGTCACCCGTCTCGTCCAGCCGCGCGCGCAGGTCTCGGACGGGAAGGGCGATCGACGCCATGGCGCCACGTCCGGACAGCGCCGTGAGTGCGCGCGACCGCAGAGCGACAACGCGTGCGGCGTCCTCGAGCGACAGCGCCCCTGCGACGCATGCCGCGGCGAGTTCACCCTGACTGTGCCCGATCACGGCCGCGGGCTCGACGCCGCGACTGCGCCACAGCTCCGCCAGCGACACCATCACGGCGAACAGGGCCGGCTGGACCACGTCCACCCGGTCGAGACCGGGTTCACCCTCCGTACCCCGGAGAACGGCGGTGAGACTCCACGCGACGTGCGGAGCCAGGGCGCGCTCACACCGTTCGACGGCCGCCGCGAACACGGGCTCCGCGTCGAGCAACGCCGCACCCATGCCGGCCCACTGCGCGCCCTGCCCACCGAACACGAACACCGGGCGATGCCCGTCCGTGGCGCGTCCGCGAACGACGCCGGAGGCCTCCCTTCCCTCCGCCACAGCGGTGAGCCCGCGGGTCAGTTCCCCGCGACCGCGGCCGACGACGGCCGCGCGATGGGCGAACCGGGTGCGCGTGGTCAGGAGGGAATGGGCGATATCGGTGTCCTCGTGGCCGGAAGCAGTCACGAACTCGCGCAACCGCAGAGCCTGTGCGCGCAGAGCCTGTTCCGTGCGTGCCGACACGGCCAGCATCACCTGCGCGTCGTCACCCACCGGGTGGCGCTCGGCATGCCCGCAGGACGGGTCCTCCTCGGCCTGCTCCACAACGACGTGCGCGTTCGTGCCGCTGATCCCGAACGACGAGACCCCGGCTCGCCGGCATGTCGTCTCCGGCCACGGCATGCGGTTCCGCACCAGGGAGACGGTGCCCGGGGACCAGTCCACGTGGGGTGTCGGCGGGTCCGCGTACAGCGTCGGCGGGACCGAGCCGTACCGCATCGCCATCACCATTTTGATCAGACCCGCCACTCCGGCGGCCGCCTGTGTGTGACCGATGTTCGACTTCAGCGAGCCCAACAGCAGCGGACGCTGCGCGTCGCGCTCCGCGCCCTGTACCGCCAACAGTGCGTTCGCCTCGATCGGGTCACCGAGCGTCGTTCCCGTCCCGTGGGCCTCCACGACGTCGACGTCGCGGGGATTCAGCGCGGCCGCCGCAAGTGCGGCGTTGATGACGTCCCGCTGCGCCGTTCCGTTCGGCGCGGTCAACCCGTTGCTCGCCCCGTCCGAATTGACGGCCGTTCCTCGGATCACGGCGTGCACCCGATGCCCGTTCCGTCGTGCCACCGAGAGCCGCTCCAGCACGACTGCACCGGATCCCTCGGCCCACCCCGTGCCGGACGCCTCCGCACCGAAGGCCCGGCAACGCCCGTCCTCGGACAGTCCTCCCTGCCTGGCGAACTCGGTGAACATGCCCGGCCAGGGCATGACGGCGACGCCGCCGGCCACGGCCAGGTCGGTCTCCCCGGACAACAACGACCGGCATGCGAGATGCACCGCCGTCAACGACGACGAGCATGCGGTGTCTACGGTGATGGCGGGCCCACCGAGGCCGAGAACGTAGGCGATCCTGCCGGACAGCACACTGGGGGTACCACCGGTCAGCAGGAAGCCGTCCGCATCGGACGCGGGCTCGTGCAATCGGGCGCCGTAGTCCTGGCCCGTCGCGCCCGCGAACACGCCGGTCCTGCTGCCGTGCAGCGCACCCGGCACGATGCCGGCCGATTCCAGGGCCTCCCACACGGTTTCGAGGAAGATCCGCTGCTGCGGATCCATCGCCGCGGCCTCACGCGGGGATATCCCGAAGAACTCGGCGTCGAACAGGTCGATCCCGGTCAGGAATCCGCCCGGGCGCAGCGCCGCAGTGTCCAGTCGGTGCCATCCGCGGTCCTCGGGCGGATCGGTGATCACATCGACCGCCTCGGCCACGATCCGCCACAGGTCGTCCGGATTCTCGACGCCGCCCGGATACCGGCACCCCATGCCGACGATCGCCACCGGATCGGACACGCCGGCGTCGCCGTTCCCGGCATTCCCGTGGCCGGCGTCGCGGCTTTCACCGTCGCCGACCGACGACGTCGGAGGAACCGCGCGGCCTGGTCCCCCGCCCAACGCCACCGCGACGGCCGCCGGGGTCGGGTGGTCGTACAGCAGCGACGCCGGGAGCCGTCGGCCCGACCGTTCCTCGAGCAGGTCACGCAGCTCGAGGCCCGCCATCGAGTCGAACCCCTGTTCCTTGAACGGCACGTGGTCCAGTACCCCGGACTCCCCGCGCACCTCGGCCGCGGCTCCGAGGACGTCGTCGAGCGTCAGCGCCGGAGCGTAAGCCTGCGGAGTGGCCGGCAGCGCGGCCTCGGCTCGCCCGGCCGTCGGCGTGGACAGGAGCCGGGCCCGTTCGAACGGGTAGGTCGGCAACGGGACGCGACGGGCGCCGAGACCGTCGAACGCGGCGCGCCAGTCGACGTCCCCGCCCTCCAGGAACGTCGCCACCTCCGGGCCGAACGGCTCCGGCACGGCGGGTCCTGTGACCTCACCGTCGCCGACCTCGTCCAACCGTGCCACGAGCTCGGACCGGTGACGCGCGAGCACCACCGCTCGGCACTCGTGCACCGTGCGCCCCGTCGCCAGCGTGTACGCCACGTCGAGACCGCGTAGGTCCGGTCGACCCGACAAGTGGTCGCGCAACGCGGATGCCCGTGCCGCCAGTGCGGTGGGCGTCCGCGCGGACAGCACGTACGGCAGCGGTCCGGGATCGGCGCCGTCCGCCGGCGGATCCGTATCAGGGTTCTCGGCGAGGACGACGTGGCAGTTCGCGCCGCCCATTCCGAACGAGCTCACACCGGCCACGAGTCTCTCGACCGGTCGCGGCCACGGCGCCGACTCCGTGGTCACCCGGAGGCCCAGCGTGCCGACCGCAATCGTCGCCGGCTCTGCCGCGAAATGCAGGCTCGGCGGCAGTCGGCGATGGTGGATCGCGAGCACGACCTTCAGCAGACCCGCGATGCCCGCCGCGGCCTCGAGGTGCCCGATGTTCGTCTTCACCGAGCCAACCGCGACCGGCTCCTCGCGGCCGGAGAACACGTCGCCGAGCGCCTGCGCTTCGGTCGCATCCCCCGCGGGCGTCCCGGTGCCGTGCAGCTCGACATACTGAACACCGTCGACCCCGGAGCCTGAGTTCCGGAGCGCCTCGCCGATCAGCTCGGCCTGCGCGCCGCGATCGGGCGCGGCCATCTCCTCGCCCGCGCCGTCGTGATTGACCGCGCTGGTCTCGACCACGCAGTAGACGTGATCGCCGTCCGCACGCGCAGCGGCGAGTGGTTTGAGCACGACACAGGCGCCGCCCTCGCCACGAACGAAGCCGTCCGCGCCGCGGTCCAGCACGCGGCACCGCGCCGTCGGCGACAGCACTCCCAACCTCGCCGCCGCCACCTGACTGTGTGGTGAGAATGCCAGACTCACCCCGCCGACGACGGCCACGTCGCACTCACCCGCCAGTAGGCCGAGGCGCGCCAGGTGCACCGCCGTCAACGACGACGACTGGCCGGTGTCGACCACCATGCTCGGCCCGCGGACACCCAGATGGTGCGACACACGGTTGGCGATGACGCCGCGCTGCAGCCCGGTGATGGCGTGGTGGGACAGTTCGGTGTCCGCGTCACGCGCACGAACCATCGCGTAATCGTCCGAGGCCGCTCCGATGAACACGCCGACGCGACGGGCACGCAGATCTCCCGTCGCCGAACCGGCGTCCTCGACAGCCTCCCACGCGAGTTCGAGTGCCAGCCACTGCTGCGGGTCCATCGCCGCCGCTTCGCGCGCCGGTATCCCGAAGAACCCCGCATCGAACGAACTGACGTCGTCGAGAAAACCACCGTCCTCGGGAATCCCCTCGCCCACCGGGACCGGGGCCGTCCGCCGCTCGGTCGACGGCCTGCCGACACTGTCGACGGCGCCGAGCAGGTTCCCCCACAACGTCGCCGGGGCCGGAGCGCCGGGGAGGCGGCACGAGACACCGACGACCGCGACCGCCTCGGGCGGTGTGTTGTCGCCCGCCATCTCTGCACCTCCTCCTGTCTCGGTAACTCATCGATGTGCCGACGGCGCGCGCCATCGCCACGACGGGTGTCCACCCGCCGTGTTTCACCGTCGGTTCGTCGTTATCCGTCGCCGGCGTTGCCGACCACCGGACAATCCGTCCGATGTAGATAGTTGGGACGTAGGTCGACGTCGTCGTAGTAGCGGTGGAACACCGCCGTCGACCCGCCGGAAACCGGTGGCACGATCCACGACCAGTCGGCCGGGCACACCCTGCCCGCCTCCTCTTCCCGCTCGAGATGGGTCAGGAAGCGCTGCGATTCGGTGTGGTGGTCCGTGATCTTCACCCCGGCCCGCTCGAACGAGTGCAGCACGGCGATGTTCAGCTCGACGAGGGCACGGTCCCGCCACAGCGTGGATTCGCTACTGGTGTCGAGCGCCATCCTGGCCGCCACCACGGGGAGCAGGTCGTATCGGTCGGTGTCCGCCAGGTTCCTCGCCCCGATCTCGGTCCCCATGTACCAGCCGTTGAACGGTGCCGCCGGGTAGTTCACGCCACCGATCTCCAGATTCATCGAGGAGATCACGGGAACCGCGTGCCACCGCAGACCCAGCGCGGCGAACCACGGGTACCTCGGGTGGGTCAGTTCGACCTCGAGTACAGCGTCCGTGGGCAGGTCGAACACCTCGATCCCGTTGTCGGCCGTCTCGATCAACAGTGGGAGAACGTCGAACCGGGTGCCCGCGCCCCGCCATCCGAGCCGCAGCGCCAGCTCCGTGACAGCCGAGTTCCGTGGGTCGCCCGTCACAGTTCCGTCCTCGTGGACGTACCCGGCGTACCGGATCAGCTGTTCATTACGGAACCGGGGCCCCTGCCGCCCGGGCCGGTCGGGGGCGAACACGGTGATCGTGGGACGGATTCTGCCTCCGCCGCCCGCCTCGACGAGGTGCTTGGCGGATTCGGCCGCAATCTCCGCCGCGTCCGTTGTGGACCGCCGGTCGCGGATCTTCAGGCTCTTCCAGTACAGCCTGCCGATGCACTTGTTGCTGTTCCGCCACGCCACCCGGGCACCGAAGCTGAGCTCGTCGTAGGTGTGCTCGTACGTTCCTGTCCGTTCCACCTCGGCGCGGATCCGCTCCATGCGCGTGGCCGCCGACCCCTCCGGGTCGTTGCCCTCCCCGTAGTACAGCTCGATGAACTGTCCGGCCTCGGCGAGCAAGGATCGAGCGCTTCCACCGGTACCTTCCGATCCCGACAATGGCTCGTCCTGCAGGAGCCGTTCGGCCGCCCTGTCCATGAGACTCGCACCAAGCACGTCGCCCCCTGCCCGTGGTCTCCGCCGGCCCTTCAGTACAACCGGATCGGCAACGACGTCAGTCCCCGCACGAGGAGACTGTTACGCCAGCTCAGCGTCTCCGCCTTACCTGCGAGGCTCAGATCCGGGAACCGGGTGAGCAACCTGCTCAACGCCACCTCGATCTCGACGCGCGACAGGGGTGCGCCCAAGCAGTAGTGGATGCCGTGGCCGAACGCCAGGCTTCCCCCGAGGGGCCGGTTGAAGTCGAGCGCCTTCGGATCCGGGAACTTGTCGCCGTCACGATTGGCCGAGATGAGCGACACGAGGACGAACTGTCCCTTGGGGATGGTGACGTCGCCGACGGTCACCTCCGTCGCAGTGGAACGCAGTGTCGCGACGTTCACCGGACCGTCGAACCGCAGCAACTCGTCGACGGCGTTGGGCATCAAGGAGGGGTCGGCCTTGAGTTCGGCCAACTTCTCCGGGTGCTCGAGCAGCGCAAGCACCGCGTTGCCGACCATACTCGCCGTCGTCTCGTAGCCTGCGACGAACATCAGCGCGCACGTCGACACGAGCTCGCGGTCCGTCAACCTGTCGCCCTGATCGCGCGCGTTGATCAGCGCTGTGATGAGATCGTCCGCCGGGTCGGCACGCTTGGCTTCGACGACGCCGATGAGATACTCGTCGACCGCGCGCACCGCCTCGTTCATCCGCGCAGGTTCGTTGGTCGTGAAGATCGTCTCGGTCCACGCGCGGAACGCATCCTCGTCGGCAGGCGGGATTCCGAGCAGTCGGCAGGTCACGGCCATGGACATGGGGAAGGACAGCGTGCGGAGCAGGTCGACCTCTCGCTGCGGCGCAATCTTGTCGAGGAGACCGTCGACGATCTGCTGAATCTCGGGCCTCAGGCCTTCCACACGCCGTCGCGTGAACGCCTTCGACGACAACTCACGCAGGCGCGTGTGGTCGGGCGGATCGGCGAAGAGCATGTGTTTGGTCAGCACGTCGGTGTAGGCCTCGTGCGAGGCGATTCCGGTGCTCTGCTGCGCGAAGATCTCGGGAACACCGCTGAAGTCCTTGGTGAAGCGCGCGTCCGACAGCGCTTCCTTCGCCTCTTCGTAGCGGGTGATCACATACACGTCGATGCCGTCCGGTGTGCGCATCGGATGAACCGGACCGGCCTCGCGCAGTCGCTCGTACACCGCGTACGGGTCCTGGAAGAACGACATGTCGAGTACATCACGGTTCGGGCCGGCCACGGTAGTCATTCGTACCCTCTCCTGTCGGTGTAACGCCCCTCGAAGCTAGCAACGTGGCTCACAGCCGGGCCATAACAGAAACCAGTTAGCCGCCCGCCACGGGCGCGCCGAGAACGATCGATTCCGACTCCGCCAGTGTCACCAACCTCGCCACCGCCGCCCGCGATTCGACACGGAGCTTGCGCAATATCCGTCCAACGTGGACCTGCACCGTGTTGAGCGTGATGTTGAGCGACGTTGCGATCTGACGGTTCGTCTTACCCTCGGCAATCAGCCTGGCGACCTCGGTCTCCCGCGGCGACAAGCAGTCGGTCGGCGGATTCGGGCGATCCGTCGGGACGTCCACCGATTCCGCCGACCTGACCCGCGCGAGCGCAATGCGGTCCGCCGCCGCCGTTGCACCGGCACGGCGGTACATCCGTTCGCCACGCGTCAGCGCCTCCTCACGCTCGATCGCATCACGAGCGGCGTCCCTCGTGATCCCCTCCAGCACCGACGCGGCCGCGCGTCCCAGATCGGCTTCGAGACCGTCGAAGATCTCCCAGGCCGCACAGGCAGCCACTCGCGCAGCGTGCGGATCGGACCGGAGCAGCGCCTCCGCACGCGCCAGCAGCGCATGCCCACGTGTCCGCTCGATGCCCCCCGCCCACGTGGAGCTCATCGCGAGATCCGCCCATCGAACCGCCTCCTCCCCATTCGAAAGAGAGGCCTCGGCGCAGGCCAAACCACCATAGACCTTCGCGCGCGTACTCACCGGCACCAGCGGCAGCAGCCTTCCACCACCCGCCTCGACCACGGCGTCCCTTCCCTCGCGCACCTCGCCGGTACGGATCATGCTGAGGCCGGCCAGGACACCGGCAGCGTGTTCGTATCCGCACGCAGCTTCCTGTGCCCGTTCGGCATGCGACCGGGCCGCCTCGTAATCCCCTGATTCCATGGCGATCATGCCCCTCGCAAGCTCGGCCAGCCCCGCGTGGAACACGTCTCCGTTCTCCTCCGCATTCGACCCGACGTGGTCGCTGTGCCTCCGGGCCTCGGCAAGACTGCCCAGCTCACAGGCGATCTTCGCCAGAAGAAGGCGGCAGCTCGTCGCGTGGACATCCTTCCCCGCGAGCTCGGCGGCACGAAGCGCTCGTCCCGCATGCGCTTCCGCCGCCGCCAGGCGCTGCAGCTGCAACTCGACCCATGCCAGTTCCGTCAGCACCGGCAACCTGTCCCCGATGTCGGACTCGTCCATGACGTCGACGTCGCGCACAACCTGCTCGACGTGCGCATTCGCTGCGAGTCGGTCGCCGGTCCAGCACGAGGCGACGGCGACGGCAACGTGGGCGTCCATGATCGCGTTGCGATCCCGACTTTCGACGGCGCACTCATATGCCTGCACCGCATATCGCAGGCGCGTCCTGTGGTCGTGCTTGAGGCCGTAATGTTGCCCGGCCTCGATCAAGAGTGGCACCGCCGCCGGACCGCGCGCTCCGATCTTCGCCAGTTCGTCGTTCAGTACGGCGATACGCCGATCCGGACCCGCCAGCTGCTCACGGAGGAACGCGTGAAATCCGTTCGATCCAACGGAGAATCCCCTCCCAAACGAGGGGCGAAGACCGGGCGGACAGTGCTGGAACATACGCGTTCCTTCCACTAGGACAGGCTACATCGACGCACATCCCGACGCGGGACGAAGACCGATTTCGCAATAGGTGGAAACCCTGACAGTGGTACGCCGAACGGCGAACAACACTATCGAGGACCTGCCCTGAGTGGTGACACTTCCAGTATTCTTTCCAACATTCCACCGAAGCGGCCCATCAGCCACTTCCGACCATCGAGCGCGTTCATCCGCTGACCCCCAGCGTCGGCCATCGTGACGCCAAGACTATGCAGACATTTTGGGCATGTCAACGCAACCGAGTTGACCGTAAAGTAAACAGAAGAAGCGCCGCTTGACGGCGTCCGACTACCGCTCAGTAAGCGGAACGGAATACCGAGGTACTGGGCCGTTCGGCCCACTACATTGATCTGTTGAAACGTTTCCACACGGATTTCCCATGTCGGAGCGGCGCGCCGCCGGCGCCAACAGCGCGGTGCCAACTCGGAGCGGAACCGTATCCGCCCACCCCTACCACTCGAACGTCCCGCGACGTACACATCCGCCGACAGTGCCGCAATACTTCTCAGGTGACGGCGACGCCTGTACGTCCCGCCCTTGGCGCCGCCGTGCGCTGAACAGCGCAACACAACCCAGCAACCGGACGCGACAGTCGTCGAAATATGATCGTAGCGTTCTCTCCAGCCATTCGGGGCTGTCATGGAGATTTGAGAAGTAGCCCGCAGCGTTATTTCGGTCATTGACCCTTCGGGACACCCGCGTGTGCTCCACCCCACTCCCCAGGATCGTAGCGCCAAATATCACACCCCCCGGAACCAGCAGTCGTCTCAGATTCACCATGACCACATCGATGACCTGCATGCTTCTCGGCAAAAGATGCAACACATAGTTGAAGCCGACCGATTCGAAACGGAATACACCAGCGGCCAACGGATCACACACGTCGGCAAATATCACACGGGGCCTGTGACGATGAATTCGCGAGGCCGAACGATGCAGCGCTGCACGATCATTGTCCAGTAACGTGACGTTCGGGGACTTCGAGGGAAACGTACAACGGTCGAGGTAGTAACCGTTTCCCGGACCGACTTCGAGGTGGTTCGCCGTAACGTTATCGTCGTACCAGCGAAGAATCTCCGGCGTCGGACACCGCCACAGCCTCGCATTGGCGGCATCCAACAAGGCATCGTCCTGACTCAACGCATCCCCGCCGTCACGAACGTGCGTGTGTCCCCGCGCCACACCGTTACCGCATACGCCCATGGTCAGCGATCCTTAGAGGATGGAGGCCACAGCCAACTGGCCGGTCCGGTGTCGACGGTACGAGCGCTCACCCGTGGCGACCATAACGAATACCAGTTACGCCCTCCGGCGCACCGGCCTGCGCCCGCACGTCAGTCGCGGGCTTTGACCAGGCGCCAGCGCAGGTCGCCGCCGAGGTCGACGACCTCCGACCAGTCCGCGCCGGGCTCGTCGGTGCGGAGCAGCGTCCCGCTCCACCAGCGGGCGCTGGTGGAGGCCACGACGCGTTCGTGCTCGTTGAGCAGCACGGTGTCCGGTGACCGCGACCGCAGCGACTCCATCAGCAGCCGCTCCACGCCTTCGACCGCGACGTCGGCACCGAGGACGTCGACGAAACCGTCGTCGTGGACCACCGGAACGGCCAGGGTGATGGTGTGCTCGTTGGTTCCCGCGAAGTCGACGAACGGACCGGTGACCGTCGGCCGCCGCGTGCTCCGGGGAAGGGCGAACCACTCCTTGCCGACGTAGTCGTAGAAGTGATTGTGCTCGGGATCCAGGTTGTGACGGACGAACACGGCGGGTTCACCGTCCTCGCTGCGCCACCACTCCATCCACCGCGGCGCGTCGGTGAGATGGCCGTCGTCCAGTGCCAGGCCGACGCCCTGGACGAAGCCGTGATGCCGGTCGATGACCTGCGACAGGGCGGGTTGCACTCGCGTGAGGTCGGCTCGGTGCAGCGGGCGCGGTGCGGGCGCGAGCGTCCGGACGATGTCGTCGGCCGTGGCACCGAGGTCCGTCAGCACACTGTCGACACGCTGCCTGATGCGTTCCGCGGGGCGGCGCAGCGACGTCAGGTCTCCGTCGGTCACGATCCTTCACCTTCTCGCCTGCGCGTTGTCGGCATCATGGTTCACCGCGCACCGCCAGGTCCAGGTGCAGGTCGAGGAGGTGCTGGACGCGTTCTTCGACGTTGCGCATCACCAGGTCACGCGCCGTGTCGGGGTCGGCACCGTCGATGGCTGCGATGACCGCAGCGTGTGCGCTCTCCGTCACCGGGTGATGGCCGGCCTCCCCGCCGACCATCCAGAACAACGACGCCAGCTCGTCGTGAAGATGCACGATCGACTGCGTGAGCCGGGCGGAGTGAGCGATCACACCGATCTCGATGTGGAAACGGCTGTCCGCGCGGCGCCGCTCGTCGGCCGTCTCGGCGCGGCGGAAGTGTTCGGCCAATGACCGCAGGTGTGCCACGTCGTCCCCCGCGGCGCGCTGGGCGGCCAGCCGTGCGGCGCCACCGATCACGGCTGCGCAGGCGTCACCGAGGTCACGAAGCGAGTCGGCACTGCGCTCGCGAAGCCGGTTCAGCACGGCTTCGGGCGGCGGCTGTGTGGCGCTCCGCACGAAGCTGCCGCCGCCGCGGCCACGGCGGGTCTCGATCACACCGCGCTGACGCAGCGTTTCCAGAGCCTGCCGGAGCGTGCCGGTCGAGATGCCCAGCTCGCCCGCCAGCTCCGACTCCGGCGGCAGCCGGTCGCCGTGGCTGAGCAGTCCGACGGCGACCGCGGTCTCCAGTTGCCGCGCCACGTTCTGCGGCAGGCCCGGACCTTCGGTGGCGTCCAACCGCAGATACGCAGCAAAACTCGACACCGTTGCGTTTCCTCTGCTCACGACATGGTCCAGGCTGGTTCGAACGTGCGGACGCGGGCGCGTCGCCCGCTTGTCACGGTACGGCACCGATCCGGCGTAGCCGCCACACCCGGCTTCACACGGACTTGTCATTTAAATTTGAGTGTTTTATGTTTCCTGCGCCGCCGTCCACCGGGCTGCCGCCGGCCGTGTTCAGCGTCGAACACTTCGCCTGCCGGTGCGCACCCGACGAGTTATCGGGAGCAGGTCCATGACGACGACGTCGGGCCACCGCCGCCGCACCCGGACCGACCGACCCGTCCGGGGTCCCGGCGCTCGGAGCCTCGGCAGGGCACCCGGATGCCCGCTCGACGCCCGCTCCCGGACGCGGCACGTCGTGGTCGACGCGTCCTGATCGGCCCCGGACCACCGGGTGCCGATGCCGGCCCGCGCTGTCACACCCGCGCCGCCTGCACGGGAGGCGGGCCGCGGCGCCGACCGAGATCCGCTGCACAAGATCGGAGCATGCACGTGACCGAGCCATCGCTGTCCGCGCCCACCAGCTACGACCGGGTATGGACCAACTGGGCGGGCAACCACACCGTCACCGCGTCGATGTACGCCCAGCCCCGGGAGGAAGCCGAAGTCGTCGACGCGGTCCGCTACGCGGTCCGGCAGGGCATGAACGTGCGCGTCGCCGGAACCGGCCACTCGTTCACGCCGATCGTGCCGACCGGCGGCCTCATGCTCGACCTGACGCAGCTCAGCGGGGTGACGGGCACCGATCCGCAGCGGTTGCGAGCCACCGCGCTGGCCGGCACGACGGTCGGCAGGCTCGGGGAACCGCTGTGGAACGACGGGCTCTCACTGTCCAACCAGGGTGACATCGACAAGCAGGTCATCGCCGGTGCGCTCGCGACGGCCACCCACGGTTCGGGCATCGAACTGCCGAACATGTCCGCCGCGATGCGCCGGGTACGCCTGGTCGACGGCCGCGGCGAGGTCGTCGAGATCGGCGAGGACCGGATGCGGGAGCTGCGCGCGGCACAGGTCGCACTCGGCACGCTCGGCGTGATGCTCGAGGTCGAACTCGAGGTCTCCCCCAAGTACTACATCGCCGAGGAGATCAGCTATCGGCCGTGGCAGGAGATCGAGGAGTCCTGGGACGAGCTGATCGCGAACCATCGGCACTTCTCGTTCTTCTGGTGCCCCGCCGACCACTCGGTCGACCTGTACCAGCTGCCCGCGCCTCCCGACCAGCCGATGCGCAACCACTGCTACGTCAAGATCTACGACGAGGTCGAGGTCACCGAACCCGACGGACTGGTCTCCGACGACGTGGGCAACCGCACCGACCGCGCCTACCGGGTGTACCCCGGCGGGTACGACGAGCCCTTCCACGAGATGGAGTACATGGTGCCCGCCGAGCACGGACTGGAGGCACTCAACAAGATCCGCAGGCTCATGCTCGACGAGTTCCCCGATCAGCTCTATCCCATCGAGGTGCGCTGGACCGCCGCCGACGACGCGTACCTGTCGCCGAACTACAAGCGCGACACCATGGTCATCTCGGTCTCCGGCGCGCCCGGCACGGACTACTGGCCGTTCCTGCGCGCCGTCGACCAGCGGCTGCAGCAGTACCAGGCCCGCCCACACTGGGGCAAGATCCACTTCATGACCCGGGACCGGCTGGAGCAGCTGTTCCCCGAGTTCGACACGTTCGTCGCCGTACGCCGGGAGTTCGACCCGGACGGCGTGTTCCTGAACGACCACCTGCGCCCGCTCCTGCGCTGACCCTGTCCCCCACCGGAAGGAGGAGGACGCGTGGAGTCCTTCGGGAACCTGATCATCTACATCATGATGGCGTTCGTCGTGATCGGCGCCGTCGCGTCGATCCGCGACGACGAACACGGCCTCGGCAAGGAGTTCAAGGAAGGCCTGCACTCCATCGGCGCCATCTTCATCCCGGTCGCCGGGATCATGGCGGCCATCCCCTACCTGTCGGCGCTCGTCGAGTCCGTCGCCGGGCCGCTGTTCGACGCGATCGGCGCCGATCCCGCGATCGCCGCGACGAGCCTGATCGCCGTCGACATGGGCGGCTACCAGTTGGCGCAGGAGACCGCGGCCAGCACCGGTGGTTGGATCATGGCCACCGTCGTCGGTTACATGGCAGGCGCGACGATCATCTTCACCATCCCGGTCGGCCTGGCCATGTTGCACAAGCGGGACCACCGGTACATGGCGCTCGGCGTGATGTCCGGTGTGCTCGCGATCCCGATCGGCGTGCTCGTCACCACGACGATCCTGGCGGCGTCGTCGACCACGGTACGCGGTGAGGTGTCCGCCGACAGCGCATCCGACACCGCGCTGTCGGGTTTGGACACCGGTTCGATCCTGCTGAACCTGCTGCCGCTCGCGGTGTTCGTCGTCGTGCTCGCCGGCGCGCTGTGGTTCGCACCGAAGTTCATGATCCGCCTGTTCATCTGGTTCGGACGGATCCTCGACGCGGCCCTGAAGCTCGTGCTGGCGGTCAGCATCATCGAGCACTTCACGGGTGTGTTCTCCGCCGTGTTCGGCGGTTTCGGGTTCGACCCGATCATCGCCGACTCCGAGGACCAGTACCGCGCACTGGAGGTGGCGGGCAACATCGGCATCATGCTCGCCGGTGCCTTCCCGATGGTGTACGTGCTGCGCAAGGGCCTCGCCCGGCCGTTGGGCGCGCTGGGGCGCCGGGTCGGCATGAGTTCCGAGGGCACGGCAGGCCTGCTGGCCGCGGTCGCGAACGTGCTGGCACTGTTCCGGCTGATCCGCGACATGCCGCCCAAGGACAAGGTGCTGTGCATCGCGTTCGCCGTCTGCGCGGCGTTCCTCGTGGGCGATCACCTCGCCTTCACGGCGAACTTCCAGCCGAACCTCATCCTGCCCCTGTTGATCGGCAAGCTGGTCGGCGGCGTGCTCGCGATCGCCCTGGCCGTGCTGATCACCAAGCCGGCCGTGGCGGCGCTCGCCGCCGAGGAACAAGAGGAGAACCCCGAGGAGGACACCGCACCGGCCACGAAGTGACCCGGAACGCCACGACGCCGCAGCGCGGGTGACCGCCCGACGGCGTCCGGGACCCGTCGAGCCCGCCCGGAGAGGACGCTTTCCGGGCGGGCTCGACGCTCGTGCTCAGGGCGCGCGCACCCGACCGCTGGCACGGCGGCGCGCGCCGCGCGGCCGGGCCCGAACCGGCGGTGGCCTAGTCCTCGCCGTTCTCCGGGCTGCGCCGGACCAGGTTGACGATCGCCAGCGCGAGGCCACCCCAGATCACCGCGATCGCGACCACCATCATCACGACAGCCGAGACGCCCATCAGCGCACCTCCTCCTCGGTCAGGTCCAGTCGGGTCTCCGGCTTCCACGGCGCCAGCGAAGCCAGGGCCGCCACGACGATCACGCCGACGACGACGCCCCAGCCGAAGGTGGCCAGCATCCACGCCGGGTAGTCCTCGTACGGCGTGCCGATATCGGTGATGAACTGCCGGACCAGCACGTACACCAGCGCCAGCGGCGCCACCACGCTGACAAGTAGCTTCCACGCCCGGCCGACCGAGATCGAACCGTGGTGGTTGAGCTGCCGGATCAGCTCCGGCAGCAGCCGGACACCCCACGCGAGCACGAGCATGCTCACCACCGCGACCAGCAGGATGCCGAACTGGTTGACGAAGTGGTCCACGATGTCCAGCACGTACACCCCGCTGGTGGTGGAGAACAGCACCAGACTCACCAGCGCGGTGGGGATCACCACGGACAGGGTCGCCGTCAGGCGGGACAGTTCGAACTTGTCCCGCACACCCGAGATCACGACCTCGAGCACGCTGATGAGCGACGTCAGCCCGGCGACCACGAGCGAGCCGAAGAACAGCACACCGAGCACCGCCCCGCCCGGTGCCTCACTGATGATGGCGGGGAACGCGACGAACGCCAGTCCGATGCCGTCGGAGGCGACCTCGCCGACGGCCACTCCGGACGCCTGCGCCATGAATCCGAGCGCGGCGAACACGCCGATACCGGCGAGCAGTTCGAAGCCGGAGTTGGAGAAGCCGACCACCATCGCGGACCCGGTCATGTCGGTCTTGCGCCGGACGTACGACGCGTAGGTGATCATGACGCCGAACCCGATCGACAGCGAGAAAAAGATCTGCCCGAAGGCGGCTCCCCAGACACCGGGCTCGGCCAGAGCCGCCCAGTCCGGGGTGAACAGCGCGTTCAGCCCGCCGCCGGACCCCGGCAGCAGCAGCGCCTGCACGACGAGGGCGAGGAACGCCAGCACCAGGATCGGGATGAAGACCATCGCCACGGAGCCGATGCCCCGCTGCACCCCCAGGGCCATGATCACGATCAGCGCGCCCCAGACCACGAGCAGCGGCACCAGCACGCCGGGCGCGAACTCCATGGTCACGCCCGGATCGCCCGCGCCGAGGAAGTCGTCGAAGAAGAACGTCTCCGGATCGTCGCCCCAGGCCTCGTTCACCGAGAAGAACGTGTACCGCACGGCCCAGGCGAGCACGGCCGCGTAGTAGACGGCGATGCAGAAGCAGAGCAGAACCTGCCACCAGCCCAGCGCCTCGATACCCCTGCGGGCACGGGCGAACGACAGCGGTGCGGACCCGCGGAACCGGTGGCCCAGTCCGTAGTCGAGCAGCAGGAACGGGATTCCCGCGGTCAGCAGTGCGACGAGATACGGCAGGATGAACGCGCCCCCGCCGTTCTCGTAGGCGACGTACGGGAAGCGCCAGATGTTGCCGAGCCCGACCGCGGACCCGATGGCGGCGAGGATGAAGACCCGCCGGCTGGTGAACCCACCACGCCGGGTTTCCTCGGTCTGTGTGCCCGGCCCCGAGCCGGCGTTGTCGGTCATCGGTCCTCCTCGGTCTCGACCGTGGAGCGTGGTGCGCTCGTATCGGACGAAGTCTATTCCGCGTGACTCGCACGGACAAAACGGTGACCGCCCGATTCGGACGAGGCCGCCGCCACCGCGCGCACGCGGGACGTGGCCGCCGGCCCCGAAACTCCTCGGCACGGCAAAAAAGCAACCCATCCGGAAACCCCGGATGGGTTGCTCGATCGTGTCCGAGGGGGGACTTGAACCCCCACGCCCGTTACGGGCACTAGCACCTCAAGCTAGCGCGTCTGCCATTCCGCCACTCGGACTTGCCGACGGACAGAGTAGCGGACGCATCGCGCTCCGCACGCGCAGGGGGACGGCGATCGCGCCGAGCCGCGCGATCGCCGGGCACACCGCGTGTTCCGCACCGGCACCCCGCACCGCCACCCTGCACCGTCACCCCGCTGCCGACGACCCGCGGGACGCCGTCGCAGGCACTGCCCGAGCGGCGACGCACCCGGCAGGCCGCGACCGCTGCCACGGGTCTGCCCACCTCGACCTCGACGCGGCACCGGAACCCGCAGAATCGACGCCGCGGCCGGTGGGCGTCCGCCTGCGGTGACGGCGTCGCACGGCGCCCGCAGGCCGACCTTCCACATCGGAGCCGAGCATCTCGGCGCGAATCCGGGGACCGGCACGAGAACGAACGGTCTCGATCGACGAATCGTATTCCCCGAACGCGATGTCCCGTCAGCAGAACTCGTGTGCCACCGACTGCAGAGCCGATGTCCGCGAATTGCGCCGCCTTTCCCTGCATCGCCGTGGCCGCGCGGCCTTCCGCCCAGGCCTGTCGACGCCACGCCGCCCGGGGCCGTCACATCGGTCACGCATACACCAGGAGTCTCAGTAGTCCCACGAGCCCCGCGAGCCCCGCGAGCCCCGCGAGCCCCGCGAGCCCCGCGAGCCCCGACCACCCATATACCCACCGAACACGAAAAACGGGCCGAACCCTCAGGTCCGGCCCGTTCCCGATGTCAGGAGGATCGCATCGCTCGCGCGGTGCGGCTCTCACGTCGCTTCTCGCACTGTGTCCGAGGGGGGACTTGAACCCCCACGCCCTTTACGGGCACTAGCACCTCAAGCTAGCGCGTCTGCCATTCCGCCACTCGGACTTGCTGGCGAATAGAGTAGCGGACACGGCGACCCTCGTGCACAGGGGGTCCGCCTTCCCGACCCCATGTGTCTCACCTGCACCAACGGCCTCAGTGATAGGAAGGGCCCGTGACCGAGAACCCCATCGAGGCGGCCGCCGACGAGGCCGTGACTCTCACCAGCGAGCTCATCCGCATCGACACCACCAACACGGGCGACCCGGACACGGTCGTCGGCGAACGCGCGGCGGCCGAGTACGTCGCCGAGAAGCTCACCGAGGTCGGCTATGAGATCAGCTACGTCGAGTCGGGCGGCACGAATCGGCACAACGTCGTCGCGCGCCTGCCCGGCGCCGACCCCTCCCGGGGCGCGCTGCTCGTGCACGGCCACCTGGACGTCGTGCCCGCCGACCCCGCCGAGTGGTCCGTGCACCCGTTCTCCGGCGCGGTGCAGGACGGCTACGTCTGGGGCCGCGGTGCGGTCGACATGAAGGACATGGTGGGCATGACGCTCGCCCTGGCACGGCACTACAAGCGTGAGGGCATCGTGCCGCCCCGCGACATGATCTTCGCCTTCCTCGCCGACGAGGAGGCCGGCGGCAAGTACGGCGCGCAGTGGTTGGTGTCGAACCGGCCCGAACTCTTCGAGGGCGCCACCGAGGCGATCAGCGAGGTCGGCGGGTTCTCCATCACGCTGAAGGACGACGTCCGGGCCTACCTGGTGGAGACGGCCCAGCGGGGCATCCGCTGGATGACCCTGCGCGTGCGCGGCACGGCGGGTCACGGGTCGATGATCCACCGCGACAACGCCGTCACGAAACTGTCCGAGGCCGTCGCGAAGCTCGGCAACCACCGCTTCCCGCTGGTCGTGTCCGACTCGGTGCGGGAGTTCCTGGACGGGGTCACCGAGATCACCGGCTGGGAGTTCCCGGAGGACGATCTCGAGGGCAGCGTCGCCAAGCTCGGCAACATCTCCCGCATGATCGGCGCGACGCTGCGTGACACGGCCAACCCGACGATGCTCACGGCCGGTTACAAGGCCAACGTGATCCCGTCGGTCGCCGAGGCATCCGTCGACTGCCGCATCCTGCCCGGCAGGCTGGAGGCCTTCGACCGGGAGCTCGACGAGCTGCTCGGCCCCGACGTCGAGCGCGAGTGGATGGAGTTGCCGCCCGTCGAGACGACGTTCGACGGTGCGCTCGTCGACGCCATGAGCGCCGCCGTCACCGCCGAGGACCCCGGTTCGCGCACCCTGCCGTACATGCTGTCGGCGGGCACCGACGCCAAGGCGTTCCAGCGGCTCGGGATCCGGAACTTCGGGTTCGCTCCCCTGCAGCTGCCCGCCGACCTGGACTTCTCGGCGCTGTTCCACGGCGTCGACGAGCGCGTGCCCGTGGACGCGCTCAAGTTCGGCACCCGCGTGCTCGACCGGTTCTTCCGCAGCGCCTGACCGCTCGCGTGTTCTGCACCCGGACACGCGGGCGCTGCACCCGGGAGCGTGAGTTCCGCCTTCACCGCTGCCTGCGCAGCAGCCACGCGGTCACGGCGAGTCCGCCGACCAGCAGGGCGATCAGCACCGTGCCCGCGTTCAGCCCCAGGCCGTAGGCGAACACGTATCCGAGTCCGCCCGCGAACACGACGTAGTAGCCCAGCGGCAGCAGGTTTTTCCGGATCACGTCGCCTTCCCGGCCGAGCAGACCGACCGTGGCGGACGCGGCGACGACGTTGTGCACCGTGATCATGTTGCCCGCTGCGCCGCCGACGGCCTGCGACGCGACGACGCCCTCCGGCGGGATGCCGACCTGTTCCGCCGTCGAGAACTGGAACAGCGAGAACATCATGTTGCTGATGGTGTTCGAGCCGGCCACGAACGCGCCCAGCGCGCCGATCGCCGGTGCCAGCAGCGGCCAGTTCCCGCCGGTGATCGACGCGACGCCCTCGGCGATGGTCAGGGGCATGCCCTCGTAACCCGACAGGTTGATCTCGGAGTTGATGAACACCCGCACCAACGGCACCGCGAACAGCAGCGCGACGGCGACACCGAAGATCTGCTTGCCCGCGATCCGCCACGACCCGGCGATCTCCCCGGCGTTCATCCGGTGCAGGCCGTAGGTCGCCACGCACACGACGATCAGCAGGAAGCCCGGGAGGTACAGCGGTTCGATGCTCTCGCTGATCTCCGTGCCGAAGATGTTCTCGAAGTCGAGCGACGCGCCCGTGAGGAACTCCTGGACGGGGGTCACCGTGCGGGTCACCACCAGCAGCGCGGCCAGCAACACGTAGGGGGTCCAGGCCAGCAGCGGGTGGATGCGCCGGGCCGCGACGTCGGTCTCCGGCTCCAACGTGCCCATCCAGCGCGGGTTCCAGCGCTCGCGGTCGGGGAACTCCCACGCCTGCCCCGGCATGAAGATCCCGCGCCGGGCGGCGGTCACCACGATCGCCAGGCCCGTGAGTCCGCCCAGCAGGGCCGGGAACTCCGGGCCGAGCACGATGGCGTACACGACGTAGGGCACGGTCATCGCGAACGCCGAGAACAACGCGAACTTCCAGACTCCGAGGCCGTCGCCGAACCGTCGGCGCTCGCCGAAGAACCCGGTCACCATGCATGCCAGGAAGAGCGGGATCAGTGTTCCGATGATGGCGTGCATGAGGGCCGCGTCGACGCCGATGCGTGCGACGTACTCGGGCATCTCCACCCCGAGCAGCCGCAGTCGTTCGTCGACGGCCGTGCTGCCGCCGAGGCCGTCGCCGATCCCGGTGACCACCGGCGTGCCCGCGGCGCCGAACGTCACGGGCGTCGACTGGATGACCAGGCCGACCATGACGGCGGCCATCGCAGGGAACCCGAGAGCCAGCAGCAACGGCGCGACGACGGCGGCCGGGGTGCCGAACCCGGATGCGCCTTCGATGAACGACCCGAACAACCAGCCGATGATGATGGCCTGGACGCGGCGGTCCGGGCTGATGTCGGTGAACGTCGACCTGATGGTGGCCAGGCCGCCGCTCTTGCTCAGTGTGCCCAGCAGGAGCAGAGCGCCGAACACGATGGCCAGGATCCCGAGTGCGAGGATCAGGCCTTCGACGCTGGCCGCGGCGATGACCGCCACTTCGACTTCCCACACCCACGCGGCGATCGCCACGACGGTGACGAACCCGATGGGCATGGCGTATTTCGCCGGCCACCGGAAACCGACCAGCAGGATCCCGACGACGGCCAGCGGCGCCAGCGCGACGAGACTCAGAACGGCCAGATTGTCCATGCGGAACACACCCTTCGACACCTCGTCGTGTCTATGGAGAGGTCGTGTCTGTGGAGGTCGTGTCTGTCGAACCGCAATACCTGTCGAACCGCGGTACCTGTCGAACCGCGGTGCTTGTGCAGACCCGGCTCACGCCCCACTTCCGGACCGTGAGCCGGGTCCACACCAATGGTGCGACCATAGTGAGGCGGAACCGCCGGAACAAGGGATTGCTGCGACGATCCGGACGTGACCGACATCGAACACTTCCTGACCCGGCACCACGACCACCTCGCGGCATGGCTCCGCGACGGCGAGCGCGACCGCCTGGATGCCTTTCTCACCGCCCACCACGACGAGTTCACCCTCGTCACGACGGAAGGCGACGTTCTCGCGTTGCCCGCCCTGCGGCAGGCGCTGGACCGGGCGGGCGGCAGCAGTCCGGGTCTCGTGATCGAGCTCGACCGGATCACCGCCGTCACCGACCAGGTGCACCGGTTCGTCGAGCGGCACCGCGTCGACGGCTCTCTCGTGGCCGAGCGCATCGTCACGGCCGTCCTCGGTGGGCCGCATCTCGACGGGGCGCTGCCCGACGGGGCGTTGCTCACCGTTCAGGAAACGGCCCGTACCTGAACACTCCGCCGCCGCGGCCTGCCCGACACCCGCGGCGACGTCACTTGCGGTTGTATCGCCGCATCGTCAGCGGGCCGAAGATCGCCAGGATGATCCCCGCCGAGACGAACATCCACAGCGTCGCCGAGCCGTCCCACTGCCCGCTCAGCGCGCCCCGCACCGCCGCGACCAGGTGCGCGATCGGGTTGACGTCCACGAACCCCTGCAGCCAGGACGGCATGGTCCGCGGGTCGACGAACACGTTGCTGAGGAACGACAACGGGAACAGCACCATCGCGCTGACGCCCATCACCGAACGTTCCGACCGCAGCAGCAGGCCGAGCAGGGTCCAGATCCACGAGAACGCGAACGAGAACACCAGCAGCAACCCGACGCCCGCCAGCACACCGACGACGCCACCGCCCGGCCGGTAGCCGAGGACCAACCCCAGCACGATGATCACGACCGACGCCAGCGAGTACCGGCACACGTCGCCGATCACCGCACCCACCAGTGCGGACGGCCGCCAGATCGGCAGCGTGCGGAAGCGGTCGAACACGCCCTTCTGGATGTCGGCGTTCAGGCCGACGCCGGTGTACATCGTGATCATGGCGACGCTCATCACCAGCACGCCCGGCAGCAGGTACTGCAGGTACTCCTCGGGTGATCCCGCCAGCGCACCACCGAACAGGTAGGTGAACATCAGGGTCATGATCACCGGAAACGCGGTGACGTCGAACAGTTGCTCCGGCACGTGCTTGATCTTCAGCATCGCGCGCCACGCGAACGTCACCGACGCCGACCACGCGCTCGGCGGTGCCGGTGGTGCGCCCGTGGCCAGCACCGCGCCCAGGTCGTCCGCGACGGGCGTGTAGCCGTCGGTCTCGGCGTGCTCGGCGCTCGACGTGCTCGTCATGCCCGCGTCTCCTTCCGGTCGGTCAGGGCCAGGAACACCTCGTCGAGGCTCGGCTGGCCGAGGGAGAAGTCGTCGACCGTGATGCCGTCCTGCGCCAGCCGCGCCAGCGCGCGCGACGCGTGCTCGGCGGCACCACGCCCGGATTCGCCACCCGCGATGCGCGCCGTCAGCGCCACGGGGTCGGCGTCGAAGTGCACCTCCGTGCCCAGTTCCGCAGCCAGCACCCGTTCGGCCTGGGCCCGCTGCTCGCCGTGGCGCAGCCGCACGTGCACCGAGCCCGCCCCGACGGACGACTTGAGCTCGCCGGGCGTGCCCTCGGCGATGACCGTGCCGTGGTCGATCACCGCGAGGCGGCTCGCGAGATGGTCCGCCTCGTCGAGGTACTGCGTCGTGAGCAGCACGGTCGTGCCCTGCTCGACGATGATCCGCACGATGTCCCACACCTGGTTGCGGCTGCGCGGGTCCAGCCCGGTGGTCGGCTCGTCGAGGAACAGCAGCCGTGGCGTGGAGATGATGCTCGCGGCGATGTCGATCCGCCGCCGCATGCCGCCGGAGTAGTTCTTCACCTGCCGGTCGGCGGCGTCGCCCAGCCCGAACGCGTCGAGCAGCTCCCCCGCACGCCGCTTCGCCGCGGTCTTGTCGTGTCCCAGCAACCTGCCGAGGAGCACCAGGTTCTCCGTGCCGGTCAGGTCCTCGTCGATGGATGCGTACTGGCCGGTGAGGCTCACCTGCGTGCGCACGACCGACGCGTCGGCGACGATGTCGCGTCCGAACACCGTGGCGGTGCCGGCGTCGGGCCGCAGCAGGGTCGCGAGCATGCGCACGAACGTCGTCTTGCCCGCGCCGTTGGGCCCGAGAATCCCGTACACGGCCGCTTCCGGCACCGTCAGGTCGATGCCGTCGACCGCGCGGGTCTTGCCGAACGTCTTGACCAGGCCGGACGTCTCGATGGCCGGAGCCGTGGATGCTGTCACTGCCTCCCCTTCCGTGACGCCCGTTCCCCGGCGTGCGGTTCCCGGGCGCGGACCGCTGTCCGGGGAACGGTTAGATTGCCCCTGCACATTCCGAACCCGCCGCGAGAAGGGCAGGCGACATGGCCGGCGAGATCCGCGGACTGTACGTCCACCCCGTCAAGGGGCTGAGCCCGCAGGAACTGTCGTCCGTCGCCCTCGAGCCCGGGTGCGGCGTGCCCTACGACCGGGCCTTCGCCCTCGCCCGGCCCGACGGCACGTACACCCCCGGCCTGGCCGAGCCCCTGCCGAAGACCCAGTTCTTCATGCTCGCCCGCGACGCGTCGCTCGCCGGATACCGCACCCACTTCGACCCGGAGACCGGTGTGCTGCGCGCGGAGCGGGACGGCCGCACCGTGCTCGAGGCGGCCCTCACCACCGACGACGGCGCCGCGGCCGTGACCACATTCTTCGCCGAGGCACTCGGTCTGTCCACTCCGCCCGTGTTGGCGCGCGTCGACGGCAGGCGGTTCACGGACGTCTCCGTGGTGTCGGACGCGATGATGAACGCCGTGTCGCTGGTGAACCTCGCCTCGGTGCGTGCCCTCGGCGAGCGGCTCGGCACGGAACTCGACCCTCGACGGTTCCGCGCGAACATCTACTACGACGGGCTGCCCGCGTTCAGTGAGCGCGACCTCGTCGACGAGGAGATCACCATCGGCGGCCTGCGCCTGCGGGGTGTGCTCGCGACGAAGCGCTGTGCGGCAACGCAGGTCAACCCGGAGACCGCCGACCGCGACATCGACCTGCCGCGACGCCTCCACCAGGAGTTCGGGCACAACGAGATGGGCATGTACGCCGAGGTCGTCACGGGCGGCACGGTGCGCCCCGGCGATCCGGTCGACCATCCGGTGACCGGCTGACCGGACGTCCCCCGCGTTGTCGCACCGCTCGGCCCGCGCTCTACAGTGCGGCCTGTGAGTTCCGACTGCCTGTTCTGCACCATCGTCGAACGCTCCGTGCCCGCGACGGTCGTCCACGAGACCGACTCCGTGCTGGCGTTCCGCGACATCAACCCGCAGGCGCCCACGCACGTGCTGGTCATCCCGAAGGCTCACCACGTCGACGCCGCCTCGATGGCGGCCGCCGACCCGGCGCTGGCGGGTGAGGTGCTCACCGTCGCCGGGAGGGTCGCCGCGGCCGAAGGGATCGACGCCTCCGGATACCGGCTGGTGTTCAACACCGGCAAGGACGGTCAACAGACCGTGTTCCACGCCCACTGCCATGTCCTCGGCGGTCGGGGCATGGAGTGGCCCCCGGGCTGACGGGTGCGGCGCTCCCTGCGCCCTTCCTCCGGTTCCACTGTGGAGCCCGGCCACGGGGCCGCGGGACGTCATCACGAACCGCCGTCGACGATCCGGGCGAGGAGCCGCGCGGCCTCGGCGGTCGCTGCGGGGCGCACGAGGAATCCCGCGTGACTGCCGGGCAACGTGTGCACGTCGAACGGATTCCCGGGGGTCCGTGCGTCGGCGTCGGCGATCAGCCGGTCCTGCATCGCGAGGGGCATCGAGGTGTCCCCCGCGAGCCGGATGTAGCTGCGGGCGACACCCGCCCACCGGTCGAGGTCGGCACGCTCGCCCGGATCGAGGATCTCGTCCGGGTCCAGCAACGCCAGGTAGGCGAGGAACTCGTCATCGGTGGCGTCGGCGAGCATCGCCTCCTTCAGCGCCGTGAGCACGTCACGATCGGCCGTCCGCCAGTTCATCCGGAGCGCACCGAGCTGCGCGGGGTCGGCGGCCAGGACGTTCGGCAGCCCGTTCAGGGCACTGTCGGCGTACTCGGGCATGGCCATGTACTCGGCGACGGTGGCCGCGACAGGGCACCACGCCGACAGGTACACGGCCCTGTCGACCAGGTCCGGCTCGGTGCTCATCAACCCGGTCAGCGGCAGTCCGCCCCGACTGTGGCCCACCACGACGACCAGCCCGTGCTCACGCGCCCGCCGGGCCGTGTCCGCAAGATGGTCGACGCCGTCGGCCACCGTCACCCCGGCCGCCTTCGACGGCGCCGTGGCCAGCGCCGCGCGATCCTGCGGGGCCTGATACGCCTCCGGCCACGACGCCCCGAACCGTGCCCGGGCAGGTCGACGGCCAACGCGCGAACGCCCAGCAGTGTCAGCGCGCGCAGCAACGGTGCGGCCGAGAAGGAGTTGTTGTTCGATCCGGGGACGAACAGCACGGTCGGCGATGACTTGCGCCGATCATGGCAACCGACCGGCCACGACGCCCACCGAATTTCTCGGCGTCCGTGCGGATCGGTAACCCCTGGACGAGGTGACGATTGCCGGAGAACGGCGCGTCAACTGCCATGCCGTATAGGTCGTTATACATCTGCCATCGGGTGGCCGCCGTGCCGCCGCGACGGCGGCCGTCCGTCCGTGACAGCTCCGTGCGTGACAGCAGGGTTGCCACTACGCATGTTGTCGACGGCAGGGTCGGGCGGCGTGGACACTCCACGGCGCGCGCCGCACACCTGCGAACGAGGTGGCGGGTTCCGGCACGGCCTCCCCGTGCGCCGCAGCCTGAGACTGCGAGATCTGGGGCTGGGAGAGCTGGGGCTGTGCGGCCCGGGGCACCACTGCCGGCGGCACCGCGGCCTGGGGCTGCGCACCGAAGCAACCCGGGCACACGAGATGGCGGCGCCGGATCGCCACGAGCGTCGCCTCACACCACTCCCGGCACTGCGCGCAGACGAACTCCGCGACATCCGCGAGGCTGTGCAACTCCGCGCTCCCCTGCCCCACCGACACCGAGTACGACGACAGCACCCGGATCCGCCACCCCTGTCCGTGGAGCGTGCGCGCCGCGGCCTCGTCGGCCAACCGGACCGGCCCGGACGCACCGGCCGCCGCTTCACTCACTTCCGGCGCCATGGTCATGCCTTCCAGTTACCCGAACAGGCGACGGCGAAACCATGTTCCGCGCCGACCACTGCACTGTCCGAACCGGACCGGAGCGGACCACCCGAGGTCAGCGTGCGAGTTCGGCGACGAGCCGGTCCAGCAGGACTCGTTGTGCCGTCACCAGTCGCGGGCGGGCGGCGTCGACGCCGCACCACTCGACGCGGTCGAGCTCCGGAAACACCTGCATGCGGCCGGATCCCCGTGGCCACTCCAGTTCGAACGTGCCGGGCGTGACGCGCGCCGGGTCGAGATCACCCTCGAGCGCCCAGGCGGTGACGACCTTGCCGCCGGACTGGCGCACCTCGCCGAGTGGAACCACTCCGCCGTCGGGTGCCGGCGCTCCCAGTTCCTCCTCGAACTCGCGGTAGGCGGCGGCCAGCGGCTGCTCGTCCTCGCCGTACTCGCCCTTGGGGATGGTCCATGCCCCCTCGTCGCGCCGCGCCCAGAACGGCCCGCCCATGCGCCCGATCAACACCTCGAGCTCGCCCTGCCCGCGGCGGAACAGCAGGATCCCCGCACTGCGCCGACGCTCGCTCACACCGGCCACCCGCTCACCCGAGATCCCCACTCACGCCGGATGCGCGCTCAGACCGGATCGAGATCCGCCGACTCCCGCGGACTCGGACCCACGAGCGCTTCGGCCGCATCCTTGCCGGGGTGAGTCCAGAGGGCGACCTTCGCACCCTCCTCGGCCCCGGCCGCCCCGATCGGCCGCTGCGCGGACACGACACCCGTCGCCGGTGCGGGGGCGCCGTCCGGTCCGACGGGGACCAGACCCGCGCGCCGCACGATGTCACACGCGTCCTCGGCGCCGAGGCCGACCACGTCGGGGACCTCGGTGACCGGTCGAGGTCGATGCATGGCTCGATTGTAGGGGCCCGGCCCGGCCGATGGGGCCGCCGAAGCGGAACTGATCCATTCGACACTCCGCCACGGGTAGAACATCAGTTCGATGACGCGTAGAGTTCGGGGCATGGACCTGGCACTTCAGGGATCACTCTTCGACGCGCTCGCCACCGACCCGGCCGCCGGTGAAGCGGACTCCGGCCACCTGGACTCCGACGGCGCACCGCACGCGGCCGCGAGCACACCGTCGGTCCGCTCGCTGGAGTCCGTCCGGCGTACCGACCTCGGCCGGGGCGCGTGGATCGACGTCCTCCCCGCGTGGCTGTCCGGCGCCGACACCCTCTTCCACGCGCTCGCGACGCGGGTTCCGTGGCACGCCGAACGCAGGCGGATGTACGACCGGACCGTCGACGTACCGCGGCTGCTGAGCTTCTACGACGAGGACGACCCGTTGCCCGACCCCGTGCTCGCACAGGCCCGCGAGGCACTGTCGGCGCGGTACGGTGCCGAACTCGGCGAGCCGTTCCGCACAGCGGGACTGTGCTACTACCGCGACGGCTCCGACAGCGTGGCCTGGCACGGCGACACGATCGGCCGCGGCCGATCGGAGGACACGATGGTCGCCATCGTGTCGGTCGGTGCCGCCCGGCCCCTGCTGCTGCGGCCTCGCGGCGGGGGCACGACCCGGCGTTACGGCCTGGGGCACGGCGACCTCGTCGTCATGGGCGGCTCGTGCCAACGAACATGGGAGCACGCCGTGCCCAAGACGTCCAAGGCCGTCGGGCCGCGCATCAGCATCCAGTTCCGTCCCCGCGGCGTGCGGTGACGGACACGCGGCCGTCACTCAGCCCAGCTCGCGGGTACCGTCGTCGCGTTTCCGGGTCACCCCGTCGGCATCGAGCCGCTCGAGCAGGGGCACGGCGACCCGGCGGGTCGTGTCCCACACCCGGCGGGCCTGGCTGACGGTGAACGGCGTCTCGAGCCGCGCCAACCGCTGCGCCGCCAGGTCCGGCGCCCCGGCCGCCAGCACCACGGTGTCGGTGAGCCGGACGAGCCTGCCCGCCCGTTCCGCCGCGGCGAGTTCGCGCTGCCCCAACCCCAGCTCCGCCAGATCGTCGGCCTCCGGAGCCTGGAAGGGGTTCGCCGCGAGACGTCGTTCCAGTCGCTGCACCGCCCGCTCGACCGCCTGCGGGAGCACCATGGCGCCCGGCCTGCGTACCAGGCCGTCGCTCAACTCCAACCCTGCACGGTCGACGATGCGGGAGATCAGCACGGCCGGCACACCCAGGTCGCGGCGCAGCGCCTCGACGGGCATCCCCGCGGCGAGCGGCTCGGCCTCCGCGTGGGCTGCCACGCGCTCGGCCGCGCGCCCGGGCAGCTCGGCCAGCAGGTCCGCGTCGACGTGCAGTCCGGCCAGCTCCGGCACGTCCGGGTGGAACCCGCGAGCACGCAACTCGGCCGGCGCCACCACACCGCAGCGGCGCACGTAGGCCACGGCCGGATCGGTCCCGTCGAGTTCCCGCGCCCGTTCCCGCGCCGCCCCGCGCCGGCGCAGGGCGGGCGGGTCCGGGTCGAGGACCTCCACTCCCGCGGGCACCCGGTGCTCCCCGGGATCGCGCACGAGCCCGGTGTCGCCGTGCCGGAGCGGCAACGGCTGCGCCAGCGCCAGTCGCACGGTGTCGTCCCCCAGCGGGCGCACCCGGCACGGGACGGCCGCGGCACCGACGTGCAGCACGAGGTCGCGGTGCAGTTCGCCTGCCTTGTCGCCGCGCAGCCGCACGTCGACCTCCGAGGTGGGCCGCCAGGCCCCCGGGGTGAGCAGCGCCTCGCCGCGGTGAACCCCGGAACGCCCGACACCTCGCAGGTTCACGGCCACCCGCGCGACCGCCGACACCTCCCCACGGTCGCGGCCCAGGGCCTGCACCCCGCGCACGGTGACCCGTCCGCCCGACCCCGACAACTCGAGTTCGTCGCCGACGGCGACCCGCCCCGCGCCCAACGTCCCCGTGACGACGGTGCCCGCCCCTCGGATCGTGAACACCCGGTCGGCCCACAGCCGCACGTCCGCGACCGGATCCGGTTCGGGCAGCCCGCGCACCAGCCGGGAGAGGGCGCGCCGCAGCTCGTCGAGTCCGGCGCCGGTACGTCCGCTCACCGCGACCGCGGGTACGTCCCCGAGAGTCGTGGCCGCGACCCGGGATCGGGCGTCGGCGATCACCTCGGCCGGGTCCGCCCGGTCCGCCTTCGTGACCACCAGGAGGCCGCGCGACACGCCGAAGGCGTCGAGCGCGGCGAGGTGCTCCGCCGACTGCGCCTGCCACCCCTCGTCGGCCGCGACGACGATCATGGCCGCCGTGACCGGCCCCGCGCCCGCGAGCATGTTCGGCACGAACCTCTCGTGACCCGGCACGTCGACGAACGCCACGACGTCGTCGAGACCGCCGGTCTCGGCGTCGCCGTCGCCCTCCCCGTCGACAGCCCCGAGCCTGGTCCAGGCAAATCCGAGGTCCACGGTCAGCCCGCGCCGCTGCTCCTCGGCGAGCCGGTCGGGCTCCATGTCGGTCAGCGCGCGGACCAGCGTGGACTTGCCGTGATCCACGTGCCCCGCGGTGGCTACGACGTGCATCGCACCACCGCCTCGACCAGTTCGGCGTCGGCGTCCTCCGGCACCGTCCGCAGGTCCAGCAGACACCTGCCGCGGTCGAGCCTGCCGACGACCGCCGGTCTGCCCGTGCGCAGAGGTTCGGCGCAGCACTCCGGCAGGCTCACGGCCACGCTCGGCAGCTCCACCCCCGGGGCACCGCCGCCGCCGACCGCCGCGACGGAGTCGACGGCCGCGGCCTCCACGCCGCGCGACGTCAGCTCCGCCGCGAGCCGTTCCGCCCGCACCCACAGCTCGCCGACGTCGGCGTCCAACGCGGCCGCCACCGGCGGAGTCCCACCACGCAACGTCGCCTCCAGCGCGGCCAACGTCAGCTTGTCCACCCGCAGCGCCCGGGCGGCCGGGTGCCGTCGCAGCCGTTCGACCAGCCCGGTCTCCCCCAGCAACAGACCGGCCTGCGGACCGCCCAGCAACTTGTCCCCGCTCGCGGTGACCAGCGCGGCACCCGCCCGCAGCGCCGTCGTCGCGTCCGGCTCCTCCGGCACCAGCGCATGAGGGCGCAGCAGGCCGGACCCGATGTCCACGACGACGGGCACGCCGAGCCCGGTCAGCTCGGCGATCGAGGCCTCCGCGGTGAAGCCCGTGACGCGGAAGTTCGACGGATGCACCTTGAGCACGCACCCCGTGTCGGGTCCGATCGCCGCGGCGTAGTCGGCCGCGCTGGTCCGGTTGGTCGTGCCGACCTCCCGCAGCCGCGCGCCCGCCGAGGTCAGCAACTCGGGGATCCGGAAGCCGTCACCGATCTCGACCAGCTCGCCGCGGCTGACCACGATCTCCTTGCCGGGCGCCAGTGTCAGCGCGCACAGCAGCAACGCCGCGGCGTTGTTGTTGACCACGTGCACGCCGCCCGCGTCCGGTACCGCCTCGGCGAGCGCCGCGAGCGCTCCCGTACCCCTGCGTGCGCGATGGCCGCCTGCGAGGTCGAATTCGACGTCGGTGTATCCGACCGCCGTCCGTACCGCGTCGAGTGCCGCCGCCGACAACGGCGCCCTGCCCAGGTTGGTGTGCACGACGACGCCGGTCGCGTTCACGACCGGGGACAGGCTCGTCGGCTGTGGTGGCGGGGCGTCGGCCGCGGCCAGCGCCTCGTCGGCCACGTCCTCGGGCGCGATCTCCCCGGCCCGCGCGCGATCCTGTGCGGCCACGATCGCCGTCTTCACCCGGTCGCGGCCGAGCTCGTCGGCGGCCTTCGCGAGTCGTGGTTCGGCGAGGAGGGCGTCGGTGCGGGGGATGCGCCGCCGTGGGTCGGTCACGACGCACCCCCGCACCGGTCCTCGCGGAGGCGAACGGGAATCGAACCCGCCAACGACAGTGTCTGCCGTTCCACGGTGTTGAAGACCGGGCCGGTCACCAGGCCGGAAGCGCCTCCCTGCAGCAATGCCGCGATCGCCGACATGCCGTCATCCTCGCAAGGCCGATCACGGCCCGCACAGGCAGGATCGGGTTATGACCCCCCGACTGACCCAGTACGCCCACGGCGGCGGCTGTGCCTGCAAGATCCCCGCCGGCGAACTCGAGGAGATGGTGCGCGGCCTCGGCGCCGTCACGCCACCGGGCGCGCCGGGCGACCTGCTCGTCGGCCTCGAGACCGGCGACGACGCGGCCGCCGTGCGGATCACCGGCGACCAGGCCGTCGTCGCCACGACCGACTTCTTCACCCCCGTGGTCGACGACGCCTACGACTGGGGCCGGATCGCGGCCACCAACGCCCTCTCCGACATCTACGCCATGGGCGCCGCGCCGCTCCTCGCGCTGAACCTGCTGTGCTGGCCCCGGGACCAACTGCCGCCGGATCTGGCGACCGAGGTCCTGCGCGGCGGGGCGGACGTCTGCGCCGCCGCGGGCTGCCACCTCGCGGGCGGCCACAGCGTCGACGACCCCGAGCCGAAGTACGGTCTCGCCGTCACGGGCCTGGCCCACCCGGACCGGCTGCTCCGCAACGACACGGGCTCGCCCGGCACGCCGTTGTCCCTGACGAAGCCGCTCGGCCTGGGCGTGCTCAACGCCCACCACAAGGCGACCGGACAGCGCCACGCGGCGGCGATCGACGTCATGACCACGCGCAACGACGCCGCCTCCCGCGCCGCCGTCGCCGCGGGCATCACGTGTGCCACCGACGTGACGGGATTCGGACTGCTCGGGCACGTGCACAAGCTGGCGCGGGCGAGCGGTGTCACCGCGGTGATCGACGCCGCGGCGGTGCCCTACGTGGACGGTGCACGGCAGGCGCTGGCCGACGGGTTCGTCCCCGGTGGCAGCGCGCGCAACCTCGACTGGGTGCGCCCGCACGTCGACGTCTCGGCGGTGGACGGCGACACGGCGCTGCTGCTGGCCGACGCACAGACCTCGGGAGGCCTGGTCGTCGCGGGCGAGATCCCGGGAGCATCGGTCATCGGTGAGCTCCGGGCACAGGGCGACCGGACCGTGATCGTGCGCTGACCCGTCCGTGCGTCACCGGGCGGGACGCACGGACGGGTCAGCGGGCGCCGGCGGGTCCGCCCGCGCCGCCGGCCGGCCCTCGGCCGGCGGCGTTACCGCCGCCGTTGCTTCCGCTGTCCCCGTTGCCGGCGCCGTTCTCGCCATTGCCGCCGCCGTTGCCGTCACCGTTGCCGCCGCCGGATTCGCCGTTGCCCGGCGCCTCGCCGTCGCCCCCGTTTCCGCCGTCGCCGTTGCCGTCACCGGAGTCACCGTCGCCGCCACCGTCCGGCGGCTCGGGTTCGGGCTCCGGTTCCAGGCACACGACCGCGGTCTGGCCCCGGTAGACGACGTCACGCTTCTCGCGGCGGATCACCTCACCGGTCTCCGGGTCCTTGAACACGCGTGTGTCGTTGGTGCTGAAGCCGCTGGAACCGCTGCTCGGCACGCAGGACTCGCTCGCCGGCAGGACCTCGGTCGGTGGCGCGGTGTAGTTGTACCTGCCGCCGTTGACCGATTCGATCTCGTAGCGCTTGGTGCCCCACAGCTTCACCGTGATGTCGCTCGGGGTCCAGATCGTCTGGATGACGATGCCGTTCGGCGAGTCGTTCTTGAACTTCAGGTCGATGACACTCGACCCGTCCGGGTTCTGGAACACCGTGGCCTCGCGCCCCACCGGATAACGGCTGATGTAGTAGCTGTGCTCCTGGTGGTCCACGTCTTTCAGGCCCGCGAAGTAGTACGCGTTGTAGAGCGTCGTCGCGAACTGCGAGATGCCGCCGCCGACGGCCCGCGAGGCCTGACCGCCCGAGATGATGCCGGCGGACACGTAGCCCTGCTCGACCCCTCGTGGCCCGGTGTACTCGTTCAGGCTGAACGTCTCCCCCGGTTCGACGATCGCGCCGTTGACCTCGCGCGCGACCTGCTTGATGTTCAGCCCCGAGTCGTAGGCGAAGCCGCTGGTGGTGAACTCGCCGACGACCTCCTCGATGCCGAGGGCCTGCGCTTCCTTCGTGGTCAGCTCGGCGGGCTGCTCGCCGTAGGGTGCTGTCACCGAGCGCTCGCCGTCGCCGGTGAGCACACCGGGGAGCTTCTTCGCGACCGTGGCCCAGTCCACGCCGTAGCCGTCCGTGGACGGCCGGATCGTCGGGCTGCCGCCCTCGAACGTGAAGCGGGCGTCGCGGCCCGGGTCCTCGGTCGAGGCCAGCTGCGGCCCCGCGACCTCGCGCAGCACCTCCTCGTCGATCCCGGCGGTCAACGTGCCGTCGTCGCGGACGTCGAACGTCAGCGACCGTGCGATGCCGCGCGGCCGCACGGTGGCTTCCGCCCCTTCCCCGCGGATCGTCACCGGCGCGGAGACGGCCGGTTCGGCCAGGTCGGCCACCGCGTCGCGGACGGTGTCGGGCGTCGACCGCACCTCCAGAATGCGCACGGGCAGTTCCACCCCGTCCGGGGTGGCCCAGCGGGCCAGGATCGCCGACTTCGCCCCGGCCACGTCGAGCTCCCGGCCCTTCACCGGGTCGACCGGCACCGGCGTCGTGCCGTCGAACCGGATGGTGCCTTCCGAGGCCTCCCGGTCGATGTCGTCGCGGAGCCGCTCGAGTTCGGCGTCGAGTTGTGCCGAGTCCGCGGTCGAGACGAGTCCGATGTCCTCGGTCGTGAACAGCGACGCCACACGCGCGAACGGGTTCAGCGGCTGGTCGGTCGCGGCGTCGAGGGTCGCCTGCCAGTCCACGGCCAGGCCTGCCGATTCGGGAGCGAGCGTGTGCTCGCCACCCCCGGTGAGGGTGACCGGCGAGGACTCGTCGAGTTCGCGGCGCAGCGTCCGTTCGGCGTCCTCACGGCTCTGCCCGGCGACGTCGACCCCCGCGACGGTGCGGCCGCGTGCCACGTCTCCCTGGTTGATCAGCAGGTCGAGGCCGTACAGCACGACGAGGACCCCCACGACGGCCGCCGCGATCACGCCGACCCGGCGCCACGGCACGTCCGCGGCCAGCAGCCCGGCGCCGGCGGACTTCCGGGACTCGTCCGATTCGGTGTCGGGAGATCCGGTGTCCTGGGTCGCGGTGTCGGGGGATTCGCTGTCGCGGGATTCGGTCCCGTCGACGGGCTCGAGGACGGCTGTGTCGTCCGCGGCGGCGCTGCCCTGCTCCGCGGCGGCGCCGGTCCCATCCGCCTCGGTGGTGGCGGCCGCGCCGTGGTCCGCGCCGAGGGCGGCCGCATCGGTCTCCGACGGCCACGCCGGCTGGTCCGCACCGGCCGTCTCCGACGGGTCGCCGTCGGGCTGCGGCGCGGACGCGCTCGTACCGGTGGGCGCCGCCGGCGTCACCTCGCCCGTGTCCGGCTCGAAGTCGAGCTCGCCGACGTCCTCCCCAGCGCCCACCGACGCGGCATCCTCGGACTCGGTATCCCCGGACCCCGCATCCTCGGATTTCGCATCGTCGGATTTCGCATCGTCGGAGTACACGGCCTCGGAGTTCGGGGCCTCGGACTCCACGGCCTCGTGAGACTCGGCGGACTCCACAGCATCACTGCGCCGCGTGGCGCCCTCCGCCTGTGCGATATCGGTCTGTGCGATATCGCCGGAGTCGGGCGTGGAGGCCTCGTCGGTTCCGGTGGGCCCGCCGGACGCCGACGTGGTTCCCGCGGTCGGATCCGGTACGTCACCGGAGCCTGGCGTCGCAGGGTCGGGCGTCACGGAGTCGTCGTCCTGGGCCAAGGTATTCCTCTGAGGCGTTCAGCTACGGCAATCATCGCAAAATTACCGCAGTGCGTGACATCGGTCGCAGGGACCTCACCCGAGCGCAGCCGGGCCGGCCCGGCGGGTCGACGGAACGTCGCCTCGGGCCGTGGTCGGCGCCCTCCGGGCACCCCGCGTCGCCCTACTCCTCGTCGTCGTCCCCGTCGCCCTTCTTCTCGTCCTTCTCGCCCTCACCCTCGTTCTTCTCGTCCTTGTCCTCCTTCTTCTTCTCGTCGTCCTTGTCGCCCTTGTCGTCCTTCTTCTCGTCCTCGCCCTTGCCGCCGAGCTCGCGGGTGCCGACGACCTCGTCGGAGTCGATCAACGGGTCACCCGATGCCGACACGGTCATGGCCAGACGGTGCATCTCACGGGTGCGTTCACCGTCGGTGGTCGTGAAGTCGAGGCGAACCTTGACGGTCTCGTCGTCGACGGCGCGGGGCCCGCCGCTGACCCGGACCTTCTCGATGCCGTCCCAGAACTTCTCGTACTGCTCCCGGCCCTGGGCCTGCAGCGTAGGGCCGAGCGAGCTCCACGCGGTGTCGGCGTCGTCCGGGACCAGCGCGTAGTAGTGGGCCACCGCCGCCTCCAACTCCGCGCGCGACGGCTGCGGCGGTGTGCTCGTCTCCGGTTCCCGCGAGGACGACGGGGCCGAGCCGGACGTGGAGGCCGGGGCCGCCCCGGCCTCCGAGCCGGAGGCGCCGACGGTCCGCACCAGGATCTCGGACACGAGGACTCCCACGGCGACGGCGGCCACCACCGCGGCCGCGACGACCGCGATCCGCTTCCGGCGGTCCGTCGGCTGCTGCGCCTCGACCGCGGGTAACCCCACCCTGGTCGCAGGCCGCTGCCCGGACGCCGCTCCCGCCGCAGGCGTCGCCGCCACGGCGGGCATCGGTGCGGTGACCGGAGCGGCTGCGGGCACCGTCGCGGGTTCGAGCTGCGGCGCAGCCCCGGCGGCTACGGCCCGCAGTGCCTCCTCGGCCTGCGCCATCGACGGGCGCTGCGCGGGCTCCTGGTGCAGCATCGCCTGCAACGGGCCGGCGAGCGGGCCGGCCTGCCGCGGCGGCGTGGCCGCGGATGTGGCCACCTTGTGCAGCAATGCGATCTCGTTGTCGAGCGTGCCGAACGGCGAACCGCCCTCGACCATCGAGTACAGCGTCGCTCCGAGGGAGAACACGTCGGACTCGGGGCCCGGGTCGGACCCGCGCGCCGCCTCCGGCGACAGGTACGCGGGTGTGCCCGCGAACAGGCCGGTGCTGGTCAGCGTGACGTCCCCGGCGGCCCGCGAGATGCCGAAGTCGGTGATCTTCGCCGTTCCGTCCTCCGCGATGAGCACGTTGCCCGGCTTGACGTCCCGGTGCACGACACCGGCGGCGTGGGCCGCGCCCAGCGCCGAGGCGACCTGCGCACCGAGTCGTGCCACCTCGGCGGGCGGCAGCACGCGTCCCTCGCCCAGCAGATCCGCCATGCTCCGGGACGGAAGGAACTCCATCACGAGTACGGGCTGGCCCTCGTCCTCGGCGACGTTGTAGACGGTGATCGCGTTGGGGTGCTGCAGCCGGGCCGCCATGCGTCCCTCGCGGAACGCACGCTGCCGCGCGGTCTCCGCTTCGCGCTGGTTCAGGCCGGGCGGCAACAGCAGCTGTTTGACCGCCACCGTGCGGTCGAGCACCTCGTCGACCGCACGCCAGACCACGCCCATCGCTCCGGTACCGATGCGCGAACGCAGGCGATAACGCTCCGCGATCAGACGGCCTTCGTCGTCACTCAACGGCGGCTCCTCGGGTTCCGGCGAGCGGGCAGGACTGCATGGTCCGGACAGCGTAGATGTCCGTGACGCCGTGCACTCCACAACCGTCCAGGCAGGCCGAACATCACATGCGATCCCACACGACACCAGGGGCGACGCCGAACGCCCGCCCACACCGTCGACAACCGCGAGTCACGAAGCACCTGAAGATCCACCCGAACGGGTGGATAGACTATGGGGCCATGGGTTGGTTGATGAACACGTGGCGGGAGTCTGCCGCCGGGCGGGAACTCGCCGCACTCACCGACCGGCTCGGCCGGATCGGCGCCGCACCCGCTCTCCTGCCGGTGGGCAGGCTGGCGGCCGTCGATCAGCACGCGGCGGCGATCCGCGACATCCTGACCCTCGGCGCGGGCGGCGTCTCCCAGGCGCAGCTCGCCTATTACGCCCGCGGGGTGCGCGACGCCGCCCGGGACGCAGGCTGGACACCACCGTCGGCGGAGGGCGCGACGACCGACTGGGTCGTCCTCCGCCTGGCCGCCGTCTGCCTGCTCGCGACAGCGGGCGCCGCGGCGGGTGCCGAGCTGGACCCCGCACTCTTCTCCTGAGCCCTGTCCTCGGCGAGCGCACACACGACGGCGGGCACGTATCCGACAGCTGTCGGATACGTGCCCGCCGTGGCGAGGGAACTACTCGTCGGCGTTCACCTGGGGTAGTCGCCCGTGTCGGGCCGGGGCTGCTCGGACTGCATGCCCGAGGCACCCGGCGCCGTCGGGATCGGACCCGTCGCGGGCTCCTGCTGCGTGCTCGCGGGAGCGCCGGACTGGGCGCGCATCGTGTCCTCACGACCACGCTGGTACGCTTCGTCCGAACCGGTCGCCGCGGGCAGCTCCTCCTCGGCCCGGCCGAGCCAGCGCTCCCACCGCTGCTGCATCGGGCGCACCATGCCGCCGCCGACACCCACGACGATCACGCCGCCGACCGTGGCGAGCACGGTGACCAGCACCGGCGTCGTCACCGTGGTGGCCACGCCCATCTGGTTCAGCGCGGCGATCACACCGAGCGCCACGATGAAGACCTGCGCCACCCGGGCCACGACGTTGCCCCAGCTGAACGCACCGAGCGTGGCGCTCACGATGTCCTTCACGGCATTGCCGATCGCGGCCGCCACCACGACGATGACGATCGCGACCACGGCCATCGGCAGCCAGGCCACGACGTCGGCGAGCAGCGTGCTCACCGGGTTCGGGCCGAAGACCGCGAAGCCCATCTGCAGCGTGATCAGTAGGACGGCGTAGTAGACGATCGCCGCGATCAGATCACTGGCGTCGTACTTCGAGCGTTCGAGCGCCCGCTTGATACCACCACGTTCCACCGCGCGATCGAAATGCAGCCGCTCGAGCACCATGTCGACGACCTTGCGCAGCGCCTTCGCCACGATCCAGCCGACGACGAGAATGACCAAGAACACGGCGAGATTGGGCAGGAAATTGATCACCGTGTCCAAGACGTTGCGGAATGAATCACCAATATTCATCGCCGGTACCATCCTTTCCGGGTGGTTGCGGACTACCCGGAAAAAGAGGCTCACACGCGCCCGAGCGGGGCGCCTTTCGAGATCGACTAATGACCCCGATCGGGTGAGGTTCCGTAATTCCGAACCGTTTTCGCGATCTCCGCCGTTTGTGCAGGACACACCCGGCAACACCCGCCGACGAACCGCGCACCGGCGCGAATCCAGTCGCTCACCTGCGCGGGGGAGAAAGTCGCTCGCCCGGTCCATTGACGCGCTGTGGCATCCCAGCCGTGACCACTGTTCGGATACGCCACGGCGGGCTTTCCGGCGATCCCACCTGCACCGCGTCGACGGCGGATATCACCTCATCGGGCGCACAGCAGTTCACCCCCACGCCTACCACGCGGTCGTCACCGGCCGCGACCGCGAACGCGTCCTCGAACGACTGCCCGGCCCGCGTACGGCCGTCGGCCACGGTGTAGGACAGCCATGCGGGCACGTCCACCGCGTCGAGCGCGGCCAGCAACGCGACGGCCTCGTCGACGTCCGGCACGGTCTCCAGCGCGATCAGGTCCGGGCCCGCCTCGGCCAGCGTCTCCAGCCGGGGCCGGTGGAACGCCGTCAGCTCGCGCACGGTCAGCCCGTAGCGACCGCGGTATTCCGATCCGTCGGCCAGATAGGCACCGTAGGGGCCGACGGACGCCGCCACCAGGCCGCCGCCCGCCCGCTCAGCGGCTTGCCTCGCGAGGTCGACACTGCGCCGCAGCAGTCGCCGCGTCTCGTCCTCCGACAGGCCGTGCTCGGCGAACCCGGCCGCGCTGGCCTGGTAGCTCGCCGTGATCGCCACGTCCGCTCCGGCGCGGAAGAACGCCTCGTGTGCGGCGACGATCTCCTCCGGGGCGTCGGCCAGCAGCCGCGCCGACCACAGCGAGCTCGACAGGTCGTTGCCGCGCGCCTCGAGTTCCGTCGCCAGTCCGCCGTCCAGCACCACGACGGGCTCGGAGCCCGCGCCGGTCTCGTCCATGCGGTCCAGATTACGGTGCCGACGCCCGGGGACTCCGTCGTGACCCGACCGCACGCGGGGACGGCGTCACGCACCGCGTCCGACGGCCTACAGTATGGCGCCGACCCCTGCCGTGCCCGACCGCGATCGGGCACGGCACCCGAGCAGGCGACGGAGGAGGTGCAGCGCGCGTGCGCGACGACGACCGGCGCGGCCCGTCGCCCGGCGCTGTGACCGGCGACGACGCGGCCGACGAGGTCGACTTCTACGACCTGCTCGGTGTCCCCGACGACGCGACGACCTCGCAGATCAAATCGGCGTTCCGTGCTCGTGCGCGCTCGTGGCATCCCGACGCGGGCGGCGACGCGCACCGGTTCGCGCTGCTGCGCGAGGCCTACGACACGCTCACCGATCCCGAACGGCGCGCGGTCTACGACGGTACGGACGACGACACCGCAGGCCCGGCCGACGAGCCGCTGCCGGTTCCCGATCCCGGTGCGGTCCCGCCGCCGCGCAGGCCGCGCGGCCGGGTCTTCGGGGACGATCCGTCGTTCCGGCCACCGCGCGTGCGCCTCGACCCCGTGACGATCCCCTGGTGGGAGTGCGCGGCCGCGGAACCGCGGACTCACCTGTCCCCCGGCCGCGCACCGGGGCACGCGGTTCCGGTGCTCGTCCCGGCGGTCACCGCAGCGGTCGCCGCCCTCGTCGTCCTCGCGGGGGCGCCTGCGCCCGTGCTGGTCGCCGTGCTGGCCGCGGCCGTCGCGGCGGCGGCCGCGGTGGTCGCGGGGGTCCGCAGGCGCCACGTGGCGCTGCGGGCCGCACGCGCCGAGGTGCGGGAGGTCGTGTTCGGCAGGCCCGGCACCGACGACGACCAGATCGCCGAACGCCGCACCGCGGACCTGCTCGACCGCTACCTCACCCGCCTGCCGGGCGCACGGATCTTCCACGGACTGTCCTGGCCCGGTTCGGTGTTCGCCGACATCGACCACGCCGTGCTGTGCGGCAGGCGGCTGCTGCTCGTGGAGTCGAAGCGGTGGCTGCCCGGGCACTACAGCACGAGTGCCGACGACGTGCTGCAGCGCAACGGTCGCCGGTTCGGCGGCGGCGGGAGCCGCCTCGCCGAGGCACTCGACGTGTTCGACGAGCTGCTTCCCGACGTCGACGTCCGCGGGGCCCTCGTGCTGTACCCGAGCCGTGCGGGCACGATCACGGTCGCCCCCACCGACGCGTTCACCCCCGCCGGAACCGACGTCGCCGTGCTGACTCCGGAGGAGTTCGTGCACACCGCAGGGGCGTGGCTGGCCGAGGATCCCTCCACTGTGGACGTCCCGGCGTTCCGCACCGTGCTCGCCCGCGTCGTGAGCTGACACCGCTCGGACACGCCCCGCCCGCCGCGGGCCCGGTGTCGACGGGCCCCGAACCGCCGACACCGACCCCCGACGCCGTACCCCGACACGCGACCCGACCGACCTCGGGTTCTCCGGCCTCTCCCACGCGGGCGCTCGGACTGGTAGCTTCCTAAGCGCACGCTTACTCGATGAGGAGGACCTTCGTGTCGGTGGACAACCCTGTTCCGGAGTCACCGTCCCGCGTCGCCGTCGTCACCGGCGCGGGCCGCGGTATCGGCGCCGCCGTCGCCCGGCGACTCGCCGAGGACGGATTCGCCGTCGGGCTGATCGATCTCGACGAAGCGGGCGCCAAGGCGGGCGCTGACGCGATCACCGCGACCGGCGGTACGGCGGTCGGCCTGGCCGCGGACATCAGCGACGCCGAGGAGGTGGAGCGCGTGGTCGGCGAGGTGGCCGACGCACTCGGGCCGCCGACCGTGCTCGTGAACAACGCCGGCATCACGCGCGACAACCTGCTGTTCAAGATGTCCGAGTCCGATTGGGATGCGGTCATGGGCGTCCACCTGCGCGGTGCGTTCCTGATGTCACGTGCGGTGCAGAAGCACATGACCGAGCAGGGCTGGGGCCGGATCGTCAGCCTGTCGAGCACCTCCGCGCTCGGCAACCGCGGCCAGGCGAACTACTCGACGGCGAAGGCCGGGTTGCAGGGCTTCACCAAGACGCTGGCCGTCGAACTCGGCAAGTTCGGCGTCACCGCCAACGCCATCGCGCCCGGTTTCATCGCGACCGACATGACCGCGGCGACCGCCGAGCGGGTGGGTATGGGGTTCGAGGACTTCAAGGACGCGGCGGCGAAGGAGATCCCGGTGCGCCGGGTCGGCGAGCCGGAGGACATCGCCCACACGGTGTCGTTCCTCGTCAGCGACGGTGCCGGATTCGTGTCCGGTCAGGTCATCTACGTCGCGGGAGGGCCGAAGGCGTGAGTACGACCGAGTCCGAACCTGCCCGCGTCTTCCCCGACCTGGACAGCTTCACCGCCGCCGTCGGGGAGCAGCTCGGCAGCAGCGCGTGGCACACCGTCACCCAGGACCAGATCGACCTGTTCGCCGACGCGACGCTCGACCACCAGTGGATCCACGTCGACCCCGACCGTGCCGCGACGGGCCCGTTCGGCGCGCCGATCGCCCACGGTTTCCTCACGCTGTCGCTGATCCCACGACTGGCCAAGGACGTCTACCGGGTGGACGGGCTGAGCATGGGGATCAACTACGGGCTGAACAAGGTGCGGTTCCCGCAACCGGTGAAGGTCGGCCAGCGGATCCGCGGGAGCGCCGAGCTTGCCGAGGCCGCCCCCGGCAAGCAAGGGACGCAGGCGGTCGTCCGGTGGACCCTCGAGATCGAGGGTGAGGCCAAGCCCGCCTGCATCGCCGAGATGGTCACCGTGCTGGTCCCGTGACCGGTCCGGAGCGAGCGCCCACCGGACGCCCCGGACCGACACCCGCTCAGGACAAGGAGGTCGGAGTGAGCGACGCAGATCCCCCCGGCGTGGACCTGGCGCGCCTGCGCACGTACCTGGACCGGGAGCTGCCCGGTGCGGTCACCGGTCCGCTGACGGCCCGACTGGTCGAAGGCGGCCGGTCGAATCTCACCTACATCGTCGACGACGGCGCGCAGCGACTGGTGCTGCGGCGCCCGCCGCTCGGGCACGTGCTGCCGACGGCGCACGACATGACCCGCGAGTACCGGGTCATCAGCGGGCTGCACGGCACCCCGGTGCCGGTCCCCCGAGCCCGCGTGCTGTGCAGCGACGACGACGTCCTCGGCGCACAGTTCTACGTCATGGACTTCGTCGAGGGCTCCCCGTTGCGGACCGCCGAGCAGCTGCGGCCACGGGGTGAGGAGCGCACGCGGGCGATCACCGACCGGCTGGTCGACACCCTCGTGGAGCTGCACGCCGTCGACCCGCAGTCCGTCGGCCTCGGCGATTTCGGCAAACCCGACGGGTTCCTGGAACGCCAGCTCCGGCGGTGGTCGAAACAGCTGGCCGCGTCGCGCAGCCGGGACGTGCCGGGCATTGACGAGCTCCACGAACGCCTCGCGGCCCGGATTCCCACCTCGCCCGCGCCGTCGATCGTGCACGGCGACTACCGCCTGGACAACGTGCTGGTGGGAGCCGACGACCGCATCAACGCGGTGCTCGACTGGGAGATGTCGACGCTCGGCGACCCGCTCACCGACCTGGCGCTGTTGCTGGCGTACTCGCAGCTGCACACGCTCGACCTCGACACGGTCAGCGATGTCGGTGCGGCACCGGGGCACCCGTCGCCCGACGAGATCGCCGACGCCTACGCACGCGCGTCCGGACGCGACGTCTCCGACCTGGGCTGGTACCTGGGATTCGCGCTGTTCAAGCTCGCGGTGATCCTCGAGGGCATCTACTACCGCTACAGCCACGGACAGACCGTCGGCGAGGGATTCGACCGCATCGGCGCCGGTGTCGCCCCGCTCGTCGCGCTCGGCAACTCCGCACTGAAAGGGAACTGATGGACTTCGCCGTCGACAGCACCACCGAGGAGCTCAGCGGGCGGCTGCGGGAGTTCATGGACTCCCACGTGTACCCGGCCGAGCCGGTGTTCCACGAGCAGCTCGCCGAGCGCAGCGATCCGTGGTCGGTACCACCCGTCGTCGAGGAGCTTAAGGCCGAGGCACGCAACCGCGGCCTGTGGAACTTCTTCCTCCCCGGTTCGGACGGCGGCGGCCTGACGAATCTGCAGTACGCGCCGCTCGCGGAGATCACCGGCCGCAGTCCCGAACTGGCTCCGGCCGCGCTGAACTGCGCGGCCCCCGACACCGGCAACATGGAAGTCCTGCACATGTTCGGCTCCGCCGAGCAGCAGCGCACGTGGCTGGAGCCGTTGCTGGACGGGTCGATCCGGTCGGCGTTCGCGATGACCGAACCGGACGTGGCCTCCTCCGACGCCCGCAACATCGCCACCCGCATCGAGCGGGACGGCGACACCTACGTCCTCAACGGACGGAAGTGGTTCATCTCCGGGGCGATGAATCCGAACTGCCGCGTCTTCATCGTGATGGGCAAGATCGATCCGGACGCCGAGCCGCACCGCCAGCAGAGCATGATCCTCGTCCCGCGCGACACCCCGGGAGTGCACGTCAAGCGCGGCATGCAGGTGTTCGGCTACGACGACAGCGCCAGCGGCGGGCACGCCGAGGTGGTCTTCGAGGACGTGCGCGTGCCGGCGGAGAACCTCATCGGCGAGGAGGGCGGCGGGTTCGCCATCGCCCAAGCACGCCTGGGTCCGGGACGCATCCACCACTGCATGCGGCTGCTCGGCATGGCCGAACGCGCTGTGGAACTCATGTGCACCCGCGCGGTCGGCCGTGAGGCGTTCGGCTCCCCGCTGGCGAACCAGGGTGTCGTGCAGGAGTGGATCGCCGAGTCCCGCGTCACCATCGAGTCGCTGCGCCTGCTGGTGCTGAAGACGGCGTGGCTCATGGACACGGCGGGCAACAAGGGTGCCCACACGGAGATCCAGGCCATCAAGATCGCCACACCACGGGCCGTCGAATCCATTCTGGACAAGGCGATCCAGTTGCACGGAGCGGGCGGCGTGAGCCAGGACTTCCCGCTCGCCGGGTTGTGGGCCTCGGCCCGCACGCTCCGGCTGGCCGACGGCCCCGACGAAGCGCACAAACGATCCCTCGCCCGCAGAGAACTGAAGAGGTACCTGTGATGACGACGACGTCCGACAAGGGGCTCGACGCCGAGGGCCTGCGCGCCCGCGTCGCCGACGTCCTCGCCGCCCACGACCCGGACACGACCGACCGGCTCGACTTCCTGCGTGCCCGGTTCGACGCGGGCCTGGCCTGGGTGCACTTCCCCGTCGGCCTCGGCGGGCTCGACGCGCCCCGGGAGCTGCAGTCCGTCGTGGACGCCGAGTTCGCCGCCGCCGGTGCGCCGGACAACAACCCGCGCCGCATCGGGATCGGACTCGGCATGGCCGCGCCCACGATCCTGAAGTTCGGCAGCGAGGAGCTGAAGAAGCGCCTGCTCCGTCCGTTGTGGACCGGCGAGGAGGTGTGGTGCCAGCTGTTCTCCGAACCGGGTGCCGGCTCCGACCTCGCCGCACTGGCCACGCGGGCCGTCCGGGACGGGGACAGCTGGGTCGTCAACGGGCAGAAGGTGTGGACCTCCAGTGCGCACACCGCCCAGTGGGCCATCCTCGTCACGCGCACCGATCCGGACGTGCCGAAACACCGGGGCATGACCTACTTCGTGCTGGACATGACCCAGCCCGGTGTCGAGGTGCGACCACTCCGGCAGATCACCGGCGAGGCCGAGTTCAACGAGGTGTTCCTGACCGACGCGCGGATTCCGGACGCCCAGCGGCTCGGCGAGGTCGGCGCGGGCTGGCAGGTCGCGCAGACGACGCTGATGAACGAACGCGTCGCGATCGGCGGCAACGCCCAGCCCCGGGAAGGCGGCATGGTCGGCAAGGTCGCCGAGACCTGGCGCAACCGGCCCGAACTGCGCACACCGGAGTTGCGCGACCGGCTACTGCAACTGTGGGCCGAGGCGGAGGCGTTCCGGCTCGCGGGCAGCAGGCTGCGCCAGCAGCTGGCCGTGGGCCAGCCCGGGCCGGAGGGGTCGGGCATGAAGCTGGCGTTCGCGACCGTGGCGCAACGCCTCGCCGCGCTCGAGCTGGAGATCCTCGACGAGGACGCGCTGCGCTACGACGACTGGTCGATGCGCAGGCCGGAGCTCGTCGACTTCACCGGACGTGAGGCCGGCTACCGGTACCTGCGCAGCAAGGGCAATTCGATCGAGGGCGGCACCTCCGAGGTGCTCCGCAACATCATCGCCGAGCGCGTGCTGGGACTGCCGTCGGAACCGCGCACGGACAAGGACGTCGCCTGGAAGGACCTGCCCCGATGACCAACGCGGACCTGCTCTACTCGGACGTCGAGACCGATCTGCGCGCCAGCGTGCGCGACCTGCTCACCGACCGGTGCGCACCCGAGACCCTGCTGGCCCGAGTGGAGAGCGACGAGCCCTGCGACCGGGAGCTGTGGCGCACCCTCGCCCGCGACCTCGGCACGGCCGGGCTCGCGGTGCCGGAGGAGCTCGGCGGACAGGGCGCCTCGGCCCGTGAGGTGGCCCTCGTCCTCGAAGAACTCGGCCGCGCGGTCGCACCGGTGCCGTTCCTCGGCAGTGCCGTGCTGGCCACGTCGGCGCTGCTCGGCTGCGACACGGCAGCGGCCGAGGTCGCGGATCCGTTGCGCAGGCTCGCCGGCGGTGAGGCCGTCGGCGCGCTCGCCGTCCCGCTGTCGACCATGACCGACGCCGCGTTCCCCCGCGACGTCACGGCCACGGCCGACGGCACGCTCGACGGCACGGTCACGTCCGTCGCCGACGGCACGGTGGCGGACGTGTTCGTCGTCCCGGCCACGGGCCCGGACGGCCCCGGGCTGTACGCCGTCGACGCGTCCGCCGCCGAGGTGTCCGCACCGGTGTCGTTCGACCTGACCCGCCGCATCGCCGACGTGTCGTTCCGCGGTGCCGCCGCCACCCGGCTGGCCGGTCCGGACCGAGCCCCCGGCGCTCTGGAGGGCGCCCTGCTGACCGGGGCCGGACTGCTCGCGTCGGAACAGCTCGGCCTCGCGCAGTGGTGTCTCGACGAGACGGTGGAGTACCTGAAGAACCGGTACCAGTTCGGCAGGCCGGTCGGCTCGTTCCAGGCACTCAAACACCGGCTGTCCGACCTGTGGCTCGAACTGGTCGGCGCGCGGGCGGCCGCCCGGTACGCCGCGGACACCCTCGCACGCGGCGACGCCGACGCTCCGGTCGCGGTGGCGCTGGCCCAGTCGTACTGCGCGGAGACGGCCGTGCACGCGGCCGAGGAGTGTGTCCAGCTCCACGGCGGCATCGGCATGACGTGGGAGCACCCGGCGCACCTGTACCTCAAGCGGGCCAAGGCGAGTCAGGTCGCGTTCGGCGCTCCGGGCAGGCACCGGGCGGCGCTGGGCGAGCTCGTGGACCTGCCCGCGTGACCCTGTGACCGCCGCGGGTGGGAGGTGGGGCGGGAGGTGGGGCGCCTCCCACCCGCGGTGGCGGTCGTCGGCGGGGTGGGGCTCGTCAGCGGGTCTCGTCGACCAGCCAGGACAGGTAGTCCGCGTGTCCGCCGGTGACGGGCGTGACGATCACCTCGGGCACGTCGTAGGTGTGCCGTTCGGTGAGCAGTGCGACGAGGCTGTCGGCGCGGTCGGCGGCGGTCTTGACCTCGACGCGCCATTCGGTGTCGGTCTCGATGGCGCCCTCCCAGCGGTACACGCTCGTGATGGGGCCGACGATCTGCGCGCAGGCGCCGAGTCGCTCCTCGACGGCCGCGGCGGCCAGAGTGCGGGCCGCGTCCTCCGAATCGGTGGTGGTCACGACGACGACGTGTTCGTGGCTCATGCGCCCACCCTAGAAGGCGGTGCCCGGAATCCCCGCAGCTCCCCGGGCACGACCCGGTCGCGGGGCACCGGCGGGTGCCCCGCCCGGCGGCCGTGCCCGGGCGGGGCACCGTGTCACGTCGCGGCTCCGCCGACGGCGTCCTCGAGGCGCCGCTGCAGCTTGTTCATGCCGCCGAGCCAGCGATCGGTCTCGGTGGCACGTTTCGTGTAGTACTCGGCGACCTCGGGGTGCGGCAGGATGAGGAACCGGCCGTCCCGGAGACCGTCGAGCGCGGCGGCGGCGACGTCCTCCGGTTCGATCGCGTCGGCGCCGAGCAGCGCCTGCCCTGCCGCGCCCGCGTCGTCGAGCAACGCGGTGCGCACTCCCTGCGGACAGACGACCTGCACCCCGATGCCCCGGTGCCGGTAGGTCGCCGCGAGCCATTCGGCGAAGCCGACCGCGCCGTGTTTGGTGACCGAGTACGGCGCGGAGCCCAGGTTCGTGAGCAGTCCCGCCGCGGAGGCGGTCACGAGCAGGTGGCCGCTCCCCCGCTCCAACCAGTGCGGGACGAGCTCCCTGGCCGCCCGCACGTGGGCCATCACGTTGACCTCCCACGAACGCGCCCACGCCTCTTCGGGTGCCTCGGGTCCGCCGTGCTCGGCGACACCCGCGTTCGCGCAGTAGAGGTCCACCTCGCCGAGTTCGTCCCGAGCGCGCGCGACCAGGGCGTGCACACCGTCCTCGGTGGCCGCGTCGCCCGGCACCGGCACGGCCCCGAGTTCGGCCGCGACCGCCTCGACGGCCGGGCCGTCGGTGTCGGCCAGCACGAGGCGTGCGCCCTCGGCGGCGACACTCCGGGCGAGCGCGGCGCCGATCCCCCGGCCTGCGCCGGTGATCACGACGCCCGCGCCGTCCAGCACGACGCTCACAGGCCACCGCCGAGCGTGACGCCGCCGTCCAGCACGAGCGTCTGGCCGGTCAGCCATGCGGCCTGGTCGGACAGCAGGAACGTCACCGCGCCGGCGATGTCGGACGGCACTCCGAGGCGCTTGAGCGGGTACGACGAGGCGACCTCGGCCTCCCTGCCCTCGTAGAGCTGGGTGGCGAACTGGGTCTTCACGATCGCGGGGGCCACGCAGTTGACGCGGATCTTGGGGCCCAGTTCCCCGGCGAGTTCGGAGGTCGCGCGGATGACCGCGGCCTTGCTCACGCCGTACATGCCGATGCCCGGCGAGTTGCGGATGCCCGCCACCGAGGCGACGTTGACGATCGAGCCGCCGTGTTCGCCCATCCATGCGTCCCGCACCGCGCGGGTCCACGCCAGTGGGGAGAGGACGTTGACCTGGAAGATCTTCGCCGCGGCCTCGTCGTCGCAGTCCAGCAGCGAGCCGAAGTGCGGGTTGATGCCCGTGTTGTTGACCAGGTAGTCGATGCGGCCGAACTTCTCCATGGTCCGGTCCACCGTGTCCTGGCGGTGCTCGGGGTCGTCGGCCCTGCCCGGCACGCCGAGCGCGACGTCGTCACCGCCGAGCTGCGTCACCGCCTCGGCCAGCGGGTCGGGTTTGCGCGCGGTGATGCACACCTTCGCGCCGCGGCCGACCAGATCCTGTGCGATGCCGAGGCCGATGCCCCTGCTCGCACCCGTCACCACGGCGACGGTTCCGGTGAGATCGCCGGCCCCTGCGGTGCTCGTCATGTCGTCGTACTCCAATCCGCGCTGAGCGCTCGCTTACACTGCTGACATGTCTGGGATCCCGTCCGCCGGCCCGCAGCCGGCCGACCTGTGGCCGGAAGTGCAACCGGACGCGGCGCGCCGGCTGATGCTCGCCGGTGTCGAGTCGTTCGCACAGCGCGGATACCACGCCACCACGACGCGGGACATCGCGGCGACGGCGGGGATGAGCCCCGCGGCGCTGTACGTCCACTTCCCGTCGAAGGCGGCGCTGTTGTTCGCGATCAGCCGGAGCGGCCACGAGCAGGTGCTGTCGTTGACGCAGCAGGCCGTCGCCGAGGCCGAGGACCCGGCTGCGGCGATCCGCGATCTCGTCGAGCGGTTCACGGCGTGGCACGCGCGGCGGCACACGATCGCGCGCGTGGTGCAGTACGAGCTGGAGGCGCTACCGGAACAGGAGTACGCCGTCGTGGCGAGCCTGCGCCGGGACATCGAACGACTGGTGCGCGACGTGGTCGAACGCGGCGTCGCGGCCGGGCTGTTCACCGTCGGCGACCCGCACACGGCGGCACGCGCGGTGCTGTCGCTGGGTGTGGACGTCGCGCGGTGGTACACCGACCGGACGCGCCTCGGCCCGGAGGAGCTCGCCCGCGAGTACGGCGAACTCGTCCTGCGCATGCTCGGCGCCACGACCGGGGACGGGGCCTGACCGCGGTGGCCGCTCGCACGCGCGCACGTCACGACGACTCACCTCCGGGCTCCGCGACAACGTTGTCCTCGCTACCCCATACTAAGCAACCGCTCACCTGATGCACCAGGGCCCGGCGCGGCTCGATCCGATCACCGGACGACCGTCGCCGTCCCGAATGGACACCGGGCACGACGCCGACACGGCACCACTCGCACGCCACCGACACCGAGGAGAAGTCCATGACCCCGCCCATCGACCCGCACACGCTGCTCGCCCCGGCGAAGGCCGAGGCCCGCGCGGGCGCCGACGAGGGCGGCGTGCCGATCGGCGCCGCCCTGTTCGCCCTCGACGGCACGCTGCTCGGCCGCGGCCGCAACCGCAGGGTCCAGGACGACGACCCGATCATGCACGCCGAGACGGCGGCGTTCCGGAACGCGGGCAGGCGGCCCCACTACCGCGACACGATCATGGTCACCACGCTCTCGCCCTGCTGGTACTGCAGCGGTCTCGTCCGCCAGTTCGGCATCGGCGCGCTCGTCATCGGCGAGGCGGCCACGTTCTCGGGCGGTCACGACTGGCTCGCCGAGCACGGCGTCGACGTCACGGTCCTCGACGACCCGGACTGCATCGCCCTCATGGAGACGTTCATCCGCGAGCGGCCCTCCCTGTGGTTCGAGGACATCGGCACCCCGACCGACGAGAGCTGATCCGGGCGTGAGCCGGGTCAGACGGCCGCATCCAGCATGTGGGCCCACTGCCGGACGATCTGTGCGCGGCGCGGCCCGTCATCGGTGAGCAGGTTGGCGAGCCCCAGTCCGCGCGCCAGGTCGAGCGTGGCCTGCACGGCCTCCCTCGCACCGGGCCGGGTCTCGTCCGCACCGAGCAGTTCCACGGCGACGCGGTGCGCTTCCCGGCCGACGCGAGCCTGCAGCGGCACCAGCACGTCCCGCAGCCCCTCGTCGTGCGAGGCGGCCACCCACAGGTCCAGCGCGGCGCGGAACTTCACGCCGGTGTAGAGGTCGAGCAGCATCTCGGCCACCGCCGCCGTGCGCCCGCGGCCGGACGGCAACGCGTCGGCACGTCGGCGCAGTTCGGTGATCTGTTCCTCGGCGAGCTGTTCCACGGCGGCCACGACGAGCGCCTCCCGCGTCGGGAAGTGATGTTGCGCCGCGCCGCGGGACACCCCGGCCCGCGCGGCGACCTCGAGCATCGTCGTGGCGTGCCAGCCGCGGTCGGCGAGCGCGTCCACCGCCGCGCCGAGCAGTTTCCGGCGGGTCGTGCGACTGCGGGCCTGCCGCGGCCTGCGCCCGCCCGCTCCGGCGGGTTCCTCGCCCGCCGGGGCGGGCGGGGTGTCACCGGTCGGGACGTCGCCGGTGGGCGCGTTCATCGGTATCCGCTCCTCGTGTCCCGCCGCCGAGCGCGGCATCAGTACGACTTCGGCAGGCCCAGACTGTGCTGGGCGACGAAGTTGAGCACCATCTCACGGCTGACCGGCGCGATCCTGCCCACCCGCACGGCACCGAGCAGCGTGCCGAGACCGTACTCGGAGGCCAGGCCGTTGCCGCCGTGGGTCTGGACCGCCTGGTCGACGGTGCGGGTCGCGGCCTCGGCGGCGGCGTACTTGGCCATGTTCGCCGCCTCACCCGCGCCGTGGTCGTCGCCCGCGTCGTACAGCGCCGCGGCCTTCTGCCCCATGAGTTTGGCCAGCTCGGTCTCGATCTTGACCTCGGCGAGCGGGTGCGCGATGCCCTGGTGCGAGCCGATCGGGGCGCCCCAGACGTTGCGGTCCTTGGCGTAGGCCGCGGCCTTGTCGAGGGCGTACCGGGCGATGCCGACGGAGAACGCCGCGCTCATGATGCGTTCCGGGTTGAGCCCGGCGAACAGCTGCGCCAGCGCCGCGTCCTCCGAGCCGACGAGCGCGTCGGAGGGCAACCGCACGTCGTCGAGGAACAGTCCGAACTGCTTGTCCGCCGACACGAGATCCATCGGGATCTCCTTGTACTCGAATCCCGGCGTGTCGGTGGGCACAACGAACAGCGCCGGCTTGAGCTTGCCGGTCCTGGCGTCCGTGGTCCTGCCGACGATCAGCACCGCATCGGCTTCGTCCACACCGGACACGAACACCTTGCGGCCGTTGAGGATCCAGTCCTCGCCGTCACGTGCGGCCGTCGTCGTGATGCGGTGGGAGTTCGAGCCCGCGTCCGGTTCGGTGATGCCGAACGCCATGCGGACGCTGCCGTCGGCGAATCCGGGCAGCCACCGCGCACGCTGGTCGTCGGTGCCGTAGCGGGCGATCACCGTCGCGCAGATCGCCGGTGACACGACCATCAGCAGCATCGGCGTGCCCGCGGCGCAGAACTCCTCGCACACCGCGGCGAGGTCGCCGATGCCACCGCCGCCACCGCCGTACTCCTCGGGGACGGCCACGCCGAGGTAGCCGAGGCCGCCCGCCTCGTCCCACAGCTCGCCGGTCTTCCCGCCGCCGCGCGCCTTCTCCGTGTAGTACTCGTGGCCGTACTTGTGCGCCAACTCCGAGACGGCCTGCCGGAGCGCCTGCCGTTCCTCGGACTCGGTGAAGCCCACCATGTGCGGTTTCCTTCCTGCGTGCGGGACGGGGCCGTGCCGGGCGTGGCCCGGCGGACGGGACGTGCTGGGTGGAGTGGGCGGTCAGCTCGTGTAGCCGAGCCGCTTGGCCGCCAGTCCGGTGAGGACCTCGGTGGTGCCGCCGCCGATGCCGAGGATGCGAACGTCGCGGTAATGGCGTTCCACTTCGGACTCGCTCATGTAGCCGAGCCCGCCGTGCAGCTGCACCGCCTCGTTCACGACCCACTCACCCGTCTCGACGGCGGTGTTCTTGGCGAAACACGCCTCGGTGACGACGTCCTCGCCCGCGGCGTGCCGTTTCGCGATCTCGCGGGTGTAGGTGCGTGCCACGTCGACCTTCCGCGCCATGTCGGTGAGCTTGTGCTGCACCAGCTGGCGGGAGATCAGCGGACGGCCGAACGTCTCGCGCGTGCGGCACCACTCGGCGGTGACGTCGAGTGCGCGCTGCGCCGTCGCGTACGCCTGGATCGCCAGGGACAACCGTTCGCTCACGAACTGCGTGGCGATCTGGAAGAACCCACTGCCTTCCGGGCCGATCAGGTTCGCCGCGGGAACCCGCACGTCGTCGTAGAACAGTTCGGCCGTGTCGGAGCAGCGCCAGCCCATCTTGTCGAGTTTGCGGCCGACCGTGAGTCCCGGCGTCGGCTTCTCCACGACGACGAGCGAGAGCCCGTGGGCACCCTCGCCGCCGGTGCGCACGGCGGTGGTGACGAAGTCGGCGCGGCAGCCGGACGTGATGAACGTCTTGGCGCCGTTGATGACGTACTCGTCGCCGTCGCGCCGTGCCGTGGTGCGGATGCCTGCCACGTCGGAGCCGCCGTCGGGTTCGGTGATCGCCAGGGAACACACCTTGTCACCCGCGAGTGCCGGTTTCACCCACTTCTCGAGCTGGGCCGCATCGCCCACGGCCGCCATGTGCGGCACCGCGATGCCGCACGTGAGCAGCGACGCCACGAGACCGCCGGAGCCGCCCGCGTCGTGGATCTCCTCGGTCACGACGAGTGCGTCGAGGAAGTCCCCGCCTCCGCCTCCCGCCTCTTCCGGCAGTGCGGCACCGAGCAGCCCGGCCTCGCCCGCCTTCTTGTGCAGCCACCGCGGCAGCTCGCCCTCGGCCTCCCAGTCGTCGAGGTGCGGCAGCACGTCGCGGTCCATGAACTCGCGCACGGTGGCACGCAGGGCGAGGCGTTCCGGCGTCCGCAGGGGGTCGGTCACGGTCACTCCTTCGACTCCGCGGCGGGCGTGCCGTCCGCGCCGGACGGTGGATCGGTGGCGAACTGTCCCGGGGCCCGGCCGCCGCCGGGCGGTCCGGCGAACGCCTGGGCGATCCGGAGCCACTCCTCGGCGCCGGGTGTCGCCCGCAGGTCGGTGTCGTCTCGGTGGCGGCGCTGGGTGGCGAGCAGGCAGAAGTCGAGGGCGCTGCCGGTGACCCGGTCGGCGGCATCGTCGGGGCCGAACGTCCACAGCTCGCCACCGGGTGCGGTGAGCTCGACGCGGAACGGCGCGTCGGGCGGGGTCCGGTCCCGGGTGAGGAAGGCGAAGTCGCGGGTGCGGACGCCGATGCGGGCGACGTGCCACAGCCGGGCGGTCGGCGGCCGCACCACCTCGAGCGCGTCGGCGACGTCCTGACCGTGTGCCCACGTCTCCATCAGCCGCGCGGTCGCCATGGACGCCGTGCTCATCGGCGGCCCGTACCAGGGCAGCTTCTGCCCGTCGGGCACGGCGGCCAGAGCCGCTCGCAGCGCTGTCCGGCCGGCGCGCCACCGACGCAGCAGCTCGGCGGACGACGTGGTCTCCGCGATCTCGCACGCGCCGGCGTCCACGTAGCCTTCGCCGCCGTCGAGGGCGCGGAGGAGCTCGGTGCCGAAGTCGTCGGGCTCGCGCGCGGCGAGCAGGGCCTTGTCGTCGGTCCACGTCAGGTGGGCGATCTGATGCGCGATCGTCCAGCCTTCGGCGGGCGTGGGCCGTTGCCAGCCCGTGTCGGGCAATCGTGCGACCAGCTCGTCGAGTTCGGCGCTCTCCGCGTCGAGGTCGTCGAGGATCGCCTCGAGATCGGCCACCCGGGTACCTCCTTGTCCCAGTTCCCGCACCGGCTGCGGGCCGCGTCGTCCGCGCCGTCGCGCACGGCACCGTAAGCCGGTGTCACACGCAGAATCAAGCACGCGTGATTGTTTTACCTTGTTGACAAGATGCCAGCAAGCCCCGTAGGCAGGTTTCGGCACGTCGGCGCCCGCTCACCACCGCGGGAGAACGCCGCCACGCCCGCCGGAGCTTCGACGACGACACCGGGAGACACCTCGTGGGTGACACGACGACCGACTTCACCGAGATCGGCTACCGCGTGGCGGACAGGATCGCCACGGTCACGCTGAACCGCCCCGAGGCACGCAACGGCTACACGGTCCGGATGGCCGACGAGCTGGCCGCCGCGTTCGACCACGCCGACCGCGATCCCGAGGTCCGCGTCGTCGTCCTGACCGGCGAGGGAAAGGACTTCTCCGTCGGCGCCGACCTCTCCCAGGGCGGGTTCGACTTCGACCCCGACACCGGGCCGGACGCCGCCTGGCAGGAACCCGCGGGGCGCTGCTCGAAACGCATCTTCACGATGAACAAGCCGGTGATCGCCGCGCTGCACGGCAACGCCATCGGCGGCGGTCTCACGATCACGTTGTCGGCCGACTACCGGCTCGCCGCCACCGACTCCCGCTTCGGCTTCGTCTTCACCCGCCGCGGCATCTACCCGGAGGGCGCCTCGGCGTGGTTCCTGCCGCGGCTGGTCGGCATGGGCCGGGCCACGGACTGGATGATCAGCGGCAGGCTGTTCGACGCCGCGGAGGCCGAGCGCGCAGGCCTCGTCCACAGCGTGCACGAACCCGCCGACCTGCTCGACGCCGCGTACGCGCTCGCGGCCGACCTCGTCGCCGACACCGCGCCCGTCTCGGTCGCGGTGACCCGGCAACTGCTGTACCGCATGGCGGCCCTCGACTCGCCGACACCGGTGCACGAGGTCGATTCGACACTCATCGCAAGCATCGGTGACAACCCCGACGCCGTCGAAGGTGTGCTGTCGTTCCTGCAGAAACGCCCGCCGCAGTTCACCCTCGACCCCGAACACGACCTGCCCGACTTCCTCCCCTGGAGCCGCTGATGACCTCGCCGCAGCCCTCCCACTCCCCCACCCCGGCAGCCACTCCGGACACGGCGCCGGACGCCGCGGCCGAGTACCCGCCCCCACCGTGGCGCCTCACGGCGAACGCCTACCTGTCGTTGTGGTCGGTCCCGGTCGCCGACCTGCCGCGACTGCCCGCCACGGAACGCCCCGTCACGCTCGGCGGCGCGGCACTGGTGGCCACCGCGTGGTTCGACTACCTGCCGTCCGGGCAGCTGTCGTACCACGAGCTGCTCAGCGCCGTCGTCGTCCGCGGCGGCCTCACCCCGACCGCCACCATCACCGAGATCTGGGTGGACAGCCCCGCGTCGCTGGCGGGTGGCCGCGCGCTGTGGGCGATCCCGAAGGAGCTCGCCGACCTGCGCTTCACCGGGGGCCGCAGCTTCACCGCCACCGCGAGCACCGGCGGTGAGGACGCACCGGGCGGCGGAGACTGGATCGCCACGGCCGCCTTCACCCCGCGCCCGAGCCTGCCCGCCCGACTGCCCGCGTCGTTCGCGATCCGCCAGGAGTCGACCGGCGGCCCGCTGACCAGCGCCGTACGGTCGACGGCGGCACCGGGCGCCGCCGCGGCGGCCTGGAACGTCAACCCGCGTGGCCCGCTCGGCTACCTCGCGGGCCGCACCCCGGTGTTCAGCGCGCACCTGTCGGACGCGCGGATCCGGTTCGGCGCCTGAACTCGCGTGGCGGCATGCCGTGCCACCGCGCGAACGCGTGGAGGAAGCTCGACGGCTCGCTGTAACCGAGCCGGTGCGCGATCTGCTCGACCGTCAGCGTCTCGTCAGCGAGCAGCTCCTCGGCCTGCCCGCGCCGCACCTCGTCGACCAGGTCGCGGTAGTTCACGCCTTCCGCGGCGAGCCTGCGGCGCAGCGTGCGCTCGGTCATCGACAGCGCGGCGGCGATCCGCGTCATACCCGCACCGGGACCGGTGTCGGCGAGCGCGCGGCGCACCCGGGTGACCACCCCGGTGCCGCGGCGCTGCGCGTCGAGCACCTCGCGGCACTGCCGCTCGCACCACGCCAGGGTGTGTTCGCTGGCCTGTGGCATCGGCCGGTCCAGCACCGCATGCGGGAAGGTGATCCGGGTGCGGTCGCCGAACTCCGGATCGACCCCCAGCGCCGCGCGGTACGGTGCCCTGTCCCCGGGATCCGGCACGCGCAGCGACAACGCCGTCGGGTGCAGCTCCGACCCCGCCTGCTCGCGGACGAGCGTCACGATCGCGGCCACGTCGCGCGCCACCAGGAAGGCGCGCACGTCCGCGGGCACGTCGTCGTCGCGGCAGCGCAGCTCGGCGAGCGGCCCGGCGGTGTGCAGCTGCGGCAGGCAGAAGACGTACGTCAGCTCGACATACCGCAGGGCCAGCTCGACCGCGTCCCGCACGGTCGCGCAGCTCGTCACCGCGTAGCCCCAGATGCCGTACGACGTCGCGTGGTACCGCGTGCCCACCTGCACTCCCAGCACGCCGGGATCGCGGTCCGGATGCCGGCGGACCAGGTTGCGCACCACGGCCAGTTCCTGCTCCGCCGTGACGCTCGCCTGCGCGTCGCGCAGCGTCTCCGGGGCCAGGTTCGTCCCCGTCAGGACGTCACCGGTCGACTGGCCGAGTTCCTCCGCAAACCCGGCCAGCAGCGCGGCGCTCGCCACGCCGCGAGGAAAATCCCAGGCGGCCACGTGTCCGAAAATATCAACATTGTGTCCGCCGCGGCGGTGGGCGGGCCCGGGACGGCTTCCTACGCTGCAGCCATGACCACTCCCGCCCGGACGATGTCCACCCGAACAGCGCCCACCGGAACGGCGCCGGCCCCGACCATGCGCAGCACCGCGCTGATCGTCGGAGCCGGTTTCGGCGGCATCGCCATGGCGATCGAACTGCGGCGCCACGGCATCGACGACGTCGTCGTGTTGGAGCGGGCGGCCGACGTCGGCGGGGTGTGGCGGGAGAACAGCTACCCGGGCGCGGGCTGCGACGTGCCCTCGCCGCTCTACTCGTTCTCGTTCGCCGGCGTCACCCGGTGGCCGCGCCGCTACGCCCGCCAGCCCGACATCCTGGCCTACTTGCAGCGGGTGGCCCGCGAGTACGGCGTGACCGACCGGATCCGCTTCGGCAGGGAGGTCGCCTCGGCCGAGTTCGACGAGACGAACGCGCGCTGGCTGGTGCGCACCACCGGCGGCGAGGAGTACGAGACCACCGCGTTCATCCCGGCCGTCGGCCAACTGTCCCGGCCGTCCTACCCGGACATCCCCGGCAGGGAGACGTTCCGGGGAACGGCGTTCCATTCCGCCGAGTGGGACCACGACTGCGACCTGACCGGCAAGCGCGTCGCCGTGATCGGCACCGGCGCGAGTGCGATCCAGTTCGTGCCGGAGATCCGGCCGCAGGTGGGACGGCTGACCGTGTTCCAGCGTTCCGCGCAGTACATCCTGCCCAAACGCGATCACGCCTACGACCGCTGGTACCACTTGCCGCTGCGGGCCGTCCCCGCGCTGCAGAAGCTCGACCGGCTCGGGTTCTGGCTCTACGCCGAGTTCGCGCAGGAGTGCCTGTCACGGTGGCGCATCTTCACCCCGCTGTTCGCCGCGCAGGCGGCCAGACATCTGCGGGAGACGGTCGCCGACCCGCGGCTGCGCGAGCAGCTCACACCGGATTACGCGCTCGGCTGCAAACGGATCCTGTTCAGCAACGACTACCTGCCCGCGCTCACGGACTCGACCGTGGACCTCGTGACCGACGAGGTCGCCGAGATCGTGCCCGAGGGCGTGCGCACGGCCGACGGCACGCTCCACGAGGCCGACGTCCTCATCTACGGCACCGGGTTCGCCGCACAGGACCTGCTCGCCCCGATGAAGATCCACGGGCTCGGCCACCGCCCCCTCACCGACGTCTGGAGCGACGGCGCCCGCGCGCACCTCGGTATCACGGTGCCCGGCTTTCCCAACATGTTTCTCATGTACGGCCCGAACACGAACCTCGGCGGCGGCTCGATCGTCCACATGCTGGAGAGCCAGGCGCGCTACATCCGCGACGCCGTGAGCAGGCTCCGCGCGCGCCCCGGCCGCTACCTCGACGTGAAGCCGGAGGCCGAGCGCGCCTGGGACGCCATGGTGCAGGGCAGGCTCGCGCGGTCGGTGTGGACCCGCTGCCGGAGCTGGTACCGGGCCGCGGGAGGCCGTGTCGTGTCGAACTGGCCCGGACGTACCCGGGAGTACCGCAGGCGGACCCGCCGGGTGAAGCTCGCCGACTTCCGCATCGGCTCGGCCACGGCCGAGTGACCCCGCGGCGGACCGACACCGCCACGCCCCACCGACCATGCCCCAGGGGGCTGTCCCTGCGACCGGGGGAACGCCCTTGTCGCAGTGCCAACAGGTGCGGCACCGTGGATGCGGGTCTCGACGAGGAGATGGTGCCGCCATGGCCGTCACGCCAGTCAACGCCGCCCGCGGCGCGACCAGCGCCGCGATCGACCGAGTCAGCACGCTCCTCCGGGAACGCATGCCGCCGCTCACCGCGTGGCCGCTGCCCGGGCGCGTCGACGACCGCCTGCTGCAGCAGCGGTGGCCGGCACGGGAGCTCGCCGAGCCACCCGAGGGCAGCGGACTCGCACCCGTGCTCGGCGACGCGGGACCGCCGCTCGTGGGCAACGCGCTCACACAGATGCGGTTCGGCGTCCGGTTCGGACTCCACCGGTTCGAACGCTACGGGCCCGTGTCGTGGACCGGCGCGTTCGGCAGGCGGATCGTCACCCTCACAGGCGCCGACGCGACACAGGCCGCGCTCGTCAACCGCGACAAGGCGTTCTCCCAGGAGGGTTGGCGCTTCTTCATCGACAAGTTCTTCCACCGTGGACTCATGCTGCTCGACTTCGACGAGCACCGCATGCACCGGCGGATCATGCAGGAGGCCTTCACCCGCGACCGGCTCGCAGGCTACGTCGCGAGCATGGGGCCTGCCCTCCGCGAGGGGGTCCGCGCGTGGCCGTCGTCGCCGCGGCTGTACTGGGCGCTCAAGCAGCTCACCCTGGACGTCGCGACCCGCGTCTTCATGGACATGCGCAGCGACGACGAGGCCCGCGAGACCAACCGCGCCTTCGTGGCGTGCGTGCGTGCGGGCACGGCGCTGGTGCGCTACCCGGTCCCGGGCGGCCGATGGCGCGCCGGCCTCGAAGGCAGGAAGCGGCTCGAGCGCTACTTCGCCGACAACCTTCCCGCCAAGCGCGTGAGCGACGGTGACGACCTGTTCTCCGCACTCTGCCACGCCACGACACCGGACGGCGAACGGTTCACCGACACCGACGTCGTCAACCACATGGTGTTCCTCATGATGGCGGCGCACGACACGACGACGATCACCTCGACGGCCGCGGCGTGCTACCTCGCGAAGCACCCCGAGTGGCAGGAGCGCGTCCGCGCCGAGTCGCTCGCTCTCGGCGACGACCCACCGGACATGGCGGCCCTCGACTCGCTGACGTCGCTGGAGCTCGTCGTCAAGGAGGCGCTGCGGCTCGTGGCGCCGGTCCCGAGCCTGTCCCGTGCCACCGTCAAGGACACCGAGGTGCTCGGGCACTACATCCCGGAGGGCACACTGGTCGGCGTCGCACCCGCGGTGAACCACTTCGACCCGACGTGCTGGACCGATCCGCACCGGTTCGACCCCGAGCGGTTCGCCGCCGACCGCCGCGAGGACAAGTCGCACCGGTTCGCGTGGATGCCCTTCGGCGGCGGCGCGCACAAGTGCATCGGACTGCACTTCGGCATGTACGAGACGAAGGCGCTGCTGCACGAACTCGTCCGCGCCTACCGGATCACGGTGCCGAGCGACTACGAGGCCCGATGGGACTACGTCTCGCTGCCCGTACCGGTCGACGGCCTCCCCGTGCACCTCCAGCCGGTCTAACTACACAGCGTGACGCCTACTCCCCGTAGAACCACCCGTACAGTCGGTGGACAGAGCGTGGTTGGCATGATGATGTTGCATATCCGACGGCCGACTCGACCGCCGACGCACACTCTGCGGTGCTCCGTATTCCGGAAGCTCCACTGGGTGGCTGACGGGCGAGCCGGCCTTCGACTTGTCGAAGCCGTGCCCCAGCTCAGTCGGGGCAGCTGAACCGCACGGCTGTGCCATCCGTCGAGAGAGGTGCACGGTGCCCGAGCCTGGTGACGCACCAGGGTTGTCCCACATCGCCCGCCGATGGGCCGCCGAGATCGCCGACGCGGCCGGGTCCGACGTGCCCACGGCCGAGCTCGAGCGCGCCGTCGCGTCGGCGGTCCGGGAGGCCGCCGATGCCGCGACGGCCCACTGCCACACCCGGCACGACTCCGCGGTGGAGCGGTTCGCCGCCCTCTACGCCGCCTCACCGTGCGGTGTCGTGCTCGCCGATCCCGACGGCGCCGTCCTCGACGCGAACCCGGCCATGCTCGACCTGCTCGACACGACACTCGACGAGCTCGTCGGCCTGACGTTGACCGGCCTCGGCACCGGCGAGCGTGACGTGGCCGCCCTGCGCACCGCACTGTCCGACCTCGCCGAGGACGGCCGTCCCCGCCAGCGCGAGCAGGTGAACCTCGGGCCTGCCGAGGAGAGCTCCGCGCTGACGAACGTGACCGTCACGGCACTGCCGAGCGGCGAGGGCGAGCGGCTGCACCCGGTGTTGCTCGCCGAGAACATCAACGAACTGCAGTTGCTGCGCGAGGCGCTGCGCAAGCAGAACACCCACGATCAGCTGACCGGCCTGCCCAACGCACGCAGCTTCCACACGACACTCGAGACGTGGCTCGGCTCGCCGGACTCCGACCGCATCGCGATCGTCTTCCTGGACGTCGACGGCTTCAAGGTCGTCAACGACGGACTCGGCCCCGGCGCCGCGGACGAGGTGCTGCGCTACGCCGCGCGCAAGCTGGAGGACGTCTTCCGCGGACCGGACACCGTCGTCGCCCGGCTCTCCGGCGACGGCTTCGGCGTGCTCCAGCGCGGTGGCGTCACCGCCACCGCGGTGATCGAGCTGGTCGAATCCGCCATGGCCGAGCTGGCCGAACCGGTCTACATCGGCGACCGGGGCGTGGCGGTGAGCATCAGCGCGGGCATCGTCGTCCAGGACGCGGGCACCGGCACGACCGAGGACGTCCAGCGAGCCGCGGAGATCACGCTGCACCGCGCCAAGGAGGCCGGGCGTGCGCAGTGGATGCTGTTCGAGCCCGAGCTCGATTCGGGCGACCGCAAGCGCTACGGCATCGGGGCCGGTATCGGCGGCGGGATCGAGAACGGCGAGTTCGAGGTCGAGTACCAGCCCACGGTCAAACTGGACGGCAGCGACGAGATCGCCGTGGTGAACGCCGTCCTGCGCTGGAACCACCCCGAGCACGGCACGTTGACCGGTGCCGATTTCTTCCCGCTCGCCGACACCACCGGCATGACCCCGAGGCTCGGGACCCTGCTGCTGACCGAGTCGATGTCGGACGCGGCGGCGTGGTACCGCGACTTCCCCACCGCACCCGACCTGTGCGTGCGGCTGCCGACCCGACTGGCCGTCGACCCGAACCTGGTGCGGATCATCCGCGACGAGTTCGAGCGGACCGGGCTGCCGCACCACAAGCTGCGGATCTGCACCGACAGCCTCGCGCTCTTCGACCCGCGTGGCGAAGTGGTGGACACGCTGTCCGTCCTGTCCGATCTCGACGTGAAGATCACGCTCGCCGTGTCCGGCGCCTCGGACCTCGAACTGGTGCACACGCACAGGCTGCCCGTGGGGTTCGCGATCCTGTCCGGTCCGCTGGTGGACGGCCTCGCCACCGAGGGCACCACGGAGGCCGACAACGCGCGGGCGCACCTGTACGCGCTGCTCGAACGCGCCCGGGAGCTCGGCATCAAACGGGTGGGCGCGGACGGCGTCCGCGATGCCGCACACGCCCAGCGGCTCCGGGACGTCGGTATCTTCGCGGGCCGCGGCGACCATTACGGCGGCAGCGCCTCGGGCCCCGAGATCGCGGCCGTACTCGACCAGCGATACTCCCCTGCATGAACAACGGCGAGTACGCCCCGGACTTCACCCTGCCCGACCAGAGCGATACCCCGCGGTCCCTGACCGGGTTTCTCGAGAGCGGCCCGGTCGTGCTGTTCTTCTACCCCGCCGCGATGACCCCCGGGTGCACCGCCGAGGCGTGCCACTTCCGTGACCACGCGGCCGAGTTCGCCGAGCTCGGAGCGCACCGGGTCGGCATCAGCCCGGACCCGGTGGACAAGCAGCAGACGTTCGCCACCACGCACGACATGGGTTTTCCACTGTTGTCGGACGCCGACGGCGCGGTCGCCCGGCAGTTCGGGGTACGGCGCGCGTTCGGACCGCTCGCCACCAAACGGCACACGTTCGTGATCGGCACCGACCGCCGAGTACTCGGGGTCGTCAAGAGTGAGCTGCGCATGGCGGTGCACGCCGAGCGGGCACTGGACGCCCTGCGCAACGCCGGCTGAGCGAGGTCCGTCCCCGCCGCGAACCGGACGGCGGCGCTGCCCGTGGTCCCCGGTGGCCCGCCGCGTTCGGCGAGCCACCGGGTCGGGTCACTGCACGATGGCGTTCTCCGGCACGGGGGTGTCGTTGCGCAGCGCATCGAGCAACGCGGTCGAGCGCGCTTCGTCCCACTGTTCGGCCGACGCGGACGCCGTCGGCATCGTCGTGCTGACCACACCGCCGCTGGAGATGCCGCGCATGGCCCAGGCCAGTGCGACGAGGTGGTGCAGGTGGTCGTCGTCGTCCATCGTGAGTGCGTCGGGCGCCTCGCCCAGCAACGGCACCACGGCGAACGGGTTCAGCAGTGTGGCCGGACTGGACATCTGGCTCACCATCTCGCCGATGAAGCGGCGCTGGTTGACCACCCGGTCCAGGTCGGAGCGGGGCGTCGCCGCGCTGTAGCGCATCCGGACGAAGCCGAGCGCCTGTGCACCGTCGAGCTCCTGCTCACCCGCCGGGATGGTGATTCCCGTCTTCGGGTCGTGCATCTTCTGCTCGATGTTCATGTCGACGCCGCCCATCGCGTCGACCATGCCGGCGAACCCGCCGAACCCGATCTCGGCGTAGTGGTCGATGCGCAGGTCGGTGGCCTGTTCGACGGTCCTCGCCAGCAGCGGCGCTCCGCCGATCGAGAACGCCGCGTTGATCTTGCCACTGCCGTGTCCGGGGATCTCGACGACCGAGTCGCGCGGCAGGCTCAGCAACGTCGGCTTGGTGTCGTTGTCCGGCAGGTGCGCGATCATCATCGTGTCGGTGCGGTTGCCACCCGCGTCACCGGTGGACAGCGCATCCTTCTGGTCCTGGTCGAGACCTTCCCGCGAGTCCGAGCCGACGATCAGCCAGTTGGTGCCCTCACCGGCGGCGGGCCTGCCCTCGTAGTCCTGGATGGCGTCGATGCGGTTGATCGAGAACTCCAGGTACAGCCACACCCCGGCCAGCAACAGGACGATCACCATCGCCAGCGATCCGGCGACCTTGCCGAACGACCACCGGCGCTTCCGGCGGCCCTGCGGGCGCTGCGGCTCGGCAGGCCGCTCCGCCGGCGGTTCCTCGGGTGGCGGGGCGATCCGCGTGTCCTGCTGCGGCGGCACGCGCCGGGCCTGGTCGCTGCCCGGCAACGGCATCATCTGGGCCCGCTGATGGTCCCGCGGCCCACGCGGCCCCGGACGCCCGTCCCGGGGCCCGCCACCGGGCCGCGCCGGTCCGCCCGGCGCCCCCGGACCGCCGGGCCCTCCGGGTGGACCGGCAGGGCCGCGCGGCGGTCGCCGGTGTCCGTGCGGCGGCCGGCCTTCCGGCCATCCCCCGCCGTACTGCCCGCCCTGCGTCATGGCCGTCTCCCGGTCCGCCTCGGTACCGCTCGGTCTCGGTACTGCTCGTCTGGCACGTCTCGTCCGTCGCGTCTCGCCTGCCACATCTCGTGCGGCACGTCCGTCACACCGACGGCGCTCGGGCCCACTAAACCGCACACCCACCGCCGGAGACGCACGTGTCCCCGATTCGGTTGCCCGTTCCGCCCGCTCGCTGCCGCCCACGGGCGGTTCGACCGCAGGTCACAGTACGTCACACCGTGATCGACAAGCATGTGGGAGCAGTCTCACACCGCTGCGTGTCGAGATCGGCCACGCGTGGCCCGACCGGCAGGTCCAGCCCACGCGCCGTCGTGTCGAGCACGAGCCGCCGCCACACACCCGGCCTGCGCAGCATGGCGTGCCGCTCACCGGTGAGCCCGACCCACGCGGCGTGCGCGGCCACGGCCGCGGCACGCTCGGCGTAGGCGTGCGACGCCTCCGGGGCCGTGCGCTCGTCGTCCGTCCCGTGCGCAACGAGGACACGGCGGCCCCGCACCGGCTCGACCGGGTCGTCGTCGGGTGTCCAGGGCGCGAGCGCGCACACGGCTCGTACAGCGGCGTCGTCGGCCACGCGGAGCGCGACCCTGCCGCCCATCGAATGGCCGGTCAACGTGACCGGGACGCCGGGCCGCTCCCGCCGGATGCGGTCCAGCGCCCGGCGCGCATCCACCACGGGATCCTGGGCCGTCCCGTTCCACCCCCGGACGCGGTTCCGCAGCAGGTACACGTCGACACCGCAGCGGCCGTAGACCGCCGCCAGCGCACGCGCGAACGGCACCATCCGGAGGTAGGCGCCGCGCCACGGCCGGACGGGGTCGGTGCCGTGTTCGGCCCCTCCGTGCAGGACGAGCGCCACACCCCGGGCAGGGCCGTGGCCGCGCCGCACGGTCAGCGCCGGAGACTCCGCGGACGTCACGCCGCGGTCCACGCCGTCCGCGCCGGTCACGCCACGGCCGCTTCGTCGCCCGCGGGTTCGCCGCCCGCCGGTTCGTCGTCGGGGTCGGAGGCGTCGCGGAACTGGGTGCGGTACAGCTGGGCGTACCGGCCCTCCGCGGCCAGCAGCTCGTCGTGGGTGCCCTGCTCGACGACGCGTCCCTCCGCGACGACGCAGATGCGGTCGGCCGCGCGGATCGTCGAGAGGCGGTGCGCGATCACCAGCGACGTGCGTCCGGCGAGGGCTTCGGCCAGTGCCTCCGACACCGCCACCTCGGATTCGGAGTCCAGGTGCGCGGTCGCCTCGTCGAGCACGACCACGTGCGGCTGGGCCAGCAGCAGCCGCGCGATCGTCAGCCGCTGCCGTTCACCGCCGGAGAGTCGGTAGCCGCGTTCCCCGACGACGGTGTCGAGTCCGTCGGGCAGCGACCGCACCAGGTCGGTCAGCCGTGCGCGGTCGAGGGCGTGCCAGATGTCCGCGTCGGCGACGCCCGGGCTCACGTACGCCAAATTGGCACGGATCGTGTCGTGGAACAGGTGCCCGTCCTGCGTGACGACACCGACGGTCGACTTGAGCTCGTCGAAACCGAGGTCACGCACGTCGACGTCCGACAATCGGACCGCGCCGGCGTCGACGTCGTAGAGCCGCGGTACGAGACTCGCGATCGTCGACTTGCCCGCGCCGGAGGGGCCGACCAGCGCCACCATCTCCCCCGCCTCGGCGCGGAAGCTCACGCCGTGCAGCACCTCCTCGCCGCCCCGGTGGTCCAGCGCGGCGACGTCCTCGAGCGAGGCCAGCGAGTACGAGTCCGGCGACGGATAGGCGAACCGCACCGCGTCGAACTCGACCGACACCGGTCCGGCGGGCAACTCCCGCGGCCGCTCGCTCTCGGTGATCATCGGATCCAGGTCGAGGACCTCGAAGATGCGCTCGAACGACACGAGCGCGGTCATCACGTCCACCCGCACGTTCGCCAACGCGGTCAGCGGCGTGTACAGCCGGGTGAGCAGCAGCGCGAGGGACACGACCGTACCCGCGGCCAGCTGCCCGTCGAGCGCGAGCCAGCCGCCCAGGCCGTACACGAGGGCGAGCGCGAGTGCCGAGACGAGCGTCAGGGTCGTCATGAACCAGCGGGTGAGCATCGCGGTCCGCACGCCGAGGTCCCGCACGCGCCCCGCGCGCTCGGCGAACTCGCCGGCCTCCTCGCGGGGTCTGCCGAAGAGTTTGACCAGGGTCGCACCGGGTGCGGAGAACCGTTCGGTCATCTGGGTCGTCATCGAGGCGTTCTGTTCCGCCGACTCGCGCTGCAAGTCCGCCATCCGCCGGGCGATCCGGCGGGCGGGGATCACGAAGATGGGCAGCAACACGAGGGCCAGCAGGGTCACCTGCCAGGAGAGCGTGACCATCACGGCGACCGACAGCACCAGCTGGATCACGTTCGTCACCAGTCCGGACAGGGTCGCGGTGAACGTGCGCTGGGCGCCGATGACGTCGTTGTTGAGCCTGCTGACCAGTGCCCCGGTGCGGGTGCGCGTGAAGAACGCGATCGGCATGCGCTGAACGTGTTCGAACACGGCACGGCGCAGGTCGAAGATCAGCCCTTCACCGATGTGGGCGGACTGCCACCGTTCCGCGAGCCCGACGGCGGCGTCGGCGACGGCGAGGCCCGCGATGGCGAGTGCCAGCCAGACGACCGCACTCGTCGTGCCGCCACCGACGATCTGGTCGACCACCCGGCCGGCCAGCAGCGGCGTCGAGACGGCGACGACCGCGGCGACGACCGTCAGTGCGAGGAAGACGGCCAGTCGCCGCCAGTGCGGCCGGGCGAAGGCCGCGACCCGCCGCACCGTGCCCGCTCGCAGGCCTTTCGGGGCGTCCGCCGCGCGCATCGCGCCGCTCATCAGTGACCAGCTGCCGTCCATCACCGCGTCTCCGTCCACCCTTCCGATCCGCACCAACCCTCGACATTGGTCGAGCTATGGTCGGCATATGTCCTGCACAACACTGCCGGGAACATGATCCTTCCCGATCGGCGACACGGATTCCCGACTGCCTCCCCTGCGCTGTGACCTCGTCGCCTAACCTGACACGTCATGGGCAGGCGCCTCGCCGGAGACTGGATACGCTTGAGCTGGGACGAGGGGCCGTCCGGTCGGCCACTGCGGCTCGACCTCGTGCTCTACGCACTGTGCAGCGGATACGCGCTGGCCTTGGCCCTGACCGACAAGCACTACGGGTTCCGGGTGTGGGCCGGCTTCGCCGTCGCGGCCTACGGCCTTGCCCTCGCCCACACGCTGTGGTTGCGCCTCTCCCCCCGCGCGACCGGCCGCTGGGCGTCCCGGTGGACCGGCGTCGGCATCATCGGGGCCCTGGGCATGCTCGCCCCGCTGGGCACGCTCCTCGCCCAACGACTCACCGGCGGCGACTGGAGTCCCGATCCCGGGCGCTGGTCGGCCCAGCCCGAGGTGTGGGTGATCGAACGGTCGGCCGAGCTGCTGACCGCGACGGGCACGCCCTACGTCGACGTCACCGCACTCGGCAGGCCGCCCGTGGTCGACGACTACACGCCCTACGGCCCCGTGATGCCGCTGTTCGGCCTACCCCGGGCATGGTTCGGCGGCAGCCCAGCGGGCGACCTGCTCACCGACGCCCGGCTGCTGTTCGCGCTCACCGCCGTGGCGTGCGCCTGGGGCGCGTGGCGACTGCTCGGCCGTCCGCGTATTCCCGTCCGCGCGGCGCAGCTCGCCGCGGTGTTCCCCCTGACGGCGCTGACGTGGGCCACGGCGGGTCCGGACCTGGCGATCGCGGGCCTGCTGATCCTCGGGACGACCCTCGCCGCCGTGGACCGTCCACTGTGGGCCGCGCTCGTACTGGCACTGGTCACCAGCGCGAAGCTGATCGTGTTGCCCGCCGCGGTCGTCGGGGGCACGCTCGTGTGCGCACGCCTCGGCGCGGGCGCGCTGGCCCGGTTCTGCGGCGTGTTCGCGGGCACCTGCGCCGCGGTGCACCTCCCGGCCCTGCTCATCGACGCACAGGCCATGGCCGAGCACGTACTGTGGTTCCCGACCGGACTCGGCGCTGTCTCGTCACCGGCGGCCAGCCCGCTGCCGGGGCATCTCATCGCGGCCACGGGCACCGCGGGCAAGGTGATCGCGTTCGTGCTGCTCGGCCTCGCAGCACTGGCGATCACGTGCTGGCTGGTGGTCCGCCCGCCGGTCGACGGCGCGGACGCCATGCTCCGCATCGCCGTCGGGCTCGGCGCATTCACGCTGCTCACCCCGGCGACGCGCTTCGGCTACCTCCTGTATCCTGCCGTCCTGCTCGGCGCGATGCTGTGCCTCCGCGACGCCGACCGACTCCGCGAAGCCGACCGACTCCCCGAGCATCGCCGTCCCCACCGGCCCGGCCTCGCCGATCGTGCCGACCTGGGCGGGCGTCCGGCCGCCACCTCCGCACGGGACGACCGTGGCGACGGCGACGAGGCGCGGAGGCCTGCTGCGCCGACCTCGTGAGGCCGCTGTGCGGCCGCGGTGGGTCCGCTACTTCTTCTTGGCGCGCGTGGCACCGCCACGACCCCGAAGCTGCACGCCCGATTCGGACAGCACGCGGTGCACGAAGCCGTAGGACCGGCCGGTCGATTCGGCCAGCGACCGGATGCTCGCACCCTTCTCGTACTTCTTCTTCAGGTCGGCGGCGAGCTTGTCACGCGTGTTTCCGGTGATACGCGCGCCCTTCTTGAGGTCAACCACGTCGATCCACCTTCCGCCTCTTCGTGTTCTGGGCCACATTCGACCCCCGTGGTCGCAATGATCGAACACGTGCGGCCGGAATGCCAGACGAGAACGCCAAAACGCGGTAGAAGCGCGGAAATGTTGCGCCGATCCGGTATTTGTGCACGTCAACTAATGATCGGCCGAAATTCTTGGCCGACCGTCAACGAGGGAGCGCTGACCACGAAAACGGACCGGAAACGGCTCCGGGAAGACGGTCGTCAGGCGAGTTGGACCAGTTCCAGATAATCGGCCGACCAATGATCTTCCGTGCCGTCCGGCAGGAGGATCACCCGTTCCGGTTCCAGTGCTTCGACCGCCCCCGGATCGTGGGTGACGAGCACGACGGCCCCGGTGTAGCTGCGCAGCGCGTCGAGGACCTGTTCGCGGCTCGCCGGGTCGAGGTTGTTGGTCGGCTCGTCGAGCAGCAGCACGTTCGCCGCGCTGGACACGAGCCCGGCCAGCGCGAGCCGCGTCTTCTCCCCGCCGGACAGCGTGCCCGCGGGCTGATCGAGCTGCTCACCGGAGAACAGGAACGACCCGAGCAGGGTGCGCAACTCCTGCGCCCCCGTGTCGGGGGCGAGGTGGCGGATGTTCTCCCACACCGACGCGTCGTGGTCCAGCGTCTCGTGCTCCTGCGCGTAGTAGCCGAGCCGCAGCCCGTGGCCGGGGACCATGGAGCCGGTGTCGGGCTTCTCCATGCCGCCGAGCAGGCGCAGCAGCGTCGTCTTGCCCGCGCCGTTGAGGCCCAGTACGACGACCTTCGAGCCGCGGTCGATCGCCAGGTCGACGCCGGTGAAGATCTCGAGCGAACCGTACGACTTGGACAGCCCCTCGGCGGTGAGCGGGGTCTTGCCACAGGGGGCAGGTGCCGGGAACTTGATCTTCGCGACCTTGTCGGCCTGCCGTTCCTCGTCGAGGTTCGACAGCATCTCGTCGGCGCGTCGCGCCATGTTCTTCGCGGCCACGGCCTTGGTCGCCTTCGCGCCGAGCTTGGCGGCCTGCTGCTGCAGCGCGCTCGCCTTCTTCTCGGCGTTGGCGCGTTCGCGACGGCGGCGCTTCTCGTCGGTCGCGCGCGCCTCCTGGTAGCGCTTCCAGTTCATGTTGTAGGCGTCGAGCTCGCCGCGGGTGGCGTCGAGGAACCACACCTTGTTGACGACCTCGTCGAGCAGGTCGACGTCGTGGCTGATGACGACCAGTCCGCCCTCGTGGGCCTTGAGGAAGCCGCGCAGCCAGCTGATCGAGTCGGCGTCGAGGTGGTTGGTCGGCTCGTCGAGCAGCAGCATCGTGCCGGACTTGCCGCCGGCGCCGGATTCGGAGGCGGCGAACAGGATCCGCGCGAGCTCCACGCGCCTGCGCTGTCCACCGGAGAGGGTCTGCAGCGGCTGGTCGAGGATCCGTTCCTCGAGGCCCAGGTTGGCGCAGATGCGGGCGGCCTCGCTCTCGGCCGCGTAGCCGCCGAGCGAGGAGAACCGTTCCTCGAGCCTGCCGTACTTGCGCACGGCCTTGTCCCGCTCGCCGTCGTCGACGAGCTCGGCCATCGCCGTCTGCGCCTTCTCCATGTCGCGGAGGATCTTGTCGAGCCCGCGGGCCGACAGCACGCGGTTCTTCGCCAGCACCGACAGATCGCCCTCACGCGGGTCCTGCGGCAGGTAGCCGACCTCGCCGCCGACCGTGACCTCGCCCGCGTACGGCTCCCCTTCGCCCGCGAGCACCTTGAGCGTGGTGGTCTTGCCCGCACCGTTGCGGCCGACCAGGCCGATGCGGTCGCCGGGCTGGATCCGCAGGGTCGTGTCGTCGAGCAGGATGCGCGAGCCCGCGCGCAGTTGCAGGCCGGTAGCCGTGATCACAGGAAACTCCGTGGCGTCGGTTCGGAAGGTGGAGACGTCCGTGCAGGCCGCTGCGCGTGCGGCGCACACACGGGGCGCAGGCGCACGGGCACGGCGTGAGGGCTACTCCAGCAGAACGACCACGGATCCGAGTGTACGGGGCGCCCGCAACGGGGTTTCGGCCCCGGTGACCGCCGTCACCGGACGACGACCTCGACGGCTCGCGCCCGCCGCGCCGCCTCGTCCAGCACGGCGCGGCGCGGCTCGGCCACGTCGAGCACGCGGGACGAGGCAATGGCGAAAACCGGCCGTAGGCGCGGGTCGTCGCGCAGCTCGTCCAGGGCCGCCCGGTCACCGCCGAGCACCACACCGTCCAGTTCGGACGCCGCAGCGCCGAGGACGTCGGCCGCGTCGTCGGCCGCCGCGCGCAGTGCCTGCCGGGCCTGGCCGTCCCTGCGCCGGGCGAAGCGTTGCTGCGACCAGCCACCCGCGGCGCTGCGCCCGTGCACCAGGTGCCGGTCGGTCCGCGAGGCGACGACGTCCGCCCCCTCGGCGATCCCGACGCTGTGCGCACCGAGCCGCACGAGTAGCAGGCCGATCCGCCTGCGAACGCCCGCGTGGTCGACGAGCGCGCCCAGGGCGAGGCCCTCACGGTCGCCGTGACCGGTCTCCAGCGGCGGGAACGGCACGTCGACGGCGGCCGTCGTGCCGTCACCGGCGGTCACGACCACCCGCGTCGACGTCACCCGCGTCGACGCGGCCCCACCGTTGCGCGCGGCGAACCGGTCGAACCAGCCGGCGAGCCGTTCCGGCTCCACCTCGACCGCCTTCCCACCACCGCTGACCTGCCGCACCCGTGCCATGGACGTCACCGTATGCGGGCGCCCGGCGTCGCACACGGAGGCGTCGAACACCACGTGTTCACCCCCGGCGAGCGTTCCACTCGTCGACGAGCAGGGAGTAGAGCACCGAGTCCCGCCAGGCTCCGTTGGTGAAGACGTGATCACGCAATACACCTTCGCGGGTGAAGCCGGTGCGCTGGACGACGGCGCGACTCGCCGCGTTGTCGGGCCCGACGGCAGCGGACACCCGGTGTCGCTGCAGTGGGCCGAAGGCCAGCCCCAACACGGTGCGAACGGTGTCGGTCGCATACCCCCGGCCGTGGTGGTCGGCCGCGACGGCGTAGCCCAGTTTCGCGGCCCGAACGCCGGTGAGGCCCAGTCGGACGAAGCCGACGACCTCGTCCGAGGTGCTCTCCCCCTTCGCGGTGACCGCGAGGTGGTACTCCGACCGCGGTTCGGCCCGGGCACGCTCCATGATCTCGTCCAGCATGGACCCGGCCTCGTCTCGGGTGCGCGCGTCGAAGGCGAGGTGGGACGTCACGCGTTCGTCGCCGACGATCCGGTACACGCCGTCGAGATCGTCGCGCGTGAACTCACGGAGTCCGACACGCGTGCCGACGAGATCGATTCGCTGGTTCGCCACCGGACGGACGGTACGGGGTTCACGGGACATCGTGCGACGGGAATTCGGGGGTCACGGTTTCCTGTTTCGCAAGATTCGTCGACCTACGGCGGGGCACTGCGTCCGTGTTGCGGGTGCCGCGAGCGAGGGATCGCGGGATCTTCGCGCCGGGTTCTCCGTCTCCACGGCAGGGTCGCGACAGCGAGCCGTGGCGTGGTGCGGTTACCGGGGTTCTTCGCCTCGCCGGCTGGGCAGGTCTCCGGGATGGGCACCGCGCTCGCGCCCTCCCGTCGACCGGTGTGTGGGTATCACGCCGCATTCAGGGCGCAAGGTCGGTCGCGTGTGTTCCTGTAGGGCTCTGGGTTGCGCCCTGCCTGCGGCGTGATGGTGGCCGTGGCAGGTCGACGGGAAGGCACTCGCCACAAGGTGCACACCATTGAGCGATAGTGATTCGAATATGTGTTCGTTAGTATGGTGGCGTGACTGGTTCTGGGGATATCGCTGCTGCGGCCGCGTCGGTGCGGGCACGGCGCGCGCAGGTCGATGCCGAGGAGATGGTGCTGCTCGCCTCACTCGGCGCCGGTGAGCGTGCATGGCGGGAGATCGCCGACGAACTGGCCCCCGAACTGCGGGTCTCGCCCGTGGAGGTCGAGCGGCGGATCCGCAACGCCGTCGACCTGACCCGGCGCATGCCCGACGTCCTGGCAGCCATGCAACGCGGGCAGGTCGAGCTCTACGGAGCCCGCCGCGTCCTGGCCGCCACCGAACCCCTGTCCGACCAGCACGCCCGCCAGGTCGACGCACTACTGACCGACAAACTCGCCACCGCGCCGGCCACCTCGTGGCAACCCCGCAACCTCGCCCGGCACGCCGCCCGCCTCGTCGAACACGTCGACCCCGGCGGACAAACCGCCCGGGCCCGCATCGCCCGCCGCGGCCGTCGGCTCGAGTTGGACCACGGGCCGAACGTCCAATCCCGCCTCACCGCCGACCTACCAGCGGAAGTCGCCTCCGCCTGCTACGCACGGGTGGACGCCATGGCCCGAGCGCTACGCCGCAACGGCGAAACCCGCACCCTCGACCAACTCCGCGCCGACATCACCGCCGACCTGCTCCTCGGCAACACCCCCGGCATGCAGATACCCGAAGCCGCGGCCACCGTGTATCTGCACCTGCCCATCGACACCGCGTTGTCCATCTCCGAACACGGCTGCCAGCTCGACGGCTACGGCCCCATCCCCGCCGCCATCGCCCGCGAGATCATGACCAACACCCACAGCACCTGGCGCACCGTCCTCTGCGACCCCGCCACCGGCCAACCCACAGACCTCGGCCGCACCCGACGCCGCCCCAACACAGCCATCCGC
>NZ_JAMTCN010000080.1 GCF_024171865.1 Prauserella aidingensis | reverse complement strand
GGCCTATCAACCCAGTCATCTACTGGGGGCCTTAACCCACAACGGGGTGGGAGACCTCATCTAGGAACAGGCTTCCCGCTTAGATGCCTTCAGCGGTTATCCCTTCCGAACGTAGCCAACCAGCCATGCCCCTGGCGGGACAACTGGCGCACCAGAGGTTCGTCCGTCCCGGTCCTCTCGTACTAGGGACAGCCTTCCGCAAGTCTCCTACGCGCGCGGCGGATAGGGACCGAACTGTCTCACGACGTTCTAAACCCAGCTCGCGTGCCGCTTTAATGGGCGAACAGCCCAACCCTTGGGACCAACTCCAGCCCCAGGATGCGACGAGCCGACATCGAGGTGCCAAACCATGCCGTCGATATGGACTCTTGGGCAAGATCAGCCTGTTATCCCCGGGGTACCTTTTATCCGTTGAGCGACACCCCTTCCACCAGGAGGTGCCGGATCACTAGTCCCGACTTTCGTCCCTGCTCGACCCGTCAGTCTCACAGTCAAGCTCCCTTGTGCACTTACACTCAACACCTGATTACCAACCAAGCTGAGGGAACCTTTGGGCGCCTCCGTTACCCTTTAGGAGGCAACCGCCCCAGTTAAACTACCCACCAGGCACTGTCCCTGAACCAGATCATGGTCCGAAGTTAGATTCCCAGCACGACCAGAGTGGTATTTCAACAACGACTCCACCAACACTAGCGTGTCAGCTTCCCAGTCTCCCACCTATCCTACACAAGCCGAACCGAAAACCAATACCAAGCTATAGTAAAGGTCCCGGGGTCTTTCCGTCCTGCCGCGCGAAACGAGCATCTTTACTCGTAGTGCAATTTCGCCGGGCCTGTGGTTGAGACAGCCGGAAAGTCGTTACGCCATTCGTGCAGGTCGGAACTTACCCGACAAGGAATTTCGCTACCTTAGGATGGTTATAGTTACCACCGCCGTTTACTGGCGCTTAAATTCTCAGCTTCACCACCGAAGTGGTTAACCGGTCCTCTTAACGTTCCAGCACCGGGCAGGCGTCAGTCCATATACCTCGACTTGCGTCTTCGCATGGACCTGTGTTTTTAGTAAACAGTCGCTTTCCGCTGGTCTCTGCGGCCCGCCACCCCTAACC